>JANSWW010000017.1 GCA_024743275.1 Alphaproteobacteria bacterium
CCGGTCATGGTCTGGACCTTGCGGAAGTCGAGATCGTCGGCCTTGTTGGTGCCCTGGAGCTTGCCCTCGACCTTCTCGATGGAGTTGGCGTCGTCGAAGGTCTTGAGCGTCGCGGTCTTGTTATCGGAGACTTTCAGGGTGTCGACGCCGCTGCCGCCCTTGATCACATCGTTCTCGGCGTCCCGGCCCTTGATCAGGATCAGGTCGTTGTCGTCGCCGCCGTCGACGGTGTCCGCGCCGGCCCCACCGGTCAGAACATCCTTGCCCTTGCCGCCTTTCAGAACATCGTCACCGCTTTTCCCGTCGAGGACGTTGGCGGCGTTGGATCCGGTGATATCGTCGTCATGGCGGGAGCCGATCACATTCTCGATCGAGGTGAGTTCGTCGGTGCGGGACGCCAGCAGTTTGACATCGTCGAGCAGCGGGCCATAGCTGGTGTTTTCGCCGGCGACCTCCTTGAAGGCCAGCCGAGCGGTATCCGCGGAGGCGGCCGGGAGATCCAGGGTGACGGTTTCCCACTCCTGGGTGGTGGTTTCGACCGTGGCGATCAGCACGCCGTCCCAATAGATCTCGACGCTCTCGGGGCCTGCCTGGCGGGCCCGGATGTCGAGGGAGAGCTGGAAGGTCTCGCCGGCGGTCACGGGGATGTCCTGATAGATCTCGTCCAGGGTGCCGTTCTTGTGCGCATCGAGTTCGAGATGGTGGTCGCCCTTGCTGGACTCGACACCCTCGACCTTGCCGCTTTTCCAAACCTCGCCGGTGTCGCTGGCTTTCCAGCCGATCGGGGTGGTGAAGCTGTAGGAGGTAACCGGCGCTTCGGTCTTCTCGAAGCTGCCATTGTCGACCTGGTTTTGGGCGCCGAGCTTAGCGGCGGTGCCCTTGGCGAGATTGACCGTCACGCCCGATTTGGCGCGGTCATAGGACAGAGTATCGACGCCGTCACCGCCATCGATGACGCTACCCTCGTTATGCGGACGCAGAACGTCGTCCCCGTTCGATCCAACGATGGTATCGGTCATTGCTGCAAACCCCTTCCAGCACTCAAGCGTTCAATTTACCCAACTCCGTAATGCAAACGTATACAAGCCTGCGAAAATTTCAATAAAATTTTAGATAAAAATCATCAGAAGTTTCCCTATCCCTCTCCTGTGCCCACGTCATAGCATTGGACGGGCGTGCAAAACCGTTGCCGTAAGCGTAACAAAACGGCAAGTTGACGGCCATGAAAACCGCGCTCATCACCGGCATCACGGGGCAAGACGGCAGTTATCTCGCGGAGCTTCTGCTCCAAAAGGGCTACCGGGTCGAAGGGCTCGTTCGCCGGTCCTCCAATTTCGCGACCCAGCGACTGGATCATCTCTATCAGGACCCCCACGAACATGGCGCCCGCCTGCGGCTGCATTATGGCGATGTCGCGGATTCAAGCGGTCTGTCCCGCCTGCTGGATCAGACCCGGCCCGACGAGGTCTATCATCTGGCCGCCCAATCCCATGTCCGGGTGTCCTTCGACCAACCGGAATACACCGCCGATGTGGTGGCGACCGGAACCTTGCGGCTGCTCGAAGCCCTGCGTCGTCATGTCGATGCCACCGGCAAGCCGAGCCGGTTCTATCAGGCCGGGTCTTCCGAGATGTTCGGATCGGCGCCGCCGCCCCAGTCCGAGACGACGCCCTTCCATCCCCGCAGCCCCTACGCGGTCGGCAAGGTCGCGGCCCATTGGTACACGGTGAATTACCGGGAGGCCTATGGCCTGTTCGCCTGCAACGGTATTCTTTTCAACCATGAGAGCCCTCGGCGCGGCGAGACCTTCGTCACGCGCAAGATCAGCCGCGCGGTCGGCCGCATCAAAATGGGGCTGCAGGACAAGCTCTATCTCGGCAATCTCGACGCCAAGCGGGATTGGGGCTTCGCCGGCGACTATGTGGAGGCCATGTGGCGGATGCTGCAGCAGGACAAGCCCGACGACTATGTCGTGGCGACGGGTGAAAGCCGCAGCGTGCGGGATTACCTGGAAGCCGCCTTCGGGCATGTCGACCTCGACTGGCGGGACCATGTGGAGACCGATCCGCGCTATCTGCGACCGGCCGAGGTCGATCATCTGGAAGGCGACGCGTCGAAGGCGGAACGGGTCCTGGGATGGACGCCGACCGTGACCTTCGAGGCGCTGGTGAATATGATGGTTGACGCGGATATGGAGCGGGCCCGCCGGGACAAGACGCTGATCGAGAACGGATTCAGCCCCCGGGTCGGCGGATACGCCACGTAGAGGAGCGGGACCATGGATACCACACGACCCCTGCGGCCCGAGGATAAGGTCTTCGTCGCCGGTCACCGCGGACTGGTCGGCTCGGCGATTCTGCGGGCGCTGACGGCACGGGGGCACACCAACATCGTCACCCGAAGCCATGGCGAGCTTGATCTCACCCGCCAGGCCGAGACCGAGGCTTTCTTCGCCGCCGAACGGCCGACCCATGTGGTGATGGCCGCGGCCAAGGTCGGCGGTATCCACGCCAACGCGACCTATCCGGCCGACTTCATCGGCATCAACACGTCGATCGCCCTCAACACATTGGACGCGGCCCACAAGACCGGCTGCCGCAAATTCCTCTTCCTGGGGTCCACCTGCATCTATCCGAAGCATGCGCCCCAACCGATCCCGGAGGACAGCCTGCTCACCGGGCCGCTGGAGCCGACCAACGAGTGGTATGCCATCGCCAAGATCGCGGGGCTCAAGCTGGCGCTCGCCTATCGGCGGCAATACGGTTTCGACGCGGTCTCCGCGATGCCGACCAATCTCTATGGGCCGAACGACAATTTCGACCCGGAAAACAGCCATGTGCTACCGGCCCTGATCCGCCGTTTCCACGAAGCGAAGGAAGCCGGGGCGAAGGAGGTGGTGGTCTGGGGATCGGGGTCCCCCTTGCGGGAGTTCATCCATGTGGACGATCTCGCCGACGCCGCCCTCCATGTCCTCGAGCGGTATTCCGAGGATCAGCACATCAATATCGGCACCGGGGAGGAGGTCTCGATCCGGCGGTTGGCGGAAACCGTGAAGCAGGTGGTCGGGTTCACCGGGGATCTCGTCTTCGACCGGAGCAAGCCGGACGGCACACCCCGCAAGCTCGCCGACTCCTCCAAGCTCAAGGCCCTTGGCTGGACAGCGAAAATCCCGTTTAAAGAGGGCCTTGAAGAGACCTATCGCTGGTACCGGGAGGACTATCTGCCGGGCCTCAAGACCGTTGCCTGAATATGGTGCCTGAATATGGTGCCTGAAAAGTCGCCCGAAGAAGCTGCCTGAGAAAAGAGCCTCCATGGACCTGAACCTGTTCTTCGATTCGGAGTATGCCGAGCATACGGAAGTCGTGGCCCGCTGCCGGGAACAGTTGCGTCTGCCCTTCGTCCATCTGGTCGAGACCTGCGTCGCCAGCCTGCGCCAGGGCGGGAAGCTGATGTTCTTCGGCAATGGCGGCAGTGCGGCGGACGCCCAGCATCTCGCGACCGAGTTGACGGTGCGCTATATCAAGAACCGGGCGGCGGTGCCGGCGATCGCGTTGACCACCGACACGTCGGCCCTGACCGCCATCGGAAACGATCTGGGCTTCGAGAGGATCTTCAGCCGTCAGGTCGAGGCGCTCGGCAAGCCGGGCGATGTCGCCATCGGGATCACCACATCGGGCAAGAGCCCCAATGTCCTCAAAGCCTTCGAGCAGGCGCAGGCGATGGGCATCACGGTCGCGGCCTTGACCGGCAAGGGCGGCGGCGACCTGACCGATCCGGCGACTTCGCCCTTTCCGGGGCCGATCCTCGTGGTGCCCTCGGACACCACGGCGCGGATCCAGGAAATGCACATCATGCTGGGGCAGATGCTCTGCGGCGCCATCGAGATCGAACTCGGCCTGTTGGACGACGACCAAGCGGAAGGCTGATCCATGACCGACCGTACCGCTCATCTCCAAGCCGTCCTCGACCAGGTCGCCGGGCGGCGCGTGCTCTGCGTCGGCGACGCCATGCTGGATCTATTCGTTTATGGCGCGGTGGACCGGATCTCGCCGGAGGGGCCGATCCCCATCCTGACCGTCGAGCGGCAGGAAACCATGCCGGGCGGGGCGGCCAACGTGGTGCGCAATCTGGCCGCGCTTGGCGCGGAGACCTGTTTCGTCAGTCTCGCCGGTGGGGACGAGGCGGGGCGCTCGCTGACCAGGCTGATCGGCAAGCATGACAGTGTCGAGAGCCATCTCCTGGTCGACCACAAGCGCCAGACCACGGTGAAGGAACGCTATGTCGCCGGCGGCCAGCAATTGCTGCGGGCCGACCGGGAGAATGTCCACGCCGTCTCGGGCGTTCTGGCCGAGGATCTGATGGAACGGGCGGTGGCCGAGGTCGAGACGACCGGCGCCCTCATCCTCTCCGACTACGGCAAGGGCGTCCTGACCCCGGATATCTGCCGGGCGCTGATCGAAAAGGCGACGCTGGCCGGCAAACCGGTGATCGTCGATCCCAAGGGCGACGACTACGAACGCTATCGCGGCGCCACGGTGGTGACGCCGAACCGCAAGGAACTCGCCTTGGCCACCCGCATGCCGGTCGGCACGACCGAGGAGATCGCGGCGGCGGCGAACCATCTCCTGGACCACTACGATCTTACGGCCGTGCTGGTGACCCGCTCGGACGAGGGCATGAGCCTGTTCGTACGCGGAGAACCGCCCGCCCACGAGCCGGCCAATGTGAAGAAGGTCTATGACGTCTCCGGGGCCGGCGACACGGTGGTCGCTCTCATGGGGGCGGTGCTGGCGGTCGGCGAGAGCCTGTCGACGGCCATGGCGCTCGCCAACGTCGCGGCGGGGATCGTCGTGGGTAAACCGGGGACGGCGATCGCCGAGACCCGGGAAATCCGCGACAGCTTCAGCGGCACCCTGGACCGCATCGCCCATGGCAAGCTGGAAGACCTGGACGGTGCGCTGACCCAGGTCGCCGATTGGCGGGAGCGGGGCTACAGCATCGGGTTCACCAATGGCTGCTTCGATCTGCTCCATCCGGGTCACGTTTCGCTGTTGACCCAGGCCAAGGAACGCTGCGACCGCCTGATCCTCGGCCTCAACAGCGACGCCTCGATCCGACGTCTCAAGGGCGAGACCCGACCGGTCAATTCGGTCGAGGCGCGGGCGGCGGTGCTGGCGGGATTGGCCAGCGTCGACCTGCTGGTCGTGTTCGACGAGGACACGCCGATAAACCTGATCTCGGCCGTGAAGCCCGACGTCCTGGTCAAGGGCGCGGACTACACGGTGGAAACGGTCGTCGGCTCGGAGGTCGTGCTGGCCTATGGCGGGAAAGTCCATCTCGCGGAACTCGAAGACGGGTTCTCGACCACCAAGACCATCGAGAAGATGAAGGCCTGATGGCGGTCGTCTTGGTCACGGGCGGCGCCGGCTATATCGGTAGCCACACGGCCAAGGCGCTCGCGGCGGAGGGGCATGTCCCCGTCGTCTTCGACAATATGCGCTCCGGTCACCCCTGGGCCGTCCGCTTCGGCCCCCTGGTGCAGGGGGACCTCATGGATCGGCGAGCCATTCTCGCCGCCTTGGAGGAGCACCGACCTGCGGCGGTCGTTCATTTCGCGGGCCTCATCGAGGTCGGCGAATCGGTGCGCGATCCCGTCCGCTTCCACCGGGAGAACACGGGTGGCGCGCTCAATCTGATGAGCGCCATGGCGGAGGCCGGAGTCGGCGCGATCGTCTTTTCCTCCACCGCCGCCGTCTATCGCCCGGCGGACCAGCATTCCGCTCTCTCCGAGACCGACCCGATTGGCCCCGGCAATCCCTATGGACACAGCAAGCGGGCGACGGAGATCGCGCTGGAGGACGCGGCGGGGGCGGGTGTCCTGCGTCATGTGACGCTGCGGTATTTCAATGCGGCCGGCGCGTCCGAGGAGGCGGAGATCGGCGAGGCGCATTGGCCGGAAAGCCATCTGGTGCCGCTCTGCCTGATGGCCGCGGCCGGCGACCGCCCCGCGCTCAAGCTGTTCGGCACGGATTACGACACCGCCGACGGCACCTGCGTCCGCGACTATGTCCATGTCGCGGATCTCGCGGGCGCCCATGTCCGGGCGGTCGATCATCTGCTGGCCGATGGCGGGTCGCTCACCTGCAATCTCGGGTCCGGCACCGGCGCCAGCGTGCGGCAGGTGATCCGGGCGGTGGAGAAGGTCACCGGGCTCGAGGTGCCCTTTGAGGAGGTCGACCGGCGGCCGGGCGACGTTCCGGTGTTGGTCGCCGATGTCGCCCGGGCCCGCGAGACGCTCGGCTGGCGTCCGGAACGCTCCGAAAGTCTGGAGCGGATCGTTGCCGATGCCTGGGCCTGGTACCAGGCTGCCAAGTCCAAAGGCTATCTGCCAGGCAAGGATTAGAGCCCCCGGAACCCCGGGTCCGTCAGCGACAACAGTCGTGCGGAGGCGGCTTGGCCGTAGCGGATCAGCATCGCCTTGCGCCGGGCGGCGGGCAGGGGGATCACCGCCGCCTCGCGGTGGATCGCCGCGCCATAGGCGTCGGCGACGATAAGACCGGTCTCCGGCGGCAGGATGTCGATCGGAAAGCCCTCTCCCACGGCGAAGAAGAAGCGGTCGCAGTAATCCAGATACTCCTGCCATTTCTTGTCGGCCTGATAGTCCTCCAGTGCGCTCTTGACCTCGACGACGGTGATATCCCCGGTCTTGCCGATCGCCATGACGTCGACGCGCCGGCCGGTGGCGAGAGAGACCTCCGCGATGGGGCTGAGGCCGAGGTCGGCGAGCATCCGCATCACCCCGCGGGTGACCGCCGCGGTGGTTTCCGGCCGCGGGGGCTCCGGTCTACTCGACATCCTCCAAACCCTTGCAGCCCCGTGTATCGGCGCCTTCCAGAATGGCGCCCCTGAGGTCGGCGCCGGTGAAGTCGCAGTCGACGAGGCGGGCGCCGGTCAGATCGGCGCGTTGGAGGTTGGCCTTGGAGAAATCGGCGCCTTCCGCATTGGTGCGCATCAACTCCGCCCCGGACAGATCGGCGCTGACGAAGCGGGAGTGGTCGAGATGGGACGACCAGGTCTTGGTCGTCGTTCCGACCATCGGAACGCCGCTCATCCTCACCCCCCGCATGCTGGCCCCGGTCAAATTGGCCCGTCGCAGGGTGATCCCGCGCATGTCCGCGTAATTCAGTTTGGAGCCGCGCAGATCGGCGAAGGACATGTTGCTCATCATCAAGATCGTGCGTTCCAGCTGGGCCTCGACCAGAACCGAGAACTCGAAGGTCGCGGCCGAGAGGTTGAGGCCGTCCAGGACCATGTGGGACAGGTCGATGCGGGTGAAGTCGGCGCGGCGGCCCTTCTCCCCGGCACTGCCGATCCAGTCGATATGGGCGGCGACGATCGCCTTCATGCTGTCGCCCAGGCTTTCGAAACTCTTGGGCAGGAGGGCGTTCTCGAAGGTCGGGCTTGCGGTGTCCGCATTGCCGAGAACGGCGCCCGCCAGATCGGCCCCGTCCAGCTTTGTGCCGGACAGGATCGCGCCGGACAGGATCGCCCCGTGCAGGATGACATTGGACATGTCCGCATCCGAGAGATCGGCGTTCTCCAGATTGGCGCCGGTCATGCAGGCCCCCGATAGATCCGCGCCGTTCAGCTTGGCATTGCGGAAGTTCACATCGGTGAGGTCGGTCTGGATCATGTTGCCGCCGGTGATCCGGGCGTGACTGAGGTCCGCGCGCGACAACAGGGCGGCGCCGAGATGGACGCCTCCCGGATTGCCCGCGATCCGGATGAGATTGCCGTCCTCGTCGGGGCTCATCATCTCCCCTTCGCGCATGTCGACATCCGTCAGGATGGCGTCGCTGAGGTCGGCCCCGCGCAGGAAGGCGCCGCGCAGATCGGCACGGGTGAAATCGGCCTTCTTGCAGTCCGCCTGGGTCAGGTCCGCGGCGAACAGGCCCGCCGAGACGAATTTAGTGGCGGTCAGGGTCGCGTTCTGGAACCGGCAGCCCGCAAGGTCTGAGTTGGAGAGGTCCTTGTTCGACAGGTCCCTGTAAGAGAGATCGTGGAGGACGAGATTGAGACGCTTGCCGTTGATCTGGCCCAGAAGAAAGCGCTCATGGAGCACCAGTTCCGGGTCCAGGTCCTGTTGCGAGATCTTTTTCAGCGTCTCTACGGGTTTTCCACTCAACGGCCGGCCGCTTTCCTATCCACGAAACAGCATGCTTTGACCGTAGCATGAATGACTCAAGAAACGGTAAAGGCTTGAAAGCAAGGGGCTTCGTCCACCCACCTTGCCCATTTGGCCCGCTGGTCGAAGCCTTGGTCGTGGGCGCGGCACTTTAGGCATGAGGCGTTTTTGAAATAGATCAGGTCGACTCGTCCGATGCCGCCTTTGTTTTTCACAGTAGTTTTGCGCGGTTCGCATCAAGCAGGCGGAGGGTTGGCCATGCACGTGGATCACGATTTCGGATTCGGCACCCAGATTCGGAAGTCTCCTTACTTCGAGGCGACGGTCCGTTGGGGAGCCAAGGGTTTCTCTGTCTACAACCACATGTACATCCCCCGTGATTTCGGCGATCCGGAACAGAATTTCTGGAACCTGGTCAATGAGGCGATCCTCTGCGACGTCGCCGTGGAACGGCAGGTCGAGATAACCGGGCCCGATGCCGCGCGATTTACCCAAATGCTGACGTCGCGCGATTTGTCCAAGATGGCGGTTGGGCAGTGTAAATACGTTCTGATCACGAATGCGGATGGGGGGCTTTTGAACGATCCCGTCCTGCTTCGTCTTGCGGAGAATCACTTCTGGTTGTCGCTTTCCGACAGCGACATTCTCCTCTGGGCCCAGGGCGTCGCCCTCAACTCCGGGATGGATGTGACGATCCGCGAGCCCGACGTCTCACCGCTTCAGTTGCAAGGGCCGCAATCGGGCAAAATCATGCAGGCGCTGTTCGGCGAGAGCATCATGGACCTGCGGTATTATTGGTTCCGCGAGGTCGAGCTGAACGGGATCCCGTTGATCGTCTCCCGCACCGGCTGGTCGAGCGAACTGGGCTATGAACTGTTCCTGCGCGACGGGTCGCGTGGGGACGAGTTGTGGGAAACGATCATGGCGGTGGGCGCGCCCTTCGGCTTGAAGCCGGGCCACACCTCCACGATCCGTCGGATCGAGGGCGGCATGCTGTCCTATCACGCCGATGCGGACATCCACACCAATCCCTATGAGCTGGGTCTGGATCGTCTCGTCAATGTCGATATGGAAGCCGATTTCATCGGCAAGGCGGCGCTGCGCCGGATTCGCGACCACGGGGTGACGCGGAAACAAGTCGGTCTGGTGATCGACGGTCCGCCGCTCGCGGGTCCGAACACGCGTTTCTGGCCGGTTCGCCACGAAGGCGCGGATGTCGGTAAGATCACGTCGGCGGTCTATTCCCCGAGGCTGGATCGGAACATCGCCTTGGCCATGGTGTCGGCTGACGTTGCCGAAATCGGGACGACGGTGCATGTGACGATGCCTGGGGCATCCGCCTGGGCGACGGTTGTCGAAAAGCCTTTCTTCGATCCCAAGAAAAAGCTCGCGGCCGCTTAGAGCGTGGGAACCCGGCCCCGGAGCGTTGTTGTCGCCCGGGGCCGGAAGACCGCTTGCGTTTCGATCAGATCGCGAACTGATAGGACGCCGGGACGAAGCGGAAGCCTTCGCCCATCGCCTCGACATAGCCGACGGCCGGGAAGGGCATGTGATAGCCCGTGAACGGGATCCGGTCGGCGGCGATCATGCCGAAGAGCCGCTTGCGGGTCTCGGCGGCCTTTTCCTTGTCCATGTCGAAGCGGACATGCCAGTCCGGGCGCTGCAGCGAGACCACGAAATGGTTCGCGGTATCGGCCATCAGCATCAGGCGCTTGCCGTCGCTTTCGATATGGTAGACGCCATGGCCCGGGGTGTGGCCGAAGCCGTCCTGCATGGTGATGCCGGTGACGACGTCCTGGCCCGGCTTCAGGAAGGTCATCTTCTCGGCGAACTTGGCGACATTGGACTCGATCAGCGGGATCCGCTTCTTGAGCGCCTCGATATCCTTGGCTGGACCGGTCCAGAAGTCGTACTCGGCCGCCCCGGTGACATAGCGGGCGTTCGGGAACATGTCCTGGCCGTCTTCAACCATTCCACCGATGTGATCGCCGTGGAAATGGGTCAGGACGACGATGTCGATCTCGGCCGGATCGAAGCCGACATGTTCGAAGATGCTCTTCAGCTTGCCGGCGTTCGGACGGCGGCCGGCGCCGTTGCCGGTGTCGAACAGGATGGTCTCGTTGCCGGTGTCGACCAGGACCGGTGTGAAGCTGATGACCTGCTGCTCGGGCGGCAGGAAGTTGTCCTGAGCCAGTTTCCGGACGGCGGCGGCCTCCTGGTCCTGGCCGAAGATCGGATGCGGCCCCGGCAGGCTGATCGCCCCGTCAAGGATCGTGGTGATGGTGAATTGGCCAAGCTTGACCGTGTGATAGGACACGGGTTCGGCGGTAAAGCCTCCCGAATGGCCGCCGGCCTGGGCCAGCGAGACGGGCAGGGCGGACAGGGCGGCGGCGCCGGCCCCCATGCCGAAGAATCCCCGGCGTGACAGTTGCAACACATCGAGCGTCATTGTGTACTCTCCCGAGTTTGTTGGGTTGGCGGCCTCCCCTCCGCGGATCGAGCGTTAACCTAGGCCGAGGTGCCGCATTGCCGAGTCTCGGTGCGGTGCAAAATTGCTTTTCCTGGATTGACATACCCTCGCTTGACACCGCCCCTGCCCGGCGCAAGGGTGCGGGCCATGACTGACAGCCTCACCATCGCGCTTGCCCAGCTCAACGCTTCGGTCGGCGCCCTTCAGGACAATCTCGACGGACTGCGCCGGGCGCGGGCCGATGCCGCCGCCCAGGGGGTCGACCTTCTGGTCACGCCGGAGCTTCATCTGTGCGGTTACCCGCCGGAGGATCTGGTCAAAAAGCCGATGTTCTTCATGGAATGCCGGGCGGTTGCGGAGGCCTATGCGAAGGAGACGGCGGACGGCGGTCCGGCCGTGCTGCTCGGCCTGCCCTGGCCCGAGGACGGCAAGCTCTACAACGCCATGGCGCTGATCGAGGACGGCGAGATCAAGACCGTCCGGCGCAAGGTCGAACTGCCGAATTACGGGGTCTTCGACGAAAAGCGGGTTTTCGATGCGGGTCCGATGCCGGGACCCATCGATTTCCGCGGTGTGCGTATCGGGGTACCGATCTGCGAGGACATCTGGATCCCGGACGTGGTCGAGTGCCTGGAGGAGAGCGGCGCCGAGATCATCCTGGTCCCGAACGGGTCCCCCTGGGATATCCACAAGCACGACCAGCGCCAGCAGATCGCCGTCCAGCGCATCACCGAATCCGGACTGCCGATGGCCTATGTGAACCGGGTCGGCGGCCAGGACGAACTGGTCTTCGACGGCGGCAGCTTCGTGCTGAACGGCGATCTCTCGGTGGCCCACCATGCGGGCTCCTGGCGCCAACAGCTCGTCGTCACCCAATGGCGCCAAACCCCTGACGGATGGCGGGCGGAGCGGGGCGACGTCGCCGCGCCCGAGGACCGCTTGGCCAACATCTATCAGGCCCTGGTCCTGGGCTTGCGGGACTATGTGAACCGGAACTGGTTCCCGGGTGTGCTCATCGGCCTGTCGGGCGGGATCGACAGCGCGCTTTCCGCCGTGGTCGCGGTCGACGCCCTGGGGCCGGACCGGGTCCATTGCGTGATGATGCCGTCGCCCTATACCAGCGGGGAAAGCCTGGAGGACGCGGGCGAGGCGGCGGGCCTGCTCGGCATCCAATACGACACCGTGTCCATCGAACCGGCGATGGAGGCCTTCCGGCAGATGCTGCAACCGATCTTCGGCAACCGGGCCGAGGACACGACGGAAGAGAACATCCAGTCCCGGTCCCGGGGCATGACCCTGATGGCGCTCTCCAACAAGCTGGGGCACATGGTGCTGTCGACCGGCAACAAGTCGGAGATGTCGGTCGGCTACGCCACGCTCTATGGCGACATGTGCGGCGGCTACAATGTGCTGAAGGACGTCTACAAGACGACGGTCTACGAGCTCTGTGCCTGGCGCAATTCGGTCGACATCGCCGGGCTTCCGGTCGGCGTGATGGGTCCTCAGGGGCTGACCACGCCCGAGCGGATCATCACCAAGGCCCCGAGCGCCGAACTCAAACCGGATCAGAAGGACGAGGACAGCCTGCCGCCCTATCCGGTGCTGGACGATATCCTGGAAGACCTCATCGAAGAGGAAAAACCCCTGGCGGATATCGTCGCCAAGGGGCATGACCGGGATCTGGTCCTGCGGATCTGGCGGATGCTCGACATCGCGGAATACAAGCGCCGCCAGGCGCCGCCGGGCGTGAAGATCACCGGGCGGGCCTTCGGGCGCGAGCGTCGCTACCCGATCACCAACGGCTTCCGGGCGACCTGATTGATTGTTTTTGCCTCAATACAATAACGTCTTGACCAAAAATACAGCTATAGGCATGATTGATAATCAAAATAAAAACGCGAACACTGAAATTTCTAAAAAAGAATTCGTGCGTTCTGTGCTTTGGCCTGCAGTAGCTGGGGCAATTTTATTAAAATTCTCAGAGAAAATTTTCCTATTATTTAACGGTGAGTTTGAGTTTTTAGAATTAATTTTTTTATCTTGCATTTCTTGGTATTTGTGGCAACAGTGGGTGGATCACCGTTATGGGGGATTCAATAATCAAGAAAGAAATATAGATTTTGAAATTTTTCATATTATTTCTATATTTCTAACAGTAAGCTTGTTTGGCGATCTGATCATTTTTTTATTATCAGTTCAGATGTATTATATTTTTACTATTTTTGAATCGCTTTATGTGTATCGCAAAAATTCTTGTGAGAGTATCAAAAAAAGAGCACTTAGAGTATGTTTAGTTAATGCGACTGGATTATCTATCCTAGTGGTTGGGGGTATTTTTTTATTTTATGTCAGTGTGCAATCAGTGAATATTATTTTTCTCGAAATATATCAAAATGAATTGCTTCAATGGTTGTGTGTTTCCTCATATATTGTGACATTTTTTCTCTGGATAAAATTTGTGCCAAGAATTAATTAGGTCACTCTCTCAAGAGATAAGGCTGAATGAGATATCGGCCCACTTGTCTTGAGAGAGTAACTTTCAAAAATCTGATTCTTACTAAGTGTCAACGCGGGGCGAGGCGGATGGCGCCGTCGATGCGGATCACCTCGCCGTTGAGCATCCGATTGGTCGCGAAGGTCATCACCAGATCGGCGAATTCCTCCGCGGTGCCGAGACGTTGCGGGAACGGCGTGGACTTGCCGAGGCTCTCCTGAACGTGCTCCGGCAGACCGAACATCATCGGCGTGCCGAACAGGCCCGGCGCGATGGCGTTGACCCGGATTCCCTTGGACGAGAGGTCGCGGGCGGCCGGCAGTACGAGGGAGGCGATCCCGCCCTTGGACGCGGCATAGGCGGCCTGGCCGATCTGCCCCTCGAAGGCCGCGACCGAGGAGGTCATGACGATGAGGCCGCGCTCCCCGTCCTCGCCCGGCTCGATGCCGGCCATGTCGGCGGCGGCGAGCCGCATCATGTTGTAGGCACCGACCAGATTGACCTCGACCACCTTGCGGAAGGTGTCGAGACCGGAAGCGCCTTCCTTGCCGACGATGCGCTCGCCGCGCACGATCCCGGCGCAGGCGATGGCGATGCTCGCCGGGCCATGGGCGTCACGGGCCTTGGCGAAGGCGGCTTCCAGGGATGCGGCGTCGGCGACATCGGCGATGGCGGCGATCCCGCCGATTTCCTTGGCGACGGCCTCGGCCCCCTCGGCATTCACATCGACGATGGCGACCTTGGCGCCTTCCGCCGCGAGCCGCCTTGCGGTCGCCGCCCCCAATCCGGATCCGCCGCCTGTGACGATCGCCGCTTTGTCTTTCGGATGCATCGGACCATCTCTCCCCTTGTTTTCGGCCATATGGTTCGTATTGATGGGGCGGCATATCACACGGCCCACCGTCCCGTTACAAGGGGCAAAAGCCCGGCACCGCCGCCGCCGGACAGGAGAGGACGCCCAGACAGATGTTTTCGGAGATTCCCAAACCGGCGCTCTATCTCGGCCTCGGGGGCCTGATCCCCTTCGCCGCCGGCACCGCCGGGGTCTATGGTCTCGGCGCGTTGGAGGCGACCTTTGCCCTTCAGGCGCAGATCTTCTACGCCGTGACCATCCTCTCCTTCCTCGGCGCGGTCCATTGGGGGCTGGCGATGCGTGACGGACGGGAATTCGACTGGAACCGGGGGATCTGGGGTGTGACGCCGGCCCTGGTCGCCTGGGTCGCGACCTGGTTCACCGCGCCCTTCGCCCTCGTCACCCTGATCGCCGGGCTGGTGGGTGCCTATCTCTACGACGTGCAGGCGATCAATCGCGGCCTGGCGCCGGAATGGTATCGGCCGCTGCGCAAGATCTTGTCGGCCGGGGCCATCCTCTGCCTCGGGCTGACGCTGATCCGTATCGCGGAATTCGGTTGAGGAGAGCGGGGTGAAAAGCAAAAAGCCCGGCCCTCCTCCCACCCCCGAAAGTGGGCTGCAGCTCCCGACCGGCCCGGATCGCGACGAGGTGATCCGGCAATTGGAGGACGGTCTGGTCGAACTGGAGGAAATCCAGGACGCCCTCTACCGCTCCGCGCTCTGCCGTACCGAGCCCTCCATCGAGCTAACGTCGGAACAGAGCCAGTATCTCACCCGGTTCGGCGGCTGGCTCGACCTCAATATGGGCCGCGGCCTGCTTGACCAGCCGGCCTTCGAGCAACTGATCGAGACTTACGGCATCTATCACGAGCATCTCCGCTGGCTCGCCCGGCGGGCCTGGAAGGGCGGCAAGGTGCCGGCGGACGAATTCGACGGGCTGTCGGCGAAACGCCGGGCGGTGCTCTCGCAGATCCGCCGCCTGCTGCGCCTGTTCCGGACCGCCGAATCGACCGTCGATCCGCTCACCGGCGTGCAGAACCGTCAGGTGATGAAACAGGTTCTCGCCCGCGAGATGAACCGGGCCGAACGCACCAGGGAAGGGGTGTTCGTCGTCCTGGCCGACATCGACTTCTTCAAGAAGGTCAACGATACCTACGGCCACCGGGCCGGAGATGCGGTGCTGGCGGGCGTCGCGGCGCTGCTGACCCAGGGCTTGCGGCCCTATGACAGCATCTTCCGCTATGGCGGGGAGGAATTCCTGCTCTGTCTGCCCAGCAGCAAGGCCGCCGCCGTGCGGGCGGTTCTGGAGCGGTTGCGCAAGAATATCGAGGCGCAGAGCTTCGCCGTCGACGGGGGGCGCGTCCTGAACGTCACCTGTTCCTTCGGCGGCGCCCCGCTCGATCCGGCGATCGGTGTCGAAAAGTCGGTCGAGGTCGCCGACATGGCACTCTATAAGGCAAAGGAAACCGGTCGGAACCGGGTGGTCCTGGCCCAGGCGAGACCCCGCTCGCCGGCGGAGCGTCTGGCGGAGGGATCCGGGGGGGCTAGCGGGACGGAAGGGTGTTGATCCCGCTGATCGCGTAGACCGGGCACCAGCGCATGAGCCCGGTGGACAGCGGGACGACGCCGATGACGCCCAGCCACTGAATTGGCCCGGTCAGGATCAGGAACAGCGACAGGAGGGCGATGCCGGCGGCAAGGCGGAAGGCGCAGTCCGTCGGACCGATATTGGTGTGCATGGGACCCTCGGCGTTTCGTTCGCGCCGTGTTTAGCGGAAAGCGGGGCGCGGGACCATGCGACCGGCCCGCGCCGCGTCAATACGGACCAGAAAGCGGGCTGTCGACGGTGTCGGAGCAAAAGAAAACCCCGGCAAGAGCCTCGCCGGGGTCAAGTCAATCTTGGAGTCTAGAGCGGAGGGGCAGAGGGGGGGACGCCCGTCTCCGCTCTTAAAAACGCGGATGGTTAGGCCGCATCACGGTGATGTTCGATCGTCGCCGCCTTTGTGGCGGAAATGGCGATCTTACGGGGCTTTTTCGCGTCGGGAACGACCCGGCGGAGATTGATGTGCAGAAGGCCGTTTTCAAGTTTCGCACCCTCGACCTCGATATGCTCGGCAAGATCGAAACGGCGCTCGAAGGCCCGTGCGGCGATCCCGCGATGCAGGAACTCGCGTCCTTCGTCCTTGTCCTCGATGGCCCCTTTGACCACCAGGGAGCCGTTTTCGACGCTGATGTCGAGATCTCCGTCACCGAAGCCCGCGACCGCCATGGTGAGCTGGTAGTCGTCCTCGGCCAGTTTTTCGATGTTGTACGGGGGATAGCTGTTGGGGGTCTGGTTGGCCGCCCGGGACGCTTCGTTCAGCAGGCGGGCCATCCGGTCGAAGCCGATGCTGGACCGGAAAAACGGATCGAGATTCTGATTACGCATTGCCTAAGTCCTCTTACTAGTGAGCAACAATGAATGCGCCACCTTGACCCGAGGAGAACCCTTCCGAATGGACAGGGCCCAAAGCAGGGCTGGCGGCTCGGGACCCGATTGGCATCCCGTATCCGATGATGTCGGAACGGTCCTCAAACGTTTCAAGAGGGGCGATTCGAGAGGAAAATGCGGGCATAAAAAAACCGCCGGCGAACCGGCGGCTTTCGAACTCCGAGAGCTGTTCGGCTGACTGATCAGCCAATGCCCAGATTGGCGAAGCGCTTCTTGAACTTCGCGACCTGACCGCCGCTGTCGAGCATGCGGTGCTGGCCGGTCCAGGCCGGGTGGGATTTCGGGTCGATCTCAAGACGCAGCACGTCGCCTTCCTTACCCCAGGTCGAGCGGGTCTTGTACTCGGTCCCGTCGGTCATCACGACCGTGATCTCGTGATAATCCGGGTGGATATCGGCTTTCATCGTCCTGCTACTCCATCTTGGCGATGTCCGGCGCGGGCAATACTCCATTGCGGTCGCCCGCCGGCACCGTTGAATTCGAAGCGCGGTGTATACAGAAGGCCGCCGCACGATGCAAGGGGCAGATCGCGATTCCGTCCGACGCCTGATATGCGCCTGGTGATATGCGCCTGGTGACATGCACTTGGCGGGTCGGTCGGTCCAAACCGCGTCGGGGCGTCACCATGGCCCTTTTGCCGATCTGCTGCTATTCAGGGGGCGTATATAAGCAAACACCCATAAGACGGATAGAAACCCGATGGCGATGCGTGAGCGCACAGCGGAAGAAACCGACGATTTCCGGGCGGAGGCGGAAGCCCGTCGGCGGAGCAAGAGCTTCGCCCCGTTGCGCAACCTTTTGACCTATCTCGCCCCGTACAAGCTTCAGATCTTCTTGGCCATGGTGTCCCTGGTGCTCGCCGCCGCCACGGTCCTCGGCATCGGCGCGGGACTGCGTATCCTGGTCGACGACGCGTTCTCCGGCGACGATCCGGCCTTGCTCGACCAGGCCGTCTTGATCCTGCTCGGCATCATTGTCCTGATGGCGGTCACCTCCTGGGCCCGTTTCTATCTCGTTTCCTGGATCGGGGAGAGGGTTGTCGCCGATTTGCGGCAGGCCGTGTTCCGCCATGTCCTGACCCTCTCGCCGGCCTATTTCGAGACCGCGAAGATCGGCGAGGTGTCGAGCCGGATCACCACCGACACCACCTTGATCCAGGTGGTGGTCGGCTCCTCCGTCTCCATCGCGCTCAGAAATCTCCTGCTGCTGATCGGCGGCATGACAATGCTGATCATCACCTCCTGGGAGTTGACCGGCCTGGTCCTGCTGGTGGTGCCGCTGGTGCTCGTCCCGATCATCTTCTACGGGCGTAAGGTCCGCCGCCTCAGCCGTGCCAGCCAGGACCGGGTCGCCGACGTGTCGGTCCAGGTCGACGAGAGCCTGTCGGCGATCCGCACGGTTCAGGCCTTCAACCGTCAGGCGACGGACGGCGACCACTTCGCCGACCGGGCCGAGACCGCCTTCGACGCCGCCGTCGCCCGGGTCAAGGCGCGGGCCTTCCTGACGGCCAGCGTCATCGTGCTGGTGTTCTCGGCGGTCAGCGCCATCCTCTGGCTCGGCGGGCGAGAGGTCATCGCCGGGACGATCAGCGCCGGCGAGCTTTCGGCCTTCGTCTTCTACGCCGCCGTGGTCGCCGCCGGGACCGGCGCGATTTCCGAGGTGATCGGCGATCTGCAGCGGGCGGCGGGCGCGACCGAGCGGCTGATGGAACTGCTCTCCACGCCGTCTGAGATCGCCGCCCCCGCCCATCCCATCGCCCTGCCCAAGCCGGTCACCGGGACGATCGCCTTCGACGCGGTCCGCTTCCACTATCCGAGCCGGCCGGACTTCGCCGCCCTCAACGAGATCAGTTTCGAGGTCGCGGCGGGCGAGCGGGTCGCCGTGGTCGGGCCGTCCGGGGCCGGCAAGTCGACCCTGTTCCAGCTTATCCTGAGGTTCTACGACCCGGAGGCCGGCGCGATCCGCTTTGACGGTGTCGACCTGCGCGCCGCGGACCCGGCCGCCATCCGGTCCAAGATCGGGCTGGTGCCCCAGGAGCCGGTGATCTTCTCCACCACCATCGAGGATAATATCGGCTATGGCCGGCGGGATGCCTCCGCCTTGGAAATCCGCGAGGCCGCCAAGGCGGCGAACGCGCTGGAATTCATCGATGACCTGCCGGAGGGCATGAAGACCTTCGTCGGGGAGAAGGGGGTGAGGCTCTCCGGCGGGCAGCGCCAGCGGATCGCCATCGCGCGGGCGATCCTGAAGGACCCCGCGCTGCTGCTGCTGGACGAGGCGACCAGCGCCCTCGACGCCGAGAACGAACGCCTGGTCCAGGCCGCCCTGGACGATTTGATGGAGGATCGCACCAGCCTGGTGATCGCCCACCGGCTCGCCACCGTGCAATCCGCCGACCGGATCCTGGTGCTCGACAAGGGAACGCTCGTGGAGACCGGGACCCATGACGATCTGGTGGCCGCCGGGGGGCTCTATGCCAGCCTCGCGGCGCTGCAGTTCAGCCAGTAGGCTTACTCGTCACCGGTGTCTCGGGAGGTGAGTTTCAGTTCGATCCGCCGGTTGCGGCGTTGGCCGGCCGGTGTGCTGTTTGAGGCGATCGGCTGGAACTCCGCATAGCCGGCGGCCGCGACCCGGTCCGCCGGCAGGCCCTGGTCGACGAAAAACTGCAGCACCGAGATCGCCCGCGCGGTCGACAGCTCCCAATTCGACGGGAACGCGACCGTCGCGATCGGCACATTGTCCGTATGGCCCTCGACCTGCAGCAGCCAGTCGACCTCCGGCGGGATGCGGGCCGAGATGTCGAGCAGGATCTCGGCGAGCCGTGCGATCTGGGCCTCGCCGCCCTCTTGAAGCGTCGCCGATCCGGAGGCGAACAGGACCTCCGACTGGAGGATGAAGCGGTCGCCGACGACCCGGATCTCCTCGCGGCCCTCCAGCACCTCGCGCACCCGACCGAAGAATTCGGAGCGGTAGCGGGCCAGTTCCTGGACCTTCGAGGCGAGGGCGGCGTTGAGCCGGTCGCCCAGGGTCAGGATCTCGGCGGCCTGTTCCTGATTGAGTGCCTCCGATGCGTCGAGGGCTTCGCGCAGGGACGCGAGATTTTCGCGGACGTCGGCGAGCTGGGCGTTGAGCAGCGCGACTTCCAGGGCGGCCTCGTCGGCGAGGCGCTGCTGTTCGTCGATCTCAACCTGGGCCAGTGCCGTCCGTTCCTGCTCGGTGGACAGGCGGTTCGCCAGATCCTTGCTGACGTCGCGTTCCGCCGTCAGGTCCCGGCGCAGGGCGAGATTGAGCAGTTCGCTCTCGTCGAGGGCCCCAAGCAGGTCCCGGTTTTCGAGCCGCAGCGATTCGTTATTGCCCTCCAACGCGTCCCGGGTCTCCTCCGCGGTTTGCAGAGCCGCCGCCAACACCGTGACCCGGCTTTCAAGATCCTCGCGGACGGTCCTGAGCGCCTGGATGTCCCGTTGCAGCCGCTCCATCTCGATGAGTTGGGTTTCGATCGTCTCCTTGTCGCCCAGCGTCATCCGATTGGCGGCGGCGAGATCGGTCTTCAGCCTTTCCCTGTCGAGGGTCAGGGTGTCGAGCTCGTTGGCCAGCGAGTCCCGGGCGGTGCGGATATCGCGCAACTGGTCCCGCAGATTGCGGGTTTCCTCGCGAAGGCTCTCCGCTTCGGCCTTGATCTTGTCGGCCTCGGTCAATTGCTGGGCCAGCCGCCCCTCGAACGCGTCCCGTTGCCGTTCCAACTGGCCGACCCGGCCTTCCAGGTCCTCGCGATCGCTGAGCGCCTTTTGCAGATCGCTGGACAGCCGGGAATTCGCCAGCCGGATCTCGGAATTGGTATCGCGTTCGATGGTGAGCTGGTTCTCCAGCCGCCCGATCTCGGTGCGCAGGTCGTCGAGCACGTCGTCCTGGCCGCTGACCAATTGGGCGAGGAAGAACTGACCGACGGTGAAGATCATCAGCAGGAAAATGACGACGATGAGCAGGGCGCCGAGCGCGTCGACGAAGCCCGGCCAGATGTCCAGGCTGTCGCGGCGGCGTCGGGTGGAAAGCGCCATCGGTGGTTACCGGCCGCTCTCTTCGCGCACGGCGGCGATGGTCCGGGCAACCAGGCGGATTTCGCTGCGGATCTCCTCCACCGCGTCGCTCCGCCCCGCATTGGTCTCGTTGACCAGGCGGGCGAGCAGTTCGGTGCCGACCCGCTGATCAGCGGCGATCTGGCCGAGGCTGCCGCGATCCTCGGCGAGGCCCTGCAAGACCTCGCGTTCGCTGCGCAACACCTCCGCCACCTCCGCCATGCGCCCGACGAGATCGCCGAGATGGGCGTTCAACAGCGTGCGGTCATGCTCGGATTTCTCGACGGACCGTTCCAGCCGGTCCAGGGACTCCGCCGTTTGTTCCAGGAGAGCCTGGACATAGGCTGGAATATGGACGTCGCCGCCGGCCTCGCCACCGCCGCCGGAGAAACGAGTCAGTTCCGAAAGCCATTCCTCCAGATCGTTGAAGAAGCGATGCTGCGCCTGGCTGGTCTGAAGATCGAGGAAGCCCAGGATCAGCGACCCGGCGAGCCCGAACAGGGAGGAACTGAAGGCGGTTCCCATGCCGGAAAGCGGTTCCTGCAGGCCCTGCTGCAGATTGCCGAAGGCGATCGCCATGTCGGTGCCGGCGAAGTCGAGGCCGGTGATGACGTCGCCGACCGATTCGACGGTCTTCAGCAGGCCCCAGAAGGTCCCCAGCAGCCCGAGGAAGATCAGAAGGCCGACGAAGTAGCGGCCGATGTCCCGGCTCTCGTCGAGGCGCGAGGCGATGCCGTCGAGAAGCGAACGCAGGGAGGTGGCCGTGAGCGACACGCTGCCCCGGCGTTCCTGCATCAAGGTGGCGACGGAAGCGAGAAGCAGCGGTTGTTTCTGCACGGCGCCGGCGCGGCCCGCGGAGCGGTAGCTGTCGGCCCAGGCGGCCTCCGAGCGGATCAGCAAAACCTGCCGGAAGGCGTAGACGATGCCGATCACCAGGACCGCCAGGATCATCCCGTTGAGGACGGGGTTGGACAGGAAGGCGTCTTTCAGCTGAAAACCGAGAATGGCGCAGACGATGCTGACGACCACGACGAAAACGATCATCCGGGTCAGATAACGCTGCGGGGTTCCCATGGATCGCCTCGGTCAGTTAGGGGTGACGAACGGCCGGGGCCGGGAAGGGATCGGCGGACCGTCTCTCAACGGGTGAGCGCCTCGATGTCCACCCGGTCCTTGGGCTCGGTATCCGTGCGGTCGCCGAGCGCCCGGACATCCATCCGAAGCCGTTCGACACCCGCGTCGATGAGGAATGTACGCACGGCAAGTGTCCGCAATAGGGCGGTCCGACGGGCCTGACTGGTGGAGCCGTCCGGCGCCGAGGCGAAACCGTTGAGCTGGATCTTGAGGTCCGGGCTTTGCCGCAGGCTGGCCGCCATGTCCCCGAGGGTCTTCTGAGCCGTGCCCGAGAGCTGGATCGATCCGCTCTCGAAGGTGATCCGGATCGGATTGCCCGGTGTCGGCAGATCGCCGGCGGGCGGTAGGCTCGCGACCTGGCCGGCGGGTTGAGACTCGGGTTGAGCGGCGGGCGCGGGCGCCGGTTGCGGCTCGGGTTGAGGTTCTGGCTGTGCGGCCGGCGGGGCTTCTGCCGGCGGGGGAGGCGGCGGCGCGGCCGCGATTTCCGGCGCCGGCGGCGGGGCGGCCGGGCGTTCGGGGGCTTGTGCGGGTTCCGGCTGCGCGGCCGGTGCGGCGACAGGGGCGGGCGCGGGTGCCGGCGCGGGTGCTGCTGCGGGTGCCGGTGCGGGGGCAGGCGTCGGCCTCGTCTCGCCCGGCTTTCTCAGCACGATCCGCTGTCCGGCGCTGGCCGGCTGCTGGATGGGGGTCGGCGCGAAGGTCGCGACGGCGGGTTGCCGCCCCGGCGGCAGGGGATAGGTCGTCCCGAGTTCGGCCGGCTGCACGAGGAGCCGGCTGCGTGGTGGATTGCCCGGGTCCGGGATCAGCAAGGGACCGCCCGGGCCGATGAAGCCGCTGAGCTGTCCGTCCATCTGTTGCTGCATGCCGTAGGGATCGTCGATCGCCCCGAAATCGGTGATCACGGCGGGACCGCCGCCGCCGCCGATGACGACCTGGGCGTCCGCTTCGGAAAGGGGCCACAGAATGGCGAGGGCGGTGAGAAGGGCGACCGCGCCGCTTCCAGCCGTCTTGTTTTTGCACTCTTGTGTCAAGGAACCCTAACCCCAGGTCTTGTGAAGCTGGCGAAGCATAACGGAAAGCCCCCAGCCGAACAACGGGCCATAGACCCGCCAAGTCCCATGGCCAAGTCCCATGGCCAAGTCCCGGGCCAAGTCCCGGGCCAAAGACCGGGGGATTTGGATTAGGCCTTGAAGTTCTTGGGATTTACCAAGGTTCGCAGGTCCCCGTGCAGGCTCTGATTACCGGCGACCACATTGCCGGACGTCATGACCTCATCGCGGCCGTCATAGTCCGAAACCAGGCCGCCCGCCTCGCGGACGATCAGAATACCGGCGGCCAGGTCCCAGGGCGACAGCCCACTTTCCCAAAAGCCCTCATAGCGGCCGGCGGCCACATAGGCGAGATCCAGGGAGGCGGCCCCCATCCGGCGCACGCCGGAGCTCACCGCCATGACCTTGGCGAGCTGGGCGTTGAACAGAACATGGTCGCCGCGGTCCATGAATGGAATGCCGGTCGCGAACAGGCTGTCCGGCATCCGACTGCGGGCCGAGACCCGAATCCGGCGGTCGTTCAAATAGGCGCCGTTGCCCCGGTCGGCGACGAACATGTCGTCCTTGATCGGGTCGTAGACGAGGCCTGCCGTGATCTTGCCCTCCTCCTCGGCCGCGATCGAGATCGCGAAATGGGGAATGCCGTGGAGATAGTTGGTGGTGCCGTCGATCGGGTCGATGATCCAGCGCTTGGTCGGGGCTGCGTTCCCGTCCGATGCGGGATGGACACCACCCTCCTCGGCCAGGAAGCCGAAACCTGGACGGGCCTTGCCGAGTTCGCGGACGAGGAGTTGTTCGGCCCGCTTGTCGGCGGTCGAGACGAAATCCCCGGGACCCTTGCGGGAGACCTGGAGCTGTTCGATCTCCGTGAAGTCGCGCACCATGGCGCGGGCGCATTTCAGCGCTGCGGCCCGCATGACATTGACGAGGGGTGTGTTAAGTGCGGGAGGAGCCATCAGTCTTTGGCACGCTCGACATAGGTGCCGTCTTCGGGCTTCACCACGACGCGGGTGCCGGTCTCGATATGCGGCGGCACCATGACCTTCACGCCGTTCTCCAGGATGGCCGGCTTGAAGGAGGAGGATTGGGTCTGGCCCTTCACCACCGCGTCGGCCTCGACGATTTCCATCACCACCGTGTCCGGCAGGGTGACGCCCAGCGCCTCGTCCTCGTAGAATTCTAGGGTGCACATCATGCCGTCCTGCAGGAACGCGGCGCGCTCGCCGACCAGATCGCGCGGGACCATGACCTGATCATAGGTCTCGTTGTTCATGAAGGTGATGTTGTCGTCGTCCATGAACAGATACTGATGGTCGCGCTGTTCCAGGCGGACGCGCTCGACCGTCTCGGAGGAGCGGAAACGCTCGTTGAGCTTGGTGCCGTTGCGGACGTCCTTGAGCTCGACCTGAAGGAAGGCGCCGCCCTTGCCGGGCTTCACATGTTGCGTCTTGACGGCGACCCACAAGCTGTTCTTATGCTCGATGACGTTGCCGGGACGGATCTGGTTGCCGTCGATTTTCATACCGATGGTCCTGTTTTGACTGATGACTGATCCTGCGGACAAGGCCGACAGAGCGCCTGATAATGGAACGCCCGGGAGGGCGGCCCCGCCGAATGCGGGCGGACGCTATCAGGCGGAACCCGGACAAGCAACCGGGATTCAGGCACCCGGGATTCAGGCAGCCGGCATTGAGGAAACCGACATTGAGGAGACCGGCGGGCGCGCGACGCCCATCCGGCCGCTGGTCGACCTGGATCAGGAGGAAACCCGCGAGATGCCCGCCACCGGCCTCCGCTACTCCTGGACCCATGCCGCCGCCGTCGTCGCGGCCATTTTGATGATGGTGGCGTTCTTCACCCTGATCGGCGAGTAGGCCAGTGCCGAAAACCATCTCCCTTGGGGAAAGGTTGGGGTGACGGGAGAATGCCCGCGGCTACGACACCACCTGACGGGTGAAGGGTTTGCCGTCGAGGAAATCCGCCAGAAGCTCCGCGAATAGCCCGGCATAGCGCCTGTCCATGTCGGCCACGGTATCGGCCCCATGGGGCGAGACCAGCACATTGGGATGGGACCACAGCGGGCTCTTTTCGGACAGCGGCTCTTTCTCGAAGACGTCGAGATAGGCGCCCCTCAGATGGCCGCTGTCGAGGGCCTCGATCAGGGCGGTCTCGTCGACCACCCCGCCCCGCGAGGTGTTGATGAACAGCGCGTCGCGCTTCATGGCGGCGAAGCGCGTCTTGTCGAAGAGATGGGCGGTCTCCGGGCTCATCCGCAGATGGACGGAGACAACGTCCGCCTCCGGCAGATAGCGTTCCAGCTCCTCAGGGGTGCCCATTACGTCGACGCTGTCGCGTGGCGTCGCGGTGCGGCGCAGGCCGATCACCCGCATGCCCATGGCCTTGGCGTAGTCGGCGACATAGCCGCCGATATGGCCAAGCCCGACGACCAGCAGGGTCTGTTCGCGCAGGGGCTTGAACGGCCTCGTGTCCCAGCGCTTTTCCATCTGGTCGAGATGATAGGCGATCAGGCCGGAATTCATCGCCGCCATGGCGCCGATCACCGTTTCCGCCAGGAAGGGGGAGAGCAGGCCCGCCGAATTGGTCACCGTCACGTCCGGCCGGTCCAGCGGCAGCAGATGCTCGTAGCCGGAGCCCGCCACATGAATCCATTGCACGCCGTCGGCGCGGTAGGGCAGGCGATAGTCGCCGGTCCGGTCCGGATTGCGCAGGCCCTCCTTGTAATAGAGCACGGCCGCCGGCCGATGGGTTTCGAAGGCTTCCGCCACCGCCTTGGGACCGCCCGCTGTCACGATGCGGCAGCGGTCCTGAAAGGGGGCGAGCACGTCGAGCGCCCTGTCTGGGCTGTTGCGGATGACCAGAACGGACTTCATGGCGAATGCTCCCGGTCTCACAGAACGAAGCGAAAGGCGACATAGCCGAAATAGAGGCTCAGCAGCGCGATGCCGAAGGGGGTGCCGGGGCGCATCCGCCCCATCATCATCGGTACCAGGATCAGGCTGACCGCGACCATGATCCACAGATCGCCGGACAGGATGATCGGCGAGACGGAGAGGGGCACCACCATGGCGGCAACGCCGCCGATGCCCGCGACGTTGAACAGATTGGAGCCAACAACGTTGCCGAGGGCGACGTCGCCATGGCCGCGCGCCGCCGCCACGCCGCTTGCCGCCAGTTCCGGCAAGGAGGTCCCGAAGGCGACCAGGGTCAGGCCGATCACAGCCTCGCTCACCCCGAAGGCCCGGGCGATGTTGGCCGCCCCGTCGACGAAAAGGTCGGCCCCGATCACCAGCCCGGCGATACCGCCGATCAGCGCCGGAACGGCGATTTTCAGGGAGAGATGGGACTTGACCTCATTCGGATCGACGTCCTCGTCCTTTCCGGTGCTTAGTTGGTAGATCACCATGGCCACCAGGGTGGCGACGAGGATCGCGCCCTCCCAGAAGGCGATCTTCCCGTCGATGCAGGCGACGACGAAAAAGCCGGTCCCGACCAGCATCATGCTGCCGTCCCGGTGGAGCTTTTTCGGCACGCTCTTGATCCCGCCGATGGCCGCCGCCACGCCGAGGATCAGCAGGACATTGGCGATGTTGGAGCCGACGATATTCCCGATCGTGATGTCCGGCTGATCGGCCAGCGCCGCCTTGAGGCTGACCACCAATTCGGGCGCCGAGGTCCCAAACGCCACCACCGTGGCGGCGATCACCAGGGGCGAGAGGCCGGTGCGGCCGGCGACCGCGACCGCGCCATGCAGCATTCCCTCGGCGCCCAGGGCGAGGATCACCAGGCCGCCGATCAGAATCAGGAAATCATATTCCAAGAAGGCCTACCCCACGTCGCCGAACACTCGTCGGAATATCGTGTCGACATGCTTGGTATGATAGCCCATGTCGAAAAGTTTCGTGATTTCCTCGTCGCTGAGCCGCGCCGAAACGTCCGGGTCGGCTTTCAGTAGATCGAGGAAGTTGGCGCCCTCGTCCCAGACCCGCAAAGCGTTGCGCTGGACCAGGCGATAGGCGTCCTCGCGGCTCACCCCGGCCTGGGTGAGACTCAAAAGGACCCGCTGGGAGAAGACAAGGCCGCCCAGGGCGTCGATATTGGCCTGCATGCGTTCGGGATAGACCAGCAGGTTCTCGACCACGCCGGCGAGACGGTTGAGGGCGAAGTCGAGGGTTACCGTCGCGTCCGGTCCGATCATCCGCTCGACCGAGGAATGGCTGATGTCCCGCTCGTGCCACAGGGCGACATTCTCCATCGCCGGGATCGCGGTCATCCGCACCAGGCGGGCGAGCCCGGTCAGATTCTCCGTCAGGATCGGGTTCTTCTTGTGCGGCATGGCGCTGGAGCCCTTCTGCTTGTCGGAGAAGAACTCGGCCGCTTCCCGCACCTCGGTGCGCTGCAGATGGCGGATTTCGGTGGCCAGCCGCTCGACCGAACTGGCGATGACGCCGAGGACCGCGAAATACATGGCATGCCGATCGCGCGGGATGACCTGGGTCGAGACCGGCTCGACGGCGAGGCCCATCTTCTTGGCGACATGGGCCTCGACCCGGGGATCGACATTGGCGAAGGTGCCGACGGCGCCGGAGATTGCGCAGGTGGCGATCTCCTTGCGGGCGATCTCCAACCGTTCCTTGGCCCGGGCGAACTCGGCGTAGTAGCCGGCCAGCTTGAGGCCGAAGGTCACCGGCTCCGCGTGGATGCCGTGGCTGCGGCCCATGCTCGGCGTCATCTTATGCTCGATGGCGCGCTTCTTGATCGCGGCCAGGACCCGGTCGAGGTCGGCCAGCAGGATGTCCGTCGCCCGGGTGAGCTGGACCGCGAGGCAGGTGTCGAGAACGTCGGAGGAGGTCATGCCCTGGTGGACGAAGCGGGCCTCCTCGCCGACATATTCGGCGAGATTGGTGGTGAACGCGATCACGTCATGTTTGACCTCGCGCTCGATCTCGTTGATCCGGTCGACGTTGAAGTTCCCCTTCTCCCAGACCTTGGCGGCGGCCTCCTTCGGCACGACGCCCAACTCGGCCATGGCGTCGAGGGCGTGGGCCTCGATCTCGAACCAGATACGGTATTTGCTCTCGTCCGTCCAAATGGCGGCCATTTCCGGGCGGGTATAGCGGGGAATCATGGGAACTCCGTGGCGATATCAATGTAGGACGGCGATGGCTATGGCATAATCCGAACATAGATCAAGAGGCGTTGCGATTGTCGCCGGATTAATCGGCGGCGCCCTAGGTCATGAACTCATAAATCCCATCCGGCTCTGCCATCGGTAGAGCGTTGAGATGTAAGGAGAAACAGCGAAAGTGATGCGGCGCATCGGTGAGCCGGTTCGACGATGGAGATCGGCGCTATACCGATGGCCGCGTAGC
>JANSWW010000016.1 GCA_024743275.1 Alphaproteobacteria bacterium
CCTGGAAGAGGAAAAGGCGAATATCGCCAACGATATCAAGGAGGTCTTCGCCGAGGCCAAGGCGACTGGCTTCGATACCAAGATCATGCGTCAGGTCCTGAAGCTCCGGAAGATGGACAAGGACGACCTCGACGAGCAGGAGCACCTCCTGGAGCTTTACAAGCGCGCGCTCGGTATGGGCGACGGCCTGGGCATGGACGACGCCGCTCCCGTGACCGCTCCCGGTACCACAAACTCGGACGCTGCCGATTGATGACCTCTCGGCCCGGTGACGGCATGGCCTGACCATGCTGTCGACCCTCTATCTCGTCCTTCCCGTCTTCATCCTCGTTCTGATCGGTTACATCATCGGCGGGACGTCGCTCTTCCCAAAGGAAGGGCGGAAGGCGCTGACGAACTTCGTCTACTATGTCGCCGTTCCGGCCCTGTTGTTCCGCTCCATGGCCGAGGGGGCCATGTCGGGCGGCGTAGACGTCACCATGCTGGTGGCGTTCTATTCCTGTGGCCTGATGGTGCTGGCGTTGGCCGGGCTGGTTGGCAAGGTCGTCTTCAAGCTGCCGACCCGCGAGGCGACGGTGTTCGCCATGGGCAGCAGTTTCGGCAACACGGTCCTGCTTGGCATCCCGATCGTGAACACCGCCTATGGTGAGGCGGGGGCGACCCTTCTCTATTCGATCATCGCCTTCCACGCGCTCATCCTGATGACCATCCCGATGATGGTGCTGGAGGTCACCAAGGGACCGGCGGCGTCCTTCGGCGCTATTCTCAAGGAGGCGGCGGGCAGTCTCTACAAGAACCCCATCATCCTGGGCCTCGCCGCCGGGATCGCCTGGAGCTTCACGGGTTATGGCCTGTCCGACGTGGTGAGCGACGTGGTCGACAAGCTGGCCGACGCGGCGACGCCGGCGGCGCTGTTCGCGCTTGGGACCTCGCTCTCCAATTCGAAGATCGAGGGGGTGGTCGCCCATGCCCTGACCATGACCTTCATCAAGCTGGTGGTGCATCCGCTGATGGCCTTGGGCTTTGGCGTCGCCCTCGGATTGGAAGGCCTGCCGCTCGCCATCATGGTGCTGACGGCGGCATTGCCGGCGGGGAACAACGTCTTCATCGTCGCCAGCACCTTCTCGGTTTTCCTGCGCCGGGCGGTGGCGGCGATCATCCTGACGACGATGCTGGCGGTGCTTTCCACGACGGCGGTAATCGAAATGATCCCGATCGGACCCTGACCCGGCACAATTCGCTTGCGCGACGGAAAAATCCCTCCGAATACTGGTCGCGATCACAGCAACCATGTCGAATTTCGGATAGGGTCCCGTCACGCCGATGTTCACCGATCCGCCCACCTCATTGCCGCAGGTCATCGGCTTCATTTTGGTTCCCAATTTCTCGATGATCGCCTTTTCATCGGCGGTGGAACCGTTGCGGTCGGCCAACCGGATGAGCGGTCGCGATCTCTACGAGTGGCGGATCATCACCATCGACGGCAATCCGGTCGCCGCGTCGAGCGGGCTCAAATTCATTCCGGACTATT
Source organism: Alphaproteobacteria bacterium (assembly GCA_024743275.1). Classification (GTDB taxonomy): domain Bacteria; phylum Pseudomonadota; class Alphaproteobacteria; order JANSWW01; family JANSWW01; genus JANSWW01. Next base: position 1,532 of record JANSWW010000016.1, read on the forward strand.
CGTCCGACACGGCCGGCAAGCTGGATGCTCTGGTGGTCTGCGCCGGGGCCGAAGTCACCCATGTCAAGGACGACAAGATCTTCGCCTTTCTCCGCCGTCAGGAACGGTCGGGTGTCAAGGTCGGGGGTATCTGCACCGGGGCGCATATCCTGGCCCGGGCGGGACTCCTCAACGATAAGCGCTGCACCATCCATTGGGAGAATCTCCCCGGCTTCCAGGAAGAGTTTCCGGAGCTCGACGCCCGCTCGGATCTGTTCGAGATCGACGGCGACCGCTTCACCTGCGCCGGGGGGACGGCGGCGCTCGATATGATGCTGCACCTGATCTCCCGCCAGCACGGCGCCGAGATCGGCCGCGCCGTCGCCGAACAGTTCATTCTCGACCGCATCCGGGAAAACCACGACAAGCAGCGGATGGAGCTGCGTGCCCGCCTGGGGATCTCCCATCCCAAGCTGATCCAGGTCATCGCCGAGATGGAGCAGAGCATCGAGGAGCCGTTGAGCCAGATTGAACTGGCGCAGGCCTCCAACCTGTCGACGCGGCAACTGGAGCGCCTGTTCCGGAAATATCTCGGCTGCACCCCGACCCGCTATTATCTGATGATGCGGTTGGAACGGGCACGTCAGCTATTGGCCCAGACCTCCATGTCGATCCTTTCTGTGGCGCTCGCCTGCGGCTTCGTGTCTGCCAGCCATTTCTCGAAATGCTATCGAGAGTATTTCGGTCGGACTCCGCGTGCCGAGCGGGCCCAATCGGAGACGTGAGGCGGGCCAAGGGCGGCGGGGCTTCACCGCGCTCGACGGTATTGGCCCGACGGAATGGACCACCCCAATTTAAACGGTCGTGCAATAATCCGCTTGAGACAGACGGCGGTTTGCTTCAAGACGGCGTGACCTCCTGGGTTTTCCAAGAGAGATCTGGACAAGAGGGGCCATATCGAAGGGGTATGGGCGCAGACGAGACGGGAAAGGGGCGATCATGGAACTCAGCCGGTTGTTGGCGGCGGTCGAATTGGACAGGCCGGACGCTCGGGAGACGCTGGCCACGGCCTGGCGGGATATCTATCGCTCCAAGGCGGACGCCATGTTCTCCGAAATGTACGACCACTGCACCCAGCATCGCGAACTGTCCGTCTTTCTTTCGGGGCAGGACAAGGCGACCTGGATCCGTAACCAGACCAACCGTTGGGATCATGTCTTCAACAACGGCATCGACCAGGTCCATGTCGACCGGGTGATGGAGTTCGGCGCGGAAGACTACCGCAACGGGATGGACCCCGCCGTCTACGGGATGTTCTTTTCCCATCTCGGCAACATTCTGTTCGAGGCGGTCCTGGCGCGTGAGGAGGTCACCGCCGATTGCCGCAAGGCCTTGCTGGCCACCAACGCGCTCTTCGACCTGGAGACCACCATCGCCTTCACCGCTTATGACACGGCGGTCAAACAGCGGGCGGTGAAGAACATCCGCAATCTCACCAAGGATCTCGAAAGCGGCGTGTCGGAGGACATCAACGGCGTCGCGGCGGCCACTGAGGAACTGTCCGCCTCGATGAACACGATCCGGACCAATGTCGAGCGGAACACCAGCCACGCCGAGAGTATCGTCGCCCGGGTGAGCGAGGTTTCGGAGCAGATGGGCGCCCTCGGCGGGGCGATCCAGGACATACTGAAGCTCTTGGAATCGATCACCACCATCGCCGCGCAGACCAACCTTCTGGCGTTGAATGCGACAATCGAGGCCGCCCGCGCCGGCGAAGCGGGGCGCGGCTTCGCCGTGGTCGCCAAGGAGGTGAAGTCGCTCGCCAACGATTCAAAAGGGGCGGCGGACCAGATCGCCGAGCATACCGGTCAGCTCCAGGGCAGCTTGAAGACCGTCGAGGACACCTTCGCCGACGTGGTCGGCAAGGTCGAGGAGATGCTGGACTATCTGCGGGTCAACGCCGAGGCGACCCAGGAGGAGCAGGAGGCGACCGACGAGATCGCCCGCCGGGTCGCGGAGATCAACAGCCGGGTGATGACCCAGCTCGCCGATATCCGCGCCCAGCACGGCCAGGCGCCCTGACCCCTACCGCGGCGACACCGCCCTTTTGGTGAGTGTTTATGTGTTTATGAGCCGAGGGCGGCACCCGGCTTGCCGGCCGTCTCGTGGGCGTAGTCCCAGTAACGCTGTCGGGTTTCCCGGAACACCGGACCCGGCTGCAGATCGCGACCGTTGATCCCGGTGCAGGACCCCACCTTGCCGTAGTTTCCGCTGGAGAAGATCTCGTCGGCCCCCATCAGGTCGTCGACCGTGATCCGGGTTTCCTCGACCCGGTGGCCGGCGTCACGCAGCAGTTTGATCACCCGGCGGCGGGTGATGCCGTTCAGGAAGGTCCCGTTCCAGGCCGGCGTCGCGATGACACCGTCCTTCACCATGAACAGGTTCGAGGTCGCGAACTCGGTCACATTGCCGTTTAGGTCGAGCATTACGGCGTTGTCGAAACCTGCGTCGTTCGCTTCCTTCATGACCCGGCCGGTCATGGTGTAGAGCGATGAGATCTTGGCGTCGGTCGGGGCGGTCTCCGGCGAGGGCCGGCGATAGCGGCTGACATGGGCCTTCATCTTGGTCGGGTCGGGCAGCGGCGCTTCGTAGACGGTGACCATGAACCGGGTGCTGTCCGGGTCCGGGGCGATGGCCCCGCTCTCGGCGTAGAAGACCGGGCGGATATAGAGCTGCGTGCCCTTGTCGAATTTCGCCACCCCTTCCTGGGCCAGCTCGTGGATCGCACCCGCCTCGATATCCGGCCGGAATCCGGAGACGATCGCCGAATGGACCGCCCGCTGGCAATGGAGGTCGAGGTCGGGTGTCGTATCCTCGAAAGCCCGCGCGCCGTCGAAGACGAAGCCCGAGAGCATGAGGCCGTGGGTCATCGGCCCAACAAGCCTCGGATTGCCTTCGTGCCATTTCCCCTCGGCATAGGTCACAGCCCGCGTCATGATCGTCTCCCAGAAAATCGTGGTTCAGGAACGTGGTTTGGAAATGCAATTGGGCGACCATAGGCACAGCCGGGCGGCCTCGACAACACTTCCCGTCGGGCGCGTTCGGGATAGCACCCTTGCAGCACGGCCGGCGGGACGGTAAGGCCCTGTCGTCGATATCCGAGGACGGGCGAGGGACGCCGAAATGACCGCCACCACCATTTACCATCTGGCCCGCGAGGGTGCCTGGAAAGCCGCCGAGGCCGCCGGTGTATACGACGGTACGCCGGAGGACCGGGCCGACGGGTTCCTGCATTTCTCGACCGCCGAGCAGGTGGCGGTGAGCGCCGCGAAACATCGGGCGGGCGAGACGGACATCGTTCTGGTGGCCGTGCGGTCGGCCGATCTCGGCGGCGCGTTGAAATGGGAATCTTCCCGGGGCGGCGCCCTGTTCCCCCATCTTTACGGCACGCTCGCCATCGAGCACGTGGCCTGGACCAAGCCCCTGCCGCTCGATGGCGACGGGGTGCATCAGTTTCCGGAGCTCGACCGTTGAGTCTTTTCAGCCGCGCCGCCACGGCGCTGCTCCGCACCCTGCCGGCGGAGGCCGCGCACAACGCGACGATTCGGCTGCTGGCCTCGGGCATGGCGCCGTCCGCCGACGGGACCGATGCCGGCAGCCTGGAAACCACCGTTCTCGGGAAGGCTTTCCCCAACCCGATCGGGCTCGCCGCCGGCTTCGACAAGAATGCCGAGGCCTATCAGGCGAGTTTCGGTCTCGGTTTCGGCTTCGTCGAGGTGGGTACCGTCACGCCGCGGCCGCAGGCGGGCAATCCCAAACCGCGGCTGTTCCGCCTGACCGCCGATCGCGCCGTGATCAACCGGATGGGCTTCAACAATGGCGGGCTCGATGCCCTGGTCCGACGCGTCGAGGCCGATCCGCCCCGCGGGATTCTCGGCATCAATCTCGGGAAGAACAAGGACAGCGAGGATGCGGTCGCCGACTATGTGACCGGTGTCGAGCGCACGGCGCATTTGGCGGGCTATCTCGTCATCAATGTTTCGTCCCCGAACACGCCGGGGCTGCGCGATCTCCAGCGCCGCGAGCCGTTGATCCAGTTGGCGACGGCGGTCAAGGAGGCGCGGGACAGAACCGTCGCCAAGCATCCGCCGCCGCTGTTGCTCAAGGTGGCGCCGGATCTCACGGAGCAGCAGATCGGGGACATCGCCGCGGTGGCGACCTATGGGCTGGTTGACGGGCTGATCGTCTCCAACACCACGATTTCCCGACCCGAGGGCCTGCGGGGACCGTCCGCGGAGGCGGGCGGCCTCAGCGGCGAGCCGCTGTTCGATCTGTCGACCCAAGTGCTTAAGAACTTCCGGCGGCAGACCGGCGGCAAGGTTCCGCTGATCGGGGTCGGTGGCGTCGCCTCCGGGGCGCAGGCCTATGCCAAGATCAAGGCCGGGGCGTCCCTGGTCCAGCTCTATACCGGTCTCGTCTATGGCGGACCCGGTCTGGTGGGGGAGATCAAGCGGGATTTGGCGACCCTGCTCGCCCGGGACGGGCACAGCACGGTGGCGGAGGCCGTCGGCACCGAGTGATCGGGTGATGGGAAAGGCGGTTCTTCGGGGGGATCCGGGCATCGGCGGGGCGCTCGGTTTGCGGTTCGCATCTCACTGCTTTTTCAGGCATATTTGCCGCATGAGCGATTTCGACCCGTCCGTCTCACCCTTCTGCGTCCTATCCGAGGTTCGACACCGGCCATGGAAACCGTCCTGACGTGGCTGCCGCTCGTGGGCGGCGGGATCGGGGTTCTGGCGGCGGTCCTGGCACTGGCGCTGTGGATCTCGCTGGGCCGGACCAAGGACCGGTTGGCGCGGACGGAACAGGTCCTGGCCAAGGCGGTCGACCGGCAGCGGCGATTCGAGGATACGGTGTTGCCCGCCGCCCCCGACCAGGCGGGCGAGTCCCCGCGGAGCCTACCGGAGGTGCTGGCCGAAGTGCGGGTTCTGCAAAACCTCGTCGAACAGCTTTATCAGGACCAGCCCGAGGGGGGTGGAGCCTTCGAAGACGTGCATGACGAGGGGCTGGGCGACGCGGTGGAGGACCATGACCGGCCGCCGCCGAGCGACGCGACGATCCTGGCGCAGGTTGGAGAAGGGCGCCCTGCGCCCGCCCGCAAGGTGGGGGCGACCGAAAAGAAAATCCTCGCCGCCGTCCGCGAGGCGTTGAAGAAGGACCGCGTCGAGTTGATGGTGCAGCCGATCGTCCTGCTACCCGCCCGGCGCCCGCGCCACTATGAATGCCTGTCGCGGATTCGCGGACCGGAAGGGGAGCTGCTGGAGCCGGCCCAATTCCTGCCGATCGCCGAGAAGGCCGGTCTGATCGCCGGGATCGACAACATGACCCTGTTCCGGATCGTCCAGCTCATCCGCCGTTCGCGGAAACTCCATCCGGAGAGCCGCTTCTTCTGCAACATCTCCCAGGTTTCCCTGGCCGACGACGCCTTTTTCGAACAGTTCATCGATTATCTGGCACAGAACAAGGCGCTCGCCCAAATGGTCGTCTTCGAGTTCAACCAGCGGGATTTCCAGGCCGGTAATCTGAAGGCCGCGGAGAGTATCAAGAGGCTCGCCGAACTGGGCTATCGCTTCTCCCTGGACCAGATCGAGGATCTCGACATCGATCCCGAGGCGATGAGCCGGTTCGGCTTCAAATATGTAAAGATGGACGCACGGCGCCTGTTGGAGTACGCCAACCACGAACCGCCCCTGTTGGACGTCTCGATCTTGAAAGGCGAGTTGGACCGCCAGGCCATGGACCTGATCTGCGACAAGATCGAGGACGAGGCGACCATGCGGGAGCTGTTGGATCATCCCGTCGATTTCGGCCAGGGCTATCTATTCGGGCAGCCCAAGGCCGTCGGCGCCTAGGGTGGTGGATTTGAAAGTCGCGACAGGAGTTACCATCCCGTGTCTGAGCATCGAGTGATCGGCGGCCTTTCAGAGGTCGTGGACGACTATGACGTTTTCGTTTTCGATGTCTGGGGTGTGATCTATGACGGCGGTCCGGCCTATCCCGGCGCGGTCGAGGTCTTCCAGGAACTGGCCCGGGCCGGGAAGAAGGTCGGCGTGCTGTCCAACTCTCCCCGGCGCCACTTTGTGGTCGAGGAGCGGCTCGCCAAGCTGGGCATTCCGCGCGAGGCCTACACCACGGTCCACACCTCCGGCCAGGAGGTCTACGAGAGGCTGCGTGAGGGAGAGGACCCGGATTTCACCGATGTCGGTCGCTCCTTCGTCGATACCGGTCCGTCGCGCTTCGCCGATTTGATCGACGATCTCGGCTACCGGCCGGTGGCGACCCTGGCGGAGGCCGACTTCGTTCTAGCCAGTGGGCCGGAAGTGAAGACCCATGGCCTCGACGCCTATACGGATTTCCTCAAGGAGGCGTTGGACCGGGATTTGCCGATGATCTGCGCTAACCCGGATGTGGCCGTCTACGACCAGGGGACCAAGGATATCTGCGCCGGTGCGATCGCCCAGGCCTATGCGGAGATGGGCGGGAAGATGCGTCAGGTCGGTAAGCCCCATCCGGAGGTCTACGACCGCATCCTTAAAATGATGGGCATTGAGGACACGTCGCGGGCCCTGATGATCGGCGATAATCTCGAGACCGACATTCCCGGCGGGCACGGCGTCGGGATGCATTCCCTATGGATTTTGGGCGGGATCCACCGCGATACACTCGGGATCGCGCCCGGCGAGCATGCCCATCCCGAAAAGCTCAAAGGCGAGATCGACCGCTTCGACGAGGCGCCGACCCTGATCCAGCCGCTGATCGCCTGGTAACCGCCATCGAACGCCGGGGGTGCGCCCGCCGGAACCGGACCGGGCGCGGGTCCTCCCACAGAGCCTGTTCCGGCGGTTGATCTATCGTTTCGGCTCGCCGCTCGCCTCCTGGCGGGCGAACATCTCCAAGGCAATCGCCAACATACGGGGAGGTTCCTCCCGTACCCCCGGCATGGGGCGCCGCTGAAGGCTTGCCTGGAAGTTGTCGGACAGCAGCCGAAAGTAGAGAAGGACGAAGATCCGGATTGACGAGGCCAGGCTCGACCCCTGCCGCCGGTCGTCGATCATCGTCGCGATCGAATCGGTCGCGACCTCTTCCTGCAGGCTGATCGCCTCAAGCGAATCCCAAATGGCGATTTCCAGGCTGACCGATGTCCTGCGATCATGGAGTCTCACATTGCGCCTCTGGCGTGTGGTGTCGCTCGCTGGGGCGCCTGTTCTGCGGGGGTCAATCATCTCTTTTTATTCCTTTGTGAGCAAAATAGAGTGTAATAAAATCAGTGGTTTACATACAATTTTGCTCACACCTATGTATGATTATTACTCTGTCTTTTTGTCGAGAAACACACAACAGTTTTTTGAAAGTCCGGGTCGTCGTACGATTTTTACCAGCGAGTACCAAAGTATTCTGGATGGTTTTTTCTCGGCGCCTGGCAATGCGGCACACGCATGCCGGTTGGCCACCCGCGCGGGGTGCATGGACGCTCCATCCTCGCCATCGCTATACTGCGTCTGCTAAAGGACGAGGGTCGTTTCGAGATTATCCGAGGGAGGGGCCGCGATGAGCGAATTCGAGAAGCCGAGCCAGGAGGCGTGGGCCGCCGCCGCCGAGAAGGAGCTGAAAGGCAAGCCGATCGACGGGCTGACCCGGGAAACGCCGGAGGGGCTCAAGATCAAGCCGCTCTATACGGCGGCCGATCTGGAGGGGCTCGACCATCTCGGCACCCTGCCCGGCTTCGCGCCTTACGTCCGGGGGCCTCGGGCGACGATGTACGCCAACCGGCCCTGGACCGTCCGGCAATACGCCGGTTTCTCGACGGCCGAGGAGTCGAACGCCTTCTACCGGAAAAACCTGGCCGGCGGTCAGAAGGGGCTGTCGGTCGCCTTCGACCTCGCCACCCATCGCGGCTATGACAGCGACCACCCCCGGGTTCCGGGCGATGTCGGCAAGGCCGGCGTTGCCATCGACAGCGTGGAGGACATGAAAATCCTGTTCGACGGCATCCCGCTCGACGAGATGAGCGTGTCGATGACGATGAACGGCGCGGTGTTGCCGATCATGGCCTGCTATATCGTCGCCGGCGAGGAGCAGGGCGTGCCGACCGAAAAGCTCAGCGGCACCATCCAGAACGACATCCTCAAGGAGTTCATGGTCCGCAACACCTATATCTATCCGCCGGAGCCGAGCATGCGGATCGTGGCGGACATCATAGGCTATACGGCGGAGAAGATGCCGCGATTCAATTCGATCTCGATCTCCGGCTATCACATGCAGGAGGCTGGGGCGACGCTGGTCCAGGAACTCGCCTTCACCATCGCCGACGGTCTGGAATATGTCCGGGCGGCGCTCTCGAAGGGGCTCGATGTGGACAAGTTCGCGCCGCGCCTTTCCTTCTTCTTCTGCATCGGCATGAACTTCTTCATGGAGGTCGCCAAGCTTCGGGCCGCCCGATACCTCTGGGCGACGCTCATGAAGCAGTTCGACCCGAAGGATCCGCGCTCGTTGGCGCTGCGGACCCATTGTCAGACCTCGGGGGTCAGCCTGACCGAGCAGGACCCGCACAATAACGTCATTCGGACGACCATCGAGGCGATGGCCGCGGCCCTGGGCGGAACCCAGTCGCTCCACACCAATTCCTTCGACGAGGCGGTGGCTCTGCCGACGCCGCACTCCGCCCGGATCGCGCGGAACACCCAGCTCATCCTCCAGGAGGAGACCCGGATTCCCGACGTCATCGATCCGCTGGCCGGCAGCTATTACGTCGAGCATCTCACCCATTCGATGATCAAGGCGGCGGAAGAGCTGATCGAGGAGGTCGAAGCCCTCGGCGGCATGACCAAGGCGGTCGACAGCGGCATGCCCAAACTCCGGATCGAGGAGGCGGCCGCCCGCCGACAGGCCCGGATCGATCGGGGCGAGGAAGTGATCGTCGGGGTCAACAAGTATCAGGCCGACGATGTCGCCGACATCGACATCCTCAATATCGACAACGCCAAGGTCCTGGCCCAGCAGGTCGAGCGGCTGCAGAAGATCCGTGCCGAACGCGACAACGGGAAGGTCCAGGCCGCCCTCGAGGCGCTCGAAAAGGCGGCGGCCGGCGAGGAGAACCTGCTCGCGGCCTGTGTCGAGGCCGCGCGGGTCCGCGCCACGGTCGGCGAGATGTCCGATGCCATGGAGCGGGTGTTCAGCCGTCACCGGGCGACGACCCGGTCGGTCAGCGGGGTCTACGGCTCGGCCTATGAGGGCGACGAGGGCTTCCAGAAGATCCGTGCCGAAACCGACCTCTTCGCGGCGGAGGAAGGCCGCCGCCCGCGTCTCCTGGTCGTCAAGCTCGGCCAGGACGGGCACGACCGGGGCGCCAAGGTGATCGCGACGGCCTTCGCCGATATCGGCTTCGACGTCGATATCGGCCCGCTGTTCCAGACCCCGGAGGAGGCCGCCCGTCAGGCGATCGAGAACGATGTCCATGTGGTCGGGGTGTCGTCCCAGGCGGCCGGCCACAAGACACTGGTCCCCGAGCTCCGCAAGGCGCTCGACGACCAGGGGGCGAAGGACATCCTCATCGTGTGCGGCGGCGTCATCCCGCCCCAGGATTATGACTTCCTGCGCCAGAACGGCGTGTCCGCGATCTACGGTCCGGGCACCAATATCCCGCAGGCGGCCTCCGAAATGCTCGGGCTGATCCGCCAGGAAAAGAAGGCCGCGTAGGCGCGGGACGGGAAGACATGGCGATGTCGTTCGAAGCGGAAGGGCCGCTCGATAAACTGGGCTGGCAGATCCTCCGGGTGGTTCAGGAGGATGCGCGGCTGTCCTTTTCGGAGATCGGGCGCCGGGTCGGACTCTCGGCGCCGGCGGTGGCCGACCGGGTCCGTCGGATGGAGGAGCTGGGTGTCTTGACCGGCTATCAGGCGACGGTCGATCCGACCAAGCTGGGCTATCCCAATCTCGCCTTCATCCAGCTGACCGTGTGGTCCCCGGACAGCTATTCCGAGGTGGAGAAACTCGCCCGGACGCTCTCCGAAATCCTCGAATGCCACCACCTCACGGGAAGCGATACCTATCTTTTCAAGGTGATCATGTCGTCCAACGCCCATTTGGAGACGGTGGTGGCCACCCTGGGGCAATACGGGCAGACCAAGGCGGAGATGGTGCTGTCCTCCCCGGTCCGGTCGAAGCTCGTCTTCGGCGGCCCCAGTGTGCGGTTCGGTTGATGTGTCGGATTTGGATGGGTTGACCAGGGTGACGGCCGATCTCGCCGAGGATCTGATCGCCGGGAACCGACGGGCGCTTGCGAAGGCGATCACCCAGGTCGAATCCTCCCGTGCCGACCATCGCGAGGCGGCGGACCGTCTGCTCGAGACGGTTCTGCCCCGGACCGGCAACGCGGTCCGTCTCGGCATTTCCGGCGTCCCCGGGGTCGGTAAGTCCACCTTCATTGAGGCCTTTGGCGGCTTCCTCATCGATCAGGGCAAGCGGGTGGCGGTCCTGGCCGTCGACCCGACGAGCCGTCAGAGCCATGGCTCCATCCTCGGCGATAAGACCCGTATGGAGCGTCTGGCGCGCGATCCCGACGCCTTCGTCCGGCCGAGCCCGGCCGGGGCCACCCTCGGCGGGGTCGCCCGGCGCACGCGCGAGAGCATGTTGCTGTGCGAGGCGGCCGGCTTCGACGTCGTCCTGGTGGAGACCGTCGGGGTCGGCCAGTCGGAGACGGCGGTCGCGGACATGGTCGATATGTTCCTGCTGCTGTTGCTGCCGGGGGGCGGGGACGAATTGCAGGGGATCAAGCGGGGCATCGTCGAGCTGGCCGACGCCGTGATCGTCAACAAGGCGGATGGCGATATGGCCGCGGCGGCGAAACGGGCCGCGGCGGAGTATCACGGCGCCCTCGGCCTTCTGAAAGGCATGCGGGGGGCTTGGCGGCCGCCGGTGCTGCAGATCTCCGCCCTGGAGCATCGTGGCGTCGATCAGGTCTGGGAGACCGTGCTGCGGCATCAGGAGATCATGCGGACGACCGGGGCGCACGGCGAGAAACGCAAAGCCCAGGCGCTCGACTGGATGTGGAGCGAGATCCGCGACAGCCTGATGGACGCCTTCCAGGGGCACCCCGGGATCGCCGAGGACCTCGCCCGGCTCCAGGCCGACGTGGCGGCGGGTGCCGCGTCCCCGGGACGGGCGGCCCGGGCCCTGATCCGACGATTCTTTGCGGGCTGATTCCCGGTATCGGGGGTTGACGCGCGCGGGGGGCTTCTGTAGTAAACGCGCTTCCGCGATCCGGGGCGCTTCGCGGCGCCCGATCCGTTTGTCTTTAACTCAGGTTTTCCGCGAGGGCCACACCATGGCACGTCGGTGCATGATCACCGGAAAAGGCGTGATGACGGGGAACAACGTCTCCCACGCCAACAACAAGACCCGTCGGCGCTATCTGCCGAATCTGCAATCCACCGTCCTGCTGTCGGACTCGCTGGGTCCGGTTCGTCTGCGTCTGACCACCACGGCCATCCGGACCATCGACAAGAATGGCGGTCTCGATGCCTATCTCATGGGTGTATCCAACACCAAGCTACCGGCCGACGCCCTCCGTCTGAAGCGCCGGATCGAGAAGGCGCGCAAGACCGCCGAGGCCGCCGCTTAAATCTCTTGCTTTTGCCGCCCGGCCTGCCATTTCTGGTGTAGTTGAAATGGTAACGATCGTGTGCGCGCATGCCAGGAATTCCCGCTGAGCCCCATCCTCAAGAAGCGCTGCGTCTCACGGCGCTCAGGCGCCAGCGGGTCCTGGACACGGCGGCCGAGGATCGGTTCGACCGGATCACCCGGCTCGCCGCGAAATTCTTCGGCACCAAGATCGCCCTGATCTCCCTGGTCGACGCCAACCGTCAGTGGTTCAAGTCCAGGGTCGGCCTCGATGCCGACCAGACCAGCCGTGAACTCTCCTTCTGCGCCCACGCCATCCTCGACGAGGATCCGCTGGTAATTCCGGACACGCTGGCCGACCCCCGTTTCCGGGACAACGCCCTGGTCACCGGGGACCCCAAAATCCGATTCTACGCCGGGGCGCCGCTGATCACCAGCGACGGCTACCCCCTCGGCACGCTCTGTATCATCGACGACAAGCCGCGCGGCTGGCTGAGCGAGGAGGATCTCGCCACGCTCAAGGATCTGGCCGACCTGGCGCTCGTCGAGATCGAGCGGCTTGGCGAGGCGAAGGACGCCTTCTCTAAGGCGTTGTCCCGGCAGGATCGGTCGGAGGCGACGGCCGTCAGCCCGGAAAGCCTGACCATCCTGATCGAAACGACGCCGGCACCGCTCCTGATGACCGACGAGACCGGCGGGATTCTGGCGGTGACCGCCCAGTGGCGCCAGCTCTTCGGGGTCTCCGGCAAAGCCCTGATCAGGCGGCCGATAGAGGACGTGATGCCCGGCTATTGCGCCGTTTGGGCACCACGCTTCGGCCGCATCCTGGCGGGGGAGACCGTCATGCTGGCGGAGACGGATCTGACGCCACAGGAACGCGCCCAGGGCATCAAGGGATGGCATGGCGTGCCCTGGCGGACCTGGGAGGGTAAAATCGGCGGGGCGGTGATCTTCGCGGGCAATGACGACGGCCTGTTCGGCCGCATCGGCTGGATGGAGGAAACCGAGCAGATGGCGGCCCTGGGCCGTTTGGCCGTCGGCATGTCCCACGACGTCGCCAATCTGCTAGGTGTGCTGTCCGGTACCATCGAGCTGCTGCGCCTCGAAGCGGCGGAAAGCGGCAATGGCGACCTGCTGGAAGCGCTTGAGGCGGTGATCCGGCGCGGACGGGACCTGACCCGCCGTTTGCGGTCGCTGTCCACGGGGAAAGAGGATCGGGTCGAGGCGATCAACACCGCCGCCCAGATCGAGAGCCTTGTCGAGGTGATCCGGGCCGGCCTGCCGAAGACGACGACGCTGACCCTGTCCATGGCGCCGGATCTGCCGCCGATCTCTGTGCTTCCCGGGCGCTTCGATGCCGCCCTTCTGAACCTTGTGGCAAACGCGCGGGACGCGATGGAGGGGCGAACCGGCTCCATCCATATGGTGGTCAGCGCCTTGTCACCGGATGACTGGCCGCTCGGGGTCGAGGGGCTCGAATTGCGGGTCGCCGACGAAGGGATCGGCATGAGCGAGGATGTGCGGCAGCGTCTCTTCGAGCCGTTCTTCACCACCAAGGCGCGGGGGGCCGGATCGGGGCTGGGCCTGGTTCAGATCCGGAACTTCATGCACGCCTGCGGCGGCACCGTCGACGTGAAGTCGCGCGAAGGCGCGGGGACGACGGTGATCCTGCGCTTCCCGGCCTACAACGGGGCCGACCAATTGGTGAACGACGCCGCTTGCTAGACGGCGGCTAGGCCGCCCGTCCCCGTTTGGTCCTTGCCGGACCTCCTTTGTCGTCCTCGTCGAACAGCGAGGCCAACTGGTCGGTTATCGCCCCGCCGAGCTGTTCCGCGTCGACCAGGGTCACCGCCCGGCGGTAATAGCGGGTCACGTCATGGCCAATGCCGATGGCGATCAATTCGACAGGACTGCGCGTTTCGATATAGTCGATGACATCCCGCAGGTGCTTTTCCAGATAGTTCCCGGAATTGACCGACAGAGTTGAATCGTCGACCGGCGCCCCGTCGGAGATGACCATCAGGATCTTGCGCTCCTCCGGCCGGCCGAGCAGGCGCTCATGGGCCCATTCCAAGGCCTCGCCATCGATGTTCTCCTTCAAGATCCCCTCGCGGAGCATCAGCCCGAGGGATCGGCGGGCCCGGCGCCAGGGGGCGTCCGCGCTCTTGTAGACGATGTGACGGAGATCGTTGAGGCGTCCCGGGTTGGGAACCTTGCCGTTGCTGATCCACTTGTCCCGGGAGAGGCCGCCCTTCCAGGCCTTGGTGGTGAAGCCGAGGATTTCGACCTTCACCCCGCAGCGCTCCAGGGTGCGCGCGAGGATGTCGGCGGCGATCGCGGCGATCGTGATCGGCCGGCCCCGCATGGAGCCGGAATTGTCGATCAGCAGCGTGACAACCGTGTCGCGGAATTCGAGCTCGCTCTCCAGCTTGTAGGACAGCGGGTAGAGCGGATTGGTCACAACCCTTGTGAGACGGGCCGTGTCCAAAAGCCCCTCCTCCAGGTCGAATTCCCAGGACCGGTTCTGCTTCGCCATGAGCCGGCGCTGCAGCCGGTTGGCCAGCTTGCCGATCACCCCCTGGAGATGGGAGAGCTGCTGGTCGAGCAGCTTGCGGAGACGGTTCAGTTCCTCCGTGTCGCAGAGCTCGTCGGCGTTGACGATCTCGTCGAATTCGGTCGTGAACGGGTGGTACAGGTCCTTGAGACTGCCGTCCGGATCGTTGTGCAGATGTGGGGGCGTGCCGGGATTGGCCGGCTGCTCCTCGCCGGTGCCGGGGGCGAGTTCCCCTTCGGCCTCCTCGCCGCCGCCGTCCCCCTCCTCGCCGGGCGACATCTCGCTGGCCTGGGCTTCGGCGGGCAGTTCCATGTCCGCCTCGTCCTGGCCCTGCTCGTCGTCGGGCGATTCTTCGGAGTCGGACTGGCTGTCCGCGTCGTCGTCCTGCTCCTCGTCGTCCGAGAGTTGGCCCTCGTCGACCGGATCGAGGTCGAGATGCTCGATCAGGCTCCGGACGATCCGGGAATAGGCCGCCTGGTCGTCCAGGCTGTCGCTCAGTTGCGAGAAATCCTCGCCGCAGCGCTGCTCGATCCAGGGCCGCCAGACGTCGACAACCGTACGCGCCACCTCCGGCGGCTCCGCGCCGGTCATCGCCTCCCGGGCGATGAGGCGGACCGCGTCGACCAGATTGACGTCCGACTTCTCGGTGATGTGCTCGAAGCCGCGCCGGCGATAGCGCTCGGTCAGGGCCGCGTCGAGATTCTTCGCCACCCCGGCCATGGCGTTGGCGCCGATCGCCTCGCAGCGCGCCTGTTCGATCGCGTCGTAGATCTGTCGCGCGGTTTCGCCCTGGGGCATCCGCTGGGCATGGACCTCGGCGTTGTGATGGCGCAGACGCAGGGCGAGCATGTCCGATTCGCCGCGGAGCTGGGCCAGTTCCTCCGGCCCGAGGGCGACCGACGGGGCCGGCAGACGGGCCTGTTTGCCGGCGAGCGCGCTCGGCTCGTTGCCGTAGCTCACCTCGACCTCGGGCTCGTGCGCGAGGGCGCGGAGCGTCGCCGCCGTGCGCCGTTTCAAATCTTCGAGCTGGTGCTCCTGATCAGTCATCCATCTGGTCCAAGGTCCCGGGTGGGGCGGGGCGGTGGAGAGGCGGTGGTCAGACCGCCAGTTTCGCCGCCATTTCCGTTCCGAAGCACCGCTGGAAATACTCACCCACGATACTCCGCTCCTCCTCGTCGCACTTGTTGAGGAAGGTCAGGCGGAAGGCGAGGGCGATGTCGCCGAAGATCTTGGCGTTCTCGGCCCAGGTGATCACCGTCCGCGGCGACATCACGGTCGAGATATCGCCGTTGATGAAGCCCTGACGGGTAAGGTCGGCCACCCGCACCATCTTGTCGATCTGGTCGTGCCCATCGTCCGTGTCGAGGTCCGGCGTCTTGGACAGGATGATCCCGCACTCGGCGTCATGGGGCAGATAGTTCAGCGTGGCGACGATGTTCCAGCGGTCCATCTGGCCCTGGTTGATCTGCTGGGTGCCGTGATAGAGACCCGTCGTGTCGCCGAGGCCCACCGTGTTGGCGGTGGCGAAAAGGCGGAAGAAGGGATGGGGACGGATCACCCGGCTCTGATCCAGGAGGGTCAGCTTGCCCTCGACCTCCAGGATCCGCTGGATGACGAACATCACGTCGGCGCGGCCGGCATCGTATTCGTCGAAGACCAGCGCGGTCGGGTTCTGAAGCGCCCAGGGAAGGATGCCTTCCTTGAACTCGGTCACCTGGACCCCGTCACGCACGACAATGGCGTCCTTGCCGATCAGGTCGATCCGGCTGACATGACTGTCCAGATTGATCCGGAGGCAGGGCCAGTTGAGGCGGGCGGCCACCTGCTCGATATGCGTCGATTTGCCAGTGCCGTGATAGCCCTGGATCATGACCCGGCGGTTGAAGGCGAAGCCCGCGACAATGGCGAGCGTGGTGTCATGGTCGAAGAGATAGCTCTCGTCGAAGTCCGGAACATACTCGCTGCGCTCCGAGAAGGCGGGCACCTTCATGTCCACATCGATGCCAAAGGCCTCGCGAACAGAAATCTCGGAATCCGGCGCGTCCAGGCTGTGTGCGGGGGGAGTATCGTCTACGGCGGCGAGGGACATGGAACCTTCCATTGCGTTACGTACGGGATGAACAACGGGGCGAACAGGGCCGCCAAAGACGGGGATGCCCCCGCAGGGATGCTCTTACCATTCGGCTTCCGTCGTCAACTTAGCCATTTTCGAAGAGTTGTGTAGGCCCTGTTGACGTCTTTCAAGCGATCTTCCGCATCGGGGTCGCCGCCGTTGGCGTCGGGATGGAGTTTTTTGGCGAGTTGCTTGTAGCGGGTCCGCACCTCCTCCAGCGTCACCGGGTAATCGAGGCCCATGATCGCCAACGCCTCCATCTCGGGTCCATCCGATCGTGCCCGGCTTTCCTGGCGTTTCTGCCGTCGAGCCGCCTCGTCCTCTTCCTCGCTCTCGAAAAAGTTGAACGGGTCCTCGACCCGGTAGGCGTGTTTTTCGCCGGGATCGCCGAACCGGCCACCGAGCTTCCAGGTCTCGCGGCCCCAGACGACATCGCTTCTGACGTGGCGTTCGACTTCCTGGTCGTTCATGCCGGCGAAATAGTTCCAGGCCTTGTTGTATTCCCGGACATGGTCGAGGCAGAACCAATAGAAGTCGTTGAGCCGGTCACGGCTTCTCGGGGCCCGGTATTCGCCGGGCTCGGAGCAGTCCGGATGGTCGCACATGCGGATGTCCCGCCGCGGTTCGTAGCGCCGCCGCCAGGACTCCTCCCAGGGATCATTTGGTTTTGCACGTGCCATCGAGTGAGTATGGTGACGTCTTGAAGGTGGCGCAAGGATGCCGAAATGACCTATTGGCGCAGGCCGCCATGATACATCCATAGATAGAATTAGGAGTTGACGTGACCGATCCCAACACCCTTGACGGCACCGGATCCGACGGTGGCCGGGAGCAGCGAATCCGGGCCGCGCTGGAGCGTGATCTTCATCCTTCGCGGCTGGAGGTGATCGACGAAAGCCACCTGCATCACGGCCATGCGGGGTGGTCTCCGGAAGGCGAAACCCATTTCCGCATTAGGATTGCCGGGGAAATCTTTTCGGGACGTTCGCGTGTGGAGTGTCATAGAATGATCAATAAAAGTCTGGCGCCGGAATTCGAGGGGGGTCTTCACGCTTTGGCGATGGAAATCGACCGCTGATGTGAGAGCCACGACCCCTTGATTTCGGGTGGCCACAGGAACGTTCATATAACAACCAAAAATGGACAACGCTTGCGTTTAGCATTTTATGGTTGATAAAACCGGGCACAAGCCTAATGTGGGCTCGAATCAAATCCCGGATTTCCGGGCGTTATCGGCATTCTGATAGTTGTGGCGTGATAGTTGTGGCGATGCTCTCCAAACTCAAAAGCAAGAACGTGACGGTCAACGGTCGGCGGACCAGTATGCGTCTCGAAGAGGAAATGTGGTCGGCGCTCGATAGTATTGCGAAGCGGGAGAAGACCTCGGTCAACCACATCTGCTCCCGTGCGGAGCAGTATCAGGGGGCCGCGTCCCTGACGTCGGCCGTTCGGGTCTTCGTGCTTCTCTATTTCCGGCGCATGTCCCGCATCGGCGATCTCGGCACGGAGGTTGTGACCCAGATCGACTATGTCTTCGGGCGAAAGTGATCCGGCCAGTAGCGGGCGACGATCTCGCCGTCCGATTTCAGGGCGTGACAGGTGTCGAGATGGGGCGGTTTACGGCTTGACCGGGGGCGCTCCGGCGGCTCGCGACCCTCGGCGCGGGCCTGTTCGGCGGCCTGCTTCGCCTCCCGGGACTTGTAGGGGAAGACGGTCTGAAAGGCCGTGGTCGCCAGCGGACCGAACAGTTCCACCAAATGGGTGCAGCCATGCACCCCGCCGACCCGCTCCTTGAGGGCGGTCTTGAATCCGCGGCCGACCCGAAGGCCGACCAGCTTTTCGAAGACCGGCGTGATCGCGGGGCAAATGGCGAAGGGGCTCTTATCCGTCACCGCCTCGACCGCGACGATGGTCAACCGGTCGTCGACCGTCATCCGCACCCACATCTCGTGAATCGGATCGCCGGGCTCCAGGGTGCCCCTGAAGTCATTGTCGAAGGGATAGGTCTTCACATCGGTGAGATGGCCTTCGATATCCCACAGGCCGTCGGCCCGTTTGTAGCCGCGGCAGGTGACCTCACGGGTGTGGATCAGTTCGCGGGCCTCGGGGGCGGACAGGGGCATAGGGCTTCCTTTTCAAGCACTTCGGACAGAATCGGGAGTGGGATCACGTCTTCTCGGATCACGTCTTCTCGGATCACGTCTTCTCGGATCACGTCGTCTCGGATCACATCGTCTCGGATCACTCCGCCTGGGTGGCGGCGGTAACCTCCGGCGGCGGGGTCACACGGATCAGGGTGATCTGCTGGCGCTGCCGGTGTAGCACCTCGAAGCGGAAGCCGTAGAAGGAGAAGATCTGGCCGACCTCCGGGATGCGGCGGGATTCGTGCAGCAGCAGGCCCGCGAGCGTGCTTGCCTCGTCGTCGGGTAGCGGCCAACCCAGTTCGCGCACAAGGTCGCGGATCTGGGTCTGTCCGTCGACCAGGTAGGAGCCGTCCGGCTGCTTGCGGATGCCAATCACCGGCAGATCGGTCTCGTCAGAGATTTCGCCGACGATCTCCTCCAGAATATCCTCCAGCGTCACGATGCCCATGAACGAGCCATACTCGTCGACGACCATCGCGAAATGCTCGCGGCGGGCCCGGAAGGCCTGCAACTGGTCGTGCAGGGTGGTCGTATCCGGAATGAACCAGGGTTTGGCGGCGAGGCCCGGGATGTCGATATCGTCGAGCCCCGTCTCGATGGTTCGGCGCGCTTCCTTCAACAGCGATTTGGCATGCAGCACCCCGATGATGTTGTCGGGCTCATCGCGCCACAGGGGCAGGCGCGTATGGGGGCTTTCCACAACCTGCAGGAAGATCTCGTCGTTCGACTGGCTGATGTCGATCATGGTCACATTGCTGCGGTGGACCATGATGTCGCCCACCTCGACGTCGTCGAGATCGAGGATGGAGCGCAACATCTTCCGCTCCTCCTCGACTTCCTCGCCTTCGCCCTCGTGGAGCTCGATGGCGCCGCGCAGTTCCTCCTCCGAGGCTTCCTTGCCGAGATCGGACTCGATCCTGGCGCCAAAGGCGCGAAACACCGCCCTGACAACGATCTGGATGGTGTGGGTGACCGGCCCCAGGGTGAGCGTCAGGATCCGGACCACCGGCGCGACGGTGAGCGCCATCTTGTCAGGGTGGTTGATGGCATAGGTCTTCGGCAGGATCTCCGCGAACACCACCACCAACAGCGTCATGGCGATGGTGGCGACGGCCACGCCGCCTTCGCCGACCAGCGAGATGAGAACGCTCGTCGCCAGGGCCGAGGCCAGGATGTTCACCAGATTGTTGCCCAGAAGGATCGCCCCGATCAGGCTCTCCGACCGGGCACGCAAGGCGTTTACGGTCTCCGCCCGGGCCGAGCCCTTGGTCGCCAGCTGATGCATCCGGGCACGGCTGGCGGCGGTGAAGGCGGTTTCCGATCCGGAGAAAAAGCCGGAGATGGCCAACAGGACGAAGATCGCCCCGATGGAGATCCAGGTTGCGGCGTCAAGCCCGCCCACGACGATGTCCTCTAGTCAATCCCACACCTAAGAAGTAGCCCACGGCCAATAAATAGCCCTCATCCACGCGTTCGCCAGGGGCATTTAGATAACCTTGGCGGCGACCGCCTTTGTCAAGACGTCACGCACCGCCTCCGGCGGCACATCTCGGCTTTGAAAGGCCTCGCCGATGCCCCGGGCCAGAATGAAACCGATCTTGCCGCCGCTGACCTTCTTGTCGCCGGCCATGTGGTGCATCAGCCGCTCGGGATCCATCGCCTTGCCGTTGATCGGCGGCGGCGTGACCGGCAGGCCGACCCTGTGGAGATGCCCGCGTGCGGCCGCCACATCGGCCTCCGCGCAGAGATCCAGGGCGCGCGAAAGGTCGAAGGCGTTGACCATCCCGATGGCGACCGCCTCGCCGTGCAGCAGCAGGCCGCTATAGGCGCATTCCGCCTCATAGGCGTGCGCGAAAGTGTGTCCGAGATTGAGGAGCGCGCGCTCCCCCGCTTCCTTTTCGTCGCGGGAGACGACGCCGGCCTTCGCCTCGCAGCTCTTGACGATGGCCGTGGTGCGGGCCTTCTCGTCGCCGGCCAGTACGGCCTCGCCGAACTCTTCGAGCCAGTCGAAAAAGGCCCGGTCGCCGAGCAGGCCGTATTTCACCACCTCGGCATACCCCGCCTTCAGTTCCCGGTCCGGCAGGGTATCGAGCGTTTTCGTGTCGGCGAGCACCAGGACAGGCTGATGGAAGGCGCCGACGAGATTCTTGCCGTGGGCCGTATTGATGCCCGTCTTGCCGCCGACCGAGCTGTCGACCTGGGCGAGCAGTGTGGTCGGGATCTGGACGAAGGGCAGGCCGCGCAGAGTTATGGCCGCCGCAAAACCGACAAGGTCGCCGATGACACCGCCCCCCAGTGCGATCAGCGTGGTCGACCGTTCGACCTTGCGGTCGAGCAGGGCGTTCACCAGATCGGTCAACTGGCCGAAGCTCTTCGTCTGCTCCCCGGGTGGCAGGACGATCGCGTCCTGTTCGATGCCGCCTGCCGCGAGGCTTGCCTGCAGCTTTGCGAGATGCAGGGGCGCGATGGTCTCGTCGGTCACGACGATCACCCGGGGCGTTTTCAGCAGCGGGGCGATCCGCTCACCGGCCGAGGCGAGGAGGTCGGGGCCGACATGGATCTCGTAAGGCGCCCCCTTGATGTCGACGGAAACCGTCTCGATCGGCCCGCGAGCGACGGGATCGGGCGCGTCCGGGGCTGGGGAAGATGTCGAGGCCTGGAGTGTCATGAAGGGTCCTGTGCCGCTGCGGCCGTCCGGTAGTCGTCGATGGCCTCTTTCACACGGCGGACCATGGCGTCGATCGTCTCCGAGGTGCTCACCACCCGGATCGCGGCCTCGGCATAGACCGGATTTCGCTTCTCCATCAAGTCCCTGAGGATTTCCCGCTTGTCGCCGCGTTCGAGCAGGGGGCGGTTGGAGCGGCGGCTGACACGCTCCACCAGGGTGTCGAGGTCGGCATCCAGCCAGACCGTGATGGCCTCGGACAGCAGCAGGGTGCGCGTGTCGCGATCCATGAAGGCACCGCCGCCGGTCGCCAGCACCTTGGCCGGCGGTTCCATCAAACGGCGGATGACCTTGCGCTCGCCGTCCCGGAACGCGGCCTCGCCATGATGTTCGAAGATATCGGCGATGGTCATGCCGGCCGCCCGCTCGATCTCGTGATCGGTATCGATGAAGGAGAGCTGCAGGACGTCGGCCAATCGCTTTCCGACGGCGCTTTTGCCGGCTCCCATAAGGCCGACAAGGGCGATGGTGCGATCCGGTATCTGAGGGGCGGCTAGACTGGTTTGGGTCGGGTCGGGGTGGGTCATCGAGGGAACGGGAAACTCCTGAAGCGCGGCGCCATGCATTCGCCATAAGTTAGCATCACAGGTATGACGCGCGATTGAAAGCATCAAGCGGCACCGATAAGGTCGCGGCGGGCTTCGCCATGACCGCGGGCGTGTTTGGTGCGCCGGGTCGTGTCTTTTTTTCGGGTCGAACGGTTTAAGGGCGGATAATGCGTCTTCTTGGGTTTCTGATTTTCCTGATTGTGGCGATCCTCGGCGGTGGCGCGGCTTTCCTCGCCTCCTGGGATATCCCCGCCCCGACACGAGCAATCGAGAAGGAAATCCCCGATGACCGTCTTGGACGCTAAGGCCTTTCTCGCCGGATGTGTTGCGGTCGCCTGCCTGTTGGGCGCCGCCGGTCCGGTACTCACTCAATCGGCGATGGCGCAATCCTCCGGCCCTCTGCGCCTGCTGCCGGCCCCCTCCAGCCCGTTGGACGCGCCCGAAGGCGATGTGTCCGACTTCGACGAGGCGGGCGCCGTCGACGACAACGCGCCCGGGGAAAGCGTGCCTTTGGAGGGGGTGACCGCCCCGTCCGGTATCCGTATCGACAGATTGGATGATGCCGGTCCGGCCGCGAGCGGGCTACTGGCGCCTCAGGATCAAGGACTTTCCGCCGAAATGTGGGCCGGCACCTCGGTGGACGGCGCCATCGCCCTCATGGAAGCGCTGCCGGCCCGGTTCGGCTCCCTTGCGGTGCGCGACCTGGTCGAAAGGCTGCTGGTGACAACCGCGATCCCGCCGGAGGGGGCGGGGTCCGACTTCGGATATCGGCGGGTGGCGGCGCTGATCGGCATTGGCGCGGTCGAGCGCGCCGTCGAATTGCGCGGGGACCTTCCGTTTTCGGAAGATGGCGTGGCGCTTTGGGTTGAAAACGACCTCGCCTTTCTAACCGGGCGCACCGAGGCCGGCTGTGATCAGGCCACCTCCATCCAACGGGCCTCGCCCGGCATACGGCCGAACCAGATCCTCGCCGCCTGCCACGCCTTGCGCGGTAACCACGACATCGCGGATCGGGCGTTCCGGTTCCTCGCCGAGGAAGGCGAGGGCGACCCCCTGCTCCGCGGCTTGGCCCGCGCGCTCGACGGCGACGTCTCCGGCATCGACTGGTCGGCGGGCCGCCTGGCGCCGATTCATGTGGCGGTGGCCAACGCGTCGGCACAGCTTCCCGAGGCGTCGATCCTCCGACTGGCCCATCCGGGCGTCCAGCGCGCCTTCGCGATGACCGACGGTGGTGGCCTTGAGGACAAGTTGGCCGCGGCGGAGGCGGCGGTGGCCTCCGGCGCGCTGGCGCCCGGCGTGCTGGCGGCCCTCTATGACGCGGCGGACACCGGCGGACGCCTGCAGGACGCGGCGGCGGCCGATCCGGACATGCTGACCGCCCTCGACCGGGCGGCGCTCTATCAGGCGATCAGCGACGCGGGATCGGCGATCCTCATCCTGCAGGCGGCCCAGACCGGTTATCCCCGTCTCGCGGTCGCATTGGGCGAGGAAGCCGCGGCTCGTCTCTATGCGCCCCTGATCCTGCCGGTCGATCCGAGGCCCGATGTCGCCTGGGCGGCGCCGGCCGTCCTGCCGATCCTCGCCCACGCCCATTCGGCCGCCCGCTTCCGGGGCTGGTATGCGCTGGCCCAGGACCATCCCGAACAGGTGCCCGCCGATGTTCTGGCCGCCTATGCCGACGGGTATGCGGTGATCGATCTGGATATCCCGACGACGAGCCTGACCGCGTTGCTGCTCCGCAAGGCGCTCGGCAAGCCGCTGATGCCCGCCGAGCAGATGCGGATCCTGCGGGCCGCCGCGTCCCAGCCCGGCGCCGATGCGGGGGCGACATCCGGCGTTTATGCGATGGCGCTGGATCACGCCTTGTCCGGCGGGCGGGCGGCGGAGGCTGTTTTGCTGATCGCCATCGGATTGGCGCAGTCGGAGGGGGGGCTGTCCACCGGGCTCGACGGCCGCGATCCAGGCGTTCTCATGGCGGTTCAGGCCTTGCGGAACCTCGGCTTCCGGGAGGAGGCGCGGGCGCTGGCCCTGTCGGCTGCGGTCAGCGGCCGGGACTGACGGGAGGCGACCGCCTTGGACCCCCGGATCGAGGCCTTTCTCGAAGCGATGGTGGCCGAACGGGGAGCCTCCGACAACACTCTCGACGCCTACCGCCGGGATCTCGACGATCTCGAGGGCTTTCTGGCGCCGACGTCCTTGGTGGACGCGACCGCGACCGACCTGGAGCGGTTCAGCGCCTCCCTGGGGCAGCGGGGTTTGGCGGCCACCACCCAGCGCCGCAGGCTGTCCGCCGTCCGCCAACTCTATCGCTTTCTGTTCGAGGACCGGCAACGGTCCGACGACCCCTCGACCGGTTTGGCGCCGCCGAAACTTGGCCGGCGTTTGCCGAAAATCCTGACCGAGGACGAGGTCGAGCGCCTGTTGGCCGCCGCACGGAAAGCGGAGGGCAAGGAAGGCGTGCGGCTGGTCGCGCTGCTGGAGATCCTCTATGCGACCGGTCTGCGGGTCAGCGAACTGGTCGGCCTGCCGGTCAATGCGATCGCCCGGACCGGGGACGTCCTGCTGGTCAAGGGCAAGGGCGGCAAGGAACGCATGGTTCCGCTGACCCGGGCCGCCGGCGACGCGGTCGCCGCCTACCGGTCCGTCCGGGACGGCTTTCTCAAGGGCGGTGGGGATTCGAAACGGCTTTTCCCGTCCCGGGGCAAGGAGGGGCATTTAACGCGCAGACGGTTCCAGCAGTTGCTGGATGCGCTGGCCCAGGAGGCCGGGATCGATCCGGCCAAGGTCTCGCCCCATGTGCTGCGCCATGCCTTCGCCACCCATCTCCTCGCCCACGGCGCCGACCTGCGCAGTGTGCAGCAGATGC
The DNA here is from genome assembly GCA_024743275.1 of Alphaproteobacteria bacterium. Taxonomy (GTDB): domain Bacteria; phylum Pseudomonadota; class Alphaproteobacteria; order JANSWW01; family JANSWW01; genus JANSWW01. The sequence goes on from JANSWW010000016.1 coordinate 26,140, forward strand.
TCGGTCATTCGGATGTCTCGACGACGCAGATTTATACCCACGTCCTCGATGAAAGGCTGCGGACCCTGGTCGAGACCCACCACCCCCTGGCCCGCAATCCCGAAGAGAAATAATCGTTCGTTTAGTTGGCCTCATTGGCGGTGTTTATTTCGCATAGGGCGCCGATTCGTCCTTGACATTCCAAGGCTTGTCTTCATGTTGCGGTGCGGCAAAACCACAAAGATCGTGGGACGGAGCGATAAGGAGAAAGGGTAATGAGCTTTACCGTGGTCGATCAGGCGCCTCTGCGTCTGAACCGGAGCGAACTCGCCGTTCCGGGGAGCAACCCAAAGCTCTTCGAAAAGGCCGCGCGGTCGGCGGCGGACGTCGTCTTCCTCGATCTCGAGGACGCGGTGGCCCCGGACGACAAGCCCCAGGCGCGCAAGAACATCGTCGAGGCGCTCAACGATGTGAATTGGGGCAATAAGACGATGTCCGTCCGGATCAACGGGCTGGATACCCACTACATGTACCGGGACGTGATCGACGTGGTGGAGAACTGCCCGCGGCTCGATCTCATCATGATTCCGAAGGCCGGCACGGCGGCGGATATCTACGCGCTCGACATGTTGGTCACCCAGATTGAAACCGCCAAGGGCCGGGATAAGCGGATCGGCTTTGAGATGATCATCGAATCCGCGCTCGGGATGGCGAATGTCGACGAGATCGCCCGTGCCTCCAAGCGCAATGAAAGCATGCATTTCGGGGTCGCGGACTACGCCGCCTCGATCAAGGCGCGGACCGTGAACATTGGCGGGCCGCATCCCGACTATGGCGTCCTGACCGATCCCGACGCCGAGGGCGCGCGGGACTATGTCTGGGGGGACCCCTGGCATTATGCGCTGTCCAGGATGGTGGTCGCCGCCCGGGCCGCCGGTCTTCGGGCGGTCGACGGGCCGTTCGGCGATTTTTCCGATGCGGAGGGTTATCGCGCCGCCGCGCGCCGGGCAGGCGTGCTCGGCTGCGAGGGGAAGTGGTCGATCCATCCCTCCCAGATCGCGCTCGGTAACGAGGTGTTCAGCCCGTCGGACGAGGAGGTCGCCAAGGCCCAACGCATTCTCGACGCGATGGAGGAAGCCCAGCGTGACGGCCGGGGAGCGGTCGCTCTCGACGGCAAGCTGATCGATATCGCCTCCATCAAACAGGCCGAGGTTCTGGTGAAAAAGGCCGAGGAGATCGCCGCCGCCTGATTGCGGAAGGGCTACGGCTTCGAGTAGAAAGGGGCGGCGTCCGATCGGGCGCCGCTTTTTTCGTTTTTCGCCGAAAAGGTCTCCCCCGCCATGCACAGTTTTCTCGACTTCGAGCAGTCGGTCGCCGAACTCGAAAGCAAGATCGACGGATTGCGGGCGACCCAGGGGATGGGCGGGGTCGACATCCAGGACGAGATCAAGCGCCTGGAAGACAAGGTCCAGAACACGCTGCAGGAGATTTACGAGAACCTCGATCCTTGGCGGAAAGTGCAGGTCGCGCGCCATCCGGCTCGTCCGAAACTGGCGCGGATCATCGACCGTCTGATCGAGGATTACGAGCCGCTGGCCGGTGACCGGACCTTCGGCGAGGATGCCGCCATCGGCGGAGGGATCGGCCGGTTCAACGGCCGCAGTGTCGTCGTCATGGGCACGGAGAAGGGCTCGACCACGGAAGACCGGCTGAAGCACAATTTCGGCATGGCCCGTCCGGAAGGGTACCGAAAGGCCCGGCGGCTCATGGAGATGGCCGAGCGGTTCAATCTGCCGCTTCTCAGCTTCGTGGATACCGCCGGCGCCTATCCCGGCGTCGGGGCGGAGGAACGGGGCCAGGCGGAGGCGATCGCCCGCGCCATCGAGACCGGCCTACAGCTTCGGATCCCGTTCGTCGCCGCCATCGTCGGGGAAGGCGGGTCCGGCGGCGCCATCGCGCTGGCCGCGGCGAATCGTGTTCTCATGCTGGAACATGCGGTTTATTCGGTCATCTCGCCCGAGGGCTGCGCCTCTATCTTGTGGCGCAGCGCGGATCACGCCAAGGAGGCGGCGACGGCCCTGCGGTTGACGGCGCAGGAGATGGAACGGCTGAAGGTCGCCGACAGGGTGATCGAGGAGCCGCTGGGCGGCGCCCATCGCGATGTCGATGGGACGATCGACCGCCTCGGGGCCGCGATGCAGAACGCGCTCGATCCGCTTGTCGTGATGGATGGGGACAGGTTGCGTCAGCAAAGGCGCGCCCGCTTCCTGGCTCTCGGCCAGATCGAAAGCGGGATGGCCGCCGAATAGGGCCACCGCCGATATCCTGTCTTGAGGTAAGCTGTTTAGACGAAACCGGCGGTTATGCGTCGGTGGATCTGATCGGCTGTTCCGTGGCCGCCTGACGATCCACCGTGCTTCCTGTCTCGGCACTGTCCGTCGCCGCGGGCGCCCTCGTGACCGGACCCGTCGCCGAATCACGCGCCGGTGCGGCCGCGGCCGCCGCTTCTCGACTGTCGTCGTCGAAGTTGAAGATCGTCGCCCGGTCGGCCTCGTCCGTCGATTGCGCCGTGATCTCGAAGGCTTGCGCCGCCACCCGGGGCGGGACCTCGCGGGTAACCTCGCCGGTTTCCGTGTCGCGGAACTGGAAGAAGACCCGATTGAGATCGGGGTCGAAGGACAGCCGGGTCGGGCTGAACTGGATCAAAGGCAGGGACGCGGTGACAGCGGAATCAGAGAAGGCGCCCGAACCGCTTTCGGTTGGGCGTTGCTGGACACTGAGGAATCCACTCCGTTCTGTGATTGCGTCGACCATTGCGAAGGACCCTTTCTAGGACCGATAGCAAGAGTAAACAGGAAATTAACCCTAAATGCAAGCAAATTCTTCTTGACGTCGAGAGTCGACTCTGAAAGGGCCCGCTGAGCAGCCTGGTATTAGGCGAGGCGGCCGTGGCAGTGCTTGTATTTCTTGCCCGATCCGCAGGGGCAGGGCTGGTTGCGCGGAACCTTGCCCCAGGTGCCCGGATCGTTCGGGTCGACTTCCGCCGTCAGGCGTGTTCGCACCGGGGCGAGCGTGGCGGTATCGCCGCCCCCGCTCGCATCGCCGTGCCCATCGCCGGACATTGCCCCAGACGGTGTCGGATGCTGTTCCTGGTATTGCTGGCCGCTGGTGCGGAAGGCCTCGTTGGTTTCCTCCGGTGCGTTGAGCCGCAGTTCGATATGGGCGAGATAGGTCGTCACGACCTCGCGGAGGCGGTCGAGCATCCCGTCGAACAGGATGAAGGCCTCGCGCTTGTATTCGTTGAGCGGGTCCTTCTGGCCGTATCCGCGTAAGGCCACACCCTGGCGCAGATGGTCGAGAGCGAGCAGATGCTCCTTCCAGGTGTGATCGAGGATCTGCAGCAGGAGGGATTTCTCGACATCGCGCATGGTCTGCGGACCATAGGTGGCGGTCTTCTGCGCCATCTTCTTTTCGACCGCCTTCATGATCCGGGACCGGATCTCCTCGTCGGCGATGCCTTCCTCGGCCGCCCACTCGTCGATCGGCAGGTCGAGCCCGAAGATCCGCGTGACGTTTTCCTTCAGTCCGGCCACGTCCCATTGCTCGGCATAGGCGTTTGCGGGGATCGCGGCCGCAACCAGATTCTCGACCACGTCGCTCCGCATTTCCTTGACGGTGTCCTGGACGTCCTCGGCCTGCATGATGTCGCGGCGCTGTTCGTAAATGACCTTCCGCTGGTCATTCATGACGTCGTCATATTTCAGGAGTTGTTTGCGGACGTCGAAGTTACGGGCTTCGACCTTCTGCTGCGCCTTCTCCAGGGCCTTGTTGATCCAGGGGTGGACGATGGCCTCGCCTTCCTGCAGGCCGAGCTTGCGGAGCATGCCGTCCATCCGGTCCGAGCCGAAGATCCGCATCAGATCGTCGTCCAGGGAGAGATAGAATTTCGACGCCCCGGCGTCGCCCTGACGGCCCGAGCGGCCGCGTAGCTGATTGTCGATCCGGCGGCTTTCATGCCGTTCCGTGCCGACCACGAACAGGCCGCCGGCCTCGTAGACCTTGCGGCGGCCCTCGTCGATCTCGGCGGTCACCTGTTCCGTGATTTTGGCGCGCTCGCCCTCGTCGGTGACACCTTCGAGCCGATCGGCGAGCGCCATCTCCAGATTGCCGCCGAGCTGGATGTCGGTGCCGCGGCCGGCCATGTTGGTGGCGATGGTCACCGCACCCGGCTTTCCCGCCTGGGCGATGATATGGGCCTCCTGCTCGTGATAGCGGGCGTTGAGGACGTTGTGGGCGATCTTGTGCTTCGTCAGCACGGCGGCGAGGGATTCCGATTTCTCGATCGACACGGTGCCGACGAGAACCGGCTGGCCCCGCTTGTTGGCCTCCTCGATCTGCTCGACGATCGCTTTGTTCTTCTCGTCTTCGGTCCGGTAGACCTCGTCGTCATGGTCGATCCGGGCCATCGGCACATTGGTCGGCAGGGCGACCACTTCGAGGCCGTAGATCTCCGCGAATTCGGAGGCCTCGGTCATCGCCGTGCCGGTCATGCCTCCCAGCTTCGGATACATCCGGAAATAATTCTGGAAGGTGATGGAGGCCAGGGTCTGGTTCTCCTGCTGGACCGTCACGCCTTCCTTCGCTTCGATGGCCTGGTGCAGGCCCTCGGAATAGCGGCGGCCCTCCATCATCCGGCCGGTGAACTCGTCGATGATCACGACCCGGTCGTTCTTGACAATGTAGTCCTTGTCGCGGGTGAACAGATTGTGTGCCTTCAGCGCCTGGTTCACATGGTGCAGCACGGTGATGTTGTGGGCGTCGTAGAGGCCGCCCTCGTTGATCAGCTCCATCTCGCGCAGGACGCTGTCGATCTGTTCCTGACCTTCCTCGGTGAGCTGCACCTGCCGCTGCTTCTCGTCGACCTCGTAGGCGGAGGGGTCGAGTCGCGGGATCACCTTGTCGACCTGATTGTAAAGCTCGGAGGAGGTTTCCGCCGGGCCGGAGATGATCAGCGGTGTCCGCGCCTCGTCGATCAGGATCGAGTCGACCTCGTCGACGATGGCGAAGTTGAACGGCCGCTGGACCATGTCCTCGAGCCGGAACTTCATATTGTCGCGCAGATAGTCGAAGCCGAACTCGTTGTTGGTGCCGTAGGTCACATCGGCGGCATAGGCCGCACGGCGCTCCTGGTCGCTGAGGCCGTGGACGATGCAGCCGACCTTGAGGCCGAGGAATTCGTAAATCTGGCCCATCCAGCCGGCGTCCCGCTGGGCGAGATAGTCGTTCACCGTCACCACATGCACGCCGAGGCCGGAGATGGCGTTGAGATAGACCGGCAAGGTGGCGACCAGCGTCTTCCCTTCCCCGGTCTTCATCTCGGCGATCCGGCCCTCGTGGAGGACCATGCCGCCCATTAACTGGACGTCGAAATGGCGCTGGCCGAGAACCCGCTTGGCCGCCTCGCGAACGGTGGCGAAGGCCTCGGGCAGAAGATCGTCCAGGCTCTCTCCCTCCTGCAGCCGGCGGCGGAAGGCATCCGTCTGGCCTTTGAGGTCCTCGTCGCTGAGCGCGGCGATTCCGTCCTCGAGCCGGTTGATGGCGGCGACGGATTTTTCAAGCTTGGTGATGGCCCGGTCGTTTGCCGAGCCGAAAAGCGAACGCGCGAGAGCGCCGAACATACCAGGAGACCTCTGTCTTTACGGTCCGTTCCGGAGATCGGAAAGGGACCAATCGCGATACCGGGTGACTTAAGGATCGGAACTACCCCTGTCAACGTGCGCTATCGATCTCACGGCCCCTCGAAAGGCGGCGGAGGAGAGGGGGGACGCGATATTTTGGCGAATATGAACAAAAGCAGTAGTCTTTCTCTTTTTGGTTAAGCCCTTTCGCCCGAGGCCGGTACCGAGACCGGTACCCGAGACCGGCACCGAGACAGCCAAGGAGCCCTCCGTGGCCATCGACCCGACCAAACCGATCCGGCCGACCCTGCCCTATGCGGGCGGGCGGAACGCGCGCGGTCGCGATGAGGGTGGCGAGGCGGCACCGCGGTTCCGGCCGGACGATCCGGCGCCGGATCGTCCGGCGGCCGTGACCCGTGACAACTCGGTCGAGATCGATGGGTCGTTGTTCGAGCACCTGCAGCAGATCGACAGCGATGCCGGAAACGCGCCCGCGACCGCCCCCTATCCGGCGGAGGAAAGCCCCTGGGATATTCCGGCCACCGTCCGGATGCTCGCGCTGGACCTCGATATGGTTCTCACCCGCCTGTTCGGTGTCGAGGACGGCGCGGCCCATGATGTCGCCTTTTCGGTGATGCAGGGGTTCGCGAGAGAGATGGCGTTCTGGCACGCCCGGCCCGGCCATCGCTTTCTCACCACCGGCCGAACCGGTGTCCTGGTCAGCGGTACCGGAGGGGTCAGCATCGCCCTGGGCGAGAAGGCGCTGGAGCGGGGCGAGGAGACGGTTCTGGACCGGGTCCCGCTCGACCGCTGCCAGCCGGGGCTCCATCATTACGGGGACAGCCACTACTGGGTGCGGATTGAATCGGTCATCCATGAGATCCGCGCCCGTCTGGGGCATATCGACTTTCGCCGGATGAGCCCGGAGAGGGCCTCGATCGGGGCGAGCCGGGGGCTGCATTCCGCCGTCATGCTGCACGCCGACGGCAGCCGGCGCGGCATCCAGGAGACGGAAATGTCCAGGCTGGTCATCGACACGGTGACCCCGCTTGTCGCCAAGACCGAACCCGAGGCCCGTGCCGGGGCCATTCATGTCGACATCTAGGGCGTTCCCGAAAGTTGCCCCCGCATTTCCGGGGCCGTGGCGACCGATCGCCCATTGTGATCCTGGGACCGAGCCCATAGGGTGCGGGCAAAACCAAGGGGTCTTTGAACCGGACATCGGGTCCCGACCCCGGATCTCGAACCAGGGAGTTCCCATGCCGATCCGTTTCAAGCCGCTGGCTGTCCCGTTCATCGCCGCCTGCGGTCTCGCCGCCATCGCCCTGGCGCCGGTCCCCGTCCAGGCCCAGACGGCCGAGACCGTTGTCGCCATCGTCGACGGCAGCGAGATCACGCTGGGCGATCTGGTGGACATCCATCAGAGCCTGCCGGCCGAGCTGCGCAACGCGCCCTTCCCGGCGCTTTATCCGCAATTGCGCGAACGGGCGATCGACAGCGTCCTGCTGCTGAAGGGCGCCGAGAAAGACAACCTCGGGGATGATGCGGAGGTCGCGGAGCGGCTGGCCGACGCCAAGAAGCGCATCATGCAGCAGATCTATCTCGAACGGGCGGTCGCCTCGGCCCTCACCGAGGACGCGATCAAGCAGCGCTATGATGAAAACTATCTGAACCAGGAGCGGCCGACAGAGGTCCGGGCCCGGCATATTCTGCTCGACACCCAGGAAGCCGCCCAGGCGGTGATCGATGAACTCGACGCCGGGGCGGATTTCGCGACGCTCGCCAAGGAAAAGTCCACCGGCCCGTCCGGCGCCAATGGCGGGGATCTCGGCTATTTCGAGAAGGAACGGATGGTCCCCGAATTCGCCGAGGCGGCCTTCACTCAGCAGGTCGGGACCTACACCAAATCGCCGGTCCAGACCCAGTTCGGCTGGCATGTGATCCTGGTCGAGGACAAGCGGGAACAGCAGGCGCCATCCCTCGATCAGGTCAGGGGCGAGATCGAGAACGAGCTGTCGCGGGACGCGATCAACGGCGTGATCGAGGGCTTGCGTGAAAACCGCGAGATCACCCTCTTCGCCATTGACGGATCACCGGAGCCCGCCGAATAAGGGGGCTCCCTTCCGCTACACCGGTACCGACATGTCCACCGTCCGCGCGCCGCTCGCCCCCGACCGTTTTCCCGATCTGCCCGCCATCGACGGTGTGCGCTTCGCCGCCCACGCCGCCGGGGTGAAATACGAGGGTCGGGCCGACCTCATGTTGGCGGTGATGGAGCCGGGTACCACGGCGGCGGGGGTGTTCACGAAGTCGAAGACGGCCTCCGCGCCGGTCGACTGGTGCAAGGAAGCGCTCAAGGGTGGGACAGCGCGGGCGCTGATCGTCAATGCCGGGAACGCCAACGCCTTCACCGGCCATGCGGGCATCGCGGCGGTCAAACGCAGTGTCGAGGCGGTCGCCGATGTCGTCGGCTGCCGGCCGGGCGAGGTCTTCGCCGCGTCCACCGGGGTGATCGGTGAAAAACTGCCGGATGAGCGGATCACCGCGGCGCTTGGGACCTTGACGGAGGGTCTCGCCCCCGATCGTTGGCAGGACGCCGCGGAGGCGATCATGACCACCGACACCTTCCCGAAGGCGGCGGCCGCCACCGCCAGGATCGGCGGGGCGCCGGTTAAGATCGCCGGGATCGTCAAGGGCAGCGGGATGATCGCCCCCGACATGGCGACGATGTTGGGTTTCATCTTCACCGATGCGGCCATTCCGGCGGATCTCTTGCAGTCGATGACCCTCAAGGCCGCCGACGAGACCTTCAACGCGATCACCGTCGACAGCGACACCTCGACCTCGGACACGGTGATGGTCTTCGCCACCGGCAAGGCCGGCAATCCGACCCCGATCGTCGGCAACGGCCCCTCCCTCACCGACTTCAAACGGGCCCTTCAGGCCGTGATGCGGGATCTGGCCCTCCAGGTCGTACGCGACGGCGAGGGGGCGGAAAAGCTGATCACCATCGACGTCACCGGGGCGGCCTCGAAGCGGGCGGCGCGCCGGATCGGGCTCGCCATAGCCAATTCGCCTCTGGTCAAGACGGCGATCGCCGGCGAGGACGCCAACTGGGGCCGGGTGGTGATGGCCGTCGGCAAGGCCGGCGAGAAGGCGGACCGGGACCGGCTGACGATCCGGATGGGCGGTCACAATTGTGCGGTCGATGGACAATTGGCACCGGATTACGACGAGGGCCCGCTGGCCGATCATCTCAAGGGCCGGGAGATCTCCATCGAGGTCGATGTCGGCGTCGGCCGGGGCAAGGCCCGGGTGTGGACCTGCGATCTCACCCACCGATATATCGAGATCAACGCCGACTACCGGAGCTGACGGCCGTGTCCAAGAAGATGGTTCTGGTGGTCGCGGCGGCGATCGTCGACGACGACAACCGGGTCCTGATCGCGAAACGTCCGTCCCATAAAGCGATGGGTGGCCTGTGGGAGTTCCCGGGCGGCAAGGTCGAACCGGGCGAGGCGCCCGAAACCGCCCTGATCCGGGAATTGCGGGAAGAGCTCGGTATCGACACGGAGGAGAGCTGCCTCGCGCCGTTGACCTTCGCGAGCCATGCCTATGACGACTTCCACCTGTTGATGCCGCTCTATGTCCTGCGCAAATGGCAGGGCGTTTTGACCCCGGTCGAGCATGAGGATATCGCCTGGGTCCGGGCCAACCGGCTCAAGGACTACCCGATGCCGCCGGCCGACGCGCCGCTGCTGGCAAGCCTCCGGGACCTGCTGATCTAGGTCATGAACTCATAAATCCCATCCGGCTCTGCCATCGGTAGAGCGTTGAGATGTAAGGAGAAACAGCGAAAGTGATGCGGCGCATCGGTGAGCCGGTTCGACGATGGAGATCGGCGCTATACCGATGGCCGCGTAGC
>JANSWW010000028.1 GCA_024743275.1 Alphaproteobacteria bacterium
AGCTATCAGAAAATTTCGGGGCGTAGGTCGAGACGTACTTCAGCAGCAGTCCGTGGCCGTTGCCGTGCAAGACGTCCTGGTGGCACTTCGTCACCTCCAGCGTCTCCGGGAAGAACGCGCGGAAGCCGGCCTCTTTATCCTGACCAAGAACCTGAACAAGGAGGCCGACTTCGTGAACGGGATGGTTCAGAGCTACGACCGACTCCCGCGGCCTCCACGTCCGCACCAAGACGGGCCGAACCCTCGTCTGCTACCCCGTCACCGAGTGGGTGGAGGACTGCGGCGCCGTGACGGCCTACCCAATCCGGCCCGGCTACGCCTGCACGATTCACAAGCAGCAAGGGGCCGAGCTGGAGCGCATCACCATCTGGCTTGATGTTCCATTCATGCGGGCGGCAGGCTACGTGGCCATGAGCCGCGTGCGGCGGGATGAGAATTACCTCATCGGCGGCAGGGTGACACGACGGCACTTCACCCCTGCCATGTGAGTGGCGGCCAATGCGAGGGCAAGACGCGAGCTCGGCAGCGTTGGTCAAGAAAAAGGTGCAGGCGGGCAGGGGCGCAAGGCTTTGGGTCGCCGTTGCAAGCTCGTTCCCAAGCATATGTTATCCGCGCGCAGCTTACGGCTCAAACTAGCTTGCTCCGGGTTCTCGCGCCATGGCCATGCGCCCCAGAAGCAGCGGCGGATCTCGCAGCGGCCCGTACGGACGGGCGGAGTCGCTGCAGGAAGAAGTGGCGTCGTTTCGCCGCATCCTTCTATCCACCTACACCGCCCTGGGGCGGGCGGAGCGCCAGCTTGAAGTGAGTGAGGGTCGGGGCGGCGAGGCCGCGGCGGAAGCCTCACGTGCAATCCGGCGTGCAGCGGGGCTCATCGAGTTGGCGGAGGGCCTAGCTCTGGCGGCCTCTGCACCCGCGGACGATGAGGGCGCGCAGTGAGGACATTTTTTTTCAAGCGCAAAAAAAACAACAACCTTTGGGCAAGACAAAATCGCAGACACTACCCCAGGTTTGGTTTCTACCCGTAGCGATCGCGACCCGCCCCCTGACAGGAACCGCGCGCGGTCAACAGTGAAGGCAGTCAGCTCCTTGGCAGGCGGTGGCCGGAGAGGGATCTCTTTAGAAGCCTCGAATGAGTGGACGTTGTCTCACACTTGTATTTTTCATGCTCGAACCAGTCGATAAGACTTGCCCATAGACACTGTCGACTGTTTCGACATCGAGATGGACATGTTCGAGGAAGAAGCAAAAAAGGAAGCTTGAGAGAGGGCGGGACG
>JANSWW010000029.1 GCA_024743275.1 Alphaproteobacteria bacterium
CCGTCTTGTGGATGAGCTCCTGGGGAGCCTGCATGCTGTTGGCCGGGTTCTGCCCGTAGGGGGATTCTTTGTAGTGCGTGGAGTACTCGCAGCACCTCGGCGGCCATGCCGTTGACGTAGTCCACATCCTTGCGCACGTTCTTGGTCAGGAACAAGCGGGCCCCGCGGTAGATGGGTAATTGCGACGGCTGCAGGTCCACAATCGCCCTCAAGGCGCCACGCTCGTAGTTGGCCGGGTTCGAGTCCACGTCCGCGGGCAAGACCGCCAGGGGCCGGCCGCGCGGGAACAGGGCCTGAAGGGCAATCTCATTGATCTCGGCAGCGCCCCGCCGGCTGCAAGTGACCACGGTCGTGTCGGGCTTAGACTTGAGGAGCTTTCGCAGGCCGTCCACAGTTGGCGGACCAGGCGGCTTCCAGGCCATCTTCTTGAGGAGCATCTTCAACGTGGCCGCGTTGGGCTGGGCCGTTCGAAGCTGCCGGAGCAGCTTTTGGTGGACGGGGTCTTTGCTGCGGAACATGAAATGGAGCTCCACCCGCCAACACATCGTGTTCCAGAGGCGGGACTCCCAGGGGCGCTCCTCGCCCACGCCGGCCATTTGCCAGCGATCGCCCAGCAAGGCAAGGGCGGGCACGCGGTCCGCCCGGGCCCACAGCCGGAGGATCTTCTCAAAGTTGTTCCTTTTTAATTGGGACAGCTCGTCCACCACGATCAGCGTGTAGAGTCCTAGGATCCCGGCCTCGCCCAGCTCCACGGGCTCGTGGAGGCCAAAAGCAGCGTGACAAGTGTCGATGTCCAGACGATCGCCAAACCGTTGCCGCATGCGACTGGCCAACTGCGCTGTGGGAAGGGCGAAGAGGACGCGGCCGCCTAGATCCAGCGCCCGCTCGATCGAGGCGAAGATGGCCGTGGTCTTGCCGGAGCCGGGCGGGCCAAGAGCCACAGCCGCCTTGGCGGTCCTTGCTTCCGCCCGCAGGGCGTCCGCGGCCGCTTTGGTCGAAGCGTTCTCCACAGCCAGGGCGCGGTCCACGGCAGCGTCCACGTAGCTCCGAAAGCCTGAGCCAGGTTCGGGCTTTCGTCGTTTTAGAGCTCCTTCTGTTCTCTAAAAAAACACAACCCGAGCCAAGGCGCGGCTCTGCTCTCGATTGAAATTCTCGGGATCCGAGGC
>JANSWW010000022.1 GCA_024743275.1 Alphaproteobacteria bacterium
CACGGTCTCGTCGCGGCCGTAGAGATCGACGAAGGAGCCCATGCGCGGCCCCTGTTCCTGGCCCAGCAGGATCTCGTAGACCGCCTTGAACCAGCCCCTGAGGTCGTCGGGCATCAGACCCTTGCCGACCTGATAGAACACGGACTGGAACTCCTCCGTCGGGGAGTCGGAGGGTAGGGCCTCGAGCATCCGGGCCACCTCTTCCAGCGCCTTGGCCTCCTCGGCCGTGGCCGGGCGGTATCGCTTCTTCGGCACCACGAAGTCCCGGTAATAGGCGAGGCCCCAACGACTTCACGAGACCGCGCAGGTTTCGAGACCCCACAGGCTATGGCTCATCAGGTGTCTGTGAAAAGCAGCCGCGTAAGGACCGGCGGCGACCGGAACGGTGAGGCTTGCATCTCACCCCGAATGAACGACTTATAGGGATCGTTCATATAATCAGAATCCGCCAATGGTTCGTTGAGAGGGCGCATCGGTGTTTAGAACACCAGCCACATTTCTGGTTATCTTCGCGATTATCGCGACATCCGTGCTGAATGGCGTCCAGGACCATAGCCGGCATTCCATGGATGCGGCCGCACAGCCGGCACACCATGAGCTCGCGCCGGCGATCGATGAGCATGCGCATGACGCCGGTCCCGCGGTGGAGACTCATGCCGCCCATCATTCGGCGACACCCTCCGAGGGGAACGATCATAGGGCGTTCGACTGCGGAGACGACCACTGCTGTGCATCCTGTTACGGTTTTCTCGTGTTCGCGGACAGCTCGGATAAAACATCCCTAGCTATTTTGGTTCATCCCAGCCACGCCGTTGTCCCCGGTATGATTCCTACGCTCCCAAAACAACCTCCACGCCTCGCCTGACCCATCGCACGGTTCGGATGATCCGTGACCGACTGTTTGTTTGGTGAAGTCGAGGGAATTTCTTGATGCAGGGACGATATCTTGCCCTGGCGCTCTTTGCCGTGGGCGCTGCCTTTGGCGGTGGTTGGGCGCTGGAACGGTTCTATCTGAACACGGCGCAACAAGCTGAAAGTGGACCGAAGATCGCGTATTGGGTCGCGCCCATGGACCCAAACTTCCGCCGTGACGGACCGGGCAAGTCGCCCATGGGGATGGACCTCGTGCCAGTCTATGAGGGCGATGAACCGAGCGGCGATCCCAACGAGATCGAATTGTCTCCCGTGGAGATCAATGCGATCGGTGTGCGTACCGCCGTCGCCAGGATGAGCGAGATCTCCGATAGGATCGACACTGTCGGGTTCGTCGCTTTCGACGATCACCGGACTAGTCACATTCATATGCGGGTGGATGGGTGGATCGAAGACCTCTCCGTCCGGGCCGTGGGGGACCCGGTGCGGAAGGGTGATCTCCTGTTCAAGGTCTACGCCCCGGAAATCACCATCGCTTCCTTCGAACTGATGCGCGCCTTGGAGCGCGGTTTGGCGCGCGAAGCGGAAATCGCACGGACCAAACTTCGCAATTTCGGCGTAACCACCCGGCAAATCCACGAGATGGAGGGCGCGAAAAAGCAGGCCGAGCATATACGGGTTTATGCGTCCCAGGACGGCGTGGTGACGGACCTGGCGGCGGCGGATGGGATGTTCCTAAAGCCCGAAACGCGGGCGTTGACGCTTTCGGATCTCTCCAGCGTTTGGGTGCTGGTCGATGTTTTTGAGCGGGATATTGGTCGGCTGAGCGACGACATGACGGTCGAAGCGCGGTTCGAAGCCCTGCCGGGCAAGGTGTTTCAGGGAGAGATCGACTACGTCTACCCCGAGCTGGATAAAACAACCCGGACCCTGCCTGTGAGGCTTCGTTTCGATAACGACGCCGGGCTTCTTCGGCCGAACATGTACGGCTCTGTTTCTCTGGCGCCGCGACAAACAGAAGAAGTCGTGACCGTCCCATCCGAGGCGGTTATCCGGACAGGGCGTGCGGACAGGGTGATTCTTCGAACCGGAGAACGGACCTTCAAACCCCGTCTGGTGACAATGGGCCTGCGAGACAATTTCGGCGAGGGGGCGCGAACCGAAATCGTTCAAGGTCTGGCGCCCGGCGATGTGGTGGTCGCCTCCGCACAATTCCTGATCGATAGTGAAAGCGCGCTCTCGGCCGGCCTGATGCGCTTTGCCCCGACCGAGGCCGACCCGGCTGCGGGCAAGGGTATCTTGGTGTCGCTCGATCGAGATGCTGGAAAGGCGACAATCGATCACCAGGAAATCGCGGCTCTCGACTGGCCCTCCATGGTGACCGAGTTTTCGCTGGACCGGGGGGCATTGTCCGACCGTTTGGAAGTCGGTCAGATCGTGAAATTCAACCTCGTTCGGGGAGCGGACGGGCTCCTCCATATCACGACCCTTGCGCCCGATGACGGGATTGACGCCGAGGGCACCGGCATCGTCAAAGCCATCACGCCCGATGGCAAGCTGTCCTTGAGCCACGATCCGATCCCGGCTCTGGGCTGGCCTGCCATGGAGATGGACCTGAGTGTCGCGCGGATTGACCCCAACAGCGTGCCGTTGAACATTCCGATCCGGTTCAGTCTCGCCAAAGGTCGGGACGGATTGTTCACGGTGGTCGGTATCGATGCCGTTGACGCTGGCGGGGGCGGGCAAACCGACGCGATGGCGTCCGCGCCATCATCGGCGCCACCGATCGAAGTCGAAGGCGTCATCGAATCCATAAACACTGACGCGCGGACCGCGACCATCGCCCATGGGCCGATCGCTGCCATAGGCATGCCCGGCATGACCATGGAGTTTGCTATCGCCCCATCTCTCGACCCATCGGCCCTGCCAGTGGGTACGCCGATGGATATGGTGTTCTCCCGACCCGACGGTTTGATCATGGTGTTGACCGAGGTGAAGGGCGTCAAGCCGATCTTCAGGGTCAAAGGCACGATCGAGGCGCTCGATCCCGCCAATCGGAAAGCCGAGATCACTCACGGCCCCATTGCCGAGATCGGCATGCCCGGCATGACCATGGAATTCCCGATTGCCGATACGGTTTCTTTCGAGACGCTAACTACAGACAGGGAAACCACTTTCCTGATGGAGCGGCAACCGGACTTCACCTTGACCGTGGTCGGTGTCGCCGATGATCAAAGCGCGGAGCCGCAGCAATGATCCCCGCCATTATCAACTGGTCCATCGGCAATCGCGTTGTGGTCGTCGTTCTGGCGCTGATGCTGGCGGGGGCCGGGCTATGGGCCGCGCGAAGTACTCCGGTCGACGCGATCCTGGATCTCTCCGACGTCCAGGTTATCATAAAGACATCCTATCCTGGCCAAGCGCCTCAGGTGGTAGAGGATCAGGTCACCTACCCGATCTCGACGGCCATGCTCTCGGTACCCGGATCGATTGACGTCCGCGGGTTCTCGTTCTTCGGAGACTCGTATGTCTATGTTGTGTTCGAGGACGGAACGGATATCTACTGGGCGCGATCACGGGTTCTGGAATATCTGGCACAGGTTCAATCCCTGCTTCCTCAAGGGATCTCACCGGAGCTTGGCCCAGATGCGACGGGAGTCGGATGGGTCTTCCAGTACGCACTCATCGACCGAACCGGAAACCATGATCTGGCGCAGCTTCGCACCCTCCAGGACTGGTGGCTCAAATACGAGCTTCAAACTGTCGAAGGCGTCAGCGAAGTCGCCACCATTGGCGGGATGGTCAAGCAGTATCAGGTTGTCGTCGACCCGAATAAGCTACGGGCTTTCGGAATCACCTTGAGCCAGGTCCGTCGAGCGATCACCAGCGCCAACCAGGAAGCCGGCGGCAGTGTGATTGAGATGGGGGAAGCCGAGTACATGGTCCGGGCCACCGGCTATGTGCAAAGCCTGGAAGATCTCGCCCAGGCACCCCTTGCGGTCAACGCGCGGGGGGCCGCGTTAACGCTCCAGGACGTGGCGGACATCCGCCTTGGACCGGAAATGCGCCGTGGCGTCGGCGAGTTCAACGGCGAAGGCGATGCCGTGGGCGGTGTCGTCATTATGCGCTGGGGTGGCAATGCGCTCGCCACCATCGAGGCGGTCAAGGCCAAGCTCGAGGAAATCGTCCCGAGCCTGCCAGACGGTGTCGAACTGATCGTAACCTATGACCGCTCGGGCGTCATCGAACGCGCCATCGACAACCTCTCCTCCAAGCTGTTGGAGGAAAGCGTCGTCGTCATCCTGGTGATCGGCGCCTTCCTTCTGCATCTGCGCTCGTCGTTGGTGGTCGTGCTGACATTGCCGCTTGGCATACTGGCGGCGCTGCTGGTCATGAAGCTGCAAGGCGTGAACGCGAACATCATGTCGCTCGGCGGGATCGCGATCGCCATTGGTGCGATGGTGGATGCCGCCATCGTCATGATCGAGGCCATGCACCGAAGGATCGAAGGGCGCAGGCTGTCCGCCTCCGAACGCTGGCGGGTCGTGAGCGAAAGTGCCGTTGAGGTCGGTCCGGCCCTGTTCTACTCGCTTTTGATCATCACGGTCAGTTTCCTGCCCGTGTTCGTGCTTGAAGCCCAGGAAGGCCGATTGTTCAAGCCGCTGGCCTTCACGAAAACCTATGCGATGGCGGCCGCGTCAATCCTGTCGATCACCCTGGTTCCCGTGCTCATGGGCTTCTTTATTCGCGGGCGCATCGTCCCTGAACGGAAGAATCCGCTCGCGGTGGCGACCATCTGGCTCTATCGGCCTTTTCTCGATGCGGCGGTGGCTTGGCCCTACGCGACCGTCCTTCTGGCGCTGGCCCTTGTTGTGTCGATGGCATGGCCGATGCAACGGCTGGGCACGGAGTTCATGCCTGACCTGGACGAGGGCGACATCCTCTACATGCCGTCGCTTTATCCGGGGGTATCGATCGGCAAAGCCCGAGAGGTCCTGCAACAGACCGACCGACTAATCGCCACTCTGCCGGAAGTCGAGACGGTTCACGGAAAACTGGGCCGCGCGGAAACCGCCACGGACCCTGCGCCCCTCACCATGATTGAGACGACCATAAGGTTAAAGCCCAGAGAAGAGTGGCGGCCCGGCATGACCATGGGAGGTCTACGGAACGAGCTTGATCGGATCGTCCAGATCCCCGGCGTCACCAATGTCTGGATCCAGCCCATCAAGAACCGAATAGACATGCTTGCGACCGGAATCAAAACGCCCGTGGGGGTGAAGATTTCCGGGCCGGATCTCAACGTGATCGAGCGGATCGGGATTGCCGTGGAGCGCGCCGTGGCCGACCTCCCCGGCACGGCCTCCGCCTATGCGGAGCGCCCTGTCGGAGGACGGTATGTCGAAGTTGACATCGATCGGTCCGCCGCCGCCCGCTACATGGCGTCCGTCGCGGATATCCAGGCAGTCGTCCAGACCGCCATCGGCGGAATGCGCATCTCGGAAACCGTCGAGGGGTTGGAGCGCTTTCCAATCAACTTGCGCTATCCACAGGACTGGCGGAACAGTCCGGAAAGGCTGGAGCAACTTCCGATCATCACGGAATCCGGTGCCCACATCCCGTTGGGGGCGGTCGCCGAAATACGCGTCGTAGACGGTCCCGGCATGGTTCGATCCGAGAACGCGCGGCCGACGGGCTTTGTGTTCATCGACATCGCGGATCGAGACCTTGGCGGCTATGTGACCGACGCCAGGGCGCGCGTCGCCGCCGAGGTGCCATTGCCCGCGGGATACTCCCTCTCCTGGTCGGGCCAGTACGAGTACATCGAACGGGTCCAAGAGCGCCTTCTCGTGGTCGCGCCGGCCACTCTGGCCATCATCGCCTTGATGCTATTCCTGGCGTTCAAACGGTTGAGCGAGGTTTTGATCATCCTATTCGCCTTGCCGGTCGCGCTGGCAGGTGGGGTCTGGCTGATCTGGTACCTGTCGTTCGATATCTCCGTTGCCGTGCTGGTCGGCTTCATCGCCCTTGCGGGAGTCGCGGTCGAGACGGCGATCGTGATGCTGCTCTACCTCAATATCGCCTGGAAAAGGCGGGTTGAACTTTCCGACCAGGACCGCCGGGACCTTTATCCGGAAGATATAGAAGCGGCCGTCTTCGAAGGGGCTACCTTGCGGCTAAGACCCAAGGTCATGACAGTCGCCACCATCTTCGCCGGTCTTATTCCGATCATGTACGGCGATGCCACGGGATCGGAAGTGATGAAGCGCATCGCCGCCCCGATGATCGGTGGCATGGCCTCTGCCACATTGCTTACCCTCTTCGTCATTCCAGCGATCTTCACGATCTGGAAGCGACTCACCCTGGGCCGGTTGAACCGGTCCAGAACTCGGCAGTCCGCCGGCCCTGACCGAGAGGCTTTGCCTGCGGAATGACCTGTTCCCTCACTCTGAAAGGATCAACAAAATGAAGAAGATGCTTCTTGCCCTCGCTACGCTTCCGTTCTTTGCAGCTCCCGCCGTCGCAGGCAGCACGTCGCACAACAATCATGCTTCCGGTTCTCATGGGACCCATTCCGAAATGAAAGAGGGCGTACATGCCGATGCGACGCTGAACAGCATGGGCGACGGAATGGCCAATGTCAGTCATGGCCCCATCCCGGAGATCGGTTGGCCGTCCATGACCATGGATTTGCCGTTCCTGGAAGGTGCCGAGATCGGTGACGTCAAAGAAGGCCAGCCTGTCATGATGATGCTTGAAAAAGGCGCTGATGGCATGTTTGGCATCAAAGCGCTGGTGCCGAAATAGCGGTCCTAAAGGACAATCGCGGGTCCGGGGGAGAAAGCGTCATCTCCGCCCGGTCCACCACATTGCGGAACGTATCGGCAGCCGCGACGGGCTCCGAGGCTTCACGCAAGCATCCGAGCGCGAGCCGGCCCGTTTCCCGACCTTCGGGCCGGGTGCACGGGTCGGCGCAAGGCGGCGGCTCGGTTCTTTCATCGAGAGATCGGCGTCGAAGGCCGGACCGTCGTTTCGATACCGTTGAACGTCTTTGTCAGTCGGGCCCATCCCACTCCGCTGCTTTGAGGTCACGCAGGACCTCTCGATAGCGCTTGACAAGCACCTTCATGACGACCTTCCGATCCGACTCCAGAGTGAAACCAGCCGGTCCATAATGCCTCCAGTCTTCATCAGAGACAGCACACCGTGAACCCCCGGCCAGAACGGGGTGCGCTTGCGCCACCGTAGCCGGATGAGGGGGAAGAAAACCCCTCCAACCTCCCCTTACGAAGGGGAGGCCGTCCGTTCCCTCTCCCTTGCGGGAGGGTGAGGCGGGGAGGCAAGAACCTCAGGCCGCCTGTTTCAGGGTGTCGCGGATCAGGGCCACGGTCTCGTCGCGGCCGTAGAGATCGACGAAGGAGCCCATGCGCGGCCCCTGTTCCTGGCCCAGCAGGATCTCGTAGACCGCCTTGAACCAGCCCCTGAGGTCGTCGGGCATCAGACCCTTGCCGACC
>JANSWW010000004.1 GCA_024743275.1 Alphaproteobacteria bacterium
GTCCAGACCATGACCGGCACTGGCGAGATCAAGCTGCACGGCGGCGACGACGTCGCCCGGGGCCACAAGGGCGCCGATCTCTTCGATGGCGGGTCCGGCAACGACAGCCTTTTCGGCGAGAGCGGCAACGACACGATCGAAGGCGGCAGCGGCAACGACCAACTTTCCGGCGGCAAGGGCGACGATGTCCTGACCGGCGGCAAGGGCGCCGACGAGCTCCTCGGCGGTGACGGCGCCGACACGATCTATGCGGACAAGGACGATACGCTCATCGACGGCGGATCGGGCCACGACATTCTCTATGTGTCAAAGGGGGTCGATACCGACAGCCTGAACATCCGCAACGTCGAGGAAATCCGGGTCATCGGCCAGGATAGTGGCGACGATACGACCGGTGGCGGGAATGACACCGGCGGCAACGACACCGGCGGCAACGACACCGGCGGCAACGACACTGGCGGCGGCGACACTGGCGGCGGCGGCAACGACACCGGCGGCGGCGATCAGACCGACCCCACTCCGGCCAACGACCAGACGCTCGGCGACTCCATTCTTCTCAACGAGGGCTTTGCCGCAGCACCGGCGGATGCCGCCACGGTCGCCTCCAGCCCGCTCCAGGCCGGTGAAGGCGTCGCGATCGCCCGCGGCGACGACAGCGGCACCACCGTTTTCAACAAGATCTCGCTCGACGGCACCAGCAACGCCAAGGTTCAGGTCACACTGCGCTCGGATCTGCCCGGCACGGACGTTTTCGACGCCAGCGGCAAGCACGCTGACTATGTGGAAATCAAGGTCTCGCTTGACGGCGCCGATGCCATCGTCCTCGACAGGCTCGATTATAACAGCGGGCAGAAGGCGTTCGTCAGCCAGACGACCGGCCAGAGCTTCGGCGAGGACGCGTTCACGACGCTGAGCTACGATTTGCCGGCGGACGCGACCACGGCCAACCTCGAAATCAACGCCAATGTCACCGGGCCGGACGAGGTCATCGTCATCGACCAGGTGTCGATCAGCGGCGATGTCGCGGACGGCGGCGGCGACACGGGTGGCGGCGACACGGGCGGCGGCGATACGGGCGGCGGCGATACGGGCGGCGGCGATACGGGCGGCGGCGATACGGGCGGCGGCGACACGGGCGGCGGCGATACGGGCGGCGGCGACACGGGCGGCGGCGATACGGGCGGCGGCGGGTCCCAACTGCCGGCGGACCCGGCCTTCTACGCCCGCCTCAATGTCGAGGACAGCGTCGGCCACGACCGTTTCGAAGCCGGCGAGCAGGGTACCCTGCGGCTCGAGGCGAAATTCTCCGACACGTCGGGCAATGAGACCCATCAGGCGACGGTCACCATCCCGGACGGCTTCAAGGTGATCGGCCAGGGCGCGGCCTACACCCCCGGCGGCAACGGGACCGGCGGAACCCTGGACCTCTCGGCCAGCATCGCGAACGGCCAACTCGACGAGACCGTCACGGTCGAACTCGACGCAGGCGCGACCGCCCAATCCGTCGTCAACTTCGGCGCCTCGCTGATCTCCATCGAGGGCACCACGGCCACCGTGGTCCGGAACGAGCGGATCGCCGTCAATAAACCGGCCCCGACCGCAGCCGCGCCGAGCGCGATCACCGATTTCGACAATGACGGCAAAGCCGACATCCTGTTCGAGAACACGGGGACGGATTACCTCTTCTCGCTGGAGGACAGCGCCACGCCGAATAAGGTCGGCACCCAACCGAACCGGGAGGTCCTCGCCATCTCCGACTTCGACGGCGACGGGGCCAGCGACATCCTTTTCCAGCAGACCGACAACGACTTCACCTTCATCGCGCTCGGCGGCGATCTCAGCAACATCCAGGGCCTCGGCCAGCGTCCGGGTCAGACCTTCCTCGGCACCGGCGACTTCGACGGCGACGGCCGCAGCGACGCGGTCTTCCAGGTCGACTCCAACGGCTTCGTGATGGTGCTCCACGGCGGCGATCCGAAAGAGGCCCAAGGCGCCGGCATCCAAAGCGGCCGGACGCTGATCGGCATCGGCGACACCCAGGGCGACGGCGGCGACGATCTCATCTTCCGCACCGACGCAACCGATTTCGTTGCTATCCTGGACGACGCCGACCCGAACGCGCCCTTGGGGAGCGGCCGGCAGACCGACAACACGCTGCTCGCGATCGCCGACTTCAACGGCGACGGGACCGAGGATCTGTTGTGGGAGAAGGACAGCACGGACTTCGTCTACTACTTCCCCTCGGGCGATCCGACCCGCCAGACCGTTATCGGCGACCAAACGGGCCAGACCCTGCAAGCCATCGCCGATTTCAACGGCGACGGGGCCGCCGATCTTCTGTGGCGGACCGACAGCAGCGGCTTTACCCGGATCGTCGACGGGAGCGACCCGACCAAGTCGACCGGTCTCGGCAGCCGCGACGGTCAGACCCTGCTCGGCATCGGCGACTTCGACGGCAACGGCCAGGCGGACGCGATCTTCCGCAACGATGCGAACGGTTTCACCTTCACCATCGACAACGGCGATCCGACCACCAAGACCGGGCTGGGCATCCAGGCAAATCGGGAATTGATCGCCATCGACGACTTCGGTGGCGACGGCCGGGACGACATGCTCTGGCGCAACATCGACACCGACCAGCTCTACATCATCAACAATGGCGACGTTCAAGACGTCGACGCGCTCGGCTTCTACGACGCGGCGACTTTCTCGGTGATCAGCGACGTGGAACTGCTCGGCATCGGTGTCGGGTTGCCGGACGACGGCTCGGTGGCCTAACGGATAGGCGCAACCGGCCCCGGTTGCTGCGGCGGGGGCGGGCGTGTAGACCCTAACGGATGACGTTTGGGATCTTCCGCCTGCCATGACCCGCCCGAACTTTCTCTTCATCGGACCGTCGAAAACCGCATCGAGTTGGCTGCAGGCCGTCCTGACGGCCCATGACCGGGTCTATATCCCGCCGGCCAAGGACATCTATTTCTTCGACCGCTATTTCGACCGGGGCCTCGATTGGTACCTCGGCTTCTTCAAGGAGGCGCCGGACAGCGCCATCGCGGTCGGTGAGATCAGCCACGATTACATCCACGACCCGGCGGCGGCGGCCCGCATCCACGACGCCCTTCCGGACTGCCGGATCATCGCGACGCTTCGTCATCCGCTGGACCGCGCGGTCTCGGAATACCGCTACATGTACCAGGCCGGCTGGGTGGGCCGCGATTTCGACGCCGCGCTTGCCGCACAACCGTCGATCCTCGGCAACAGCCGCTATGCCCGCGATCTGCCGGTTTGGCTTGAGACCTTTCCGCGCGACCGTCTGCTGATCCAAAACTACGACGCCCTGCGGGCCGATCCTCATGCCTTCGCGGACGAGATCCTCGACTTTCTGGGCCTGCCACGACAGCAGGGCCTGCCCGTGGACGACCGGGTCCGCGCGGCCGGCACGGCGCGGAACCGCCTCGTCGCACGCCTGGTCAAGGCCGGCGCCATGGCGGCGCGGGAGCTCGGGCTTGCCACTCTGGTCGGACGGATCAAGACCGACCCGCGCGTCCGCCGCCTGCTCTACCGCGACTTCAAGGACGGCGAAAAACCGGGGCCGACACGGGCACAAGCCGCCGCACTCGTGGCCGACTTCGAGCCCGATATCGCCTATGCCGAAGAGGTTTTCGGGACCCTGCTGCCCGGCTGGCGAGAGGTAAAGGAAACCGTGCTGGCCCAGGGGGAAGGCATCGGGTCATGATCCGGCTCGTCACGGCACTCGCCCGCTTCGCCTTGAAGACGGACGCCGGATTCATCCTGGGCAGGCTCGCCCTGGTGATCCCGTTGATCGCCGTCTCTCAGTCGGGTGTCAGCGACGAGGCCTATGCGGTTTTCGCCGCCCATTATCACGAGGCCCTCATTCTCTCGCTCATCCTTTTGGTCGGCGCCAACGAGGCTTACCTGGTGCGCAGGCCCCCGGCGGGACAGCGCGGGTTCTGGCATATCCTCGTCCTGGGGATTGGCGCCTGCGGCGCCCTTTTCCTCATCAACGCCGGGGGCCTGACGGACTTCGGGGGCGGCCTGCTTTTCTTCCTCTTCTTCTATCGGACGCTCTATCTCTATTTCATCACCGTGAGCCGCGAAGACCTGCCGCTCTATTGCGGCTTGAGCCTCTGTCTGCTGACAACGGCGGCTCTCTTGCTGTGGGAAGGCGCGCCGGCGCTCTGGACCCTGACGCCGCTGGTCATCGGGTTCGTCGTCGGGGCGGCACGGCTCGACCTTTTGTCCCACCTCGGTGGGGCCGTCCGCAGCTATCCGGAATTCCTCTCCTCCAACGCCCCCTATTCCCTGAACCAGCTTGTCGGAGCCGCCTATGTCCAGGGCGCCCTGGTGGTCTACGCGCTGATCGCCGCCGGTGCCGTCTATCTCCAGGCCACGCAGTACGTCTATCTGATGAGCTTCGCGGTCATCGTCACCCAGGTCCTTTACCGAATCTTCCTGATCAAGATCGCCAAAGACGGCGGTGGGCTGCTCTGGGGTCCGCAGAGCATCCTGCAGATCGGCACCGGGCTCGGGCTCGGCGCCGTTCTGTCCGTCTTCGCGAGCGAGATCGAGCTCCTTGTTTTCGGTCGGGCGGTGATCCCGGACATGGCGGCCTGGCTCTTCGTCCCGACCATGCTGCTAGTCGCGCTGCAGAACATCACGGCCGCCTATCTCGTCGGCAGCGGCCATGTCCGCCAGCAATTCCTTGTGTCGGTCGGAACCGCCAGCGGCCTTGTCTTTCTCATCGTCGGGCTTCACGAGACGGGCGTGGAGGCGCTGACCCTGCCGGTTGCGATCCTGATCGCCATGACAGGCGGTGTCGCAGCGCGTCTGGTTCTCGCCGCGCGGGTCAGGCGGGTTTCTCGAACTGAGTGATCGCGCCCCATTGGCGGCGCGAAAAGCCGGGCAGATCCGGCGCGTCCCCGAAGGTCTCGGCATGGACGGCCCGAATATGGGCGAGCAGGTCGGGGGTGAGCGCATCCAACAAGGTCCGCTCCATGCCTTCGACGTCGAGCTTTAGGACGTCGATGTCGCCCCCGTCCCGGATGATCTCCCCCAGTCTCTTGTCGAGATCGACGACCTCGACCCGGATCGTCCCACTGAGGTCGGTGAGCCCCAGCCCGCCATAGCGGCCCGTGGGCTCCCATCCGAAATCGGCTGATCCGTGCTCGACACCCGCCGCCACCGGATGCAGCGTATACCGGTCCTTGAAATCCCTTAGATTCTCTTCGAGCCGTTCGATGTTGGCGGGCAGCGGCTCGAACAGGTGCACATGCACATGGTCGTTGCGGGAGAGAAAAAAGAGGGCGCTCAAGCCGATATTCGAGCCGACATCAACGATCAGCCGGGCGTCGGCGCGGGCCGGGTAATCGATCTTGCCGAAACACTCGACCAGGGTCCGCACGTCGTCGAAGCTGTAAACCGTCGCCGGAATCCGTCCGATCGGCGTGCGAACATGATAGGTCGTCGGATAGTCTCCGCCGCCAAAGACATAGCGCCACCAGATCTCCAGCGGTTTGTCGAACACCCACAAAGATCGCCAGAACGCGACATGGAATTGCGGTTTGAACGGGGCGGAGAGAATGCTGGAAAGCGGGCGGTCCACTAGCGAAGTCTCCTATAGGCCGGTGTCGGATCCCGGAAGGCGGGCGCGGTCTCCCGGAAGGCTGCGCGCCGGAATTTCGGCACCGCCCCCAATTCGGTAAAGCGGAAATCGAGCGCACCGCGGGTCGCGGCGGCCCGGCCGAGCAGGAAGAAGAACATCCAGGCGCCGGAGGCGCTGACGAAGGCATAGCCCGCGGTCAGACCGGCAAAGGCGAAATAGATCAGGAGATAGAAGCAGACCAACCGAATCGACTGAAGATGGTTCCACAGTACCACGGATCGATGGTCGCTTTTGACCCCGATATTCGCCTCCGGCAGCGCGGGTCCGCGCAGGACATAGGCGAGAAAGCCGAAATAGAGCAGCGTCCCGAGGATCCCGAAATCGACCAGGAACTGCAGCACCCAGTTATGGGTATGCTGGCCGATCGGCAGTTCGCCCTGAATGAAGACCGCTTCCGGGCGGATCCCGAACACGGTCTGCCCAACCAGGCCGGGCAGGACATCCTGGACAACCAGATCGTAATGCTTGTAGGCCCCCGGCCCGATGCCGACCAACGGACTTTGCTGGATGTATTCGAGCGCCCGGGCGTAGAGCGCGAAGCGGCGCACCGCGTTCTCCTCACTGGTCAACCGCTCGACCACCTGGATCTCGCCCTGGACCACAAAGGCGAAGGCGACGATGGCGAAGCCACCGGCCAGCGCGATGCGGGCCATCCGGCCGAGATTGCCGGTCCGGCCTCGTGCGAACAGCCAGATCATGAAGATCGAGGCGATACAGCCGGTCGAATAGCCGCGCGAGCGGCTCAGCACCATGGCGGCGACCAGGAACAGGGCGATGACGAACCACATCCCGTTCCGCCGCAGCGGTTCGAACTTCTCGCCGGTGGCGAAGCGGCAGGCGAACAGGGTCACCAGGATCTGGCCCATGGCGGCCGCATAGGGGTTCTTGTCGAGAAGCCCCGTGGCGAACTTACCCTGATCGCCGACGATGATATGCCCGATGGGCTTGTCGCCGATTTTGAACGGACCGGTGATATAGGTCGCCATGGTGAACAGACCGATACAGATCGCGACGACGACGGTGAGGCGGATGATCCGTTCGTCCAGTTTCGGATCGGCGGGGATCAACGAGAACATTATAAAAAAGACCATCATGTAGACGATCTGGGCGTCCTGGGCGACGAAGCGGACCGGGTTGGAAAGCAGGTCGAGATTCTGGAAGGCGGCCAGAACGACCACATAGATGACCACCAAAGCCGCCGGAATGACGTAGCGGGCCGGCGGAAAGCTGATCCCGCGTTGGACCGCCAGCCACAGAAAGACCAGAAAGGCGGCCAGCGGGGCGAGGGCGGGTACGAGGTCCTGCATATGGGCGAATGGCAGGAGAAGGGTCACCGATGTATAACCTTTGTCGAAAATTGCGGGAATAGAGTATCAAATCCCTGTGCCGGGGTCTCTTGTTGATCCCGGCATGAGGCGAAAAGGGGGTCGCGGTGGCGCTGATCACGGAACAAGGCGAGCAGCGGCCGCGCAAGGTCGCCATCATCCATTACTGGCTGGTCGGCATGCGCGGCGGGGAAAAGGTTCTGGAGGCTCTTTGCGAGCTCTATCCGGACGCCGACCTCTACACCCATGTCTACGATCCGGAGGCGGTGAGCCCGACCATCCGGCGCCATCTGATCCGCACGACGCTGATCGACAAGCTGCCCCGGGCCAAGCGGATGTATCAGAGCTATCTGCCGCTGATGCCCTTCGCCCTGGAGCAGCTCGACCTCAGAGCCTACGACCTGGTGATCAGCTCGGAATCGGGGCCGGCCAAGGGCGTGCTGACGCTGCCGGAAACGCTCCACGTCTGCTATTGCCACACGCCCATGCGTTATCTCTGGTCGATGTATCAGGACTATCTCTCCGAGACCTCGGGCCTCAAGAAGCTGATGTTCCGCCTCCTCGCCGGCGGTCTCAGGCGCTGGGATCTCGCCGCCGCCGCCCGCGTCGACCGCTATATCGCCAACTCGACCGCCGTGGCGGGCCGGATCAGCAAATACTACCGGCGCGAGGCGGCGGTGATCTTCCCGCCGGTCGACGTCGCCGCCTTCAAGACGGCGCCGGCCGAGGATTTCTATCTCGTGCTTGGCCAACTGGTCTCCTACAAGCGGGCCGACATGGCGGTCGAGGCCTTCACCCGGATGGGCAAGCGGCTGGTCGTCATCGGCGAGGGCGAGCAGCTCGACCATCTAAAACGGATCGCCGGGCCGACGGTCGAGGTCATGGGCGGTCAGCCCTTCGACGTGGTCAAGGACCGGATCGCCCGCTGCAAGGCGCTGGTGTTTCCCGGCGAGGAGGATTTCGGGATCGTCCCCCTGGAGGCCATGGCGGCCGGCAAGCCGGTCATCGCCTATGCCAAGGGCGGCGCCCTCGACACGGTGATCGACGGGAAGACGGGCCTGCATGTCCACGACCAGACCGTCGATGGCTTCGTCCAGGCGGTGGAACGGCTGGAGGCAGCCCCGGAGATGTTCGATCCGGATGTTCTGCGCGCCCATGCCGAGGGCTTCGGTCGGGACCGCTTCAAGACCGAGGTCAGGACCTTTATTGAGGACGCGTGGTCTCGCCACCGTGCATCGCTGCGCGGCGGAACCATCCCTCTTCGATAAGCTCCTCGAAATAGGCGATGGTCCGGGTCAGCCCCTCCTGCAACGGCACGCGGGGCTCCCAATCCAATTCCGCCTTCGCCTTGTCGATGACCGGGCAGCGCTGCATCGGGTCGTCCTGGCTCGCCGGCAGGAAGACGAGCTCCGACTTGCTGCCGGTGATGGTGACGATCCGCTCCGCGAGTTCGAGGACCGACACCTCGTGCGGATTGCCGAGATTGATCGGCCCGGTGACCGCGTCGTCGCTGTTCATCAACCGGAACAAACCGTCGACCAGATCCGAGACGAAACAGAAGGAACGGGTCTGATTGCCGGTGCCGTAGATCGTGATCGGCCGGTTCTGCAGGGCCTGGAGGATGAAGTTGGAGACCACCCGGCCGTCCTCCGGATGCATGCGCGGCCCGAAGGTGTTGAAAATCCGCGCGATCTTGATCTTCACCCCGTGCTGGCGGTGATAGTCGCTGAACAGGGTCTCCGCGCAGCGCTTGCCCTCGTCATAGCAAGCCCGGGGGCCGAGCGGATTGACATTGCCGCGATAGTCCTCGGTCTGGGGATGCACCTCGGGATCGCCATAGACCTCGGAGGTCGAGGTCTGGAGGATCCTGGCCCCGGTCCGCTTGGCCAGTTCCAGCATGTTGATGGCGCCATGGACCGACGTCTTCACGGTCTGCACCGGGTCGTATTGGTAATGCACCGGCGAGGCGGGACAGGCGAGGTTGAACACCTCGTCCACCTCGACGCTGAGCGGAACGGTCACGTCATGGCGCATCAGTTCGAAATAGGGGCTGTCCAGCAGATGCAGGATGTTCCGCTTCGAACCGGTGAACATGTTGTCGACGCACAGCACATCGCACTCCGCCTCGATAAGGCGCTCACAGAGATAGGAGCCCAGGAAGCCGGCGCCGCCGGTGACAAGAACGCGTTTTCTGATCATGGATCCGCCAATTCAACCGGAAGACCGAGGACCGGTCCATCGCAAAGGAAAGCCGAGAACGGATTATATAGCAGCAGGAAGCGTCCGGTGGGAAACAGGATTGGGAAACAGGATTGGGAACCAACCCCGGCAGCCCCCAACCAAAAGAAAACCAGCCTAACCTTATGCTCAACCGAATGTTGGTTTAGATATCCGATAATTACGTTAAATTGTCGGCATATCCGGGGAGCGGGCACAGACCCGCAAAGAGGGGCGTTAGCAAGGATGGTATCGGGTGAACGGTGATAGGGTAACCCGCACCCACTTGCTGGGGATCGTTTCGGGACTTCTGCGAGCGGCGGATCTGTTGGCTATCGCCCTGGGCTCGTTCTTCGCCAACGCGGCGACCGGCGATCCCTGGGACTATTCGGGCTCCGTCGCCCTGGAGATCGTCGCCGCCATGCTGCTGGCCGCCGCCGGATTCAGCCGCACCGGCGCCTACGACCGCGAGACGATCAGCCGACTTACCCTGCGCTTCGCCCGAATCTCGGCGATCTGGCTGGTGATCGTGGCGCTGGCGTTCATGTTCACCTATTTCGACGCCGAGATCATGGACATGGATCCGATCTGGGCGAGCCTATGGTTCCTCTTCGCGCTCGCCCTGATGCTGTTCTGGCGTTTCATCCTCATCTATGTGGTCTCCCGCTGGCGCCGGGAATTGCGGCTCGCCAGTCTGGTCGCCGTCGTTGGCGGCGGCCGGATGGTCAGACGGATCGTCGAGCAGTTGCTGACGGAGGGGCAATCCGACTACCTGCTGATCGGCGCCTTCTCCAACGATCCCAAGACCCTGAAACCGTTGCAGGGCAAGGTGCCGTGCGGCAGCGTCGAACAGCTTCACCGACTGGTTCAGACCAATGAATTGGACGACGTCCTGTTCGCCTTTCCGGATTCGGAGGTCGGGGCCTTTCAAGCGACGCTCAGCCAGGTGAAGGAATCCCCGGTCAACATCCGCCTCATTCCGCAGAACGTCGATCTCGATATCCACATCAACGGCTACAGCCAATTGGGCGCCCTGCCGCTGCTGCATCTCTACGACAAACCGCTCAGCGGGTGGTCGACGGTGGTGAAGGACCTGGAGGACAAGATCCTGGGGGCGACGATCATGCTGCTGTTCGCCCCGTTCATGCTGATGATCGCCCTCCTGATCAAACTGGACAGCAAAGGGCCGGTCCTGTTCCGCCAGGTCCGCTACGGCTTCAACAACAATAAGTTCGTCGTTTACAAGTTCCGGACGATGAAGACCGATTGGGACCCGCGGTCGGCCCCGCTCCATGCGCAGAAACACGACCCGAGGGTGACCCGTGTCGGGCGGATTCTCCGCCGCACCAGCCTCGACGAGTTGCCACAGATCTTCAACGTCCTGGAAGGCAGCATGTCCCTGGTCGGGCCCCGACCCCACGCGGTCGTCCACACCGCGACCTATGCCGAGCAGGTCGACGGCTATTTCGCGCGCCACAAGGTGAAGCCGGGCATCACCGGCTGGGCCCAGGTCAACGGATTCCGCGGCGACGCCGACGCGCCGGAGATGATCCGGCTCAGGGTCAAACACGACATCGAATATATCGAAAACTGGTCGCTGATGTTCGATCTCAAGATCATTCTCATGACGCCGCTGGTCGGCTTCATCCACAAGAACGCCTACTGATCCTAGGCGGAACGCCTACTCATCCTAGGCGGAACGCCTACTCATCCTAGGCGGCCCGGCGGCGCTGGATCGGCAGCGGGCTCGACCGGTCGTAATAGGGACCGTAGGCGACATCGATCCAGTCGGCCTGCGACAGCACGACGCCGGCCATGACCCCGCCCGCCTCCCGGAGATCCTGCAGACCGTCACCGGCCACGTCCCGCGCCGTCTTCTCGCTGCGCACCACATAGATCACCCGGTCGACCAGACGGGAGAGGAACAGCGAGTCGGACACCGGCGCGACCGGCGGGCTGTCGAGCACCACCAGATCGAACTGTCCCTCCACCTCGCGGATCAACGCGCCCAATTTGTCCGAAAGGATGAGATCGGCGGCGAGCGCCGACTTCGCCCCGGCGGCGATGAAGTAATGCCCGCTGGACAGGTCGAACTCGACGATGTCGTCCAGCTCCGCCTCGCCCACGAGATATTCGGTCAGCCCCGGCCCATCATAACGCCCAACGTGCTTGTGAACGGTCGGATTGCGCAGGTCGCAATCGATCAGCAGGACCCGCTGGCCGATACGCGCGGCGACATAGGCGAGCGACAGACTGAGCGTGGACTTGCCCTCCCCGGACAGGGCGGAGGTCAGCATGACCGACTTGGGTGCCCCGGCCGGATCGATCAGCGCCATGGTGGTTCTCAACTTGCGCACGCTCTCGGCATAGGCGGCCGCCAGGGGATGGCCGACCGGATCGTAGTGTTCGAGCGCCGCCATCGGATCGTCGTCGATCTTCGGCACCACGCTGAGTACCGGTAGATTGAGGACCTGCTCGATCTGGGAGACGCTGTAGAAGCCGCTGCGCAACACCTCCAACAGGACGCTGAGCATGACACCGAGCGCCGCCCCGACAACGATGGCGGCGATCAGAATAATGCCCTTGCGCGGCGCGAACGGTTCCTCCGGGACGACCGCGTTGGAGATCACCCGGATATCCTGTTCGGTGCTGAAGTCATCGCGGAGTTGGACGAGATTGAGCCGTTCCAGCGCCTTTTCGTAAAGATCCCGCGCGGACACCGCCGCCTCCCGCAGGCTTTCCAACTTGATCTCGCTGGCGTTTTGACGGGCGATCTCCTCCTCGACGATGGCGAGTTCACGGTCGATCTCGTTCTCCCGCTGACGGGCGACATTGAGGTCGTTCTCAAGACCGATGACGATCTTCCGCACCTCGTCGCGGATCGCCCGGCGGATCTCCCGCAATTCGTCCTGGGCGGCGAGCACGGAAGGGTGTTGCTCGCGGAACCGGGTCTTCAGATCGGCGATCCGGCGCAGGATATTGGTCTCCTGGAACTTCAACTCGTTGGCCAAACCGGACTGCAGCCCCCCGCCGTCGCCCGACGGGGCCGCCAGCAGCAGTTGTTCGGCCTGGACCAGCCGGGCTTCGGCGAGCGCCCGGTCGGCGCCGGCGCGAACCGCTTGGTTGGCCAATTGAGACACCTTCTCGCGCAGCACGCTGAGGCCACCGCTGCCGAGGATACCGCTTTCCGCGCGGAACGCCTCGATCGCGTTCTCCGCCGTCTCGACACCGCTCTTCAACTCGTTAAGCGTCCGGTCGAGGAACTGGTTGGCCCGCTCGGCGGCCGCGTCGTCGCTCGCCCGCCGGTCCGCGATATAAGTCGTCACCACCGTGTTCGCGACAAGGGCGGCCCGCTCCGGGTCGGGAGACGAGAACCGGACCAGGATCACGTTGGAGTTGGTCCGGGTGATGACGGTCAGATTGTCGATAAACTCCTCTACGGCACGGTTGAGCTTCTCGTCCTCGTTGGCCTGTCGGGGGGCAACGGCACGGTCCGGACGATCTCCGAACAGGCCGAACAGCAAGCCCATCAAGAGGTCGACCGCGTCCGATTGCTCGCGCTGGAGTGCTGGATTGAAGACCGGGTCGTCGACCAGCCCCAATTCCTGGACGACCTTCTCGGTCAACTCGCGGCTTTTGATGATGCTGGCCTCGGTCTGGATCGACCCCCGGTCGAGGCCGAACTCGTCGATCAGGCTGCCGATCGACCGGTTGTCCCCGCCCTCCACGATGATCTCGGCCTCGCCGCGATAGATCGGCTCGATCTGTTCCAGAACCACGGCGACGAAGGCGACAAACGCCACCAGTACGCTCAACACCAGATATTTCCTGCGCAACAGAACGGCGAGCAGGCTCTTAAGGTCGAAGATGTCGGTCGCGGGCGCGGGCGTGGGCGCCGTCTGGTTGTGAAAAGACGGACCTGTCGGGGAGATGTATCCGTGGGGGGCCGGTGCCGGGGGCTGGGGGAGGAACTGAACCATGGCCGCGCCCTAGATAAACCGCCGGCCGACTTCGACAATGTCGCCGGGCCGCAAATAGGCGCCGGGCGCCACGTCGAAACGCCGCTCCCCTTCCAGGGTCTTCCGGTAGACGGTCACCTCGCTGGTGTCCGCCCGGCGGGTGAATCCGCCGGCGATCGCGACCGCCTCCCGCGCGGTCAGCCCGGGCCGGAACGGATAGTCCCCGGGGATCGCGACCTGGCCGAGCACGAAGACCGGTCGATATTGCAGCACATCGAAGGAAACCTGCGGATCGACGAGGAAGCCGTCATTGAGCCGGCGGGCGACCTCCTCACGGACCTCGGTCACGGTGCGGTCGATCACCTTGACGGTGCCGATGAAGCCGACCTCGATCTCGCCCTCCGCGTCGATGTCACGCTCCACGTTGAGGCCGCTGTTGTTGAAGACCCTCAGCGCGATCCGGTCCCCGACGCCGAGCCGATAGTCGGACAGGGTGGCCGGCCTGGAGAAGTCCGAAGGATCGTCGACGGCAATCCCCCCCTGGGACGGCGTGGCGCTCGTTTCCGTGGAGCCCTGTTGTGTCGCGCGCGCGTCCTCGTCGCCACCCGAGAAGCTCCCGCAGCCAGCCAATACGATAGCAACTAGTGCAAGAATTACAGTCTTCACGGATAGCTCCTCGGCAGGAACCCGGCCTGCCCGTTTTCCGACTGACAACATAGTCTTACACCAATTTCAAGAAACGCGCGATTCTCCGTAAAGTCGAACCCGTCTATGCTTGAATTCCGATTGATCCGATCCGCCCGCGCGCTGACGAAGAAAAACTCGTTGATCATATAGTCGGCCTCGACGCCGACGACATAGAGATCGTCGGACCGATCCTGGGCCTGGAAGTCCTGCACCGCATAGCCGCCCTGGGCGCTGAGGATCAGATTCTCCAGCGGATCCCAGTCGAGCCGGACCCGGCCGTCCGTCAGGATCGTCGAGCCGCCGGTACCGCCGAGCGTGCTTTGAACGCTGCGGTCCAGGCTGCCGGTCACCGTCATGACCGGCGTGGGGTTCCAGACGCCGCGCGCCCGCACGAAGAGACCGTCGACGTTTTCGAGACTCGCGTCCTCGAAGCTACGATCGAAATAGCCGGCCTCAAGATCGAGGGCTGTGACGAAAGTCGGTTCCAGTTCGACCCCGCCGGTGACCAGCCAGGTCTTGCTGTCCCGGTTGAAGCCGAAACGATCGGCGGTGTTGTCGAAGTCGTTCAGCGTATAGCGCCCTTCGAGGAACAAGGCCTGGCGGCGCAGCAGCCGCTTTCCCACCCGGAGCGAGAAGGTGGTCTCGTCACGGTCGAAGTCGGAGCTGTCGTAGCTGTCGCCGGTCACGAGATCGGTGCCGACCAGATCGTCGTAATTGGACGTCGAATAGCGGATCTGGGGCCGGACGAAAAAGCCGTCCGACTGACCGAGGATGAACCGTGCCGCACCGGTCGCCCGGGTAAAGGCGACCAGGTCGTTGCGGCCGCCCGTGGGCGTCACCGCGCCGAGATCGTCGATCGATCCCCGAAGAATATGCCGCCTCTCGAGAAGCCCTTCCCCGGAGAACAGCAGGAAATCCTCGTATTCCGTGGCAAAGCCGACACGCCCCCCGAAATCGTCGTAGTCCTCCGAGCCTTCGTCGTCATGCCGGGCGTGCTCGCTGCGGAAACTGGCCGACAGGCTCCACAGATCGAAGTCGGAGATCAGGTCGAGCCGGGTGCGGGCCAGGGTGATCCCGTCCGAGGTCTCGTTGAGGTCGCTGCGAAAGACATTGGAGCTGATCCCCCGCTCCACCGCGCCGCCGACAAACAGCTCCAATCCGCTCGGGTTGTCGGCGAGGCGTTCCGGTTCGACGACGCCCGCGGCACTCAGGGGGCGGCGCCACAAATCGTCGAGCACGAGGCCATAGCTCTCGAAATCCGGCCGCGCCCGGTTGCGCACCGTGTCCTCGAAGGCGGTGAGACCGAAGGGGGTGTCGGCGAACGGCCGAGCCTCGGCGGCAAGACGCGTTTTCTTGTCCGCGTCCCGTTCCACCTGCCGCGCCTCCCGTTCGTCCCGGATCCGGTCAAAGCGGCTGCGCGCATCGGTCTCCGCCTCGCCCCCGCGTTCCGCCGCCTCTTTCTGCGCGGCTTCGGTGACCGGGGACAGGGGCTGGATCTCGGAAGGCGCGGCGGCGGGCGCACCAGGGTCGAGCCCGGGCGTCGGTGTCGGATCGGCCGTGAGGCCAGCCGCCTCGAGCCGCTCCTTCGTCGCCTTCGCCCCGGGCAGGAGCGGCTGTAGATCGAGTGTCGCCGACGGCGCCAGGGACGGCAGCGGGATACCCGCGGTCTGCGCAAGCGCGATGCTGCCGATCAACACGGAGAAAACGCCCACCGGACCGAGGGCGGACAGGGTTCGACGGCGCAGCGTACGGATCCTATCTCCGGCTCCGAGGGGCCGCCGCGGCGGGGGTTTGGGCGGGGGTGTGGGCGGGGGTGTGGGCGCGAAGCTCGGCACCTGAATCCGGGCACGACTCCCGGAGCCGGCGGCGCGAATGACGCCGGGCCAATAGCCGCGCACCGATATCCGGTCGGATGTCCCCATGCCTGTTCGCAAGACCTTTGCACCAAACCCGAATTCACCTGGGATTTAAGATAATTTTAATTTTCATAGATTAATATAACAAAAGGAGGTAAATTCTTGAAAAGTTTTGTGTTCACTCGGATTCATTGTATCTCCGCAGGGAAAACGATGCTGGTACTCTGGAGAAAGTTTATTTAGCATAGGACCGTTGGGGTAAGAATTTTTCGCCTGGCAAGCCTCATCATTGCCAGTTAAAGGCGAAAACGTGACACGGGTTAGGAGAGTGCCGCAATGGCGACACTGGGATCACAAGCGCGGCAAGGGCAGCGCGGGCCAAGTCAAGAATACTTGCTGCTTGACTATCTACAGCGGCTGGGTCGCGGCTCGCTTGAGGACCGTACCGCCGTTCACTTGCACCTTTCCCGTCTTCGTCCGCACAACCGCCGGGCACACCATATCCGTATCGCCGCCGCCACCTTCGAAGGCATCGTCCAGAACTACGAAGGACAGAGCTTTATTCTGTCCAACTCCGACATCTTCTTCATCTGTAAAGGCGCTTCCCTTCAGGACATCGACACCGCGGTGATGAAGGTGCGCTTCCTGTTTTCGGAAGATCCACTCGCACAGGGCGATGAGGACGAGGACCTCGGTCAATTCGTAACTTGGTATAATCTCGAAAACCAATTCGACGAAGTTCTCGACCTCTCCAAAAGTCTGCACCGGGAACGGGAGCGCCAGGCCCGCATGCAGGCCTCCGGCCAGCAGCCGCAAAACCGGAATCGCGGTCGCAAGGCGATCGAGCCGGCCCAGCTCGCGAAGTTGGAGGAATTCCTCGGCCGTGCGGATCTGTCCAATCTGATGCGGCGCCAGTCGATCTGCGCGGTCATCCAGGGCAACCGGGTTCAGCCGGTCTTTCAGGAACTCTACGTCTCGATCCCCGACCTGCAGCAGACCGTGCTGCCGGAATACGATCTCGGCTCCAACAAGTGGCTGTTCCAGCATCTGACCCAGACGCTCGACACCCGCATGCTGTCGATGCTGATGCGGAACGATGATTCGACGATTTCAAGTTCGTTCTCAATCAACCTCAACGTCTCGACGATCCTGTCGCCGCAATTCCTCAACTTCGATTCGAGCCTCAAGGCCATCGCCCGGGGCACGGTCGTCGTGGAACTGCAGAAAATCGACATCTTCGCCGATATGGGCGCCTATATCTTCGCCCGGGACTTCCTGCGTGAGCGGGGCTACCGGGTCTGCCTGGACGGCATGACCCATCTAACGATCCAGTTCATCGACCGGGAACGCCTCGGCCTCGATCTGGTGAAGCTCCTGTGGACGCCGGATATGGGCGACGAGGCCCAGGGCGACCGTCTGACGGCGCTCAAGGAACATATCGACCGCTGCGGCCGAGCGCGGATCATTCTCTGCCGCTGCGATTCGGACGAGGCGGTGCGGTTCGGCCAGTCCCTCGGGATCACCATGTTCCAGGGACGCCATATCGACAAATTGTTGACCG
This sequence comes from Alphaproteobacteria bacterium, assembly GCA_024743275.1. Taxonomy (GTDB): domain Bacteria; phylum Pseudomonadota; class Alphaproteobacteria; order JANSWW01; family JANSWW01; genus JANSWW01. The sequence goes on from JANSWW010000004.1 coordinate 17,289, forward strand.
AGCGCCGGGTCAGCTAACCCCCTCTCCCGGGCCCCCTCTCCCGGGCCCGTGACGCCGCACTTCTATTCGAGCGGGATCATCACCCCCTCGCGATAGGCCGGGTGTTCCTGCAGCCGCGAGTAATAGGTCTCGAGATTGCGGTATTCCGGCCGCTCGATCGGCATGGCGTTATAGCGATAGGTCGCCGCCCCGATGGCGATGTCTCCCAACCCGAGGCGATCCCCACCCATATAGGGCCGGGTGGCGAGCCATTCGTCGACAACGGCGAAGTGCTGGTGCACCAGTTCCGCCGCCTTGGCGATCGCCGGCGGATCGCGCTCCGCCTCCGGGGTCCGATAGAGCTGCCAGAACACCGTCGTCATCGGCGGGATCAGGGTGAAGGACTTCCAGTCCATCCACATATCCCCCCGCGCGCGCTCTCCCGGATCGGTCGGCCACAGGCCGCCCTCGTCATAGCGGGCGGCGAGATAGCGGACGATCGCGTTGCTTTCGAACAGCGTGACGTCGCCGTCGACCAGCACCGGAATGCGGCGGGACGGGTTCATGCTGTGAAACTCGGCGCTGTCGAGTCCGCCGAACTTTCCACCGGCGTCGATCCGTTCATGATCGAGGCTGAGATGGAGAATGGTCCACATCACCTTTTGCACATTGATCGAGCTGGTGCGTCCCCAGACGGTAAGCATGCTCCGTTTCCTCCCGCTCTTTTTTGAATTGGATCGATTTTGCTGTTGCGGCCGGCGGCGCCCCGACGGGGCCACACATGCCGCGTCAGATAAGGGCGTCGATCTCTTCGTCGCTGAGTGAACCGGGCACGACGGTGAAGGGCAGCCGAAGACCGCTCGCCATCTTGCTCGACAGATAGCTCAGGATCGGCCCCGGCCCTTTCTTGTCGGTGCTGGAGGCGATCACAAGGATCGAGATCGCCTCGTCTTCGTTGATCAGCCGCAGCAACTCGTCCTGCCGCTTCCCCTCGCGCAGATTGATGATCGGCATTTCGCCGGTCATCCTCACGACCTCCCCGGACACGTCGTTGAGGAGCTTTTCCGCGGCGAGACGGTTCTCCTCCCGCATGATGTCACCGACCGACATCCAGGTTTCGATCTCGGCGGGCTCGATCACATGGAGCAGCGCCACCCGGCCACCGGTCCGTTTGGCGCGGCCGCAGGCGAAGCGAAGGGCGCGCGACATCTCCGGGGTATTGTCGACCAGAACCAGGAAAACGCGCCGGGGACCGGTCTGCTTGCGCCGTTCCGGACCGGACTCCGCGTCCCGGCCTTCACCGCCCGAGTTATCGGACAGATCATCCCGGGACGGATCATCTCGGGATGGATCATCCCCGTCGTCGAACATCGCTTGGTCCGTCATGAAACGGCCTCCCTCTTCCTCCCGTTGCCGGCAAGGGCGATCTCCGCCGCCTTTGTTTTCAAGCCCGTCCCGCCCGTACGCGACGCATCACAGGCGCCTGAAAATCCAGCTCGCGGTCCATCCTGCCATCATCGCGATGACCACCGCAACGATGCCGTAAAGCAGCGATTGGCGGTAGGCGAACACGGAAACGTCCGCACCGATCCCGAGTTTCGAGATGATGAGCGGTGTCGTCTGGGCGTCGACGATATCGCCGTTCTCGACCAGATAGGCGGTGACGATGTACTGGCCCGTCGGCACATTCGCCGGAAAGCCGATGGTTGTGCGGAACAGCCTACCGCCGACGAAACGCACAGGATCCACCTGGTCCGCGTACAGGCCGCTTTCGACCTGACGGCGGATGAAGGCCTCTCGGAAGCGTTCCAATTCCTCGCGGAAGGTGTTGCTGCCGGAGGCCTGGGACAATTCCAGATTCCGCAACCCGATTTGCCCGCGGTCCAACGCGCGCTCGGTCAGTATCTCGGCCAGCGGATTGCTGGCGGCGACACGGTAGAAGGTCGGCACCTGCTCGAAGGTCGTGAAGCGGCGGTTGATCCAAACGCCCAGGGTCTCCTTCTTCTGCCGGACCGTCACCGTCTGCTGGGGCCCGGTCACCACAACCACGACATCCTGGCGCGACGGGTCGTCCAGGGTTCCAAACAGCAGCAATTCCTGTCCGGTGAAATCGGTGGTGATGGCGATCAGATGGCTCGACAGATCGGCGACCAACCCCTGGGCCGCCGCGGGGCGCGACGCCGCGACCCCCATGCCCCAAAGGGCCGCCACCAGACAGATCGGGCCAAACCAGCGTCGCATCTCACCGGATCCATTCGATGGTGAACGGATCCGACGGCTCGACCGCCAATTCGACGATCAACTGCAGGCAGACCAGCAGAACCAGAATGGCCAGCAGCCCGCGCAGTTGATCGCCCCGCAGATAGCCGGCGAACTTGGTGCCGAACTGGGCGCCGACAACACTGCCGATCAACAGGATGAGGGCCAGCACCACATCGACGGTTTGATTGAGCACCGCCTGGAACAGGGTGACGTTGGCGCTGACGAAGATGATCTGGAAGAGGGAGGTCCCGATGACGATCGTCGTCGGCATGCCGAGGATATAGATCATGGCCGGGATCATGATGAACCCGCCGCCAACCCCCATGATCGCCGCCAGAACGCCGATGAAAAGGCCGATGACGAAGGGCGGAATAACGCTGATATAGAGCTTCGACCGCCGAAAGCGCCGTTTCCAGGGCAGGCCGTGCATCCAGTTATGCTGATGCAGCCGTCCCCTGCCGGCGCCGCCGCTGCTGCGCCGTTTGACCATGGATCGCAGGCTCTCCCACATCATCAACAGGCCGATCGCCCCCAGAAGGATCACATAGCTGAACTGGATGACGAGATCGATCTGCCCGATGCTGTCGAGATAGCGGAAGAGATAGACCCCAGCGATCGACCCGATCAAGCCGCCGGCCAGCAGGAAGCCCCCCATTTCGAGATCGACATTTTGACGGCGCCAATGGGCGATCACGCCGGACACCGAGGCGGCGGTCAATTGCGCGGCCTGGGTCCCGACGGCGACGGTGGGGGGGATGCCGAGGAAAATCAGCAGCGGGGTCATCAGAAAGCCGCCGCCGACCCCGAAGATACCCGAAAGGAAACCGACTCCGCCTCCCATCACCAAGATCGCCAGCCAATTGACCGACATCTCGGCGATCGGAAGATAGACGTTCATGGGGCGTGTCGCTGTTCGAAACGGAGACGAGATCGGTGAGACCCCAAAATGTCCCGTTTCGGGCAGGTTGGCAATTCTGTGGGAACAAATATGTGGCGGCGATTCCTATGCGACCGGTTTTTGACTGCCATCACCGGTGAAACCACACCGAAAAAAGGCCACACGACTTTCGCCGCACGGCCTTGGCTACCCGAAGAACATCTTCGAAGAACAAACGGATCCGGAAAGCGTCCTGCTCAGCGCGCACCATACATGCCGGACAAGGCGTTCAGCACCGTCCGGACATCGTCGCTGGCGAGCGAGTAATAGATCGTCTGGGCGTCCCGCCGGGTTGTGACCAGACCGTCGCGCCGCAGGCGGGCGAGATGCTGGCTCAGGGCCGACTGACTGAGGCCGACCGCCGGCTCAAGAGCGCCGACCGAAGCCTCGCCGTCTTGCGCCAGGGTGGACAGCACCACCAAACGGCTCTCGTTGCTCATGGCCTTCAAAAGGCGGGTCGCCGCCTTCAGACCGCCAACGACTTTCCCGTTTCCCCGGGCAAGGGGACGATCGGGATCGAGTGTTATATCGCTCATGCGCCAAGGGTCTCCGCGGGTCAGGGGTTAAGCAGGCAACAGCGCATTACCGACAAAGTTAGTATGGTTTTAGAAAGAGCAATCCTTTGGATGGCACTTTTTGGATATTCCGGATCGAAAAACCGCCAAGGATTGAGAATAATCAAGCGATCTCAATGAATTGGCGCTTTGAAAATTCTTTCAAAATCTAACCGGCCAAGGCGGCCTCAACACGGCGCCGATTGGTCACCGTGGCATCCGACAATCTTAATTGATCGATTGTATGGGATGTTCTGTCGACCGGGATGGTCTCGGCGAAGCGGGCGGGATGCCCCCGGAGAACCAGGACGCGGTTCGCCATCAGGACCGCCTCCTCCACATCGTGGGTGACCATCAGGATGGCCGGTTTCGCCTCCGACCAGAGGTCCAGCACAAGCGACTGCATCCGTTGCCGGGTCCGCGTATCGATGGCCGCGAAGGGTTCGTCCAGCAGAAGGATCGGGGGGGCGACGGCGAGCGCCCGGGCGAGGGCGACCCGCTGGCGCATGCCGCCGGAAAGCTGATGGGGAAACATGGCACCGGCGCTCGGCAGTTCCACCCGCTCCAGCCAATGCTGGACCATCGCCGTCTTGTCCCGGGCGGCGGGTCCGGCCAGACCGAAGCCGACATTGTCGGCGACCGTGAGCCAGGGAAACAACCCCGCGTCTTGGGCGAGATAGACCCGGTCCGGTCCGGGCTCCGTCGCCACGGCGCCATCGATCAGGACGGTCCCGGCATCCGGTGCCACCAACCCGGCGGCGATCCGCAGCAGGGTCGACTTTCCGATCCCGGAGGCCCCGACAATCGCGACGATCTCTCCCGGCGCGATCTCCAGATCGACCGGCCCGATCTCCACAGTGGCGGAAAAACGCTTGCCGATGCCCTCAAGCACCAGGGGAGAGACCAACTCGCCGGACATCTCAGACCAGGAAATTCAGATAGCTGCCGCGCGGGGCGTCCATGTCGATTTCATCGCTCGCCCAGAGCCGCGCCAGGCGCCGCAACTGGTTGGCGATCTCGCTTTCCGTCACCGCCGTCGCGATCGGCCCGACAAAGCGACGCCGAGGGCGTTCCGCTTTCTCCGCCTTGGCCGCCGGCTCGGCGGGGGCCGCGGGCTCCGGCCGGGCGATCTCCCGTATCTTGGCCAAAGCGGCGGCCCGGCTTTCCGACACACCGCCGACCGCGTCCGTGCGGGCGGGAAGGTTGCCGGATGACCGGCGGCCGGTGGGGGGCAGCGCCATGGAGACCTCTTTCACAATCAGGGGCGGAAACACCCGCACCCGTCCGAATCATGGCCGAAAGCGCACCGCTTGGCAATCGGGCCCATACCTCAGGAGCCCATGGCGGCGGCCCATACATCAGGAGAGTGACATCGCCCTTGCCATCCATGCTACTGTCAAAGGGTTAACGGAGGGTCATGTGGCCATCATCGAGAATGTCGTCCGCCTGTTCCGCGGCAGCCAAATGGCGAACCGTCGCCGCTTTCACCGCTATGACGTGAAGGCGCCGGTCACCGTCCGCCTCGGCACCGAGAAGGTGGATACCTACATCACGAACGTGTCGGCCAGCGGCGCCATGCTGACCCCGCCGGTGCCCTTTCCCCCCGATAGCGTGGTTTCCCTCTATCATCCGGTGTCGGACATGACATTCGATGTCGAAATCCTTCGCAGTGACGAGGAGGACAGCCGGGTCCGGTTCCGGAACCACGGTAACGGCACGATTCTCAGCCTATGGGCCCGCGGCCTCGAGCCGGACGACAGCGACACCGCGGCCGAGTGAGCCCCAAAGAGAGGCCTCGAATCCAATACCCCTTTCCATTGTATGGATACCGGTAGCCCTGTGATCCAGGGCCGCCTATGCTATCGTCTTGATATCGTGGTGTGTGAGGGGTGGTTATGGGCATCCAAAGCCTGCAGGAATGCGAAGACGAGATTAAAAAGCTGATTCGGGCCCAGTTCCCGATCATCCACCTCAACACCTTGGAGGAATCACGAGCCCTGGAAACGCTCCTGTCGGTCACCCGGCAGATGGGCCGGCACGTGCTGCTGTGGAGCACCTCCCAGGGGGTGGTCAATCCCGACACCGGCGACCAGAAGGACCTGCATCTGGCTCAGGCGGATCTGGCCGTGGCGGTGACCGCCTTTCAAAAGGCGATGTCGAACAAGAAGGCCGCCGAGGACGGCATGGTCTTCGTCCTGATCGACCCGCATCCCTATCTCAACGAGCGCGGCAACAATCCGATCTACCGCCGCTGCCTGAAGGACCTCGCCAACGATATCCGGGAAAAGGCCTGGCGGGCGAGCTGCGTGATCATCTCGCCGATCGCCGAAATCCCCTATGAACTGGAGCGCGAGGTCACGATCCTCGATTTCCCACTGCCGAACCGAAAGGAGATCAAGGAATACGTCCGCCAGTTCATCGACAAGGTCGCCGAGGGCAAGGCGATCAAGATCACCGGCGACCGCCAGCAATTCGTCGACGAGTTTTCGGAGGCGGCGCTCGGCTTGAGCCAACGGGAGATCGAGAACGCGCTGTCCTATTCCGCCATCGACGATTTTCAGATCGACCTTTCCGACGTCAACCAGATCTTCCATCAAAAACAACAGTCGGTGCGGAAGTCGGGCATGCTCGACTTCATCGACACCAAGGGGCTGTCGCTCGACGACGTCGGCGGTCTCGACCGGCTGAAGCGCTGGCTGATGCGCCGGCGGGCCGCCTTCACAAGGGCCGGGGCCGAATTCGGTCTGGAAACGCCCAAGGGTGTGCTGCTGACCGGCATTCCCGGATGCGGGAAATCGCTCTCCGCGAAATGCGTCGCCGCAAGCTGGAACATGCCGTTGCTGCGTCTCGACATGGGCCGGGTGTTCACCTCCCTGGTCGGAGCGTCGGAGGAACGCATGCGGCACGCGATCGAGGTCGCCGAGGCGGTCGCCCCCTGTGTTCTATGGATCGACGAGATCGAGAAGGGTCTGGTTCGAACCGGCGAGCATATCGGTGATTCCGGTGTTTCCCTCCGGGTTCTCGGGACCTTCCTGACCTGGCTGCAGGAGAAAACCTCACCGGTCTTTGTCGTCGCGACCGCCAACGAGATCCGGCAACTGCCCTCGGAGATGCTGCGCAAGGGCCGGTTCGACGGGGTCTTCTTCGTCGACCTGCCCGACCCGCGCGAACGCAGCGACATCCTGAGGATACATATCGAGCGGGTCGACCGGCTTGAGGATCCGCTCGATTTCTCCGCCCTGGTCGACTTGGCCGGCGGGATGGAGATCGGCGGACGGCAGAGCGGAATGACCGGGGCGGAACTGGCCGCCTGGGTCGACGACGCCATGCTCCTCGCCTTTGAGCGCTATCGCGTCTCCGGGAAACGGAAGGACCGGGCGCTCACCGTCGCCGATTTCGAGGCGGCCTATCAGGAGATGTCGATGATCGCCCGGGTCCGGGCCCAGGAACTGGTGATGCTGCGCGATTGGGGCGCCAAACACGCCCAGCCGGCGAGCGATCCGTAACCCAGGTCTATCCCTTCAAAAAGATATGGGACCCGATGGATGTCAGGCGGGTCAGTTTACCCGACCACCAAGGCTCGACATCGGTCGTGTGATAGTGATCGGCCCCGCCGGTCGGATCCGAATCGATCCCGGCGGCCGCCCGGTAGGCGATAGCGAGGGCGACCAGATAGTCCGTGGTTTCCGGGGCCAGGCCCAGCATCTTCCGGCGATTGGGGTCGCCGGGATTCCAGGCGGAGAATTGATAGGGTTTGCGGCACACCTCGGCGATCGTATCGCCCCACCAGCCGCCGCGGCGGGCCCGGTTGACGATAACATGGGCCACGGCCCGCTGGCCGGCGATGCCCTCGCCGCGCGCCTCGCCCCAAATCGTCCGCGCCATGATGTCGAGATCTTCCGGCGTAAATGGGGGGGACGTGGTGACTGTCATGGATCTCCTCCGTCGTCGGGGAAGGCGGCCCACCCGCTGTGCGCGCCCGGCCCCCAAACCGATCCCAGTACAGGACCCCGAACCGCACCCCGAACCGCGCCGTGCCAGGGTCTCGTTTGTTTATGTTTTGTTCTCATCGTCAAACATTAGATGCAGATCGATATTCCGTAAAGGGTGGCCAGGCGACTTCTTGGCGCACACCGGGAAACCGATCAGGCTCCAGGGCGGAGTCCCATGGGACATGGACAAGATCTCTTGGGGGATGGTCGGACTGAATGGGGCGAGGACGAACCCGCCCCTTAATCTGGTCCCACGCATGTCGCGCTTGGGGGCGGGGATGGTGGGCGGTACTGGGATTGAACCAGTGACCCCTCGCGTGTGAAGCGAGTGCTCTCCCGCTGAGCTAACCGCCCGTTTGGTCCATCATCGCGCATGGAGAGGCGGGTTGATACGGCGCGGCGCGCCTTCCGTCAAGCCTTTCCCGCCTTCCGCCGCGGCCAACGCCTTGCGATGGCCGAAAACCGAGGGCACACTCTGGCTCTCTGACCTGGCTCCGCCGGCCCCGAACGCCCAGACCCGAACGCCCAGACCCGAACGCCCAGCCCCGAACGCCCAGCCCCGAACGCCCAGCCATGAAGACCCAGCCATGAAGAAAAAGATGATCTTCATCTCGCTGTTCGTCGGCGTCGCCGCCGCGGGCATCGTGCTCTTTACCGGTCCGAACCGGGCCAATCTCGATCGGGTCAGCGTCAAGCAGTTGCAGTCCCACTGCAACGCGCTGCCGGCCGGGTCTCTTGAGCCCGCCGCCCCCGACGTCGTCAAATGCCGCGAGGTGGGCCGGGAGATCGCCGCCTATATGAGGCACGGGAACATTGACTGCGATCTGGAGAGCGACGACGTCTATTTCGCGATCCGGCGCACCCTGGTCACCGCCCCGGACAGCCGTCTGGAGGACGAGGCCGCCCTCTACATTATCGAGCAATGGCTGAAGGAAGGCACCCGTTGCCGCCGGGTCGAGACCGACTCCTGAGCGTCGTCGCGGCGGAACTCGGCCATTTTTCGGCTGTCTTCTCGGGCGAAAACTGACAAAAAGCGTCACAAACTGTGATTCCGGTTTTCCCGCCGGAACCGCTACAAAATCTTGGCTTATCGCAACGCAATACAGGCTCCATGACCCAGCCGCTCACCGCCGTCATCCTCGCCGCCGGCCTCGGCACCCGGATGAAATCCACCAAGTTCAAGGTCCTCCACGAAATCGCCCACCGGCCGATGATCGGACATGTGCTGGACGCGGTGGCTCGGCTCGAGCCCGAGCGGATCGTCGCGGTCACCGGTCCCGATCAGGACACCGTGCGGGCGGTCCTGCCCGAAGGCATCCCGTCCGCGGTCCAGGACCGGGCGCTCGGCACCGCGCATGCCGTGCTGGCCGCCAAGGATCATCTGGCGGCGGAAGACGGGACCGTCCTGGTCCTGTTCGGCGCCGACCCCCTGATCAAGCCGGAGACCATGGCCGAGATGGCGGCGAAACGGGCCCGGGGGGCCGCCGTCGTGCTGCTCGGCTTCCGCCCCGCCGATCCCACCGGCTATGGCCGGCTGGTGACCGACGACAGCGGTGCCGTGACCCGCATCGTCGAGCATAAGGAGGCCTCGCCGGAGGAATTGCGAATCGGTCTCTGCAATGCCGGGGTGATGGCCATCGACCGCCGGCACGCGCTCACCTGGCTCGAGCGGATCGGCAACGACAACGCCAAGGGCGAATACTATCTCACCGACATCGTCGCCCTCGCCCGGGCGGATGGCGGCCGGGTCGATCTGGTCGAGGCCGGGCTCGACGAGGTGATCGGGGTCGACACCCGCATGGACCTCGCCGCTGCCGAGGCCGAGTTCCAACGGCGCAAACGTCTCGATGTGATGGCCTCCGGCGTCACGCTGACCGACCCGGACAGCGTCCAGTTCGCCTTTGACACGCGCATCGGTCCGGACAGCGTGATCGAACCCCATGTGGTCTTCGGCCCCGGAGTTCAGATCGCCGACAACGCCACCATCCGGGCATTCACCCATATCGAGGGGGCCACCATCGCCAGCGGGGTCACCGTCGGCCCCTATGCCCGGATCCGCCCGGACACGGTGGTCGCCGAGGGTGCGCGGATCGGGAATTTCGTCGAGCTGAAGAAGACCGTGGTCGGGGTCGGCGCCAAGGTTCCCCATCTCTCCTATGTCGGCGACGCGACCATCGGGACCGACGCCAACATCGGTGCCGGCACCATCACCTGCAATTATGACGGGTTCCAGAAGTCCCGCACGGTGATCGGCGAGGGCGCCTTCATCGGCTCCAACACCGCCCTGGTCGCCCCGGTCGTCGTCGGCGCAGGCGCCATCGTCGGGGCCGGCAGCACCATCACCCGCGATGTCCCCGGGGACGCGCTGGCCGTGGCCCGCGGGCGCCAGGAAGAAAAACCCGGCTGGGCCGAACGCTTCCGCGCCATGCGGCAGAGCGTGAAGAACGATCCGACGACAAAGGACTGACATCCCATGTGCGGCATTATCGGAGCCCTGGTGACCGACCGCGACGCGGCCCCGCTGCTGTTCGACGGCCTGCGCAGGCTGGAATATCGGGGCTACGATTCCGCCGGGATCGCCACCCTGGACGGGGACGGCCGGCCGACGCGCCGCCGGGCGGCGGGCAAGCTCGACAATCTGCAGACCTCGCTCTACGCCGCTCCGATGAAGGGGCGCAGCGGCATCGGCCATACCAGATGGGCGACCCACGGACCGGCCAACGAGACCAACGCCCACCCCCATCTCGCCGGCCCGATCGCCATCGTCCACAACGGCATCATCGAAAACGAGAAGCCCCTGCGTGCCGAACTCGCCGCCGAGGGGGTCACCTTCGAAAGCGACACGGATACCGAGGTGATCGCCCGTCTCCTGCACCGGGAACTGCAAAGGGGCTCCTCTCCCGAGGATGCCATGGCGACCGTGATGCCCCGGCTGGCCGGCGCCTTCGCCTTCGTCTGCCTGTTGGCCGGAGAGGACGATCTGATGCTGGCCGCCCGCCAGGGCACGCCCCTCGCCCTCGGCCTCGGCGATGGGGAGGCGTTCTGCGCCTCCGACGCCCTGGCACTGGCGCCGTTGACCCGCCGGGTCGTCTATCTGGAAGAGGGCGATTGGGCTGTCCTCCGGCGGTCCGGCGCCGAGGTCCGCAACCGGGCGGGCGAGACCGTCGACCGGCCGGAGGTGGTGACCGAGGTCTCCGGCGCGCTGGTTGGCAAGGGCAATTTCCGCCATTTCATGGAGAAGGAGATCCACGAGCAGGACGAGGTGATCGGCTATACCCTGCGCGGGCTGATCGACGGGCTGGGCGGCGACATCGCCAAGCCGTCCCTGCCGGCCATGCCCTTCGATCCGAAAACGCTCTCCAAGATCACCATCGTCGCCTGCGGCACCGCCTCCTATGCCGGCCAGATCGGCAAATACTGGATCGAGCGTCTCGCCCGGGTGCCGGTCGAATGCGATCTGGCCTCGGAATTCCGCTACCGCGAACCGGTCTTACCGGAAGGCGGCATGGTGCTCGCCATCTCCCAATCCGGCGAGACCCTGGACACCACCGAGGCTCTCAGGCTCGGGGCCGCCCAGGGCCAGATCACGGCCGGTGTGGTCAACGTGCCGGAGAGCACCATCGCCCGAGAGGCGCGGTTCGTGATTCCGACCAAGGCGGGTCCGGAGATCGGCGTCGCCTCCACCAAGGCCTTCACCACCCAGTTGGCGGCGCTCGCCGTCTTCGCGGTCGCCCTCGGTCTCGAGCGCGGAGCGCTCACGCCAGAGGCGGCGGACGGCCATCTGCGCAGCCTGACCGAGATCCCGGCTGCGATCCGCACGATCCTGCACGGCCCCGTGATCCGCCGGGCGGAGGCCATCGCCCACGACCTGGTCGACAAGCACACGGTGCTCTATCTCGGCCGGGGGACGAGCTGGACCGTCGCCATGGAAGGGGCGCTGAAGTTCAAGGAAATCAGCTATATCCATGCCGAGGGCTATGCCGCCGGCGAGATGAAGCACGGCCCCATCGCCCTGATCGAGGAGGGCACTCCGGTGGTCTTCGTGGCCCCGGAGGACGGGCTCGCCGAGAAGACGCTGAGCAACATGCGGCAAGTCCGGGCACGCGGCGGCGAGGTCATCCTGGTGACCGACGAGAAGGGGGCCGACCGTTTCGGCGAACTGGCCGAGCATGTGCTGGAGGTGCCGACCGTCGACCCGCTCTGGGCGCCGATCGCGCTCACCGTGCCGGTCCAGGTGCTGGCCTATGAGACGGCACTGGCCAAGGGCACCGACGTCGACCAGCCGCGCAACCTCGCCAAGTCCGTGACCGTGGAGTAGCGCCGGTCGGATAACGGCGCGCCGCGAGCGCCTTCATGATTACCCACCGAGATCGGAGGTGGACCGCCAGATTGGAGTCTCCGGCACGTGATATCCCAGGCTCTCCCCACAGATATCGGGTTTGGCGGTGTAGTAATCCGAATCGCTCCGCCACTCTTGCCGGACCGGATCGTAGACGATTCTGAAAATGTCATCGCGTCTTGCCGTGCCACGTATCGCGACAAACGCAACACGGATCTTATCGGGCTTAATAATATTAAAGTAAAAATACCACTCACCGTTGTCTACTATGAAAGAGTGGCTCGATTTTTTCGTATAATAATACCCGCGAGCAACAAAATCGGACAAATAATCCAGATGACAGTAATACTTCAGAACCGGCCCGAATGCCGAGGGCAGGGTCCTCATATTGAGCCCGCGATATAGGGCGTCGGAGGTTGCGACCGGGTCCGCACCAGACGCCAAGGCCGCCTTCATGACAAAGAGAACAAACAGAAAGCACCGCCAAAAGCTCTTCATTGCGTGTGCTCCAAACAAAGGAGGCGAGCCCTCCCGCTCTCCAGAAGGCAGGACTAGGCAGACACTCTATTTACTTCCCGCTATGGTTTAGTATCACGCCTTCACCGGACATGACCATCAATCCATTCCTGAAGATACCCACCTTCCGCCCTGCGGCGGGACGGATAAGCATCTCGAAAGTTCATCAGTTCGTTTGCGGCTTCTTGCCAGCGTCCACCTGTCACATGACCCCAGAAGACCGGGTATTCGTCCGTGGAGTTTTCACCGTATTGATACATGACGGACATGATCACTGTGGCAGGGGGCGTATCGAGGTCACGAAACCAGAGATCCCGTCCTTTGGCCTCGACCGCGTTGTCGTATCGGCGACCAACGGTCCACTCGAAATGCCGCTGGACATAACGGTCGACCTGCTCGGCCTGCGAATAGGTGATCTCCAGTGGGAGTTCATCGAGTTTCGCTCTCGCCTGGGTCCCGCGTAAACCGAGATAGGGTTCGAATATCGAGATCAACGCCGGTGGCAGTTGCAGTCCGGTCAGGTCCCCCAGTTTCGCACGCCGATATCAAATCCGCTTGCGATCGTCACACCCGAGTTATCTGACGGTACATATCCTTTGAGGTCGGGCGCATTTGGGTCGCGCCGCTCGAAACGGTAGATGAACAGCCAGTCAATCAGCATTCGGGCCCCTCATTACCCCCCGCGGCCAGCCGAAGCACATGGGGGTTGGAAACGAAAAAAGGCGGCTCCGTCCCGGGACCGCCTCAACTGCACGGAGAACATCCCACACTTTATAAAATCGCGCCAGGGTTTCACAAAACAACACCATGGGGCATGGCAATGAACGATGTGATTAACGGCACATGGCTGGGCTTCGCCCTTTAGGCTGTCATTCGGCGCCGAACGCGCTATGTCCCGTCGGCCATGACGACCGACGCCCCAGATCCAAGCACCGACCCGCAGCACGGCGGTCCGCGCCCGGATACGATCGCCTTCCTGATGATCCTCGGCATGGGGCTCGCCTGGGGCCTGTCCTTCTCGCTCGCCAAGATCGTCAGCCTGTCGGGCGCCCACCCCTTCGCCTATACCTGGTGGCAGACGGCGGGCTCCGGCGCCATCGTTCTGGCGATCACCCTGTTCCGGCGGGTGCCGATCCCGCTCTCCCGGGCGCATATCTTCTACTATCTCGTCTGCGGAATGGTCGGCATCGCGGTCCCGAACGTCATCAACCTGACGGCCCTCGCCCATCTGCCGGCGGGCCTGATGGCGGTCCTGATCAACACCGTCCCGCTGATGACCTACAGCCTGGCCGTCGCGTTCAGCGTCGAGACCTTCAAGCCCCTGCGTTTCGTCGGGGTGCTGATCGGGCTCGGCGGTGTCCTGCTGATCGTCCTGCCGGACACCAGCCTGCCGAACCCGGATCTGGTCGGCTGGGTGCTGATCGCGCTGGGCACCCCGCTCTGCTATGCCGGAAACAACATCTTCGTCGCCAAATTCCGGCCGGCCGAGACCCACGCCCTGGCCCTTGCCACGGGTCAGATGCTGGCGGCCGGAACGGCGATCACGCCGGTGGTCTTCGGCGGCGGGCTCTTCCTGGAGATCTGGCCGCCCTTCGCGCCCCATGAGTGGGCGATGATGGGCCAGATGATCATCTCGGCCGTCAACTATACCCTGGTGTTCGAGGTGATCCGCCGGGCCGGGCCGGTGTTCTTCTCCCAGACCGCCTATGTGGTCACGCTCAGCGGGATCGCCTGGGCCGCCGTGATCTTCGGCGAACAGCTCAGCCTATGGGTCTGGGCCGCCGTGATCGCGGTCTTCGCCGGGGTCTATCTGGTGAACAAGAAGAGCCGCTAAAGCACCTTGTCCAGGGAATCGAGCAGGTTCTTCTCGTCCTCGCCGTCGAGCGGCCGGAAGGGTGGGCGCATCACCCGGTATTGCGGCTTGCCGCGCCGTTCCGCCAGCACCGCCTTCACCGCCGGGATCAGAGGTAGTTCGCCGAAGGCCGCGTGCTGGGCGTTGAGTTGGGCCTGCAAGGGGGCGGTCTCCTCCTCCCGCTGCCAGGCCCGGAAAAGCTCCTGCGCCTTGGGCGCGGTCAGGTTGACCGTGGCGGAGATGGTACCCGCCCCGCCGAGATCGAGGGTCTTGCTCAACAGCACCTCGGTCCCGGTGAACATGCGGAAGCCGAGGATTTCCATCATCAGCCCCGCCATATGGTCCCAATCGCCGGAGCTGTCCTTCATGCCGACAAGGACGCCGTTATAGTCCTCGACCAGGATCTTCACGAGTTCGTCGGGCCAGCCGACGCCGGCCATCTGCGGGAAGTGATAGAGCAGCAGCTTGAGCCGTTCGTCGTCGACGGCGTCGATCAGCAGACGGACGAAATCGTCGAGCCCGTCCTCGGGCGGGTTCTTGAAGTAATAGGGCGGCAACAGCAGCGTTTCGTGCACGCCGATCGACAGCGCCGATTCGGTCAGCGCGATGACGTCGGGCAGCGCCGGGCTGCCGGTGCCGATCATCAGTCTTTCCCGAGGCAGGTCCGTCTGGCCGAGCTTTTCGAGGAAATCCAACTTCTCGAAAAGCGAGATCGAATTGGCCTCGCCGGTGGTGCCGAAGACCAGAACCCCGTCGCAGCCATTGTCCAGCAGCCACTCGAAATGCTCGATGGTCGCCGCCTCGTCGATGCTGAGATCGTCGTTGAACACCGTCACCGACGCCGCGTAGATGCCGGTCACCCCACTCGGATCGATCGCCATAACCGCTTCCCCCCAAAGCGCCTTACAGCGAAAGGCGCGAGATTGGATACTTTGGCCTAGATGTTTTTGGAGAGCCGCTCGGCGATTGCCTCGGCCCCCATGTCTTCGGTGACATGGGTAACATAATGGCCGTTTTCGTCCATCAGATAGATGTAGGTGGAATGGTCCATGAGATAGGGACCCTCCTCCCGCTCGACCTTCTGGTAGTAGATCCGGTAAGCGCGGGCGGCCGCCTTGACCTGTTCGGTCGAGCCGGTCAGCCCCTGAATCTTGGGATGGAAGAAGCCGACATAGTCCTTCATGACATCGACCGTGTCCCGCTCCGGATCGACGGTGATGAACAGAACCTCCAGATCGTTGACCTTTTCCGGCGCCATCTTGTCGAGCGCACCGCCGATGGTGTCGAGCGAGAACGGGCAGAAGTCGGGGCAGTGGGTGTACCCGAAGAACACCAGCATGTTCTTGCCGCGATAATCGCCGTCGCGCACCGTCTCGCCGTTCTGATTAACCAGGGTGAAGTCGCCGCCGATCGGCACTGTGCTGCCGTCGCCCGCGACCTCGCGGTAGATCACCTGGCCGGCGATGATTCCGCCGACCCCGAGCAGCGCCACGATGGCGGCGAACATCACCGCCTTCCCCCAATTGCCCTTCATTCCCGTCCGTCCTGTGGTCCTTCGGATTGCCTATCCCTGGCAAATAGGGTCAGAGGCCCAGCATCACAACGACAATCGCCAAGGCGATCATCTGACCCAGATTGACGATCACGGACAGGCGGTGAAGCCGATCGAAGGTCCGGCCTTTCGCTTCGTCCCCGGCGTTCATGCCGTCCCTTGCGTCGTTGATCCGGGGCATCAGGACCTGCCGGGCGAGGAAGAAGAACAGGGTGACGAAGGCCACGACGATGGACAGGTCCGGCTCGCCGCCGGCCGAGATCAGGAAGGTGGCGAGCCCGGTTGTCATGGTCAGCAGCAGATAATAGACCGGGAACAGGCTGCGGATCAGTTTGCCCGCCATCTCCTCGGGCAGGCGTTTGAAGGTCGTCGGCGCGATCACGGCGGCGAAGAACAGCATGATCGCGAGGCTGCCGTCGACGAGGAATTCGCCGAGGCGCAAGATGAGGTCTGGTGTAAACATGGCGAATGCGGGATAGCCTTCCCCCGCCCGTCCGTCCATAGCGAATTTCCGCAAGGTGACATTGTGCCCTTCCTGTTTCCCGAGGCTACCGCCGAGATCCTGGTCGCGCTGGTGATCACGCTCGCCCTCGAAGGCTATCTGGGCGGCATCGGCGGCGTGTGGCGGCGCTATCCAAGGATCGGGCTGATGGCTCAGACCCTGGCCGGACGGATGGCGGACAAGCTCGACCGGGACGGGCTTTCAGAAGAGAGCCAGCGCTTTCGCGGTGGGCTCGTCCTCCTCGTCATCCTGGTCCCCACCGTTCTGCTCGGCGGGGGGCTTCAGATCCTCGCCCAGGAGAGCATCGCGCTCTGGGTCGCCCTGGTCCTGGTCATGGTCGGCACCGTCGGCCAGCGCCAGGCCTACGCCGAATTGGAGCCGGTCTCGGACGCCCTGCTCACCGGCGATTTTGCGGCCGCCCGGCGGGCGGTCGATCCGCTGACCGATCAGGACATTCACGGTCTGGACGAGGCGGGGGTGCTCAAGGCCGGGATCGAAGGGACCGTGCTCGCCCATGTCCGGCAGGTCGCCCTGCCGGTCCTGGCCGCCGTCCTCGCCGGGCTCCCGGGGCTGTTCGCGGTCACCGTCATCACCGCGCTCGGCCGCTCCCTGCCGCGGATATCCAGCGCCGCCTTCGCCGCTCCGGCGAGACACCTCTCGACCGCGCTGACCCGTATCGCCAGTCCCGTGACCGGGCTCTTCTTCGCCTTTGCCGCCATCGGCGGGCCGGCCACCCACCCCCTGGCGGCGATCCGGACCGGCCTCGCCCAGCGCGGCGCCGGCGCCGGTGCCCTGGCGGTCGCCACCATCGCCGGCGCCCTCGGCACGAAACTGGGCGGCCCGCGTGTCTATGCCGAACGGGTTGTGCCCCATCCCTGGCTCAACCCGGCCGCCCCCGCGCCGAGTGTCCATGACCTGAGGCGGTTCCAGACCCTCTATGCCCTTGCCGCCATCGTGTCGCTGGCCTTGCTGGCGGTTCTTCTGCTAGTCACCCTGACCACGCTTCCCTAGCGCTAAAAAAACGACGCCCAAAACAAACGCCCCCTAGATAAACGAAGCCCATGACCGACGCATCCAACCCCGCCGAGCCGAGTTTCTCCGAGATCGACCGTCTGATCGACGACTTGCCGGACGCCGACCTCGAATCCGCGACCAGTGCCGCGAGCCAGCTCGTCACCCTGATGCCTGGCGGCCAGGCCGGAGATCTGGGCGACCTCGCCGTCTGGCTTGCCCGCTGGCAGGGCCGCACCCGCCCGGATCTGCGCCGCCCCCGGGTCAGCCTGTTCGCCGCCGGCCATGGCTTCGCCGTCGACCTCGCCGCCGACCCGGTCTCCACCGGCCAGGAAGAGGTCGCCCGTTTCACCGAGGGCGACGCCCGGACCAATGCGCTATGCCAGGCCGCCGACGCGGACTTGCGCGTCTACGACCTGTCGATCGAGATCCCCTCCGCGGACGCGCGGCGGGGCGACGCGCTCAGCGAGGAGGACTGCGCCCGGGCCGTCACCTATGGCATGGTCGCCGTCGAACAGGGGGTGGATCTGCACGCCTTCTCCGACGCATCCCTCGGATCGGCCGTCGCCGCGACGGCCATCGCCGCGCTGCTCATGGGCGCCCGACCGGCCGATCATCTCGCCGACGGCAGCAAGGAACTGGCGATCTGCGACGCGATCGTGGAGACCCATCGCGGCGAGACCAAACCGCTCGAGATCCTGCGCAAGGTCGGCGGCCTGGAGATCGCCGCCCTGGTCGGCGCCGGCCTCGCCACCCGTTTCGCGCGCCAGCCGATGCTGGTGGACGGCATCGCCGCCTTCGCCGCCGTCGGGATCCTCGGCCGGTTGGATGCAAGATCCACCGCCCATATCCGCCCGGCCCGCCCGCCGCGCACCCCGGTGGAACGGCTCCTCCTGGCGAATTATGTCGAACAGGCGCCCTGCGACTTCCGGCTCGGCACGGACCAGGGATTCCCGTCGGCCGCCGCCATCCCGGTGCTCGGCCTCGCCGCCGCGATCCTCGATACGCCCGCGGGGTAGGGCGACAGCAAAGGGTGCCCGTGCTATTCTGCACGCCTTCGGATAATCGAATGGGTTGACGGCATGGCTCAAGATAGCCTTACGCTGGATCAGAAACCGGTCGAGGGCGGCATCGTCGTCCTGGTGGAAAGACTGCCGGAAGGGGTCTGGCTCGGGACGAGCGACGATCTGGAAACCTTGATCGTCGAAACCGAGACGCTGGACGAGATGATCGACGCCGCCCCCCAGGTCGCGGCGGACCTGTTGGAGTTGGACGGCAAGGCACCGATTCCGCGAGACCGGTTCAGGTTCATCGTTGCCGGTGCGTAGGGAAGGCCGATGGCCTCCCTTTCCTACCGTGAACTCGCGAAGCTGCTACGCCAACACGGTTGTGAGATCGTACGTCAGGGAAAGCACGAGATTTGGCGCACCTCGACCGGCAAACACTTCCCTGTTCCAAATCCGATCAAGGGAGAAGGGACGTTGCGCAAGATCCTCAAGACCGCCGGGATCGAGCGCTGACTACTCCCCCTGTTGCAGCAGCAATCCCCGATCGCGGGCGGCGGCGAAGAAGCCCATGAAGGCGAGCCCGGCGAAGCAGATATAGACCATGTCGAGGGCCAGCGCCTTCAAGAACAGATCCCAGTGAAACACCCCTTCCTGAAGGACGGCCCGCATGCCCTCGAAGACATGGGCGGAGGGTGTCATGACGGCGATCCATTGCACCCATTCCGGCAGACTGTCGATCGGGTAGTAGATGCAGGACAGGGGTGCGAAGGCGAAGACCAGCAACCAGGCGAGGCTCTCCGCCGAGAGGCCGTAGCGCATCACGACGCCGGAAACGAACAGGCCGATCGACCAGCCCATGATCAGCAGCAGGCTGAAATAGGCGACCAGCGCGAAGCCCATCTCGAAGATCGAGAAATGATAGAGCGGGATGGCCAGCGCCATCGCGGGCAGCACGCCCACCAGGGTTCTCACGAAACTCGTGGTGACGAGGGCCGCCGCCAATTCATAGGGCCTGAGGGGCGAGATGAAGAGATTGGCCAGATGCCGTGACCAGACCTCCTCCAGGAAACTGACCGACACGCCGAGATTGGCCCGGAACAGCGTATCCCAGAGCAGCACGGCGCCGATCAGAATGCCGGCCGCGCTGGCGACCCAGGAGGAGTGGGTTTCGAAGAAATTCGACACGAACCCCCAGATGATCATCTGGACCGTCGGCCAATAGGCAAGCTCGGCGAGCCGCGGCCAGGACCCCTTCATCACCAGGATATAGCGCATCACCACCGCCCCGATGCGGGTGATGCTGGCCTCGAGGCCGCTCAGGCGTGCGGGCGCGCTCATCAGGCCTTCTCTCCGTCGGGTGTCTCGCGATGTTCATGGCCGGTCTGATCCCGGGCGATGGCGAGAAACACCTCCTCGAGATCCCGGCGGCCGTGGCGGTCGACCAGTTCCCGGGGTGCCCCCTCGTCGACGATCCGCCCGGCCCGCATCATCAGGACCCGGTCGGCGAGCCGCATGACCTCGTCCATATTGTGGCTCGCCAACAGGATGGCGGCACCACCGACCTTGGCGGTGGTCTCCAGATCGCCGCGGATCCGGTCCCCGGTGTCGGGGTCGAGAGAGGCGGTGGGCTCGTCGAGGACCAGCACGTCGGGCTCGTTGATATGGGCCTTGGCGAGGCCGGCCCGGGTCTTCTGCCCGGCCGACAGTTTGCCGAGTGGCCGGTCGCGCAACGCGACCAGATCGAACCGTTCCAATGTCTCCTCCACCCGGCGGCGGCCTTTCCGGATGCCGTAAAGCTTGGTGTAGATCAACAGCATCTCGGCAATTGTCAGACGCTGGGGCAGGTCCACATAGGGCGAGGCGAAATTCATCCGCGACAAAGCGGCGATCGGCCGGCTGCTCATGTCATGGCCCAAGACAGTGACGGACCCGGAACTCGGCTTCAACAGGCCGAGGATCATCGACAGGGTCGTGGTTTTCCCCGCGCCGTTGCCGCCCAGAAGGGCGACGGTCTCGCCCGGATATAAATCGAAGCTGATGCCGTCCACCGCACGCACCGGACCGTAAGCCTTTGTAAGACGGTCGACTTGGACGGCGGGCCGCTCCCCGGCGGGCTCCTCATGGGGGAGCCGCTTATCGGCGGAGCCGCGGTCCGGGATCGGCCGCTCGGGGGATGTCTCAATCTTATTCATCGCCTGGACGCATATAGAACCGGGGCGCATGCCCGCCACCACTAAGGCACAACTGAGGACTTCCGAACCAGCATGGCGACATCAACCCTGACCACCGCGTCCGGCGATTCGCCGAAAACCGCCGCCGCCGCGACGGAGGGCTTTCTCGAAGGCGCCATCGTCGACCCGATCCGGCTGCGGACCCTGCAGCGTGTCCGTTGGGTGGCGACGGTCGGCCAGTCGGCGGCCGTGATCGTCGTCCATTTCGGCCTCGGCTTCGAATTCCACCTGGAACTCGCGGTGATCTCGATCGCCGCCCTGGTCATGGCCAATGTCGCGATGGGGATCGGGCGGACGCCGAACGCCCGGCTACCGGACGGCAGTGCGGCCCTCTCCTTCGGCTACGACATCCTGCAACTGGCGAGCCTGCTCTACATCACCGGCGGCATCGTCAATCCCTTCGCCTTGTTGATGATGGCCCCGGTGACGGTGGCGGCGACGATCCTCACACGCAGGTCGACCGTCATGGTCTGCGGCCTGGCGGTGATATGTCTCACCTTCCTCGCCTTCTTCCACATGCCGCTGCCCTGGACCTATGTCGGCTTCGACCTCGCCCCGCAATACAAGATCGGGTCCTGGGCGGCGCTGATCATCGCCACGGTTTTCATGGCCGGTTTCGGCTGGCTGGTCGCCGAGGAGGCGCGGCGCATGAGTCAGGCCCTCGCCGCGACCCAGATGGCGCTGGCCCGCGAACAGCAGATGTCGGCGGTCGGCAGCATCGCCGCCGCCGCCGCCCACGAACTCGGCAGCCCGCTCGCCACCATCGCCGTGGTCAGCAACGAGTTGAGCCGCGAGGTCCCGCCGGACAGCCATTTCGCGGAGGACATCGCGCTGCTGCGCAGCGAGGCGGAGCGCTGCGGCAAGATCCTGACCGAGTTCGCGCAGCATCCGACGGCCAGCGTCGATCCGCTGAAGCCCCGGGAGTCGGTCCCCGCGGTGGTCGAGGAGATCGCCGCCCGCTATGCCCGCGCCGGCGTGATGATCGACATCGACAGCGGCGATCTGGACGGGGGCGGGCCCTGGACGCCGGCCCCGAGCCTGCCGCGGACGCCGGAAATCAAGCACGGCCTGGCGAACTTCATCCAGAATGCGGTCCAGTTTGCCGCAGCTCGCGTAGAAATAACCATAAAATGGGATACTAGACGGGTCGTGATCGAAATCGCCGATGACGGCCCCGGCTTCCCGCCGGTCGTGCTCGAAGATCTCGGCGAGCCCTATCTGTCCAGCCGCAGCGGCCAGGATGGTCATATGGGCCTCGGGATTTTCATCGCGAAGACCCTGCTGGAGCGTAGCGGCGCCACCATCGCCTGCTCCAACGACGGTCCCGCCGGCGGCGCCAAGGTCGACGTGTCCTGGCCGTTGGAAGAGATCGCCGCCCCCGCCCCATCAGAAGAAGAACAGGGTGGCGGCAAGGAGACTGAGGGATGAGTATTGCCGAAATGCCGCTGGCCGAGGCCGAGACCCCGGTCCTTGTGAGATTGCAAGGTGGCGACCCGTCGCTGTTGATCGTCGACGACGATACCCCGCTGAGCACGCGGCTCGCCCGGGCCATGGAGCAGCGCGGTTTCCAGGTCACGGTCGCCAAGACCGTCGCCGAGGGCCTGGCCGCCATCGAAAACGCGCCGCCGGCCTATGGCGTCTTCGATTTGCGCCTGGAGGACGGCAACGGCTTGGACGTCGTCTCACGGCTGCGCGACCGCCGGGCCGACGCCCGCATCGTCATGCTGACCGGCTATGGCAACATCGCCACCGCCGTCGCCGCGGTGAAGGCCGGCGCCGTCGACTATCTACCGAAGCCGGCGGATGCCGATCAGGTCGCCGCCGCCCTGATCCACCACGAGGACCCGTTGCCCCCGCCGCCGGAAAACCCCATGTCGGCCGACCGGGTCCGCTGGGAGCATATCCAGCGGGTGTTCAATCAGTGCGACCGCAACGTCTCCGAGACCGCACGTCGGCTCGGCATGCACCGGCGGACCCTGCAGCGCATCCTCAACAAGCGCGCCCCCAGGGAATAACCTCTACGGCATAAGCGGATGGAAGCAGGCGGTCCCGTCTTCGAGTCCGGGATCGTCGCTTCGGCATCGCTCGGTCGCCCTTGGGCACCGGGGCGCGAATGCGCATCCGCTGACCGCCCGCGTGAGGTCCGGCACCTGACCCGGAATGGGCTGGGGTAGACCGTCATGGCCGATCCTCGGCCGGGCCTCCAGCAACCCCGCCGTATAGGGATGGCGCGGCGCCGACAGCACGCGGCGGGTCTCTCCCGTCTCCACGACGCGCCCGGCATAGAAGACCGCGATCCGCCCACAGCGCTCGGCCACCAGGTCGAGATCGTGGGAGATCAGCATCATTCCCATCCCCCGCGACGCCACGGTTTCCATCAGGAGGTCGAGGATTCGGGCCTGCACCGTCACGTCAAGGGCGGTCGTCGGCTCGTCGGCGATCAGGTAGTCGGGTTTCCCGGCCAAGGCGACAGCCAGGCAGATGCGCTGGGCCTGTCCGCCCGAAAAACTCTGGGGATAGGCCCCCGCCCGCCTCTCCGGATCCGGGATACCGACCTGTTGCATCAGGCCAAGAGCCTCCGCCCTGGCCGCCGCCCGGGACAGTCCCTGGTGCAGGGCCGCCACATCGGCGATCTGGCGGCCCACGGTCTGAACCGGATTGAGCACCGACATCGGCTCCTGGAAAAGATAGGCGATGCGCCGCCCCCGCACGCCCTGCCAGGCCGGGTCCTCCGCTCCGTCCAGGCGCATCCCGTCGAGCAGAATGCCACCGTCCAGGCGCAAGCCCGGCGCCAACAATCCCATGGCGGCCTGTGCGGTCAGCGACTTGCCGGAGCCGGACTCCCCGGCGATGCCGAGCGTCTCGCCAGGCGGCAGGGCGAGGCTCACGCCGCGCACCAGATCGATCCCGGTACCCGCGATCCCGACGCGGACATTGTCGAGGACCAGGGACATGGTCAGCGGACCCGGCGCAGGGCCGGGTCGAGCCGATCCCGTAGCCCGTCGCCCAGGAGATTAAGGCCCATAACCGTGAGCGCCAGGGCAATTCCGGGGGCAAGCGCCATCCAAGGCGCCTGGGCCAACCGGGTCTGGGAATCGTTGAGCATCTTGCCCCAGCTCGTATCCGGCGGCTGGATGCCGAGACCGAGATAGCTGAGCCCCGCCTCCGCGACGATGGCGAGCGCCAACTGGATCGTCGCCTGGACGATCAGCAGGGCCGAGATGTTGGGCAGCACATGGGAAACGGCGATCCGCGTCATGCCCTTGCCCAGGGTCTGGGCCGCCAGCACATAGCCCGACCGCCACAAAGGCTGGGCCGCCCCACGGGTGACCCGGGCGAAAACCGGGATGTTGAAGATGGCGATGGCGGCGACGGCATTCGCCGGGCCGGCCCCGAACACCGCCGTCAGCATGATGGCGGTCAGTAGCGCGGGGAAGGCGAAGGTGAAATCGCTGAAGCGCATCACCGCCTCCTCGATCCATCCGCCCCGGGCGCCGGCGATCAGGCCGAGGGCGATGCCCGCCACGGCCCCCAGTCCGATGGCGCTGAGCCCCACCATCAGACTGTTGGCGCCCCCCGCCATGACCATGGAGAAGATATCGCGCCCCAGGGCGTCGGTCCCCGCGAGATGGTCCAACCCCGGGGGTGTCAGCCGGCTGCGAATATTGAGGGCCGCCGGCTCATAGGGCGTCCAGACCAGGGAGATCAAGGCCAGCGCGATCATCGAGCCGGCCATCGCCGCGCCGAGCAGCAGGGCGGGTCCGATCCTGGCCCGCACCACGGCGGATTCGACGCTCGCCTCAGCCATGATCGCGTACCCTCGGATCGAGGGCATGGGCGGCGAGGTCGACCATCAGATTGACGAAGATCGTCGCCGCGGCCAGGACCAGCACGATGTCCTGCACCAGGATGAGGTCCCGCTGGGCGATTGCCTGAAAGACCAGGCGCCCGATGCCCGGCAGAAAGAAGACGTTCTCGATGATCACCGCGCCGGCGATCAAAAAGCTGATCTGCAGGCCGGCCAGGGTGACGATCGGGATCGAGGCGTTGGGCAGCACATGTTCGCGGATGATCCGCCCCGGGGGAAACCCGCGCGCCTTGGCGGAGACCACGAAGGGCTTGCCCATGACCTCCAGCATCGCCGTACGCGACACCCGGGCGAGGATCGCCGCCTGGGGAAGCGCCAACGCCAAGGCCGGCAGGATCAAAGCCCCGAAGGCCTCGACCGGATCCTCTCCCCAGCCCGGAAATCCGCCGGCCGGCGCCATGCCGAGGCCGACGGCGAAAACCAGGATCAACAGGATCGCGAGCCAGAAATTCGGGATGGCGACCCCGATCTGGCTCACCAGGATGACACCCCAGTCCCCCGCGCGCCCCCGGCGCAGGGCGGCGAAGATCCCCGCTCCGACGCCTAGCGAAACCGACAGCAGAACCGCCATGGCGGTCAGCGGCGCGGTCACGGCGAGCCGTTCGAGAATGAGGCTGCCGGTGGTGACGGAATAGGTATAGCTCTGGCCGGTCTGGCCAAGGGCGAAGCCGCCGACCCAATCGAAGAAGCGCACAGCGGCCGGCCTGTCCAGGCCGAGTTCGGCCCGCAGCGCCTGCAGCGTGTCGGGGCGCGCCTCGGTGCCGAGGATGACGGCCGCCGGGTCCCCGGGCAGGACCTCCATCACCAGAAAGATCACCAGCGCGGCCACCATCAAGGTCACCGCGCTGGCGATCAGACGCCGGATCAGAAATCCCGCCATCGGTCAGCCGAGCGGGCCTAGTTCGCCCAATAGACCTCGGTCACGTCGTTGGCCTGAACCGGGCTGTTGGCCCAGAGCCCGCGCAACTTCGCGTTCCACACGCCGTTTTTGGGCAGCATGTAGAGATAGACGTTGACCGCCTCGGTGGTGATCAGCTTCTGGAAATCCCGGTAGAAACTCCTCTGCATCACCGGGTTGGTTTCGACCGCGATCGACTCGAACAGCTTCTTGGCCGGGGCGCTCTGGTAATTGAAGTAGTAGTTGTCCCGGGCATAGATCCCGATGTCCAAAGGCTCGGTGTGGGAGACGATGGTCAGGTCGTAGTCGGTCCGCTTGAACACCCGGTCGAGCCATTGCGCCCATTCGACATTCTCGATCTCGGTCTTGATCCCGACATCGAGCAGCATGGCGGCGATGATCTCGCCCCCGACCCGGGCATAGCTCGGCGGCGGCAGGATCATCGTCAGGGTCAGATCGGTGGCCCCGGCTTCGGCCAGCAGGGTCCGCGCCCTATCCGTGTCGTAGGGGTAGGTCCCGGTCAGGTCGATATAGGCCGGGTGGCTCGGCGAGAAATGGCTGCCGATAATCTTCGCCTGGCTCTCCTGGGCGATCAGGATCGCCTCCTTGTCGATGGCGTGCGAGATCGCCCGGCGGACCCGCACGTCGTCCAGGAAGGGCTTGGCGTTGTTCATGGCGAGGATGGTCTCGCCCTCGGTCGCCCCGATCTCGACATGGAAGTTCGGATCGGCCTTGAAGTCGGGCAGCGCCTCGGACGCGCCGAGATTCGGGATCGCGTCGACGTCGCCGGCCTTCAGCGCCGCGATCTGGGCCTGACGGTCGGTGATGACCCGGAAGGTGACCTCGGAAAGCTGCGGCTGGGTCCCGTGATAATCCGGGTTGCGGGCGATCTTGATGGCGGAGCCCTTGGCCCAATCGGCGAATTTGAACGGACCGGTGCCGACCGGGGTGGCCTTGTTGGTCTCCGCGCTTTCCGGCGCCACGATGACCGCGTCGCCCCAGCCCAGATTGTAGAGGAAACGGCCCGACTGGTTCTTCAGCGTCACTTTGACCGTCAGATCGTCGACCGCCTCGACCGTCTCGATGGCGCCGAAGAGCTGCTTTTGCGCGTTCACGCTGTCCTCACCCCGCGCCCGGTCGAGGGTGAACACCACGTCGCCGGCGTCCAGCGCCGTACCGTCGTGAAATTCGACCCCGCTCTTCAGTTTGAAGGTGTAGGTCAGACCATCGTCAGAGATGTGCCAGCTCTCGGCCAACGCCGGCTGGACGGTGGCGTTGCGGTCGATCCGGGTCAGCCCCTCGAAGACATTACCATAGACGACCTCGTCGATCGCCGCGGCGGCCCCCGCCGTCGGATCGAGATGCGGCGGCTCCAGCGCGATCCCCAGTGTCAGCGTATCCTTCGCCGTGGCCGCGCCCCCGAAACTCGACGTAACGCCGATGAAAACGGCCGCTCCGGCGGCCCATACCGCATTCAACCGGATCATCCGAACCTCCCAATTTCAAAAAAGTCCACTTAGGGGTTAGACCCTAAAGCTTTCCCGATAGCTTCGAAACCCATCAATGGTCTCGGCATGGTAGACGCCCCGGGCGATCGACCGGGCGACACAGTCCGCCGCCATGGTGCCGATCAGGGCCAGGGTCTCCGGTCCCGGCACCGGTCCGTCGCCGGTGGCCAGCACGAACACCGCATCCCCGTCGAAAGGCGTGTGAACCGGCCGGAGCGCCCGGGCGAACCCGTCATGGGCCATGACCGCGACCCGTTGGGCGGAGGCCTTGTCGAGCGTGGCATTGGTCGCCACCACGGCCAGGGTCGTGTTGACGCCGGAGTCGGCCTCCCGATGGAGGGCCAGGGGATGGCCGGCGATCCCCTTGTCCGGAATCCGGCCGCCGAACTCGCCTTCCCGCTCGAAGGGCCAGGCCCAGAAACAATCGGACCCGGGCATGACCGGAGAGCCGAAGGCGTTGACCGCGGCAAGCGCGGCCACGGCGACATCCCGGTCGCTGACGATGGAGGCTGTGCCGAGCCCGCCCTTGAGAAAGCCGGCACGAGCCCCGAAGCCCGCCCCGACATTGCCGAGCGGGGACAGGGTCTCGGACGCGGCCTCCGCCGCCGCCATTCCCAGGGCGCGATAGTCCACCCGCGGCTCGACGGCGCCATTCGGGCGCAACGGGATATCATAGAGGATCGCGGCCGGGAGGATCGGGATACGGGCCTCGCCGGTATCGAAGCCGCCGCCCCGGCCATGAACCACCTCGGCGACCCCGTCGGCCGCCGCGAGGCCAAAGGCCGATCCGCCGGACAGGACGATCCCATCCACCCGCTCCACCGTGTTATCCGGGCGCAGAAGATCGGTTTCCCGGGTGCCCGGCGCTCCGCCCCGGATATCCACCCCGGCCACCGCCCGTCCCGGAGTGAGGATCGCCGTGACGCCTGTGCGATTGGCCGGATCGTCGCCGTGGCCGACCTGGACGCCGGCGATATCGGTGAGGCAGTTCTTCGCCCCGGTGCGAAGGTCGGCGAAGGAGGTCATCAGGCGGCCCGACTCGCATCTGGTTGGCCAACGAAGGGCTGGCCTGCGGGTAGATCTTCCCGGACGAAGCCGAAGGCCTTCTCGACGACCTCCGGTCCGGCGGAAGGGTCCCGCGCCTCCTCACTCAGGACCCGGCGATAGGCCCGCGCGCCCGGCAGGCCGTTGGCCAGGCCCAGCATATGTCGCGTAATGCTGTGCAGCGGCACGCCCCGGCCGCGTTCCCGGTCGATCAGCGGTAACATGGCGGCGATCGCGTCGGCCCGGCGGGCGGCCGGCGCCGCGTCACCGAAGATCCGCGGATCGACCGAGGCCAATAGCCAGGGGTCCTGATAGGCCGCCCGGCCGACCATGGCGCCGTCCAGCTTTTCGATGCGGTCGCGGATCGCCGCCATATCGCTGAGACCGCCATTGGCGACGAGCGTGAGGTCGGGGCGGTCCGCCTTCAGACGCTCGACCAGCGGATGGTTTAGGGGCGGGATGTCCCGGTTCTCCTTCGGGCTCAGTCCCTTGAGCCAGGCCTTGCGGGCGTGGACCGTGAATTCGCTGCAACCGGCCGCCGAAACGATGTCGACGAACCGCTTGAGGTCGGCATAGTCCTCCTGGTCGTCGACGCCGATCCGGCATTTGACGGTGACCGGGATCGAGACCGCGGCACGCATCGCCGCGACCAGGGCGGCCACGGTCTCCGGCTCGCGCATCAGGCAGGCGCCGAAGCGGCCGCTCTGCACCCGATCGGAGGGGCAGCCGCAGTTGATGTTGGCCGCGTCATAGCCGAAGTCTTCGACGATCCGGGCGGCCTCCGCCATCTTCTCGGGCTCGGAGCCGCCGAGTTGGAAGACCACCGGATGCTCGTCAGCGTCGAAACCCAGCAGCCGCTCCCGGTCGCCGTGGATCACCGCGTCCGCCGTCACCATCTCGGTATAGAGCACGGCATGGCGCGTGAGCTGACGATGAAACAGACGGCAATAGCGGTCCGTCCAGTCCATCATCGGCGCCACGGAAAAGACCGGCCGTTTGCTTGGCGTTTCGGGAATCGTTTCGAACATGGCCAAGACGTAAAGCGCCCGGCCGACGATGGCAAGTGAGCGGCACTCTGCCCGTTACCCCTCGCGGACCGGCAGGCCCTCAAGATATCCCGCGACCTCGCCCGTCGGGACCACATCCGCGTATTTGCAATTGAGATCGAACAGATTGATCGCGTGGCTCGCCTCGAAGCGGTCGAACGCGGTTTCCTCCGGGATGACGACCTTGAAGTTGTAGGAGAATGCGTCGACGGTCGTCGCCCGCAGGCAGCCGGATGTCGTACATCCGGTCATGATCAGTGTGTCGACGTCCAAATGGTTGAGATAGCTCATGAACAAGGTGCCGAAGAAGGCCGAGGGCTTCCGCTTTCCGATCAGCATGTCCTGGGGCCGGGGAGCCAAGGGCGCGACGGTCTGGGTCGCATGGGTCCCCTCGACATTGTTCTTTTCCTGACTGCGGTGTGACTTGCCCCCCTGGACCCCGTTATCCAACTGATCCGGCCGCCGCTCCGATTGGGTATAGAAGATCGGGATATTTTTTTCCCGAGCGAGATGCATCAGACGCTCGATGTGGGGGACAGCCTTCCATCCCGCCTCGCCGCAATGAGTCCGGTAGCGTTTCACACCTTCCTCGTGGGTCTGCCCCGGTTCATCACCGCAAAAGTTATACTGAACATCGATAATGAAGAGCGCCGGCCGCTTACCGAATCCGCCCCGCTTGCCATATCCGGCAAGCTCGAAAATCCGCTTGTCATGCTCCGTGAGGAACCTGTCCCAAACCCGTTCTGTCATGATGCCTCAACCCTTGCTAGGCGTTCTGAAAAGATAGTGGCCACCCGCCTTGTCGTCGCATAGGACACCGTCCCGCATGATGACGTTGCCACGCCGCACGGTGGCGTCGACCGAACCGCGGAACCGCATGCCCTCATAGGGGCTATAGTCCGAATGGGACTCCAGCAGCTCCGGATCGACCACGACCTCCCGATCCGGGTCGACGATCGCGAAATCGGCGTCGAAGCCCGGCGCGATTTGACCTTTTCCCGGCAAGCTGTAGAGCGCCGCCACATTTCGGCTGGTCGCGGCCGCCAAGGTTTCGATCGGTACCGACCGCTTGTGCCAGCCCTCCTCGATCAGGATGGGCAACAACGTCCCGATGCCGGGAAAACCGGCGGAGGCCTTCCACAGGTCGGGGCCCTTGGTCACCCGCTTCCGGGGCACATGGTCGGACCCGATGGTGGAAATCGACCCGCGCCGGACCCCCTCCCAAAGCGCGTCGATATCGGCCTGGGAGCGCAAGGGGGGATTGACCTTTCCCAGAAGACCAACAGGGGCGTCATGGGAAAGACTGAGGTAGTGAGCGCAGGTTTCGACATGGATCGGGGCCCTTCCGGGATGTCGAAGATTCTCGACGACCTCCAGGCTCTCTGCGGCGGACATGTGAACGATGTTCACGGGGCAATCCGCCTTGCCGCCGAAAAAACAAACCCTGAACACGTTCTCGGTTTCAAGAAAACCAGGGCTTTGCTCGTCCCAGGCCCTCAGATCGTTGCGCCCGGTCGCTTGGATCGGTTCCCGGAAGACAGGGATTACCTCAACATTCTCGCAGTGGACACCGACGACGCCATTGCCGAGACCGGCGCCGGCCAGCAGCGCCCGATAAAGCAGGGCGTCGTCGACCTCCGTGAACCCCTTCGAGGCACCATAGGCGCCCTTGTACATGAGATAGACCTTGATCGACGTGATGCCGAAACGAGTTGCGTTGACCGCCAAGGATTCGACGTCCTCCCGCTTGGTCACGCCATAGTGGAAGCCGAAGTCGATCATTGAACGGGCCTCGCCCGCCGCCCTCCATGGCCCAGAGCTCTCGGCCAGATTGTCGGATCGGTGGAAGCTCAACAGGGCGGTGACCCCGCCGAGGGCGGCCGAACGGCTCTCCGTTTCGAAATCGGACTCCTGGTCGCCAAAACCGATATGGGTGTGAGGGTCGAGCAAACCCGGCAGAACCCACCGGTCGGTACAGTCTATCACCTCGGCGGCGGTCGCCGTCTCGTCGGGACCGAGGATGGCCGCGATGCGATCGCCGACAATCCCGATACTGCCCCGCGTTACACCCTGGCCCGGAAAGACGATTTCCCCGTTTTCGAGCAAAAGATCGAACCTCATGATTCCGCCCCGTCTGTTTTCGTTAGCTTTGTCAAAAGATGTTCCGCCGTATCGTTCCAGACGCGTTGGTCAACGATTTTGCCGCGGCGCAGCAAGAAGCGGTCGATGAACCGAATGGCCTCGAATGCCTCTCCGTCCTCAAACACGCCGTTCAGGACCCCTGAGATGATCACCAGGGCCTGCTCGTCGTTACCCGTTGCATCGACATCGTGGATGGTCTTCTCGATACGGGAATAGCGCCCCGTCGAGTTGGCGACGATCTCGTCGACGGAGGAAAAGCGGCGCCCCCCCGGGAAAACGAAGCGGGCCCCGGCCCCGAGATAGCGCCGCGCCTCGTCAAGATCGCGCCTCTCCATCGCCGCCAGATACCGTCGCACCAGATCGCAGGCGCGGTTTTGCGATGCCGTCACCCTCATCCCGTTGCACCGTTCGGGGAACAGCGTGTCGCCTCCCCGGACATGAGCCGTCGCATGACCTTCGCGAACATCCCGCCCTCCAAGAGGAGGGACTTCTCGCTTTCGTTCCGGGCATCCACCCGGACGCGGAAATGACGCGGAGATTTCTCCCGGCAGCAATAGGCCACGGCGTCCACCGCCGCCCCGTCTCGGATGCCCTCAAAAAGACCGACAAAATCGAACCGCTCGAATCCAGTCAAACCCAGCACCTCGGCGCTGACCCCGTCTTCGAAGGTCAGCGGCACAATCCCCACTCCGATAAGATTGGCCCGGTGAATCCGCTCGAAGGAAACGGCGAGCACCGCCTGGACGCCCAGCAGTTTGGGGCCTTTCGCCGCCCAGTCCCGGCTCGACCCCATTCCATAGTCTTTGCCGGCGATCACGAGGAGCGGGGTGTGCGAGCATCGATAAGACCGCGCGGCCTCATAGATTGAAACCGGGTCTCCGCCTTCCTCCAACCGCGTAAGCCCACCTTCCACGCCATCGATCAAAAGATTTCGGAGCCTGGGATTCCCGAAAGTCACCCTGGCCATGAACGCGTGATTCCCCCGACGTTGGGTGACCGCGTTGAAATCCTTCGGCCGCACGTTTTTCTCAATGAGATACCGGCCGGCGACGCTATCGGGAGCGACCGCGCCGCTGGGCGTTATATGGTCCGTGGTCAACGCATCCCCGAACCGGGCGATGGCACGGGCCCCGGCGATCATATCAGGCGCGCCCACACGCCCAATGTCGAAAAAGGGAGGCCGCTTGATGTATTCCGACGTTTCCCGCCAGGGAAAGTATGGACCGTCCGGGGCTTGCAAC
This sequence comes from Alphaproteobacteria bacterium, assembly GCA_024743275.1. Classification (GTDB taxonomy): domain Bacteria; phylum Pseudomonadota; class Alphaproteobacteria; order JANSWW01; family JANSWW01; genus JANSWW01. Next base: position 49,770 of record JANSWW010000004.1, read on the forward strand.
TTGTGCCATTCGGGACTGCCTTCGAACAGGCCGGCATAGCTGCGGTCGAACTGGTCCGGGTTCTGGCTTGTTCGGATGAGGATCTCCAGTTCATCCGGATCGGGCCACAGGTCGGCGAGATAGACGGCGCGCCCGGCATTGTCGCTGCCCAGCGGATCGCGATCGAAGTCGATGTCGATCCGGCCAGCCAAGGCGTAGGCCACAACAAGCGGCGGCGAGGCGAGATAGGCCGCCCGCGCACTGGGATGAATGCGCCCTTCGAAATTGCGATTGCCCGAAAGCACGGCGACGCCGACGAGACCCTCCTCCCGGATCGCCTGCTCGACGGTCGGGTCGATATCGCCAGATTTACCTGAACAGGTCGTGCAGCCGAACCCGACGATGTGAAAGCCAAGCGTCTCCAAGGACGTCAGCAAGTCCGCCTTATCGAGATAATCGGCCACCAGGCGCGAGCCAGGCGCCATCGACGTCTTGACGCCGGGCGGCACACTCAGCCCGCGGGCGATCGCGTTACGCGCCAGCAGACCGGCAGCGAGCATTACGCCGGGATTGGACGTGTTGGTGCAGGATGTGATGGCCGCGATGACCAGAGCGCCATGTCCAAGCCGCCGGTTCCGCCCGCTGATCGAGAGGGCTGCTGTTTGCGAGACCGCATCCGCCGGCACATCAAACCCGCCGTCACCGCCGGATACCGTCAGCGCGTCCCGAAACCGCTCCTTGACCGCGTTCAACGACTGACGCTCGTGGGGGCGCCGAGGTCCTGCGACGCTGGCCCCGACCGTGGACAGATCCAGATCGACGACCGCGTCGAATACAGGTTCTTCCTGCCCCGACTCCGCGAACAGGCCGGCGCTGCGCGCATACCGCTCGACGAAGGTCACATGGGCCTCGGACCGGCCCGACCGGCGCAGATAGTCGATGGTCCGATCGTCGATCGGAAAATAGCCAATCGTCGCGCCGTACTCCGGGGCCATGTTGGCGATGGTCGCACGGTCCGGAACGGCCAACCGGGCGGCGCCGGGTCCGAAGAACTCCACAAAGGCCCCAACCACACCATGCGCCCGCAACCTCTCGGTCACTGTCAACACAAGATCCGTCGCCGTTGCCCCCGCCGGCAGACAGTTCGTCAAACGGACACCGACGACGGCCGGTATCCGCACGACATAAGGCTCTCCCAACATTGCCGCTTCGGCGTCGATCCCGCCGACACCCCAAGCGAGCAGCCCAAGACCATTGATCATGGGCGTATGCGAGTCGCAGCCCAGAACGAACTCCGGACCCGCGACAGGCACGTCGCCCTCGCCCTGATAGAGCATGACCAGGCGGGCAATCCGTTCGAGGTGGATCTGATGAATGATCCCCTTGCCCGGAGGGGCGACCCGAACCGCCCTGAACGCCTGCTCCGCCCATTTGAAGAAAGCGTAGCGTTCGGCGTTGCGCTCGAACTCCCTTTCGACGTTGAACTGGGCGGCCCAAGGTGAACCCGCGGCATCCACGATCAGGGAATGGTCGATGATCAGGTCCACCGGAACCCGCGGCTCGACGAGGGAGGGATCGCCGCCCCCGTCACGCAGAACATCGCGCGCCGCCGCCAGATCCATCAGCGCGGGCAATCCGCTAGAATCGGGCATGATTACACGGGAGACCTCCAAAGCGGCGTCGAGCGGTCCGCCTCCATGCCAGTCGCGGACAGCCATCGCCTGGGCAAGGCTCTGCGGCGAAGCCGCCGCGCGGCGCAGCAGGTTCTCCAAAACAATCCGGAGACTGAACGGGAGCGGCCGAGCTCGGTTGGCCATATGCCGACGAAGGTCGACATATGCCGCGTCGACGCCGGCCCCTTCAAGCCTACCCCACGCCACCGACTTATCCGTATTCAGCGCTCTGACTTTCATAACACGGTGTTACCGCCCCGACCCAAAACTGTCAACAGTTTTGGGTCGGGGCGCACGGAACAGATCAAACCGCCCACCCAAATCCGAGCCAGAATGGCTGAAAAAAGGGCTTTTAGGAAACTCCCAAGCTAAACGGAGCTTACACGCAAAAACGCAAAGCGGCCTTAGTGTCGACAGTATTGCGGATTGCTTCAGGCGGCGTCGGGTGCTTCCGGCTCCGTCGACACCTCTTTCCTCTCCATCGAGGCGATCAACGCCGCCGTGGCGCGCGAGATATGCGAACGCATAAGGGACTCGGCGAGATCCGGGTCCCGGTTGAACATGGCGCGAACGATCTGCCAGTGTTCGTCGAAGGCCTGCTCGCGGCGTCCCGGCATCGCGCCCGAACGTCGGCGGTAGAGCCTGAGAAGGTGGTAGAGTTCCTCAGCCAGCAAATGACGTATCCGTTCGTTACCGCAGGCAAGCGCGATGCGCTGGTGTAGATCGAACGGTCCGCCTTCCGGCTGATAGGCATTGAGGCCGGCGCGCCGGGTCTCCTCAAGCTCCTTCATCAGAGCGGCGAGCGCCTCGTCCGACATGGCATCGGCCGCCAAGCGGCAGGCCATTCCCTCGACCGCCTCGCGCAATTGGAAGATCTCCACCAGATCGCGTGTCGACAGGGAAACCACCCGCGCCCGCATATAGGGCTCCCTTGTCACGAGCCGCAGCCCCTGAAGACGCTGAACCGCTTCGCGGACGGGGCCGCGGCTGACATTGAAGCGTTGGGCGATCACGACCTCGTTGACCACCCCGCCAAGAGGCAGCTCGCCTTCGAGAATCATGTCGTAGACTTGATCAAAAACCTGATCTGAAAGGGTTTTTTGAGATCCCACCACAGCTCGACCTTAGTGTTGACACTTGCTGTCTTTAGTCGACGGCAGAGCCCTTTGTCAAACCCCGGTCAGCGCCCCTATTCCGCGGCGGCGTCAGGAACAAGGCTCAGGTCCGAGAGCCAGCCGACCGTGGAGCATCCTTCCAACGCCCGGATACGGTCCCGAAGAACGGCCGCCGCTTCGACGCCCAACACGGGACCCGCCAGGTCCATGAACTTGCGGTCGACTTCGACGTCGCTGAGCCTGTCATCCGGATCTCCATGGCTGCCATGCCGCTCCTTCTCAAACAGCCGACCGTCGGACAAGGTGACCGACACATTCGCGGCTCGGGTCGGAAGCAGTCCGGTAAACGCGTCCGACGCAGCGACGTCTACCCGGCCGGCAAGCGGGGATGCCGCATGGCGGGACAGCATCGGCGGTTCGAAGCTTTCGCGGGAAAGCCCCCCTTCCGCCGTATAGGCCGCGATCATGAACGGCAGTGAGAATTTCGCCTGAAGCGGGGTTTCCGGCCGCACGATTCGGCCGACGGCGTCCGCCGCCCGTTGGTAGGTCTCGATACGGACCCTTTCGATATCCGATGCGGTCGCTCCCGATTCGGCGAGGATCTCCGCATAGGCGTCGATCGCGACATGGGCATGACGGCAGCACGGATACTGTTTGAAATAGTTCTGAACGATAAACCAGGATGTGCCGAGCCCCTCGACCGCGCGAACCGGATCGAAGGCTGTTCCCAGACTATTCCCCATGGCGCCGGCCAAGGCATCGGCATTGCCGGTGAATCCGGCGGCCGAGGCGGTGACGGCCAGCATCCCCGTGAAATTGCCGAGGCCACTCCAGAGATTCCGCGCAGTCGCGCCAGCATAGACCGTGTTGTAATGGGTCGCGACCGGCAGGGCCGCGGCGATCTTGAGCGCGTTTGCCAAGCTGGGACCGGTGAGGCCCTGGAGAAGGCCCGCGGTGGTGGCGGCGCCGCACGCCCCCCAGGTTCCGTGGGGATGGATGAACGGACGGAAGGTCGTCGCATGACCGATCCTGGCGGCCACCTCGTAACCGGCGATCGTGGCCCTCAGGAACGCCTCCCCGTCGCAAGATATCTGCTTGGCCAAGGCGAGCGCGGCAGGCACGACGTGAATGCCCGGATGACCGCGCGACGCGGCACAGCCCTCGTCCATTTCGAGGGCCACCCCCGCGACGCCCCCCACGAGACCTTGCATGAGAGCGGAAGAGCCGGCCGCCAAACCTCGGTCCAACGAGGCGACGTCCACGGTGCTTCGTCCGGCCACAATGGCGCCAACGCTGTCCAGTATCACGCGTTTTCCGTGCTGAAGGACCTCGCCCGGAACGGGCTGGCGCCCATCGAATACGGCCGTCGCGAATTCCGCGAGACGATCGAGTTCGTTTGTCGGGTTCATGCCGATTTCCTTTTCCGCTCCGCCATAACGGAGTCGCCCGCATCCCGGCCCGCGATACGACCGAGGCCCAGGGCCGCAAGCAAGCCGTTGGCCGAACAATAGCCGCGGCCGCCATGCCGTCCCGATAGACCGACGGCGACACCGCCGACCGCATAGAGATTGCCGATCACCGAACCATCCGCGCGACGCACACGGGCCCGGGCATCGACATCGACCCCGCCCTGGGTATGGAACAGGCCGGCCGTCACCTTGACCGCGTATAAAGGGCCATCGAGGGATGATAATCCGGCGTTCTCGCGACCCAGCGGGTCCATTTGGTCACCGAGGGAAACCCCGTTCCAGGTCGCCAGTGTCTCCTTGAACCTGGCCAGGTCGAATCCCGTCTTGAGCGCAAGCTCCTTCGCGTTCCCGCCGGAAACCACGCCGCCGAACCGCATGATATCTTGGAAGTCCAGGGCTTTTTCCGCCAGATAGTCGTACGTCGCCTTATCGAAAACGGCGAAGGCCTTGCCGCCGTCCTGGGACAGGACAGCCTGCGCGCATCCCGAATATCCGAGCGATTCGTCGATGAACCGGTCGCCCCTTGCATTCACCAGAATGCCGCCCCTTTCGATCACAGCCCAGCTCAATAGAGCCCCGCTGGGATACGCGACGGAGGCATGACCCTGAAACGCTCCCATGTTGACAAGGCCGGCACCCAGGCCAGCCGCCCACTCGATTGCCTCTCCCTGGTTCTCTTGATGCCCGAAATAAGGGGCCTCGGAGATCTCAGGAATATAGGCCCTCAGCATCGACCGGTTGGCACCGAAGCCGTTGGCCGCCAGGATCACCTTCTTGGCGCCGACGGAGTAACGTCCCGCCTCATGATCGACGAAAACGCCATGGACGCCGCCGTCGGCTGGATCGGAGATCAATCCGGAAACCGGGTTCCCCGCTGAAATGGTCACACCCGCCGCCTGTGCCGCCGTTTCGAGAACGGAGACGAGCACATGACCTTGCCGTCCCGGCGGGGCATGCATCCGGGGAACGGAATGCCCAACCTTGCGCAGGTCGGAGATCAGTTCGATCGGCGTTCCGGCCCGGTCCGCCAGCCATTCCACCAGGGGAGCGCTTTCCCGGGCCAAGGTCTCCACCAGATCTCGGGGGGCCGTGCCCTCGGTTTTGCGCATGATGTCGTCCGCCAACCTGCGCCAATCGTCGTCGATGCCCGCCGCACGCTGGAACTTGGTTCCGGCGCCCGGCACAGATCCCGACGAGAGGGACGTGTTGCCGCCGAGCCGGTCGCATTTCTCCAGCAGAGCGACCTCGGCCCCGGTCTCGGCCGCGGAGAGCGCGGCGACAAGCCCACCACCCCCGCCTCCGACGACGGCGATGTCGACCTCTACATCGAACACCATGTCAGCTCTCTCCCAATCCGGCCCCGCGGCGGAACGCCGACCCCGACGGGGGTCGGCGCCGCCCAGGACGACTTCCGCTAGCGCTGGCGCGCCAGCGTTTTGATCGCCTCGGCATCGAAGTCGTTACACTTCTCGACGAAGTCGTTGGTGTAGTGCTCCGACAGCGGCTTTGGATCGGACAACCGGCCATTCAGCTTGTAGTAGTCATAAGAGAACGACCACTTTTCGGGATAGTTCCAGCCCACGGGGACCGAGGCGTCACTGCCGGTGGCATTGGCGAGGTAGGTGCGCATGATGTTGGCGTCGGCTTCGATCGCGGCGTCCGTCATCTCTTCCGGTGCGGTCTCGGGATAGAGTTTGTAGAGCATTTTGACCGCCGCCACCGGGTTCTCACGGGTGAAGACGACCCCCTTGGCGACGGCGCGGCACATACCCTCCACGGCATCCGGGTTCTCTTCCAGGAAGGAATCGCTGGTGGCAAGCGAGAAACCGGCCAGCTTGGGGACGATCGGGAAGTCCATCGTCCGAAGCGCGACGCCGCCGTTCTCGATGGTCGCATACATAATGTCCCAAAGCGCCAGGACGTCGACCTTGCCGGCGGCAAGCGCCGTCGCGGCCTGGCCGCCCGTTCCGGTCGCCACGATCGTGTAGTCGGTTTCGTCGATCCCGAGATCGGACATCATGCCCTTGACGATCGGGACGGCACCGGACGCAAGGCTCGCGGCGCCGAAGACCTTACCTTTGAGATCCTCGATCGACCGGACTTCCGAGTCTTCCGGCACGGCAAGCTGATAACCACCCTGACGGCGGACCGCCATCATGGTTTGGATCGAACCGCCCCTTTCGCGCACCGACATCACCACTTCCGGCGCGGTTGTTGCGAACTGAGCATCCCCACTCTGAAGGATCTGAGCGGCGAGCGTGCTGCCCCGAACCCCCTCAAGATTGACCTTCAGGCCTTCTTCGGCAAACCAACCCATGGCCTGCGGGACGATATAGAGGAAGACATCCTCTCCAACTCCGACCTTCGCGTGCCCCTGTACCAGGGTGACTTCGGTCTCCGCCTTGGCGGCGAACGGGCCGGTCATCACGACCCCGAGGGCCATCGCGTAGAACGCATGGCGAATTTTCTTGAGATCCATTGTTTTCCTCCTTTGATGCATTCCGATTCTCGGCATTTTGAGCAGGGTTGAAGTCAGCCGCCGTCGAGGTCGGCCTTGTACCGGTTGCGCTGGGACCAGAAGCACAGCTTGCGTTCCAAAGCGCGCATAGTGAGATGCATGGTCAGGCCGAGGGCGGCGAGAACCACGAAAATCGAGTACACCGCCGCGATATCGAGCAACTCATTCCGTTGCAGGATCAGCATTCCCAGCCCCGCCTGAGCGCCGACGAACTCACCGACGATAGCGCCGAGGATCGACAGGACGGCGGCCATGTTGAGACCGGCGAAGATGAACGGCAGGGCGCTGGGCAGCGTGATCTTGAAGAACATCTGCATCGGCGTCGCGTTGCACGAGCGGGCGAGATCGATTCGCGCCGGATCGACCGAATTGGCGCCAGCGATCGAGTTCACGAGCAACGGGAAGAAGGTGATGATCGTCGTGATCAGGATCTTCGGCTCGATTCCGAACCCGAACCAGATGACGAACAGCGGGGCAATGGCGATCTTCGGAAGGGACTGAATCGCGATGATGTAGGGATAGAGAACACGCTCGACGATCCGCGAGTGCGCCACCGTCATGCCGACGATGATCCCGGCGGAAGAACCGAGCAGAAACCCGGACAGCGCTTCGAAAGCGGTGATCCCCGTATGGTACCAATAGCCACCGACATCGAACGGGGAAGCACTCAGCCCGTCGACCAGCGCCTGCCACACCTTGACCGGCGGCGGCAGGATGAATTCAGGCAGACCAAGGGTCATGGCCGCAACATGCCACGCACCGATCAGCGCCAAGAGAAGCAAGGGGGAAAGAACCCGTTCCGGCCGTTCCAACGCATAGCCCCACGCGGCGCGCAGTGGTCCCGACGATTTTCGTGCGCGCGACCCGTTTTCCGGGTCTTTCGCGATAGACGTATCCACCATCAGGAAAGATCCTCCATAGCATTGAGCAATCGGCGAATGCGCGTGGCATAGACTCCGAACTGTTCGCTGTTGATCATTTCGAGCCGACGTGGGCGTGGCAGGTCGATCTCGAGAATCTCCGCGATAGCACCCGGCCGTGGTGTCATCACGACAACCCTGTCGGCGAGAAAGACGGCCTCGGAGATCGAATGGGTGACGAAGAGCACCGTCTTTTTGTTCTGTTGCCAGATCCGCAGGACTTCCAGATTCATCTGCTCGCGGGTCATGGCATCCAGGGCCCCGAACGGTTCGTCCATCAACAGCATGCGCGGATCTTGAATCAGCGCCCGGACGATCGCCGCGCGCTGCTGCATGCCGCCAGACAGCTCTTCCGGATAGCGGGTCTCGAAGCCTTCGAGGCCAACCATTTTGAGGAGCTCTAAAGCACGCCCCTGCAAGTCTTCGCGGGTCCTGTCGCGCCCGAATTCCAGAGGGAGCAAGACGTTCTGCATGATGTTGCGCCAGGGCAGCAGCACCGGTTGCTGGAAGACGACGCCGATATCCCGACTCGGTCCGTCGAGCGCCGACCCGTTGATAGTGACATTGCCCGACGTGCGAGGCAGGAGCCCGGCCAAGATTTTCAGCAGCGTTGACTTGCCACATCCCGAAGGGCCGACCAGCGCGATGAACTCGCCATCACGAACGGTCAGGTTGATCTGACTTAGAGCGTTCACATCGCCATGGCGACGTGTTCGATAGACCTTGTTGAGGTCCTCGATCTCGATAATGGGTGGCCGGTTGAGCGTTTCCGATTCGATCATCGGATCGTCAACCGCCATCAATCTGGGCGCGGTTTGTGTCATGAGTCCTCCCAATCACTGGTGCGCTCCGACTTCCGTGTCGGAGGCCTCGCCGGGCGTTGCGTCGTATTTCGATTGATAGCTGGCAAAGGTAAGCAAACGCTTTTCGAGCGACCGCATTTCCTCCAGCCCCATCAGCGACCAGATATCGTCGATCCCGACCAGCAGATCCGGTCGGTCGACCGGTTCCCCCGTCTCGATGACCGTTCGCATCACCGACAAAGCCTCGGTCATCGCCTTGATCGCGGCGGCGGGCAGCATCCGGGGCAGACTGACGCGCTTGACGCCCATCGACTTTAATTTCGGAAAAGGGATCAGTGGCGTGGTAGGCCGCTGCCGGATGCCGAATCCCATATTGATCGTGACGGCCACACCCGCGGCCTCGACGATGCGGGCGACATCCTCCTCACCCCGGACAGCGTCGGGAAAAATCATGTCGGCGCCGGCCTCGGCATACGCTTTTACCCGCTTCAGGGTCCCCTCCACCCCTTCTCGGGCGAGCGCGTCGGTCCGCGCGACGATCACGAAGGCATCGTCGCGGCGGGCAAGACAGGCGGCCTCGATCTTCTTCACCATCTCTTCGAGTGGGACCACTTCCTTGCCCGGCATATGACCGCATCGCTTGGGCGAAACCTGGTCCTCAATGTTTATGCCGGCGACTCCGGCCTCCTCGAACAGCTGGACGGTGTAGTGGACGTTGAGCGGGTTGCCGTACCCCGTATCAGCGTCACAGGTCAGCGGAATGTCGACAGCCCTGGCCAGGTTACGACAGTGGGTAACGTTCTCGTTCAGCCCCATCAACCCGATGTCTTCCATCCCCAAGAGGGAATTTGCGATGGCGGCCCCGCTGGTCGCCGCCGACTTGAACCCGGCCGCCTGGACGAGACGCGCGCTATAGCCGTCATAGACACCAGGGGCGACAAGGAAATCTTCCGACTCGAGTAGGGCTCGATATGTCCTGGCCTTGCTCAACGGCCATCCTCCAACAGTTTGAATTCGATAGGGCGAGCTTCGGTGCCGCGCCTCAAACTGTCAACACTTTTTCTGACTCTCGGATGTTTGCCGCAGAAATCCCAACCCAAGAACGGGCATGGACTCGATTCTGGGAATAAAGTTAACAAGATGTGGAATTAAATTACAAATATTGACATCACTGACGTCACTCAAAACCCGAGCGGCATGGTGGAGCCATCACAGGGAAATTTCTGTCGACACTTAGCGTGAGGTAGCCCTGCCCAGATAGATCGCAACGTCAGCCACGTCTCAACCGGTCGGCGACGGCGGCGAAGGCGGCCCGCCAGGGCGTCAACGCGTCCGCCCCGTCGAGCAGATCGAGCCCCTGCTCCGTGATCCCGCCGGGGGTTCGGAGCCCCTTCAGGATCTCCGGGGCGGGCGCATCGGCCGCGAGCGCCACCTGTGCGGCGGAGGCCAGGGTCTCGACCGCCATGGCTTTCGCGGTCTCCGGATCGAGCCCGGCGGCCTCGTTGGCGGCGATCATTTCGGCCATCAGGGCGAAATACCATCCATAGGCCGCCGCGTTGGCCGTCGCCGCCTCGAAGGCCTCCTCCGAGGGCATGGGAATCGCCTTGCCGATGAACCCGATCAGGCTCTCGACCTCCGGGCTCGCGGGATAGAACGGGGTGGGGCTGAGGCACAGGGCAGCCGACGAAATCGGCATGATCCGGGCGATCTCGGCGCCGGGGGCCAACGCCGCCAGGGTCTCCAGCTTGACCCCCGCCATCGCCGAGACCAGGCGTTCGGCCTCGCGCCATTTCAGGCCGGACAGCGCCGCCTCGGCCTGATCCGGGCGGACGGCGACAAGCACCGCGTCGCTGGCGTCGATGACCTCCTGCGGATTGTCGCCGGGCACCGCCGCATAGCGCTCGCAAAAGGCCGCCAGCCTCTCCCGGTCCCGTGAGGCCGCGTGGATCGGCCATTCCCAGCCCGCCTTGCGCAATCCCTCGACGACGAAGCCGGCCAGATGACCGGTCCCGATCACCCCCAACGCGAAGATCATCGCCCCTTATCCTCCGCTCGCTCCTCCGCCAGCCGCAAAAGGTGCGGCAGAATATCCTCCATCCTACGGCAGACCAGGGCGCCTTCCCGTATCAAATCGTCCGACACGTCGACCGGGAGGCTGGTGTTGGAGCCTTGCGGTATCTGATTGGTCTTGCCCCCCATCAGAATAGGGATGTCGAGGTCCGCCTCCATCAGCGCCCGGCGCACCTGCCTCAGATAGTCGAGGGCGACCCCGTTATAGGTCGAGATCGCGATGGCGTCGGCGCCGCTCCGCGCGACATCCGCCGCGATCCGCGCCGGCTCCGCATGGACCCCGCCATCGACCAGATCGACACCGAGCCGCTGCAGCGTCTCCTCGAGCAGGATCTTGCCGTATTCGTGGACGTCCGTCGTACAGACGTAAACGCGGAGATCCGCCTCGGCGATATCGCGCCGCACCGTCGTGTCCACGGCGGCGACCTTTTTCTCCGCGGCGCCTTCCAGGGCGGCGATGGTGCTGGCCTGCAGGAGCGGCACCCGTCCGCGACGCCTTTCCGGGTCCGGCGCGCCCGGGCCGAACGCCTCCTCCAGCCTTTTCGATCCGATGCGCCGCAGGGCCAACAACATTTCGAACGGATCATGGATGTCGATCCCCGCCAGTTCCAATCCCGACAGGACCGAGGCCTTGAACCGTTGCGCCCCGGCAACGAGATCCGCCGCCGAGGCCTCCAAGGCCGCGAAGTCGTAGAGCGTTTCGGCCACCTCCATCCGGTCCACCAACCGTCCCGCGAAGACCGCCGCGTCGACCACCTCGTCGATATCGGGGATGCGGGCCGCCTCGGTGATCGGCACCGGGTTGATGGCATGGCCGGACGGCGCATGGCGCTGGGCGGCGATGTCGACACCGAGATAGGCGCCGAGGGCGGCGTAGTTCTCCGGCCCGTCCCCGTCATAGGCGACCGTGTTGCCATAGACCATGGTCCCCGGATGGCGGGAGACCTGGGTAAGGGCGAGTTGGAAGACCATCCGCTTGGCGGGTTCGGAGAAGCTGTGGCCGTAACAATGGCTGACCGCCCCGCCGATCAGATCCTCGACGATATACTGCTCCAGCAGGACGGCCCCGAGACTGCAGGCGAGATCGGTGAACAGCGCCGCGAACCCGTCGTCGAGGTTCGAGTGCACCAGGATGTCCACAGGCTGGGCGGCGGCGAGTGCTAGCGCTTCCACGGTCGCCGCCGTGTCCCCGACATCGTCGTCATGGCCGGGAAGCCGAAAGGTGAAATACTGGCCGAGATTGCCAATCGCCGTGGCGCCCGCGCCCAGCGCCGCGACCGTGTTCTCGACCGCCGCCGGCATGCCGATGACGAAATCTCCGAAATGGGGCGCGACCGGCGCCTCCGCCGTCAGCGCGGCGAAGGCCTCGGGGCTTTCCAGGATCAGCCCGGTGCCCTTTTGCGCCTTCGCACGGTCGGCGGGGCGGAAGCCCATCGACCAATCGAGGCAAATCCCGTAGCGGTCGACCCGCCCGCCACGTTCGCCGGCCTTCTCCCAGATCTCCCGCCAGGCCCGCTTGGTCTTGGCCGGATCGCGGTAGCCGATCTGCGAATGCACCGTGATCCGACCCGCCGCCGCCTCCCGCCTCTTGAACTCGGCCTCGCAGGCGACATCGTGATGCCCCAGGAAAGCCGACGCCCCCACCGTCACGGCGTCCGCCAGCGCCCCGCCGCGGGCGATCAGTTCGGCGGCCTCCGGCAACCGGTCCTCGGGCAAAATCCGGCCGCGATGCAAGTCCATCAGGCGCCATGCCCGATGGTGAAATTGTTGCCGCCATGGCGGTCGACCCCGCGCACCAGATAAAGCGGCCGCACGCCATATCCCTGGGCCGGATGCTGCTTGCCGATCTCGGTCCCCAGCGCATGGTCGTAGAAGCTGCTGGCCGGCATCAGACGGACGATGAAAGCCGCCCGCCGGCGGTCGGTCCGGTTGGCCCGCGAGCCATGGATCATGTAGACGTCGTGGAAGGAGACCTGCCCGGCCTCGAGAATCAGATCCTCGGCCGTTGCCTCATCGAAATGATCCGCGTCGCAGACCAGATTGATGGTCTTGTCGTCGCCGGCGACCCAGGAATGGGAAAAGAGCTCGTGGGCCTTGTGCGAACCCGGAATGAACCGCATCGGCCCGTTTTCCGGCGTCACATCGTCCAGCGGAATCCAGATGGTCAGGGTTTCCAACGGCCGGATCGGATAATACTCGCCGTCCTGATGCCAGGGCGTTTCCTTGCCGTTATGGGCCGGCTTGCCGAAGATCGTCGTCCCCCAAAGGATGATGTCGTCGCCGATCAGTTGGCCGGCGATGTCCAGCAAGTCCGGATGGGTGGCGAAGTCGAACCACTTCTGCGATCCGATCACCCCTTGCGACCCGCCATCGGTCTGGTGGGGAGCCAGCATGATGTCGGAGGCGATGTGGGAATTACGGGCCAGAAGCGCGTCGTATTCCGCCCGCATCTCGGCGACGAGATCGGCGGGCAAGCGATAGTCCGGCACCACCCATCCCTTGTCGCGGAAGGTCTCCAGCTCGGAAGCGCTCAACGTGACGGCCATCGGGTTCCTCCCTTGGTTATTCCGAGGGGATGCTACACCTGAAAGGATAGGGGCCGTCAAACCTCGCGGCCGTGCGCCCGCCACAGTCTCGGCACGTCATCCCAGGCGGGGGGCGTCTCAGCCGCATATCCGTAGACCTTGCCCCAGCCGAGATCGTGGTGAACCCTCATGGCCTGTTTGTGCGCGCCGGCGGTGAGATAGGCGCGCATCGCCGCCTTGTCGCGCCAGACCGTGAGCGTGTGCTGGACCCCGTCGATCGCCCGGGCCTCGGCGCTGATATTCCCATCGGCGGCACGGGCCTGGGTCATCGAGCGGACCGCATACCACCAGAACCGCAGCCGGGGCAGCGGGCCGGACCTGATGACGAAGCCGGTGATCGAGACGTAGACGGGACCGATGCCCATGGGGCCGTTCTTGATAGGGCCTGTGCTCATGATGAAGAGTGACGTATGAAGGCGGGCGGTGTTGACCAGTGGGACAAACGCCCCCCAGTGGGAATCGACTCCAGGGACCCAAACGACGGACAGGCATATGGCATCTCGGCGGCGGCATGGCGGTGAGCAACTCGACCTTCTGGAGAAACCGGACGCGCGCACCGTCCTGATCACCCGGTCCGGCATCGCCATCGACCTCACCAAGCCGGATTTCTCCGCCCTACCGGTGGAGGACCTCGCGCGGGCGCTCGCCTACCAGCCGCGCTGGAACGGGGCCACAACGGCGTTCTATTCGGTGGCGGAACATTCGGTGATGGCGAGCCATCTGGTGCCGGAGGCGATGGCCTATGACGCGTTGATGCATGACGCGGAGGAGGCGCTGACCGGCGACATGCCGACGCCGATCAAGAATTTCCTCGGTCGGGAAAACCTGTCCAAGCGGCTGAAACCACTAAAAAAGGCGCTTGCCAAACGCTTTGGCTTCCGCCTCGACCTGGCGGCGGTGAAACATGCCGATCTCGTCTGCATGGCGACGGAGATCCGGGATTTGCTGCCGGCCCATTGGGTGGAGTGGCCGAACCTCCCCGACCCGGCGCCCGACCGGATCGTCCCCGTGGGGCCGGAAGACGCCATGACGCTCTTCCTGGCCCGCTACGAGGCGTTAAGACCGAAACGGGATTAGGCGGCCTGTGCCGCGGCGTCCGGAGCGGCCGCTTCGGTCTTGGGCTGTTTCCCCTTGGCGGCGGCGCTGTGATGTTCCAGCAGCAGCTGATGACGCTCTTGCTCCATCTTCGCCTCGACCAGGGCGACCCGCGCCGGCTCCGAATCCTCCCAAGCCTTGAGGACCGTCCACATGAGCGCACCGCCCAGGAAAATATACAATCCGGTCATCAGCATTTGTCTTCCTCCAGCCTATTCGAGCCTGCGGCACCGTTCCGGGGCCGCTTGACAGGAAGGAAGCAAGGTTGATGCCAAGATGACGGCCTGGCCGGAAGTCGCACCGATCCGCCGCCGGGCGTCGATCTCGAATCGGGTCCGAATCGAGTCCGCCTGCAAAAGCAGTTTTTCGGACAAGAGCGATAAAAACAAAGACGTAAAATCTAAAGCTAAACTTCAATAAAGTTATTTTACTTATTGATAAATATGAATAACTCACATTGCATCCATTTGCACAAAGCCGTGACCCTGGAACGACCGCGGCGGTCCTACCGGGACCACCCAGCGACCACGCCGCCCGAAAAATCCCATCGGGACCCGATGTCCTCTTGCCGTGCGCGCCCAAACCCGGCAAAGGGAAAGCATGAACGCGCCCAATCCCCAAACGCCCCCCCAAACGGCCCCCGAAACGGTCCCCGAAACGGTCCCCGATGCCGCCCCGCCGGCCCGGCTTCTGACCCAACCCGACTGGCAATACATGGTCCAGGAGGTGTTCGACCTCTATCGGACCACGCCGGCCGGGGGCAGCACCCCGATCCGCCGCCATATGCGGCAGGTTCGCGAGACCCTGTCGAAGATGCTGCAAAGCAATCCGGAGATCGCGTTCGGCCAGCCCGAGCAGAAGCCGGTCTGCGCCCATCTCGGCCGTGCCCTGGACAACGGCATGGGAAACGGGCGCACGACATCGGCGGTGCGGGCCCTGACCAAGATCATTCCGGCGCTGACCTGGCTCTACGGCTATCGCAAGGTTCCGAAAAGCCTGGCGGGCCGCTATGCCTTCGCCGATATCGTGGGGCCTCTGGGACCGGTGATGTGCGAGAATCTGACCATTGGCGTCGTGCTGTTCGCGCCGCGCACGGTCTATCCGCAGCACGCCCATGACGGCATCACCGAGAGCTATATCTGCCTGTCCGGCGCCATCTCGGAAAACAATGCCGGGGTCTATGTGCCCGGCTCCCTGATCCTCAACCAGCCGGGTCACGAGCACCGCATCACGACCCAGGATCGGGAGCCCGCCCTGCTGCTCTATGCCTGGGCCGGTCCGCCGGACAAGCTGCGGGCCCAGGAGATGAAATTCTCCCGGCCCCGCAAGCCCCGGGTCATGCCCTAGCCCTCATTCCGCCACCAGGGTCGGACGGTCGGCGGGGCCCGCATCGGTGAACGCCCGGTCCGCGTCGGTGATATAGTCGCGGGTCAGCGGCACGGCGTCCTGCCGGCGGGCGAGCTGGATCTGGAAAACGGCGTTGCCGAGATAGCGGAACGATATCTCCGAGGCGACGAGATAGAACTCCCACATCCGGCAGAACCGGTCGTCGTAGAGCGCGCGGATCTCCTCGCGATGGGCCATGAAGCGCTGGCGCCATTGCCTCAGGGTCCGGGCGTAGTGGAGGCGCAGAACCTCGACATCGGTGATCCATAACCCTTCCAGTTCCACCGCCCGGGCGATCTCCGACAGCGAGGGGATATAGCCGCCCGGGAAGATGTACTTGCGCATCCAAGGGTCTTCGCCGCCCGGCGGGCGCATGCTGCCGATGCTATGGACAAGCGCGATACCGTCCTCGGTCAGCAGATCCCGAACCTTGCCGAAATAGGTCCGGTAGTGGTTGACCCCGACATGTTCGAACATGCCGACGGAGACGATCCGGTCATAGCGTTTCTCCAGGGTCCGGTAATCGCGCAGATCGAACCGGACCCGCTCCGCGAGGCCCGCCTGGGCGCTGCGCGTCCGGCTCACCTTGAGCTGCTCTTCGGAGAGGGTCACGCCATCGACGGACACCCCGCACACCTGTGCCAGGAAAAGCCCCATCCCGCCCCAGCCGGAGCCGATGTCGAGCACCGATTGCCCCGGCGCCAACCGGAGCTTCGCCGCGATATGGCGCTTCTTGAGCGCCTGCGCGGTCTCCAGATCCTCACCGCCGGACGGGTAGTAGGCGCAGGAGTATTGCCGATCCGCATCCAGGAAGAGGTCGTAGAGCTTGTCCGAAAGATCATAGTGATGGGCGACATTCCGCCGGGCCCGGGAGGCCGGGTTGAATTGCTGGATGGTCCGGAACAGGCTATCGACCCGGCGCAGGCCTCTCGCGACCGGGTGGAGGCCGCCGCGCTGCTGGTAATTGCGCCCGACCAGATCGAGGAAGTCATAGAGGGTCTTGCCCTCCTCCACCGTCAAAGCCCCGTCCATAAAAGCTTCGCCGACCGCCAGCTCGGGTTTCACCAGAAGCCGCCAATGCAGCCGCCTGTCATGCAAGCGGATGGTTATATGGGGGCCGGCCTCCCGCCCCTCGAAGCGGTGGGGGCGGCCACCCGCATCGATGACGGTGAGGCTCCCGGTTTCGATCAGATGCTGAAAGAGCCTTGCGAACAGCATCGGACACCTCCGTGATCCAATACTTTAGTATATCGCAACGGCGTTTGAGATTTCAATCGGGGGCGGAACAGTCCGCCCCCTCTTGCTAACGGTTCAGGTATTCGAGAATCTGGTCGACGAGTTGGTCGACGGATTTCTCGCCGGCCTTGAGGACCAGTTCGGGGTTCTCCGGGGGTTCGTAGTCGGAATCGATGCCGGTGAAGTTCTTGAGCTTGCCGGACCGGGCCTTTTTGTAGAGCCCCTTGGGGTCGCGCCGCTCGCAGATCTCCAGCGGTGTGTCGACATGGATCTCGACGAACTCGCCCTCGTCCATCAGGGCACGGGCCATCTCCCGTTCCGAGCGGAAGGGCGAGATGAAGGAGACCAGCGTGATCAACCCGGCATCGACCATCAGCCTGCCGACCTCGGCCACCCGGCGGATGTTCTCGACCCGGTCCCGGTCGGTAAACCCGAGATCCTTGTTGAGGCCGTGGCGGACATTGTCGCCGTCAAGCAGATAGGTGTGTTTGCCCGCCGCCTGCAGGCGCTGTTCCAGCCGGTCGGCGATGGTCGACTTGCCGGCACCGGACAGCCCGGTGAACCACAGCATCCGTGGCGTCTGACCCAGCGCCCGGCTGCGCAGCGCCCGGTCGACCTTCATATCGTGCCAGGCGATGTTGCTCGCCCGGCGCAGCGCGAAGTCAACCACACCGGCGCCGACCGTCGCGTTGGTGAACCGGTCGATCAGCACGAAGGCCCCGGTCGCCCGCGACCGCCCGAACGGGTCGAAGGCCACGGCCCGGTCGATCGCCATCTTGCAATAGCCGATCTCGTTGAGGCCCAGCGTCTTCGCCGCCAGCTTGTCGAGCGTGTTGACGTCCAGACGGTGGGTGAGGTCGGTGACCCGCGCCTGGGCCGAGGCGGTGGCGAAGCGGATGATGTAGGAGCGCTCCGGCAGCATCTCCTCCTGATCCATCCACAGGATATGGGCGGCGAACTGATCGGCCGAGAGCGGCGCCTCTCCGTTTCCGTTACCGTTATCGCCGGCATCGGCTGGCGCAGCGGGCGCCGGGGCGATGAGATCGCCGCGGCTCACATCGATCTCGTCGGCCAGCACCAGGGTCACGCTCTGTCCCGCCACCGCCCGGTCGAGATCCCCCGACGGCCCGACGATCCGCGTGACCCGCGAGGCGGTCTCCGCCGGATAGACCGCGACCGGGTCGCCGACCGCCACCGTGCCCGACGGGATCAGCCCGCTGAAGCCGCGGAAGTCGAGATTCGGCCGGTTGACCCATTGCACCGGAAAGCGGAACGGTTCGGCCGCGAGATCGCCCCGCACGTCGATCGTCTCCAGGATTTCCATCAGCGGCGGCCCGTCATACCAGGGCATCTCGGTCTGCGGCGTGAACACATTCTCGCCGGTCAGCGCCGAGAGCGGGATCGCCCGGATGTCGGTCAACCCGATCTTGCCGGCGAAATCCTTGTAGTCCGAGACGATGGCGTCGAACACCGCCCGGTCGTAGCCGACCAGATCCATCTTGTTGACCGCCAGGATCACATGCCGGATGCCGAACTGGCCGACGATATAGCTGTGCCGCTTGGTCTGGGTCAGTACGCCCTTGCGCGCGTCGATCAGGATGATCGCCAGTTCCGCCGTCGAGGCCCCGGTCGCCATGTTGCGGGTGTACTGCTCGTGGCCCGGCGTGTCGGCGGCGATGAACTTCCGCTTGTCCGTCTCGAAGAAGCGGTAGGCGACGTCGATGGTGATGCCCTGTTCCCGCTCGGCCTGCAGACCGTCGACCAGCAGGGCGAGGTCGACCTGGTCGCCCTGGGTCCCGAACTTCCTACTCTCGGTTTCGGCGGCGGAAAGCTGATCCTCGAAGATCGTCTTCGAATCGTAGAGCAACCGGCCCAAAAGGGTCGACTTGCCGTCGTCCACCGACCCGCAGGTCAAAAAGCGAAGCTGGTCCTTGGCGTCCTGGGCATCGAGGAAGGCGTCGATGTCGATCGCGGGAGTTCCAGTGGGGCTGGTCGTGTCGGGCATCAGAAATAGCCCTCCTGCTTCTTCTTCTCCATCGAGCCGATCTGATCCTTGTCGATGGCCCGGCCTTCGCGCTCGGAGGTGCGGCTCTGCAGGAGTTCGAGGATGATGTCCTTGACCGTCTCCGCCTCGGAGCGCACCGCCCCGGTCAGCGGATAGCATCCGAGGGTCCGGAAGCGGACCTTCATCATTTCAGGCTCTTTCCCGTCCTCCAGTGGCAACCGCTCGTCGTCGCGCATGATCAGCATGCCGTTGAACCGCACGATCGGCCGCTCCTTGGCGAGATAGAGGGACGGGATCGGCACGTTCTCACGGTAGATATACTGCCAAATGTCGAGCTCGGTCCAATTGGACAGCGGGAACACCCGCACGCTCTCGCCCGGCGCGATTCGCGTATTGTAGAGGTTCCAGAGCTCCGGGCGCTGGTTCTTCGGATCCCAGCGGTGGTTGGCGGTCCGGAAGGAGAAGATCCGCTCCTTCGCCCGTGACTTTTCCTCGTCCCGGCGGGCGCCGCCGAAGGCCGCGTCGAACTTATGGGCGTCCAGCGCCTGCTTCAGGGCGTCGGTCTTCATCACATCCGTATGGACCTTGGAGCCGAAGGTGATCGGATTGACGCCGCGCTTCAAGCCGTCCTGATTGGTGTGGACGATCAGGTCAAGCCCATGATCCTTGGCGAGCTGGTCCCGGAACTCGATCATCTCCCGGAACTTCCACTTGGTGTCCACATGCAGCAGCGGGAAGGGCAGCTTTCCCGGCGCAAAGGCCTTCATGGCGAGATGCAGCATCACCGCCGAATCCTTGCCGATCGAATAGAGCATCACCGGGTGCCGGAACTCCGCCGCCACCTCGCGGATGATGTGCATGCTCTCCGCCTCGAGGCGGTCGAGATGGGAAAGATCGGGAAGACCGTCGGACGGCCGAGACGCGGAGCCCGATGAAGAAGCACTGGAAGAAAGGGGTGTCACGGAAAACTCGCTTGGATCGGAAAAGTTCCTTTGCCTGGCCGGCATATAGGGATCAAGGGGATGTCCCGCCACATCACGGGTCATGTCAATGAAAACAAACATCGCCATCATCGGTGGCGGCCTCGCCGGGCTCCGGCTCGCCAGCCTCCTCCAGGCCATGAAGGCCGACTTCCAACTGATCGAGGCGCGCGAGCGTTTCGGCGGCCGCATCCTGTCGACCGAGGACCACGGCCTCGATCAGGGGCCGGCCTGGTTTTGGCCCGGCCAGCCACGCATGGAGCGTCTGCTGAACGACCTCGGGCTGGCTTGGTTCGAGCAATACTCCTCAGGCAAGCTCGTCTTCCAGGACGAGACCGGAGCCGTCCGGCGCGATATCGACTTCTCGACCATGGCCGGCTCGCGGCGGGTCGCCGGCGGTCTTTCCCGTCTGGTGGAGGCTCTCACGGAGACGCTCGACCCGTCTCGGCTCCATCGCGGCTGGCCGGCAGCCCGGATCGAGAAGATCGAACAGGGCCTCACCATCGTCCGCGACGATGGCGACAGGATCGAGGCCGAGCGGATTGTTATCGCCCTGCCGCCGCGCCTCGCCGAGGCCCGCATCGTCTTCGCGCCGGAGCTCGACCGAGGGCAACGCGACGCCATGCGGCGAATTCCGACCTGGATGGCGGGACATGCGAAAATCCTCGCCCTCTACGATCGGCCGTTCTGGCGCGACCGGGGCCTCTCCGGTGACGGCATCAGTCACCGGGGGCCGATGATGGAGATCCATGACGCCTCGCCGGCCGACGGCGGTGCCGGCGCGCTGTTCGGGTTCGTCGGCGTCCCCGCCGGGATCCGCTCGACCAAGGCCGAGCATTTGCCGCCGGCGGCGGTCGAGCAGTTGACCCTGATGTTTGGGGAAGAGGCGGCACGGCCGCGCGAGGTGATCCTGACCGACTGGGCGTTCGAGCGCTTCACGGCGACAGAGGACGATTTCTCACCGCCCCAAGGCCATCCGTCCTATGGCACGCCGCCTATCCTGCACAATATCTGGAAGGGGCGATTGCTGCTCGCCTCGACCGAAACGGCGCCCACCTTCGGCGGTTTTCTCGAGGGCGCCCTCGAAGCCGCAGAAGGAGCGATCGATGCCCTTTCCCTTTGACCGGATCGTTTGCCTGACGGAGGAGACCGTAGAGACCCTCTATCTCATGGGAGAGGAGGACCGGATCGTCGGGGTGAGCGGCTATTGCGTCCGTCCGCCCCGGGTACGTCGGGAAAAGCCCCGGGTCTCGGCCTTCACCTCGGCGGATATCCCTAAGATCCTGGCCTTGTCGCCCGACCTGGTGCTGACCTTCTCGGATCTCCAGGCGGACATCGTCGCCAGCCTGATCCGCGAGGGCGTCGAGGTACACGCCTTCAACCAGCGTGGCGTCGACGGGATTTTCCAGATGATCCATACGGTGGGTGCCCTGATCGGCGAACCGACAAAAGCGACGGCGCTTGCCGACAGGCTCAAGGCCCGGCTCGACAGCCTGGCGGACGCCGCGGCGCACCGCCCGTCACCGGTGGTCTATTTCGAGGAGTGGGACGATCCGATGATCACCGGCATCCGCTGGGTCTCGGAACTGATCGAGATCGCCGGGGGCCGCGACGCCTTCCCGGATCTCCGGTCGGAACAGGCGGCCAAGGACCGCATCGTGATGCCGGAGCAGGTGATCGCCGCCGCGCCGGACGTCATCATCGCGTCCTGGTGCGGGAAGAAGGTACGGCCCGAGAAGATCGCCGCCCGGCCCGGCTGGGCGGGCATTCCCGCGGTGGCGGAGAACCGGATCCACGAGATCAAATCCCCGCTGATCCTGCAGCCCGGCCCCGCCGCCCTGACGGACGGCCTCGATGGGATCGTCAAAGCCCTCTCGACGTTCAGATAGGCTCCGCCTCGGCGGTCATGGCGAGGTGCCCCTCGGGCGTTTCGGCCCATACCCGTATACCGGTCTCCTCATCCTTCGCCCTGATCTCGAAGGCGGCCGTGTGGAACAGCGGCGACACGGCCCGGAAACTGAAGGATTTCAGAGGCCTGCCAGCCTCCGCCACGGCGAGTCCGGCGAGCAGCGTCGCCGTCAACGGACCGTGAAAAACCAGTCCCGGATAACCTTCAACCTCCCGGCAATAGTCGAGGTCATAGTGAATCCGATGGCCGTTGAACGTCAAAGCCGAATACCGGAACAAAAGCACCTCGCTCGGCGTTATCGTCCGGGTGACGGTCGCCCCCTCCGGCGGGGCGGCGGGCTGGGGCTTGGGAGCATCCGGTGACGGATCCTCGCGGTAGACGATGTCGTGCTCCTCGGTGAAGCGGGTCTCGCCAGCGACCGAGAAGACATGCTCGACCGTGACGAAACAAAGCGTCCCGCTACGGCCCTGCTTCACCGTGACATTCTTGATCATCGACATCTTGTCGGCCGTCTCACCGAGACGAAGGGGACGGGTGAAGGTCAGGCGTCCGCCGGCCCACATCCGCCGCGGCAGCGCCACCGGCGGCAAGAAGCCCCCGACCGCGGGATGACCGTCGCGGCCCAACTGGCTCATCGGGGCGGTCTTGAGGAAATAGATCCAGTGCCACAGAGCGGGCAGAGGATCCCCGTCGCCAAGCGTCGGCTCCCGATCAAAAGTCATTTCCAGAAAGCGCGCGGATTGGACGGCGATCACGTCCTCGTGGCGCTCGGTTTTGCCGACCCAGCCGCTCAGAACCGCCGGGTCGAGAGTCTTTTCCGCCATGTCACGCCACCGAACGTTATCGTTTAGATATCGTTCGCTAGCATGAACCTTTGAATGAAGTCCATGCCGGCATCCGCATGGGGCTGGACCACCGCGATGATCGTTTGGACATGCCCTTCCTGCGCCGGAATAGGCAGAAAAACCCGGTCGATCCGCCGGGTTCGGCCATTGATGTCGATGATGCTGGTCTGGGTGAATTTCGGCCGGCCGGTCATCGCGCAATCGGCGTATTCCTCCAGCGCCACCCGGGGCAACGCGCCGTAGGAACTGTGGAAAATCGACTGCCCCGTCAAATCCCGCTTGGTAATGCCCAAGATCACCGGACCGATGAAGCGATAGGTGATGTCCAAAGGATCGTGACTGACAGACAGCAAGGCCAGGGAGTTAACCAGATGCGGTTTATCGAATAACGGATTAAACGCCGTCGGGGAGCATGTCGCCCCTTGCTCGAAATGACTGGCCCAATACTCGTATGCTTCGACGATGAGGGAACCATAACTCCGAATATCGAATTCGACGCCGTCCTGCTCTATTGAAGTCGATACCGTCACGTGGCCTATCCTTTGCTGACGTCCGACGAACATACCGCAATTTCAAAAAAAGCAACAGTCAAGATCGTCACATTACGCCTTTTGGGGAGATTTTATTTTCAGGCTGATCGCTTTACTGATCTCCGCATTGGAAAAATCGGCATCGGTTACGGTCGCACCTGCGAAATTCGCTTTCTCCAATTTGGAATAGTGGAAGCTGGCGCCGGTGAAATCTCCGCCCCGCAGATCCGCCTGGTTCAGATCTGCATAGCTGAAGGTCGCGGGGTGGACCCGGCCGGTTTCCTCGCCCGCGGGGGTGCGGATCTTGAGGCCAACGGCCTTCGCGCCCGAGAATTTGGCCCCGGCAAGGCCCGCCCCGGTGAAGTTCGCGCCGTGGAGCAAGCTGAAGGACAGATCCGCATTGGCCATCGTCGCCTCCTGAAATGAGGCGAAGGCGAGTGCAGAGCTCGAAAGATTGGTCCCGTCGAGTTGGGCTTTGTCGAAGATCGCCGCCCGCAGATCGATGGTCGACATGTCGAGATTTTTGAGGTCGGTTTGGGAAAAGTCGGCCCGTTCGCCGTCCGTCCCCTCCGACGCGACCCAGAGCGCGTGCATATCCACCATATGCTGGATCAGCCCCGGCAGGTCCGGCCGGTGATCGTTCATGATGGCGCCCTGGGTATTGGCCTTCGACAGATCGACCAGGGTCGTATCCACATTCCGCAGATTGGCGCCGCGCAGATCCGCCCCGTCGAAGTTCGCCCCGTCGATATTGGCCCCGACCAGGATCGCGTCGCGCAGGATGGCGCCGGTGAAATTCGCCTTGGTCAGATTGGCGCCGGCGAAATTCGTCTGGAACATCACCGCCTGGGTGAAATCCGTCCCTTGCGCCGAGGCGACCGAGATGTTGGCGTTGGAGAGGTCCGTCCGGTTCATCTTGGCGCCGTCGATGGTCGCGCCCCGCAAATCCACCTGGCGGTCCTGGCTACGCTCGATGCCGTTCTCATAGGCATAGACCTGCCCCGGTCGCATGTCCGCGTCCGTGAAATCGGCCCCGTCGAGCTTCGCCTTGGAGAACAGCGCGCCCCGCAAATCGGCCTGGGAGAAATCACAATCGGTGGCGTCCGCATGGGCGAAATCGGCACCGAACAGATCCGCGTTGACGAACCTGCCATGCTTGAAGACGCCGCGGGTGAAATTCGCCATCGGCAGGCTGGAATCGCTCAATTCTATCTTCGGAAGGGTCTGAAGAGAAAAATCCGCTTCTTCCGGCACCAGCTTTTCGCCACCGGACCGTTTGGTCAGGTAAAGCTGATGTGCCTTCAATAGCTCTTTGAGCGTTACCGCCGCCATACGCGCCCTCCCGACCCCACGGAGTGTAGCAGGAAACTAGGGCCAACAGGGTTGAAGAAACAGGAAAAAAGCCCATTAACCATTTTTAATCCAGCGGCTTCCCTATCCCGCCCGGCTGGGAGGAACGCCGAAAAAGCGTTTGAACTCACGGCTGAATTGCGACGCACTCTGGTAACCAACCCTTGTGGCCGCCGTGGAAGCCGAAACCCGCTCGTTCAGCATCAGAGCCCGGGCCTCGTGAAGGCGAATCGACTTCACATATTGCAGGGGCGTCATCGAGGTGATGCCCTTGAAGGTCTCGAAAAAGGTCGACTGGCTCATCCCGACCCGGCCCGCCATGTCCGCGACGGAGATCGGGGCGGTGCAATCCTGATGGATCTGCCGCATGAGATCGGCGATCCGGTGGAAATTGCCCTGGCGCTGAACGACCGCGCGCAAGGCCCCGCCCTGGTCGCTGGCCAGGACCCGGTAGAGGATCTCGCGCCGGATCAGCGGGCCGATCGCCGCCGCCTCGGCCGGGGAGTCGAAGGACCGGATCAGTCTTTCGACAGCGTTGCTCATTTCCGGCGTCAGCGGCGATGCGGTGACCGGTTGCGGATCGCCCGCGCCATCATCCGCCGAAAGGCCTGTCCGCCCCAATCCGGTCTGAATGAGAATGTCGCTGATTTCCGCCGGTTCGAGCGTCATGCCGACGGCGAGGAAGGGCTGATCGGCGCTCGCCTTTCGGATCTCGGCCTCGATCGGCAAGGGCACCGAGAAGGCGAGCACGCTGGAGGGGTCGTAGGTGAAGGTGATATCGCGGAAATAGCCGCGTTTTTCCCCCTGAACGACGATCACGACACAGGGCTGATAGATCACCGGCGATGTCGACTGCACCCGGTCGGCCCGGTAGAGGCAGACCTGCGGTACCGGCGAGGGGGTCATCCCTTCGCCGCGCGCATGGGGCCTTAACAGCGCGGCCAAGGCGCTGCTCTGCCCATTCCATGCCTGAATCCCATCATCCGCCATCATGCGAGATCGCTCCCGTCCGACCGCCGTCCTCGTTTGCCTGAAGCCCTCGTTTGCCTGAAATTGACCGCCGGGGCGGCCGCGCAAGGGTAACCGGAGAATTAGGCAAGTCTTACGGAGAAATGCCGCTGGCGGAAAGGCGCTTCCGGTTCCATTTCCCCCGAAGCGTTAACCGCGATTTCCGCAAACCCGCCAGGGAGGATGGGGTCAATGGCATTTCAACTGAAGGTCAACGGCGATACCCGCGCCGTGGATGTGGACGGAGATACACCGCTCTTGTGGGCGCTCCGCGACGAGCTCGATCTTACCGACACCAAATTCGGCTGCGGGATCGCCATGTGCGGCGCCTGCACGGTCTATGTCGACGGTTTTCCGACCCGGTCCTGTGTGACCATGGTCGACAGCGTCGGCGATAGCGAGATCACCACCATCGACGGCCTCGAAGGCAAAGCGGCCGAGGCGGTCCAGAAGGCGTGGAACGACCTGCAAGTGCCGCAATGCGGCTATTGCCAGTCGGGCCAGATCATGGCCGCGGCGTCCCTGCTGGCGGAAACGCCCAAGCCGAGTGACGCGGACATCGACGCCGCGATGGACGGCAATGTCTGCCGGTGCGCCACCTATCACCGCATCCGGGCCGCGATCCACCGCGCGGCCGACATGATGGAGGGCTAAGCAATGACTGTCCTCAAGAACAAGGCCGATACGTTGTCCGTGAACCGTCGCGGCTTCCTGATCGCCATGGGCGGGGCGGGCGCCGGTCTGATGATCGGATCCAGCCTGATCGGCAAGGCCGCCGAAGCCGCGACCCCCGCCACAGGGGCTGCTGACGTCCAGTTCAACCCCTTCGTCATCGTCAAGCCCGACAATACGGTCGTGGTATTGAGCAAGCATCTCGACAAGGGTCAGGGAACGGCGTCCGGCCTGGCGACCCTGGTCGCGGACGAACTCGACGCCGCCTGGGATCAGGTCGAGGTGACCTTCGCCCCGGCGAACGCGGCGCTCTACAACAATCTGCAATGGGGTCCCTATCAGGGCACCGGCGGGTCGAGCGCGATCCCGAACTCCTTCATGCAGTATCGCAAGGCCGGCGCCACGGCCAAGGCCATGCTGGTCGAGGCCGCCGCCCGACGCTGGGGCACAACGGCCGATCGGGTCACGGTGCGCGAGGGCGTTCTGACCCATAGCTCCGGCGAGACGCTCGCCTTCGGCGATGTCGCCGCCGAGGCCGCCGGCCTGCCGGTTCCCGAAGACCCGGTTCTCAAGACGCCGGATCAGTTCACGCTGATCGGCAAAGAGGATCTGCCGCGTCTCGACGTGAAGCCGAAAACCGTCGGTGCCCCGATCTTCACGCTGGACGTCAAGCGTGACGGCATGCTTGTCGCCGCCATCGCACGATCGCCGAAATTCGGCGGCGCCGTCGCGTCCTTCGACGCGACAGAGGCCAAAGCCGTCAACGGTGTCGTCGACGTGGTCCAGATCCCGGCCGGCATCGCGGTGCTGGCGACGTCCACCTGGCCCGCGCTCAAGGCCAAGGATCTGCTCGACATCGAGTGGGACTTCTCGGCCGCCGAGACGCGGGGCACGGACCGGATCCTGGCCGAGTACCGGTCGCTTGCCGGCACCCCCGGCCAGGTGTTCCAGCAGGACGGCGACAGCGAGGCGGCATTGGCCGGCGCGGCGCAGGTGATCGAGAGCGAATTCACCTTCCCCTTCCTGGCCCACGCGCCGATGGAACCGCTCGACGTCGTCATCGAGTTCGACGGCAAGACCGCCGAGATCTGGACCGGATCGCAACTCCAGACCGTCGATCAGTATGTCACGTCGGCGACCCTGGGCATCGAACCGACCGATGTGAAGATCAACACCCTCTGGGCCGGCGGCTCGTTCGGCCGGCGGGCGATCTACGATTCGCACATCGTCGGCGAGGCGGCTCAGATCGCCAAGGCGCTTCATCTGAAGAACGGCGGCAAGAAGCAGCCGATCAAGGTTCAGTGGTCTCGGGAAGACGACATCAAGGGTGGCTACTACCGCCCGATGTATGTCCATCGGGTCCGGGCCGGGATCGATGCCGAGGGCCGTCTCGTCGGCTGGCACCACCGGATCGTCGGCCAGTCGATCCTCACCGGCACGCCCTTCGAGGCGGCGCTGGTCCATAACGGGATCGACCACACCTCCGTCGAAGGGGTGATGGGATCGCCCTACGCCATTCCCAACTTCACCGGCGAATTGCACACGACCAAGGTCGGCGTGCCGGGCCTGTGGTGGCGGGCGGTGGGGCACACCCACACGGCCTATGTGATGGAGACCATGCTGGACGAGATCGCGGCGGCGGCCGGGAAGGACCCGGTCGCCCTGCGCCGTGAGCTTCTGAAGGACAGCCCCCGTCATCTCGGGGTCTTGAACCTCGCCGCCGAGAAGGCCGGATGGGGCACGCCGCTGCCCGCCGGAAAAGCGCGCGGCGTCGCGGTCCACAAGTCCTTCGAAAGCTATGTCGCCCAGGTCGCCGAGGTCTCGTTCGACGCCGAGGGGGACTTCAAGGTCGATAGGGTCGTCTGTGCCGTCGATTGCGGCGTCGCGGTCAATCCGGACAATATCCGGGCCCAGATGGAAGGCGGGATCGGCTACGGCATCGGCCATGCCCTGCGTAACGAGATCACGCTGACCGACGGGGAGGTCGATCAGTCGAACTTCCATGACTACGAACCGATGCGGATCTCCGACATGCCCACCGTCGAGACCCACATCCTCGCCTCCGCCGCGGCCCCGACGGGCGTCGGCGAACCGGGCACCCCGCCGGCGGCCCCCGCCGTCGCCAACGCGGTGTTTTCCGCCACCGGGGAGCGGCTGCGCACGCTGCCCTTCTCGAAACGAAGCCTTGGCTAAGTCGCCAGGGATCTTGGCTAAGTCGCCAGGGATAAAGCGTCTCGGGCGAACGAACCGTCTACCGTGCCTTCCAGGCGCGGTAGACGGTCTGTGTCACATCGCACTTCTGGTAGGGGTTGGGGAACCGGACGATGTCGGCCGAAGCCTCGGCGAAGACCTCCCTGAGAATATCCAGGAAGGCATCCGCCGGCCCGTCATTCGACCAGAGACCGAATACTCCGCCCGGTTTCAAATGTCGGGTCAGGGCGGCGAGACCGTCCTTGGAGTAGAAGGCCTCGCTGCGCGCGTCCAGCAACGCTTCGGGCGAATGATCGATATCCACCAGAATCACATCATGTTTTCGGCCCGGACATTCGGGCAGAAAACCGTCCGCGCTCGACGCCAGAGCGAAGAAATCGCCCTCGACGAAATGACAACGGGGATCCGCCATCAGGTCCGCGCCGAGAGGAATGAGGCCCCTGCGATGCCAGTCGATCACCGGTGCGAGGAAGTCGACCACAAAAAGGCGTTCGACCGCCGGGTCGTCGAGCACGGTCTTCGCAGTATAGCCCAATCCAAGTCCGCCGACGACGACCGAGAGCGCCGCGCCACGAGCGGCCGCGAGCCCCAGTCGCGCCAAAGCCTCCTCCGACGCGGTGAAGGCGCTCGACATTAGGAATTCGTCGTCGAGCTTGATCTCAAGCACCGTTTCCCCAAGCAAAGGGTCATGGCGCCGTCGCAGGCTGACCGCCCCGATCGCCGTTGGACGATAGTCAAGTTCTTCAAACCACGCGCTCATACAAGTGGTGTTACCCAGTCCTCCGGCTGAATGAAAGCGCCTTGGCCTTCTTGCGTTTCCGTTATCGCCGCCCCCCGGGAATATGCTATCTGCCCGGGGCTTCGAATTTGGGAGAGAAAAATGGAAGAGCTGAAAGGCAAGACCGCCATCGTGACCGGAGCCAGCCGGGGCATCGGCGCCAGCATCGTCGACGAATTCGTCAGGCTCGGCATGAAGGTCGTCCTGGCCGCCCGGTCCGCGGACGCCATCGATCAGACCGCCGAGGCGATCCGGAAAGCCGGCGGCGACGCGGTCGCGGTGGCCTGCGATGTCGCGGTCTACGCGGATCTGGAAAAGGCCGTCGAGACCTGCAAGACGCATTTCGGACAGGTCGATATCCTGATCAACAATGCCGGCCTGATCGATCCGATCGCCCGTCTCGGCGACTCCGACCCGGCCGAATGGGGCAAGGTCGCGGACGTGAACTACAAGGGCGTCTATCACGGCATCCGCGCCGTCCTGCCGGAGATGGAAGCCAGGGGCGGCGGCGTCATCGTCAACATCAGCTCCGGGGCGGCGACCAACGCGCTGGAAGGCTGGAGCCATTACTGCTCGTCGAAGGCGGCCGTCCTGATGCTGACCAAATGCGTTCACAAGGAGTACGGCGACAAGGGCATCCGCGTCGTCGGTCTGAGCCCGGGGACCGTTGCCACGGATATGCAACGCTCCATCAAGAAATCAGGCCTCAATCCGGTCAGCACGCTCAACTGGGAGGACCATATCGCACCGGACTGGCCCGCAAAGGCTGTCGCCTATCTCTGCACCGAGGCGGCGCGGGACTTGGACGGAGACGATTTCGCACTCAGATCCGAAGATTCCCGGCGCCGTGTGGGATTGATTTAAGCGCGGTTTGCGTCAACTCTCTTATGCATGCCGAAGCATGAGGGTAGAGGATGAGCGAAGACCGCCGGCGTTTCGAGAGACGCGCGACACAGACAAATGTTCGGATCGAGTCTCTGAAAGGCGACGTGCTGGATGAATCGGCCGACGCCGAAAACATCTCCGTCGGCGGTATCCGCCTGAAAACCGGGGCCAATCTGGTCAAAGGCGCGCACTATCTCGTGAAACTGAAACTGGCCGGCACGGATTCCTTTTTCGATGTCGAGGTGCTCGCCCAGAACGGCGACAGCTATCGCTGCCGGGTCGAAACCGAGGACGAACGTTTCGACGACATCATCCGGCAACATGACGACCTGGCCCTTCTGGCTCTGGGATCCACGAAGTAAAGACAGTGTTTACCGGCACATGCCCCGGTAAATTGACCCCGGCATATTGCCATTCCCCCCGGTTACTGCATCTGTTCTGACAGCGGCGGGCACCCCGCCGACATCAAAGCGACATCAAGCGACAGAACTGACAAAGGGATTGGAAAATGGCGAAAGTTGCGTTTATCGGCCTGGGGGTCATGGGCTATCCGATGGCGGGCCACCTCAAGAACAAGGGCGGCCATGACGTCACCGTCTACAACCGCTCCGCCGCCAAGGCAGAGAAATGGGTCGCCGAATTCGGCGGCGCTAGCGCGCCGACCCCGAAACAGGCCGCCGAAGGCTGCGATATCGTCTTCTCCTGCGTCGGTAACGACGACGATCTGCGCCAGGTCATGCTCGGCGAGGACGGCGCCTTCCACGGCATGAAGCCGGGGGCGATCCTGGTCGACAACACCACCGCCTCCGCCGATGTCGCCCGCGAACTCTACGCCAAGGCCAAGGACGCCGGTTTCTCCTTCATCGACGCCCCGGTCTCCGGAGGCCAGGCGGGCGCCGAGAACGGCGCGCTCACCGTCATGTGCGGTGGGGACGCCGAACCCTATGCCACGGCCGAACCGGCCATCATGGCCTTCGCCAAGTCCTGCAAGCTGATGGGCGACAGCGGCGCCGGCCAGCTCACCAAGATGGTCAACCAGATCTGCATCGCCGGCCTCGTCCAAGGGCTGAGCGAAGGCATGAATTTCGGCCAGAAGGCGGGCCTCGACATGGCGAAGGTCCTCGACGTCATCTCCAAGGGGGCGGCCGGGTCCTGGCAGATGGAGAACCGCGGCGCGACCATGGTCAAGGGCGAGTTCGAATTCGGCTTCGCGGTCGATTGGATGCGCAAGGACCTGGCGATCTGCCTCGCCGAGTCCAAGAATAACGGCGCCCGTTTGCCGGTGACGGCGTTGGTCGACCAGTTCTATGCCCAGGTCCAGGCCCGCGGCGGGAACCGGTGGGATACCTCCAGCCTCGTTCATCTGCTGCAGAACGACTGAGACGACGACCGACCTCCGTCGCGCTCCTCCTACCTCCTCCTACCTCCTCCTCACCGGGGGGAGGTTAGGGGAGTTCATTTCTTCCCGTTCTTGGGCGGGTCGAAGGCGGCCCCCTTGATGTCGGCACCGCCGAGATCCGCCCCGGTCAGGTTGGCTTTCCGGAAGTCCACATTGACCAGGCACGCGTCCCGGAGATCGGCGCCGGCGAGATTGGCGCCATAGAAGGTCGCGCCCTCGAAATTCGCGCCGGCCAGCCCCGCATTGGTCAACACGGCGCCCCGGAAACTGGCGCTGATCCGACCTTCCTTTCCGCTGGAGCGGGTAACGCTCGAAAAATCGCTCTCCATCAGATTGGCGCCGTTGAGGAAGGTCCGGTCGAACATGGCGCCCCGGGCATCGATGCGGGAGAGATTGGCTTCTCGCAGATCGGACCCGAGGAATTCCGCCGCCTCAAGCCGGGCCTGGAAGAAATTGGCGTGGTGCAGGGTGCAGTATTTGAAAACCGCCGCCGTCAGCTCGCAATTGCTGAAGTCTTCCTCGACCAGAGTGAAATAGGAGAGATCCGCCCGCTTGCCGTCCCGGGTGTGGCTCTGGAGCCACATCCTGTGATCGGCGAACAGGTCGTCGATGGACCGGTCCTGATCCGCCAGGCTCTGGGGCCGGATGACGTCCTTGAAGACCGGGTTGGAAAGCTGGCCCGGATCGAGAATGGCCCCGCGCATGTCGGCCCCCTCCAAATCCGCCTCGAGGAAACTCGCACCGACCAGGACGGCACCCTTGAAATCGGCATTGTGGGCCACCGCGCCGTTGAGATTGACCTCGGTCAGATTGGCGCCCTGCAGACTGGCCTCGGACAAATCGGCCTGGGACAGATCCGCGTTTCGCAATTTCGCCATGGAGAGATCCGCACCGACGAAGCTGGCGCTGACCGCTTTCAACTTGGTCATCAGGGCACCGACAAGGCTGGCACCGTTGAGATTGACCGCCCCGCCGCGCGACCGGCTGAAGGTCTGTTCCGCTTCCGAGAGGGAATTGAGACGCGCCTCGCGCAGATCCGCCTCGGACAGACGGGCCCCGTTCAAGACGGCGCCTTCGAGATTGACCCCCCGCATGTCGGCGCGCGCCAGATCCGCCCGTTCGAATTGGGTGTTCTTAAGGTTACTGCAGAAAAACACGCCGCGCCTCAGATTGGAGCGCACGAACCGCGACTCTTCCAGGTTCGAGCCCGTGAACTCGATATCGGCCAGGTCCATTTTCGAGAAGTCCCGGCCGCGCAAATCGCAATCGGCAAGAACCGCCCGAATGCCGTTCGGACGCCCCCAGACATAGACGATATGGGCCGCGATCGTCTTTTTCAGATCGCCGTCATCCGGCTTCTTCTGAGGCTTGGGCGTGGCGGACGGTCCGGAGGGAAATCGCATTTACGCTTCTTTCCGTTCTGCGGGCGCTTTTCGGTTCGCTAGAGCCAAATCAGGCGTTATTGGATCAGTTCGCGATGTCATAACGCCTGTGAATTCGCCTCTAAAACAAGAAGGTAGAGCAGATTCACGCACGATTTCATGATCGTGAAGCGATCCAGAAATCGTGCGATCTGCTCTAGCGGCTCAAACATGGCTCAACAATTGGCCGATGAAGTCCTCCATCGACCGTTTCGTATGACCGTAGGTTTCCAGGAGACGCTTGAAGTCGTCGTCAAGCGGCGCATCGCTTCCCTTGGCGGCAAGGGAAAGAGTCCGGGCCGCGACACCGAGTTCCGCCGCGCCCACCCCGGCCGCGGCCCCGGCCAGGGTGTGGAGCCGGTCCGCCAGCCCCTGCCGGTCGCCGGTCCGGACGCATTCCCGCATCTCACGGAACGCGTTGTCCGCGTTGTCGAGGAAGTCCTGCAGCCAGGCCACGCCCTTCCGTGGCTCTTCGCCGAACAGGTCCATGCAATGCTCCGGATTGAAGACGACATCGACCATATCGTTCGGGTCGGCGGCCCCCTCCGCGTCGAGCGGCGCTTTTAGGGCCGTCTTGATCGCGTTGTCCAGGGCCTTCTTCACCGTCGGTTTAGTGATGACGATGCTGGCGCCGGCCGCCTTCAGGCTGGCGATCGCATCCTCGAAAGCGTTGGCGGTCAGGCCGACGATCGGCACCGACTTCTTCTCGACGGAGGTTAGGCGACGGATCGCCTGGGCCAGCATGGCACCATCCATCTCCGGCATCAGATAATCCGTGATCACCACGTCATAGGGGTCCTGTTTGAACGCGTTCAAGGCCTCGCTGCCATTGCCGGTCACGGTGACGTCATAACCGAGTTGCCGCAGCTGACGCTCCAATAGCCACTGATTGGTCGGATGATCCTCGGCGACCAGGACCCGGACGGTCCCGCCATCCGACTTTTCATCCTCGTCGGCATCGAAGACGTCGGTGTCGTCGATCGCCGGAGGCGCACCGGCGGGCCGATCGACCCGGTAGAGGGGATGGTGCAGCCGGAAGGTGCTGCCCTCGCCCGGCGTGCTCGACACCTCGATGGAACCGCCGAGCAAGCCGGCCAATTCCTTCGAGATGGCGAGACCGAGACCGGTCCCGCCCCGTCGGTCGGTGGTCGTCGCGTTGATCTGCTCGAAGGGTTGGAAGACGTTCTCCAATTCGGTTTCGGACATCCCGATCCCGGTATCGATGATGGAGAAGGTGAGCCAGCTCACCCCGTCCCCGTCTTCCGTGTCCTTGGCCCGGACCGTCACGCTGCCCTTGTCCGTGAACTTCACCGCGTTGCCGATCAGGTTGACCAGGATCTGGCGCAGCCGGTGCGGGTCGCTCATGACGAAGGCGGGCACGCCGTCCGCAATGTCGTAACGCAGGTCGATCCCCTTCTCCTGCGCCCGCATCTCCAGGCTCTTCACGCTATCCTGAACAACCTGATCGACGGCGACCGGCTGCAGATCGAGGTCCAGCCGTCCGGCCTCAATCTTGGACATGTCGAGAACGCTGCCGACGATGGTGAGAACGGAATGGGAGGAATCGACCAAAAGGCCGATCATCTCGCGCTGCTTTTCGTCGAGATCGGTCTCGGCCAGCAACTCGGACAACCCGACAATGCCGTTGATCGGGGTTCGGATCTCGTGGGTGATCGAGGATAGGAACTCGGTCTTCGCCTTGGTCGCCTCCTGAGCCAGGGTCAGGGCGTGCTTCATCGAATCGTTCGCTTCCTTGACCTTGCCGGCCATGGTGTCGAAGGTTTCGCCGAGTTCCTCGATCTCGCGCGGCCGCAAGCCGCCCTTGAACCGCACCCTGGCGTCGAGGTCGCCGTCCGCCATTCGCTGGGCCGCCCCCGCGACGGCGGCGATCGGGCTGTTGAGGTATTTCGCGACGAACCAAGCGACAAGGATCGCGCCGATCAGACCGATGATCCCAACCTGCAGCGCCCAAACCTGAACCGCCTCGGCGTTCTCCTCCAACTCGCTCAGGGGCTGGGGCACCATCACCCCCCATCCGGAGCGGGGCACATAGGTGAACCCGGCGACCATGTCCGCCTCCATGGCCGGCGAATAGAACCGGGTCGTCCCGAACTCCCGGCGCATCATCTGCTGAACGGCCGAGACCTTGGAGATGTCCTTGATCTCCGCGCGCCATTCCGGCCGGGGATGGGCGATGACCTGACCCGTCTGATCGACGATCGCCGCATGGCCGCGCCGCCCGAACATGATCGAATCGCCCTGATTGACGATGTATTCGGTGGAGATCGCCCCGACGATCAGGTGATCGCGGCGTTCCGACAGAAGGTAGATGGTGGGATCACCCTGCGGGTTCGGCAGGACCTTGGAAAACGCGACCTTGTCGCCATCGGTCAGGGTCCGGAAGAGATCGAAGCGCTTTTCGGGAATCGCCTTCGGACAGGGCAGATGCCCCGGCACGATCTCGTGGGTGAGACTCCGGTCGGCGAGATCAAAGGTGCAGAAATGGACGAAGTCCAGCTCCAGCATATACTGGGCGTAGGCCGGGGTGATCTCTCCCTCGAACGCCACTTGGCTGACCAGGGTGAAACTGGCCTCCAAATCCCTGACATAGCGCTCCAATGCGGCACTGATGTTCTCGGCCAGAAGCAGATGCCGTTCCCTGACCTCGTCCAGTTCCCGGTCCAGGGCGTTCACATAGACCCAGAAGGCAAGGAAGGTGACGGGGATGACGGCAATCGTTGTGAAGGTCAGCAAGAGAATATGGCGTAGGCGCATGTCTCGATCCCCCAGAAGCGCGGCATCACTGTCCCAGAAATCGGCGTATCTTTAAACTGAATAATAAATACCCGTTAATTTATCCTGGGGTTCAAATCCCTGCGCTTTATCAACCAGAACATGCGCCAGACTTTACATCGGCGTTTATTTCTTCTGATCCCGAAGCAAGTAAAAAGCCCCGCAATGGTGGGAAAACGGGTCAGGTGCGCCGAATGAGAGGCTGATGGGCGCACCGGAAGGACCCTCCGACGGTGCACGGGATACGGTAGGGGATCCGGATCACCTCGAAACGCCGCTCCTCGAGCGCCCGCGCGATCGGGTCCAGCGGCTCTTCGGCGGGCACGACAACCGTGCGGTCGTTCAGCACCAGGTTGTTGCAGCCCATATGCCCCTTCGCGAGCGCTTTCGGAACATCGACAACGTCCCAGTCGCCCATGTGGTCGGGCAACCCCTCGGGCAGCGCTTCGAGACAGGCGAACGCGACACCCTCGCGCGGCGTCATGAGGATACAGTCGAGATGTGGGAACATCGGATCGATGGTCACCGTCTCGACGGCATAGTCGGGTCCCAGCGCATGCTGCAGCCATCGCGCGCCCTCGGGATTGCTGCAGCCGCCGGAATGCCCGACCAGGATCCTGTTGCCCAGGACGAAGACGTCCCCGCCTTCCAGATACCCCCAGCCGGGGCCGTCCCGGTAATCGTCCGCCCCGCCGTCCGGTTGCGCGAAATAGCGGGCGCCCCGGTCCATCGTGGCCGCCAGGATCTCCCGGATGGCGAAACGCTGGCGGCGGTGGAACAGGCTGCGGGGCGCCAACTCGATGACATTGTTGCCGATGGTCACGAAAGGATCCCGCATCCATGGGGTCATCACCCCATGCTCCGCTCCGCGCGGAAATCTGCGGTTGGCCGGACTGATCTCACCGGCGACGGAGACGGTCACACCCAGCCGTTCCAGCAGATCGATCGCGCCGCGGACCTGGCTGGAGAATTCGGCGAAGAGGTCGGGGTCGACCTCCTTCATGTCGCGGCCCTGGTTTTCCGCCCAGAGCTTGCCGAACCAGCCCTGCGCCCGAAGCTTCGAATCGTCGAGGAAGACCGGCAGCACCCAATGATCCGGCGAGCCGTAGACGCATTCCTTGAGATCCGCCCATTCCGACTCGACGTGGATCGTGGCGGCCGTCACCGATGCTCCGGATCTGCTCAGCTCGTTCATGGTCTTCTCCTCCAGCCTAGACGGAACCCTAGACATTCGGGCGGACCGCTCAAGCCCGTTCTTGCAGCTCCGCCGGTCGATCCTCCAATCCGGGGGCGAGCGTGATCGCCGCGTCATATTGGGAAAGAAAAATACGGCCGGTAAGATGATCCAGAAAATCGGCCCGTTTCAGCCGGTCCATGACCGGTCCCTTGACCTCGGAAAGATGGAAGGTGACCCCGATCTGCTCGAGCCGGTGATTGATCTCTTCCAAGGATTCGAGCGCGCTGCCGTCGACCTCGTTGACGGCGGAGCACATCAGGATCACATGCCGCAGCCGGTCGTCGCCGGCCACCCGGTCGTAGAGGTAGTCCTCCAAATACCGGGCATTGGCGAAATACAGGCTCTCGTCGACCCGCAGCGTGAGAACGGTCGGCACCGTCTGCACCGCATGGCGCCGGATGTTTCGGAAGTGCTGGGTGTTCGGCACCAGACCGACCTCGGCGATATGCGGCCGCGAGGTCTTGTAGAGGAAGAGCGCCACGGAGACCGCCACGCCGGCCACGACGCCGATCTCCACACCGAGCCCCAAGGTCAGGAGAATGGTGACGGCGACGGCGGCGAAGTCGGCCTTCGAATAGGACCAGCTCCGCTTCAGGACCGAGAAGTCGACCAGCGAGAGGACGGCGACCACGATGGTCGCGGCCAGCGTCGCGGTCGGCAGGTAGTAGAGCAGCGGCGTCAGAGCGACGGCCGCGAGGCAGATCCCGACGGCGGTGAAGGCGCCGGCGGCGGGGGTCGCCGCGCCGGCATCGAAGTTCACGACGGAGCGGGCGAACCCGCCGGTCACCGGGAACCCGCCCGAGACCCCGGAGGCGATATTGGACGCCCCCAGCCCGATCAGTTCCTGGTTGGGGGAGATCCGCTGGCGCTTCTTGGCGGCCAGCGTCTGGGCGACGGAAACCGACTCGACGAAGCCGATCACCGAGATCAACGCCGCCGAGCCCAACAGGCTGACGACGAGGCCGGGATCGAAGGACGGCAGGGTCAGCGGCGGCAGGCCCTGTGGGATACCGCCGACGATGGCGACACCGTCCGCCGCCAGGTCGAACAGATAGGTGACCCCCGTGGTCAGGGCGACCGCCGCGACCGGTCCGGCCTTTGCGATTCCGTCTGCGAGGCGCGGGCCCAGCCCGATCCGCCGCAGCGCCGGCTTAAGCCCCTTGCGGACCCAGAACAGAAAGGCGGCGGACCCGGCCCCGATGGCGAGCGTGACCGGGTTGGTCTCCGGGGCGGCCTCGATGAGCGACAGGACGAGATCGAGAAGATTGTGGCCGTTGGCATCGACGCCGAGGATATGCTTCACCTGGCTCGCCGCGATGATCAGGCCGGAGGCGGTGATGAAGCCGGCGATCACCGGATGGCTCAGAAGGTTGGCGAGAAAACCCATCCGCAACACGCCCATCACCACCAGCATCGCGCCGGACAGGAAGGCGAGCGTCAGGGCGGCGACCGCATATTCACCCGGTCCCGCGAGATCGAGATTGCCGATCGCCGCCGCGGTCATCAGCGAGATCACCGCCACCGGGCCGACCGCCAGAGCGCGGCTGGTCCCAAAGACGGCGTAGGCAATCAGCGGCAGGATCGAGGCATAGAGCCCCATTTCCGCCGGCAGCCCGGCCAAGAGGGCATAGGCGAGCGACTGGGGGATCAGCATGATGGTGACGATCACCGCCGCCATCATGTCGCTCGTCAGGCTCTCCCGGTCATAGGTCCGGCCCCAATCGAGAATCGGGACCGCCCGCCGCAAGGGCGTGGTCGGCTTCTCCACAAGAGAACTCCTCTATACGCCGTGACCTAGCCTTCGCGGCCGAGCAATCCGGACATGTCGTAGCCCGCCCGGGCCGCCGTCTCGATAACCTCCGAGACCGGCCGGTCCTTGACCGCGTTGAGCGACCAAAGTGCCGTACATCGCGTCCCCGAGCGGCAATAGGCGAAGACCGGGCCGGACGCCTCATTCAGGGCTAGACCGAAATCCTCCACATTCTCCAGTGTCATCCCGCCGGAGACCACTGGAAGGAAACGCGCTTCGAGCCCGGCCTCCGCGGCCGCCCTCTCGATGAGGGAGAAGGGCGGTTGCCCCAACTCCTCGCCATCGGGACGATTGCAGACGATCATCTTGAAGCCGGCGGCCGCGATCTCCGCGACGTCTTCGGCCTGGATCTGCGGGCTGACGGTCAACGCGTCCGTCAGCTTTGCGCCCAAGTCCATGTCTCTCCCCTCTTCTTTTGTGCTCTTGTAAACGTCTTAGAACTGATTGATCGGCAGCTTGAAGAACAACCGGCCGTCCTTGTCCCGCGGCGGCATTTGTCCCGCCCGCATGTTGACCTGAAGCGAGGGCAGGATGAGCTGCGGCATCCCGAGCTGTTTGTCCCGTGCCTCCCGCATGGCCACGAACTCCTCGCGACTCTTGCCGCCGGCGAAGTGGATGTTCTTCTCCTTCTCCTCCGCGACCGTCGTCTCCCAGGCGATATCGCGGCCGCCCGGGCCGTAGTCATGGCAAATGAACAGCCGCATATCGTCGGGCAGGGCAAGAACCTTCTGGATCGAATCGTAGAGTTGACCGGCATCGCCCCCCGGGAAATCGGCCCGCGCGGAGCCGCCGTCCGGCATGAACAGGGTATCGCCGACAAAGGCGGCGTTCCCGATGACATGGACCATACAGGCCGGCGTATGCCCCGGCGTCGCCATGGCGAAGGCGGTCATGCCGCCGATCCGATAGCTGTCGCCGTCCTCGAACAGGCGGTCGAACTGGCTGCCGTCCCGCTCGAACTCTGTCCCCTCGTTGAAGACCTTGCCGAAAACGTCCTGCACGACGATGACCTTGGCGCCGATCCCGATCTTCCCGCCCAGCTTCTCTTGGATATAGGGCGCGGCGGAGAGATGGTCGGCATGGACATGGGTTTCGATCAGCCATTCCAGCGTCAGGCCGTTCGCCTCGATATGGGCGATCAGGGCGTCCGCGTGATCGGTGGTGATCCGGCCAGCCGCATAGTCGAGATCCAGGACCGAATCGATCACAGCGCAACTCGTCGAGTTCGGGTCCTTGACCACATAGCTGATCGTGTTGGTGGCGGGGTCGAAGAACGCCTTCACCTCCGGCGTCACCGACATGTCGACGGGATAGTCCATCACGCAGCCTCCTTAGGGTTCATGGGGGTGGGACGGGCGCCCGATATCTTGGAGATGGTTCGGGCGAGAATGATACCGCAGATCATCGCGGCGACGAACACGACGACCTCGACACGGCCGGTACCGAGGGCGGGCAGCGCCCCGCCGGGACAGAAGCCGGCGATGCCCCAGCCGAGGCCGAACAGCGCCGAGCCGCCGATCAGACGGACATCGAGATCGCGTTTGGTGGGAATCTGAAAGCGCGCATCGAACAGCGGGGCGGACCGACGGGTCACCAACGCGTAGCCCGGAACGGTGACGGCCAACGCGCCGCCCATCACGAAGATCAGGCTGGGGTCCCACGTCCCCGCGAAATCGAAGAAGTTCAGCACCTTCGCCGGATTGGCCATACCGCCGACGACGATGCCGAGGCCGAACAGAAGCCCGATCAGATAGACGATTATCAAGGGCATGACGTTATCCTCCGATCACGTGGCGGACGACGAAGACCGTCGCGATGGTGACGACCATGAAGGTCATGGTGGCGACGATGGAGCGCAGCGAGAACCGCGCCATCCCGCAGACGCCATGGCCGGAGGTACAACCGTTGGCCCAATTGACGCCCATGCCGACGATGATGCCGCCGAGCACCAGGGCGATCAGGGGCACCGGCACCTGGATCGCGACCGCCTCGCCGAACAGCAGCAGGTAGACGATCGGCGCCGAAAGGACGCCGGCGAGAAAGGCGATCCGCCAGGACCTTTCGGCCCAGCCGTCGGCGAAGACGGCGCCCGTCAGAATGCCCGTCGCGCCGGCGATGCGGCCCTTGAGCGCCATGAGAAGAACGGCGGCGGTCCCAATCATGAGGCCGCCCGCCAGCGAGATCAGGGGAGTGAATTCGGTTTCCATGGGGTGTTCAGATCCCTCTTCGATACGCGTCAGCCTTGATCCGGCCGGAAGTAGATTTTGTCCTTGTTGAGCTTATAGGACCAGGGAAGACCGCTGTTCTTCCAGCCGTTCTTCAACCGCCAGGGGCCTTTCGG
This sequence comes from Alphaproteobacteria bacterium, assembly GCA_024743275.1. GTDB lineage: Bacteria > Pseudomonadota > Alphaproteobacteria > JANSWW01 > JANSWW01 > JANSWW01. Next base: position 90,793 of record JANSWW010000004.1, read on the forward strand.
ATGATCCTTGACCGCCCCGCCCTCGAAGCCGTCGACGACCACATAGACCCTTTCCAGGCCGAGCGGCGCCAAGGCCTTGGCGGACGGCGCCCCGCGAGTCCCACCGGACCGGCACATCACCATGACCGGAGTGTCCTTGCCGAGGCCGCGAGCCTCCATCGCCCGCCTGACCCCATCGACATAGTCGGGGTTCGGCTCCATCAGCAGAACCGATTTCTTCGCGTTCCATTTACCCGGATTCGACAGCAGAAAGGGGACGTTCACATCAACCACGTCGGTGAAGCCGGTGAACATGATCTCCACCGGATCGCGGACGTCGATGAACAGGACCTCGTCGCCCTCCAACTGCTTCATCTCATAGGCCTCGCTGGCTGTGAGATAGAGGCCCCAGGGGGTCTGCTTCTTGGGATCCGAGGGTTCTTCCGCGGCGAGGGCCGGCTGCATGAGCGTCGCCATAAGGCCGGCGGCCACCGCCGAGATGATTTCGGTGCGGGAGAGTTTCATTGGACGGCCCTCCTAGAAGCTCATGATCCGGGTGTCGTCGGCCATCAGCCGGGCGGCCATCGCCGGCGGCTTGGCGACCCCGATACCGTCGAGCAGGGCGGAGGCGTCGGCACCCTTGTTCGGCAGATAGATGGCGCAAACCTCGACCTTGGTTCCGGTCATCTCCATGATCCGCATCATCAGGCTTTGCGGGCTCATGCCCTTGGGATTTTGCGGCGCGGTCGCCGAGGCGGGCGCGTCTTTGAGCGCGATGTCGCCCGCCGGCCCACAGAGCAGGATATGCCCCTGAACCCCGAGTTTGATGGACTGCATGGTCAGGACCATCGCCATCAACTGGGTCTGCGGGTCCGGGGAGGTCACCACCGTGACCAGCTTGTTCTCATCGTCGCTGGCGGCGGCGCCGGTCGCGAGCGACAGGGTCATCAGCGCCGCGGCGAATAGGGATTTGAGGGCTTTCATGGTCTCTCTCCGATCAGGAAGTGGATTTCGGCATTTGGCAGGTCCGCACCCCGACCAGCCGGTAGGCCGGGCAGAAGCGGATGGCCGCCGTACCGATAAGAACGGCACCGACGATCAGCAGCACGGTCGTGCTCCAGACCGGCCAAGCCGGGTTGCCAAGACTGACGAGCCCGAAGGCGAGCGCCACGAGACCGAGCGCGAATCGCGCCAGCCGATCGATTTTTCCGATATTTGCGTTCATGGGATGACCTCCGCATCTTGAAGTCGATGAAGTGATTATCCCACCTCCCGCCGGGGCTGTCGGTGACAATGTCACGTTAGAGCCGGGAAAATGCCTCCAGGCCGTCCCGGTCCGTCACCTCGATGCTGCCGCGATGGAGCGCGATCCACCCCCGGCGCTGGAATTCCTGGAGCTGGCGGGAAACCACCTCCCGCGCCGTGCCGAGTTCACTGGCCAGTTCGCCATGGGTCTTCTTCACCGTGGCGGCCGCCCCCGTCATCTCGGACAGCTTCTTCGCCAGGCGCAGATCGACCCGCTTGAAGGCGACCTCCTCGATCACCGTGAACAAATCGGTGATCCGGCGGGAATAGGCCTGGAAGACGAAGCGCCGGAAATCGGACGACCCGGCCATCATCTCCTCGAACACAGCCTTCGGAATGGCCACCGCCTGGACATCGGTCTCCGCCACGCCCTCGGCTTGATAATCCTCATAGGCGAGCAGGCAGGCGGTGGTCAGCACACAGCTCTCCAGGGCATGGACACGGTAGAGAATGATCTCGCGACCAGTTTCGGAGACCTGTTGCACGCGCACCACGCCGTCGAGCAGCAGAAGCAGGTTCTCCGGCGCCTTGCCGGGACCGAAGATCACGGTCCCCTTCGGCACCCGCACCACCCTGCTGTCGGAAACCAGTCGGCCGCGGAGTTCCTCCGGCAGCCGCGCCAGACCTTTGAACTGATCGATCCAGGATGCCATCGCGGGTTCTCTCCTTCGGGGCGTTATCCGTCTTCGCGTAGGGACTTTGTGTTCTTGAGCATCGCGAGGATGAGGGCGTCCCGCTCCGCCATAAGCGCCTCCATCGAGCGGTCGCCCTGCGCCTCGGCCACGCCTTTGGCCAGTGTGGCGACCGTCTCGCCGTCCAGAGGCAGGTCCCGCATGCTCGCCCACCAGCTATGAAAGGCCGGGGAGAGCCGCTCGCAAAACACCTCGAGCCCCTTATCGCCGGCGCCGAGATGGAACAGCATATGCGGTCCCATCGCCGCCCAGCGCAGGCCCGGTCCGGCCCAGATGGCCTTGTCCAGATCCTCGACGCTGGCCACGCCCTGGCGGACGAGGTCGATCGCCTCGCGCCACAACGCGGCCTGAAGACGGTTTGCGACATGGCCGGGCACTTCCTTGTTGAGGCGGATCGTGACCTTGCCACAGGCCGCATAAAGGGCCTCGGCTTTCTCCAGCACATCGGGCGCGGTCCGCTCGTTGGCCAGCAGCTCGACCAGCGGAATGAGATGGGGCGGGTTGAACGGATGGCCGATCAGCAGCCGCGACGGATCCTTCCAACCCGCCTGCAGGTCGCTCAGCATCAACCCCGAGGTCGAGGAGGAAAACACCGCCTCCGGCCCCACTTCCGGCTCGACCTCGGCATAGAGCGCTTGTTTGATCTCAAGCCGTTCGGGCACGCTTTCCTGAATGAAATAGGCGCCCCGCACGGCTTCCGCCGCCGAGCCCGCGAAGCGCATCGGCGCCGGCTCGGCCGCGCGGGGCAGCCCGAGGTCGATCAACGTCTCCCGTGCCCGCGCCGAATAGGCACGCATGTCGGCCTCGGCATCGCCGGCGGGATCGTAGGCGACGACGGGATGTCCCGCCGCGGTGAAAAGGCTCGCCCAGCTCGCCCCGATCACGCCTCCGCCGACAACCGCGATATGGCCCTGCCCTGTCATGTCTCACGCCTCCCTGCGTTCTGCGTTTTGCGGCAGTCTAGCCGGGAAAGGGCGCGGCTCCATGCCCGTTCGCGACATTGGAGGGCTGTCTCGACACCGCGTTTCCGCCCTTGACCTTCCAGCCGGTGGAGGCCGGACACTCGCTGCTTCATCGGTTTGTTTCGGAAAGCGATTGGCATGGACTGGCAACGGATGGCGATCGGGGTGGGCGCGCTTGGCCTCGCGGCGGGCGCCTTTCTCCTGTGGCCCGGCGAGGAGCGCGGCACACCGGTCCCAGAAGCGGTCGCCCCGCTGACGTTGACCCAGGGCAAGACGGTCTATCTGGCGGAATGCGCCGCCTGTCATGGCGCCGATCTGGAGGGCGAGCCCAACTGGCGGCAACGGAACGCCGACGGGTCGATGCCCGCGCCGCCCCATGACGATCGCGGCCACACCTGGCATCACCCGGACGGCTTTCTCTTCGCCTATACGAAATGGGGCGGTCAGGCGGTGATGACCCAAATGGGCGTCGAGGGCGTGAGCGCCATGCCCGCCTTTGGCGACCGGCTGAGCGATGCGGAGATCGCGGCGGTGCTCGCCTATATCAAGTCGACCTGGTCGCCCCGATCCAAGGCCTATCAACAAGCGCTTACCGAACAGGAAGGGTAACGCTTAAAGTGAAAAAGGGGCCCGAAGGCCCCTTTCCCGGATCAGCCGCCATTCGCTTTGATATAGGCGATGAGGGCGTCGATATCCTTTTCCTTCTTGACCCCACGGAAGGCCATTTTCGTTTTCGGCACGACCTTTTTCGGGGCCGCCAGGAACGCCGCCATGGTGGCGTCGTCCCAGACCTTGCCGCCTTCGCCGGCGGCCGTCATGGCTTTGGAATACCTGAACCCGTCGAGCCCGCCGGCCGGACGCCCGAAGACGGCGTTCAGATGGGGGCCGACACGGTTCTTTGCGCCGTCCCCCACCTGGTGGCAAGCCTTGCACTGGCGGAACGCTTTCTCGCCCGCCTCCACAAGGGCAGGGTCCAATTCGGCGACGGCCGCCACGGCGACCGGTTCGGCCGCGGGGGCGGGTTCCGCCTTGGCTTCAGCGGCCTTGGGTTCTTCAGCGGCGGCGCCCTTGGCCTCCTTCGCCTTACGGGCCGCGGCATCCTCCGGGGTCACGTCGAGGACGGCCGCCCGGGCGACGATCTCGACGCTATCCTTGCAATTGGTCATGCACCGCTCGCGGTTCGACCAGACCGGGGACTCTTCCCGGTCGTCCATATAGAACGCGTCCTGGTTGGGCAGCGTGACCTCTGCGAAGTTCTCCTTCGAGAGCTCGAAGTCGTCGTCGACCAGATCGTTGAGATAGAGGATATAGGCGGTGATCGAATAGACCTCGTCGTCGGTCAGCGACTGGGCGTCGCCGAAGGGCATGGCGCGGTGGACATAGTCCCACACCGTCGAGAGATAGGGCCAGTAGGAGCCCACGGTCTTCACCGGCCGGTCGGAGGTCAGGGTGTCATAGCCCCCGGCTAGCACCGGCCAGCGACCGACCGCCTCGCCGAAATCGCCATGGCACACGGCGCATTTCTCGAAATAAACCTCTTCCCCGTCGAAAACGCTGCCGGATCCTTCGGGAAGCCCCGCCCCGTCGGGCCGGACATCGATATCCCAGGCCGCCACTTCGGCGTCGGTGGCGGCCCGACCGAGGCCGAACCCGCCATCGGCCAGGACCGGCTGGGCGGCGAGCAGGGCCGCGGACAGAAGACCGAGCTTAAGAGACTTCAACATTCTCAGCCTCCCCATTGGCGTTCACATACCAAGTCTGAATGCCGTTGTTGTGATAGATCGAGTTTTCGCCCCGGACCGCTCGGAGTGCGTCCTTGGTCGGCTGGATATAGCCGGTCGAATCGACGGCGCGGGACTGCAGCAGCAGCGGTTTCCCGTCCCAGTCGAACTCGTAATAGAAGCGGTGCATGGACTTATCGAGGGACGGTCCGTCGATCCGGGCGGCATGCCAGTTCTTGCCGCCGTCGATGGTGACGTCGACATGGGTGATGGTGCCGCGACCGGACCACGCCACGCCGGAGAGGATGGTGTGGCCCTTGCCATGCGGGATCGGGGCCTGCGGGCTCGGATTGGTGATCACCGACTTGGCGTCCATTTCCCAGGTGAAGCGCCGCGCCTTCCCGTTCTCCATGAGATCGGTGTATTTCGAGGTCTCTTCCCGGTGATGCCAGGGCTCGTCGCCGACTTCGATCCGGCGCAGCCATTTGACCCACATATTGCCTTCCCAGCCGGGCACGACCAGACGGGCGGGATAGCCCTGCTCCGGGCGCAGCGCCTCGCCGTTCATCATGAAGGCGACGATACAGTCGTCCAGCGCCTTGAAGACCGGGATCGAGCGGGTCATCGCCGAGGCGTCGGCGCCTTCCGGCATGATCCACTTGGCGTTGGTCTTGAGGCCAGCCTCCTCCAACAGGTATTTCAGCGGCACGCCCGTATACATCACATTGTGGATCATGCCGTGGGTGTACTGGCAGCCATTGAGCTGCGAGCCACGCCATTCCATGCCGCTGTTGGCGGCACATTCCAGGAAGAACATCTTGTTGACGCGCGGATAGCGCTTCAGATCCTCCATGGTGAAGACCAGCGGCTTGTCGACCAGGCCGTTGATCATCAGGCGGAATTTCGACGGTTCGACCTCGGCGATGCCGGCATGGTGCCGTTCGAAGCAAAGACCGTTCGGCGTGATGATCCCGTCGAGCTCATGCAGCGGCGTGAAGTTGACACTGCTCACCGGGTCGGCGGTCAACCATTCCACACTGCGCCGGACCACATGCTTTTCATGGGGCGACGGGTAGCCATAGGGCCGCGCATCGACGCCTTCGCCGAGTTGTTGCGCCCACGGTTGGATATCGAGGATCGCGGGATCGCCTTCGGCCGCCGCGGCCCCGGTCGCCCGGCCCGCCAGCAGCGCGCCGCCGGCAAGGGCGGTGCCTTTCAGGAAATTCCGTCGGTTCTGTTTCAGGTCAGCCATCTTCTTTCTCCACCTTATCGGTGCGCGCGCGCCATCAGGCGCCGGTCACTTTCACTGAGGTGTTGGGTTCCAGGGAAATGGTGCCCTTGCGGGCGACATAGCTTTCGACCACGTCGTAGATCGGCGGGCCTTCGGTACCTTCGTTGACCGATGCCCAGCCGGAAACGACATAGCTCTTGTCCCGGTCGATCTTCTCGCCGGTCTTCAGCAGGACCATCTCGGTGATCCGCTCGCCGATCGGCTTGTTGACATCGATTCTGTAGCCCATGCCCCCGACCCGGACCATGTCGCCGCCCTGCTGGTAGTAGGGATCCGGGTTGAAGAGATTGTCGGCCACGTCCTCGAGGATCGTGTGCAGCATTTCGCCGGTCATCTCGGTTCGGTAGGCGTTCGGGTAGGTCATGCCGGTGGCGGCATAGATATCTTCGCGGGTGATGTCCTCGCCCGGCAGCAGGCTCGGCCCCCAGCGGAAACCGGGCGACAGCGCGATGTCCGCGTCCCGTTCCTCCAGCAGCGCCTGGCAGATCAGATCGTCCCAGGTGCCGTTGAAGTTGCCGCGGCGGTAGAGCAGCGAGTCGGTTTTGCCGACGACCTTTTCGAGTTCGGCCTTGAACGGCGCGCGCTCCTTTTCGACCAGGGCGGTCATTTCCGGATCCGGTGCGATCACATCGGCGAACACCGGAATGAGGCGGTAGTTGAAGCCCTTGACCGACTTTCCTTGCACGTCGAGATCGAGTCGGGAGACGAACTTCGAATGGGAACCGGAGGCCACGATAAGCGTCTTGCCGACGACGACCGGGTCCGGCAGGGCGTCATGGGTGTGGCCCGCCAGGATCACATCGATACCCTCGACCTGGGCCGCCATCTTGCGGTCGACGTCGAAGCCATTATGGGACAGCACGACAACCAGATCGGCGCCCTCGTCCTTGACCTCGGCGACCACCTCGCGCATCCGCTCCTCGCGGACGCCGAAGGACAGGCCCGGGAACATCCAGCGCGGATTGGCGATCGGCAAATAGGGGAAGGCCTGACCGATGACGGCGATGTTGACGCCGTTCCGCTCATACATGGAATAGGGCTCGTAGGCCGGCTCGTCCCATTCATTGTCGAAGATGTTCGCGCCCAGGAAGGGGAAGGGCAGGTTCTCGACGATCTCGTTCACCCGGTCGACGCCATAGGTGAATTCCCAATGGGACGTCATCGCGTCGGGCCTGAGCAGGTTCATGATGTTGACCATGTCCTGCCCCTCGGTCTTAAGCGAGGTCAGCGAGCCCTGCCAGGTATCGCCGCCGTCGAGGAACAGGGCGCCCGGCCGGTCGGCGCGGATCGCCTTGACGATGGTGGAGACCCGGTCCATGCCGCCGACCCGGCCATAGGCCTGGGCCATGTTCACGAAATCCTCGGAGGTGAGCGCATAGGCCTCGGGGGACCCGGCCTCGAGGCCATAGGCGTCGAGGAAGGCCTTGCCGGAGATATGCGGCGGTTTACCACTGACCTCGCCGACGCCGATGTTGATCGACGGCTCGCGGAACCACACCGGCTTGACCTGGGCGTGGCAGTCCGTGAAATGGATCAGCGTGACATTGCCGGTCGTCTCGAAGTCGAGCAGATCGTTCTGGGTCAGGGACTGGCGGGCCGCCAGCCGCGCCCAGTCGCCGACCCCGCTGGCCCCGACAATGGCGGAGGCCGCGATCGACATCTGCAGGAAGTCACGCCGCGACAACATGGTTTTGCTCCTCGAAATTCTCTTCTGGCGTTCGGTAAATCTCTCCCGGTCCGCCCCGGCGTGACGACCGGGGCGGTGGGAGCAACAACAACAAAGTTACCTGTCCTAGGGCCGCCGGGCCGGGTCAGTTCCGAACCGACGGTGTCTCAACACCCAACCCATTGCCGCGCCAAGCGAGATAGAGCTCGAGAGCGGTGAACTCGTCCGAGCCGCGCTTATACGGCGTGCCCCGCACCTGCTTCATGCAGCCGCTGAACCGGCGGTGAATGGAGCCCATGCCCGACCACTTCAGACGATAGACCGGGAAGCCGTTGATCATGCCCTGGCTGAGATGGTCGGCCCGGATCATGTTCCCGTAATTGTCCTCGTGGCAGTTGGCGCAGGCCAGATCGAGCTGACCGACCCGGGTGTAGTAGAGGTCCTTGCCCTTTTCGAACCACTCGGCGTTCTTGCCGTCGATCGAGACGTTCATCGGCATGCCGCGTGACTGCAGCCCGATGAAGGCGGTCATCGCCAGCATCTCCTGGCTTTCCCACTTCCACGGCTCGGCGCCCTGGTGTTCCTGACGGGACCAGTTGATGTGGTCCTCGAGGGTCATCAGGGTGTCCTTTTCCTCATGCCATTTCGGCATGACGGCGCGCAGCCCCTTCATGCTTTCCGAGGCATCGCCATGACAGGAGGCACAGGACTTGCCGGACGACCCCTCTGCGGTTTCCCAAAGCTCCTGGCCGTATTCGACCATGACGAAGCCCGGATTTTCGAAGTCGTCCATCTGCAGCACCTGGGTTTCGGTGCTGCGGAAGGTCCAGCCGGAATAGACCGTGCCGAGCGGATTTTCATCGCCCGCCTCATGCTTGGTTTTGATGGTTTGGCCTTCCACGGTCAGCGTGGCGGATTCGTCCGCAAGGCCGACCGATGCCGCCATGCCGATCGACGCCATGACGCCGAGCGCTATCCATTTCTTCATGGGTTCCTCCCCTTAGGCGCGGTTAGGTCCGTTAGGCCGCCTTGATTTTCTTTTTGGTCTCGTAGACGGAGCCGTCGTCGTCGACCCAGGAGAACTGGAATTCCCCCGGCCCGGGAACGGTCACCGAAAACTCGAAATAGGGGTTGGCCGAAACGGCCGGCGCGATGTCGACGCTGAAGATATCCTCGCCCTCGAACTTGGCGTCGAAGCGATTGATGATCTTGCGCGGGATCAGCTCGCCGGTCTTCTTATCCTTACGCTGACCGGACTCCATCGGGTGGCTGATCAGGGTCTTGATGGTGATGACGTCGCCGGGGGCCGCCTTGCGGGGGACCTTCACGCGGGGTTTGACTTTAGCCATAGCTCTTTATCCTTCCCTAATAGCCGATCAGCCGCCGCAGCCGCCGATGGTGACTTTCACTTCGCGCTTCGCCATGCGGTACGTCCCGTCCTGCATCTTGGCGACGGCGACGACGTTCTGCGTCTTGGCGAGACGGATCCGGGTGGCGCCGCGCTGCTCGGCCGCGAGTTTGCCGAAATGCATGGTGGCGACATCCGGGTTCGGGTTGCCGTCGGCCAGGATCAGGATGTCCGTGGCGCCGGGCGCTTCGACTTCGACCGGCACCGTGTTGCCGTTCTCCGCGATCTCGGGGGCCGTGATCGACACGCCGCCCGATTCCGGCATGCCGCCGGCGAATTTGTTGATCGCTTCTTCAAGCAGTTCCGTCGATGCCTCGGCCGGTTTGATGCCGATGAGCCCCACCGCCGCCAACGCGGAGGCGAAGGCCAGCATGTCACGCCGTGTCATTTCCATGGCGCTTACTCCTCCTTCAAAGTCATGAGATAGGCGACGACATCCTCGACCTGCTGAGCCGAGAGGATCGTCTTGCCGGCGAAATTGTCGGCGACTCGGTTGAGACCGCTCGTCCGGTAGAAGGCCGGCATGATGGTGCCCTCGTACAGGGCCGCCTTCGAGTTGACGACGATCGCCCGCAGCTCTTCCGGCGTCCACCGATCGGCGACCCCGTCAAGGGTGGGCCCGACCTCGCCATGGAACTGCTGCTCGGAAAGATCGGCGTTCTGGTGGCAGGCCAGGCAGTTCCCGAGTTTGCGGTCGGCGAACCATTTGCGGCCTTCGACCGGATCTCCGGGTTTGCCGGTCAACGACGCGGCGATCTTGCCGTCTTCGATTTTAACGGCGTCCGGTGCCAGGGTGCCGGCGGTCGCTGCCCCGCCCAAAAGCCCTAAAGACACCACAGCCAAGGCTGCGTAACGAATCATGTCTTCCTCCCAAAAGCGGCGTTTTTTGCCTTAGGCATCCATGAAAACGCAGTTTTTCCATGAACACAACAACAAATTCGCATTTTTGAATTTAATCATATTGCTGCGATGCAACAAAGTTGCGCGAGGCCTCGCTTCGAAAAGGCCCGAAATCGGATTGTGCTATTGGGTGCGCTCCTCCTGGAGACGGCGAGCGTGGTACTTCTGAAAGTGCTCCTCGCCCTCATAGCCCTTCTCCTGGACCCACTGGAACATGTGGAGCGTGGTGCCGCGCTGGAACGCACCCGGCATGACGGCGACCACGGAGTCGCGGACAGACCCCTCCTCAGGCACCTCATCCGGCAGGAAAAGGATCGTCGGCGTGAAGACGACCCCCCAGCGGCGCGCCATTTCCTTTTCCGGGAGCGCCTCGCCATCGATGTCCGTCACCTCCTCGTCGCCGAAGAGATTGTACTGGACGACCATGAAGTTCTCTTCGATGTAGCCCGCCACCTCCGGGTCGGAGAGCGGGCCTTCGTGGAGCTGCTTGCAGTAGATACAGCCGCGCTGCTCGAAGATCAGCGCGAGGCGCTTACCGTCCGCGGCCGCGTCCTCGATATCCTCGGCGACGTCCTTGAAGGTGACCGAGAACCAGGGCTTCTTGTGCAACCCGTCCTCCCCGACCTCGGCGACCGCGGGAGACGCGACGAAAATCAAAGCGAGCAGTGCGACACGGAACTTGGCGATCATGGAACCCTCCCTTATTGCAGCACGCCGAGATCCGGCGCGATGGACAGCATCCAAAAGGCGACGACGCTGATGGTGTTGGTGACGATCAGTAGGCCAAAGACGACCAGAAGGCCGCCCATCACCTTCTCGACAACCGGCAGATAGCGGCGGAAGCCCTGGACCCAGGTGAGGAAGGGCTTCGAAAAGATGGCGGCGACCACGAAGGGCGCGGTCATGCCGAGACCGTAGACGAACAGCAGCCGGGCGCCTTCCCCGGCGGTTTCCTGGGCCCCGGCCGCGAACAGGATGGCGGCGAGCACCGGCCCGACACAGGGCGTCCAGCCGAAGGCGAAGGCGAGGCCGACCAGGAAGGCGCTGGCATAGCCGACCGGCGTACCCGCATCCATGCGCATGTCGCGGTAGAGGAAGGGGATTCTCAGGATCCCGAGGAAATGCAGGCCGAGAACGAGAATGATGGCGCCGGCGCCATAGCGCAGATAGTCGAACCAGTCGCGGAATTGCTGCCCGATGAACGAGGCGGTCGCCCCCAGCATCACGAAGACGGAGATCATCCCGGCGGCAAAGAGAACGGAGGACAGAACGAGCTTTCGCCGGATCGCCGTGTCGACCCCGCCCTCCGACAACTCGGCCATCGAAAGCCCCGCCATATAGCAGAGATAGAACGGCACGATCGGTAGGATGCAGGGCGATAAGAAGGACAGAAGTCCCGCGCCGAAGGCGCCGCCCAGGGTGATGTCGAACCCCATTGGATGTTTCTTCCCCGCCCGCGGCCGGCCCGCCGTCCTCTTCGGTGACAGTTCTATGGGTGCGGCGTTTTGGGCTTTCTCTTTTTACATTCTCATATTACGATTTTTATATGTGTAGACGTAAGCATAGCCCGGCGCAACGCGCAACCCCCGCTTCCACGCCCCTTTTTGGCCGCGTCCAAGCGGTCCTGCTGGCGGCACTGCTTGTTTTCGGTGCATCCGACGCCCGCGCGGAGCAAGTCCTCGTGATGGTCGAACAGCTTTTCTGCGAATGGTGCGAAGCCTGGGACGAGGAGATCGGGGTCGTCTACGACAAGACCGACGAAGGCAAACGGGCTCCCCTCGTCAAGATCGACATCAAGGACCCGGTGCCGCCGGGAATGCGATTCGTCTCGGAGCCCCGCTTCACACCGACCTTCATCCTGGTCCGCGACGGGACCGAGGTGGGCCGGATCGAGGGCTATCCCGGCGAGGACTTCTTTTACGGCCTGCTCCAGCAGCTCTTGAACCGGACGGGCACAACGGAAAATCAAGATAAACAGGAGGAACTCACCCAATGATCCGCAAAACGCTTCTCGGCCTGGGCTTGGCCGCCGGCCTCGCCCTCGCCTCCGCCCCCGCGAAGGCGGAGGACGCCCTTGTCACCTATAAGGCGATGAAACCGAGTGTCGCTCTGGAGCTCGCCACCATCACGCTCGAGACCTGCCGTGACATGGGCTATCAGGTGGCCGTCGCCGTCGTCGACCGCTTCGGCAATCTGCAGGTCATGATTCGCGACCAATTCGCCGGCGCCCATACGCTGTCGACGGCCGAACGGAAGGCCTGGACCGCGGTCAGCTTCCGGACGACCACGCTCGAACTGGGCGATCTCGTCGCCGAGGGGCCGCTGATGGCCGGTCTTCGCGACATATCGAACGCACTTGCACTCGGTGGCGGTGTTCCCGTAGAAGCAGCCGGCAGCATTGTCGGCGGAGTCGGAGTCTCGGGAGCGCCGGGGCCGGACATCGATGACGATTGCGCCAAGAAGGGCATCGAAGAAATACAGCCCTCGCTCGATTTCTAACGGTCTGAGGTAGGATGGTTTGATGGCACTTCCGGTTTGGGACGAGACGCTCGACGACGCCGAAATCGAGGCCATGATGGAGAACGCCACCAAGGCGACCGAGTTCCTGAAGGCGCTCGCCCATGAAGGCCGGCTGATGATTCTCTGTCAGTTGGCCTCCGGCGAGAAATCCGTGACGGATCTCGAAAACCTGTTGGCGTCGCGCCAGGCCGCGGTGTCCCAGCAGCTCGCACGGCTCCGCCTTGAAGGCCTTGTGGACCACCGCCGCGAAGGCAAAACCATATATTACAGCCTCAAGGACCCGAGGGCGATCCGCACGCTGGAACTGGTCTACGACATGTTCTGCAAGAACAATCATGGGGTCGACAACTAAGGTCGAACTGGTAATCATCGCCACATGATGGAAATTACCGACGGCCTGCTCGTCACCTTGATCGGATTTTTCGGCGGCATTGTTCTTGGCCTGGCGGCGCGACTGCCCCGTTTTTGCACCCTCGGCGCCATTGAGGACATGCTCTATGGCGGCAGCCGCACGCGGGTCCTGATGTGGCCGGTGGCAATCGCCGTCGCTATCGCGGTCACGTTCATCGGCCGCTCCTATGGCGTCGCCGACATCGAAAGCGCCGGCCATCTGAGGCTCGACTTCAATCCCATCGCCTCGATCCTCGGCGGGCTCATCTTTGGCTTCGGAATGGCGCTCGCCGGCAATTGCGGCTATGGCGCGCTGGCCCGGGTCGGCGGCGGCGACTTCCGCGCCCTGCTGATCGTCTCGGGCATCGGGATCGCCTCATACATGATTTCCATCGGCCCGTTGGCCCCCCTTCGGCTGACGCTGTTCAGCCGAATCGACGGGGTCGAGGTCTCCTCGACCGGCATCGCCCACCTCGCCGGCGACCTGACCGGCCTGGATCCCACGACCGTCGCCCTGATCGTCGCCGCCATGATCTTCGCCCTGCCGATGATGGATTCCGATTTCCGGCGCAATCCGAAGGCGATCCTCTGGGGGGCGGCGATCGGCGCGTCGATCGCGCTGGGTTGGATCGGCACGACCTATCTAAGGGACACCGGTTTCGATCCGATCCTGGTCGAAACCCATACCTTCACCACGCCGCTCGGCGAGAGCCTGATCTATCTCATGACCTCGCAATTCGGGGCGGCGGGCTTCTCCGTCGGCTCCGTCCTCGGCGTGCTCGTCGGGGCCTTCGCGGGCTCGCTTTATCTCGGCCATTTCAAATGGGAGGCCTGCGACGACCCACGCGAACTGCAGCGTCAGTTGGGCGGCGCCTTCCTGATGGGCTTCGGCGGGGTCATCGCGCTGGGCTGTTCCGTCGGCCAGGGACTCGCCGCCTTCTCAACCCTGGCGATGAGCGCCCCGCTCACCCTTTTCGCGATCGTCGTCGGTGCGTCGCTCGGCCTGCGTTTCCTGGTGGAGGGCGTGGGGGCCCGCTAAGAGCAGGCCCACACCTGCCCTATTCCCACTCCATCTGTTCGAACACCCGCCCGGCGTTCCGGGTCGCGAGCTGCTCGAAGGTATCGAGATGTTCATAGGCGGACTGATCGACGTAATAGGCGTCGGTCAGCGTCCCGCCATTGTCGATATGCTCGCGGATCTCGCCGCGCAGATGGACGAGATAATCGTAAGTGTAGCGTCGCACCTGGGCCATGTTCGTCGGATGGCCATGGCCCGGGATGACGTAGACCGCGCCCAGCGGCTCGAACGCCTCGGTCCAGGTCTCGACCCAACCCGCGGTGTCCGTCTCCTCGAAGATCGGCAGCATCCGTTCGTGGAACGCCACGTCGCCCGATATCACCAGCTTCTGCTCCGGCAACCAGACGACGATATCGCCCGGGCTGTGCGCCGGCCCGAGATTCAGGACCTCGATCCGGAAATCGCCCATCTCAATGATGCGTTCGTCCTCGAACGTCTCTGTCGGTCCGACGACGGTCGTGCCCTCGGCCCGTTCCTTATTGATCTGCTGCATCCGGTCGAGGATGTCGTAGCCGCGTTCCTCGAACTCGGCCGCGGCTTCCTCATGGGCGAGGATCGCAACCCCCCGCTCGGCCCAATAGCTGTTGCCGAGCATGGCATGGCCCTGGCCGTTCTCGTTTATCACCAGCTTCACCGGCTGATCGGTGATCGTCTTGATCTCGTCATGCAGCGCCTTGGCGAGCCCGTAGCAGCCGCCGCCATTGACGACGACGACGCCGTCGCCGGTGACGATGAAGGAGAGATTGTTGTTGTGGCCGGCGTTCTCGTAGGTCGGCGGGGCCGTCGCACCGATCGCCGACCAGACATGGGGGATGACCTCCACCGGCTTCGAATACAGAAGGCTCGCGGGATACTGATCGGGAATATCCTCGCTGGCGCCCGCCGACCCGGGATGGACGGCGAGCGGAAGGACCAGGGCGGCGGCAAGCGCCGCCCCGGCAAGCAGGGTTCTCATGAAAAACATTCCTTGTTTAGACGAACATGTCCGACGTGATGCCGGAATACCAACCGATGCTCTCCTCATAGGTCTGCTTGCGCAGCGCCTCGGATTCGCCGTTCTGGCTGATGAAACCGTCGACCTTGGCGATCTTCTCGTCGGTCGCCTTGTAGGACGCCCCGACCTTCACGCCGTCGTCGGTCGCGATCAGCGACCAGCAGGTGTTGGAGAACTTGGCCGGGAACACGCTCGACCCGGTCAGCGCGCCGCGAATCGCCATGGCGGCAACTTTGGCCTGGCTGTTGGCGGCGAAGCCCGACTTCGGCATGTCGCCCTGCTGCGACGCGTCGCCCAGGATATGGATGTTCTCGTCCATCCGGCTCTGCATCGTCGCCGGCACGACCGGCGCCCAGCCCTTGTCGTTGGTCACACCGGCGGCCTCGGCGATCCGGCCGGCCTTCATCGCCGGGATGACATTACAGACATCGGCCTTGGTCACCTCGCCGCCGACCACGACCTCCATGGTGCCGGGCCGAACCTCTTCGACGCCCCCGGTGAAATCGGCGTCGAGCCAGTCGACCATGCCTGGATAATGCTGTTCCCAACCGGCCTGGAAAAGCCCCTGCTTGGAGAACTTCTGCTTCGGATCGAAGATGAGGATCTTCGCCGTCGGGTTCTTCTGCTTGAGCATATGGGCGACCATCGACACCCGCTCATAGGGTCCGGGCGGGCAGCGGTAGGGGTTCGGCGGCGCCACCATCACGAAGACCCCGCCCTCACGCATGTTCTCCACCTGGGCCTTGAGCAGCTCGGTCTGGGAGCCGGCCTTATAGGCATGGGGCATCGCGTTCTGGGCGCTGAGATCCCATCCCGGAACCGAGCCTTCGACGAAGTCGATCCCCGGCGAAAGCACCAGCCGGTCGTAGGCGAGCGTGCCGCCGCCGGCGAGGCTGACCGTCTTGGCGTCCCGGTCGACCCCGACCGCGTAGTCGTGGACCACGTTGATCCCGTAGGTCGTCGCCAGGCCACCATAGGAATGCCCCAGGGAGTCCATGGTCCGGAAGCCGCCGAGATAGAGATTGGAGAAGAAACAGGTGTAGTAGGTCCGTGTCGGCTCGATCAGCGTGACGTCGATCTCGCCCTTGGAATCCTTGGCGAGATAGCGGGCGACCGTCGCACCGCCGGCACCGCCGCCGACGACGACCACCTTGGGCCGGGTCGCGGCGCGGGAGAGCATCGGGGTGGACAGGACCGCGGCCGCCGCCGCGCCATATCCCATAAATCCACGTCTTGTAACTGGCATGACTTCCTCCCCAGGAGTTCACTCCTGTTTTAGTGTTTCGAAATAGGCCGCGAGCGCGGCTATCTCTTCTTCCGAAAGGCGTCCGGCGATCATTTGCATGACCGGATGGACACGGGCTTTTTTCTTGTAGGCGTGCATGGCGACGACGAAATCGGGCGTCGGCCAGCCCGTGATCGAGGGGATGCCCTGATCCGCCCCGGTTTGCTGGTGACAGGTGACGCATTCCCCGGAGAGGTATTCGCCATAGGCCGGATCGCCGACGATCAGCAGGATCGTCGGATCCAACGGCGGATCGCCGACGACGGTCGGGGCCGATTCGGGAATATCCCGGGGATTGTCGGAGAACTGACGCAGATAGGCGAGCAGGTCCGAGCGGTCCTGCCCGTGTTTTACGCCGCGGAACTGCATCCGCGAGCGGGAAACCATGGCCTTGGGGTTTTCGAGATAGCGATCGAGGCTCTCGGCCGTCCAGACGAGGCCATCGGCCCCGGCCCGTCGGAAGGCCTTGGAGTAATCATAGTCCTCCAGCGCCGCGGCCTGTCGCCCGAATATGCCGTTGAGATGGGGGCCGACCCGGTGGCGGGCCTCGGCGCCGACCATGTGGCACGACCGGCATTGCTTGAAGACCGTCTCGCCCCGCGAGACATCCCCTGTTTCCGCCCGGACCGGGGCGCCGGCCGGATCGAACATGGCAAGCGCAAAGGCGACGAGCCAGAGCGCGCGACGAACTCCTCGCACGGTCACCATCTTCCTCCCCAATGGTGATATATTCTTATATTCCAATTTTTATATGTTTACGCTTCGGCGTCAAGCACAGTTAACAAATGAAATTTCCTTGCGGGATTCGGTCCTAGACGGGGGTGAATGATGCCGGATTCGCTTGCACAGGAACGGCCCGTCGCAATAGGGTGCGCCCGAGCGATCCGTGGGGCCATCCCTATGGATAGCTGGAGAACGATACGGGGTTGGTCCGCCACGGCGGTCCGGCACCTAAATCGAAGAACAGGGATCAAAGGGAGCAAGGAAATGAAGTTCCTCAAACTCGCGGCCGTTGCCGCCGCCATGGGCGGCCTGTCCACAGCGGCTGCCGCAGAAGACATCAAGATCGGGGTCCTGCTGGGCTTCACCGGTCCGATCGAATCCACCGTCGCCGACATGGCGCCGGGCGCTGAATTGGCGATGAAGGAAGTGAATGACGCCGGCGGCCTGCTCGGCGGCATGATGGTCACCCCGGTCCGCGGTGATTCGACCTGCATCGACAGCGCCGCCGCCACCGCGTCGGCCGAGCGTCTGATCACCTCCGACGGCGTCAAGGCGATCGTCGGCGGCGACTGCTCCGGTGTCACCACGGCGGTGCTGAACAATGTCGCCAAGCCGAACGGCATCGTGATGATTTCGCCGTCCGCGACCTCCCCGGCGCTCTCCACCATCGAGGACAACGGCCTGTTCTTCCGGACCGCCCCCTCCGATGCGCGTCAGGGCGTGATCGTCGCCGAGATCCTCAAGGAAAAGGGCATCTCCGAAATCGCGATCACCTACACCAACAACGACTATGGCAAGGGCCTCGCCGACGCCATCGACACCAATTTCCAGAAGAAGGGCGGCACGGTGACCATCAACGTCCCGCATGAGGACGGCAAGGGCGACTACACCGCGGAAGTCGGCGCGCTGGCCGCCGCCGGCGGTGAAGTGCTGGTCGTCGCCGGCTATGTCGACCAGGGTGGCCGCGGCATCGTCCAGTCCTCCGTCGACACCGGCGCCTTCGACACCTTCTACTTCCCGGACGGCATGGTGAGCCCGCAGCTGGCCGCCAACCACGGCTCCGACATCGACGGCTCCTTCGGCGCCAATCCGGGTACCGACAGCCCGGGTGCCTCCACCTACAGCGAAATGGCCGAGGCCGCCGGCTTCAAGGCCGGTCCGTTCTCCGCCGAGTCCTATGACGCCGCGGCGCTGATCATGCTCGCCATGGAAGCCGCGAAGTCGGCCGAGAGCAACGACCTCAAAGGCAAGATCATGGACGTCGCGAACGCGCCGGGCGAAAAGATCTTCCCGGGTCAGCTCGGCAAAGCGCTCGAGATCATCCGCGGCGGCGGTGACGTCGACTATGTCGGCGGGTCCGCGGTCGAACTGATCGGCTCCGGCGAGAGCGCCGGCAACTACCGTGAGGTCGCGTTCGAGAACGGCGAACTCGTCGTCGTCGGCTTCCGGTAACGCGCAATCCTTTGACAAAGGCCCGGACGTTTTCGTAAACGTCCGGGCCTTTTCCATTTTCCAGATATAGGGTGCTCACCCGTGTCAATGATCGTCGTTGACGATATCCACATGCATTTCGGCGGCATCCGCGCCGTCGACGGTGCCTCTATCACCATCGAGAAAGGCTCGATCACCGGTCTGATCGGCCCCAACGGCGCCGGCAAGACGACGCTGTTCAACGTGATCGCCGGCAACTACAAGCCGACCTCCGGTCATGTCTATCTCGACGGCGAGGAGATCACCGGCCTGAAGCCGCACGAACTGTTCCAGCGCGGCCTGCTGCGCACCTTCCAGATCGCCCATGAATTCCACTCGCTGACCGTGCGGGACAATCTGATGATGGTCCCGGCGGGGCAGTCCGGCGAGAGCCTTATGGACACCTGGCTGCGCCCTTCCAAGGTCCGCGAGGAGGAGGAACGCATCCGCGCCAAGGCGGACGAGGTCATCGAGTTCCTGGAAATCCCCCAAGTCGCCGACGAACTGGCCGGCAACCTTTCAGGCGGCCAGAAGAAGCTTCTCGAACTCGGCCGCACCATGATGGTCGACGCCAAGATCGTCTTCCTCGACGAGGTCGGCGCCGGCGTGAACCGGACCCTGCTCGGCACGATCGGCGACGCGATCCGGCGCCTACAGCAGGAGCGTGGCTACACCTTCTGCATGATCGAGCACGACATGGATTTCATCGGCAAGCTCTGCGACCCGGTGATCGTCATGGCGGAGGGCCATGTGCTGGCCGAGGGCAAGGCCGAAGAGATCATGCGGAACGAGCAGGTGATCGAAGCCTATCTCGGCACCGGCCTCAAGAACCGGCCCGGGAAATCCGCCGCGAACCCCGACGGCGCGGCTCCGAGCGAGTCCAACACGGGGGAGCAGGCGTCATGACCGCGCTGATCGGCGAAAAAATGACCGGCGGCTATGGCGGGGCGGATATTCTCCATAGCTGCACCGTCGGGGTTCACACCGGTGAGATCGCGGTGATCGTCGGACCGAACGGCGCCGGCAAGTCCACGGCGATGAAAGCCGTCTTCGGGATGCTGCCGCTGCGCGAGGGCAAGGTCGTTCTCGACGGCAAGGACATCACCCAGATGAGCCCCCAGGACCGGGTGCGCGAGGGCATGGCCTTCGTGCCCCAGACCAAGAACGTCTTCACCTCCATGACGGTGGAGGAGAATCTCGAAATGGGCGCGTTCATCCGTGATGACGACATCCAGGAGACGATGGAGCAGGTGTTCACCCTGTTCCCGATCCTCAAGGAAAAACGCCGCCAGCCCGCCGGCGAACTGTCCGGCGGTCAGCGCCAGCAGGTCGCGGTCGGTCGGGCGCTGATGACCAAGCCGAAACTGCTGATGCTCGACGAGCCGACGGCCGGGGTCTCGCCCATCGTCATGGACGAACTGTTCGACCGCATCATCGAGGTGGCCCGTTCCGGAATCGCCGTGCTGATGGTCGAGCAGAACGCCAAGCAGGCCCTCAACATCGCCGATAAGGGCTATGTCCTGGTACAGGGTCGCAACCGCTATACGGATACGGGCGAGGCGCTCCTCGCCAACCCCGACGTGCGCCGCGCGTTCCTGGGCGGGTAAGAGAGAGGTCGAAGGAACCGACGATGGAAGACATTCTCAACGCCTTTGTCCTTCTCAGCAATTTCGTGCTCATCCCGGCGCTTGCCTATGGCAGCCAGTTGGCGCTCGGCGCGCTGGGGGTGACGCTGGTCTACGGCATCCTGCGATTCTCGAACTTCGCCCATGGCGAGATCATGTCCTTCGGCGCCATGTCCGCCATTCTGGTGATGTGGGGGTTCCAGGCCAGCGGGGTGAGCATCGCGCCGCTGCCGACCGTCTTGTTGGCCCTGCCCTTCGGAATCCTCGCCACCATCGCCATGCTGCTGATCGTCGACCGCAGCGTCTTCCGCTACTACCGGAAAAAACGCGCGGCGCCGGTCATCCTGCTGATCGCCTCGGCCGGGGTGATGTTCTTCCTGAACGGTCTGGTCCGCTTCATCATCGGACCCGACGACCAGCGGGTCGTCGACGGCGAACGGTTCATCATCAGGGTCCGCGAGTTCAAACAGATGACCGGTCTCGACCAGGGCCTCGCGCTGAAGACCTCGCAAGGCATCTCGGTCCTGGCGGCGATTGTCTGCGTCGGCCTGTTGTTCTGGTTCCTCAATCACACCCGATCCGGCAAATCCATGCGGGCCTATTCCGACAACGAGGATCTGGCCCTCCTGTCCGGCGTCAACCCGGACCGGGTCGTGCTCTATGCCTGGATCCTGGCCGGGTCGCTGGCCGCCATCGCCGGCACGCTTTATGGCCTGGACAAGAGCTACAAGCCGTTCACCTTCCTCCAGCTCCTGCTGCCGATCTTCGCGGCGGCCATCGTCGGCGGCATCGGCAGCCCGATCGGCGCCACGGTCGGCGGCTTCGTCATCGCCTTCTCCGAGGTGACGGTGACCTACGCCTATAAACGCTTCCTCGCCTACATGGTGCCGGACAGCTGGGCGCCCGAGGGCTTGGCACAGCTCCTGTCCACCGACTACAAGTTCGCCGTTTCCTTCATGATCCTGGTGATCGTCCTGATCGTCCGGCCCACCGGCATCTTCAGTGGGAAAACGCTATGAGCATGGAACTCCGCAAACCGATCATGTTCGTCGGCATGGCCCTGCTTCTGGTCATGGTCGGCGTGTTCCAGAGCTGGTCGCTGGCGCTCACCATCGTCAATCTCTGCATCATCTCCGCCATCATGGCGATGGGCGTGAACATGCAGTGGGGCTATGCGGGCCTGTTCAACGCCGGGGTCATGGGCTTCGCGGCTCTGGGCGGGCTTGCCGCCATCGTCATCGGCATGCCGCCGGTCCAGGAGACCTGGCAGGCCGGCGGCGGCGGCATCCTGGCCACCGTCGCCGTGGTCGCGGTAACCGTTGGAGCCGTCCTGCTGCTGCGCAGACGGTTCAAGGGCAACAAACCGGTTCGGACCTTCGGCATCGCCGCGATCATCATCGTCGGCTACTTCGTCGCCCGCGCCTTCTTCATGCCGGCGGTCGACGCGATCGAATCGATCGAACCGGCGAAGACCGGCTATCTCGGCGGGTTGGGTCTGCCGATCCTGCTGTCCTGGATCGTCGGCGGTGTGATGGCCGCCTGTGCGGCCTGGATCGTCGGGAAGGTCGCGCTGGGCCTGCGCTCCGATTATCTCGCCATCGCCACCCTGGGCATTTCCGAGATCATCATCGCCATCCTCAAGAACGAGGAGTGGCTCACCCGCGGGGTGAAGAATGTCAACGGTCTGCCACGCCCGACCCCCTATGAGGTCGACCTGCAGCAGGAGCCCTGGGTCCTCGACCTGGTCGAGAAATACGGCCTGTCCGCGATCGAGCTGTCCTCGATCATCGTCAAGGTCTGCTACGCCGGGCTGTTCCTGGCGGTGCTGCTGATCCTTCTGTTCCTCGCCGAGCGCGCGCTCCACTCCCCCTGGGGCCGGATGATGCGGGCGATCCGGGACAACGAGACCGCCGCCAACGCCATGGGCAAGGACGTGACGGGCCGCCATCTCGAGGTGTTCATCCTCGGCTCGGCCGTGATCGGCATCGCCGGGGCCATGCTGGTGACCCTGGACGGGCAGTTCACCCCGACGTCCTATCAGCCGCTGCGCTTCACCTTCCTCATTTGGGTGATGGTCATCGTCGGCGGGGCGGGCAACAATTTCGGGGCCATCATGGGCGGCTTCGTGGTCTGGTTCACCTGGATCCAGGCGGAGCCGGTGGGGGCGTGGTTCCTGGATACGACCACGGCCTTCCTGGCGGCGGACGACCCACTGCGCCTGCATCTGATCGAGGGGGCGGCCTATATGCGCCCGATCACCATGGGCGTGGTGCTGCTGCTCGTCCTGCGTTTCGCCCCGAAGGGCCTGATTCCGGAACAGACCTGGCATCGGTGAACGCATCGCTAAATGACCGTTTCCGTGCTTTGGCGGAAAACTTGGTGTCCCGGGCGGATTAACCGGTTGGTCTAGCGCGCGCCACTTGGCAGAATTCTGCCGGGCGGCAGGTTTTCGCCAGGACCGCGTATGAACCGGAGCATAGGACGATGCCCGAGACGATACCGGAAACGGTGGCGGGAGCCGATCAAAGGAAGACCCATCACCGGGTGGTGGCGCTGGCCTATGACCAGCTTTGCACCTTCGAGTTCGGGATCGCGGTCGAGGTGTTCGCCCTGCCCCGGCCCGAGTTCGATTTTCCCTGGTACGATTTCGCCATCGCCGCGATCGAGACCCCCATCCGGGCCGTCGGCGGCTTCACCTTGACCGCCGATGGCGGCATGGACCTGCTGGAAAGCGCGGACACCATCGTCATTCCGGGCTGGCGGGGCGACGTGTCACCTCTGCCGGCAGGCTTGGTGGACGCGCTGCGGGCGGCCCACCGTCGCGGGGTCCGTATTCTCTCCATATGCTCCGGGGCATTCGTCCTCGCCAAGGCCGGGCTGATCCACGACAAGCGGGCGACCACCCATTGGCGGCATGCGGAAACGCTGAAGGGCCTCTGCCCCAGCGTGACCTTGGTCGACGATGTGCTCTATGTGCAGGAGGGCAACATCGTCACCTCGGCCGGCGGCAGCGCCGGGATCGACGCCTGCCTTCACCTGGTCCGGGCGGACCATGGCGCCAAGATCGCCAATCAGGTCGCCCGCCGGCTGGTGATGCCGCCCCATCGCGACGGCGGTCAGGCGCAATATGTGGAAGCGCCGGTCACCCTGCGCCCGGGCCGCTCCATCGGCCTGGTCCTCGAATGGTGCCGTGCCCGGCTCGAACAGCCGCTGCCCGTCGCCGCCATGGCCCGCGAAGCGGCCATGAGCGAACGGACCTTCCTGCGGCGGTTCCACGACGCCACCGGAATGACGCCGCTGAAATGGCTGCGGCGGGAACGGATTCATCGCGCGATGGCGCTGCTGGAGGACAGCGACCTGGCGATCGCCGATATCGCGGAGCAATGCGGTTTCCGCAGCATCGAGACCTTTCGTCTGGCGTTTCGGGACGTGGCGGGCACGTCGCCCGGGGCCTATCGAAAACGCTTCGGCGCCGACGCAGCCGACTGAACGGCTTGGCGTAATCCTGTGGCGGAATGGCAAATCCGCCAATTCCGCCCCGCACGGCGCAATCGGATACTCCGGACATTCAATTCAAACCGAAGACCGGAGAACGGACCATGACCACGCACGTTACGGAAATCCCCGCCGCCCCCGCCGACGAGGCGCTGCGGCATTTCGAGGCCAAGCTGACCCTGGAAACCGACTGCTACGATGTCCATGCGAGCCTGCAGGCCGATCCCGAGGATTTTGTCCTGATCGACGTGCGCAGTCCGACCCTGTTCGCCGAAGGGCATATCGACGGCGCGATCAATATCCCCCACGGCAAGATGACGGCCCGCAGGATGGCGGGCTTTCCCGACGGCACAACCTTCGTCGTCTATTGCGCGGGGCCACACTGCAACGGGGCGGACAAAGGTGCCATCCGGCTCGCCCGGCTGGGTCTGCCGGTGAAACTGATGATCGGTGGCGTCACCGGATGGCTGGACGAGGGCTTCGTCCTTACACCTGCTCCGTCCGCCGTTCCCTGATCATCCGGCGGATCTTCGCGAACAGCGGCAGCAGGATGAGGATGATGGCGATCACCGTGATCGGCCCGGCGATCGGGCGGGTCAGGAAGATCGAGAAATCCCCGTCCGAGAACAGCAGCGACTGGCGCAGCTTCGGCTCGGCGATCGGCCCGAGCACGATGGCCAGCACGGCCGGTGCCAGCGGATAGTCCAGCAGCCGCAGGAAGAACGCCCCGAGGCCGAACAGCACCATCAGCCAGACGTCGAACATGTTCTGATAGGCGGCATAGGTACCGACCAGGGACAGAACGAAGATCAGCGGCGCCAGGATCGTGAACGGCATCCGCAGCATCCATAGGAACACCGGGATGAAGGCGAGATTGACCAGCACGGCCACCACAT
This sequence comes from Alphaproteobacteria bacterium, assembly GCA_024743275.1. Lineage (GTDB taxonomy): Bacteria > Pseudomonadota > Alphaproteobacteria > JANSWW01 > JANSWW01 > JANSWW01. Next base: position 115,193 of record JANSWW010000004.1, read on the forward strand.
TGGAGATGTAGAAGGAACCGATCAGCGGCCAGACGAAGTCCGGCTGTTCGGTGAACAGCAGCGGCCCCGGCTGAAGCCCCCAGATCACCATACCGGCGAGCAGCACCGCCGTGGTCGGCGAGCCGGGAATGCCCAGCGTCATCATCGGCAGCATCGCCCCGGTGGAGGCGGAATTGTTGGCCGCTTCCGGGGCCGCGACGCCATCGACGTTGCCCTTGCCGAAGCTTCGGGGATTGCGGGAGACCATCTTGGTCACGCCATAGGCCATCAGCGAGCCGGGCGTTGCCCCGGCGGCGGGCAGGATGCCGACGAAAAAGCCAAGGAAGGACCCGATCAGGGTTCCCTTCCAGGCGTCGGCGAAACGGCGTGTCGCCGCCATCAACCGGCTCGGGGTGAAATTGACCGCGGTCATGCTCTCCCGATAGCGGGTCTCGTTGATCGTCCAGATCATCTCGCCGATACCGTAGACGCCGATGGCCAGCACGAGGAAGCGGATGCCATGGGTGAACCCGGTGATGTCGAAGAAGATCAACCGCGGTTCGCCGGAAACGATGTCGAAACCGACCGTCGCCAGGACGAGGCCGAAACAGATCGAGAAGAGGGTCTTTGGGATGTCGTCGCCGCCAAGCCCGATGAAGGTGGCGAAGGCAAGCAACATCAGGGCGAAGATCTCCGGATCGCCGAATTGCAGCGCGACGGAAGCCAGCGGCGGCGCGAACAGCGTGAACAGCACGTTGGAGACGGTGCCGCCGACGAAGGAGGCGATGGCGGCGGTCACCAGGGCCCGGTCCGCCTGACCGTTCAGCGCCATGGGCCGGCCGTCGAAGGTAGTCGCCACGGCGGTCGAGGCGCCGGGGACCCCCAGTGTGATCGACGAGATCGCCCCGCCATACATGGCGCCATAGTAGATCGCCGCCAGGAAGATCATCGGCGAGGTCGCCGATCCGGTGATCTGCTGGATCACGAAGGTAAAGGGCAGCAGGATCGCGACCCCGTTGACGGATCCGAGGCCCGGCATCGCGCCGACAAACAGACCGACAACGACCCCGATGATGGCCAAACCCAGATTGACCGGCTGCAGGGCGACCCAGAAGCCGTCCAGAAGAGCGAATAAGATGTCCATGATTCCGGGAACGCCTAGAGGAAGATGTCGTAGAGCGGGATGAACAGCGGTTCGAGATAGCCCTTGGGCAGGATGATCCGCATCGCCACGTCGAAGAAAAAGAACCCGATGACCGGAACGGCCGAGGAAATGGCGAGGGTGCTCTTGATGCTGTGCCGGCCGAGCAGCCGGATGTAGTAGAGCAGGAAGACGAAGATCGCCCCATAGAAGCCGAGGATGTGGATCAGAACGAGGAATCCGAACAACCCGCCGCCGACCAGCAGGAGTTGCCGGATCCCGAAGCTGTCGAGAAAGGGCTCCTCCGACTGGGAGGGCGGGGACTGACGCCGGTACCAATTGACCGCGATCCAGACGCAGCAACCGAGCATCACCAGCGACAGCCAGAAGGGCCAGAAGCCGCTGCCCGGTCCTTCGTCCAACACGATCCAGATGTTCTGGAAGCGGGGAGCATCCGGGTTCCAGGCCGGCGGCTCCCCGCTTTTCCACATGAAGTAGACGGACATCAGCCCCAATAAGGCAGCCGTGATGATTTCGGCACGTCTCACCGCGTCAACACTCCCCGTCCACGATCACAGGTTGTTTTATGGTATTGACCTAGGCCGATCAGTTGATCGCGCCAGAGGCCTTCAGGATATTCTGGTGCCGGTCCCGCTGGGTCTGCCAATAGGCCTTCAGGTCCGCACCGGCCATGAAGTCGCCCATCAGGGACTTGTCCGTCTTGTATTTCTGCCAGTCGGCCGTGTTGTACGCCTTCTCGAACAGACTGGTGTAGTAGGCCAGCGCCGCGTCCGACATGCCCGGCGCACCGACCACTGAACGCTGCATGAAATAGGCGAAGTCGCCGCCGACCTCGTTAAGGGTCGGGACATCCGGGAACAGGGGCAGACGCTCGTTGGTGAAGGCCACCAGCGGAACCACGGTACCGGCCTCGTAGAAGCCCAGCGCTTCGGACGGGTTGTTCACCGACGAGGTGATCTGCTGGCCGGCAAGCTGCTTGGCGACTTCCCCGCCGCCCTTATAGGGCACGTATTTGATCTCGAGACCGTAGTTGGCGTTGAGATAGTCGGTGATGATGTTGTCTTCCGAATTCTTCCCGGTACCGCCCATCACCCAGCCGCGGCCGCGCGATTTCGCCTCGTCGAGGAACTGCTCGAAGCTGGTGATGCCGGTATCCTTGTGGACCCAGAGCAGGAAGGTGTCCTCCGCCATCCGGCCGACCGGGGCGAAGGCCATGATGTCGACCTCAAGGCCGGGCTGGCGTAGCGGCGTGGTGAAGAAGGAGTTCAGGGTCACCATGATGGTGTGATCCGGGTCGGAGGCGTTCTTCATCGCCACCAGCGCTTCCGCGCCGGACCCGCCGGGCTTGTTGACCGGGACCAATGGCCGGGAAGCGAGATTTTCCTTTTCGACGATGGACTGCATCAGCCGGGCCATCTTATCGGCTCCGCCGCCCTTGCCGGCCATGATGATGAAGTCGATCGGCTTGACCGGCTCGAACGCGTGGGCCGTCCCGCTCAGCGCGGCGGCGGCGAAAAGGGCGGCCCCCAGGGCACCCGAAACAAAACGCTTCCCAATGGACATAGAGCTTCCTCCGTTGTGTGTCGTCTTATCAGACGGCTTGACAGCCTTACCGTGCGGGAACGCGATTACCGACGTACTTTGCCGAAGGTTCGAAAGTTACCCGCAGGGACTGCATACGACACATAGTCGCAAGAAGCTCAAAGGAAAGCGCAATAATATTTCTTAACGGGGGTTAAATTTTCTTTAATTCACCCGGGACTGAATTAGTGAACCATGATCACCGGGATCTCCGCATGATCAACTATGGTTTGTGAGTTGCCGCCGAAGATGGCCTCTTTCTCATGGCTTTCGCTATAGGCGCCCATGATCATCAGATCGGCCCCGAGGGCATCGCAGTGGGACAGCAATTCCCGGCCGATCTTTCCCTTCGGCTCGAAGCGGTCGATGCCGGCCTCCACGCCGCGGAGTTTGAGATAGTCCTGCAATTCCTCGGCCGTCGGCCCATGGGCGACCTCATGACCGGCGGTCAGGATCGTGACCGTTTCGGCTCTCTGCAGCACATCGTTGGTCATGGCCACCGCCCGTGCGGCCTGCAGAGACCCGTTCCAGGCGATGGCGACAGTCTTGCCCATGCTGTCCGGACGTTTGGAGACGCGGGGACACATCAGCACCGGCGTCCCGGTCCGGAACAGCGCGGCGTGCAGCGTGTTGACCTGGAGAGTGTTGTCCCGTTGCGGTTTGGTCACGACGATGATGTCGGCGAGGAGACCGCGATGAAGGACGATATCGGCCAGCGTCCCCTCCTCCTCATGCCAGTAGGCGGACGGGTTTTCGGCGGACGGTTCGGCGGCGATCTGGAACTCGAGAACGCGGGAGAAATGCTCGAACTGGTTCCTCAGCTCCCGCTCCTCGGCGTCGGACACATTCGCCGCCTGCGTCTGCAAATCGTCACGCATGAAACTCGGCAGGATGGCCGCCTTCGCCACGGTCTTGCTGAGGGCCGGCCGGCAATGGGCGACCTCCACATGGGCGTTGTGCTGAAAGGCTAGACTGGTGGCATAGGCCAGAACGCAGCCGCCAAAACCGTCGGCTTGGATCGGCGCCAGGATTTTCCGCATCATGGTTCTTCTCCCCCTTATGGCGGCGCTGTTCGCATTGCTCTTGCCCCCCACCATGAAAGACGATGCGACAAACGTCTACCGCGATGCGTCCGAAGGATGTCGACACCGGGGCTATCGAAGGTGGAAATACCGAATTGGAGGAGAGCGGCCAGCCTCAGGCCAAAAAGGCGAGAATCATCGCGGCGGCGAACAGCGATCCGCCTTTCAATACGTCTCGTCCTAAAACATCGCGGCCCTCCGTGTCACGCCCGGAAACCATGCGGGTAAGCGTTCCATCGGGACCGCCACGGCATACACACATGGGCGACCCCGCTCAGCCGTTCGACCGGTCGCCGGCGCGGCGCACGCTGACGATCTCGGCCACGATGGAGAGCGCGATCTCTTCCGGCGTGATCGCATGAATATCGAGCCCCGCCGGCGCGTGAACCGCCTCGAGCGCCGCCGCGTCGACGCCGTCCGCCTCGAGCTTTTCCGCCAGCTTCGCGAATTTCTTGCGGCTGCCGACGAAGGCGACATAGCCAGCCCCGCTGGACAGCGCCGCCCTCAGAGCCGCCTCGTCCCCCTTGCCCTGGGTTGCCACCACGATATAGCGCTGCCGCCCCTCTCCGACATCGAAGGCGAAGCTGTCGAGGGTCTTGTCGACCGGCGGAAGGTCGGTCGGATCGAGGCCCGGGGCGCAGAGCGTCCGGGCGAAGTCGTATCGCTGGGACAAATCGGCGAGCGCCGTCGCGACCATCCCGCCGCCGCAGATCACCAATTGCGGCAGCGGCAGCACCGGCTCCACGAACACGTCCATCGAGCCTTCGCTGGGGCAGCCATTGCGGGCGAAGCGGATGCCGTCCTTTTCCTCCCCGGCGGATACTCCTTCGGCATCCAGCAGGTCGGACGGCCGCAGGGAGACGAATTTCGGCTCGCCGCTGGCGATCGCCTCGCGGGCCGCCTTGGCCACCGCCGAACGGGCACAACCACCGCCGAGCCAGCCTTCGACCAGAACACCGTCGGCGTCGAGCAGGGCCTTGCCGCCCGGCTTCGCCGACGTGGAATCGACGGTGCGCACAACGGTCGCCAGCGCGAAGGGCGTACCGCGATCCTTCAGGCGCTGAATCTCCGCATCCAGCTTATCGAGGGCGTGTTTCGAGAGGGTCATAGTCGGACAAGCTCCGGTTCCAACGCCGCCAGATCGTCCAGCGTGCTCGCGGCGGCAAACAGATCGAGATGGGGCAGCGCCGCGGCCATGCCGCGGGCGACGGGCTCATAGCCCTTCCAGCCCTTGAGCGGGTTGAGCCAGACGATCCGGCAGCCCCGCTTTTTGAGGCGCTTCAACGCATCGTCCAGCAGGTCGGGGCCGGCGCTGTCGTAGCCGTCGGACAGGATCACCACGACTGTCCGCCCATCGACGAAGCGACGTGCATAGGTGCGGGCGAAGCGGTCCAGATTCTCGCCGATCTTGGAGCCGCCGCCGAACCCGTCGGCCAGCAGCGTGATCCGGTTGAGGGCCCGCATGGGATCCTCGTCGCGCAGAGCCTCGGTGATCCGCACCAGCCTTGTGTGGAAGAGATAGGCGTCGCTCGCCGGATCGGCCCGCATCAGGCCCGACAGGAAGGCGAGAAAGGGGCGGGCATAGAGCATCATCGAGCCCGAAACGTCGCACAGGGCGGCGATCTTCACCGGCCGGTCCGGCCGATGCCGACGGGCCAGCGCCAACGGCTCCCCCCCGGTCGCAAGGCTCTTGCGGATTGTTCGCCGCAGATCGATCCGCGGCCCCGACCGGGCGGCCTTGCGGCGCCTGGACCGGCGGTCGCGGATCGCTTGGCCCAACCGCCGGGCGACAGCCTCCGCCGCCCGGACATCGTCGGGGGAAACGATCTCGCGCATGTCCTTTTTCATCAGGTTCTTGAGTTTCGAGGCGACCAGCTTTCCTGTCCCCTCGGAAGCGGTCTCGCCCTCCCCGTCGCCGCCTTCGGGGCTGTGGGCCTTGCCCGCCGCGCCGGTGCGCGTCCCATGATCCTCGCGGCTGTTGTGGGTGTGCCGTGCCGGCTGCGTCGTCCCGTCTGGAACCGCCTTCTCGCGCACGCGTCCGGCATTCATCCAATAGGCGTCGAACAGGGCGTCGAAACGGTCCGCGTCCTCGGCACAGCCGGTGCATACGGCCCGCAGGGCCAGCCGCGCCTCCCACGGGTCCTGGGCGGCGACATGGGTCAGCGCCTCCAGCGCGGTTCCGCATTCCGATACGCCGAGCCGGAAACCGTGTTCCCGCAGATGGCCGAGGAACCCCGAGACCCGGGCCGACGGACCGGAGTCGCGGGCGGCGAATCGGGTGACCCTGGTCATGCCGCCTTGCCGGCGAGACGTTCGGCCACCTCCACGGGGACGGCGGCGCGGTCTGCCTGGGTCTTCAGCAAGGTCGCGAGCGAGGCCTGGAAGATCACCGGATCGCGGGTCAGGTCGTTGACCCCGAGGCCGGTAAGGGCCGCCGCGAAATCCAGCATCTCGGCGATGCCGGGGGTCTTTTCGAGCTCTTCCTTGCGCAGCGCCTGGACGAAGCCGACGATCTGCCCGGCAAGCGTCGCGTCGACCTCCGGGCAGCGTTTCGCCAGGATCGCCAATTCGGTCCGGCGGTCCGGATAGTCCACATAGGCGTAGACACAGCGCCGCCTCAGCGCGTCGCTGAGATCCCGCGTGCCGTTGGCGGTCAGGATCACGGTCGGTCGGCTCACCGCCTTCAGCGTGCCCAGTTCCGGCACGGTCACCTGGAAATCCGACAGGACCTCCAGCAGATAGGCTTCGAACTCCTCGTCCGCCCGGTCGATCTCGTCGATCAGCAGGACCGGCGGATGGGCGCGCCGAATTGCCTGCAGCAGCGGGCGTTCGAGCAAGAACTCCTGGGAAAAGATACGCCGCTCGACCGAAGCGCCGGTCTCGCCGTCCTCGGCCGCCGCCCGGATCGCCAGGAGCTGTCGCTGGTAGTTCCATTCATAGATCGCATGAGCGGCATCGAGCCCCTCATAGCATTGCAGGCGGATGAGCTCCTGCTCCTTCGCGGCGGCGAGCACCCGCGCGACCTCGGTCTTGCCGACGCCGGCATCGCCCTCGAGCAGCAGCGGCCGGCCCAGCGACATGGCGATATGCAGCGCCATCGCGAGATCGTCGGAGGCGATATAGCCTTGATCGGCCAGGTCCCCCTGAAGCGTGGTCCAATCCGTCACAATACCCTCGAAATAGCCCACAAAATGGGTGGGGTGACCCTATTCCAGCAATGGTGAGGGCCACCCCTTTCCCTTTCAAAACACTCAGCCGTGGCCTTTACCCGTGCAAGCCCAGATCGTTGGCGGTCTTCCAGATCCGCCAGTGATCGTGGGGCATGTGGCTATGCCGCAGCCCGAAGGCCCGGAAGGCGTCATGAACCGCGTTGGAGAAGGCCGGCACACCGCCGACATTCGGGCTTTCGCCGACGCCCTTGGCGCCGATCGGATGATGCGGGCTGGGCGTTTCCGTGTGGTCGGTGGTGTAGTTGGGCGTCTCCCAGGCCGTCGGTAGGAAGAAGTCCATCAGGGTGCCGGTCTTGACGTTGCCGATCTCGTCATAGGCGATCTCCTGGCCCATGGCGATGGCCAGCGCCTCGGTCAGACCGCCATGGACCTGGCCCTCGATCACCATCGGGTTGATCCGGGTCCCGCAATCGTCCAGCGCGTAGAACTGGCGGATCTGATGGGTCCCGGTATCGACGTCGATCTCCATGACGCAGACATAGGCGCCGAAGGGATAGGTCATGTTCGGCGGATCGTAATAGCTGACCGCCTCAAGGCCCGGCTCGACACCCGGAATCGCCTGATTGTACGAGGCATAGGCGATGTCGGCCATGGTCTTGAACCGCTCGGGCGCCCCCTTGACCACGAAGCGGTCGACATCCCATTCGAGATCGTCGTCGTGCACTTCGAGAAGATAGGCCGCGATCATCTGCGCCTTGGCCCGGATCTTCCGGCCGGCGAGCGCCGTCGCGGCCCCTGCGACCGGGGTCGACCGCGACCCGTAGGTCCCAAGACCGTAGGGCGCGGTATCGGTGTCGCCCTCCTCGATGGTGATCGAATCCGCCGGAATGCCGATTTCCGAGGCCAGGATCTGGGCGAAGGTCGTGGCGTGGCCCTGACCCTGGCTGATCGTGCCCAGGCGGGCGATGGCGCTGCCCGTCGGGTGGATCCTGATCTCGCAGCTATCGAACATGCCCATGCCGAGAATGTCGCAATTCTTGACCGGGCCGGCACCGACGATTTCCGTGAAGAAGGTCAGGCCGATGCCGAGCAGCTTGCGCGTCTCGCCGCGCTTGAAGGCTTCGACCCGTTCTGCCTGCTCCTTGCGCAGCCCTTCATAGTCGACGGCCTTCAGCGCCTTGTCCCAGGCGGTGTGATAGTCGCCGCTGTCGTATTCCCAGCCGAGCGCGGAGGTGTAGGGGAACTGCTCCTTCTTGATGAAGTTCTTGGCGCGCAGTTCCGCCGCGTCCATACCGAGTTCGATGGCCAGGACCTCGATCATCCGCTCGATGAAATAGGCGGCCTCCGTCACCCGGAAGGAGCAGCGATAGGCCACCCCGCCCGGTGCCTTGTTGGTGTAGACCCCGTCGACGCCGACATAGGCGACCGGGATGTCATAGGACCCGGTGCAGATGTGGAAGAAGCCGGCCGGGAACTTGGTCGGGTCGGCACAGGCGTCGAAGGCGCCGTGGTCGGCCGTCACATAGCAGTGCAGGCCGGTGATTTTACCGTCCTTGGTGGCGCTGATCTTGCCCTTCATCCAATAGTCGCGGGCGAACGCCGTGGCCATCAGATTCTCCATTCGGTCCTCGATCCATTTCACCGGCTTGCCGGTGACGATCGAGGCGACGATGGAGCAGACATAGCCCGGATAGACGCCGACCTTGTTGCCGAAGCCGCCGCCGATATCGGGGCTGATCACCCGAATGTTGTGCTCCTCGATGCCGGACAGCAGCGAGGCGACGGTGCGCACCACATGCGGCGCCTGGAAGGTGCCATAGAGGGTCAGCTTGCCGTTCACCTTGTCCATGGAGGCGACACAGCCGCAGGTCTCCAGGGGGCACGGATGGGTGCGGTGATAATAGACCATCTCCTCGGCCACCACCTCGGCGCTCTCGATCGCCTGGTTGGTCGCCGCCTCGTCGCCCTCCTCCCACAGGAAGATGTGGTTCGGGTGACGCCGCGGTCCGTGGGCGCCGTCGGCCCCGTCCTCAAGGTCTTCGCGCAGCACCGTGGCGCCTTCCTCCAGCGCCTTGAACGGATCGGTGACGACCGGCAGTTCGTCATAGTCGACCTCGACGGCCTCGACGCCGTCGGCGGCGGCATAGCGGTCGGTGGCGACCACGAAGGCGACTTCCTGGGCCTGGAACAGCACCTTCCCGTCGGCCAGCACCATCTGCTTGTCGCCGGCCAGCGTCGGCATCCAATGCAGGTTCAGCGGCTCGAGATCCTTCGCGGTCAGGACGGCGAGGACGCCGGGGATGGCCAGCGCCGCCTCGGTGTCGATCGACTTGATCCGCGCATGGGCGTAGGGGGAGCGGACGAAGTCGCCGAACAGCATGCCCGGCAGTTTGACGTCATCGATATAGTTGCCCTTGCCTTGCGTGAACCGGAGGTCCTCGACCCGCTTGCGCGAGGAACCGAGACCCTTCAACTTCGCGACGCGTTCGTCGCGGCTCGGATTCATGTCGTTCATTCTGCGGCCTCCTTGACCCCGTTCATTTCATCCGCGGCGGCCAGGATCGACTTGACGATATTCTGATAGCCGGTGCAGCGGCACAGATTGCCGGCCATGCCGAAGCGGACCTCTTCCTCGGTCGGGCTCGGGTTTTCCTGAAGCAGACGGTAGGCCCGGGTGATCATGCCCGGCGTGCAATAACCGCATTGCAGGCCGTGATGCTCGCGGAAGGCCTTCTGCAGCGGGTGCAGATCGTCGGGCGACCCGATGCCCTCGACCGTGGTGATCTCGGTACCGTTGGCCTGGATCGCGAACAGGGTGCAGGCCTTCACCGACTTGCCGTCGATGTCGACGGTGCAGGCCCCGCAGTGGGAAGTCTCGCAGCCGATATGCGGACCGGTGACGTTGAGCTGTTCCCGCAAGGTGTGGATCAACAGCTCGCGCGGTTCGGCCAGGACGTCCTTCTCCTCGCCGTTCACCGTGAATTTGATGTGTTGCTTGCTCATGAATCTCTCCCTCTAGGCACGCGACCAGGCGCGCTCGATGGCGCGGGTCAGGACGATGCCGGCGACATGCCGCTTGAATTCGACCGGACCGCGGTTGTCCTCGGAGGGGTCGATATCCTCCAGCATCGCGGCGACGGCCGCCTTGACGCTGTCGGCATCGCAGGCCCCGCCGACCAGCGCCTGGGCGGCCGCTTCGGACCAGACCGGGATGTCTGACAGGTTGGTCATCGCGATCGACGCGGAGGCGACGGTGCCGCCCTCCTTGGTCAACAGCACGGCGGCGGCGGCGGTCGCATAGTCGCCGATCTTCCGCTTCTGCTTTTCGTAGGCGTAACCGCCCTTCGGCGCGGTGAAACGGATCTGGGTCAGGATCTCGTCATCCTCGCGCGCGGTCGTATAGGCCGCCTCGTAGAAGTCGCGGGCCGCGATCTCGCGGTCGCCGTTCGGGCCAAGGACCGTGAAGACCGCCCCGATGCACTGCATCAGGCCCGGCATGTCGTTGCCCGGATCGCCGTTGGCGACGTTGCCGCCGACGGTGCCCATATAGCGGACCTGCGGATCGGCGATCTGCAGGGCGGCCTCGTGCAGGATCGGGGCCGCGTCGGCCAGGATCTTGCTTTCGATCAGGTCGTGCTGGGTCGTCATCGCGCCGATGGTGACGGCATCGCCGTCGACGGAGATGCCCTTCATGTCCTGGCAGTCTTGCAGATCGATCAGATGCTCGACCGCCGCCATGCGCAGTTTCATCATCGGAATTAGGCTGTGCCCGCCCGCGATAACGCGTGCCTCGTCGCCATGGCTTTGCAACAGGCTGACGGCGGACGCGGTGTCCGACGGCCGGTGGTACTCGAAAGCCCCGGGTATCATGGTCGCTCCTCCCTAGTGGCCCGTGGATCGGGCGGTTCTTTTTCAACTTCAGACAATAGATCTGGGGCGCCACGAGCCCTCCGGCGTTAACGGGGAGGTCCCATTCACGAACTGCGAACATTGCGCACGAACGGCGTTCGCATGTGCGAAATCCAGATTTTCGGAGGATTTTCGGTAATTTTCGGTCGCGACATGCCCGTCGAGAGATCGACGGTCGTCAGACCCCGAGCAGGTCGCGGACCTCACCGAGGCGGGAGCGGCTGACCGGAACCTTGGTCAGCGACTTGATGCCCTCGAAGAAGCACACCCCCGTATCCTTTTTCCGCTCGAAGCCGCTGACGAACCGTCGATTGACCAGATAGCTCCGGTGGGTCCGGATGAAGCCGCTGTAGGGGATGCGATTTTCCACCTCGGTGATCGACCACGGACAGAACAGCCGCTCGTCGTCGCAATAGAGGAAAGTGTAATGGCCCGAGGCGCGGATGGCCGCCACGGCATCGACATCGATGAAATGGGTCCGGCCGTCCTTCTCGTAGGGAAGTCGGTCCATGGGGGGCATGTCCGGCGCGGCGGCGGCTTCCGGCACGGGTGCCGTCGCGGGCGCGCCCGGTTCTTCCACAGGCTCCCCTGCCGCCTCCTCCACACGATTCTCCCCGTGCGACTGGACCGCTTCCAGGGGTTGGACCGACGCCTCTTCCCCTAGCGGCGTTGGAGGCGCCTGGTAGGCGGCGGCCTCCGCCGCCAAGGCCGCGGTCTTTTGCGGTTCGAAGAAGGTCGCGCCTGTCAACAGGAAGGCCGCCGAGATCAGGAAGGAGGCGAGCGTCACGCCGAAAGCGATGGATTCGTTGCTGATCGCCGGACCGGTTCCCCCGGTCACATCCACCTCGAGGAAGCCCGTCCCGGCCATGGCGATGAAGTGGACCGCGAAAACGGTGACGCCGAAGCCCAGCGTGCCGAGCAGGATGTTCCGCGCCTCCCGCTCGCCATAGCTGATCCAGAACGACCCGATGCTGAGCGCGATCGACGCGGCCAGGGCGAGCGCGATGCCACCGGGCGTATAGACCGGCCGGCACAGCTGCATACCGGACATCCCGATATAGTGCATCGCCGGAATACCGAGCCCGACGATGACGCCGGCGGCGGTGATTCGGAGCTTTGTCCGGCGGCCGAAATGCACCAGAAGGAGCGCCAACTCCGCCATCAGGATGGCCACCAGGGCGGAGATCAGGGTCGTCAGCGCGTCATAGTAGAACAGCACCGGAAGCTGCAGACCCAGCATGGCGACGAAATGCAACGACCAGATCCCGCCGCCAAGCGCGACGGCGGCCATGGCGACCACCAGCTTGCGCTGACCATAGGGCAGCTTGGAGGCCCCCCGGGTGAGGGACAGCCCTGTAAACCCGGCCATCAACGCCACCGCGAAGGCGGCGGCGACCAAAAGCGCATCGTGACTGTAGTCCAACACGGGACCCACTCTCCCAAACGGCACTCGGCTAGAAACGGAGCCCCTATGACTCTAGTGCGACGCCGCCGCCTCGCCAAGTCACGTATCCGCGCAAAGACTAGGGGTATAGCGTCACTGTTCGACGGGTCCGAAAATGAGAGCGATGCCCGTCACCATGCGTATTAAAGGTTGACCCGGACCCGGGGACAGCCCCGATTGAAGAGGTCGCTCGCAATCGACCCCAACGGAAAAGGTCCGTCATGACCAAAGCTGCCCGTTTCCTGTCCCCCGCCGAGGCCGGTAAGGCTCTCGGCGTCTCGCCGAAGGCCCTGCGGCTCTATGAGGAGCGCGGCCTGATCGACCCCGGCCGGACCGAGGCGGGATGGCGGGTCTACGGTCCCGAAGACATGACGCGCGCCACCGAGATCGTCGCCCTGAGATCGCTGGGCTTCAGCCTCGGACAAATCGCCCGGCTCCAGGCCGGCGACACGGACGGGATCGAGGGCATTCTCGCCACCCATCAAAGAACGCTGGAGGAGAAGGGACGCGGCCTCGCCGAAACCGTGAGGAGAATCAGGGACCTGCGCCGCGCCTTGGGCGACGGGGCGACACCCGCCGCCGGAGACCTGGTCAGGCTGCTGAGCCCGGAGAAAAGCGAGGCCGCCGACCCGGCCGTCGCGTTCGATCTTCCCTGGCCCTGGGGCGGTGAGCGGTTCGAACTGCGCGCGCTCAAGCCGATCATCCACATCGTCGGGCCTCTGTTCAGCGGCAAGACCCGCCTGGCCCAACGGCTCGCGGCGGACCTTCCCGGCGCCCGCTTTCTCGGCCTGGACCGGCTGGGGTCCTCAGGCGGCGCCGAGGTCGCGCTTCCGGCGCCGGGATCCGGCTGGTGGGATCGGATCGAGAGCGCGCTCGCCTGGATGGTGGAGGACGGGGCAACTCGGTCCGATGCCCTGACCGTCCTGGTCGGTCACTTGGAAGAACCGGCGTCCGGGCCGCTGGTGGTCGACATGATCGAACAGGGGCTCGACGAGGCGACGCAGATGGCTCTGATCGCCCATCTGCGGCGGCGTGGCAGCGACGCAACCCCGGTCATGATGCTGACCCGGTCGACGGCGATCCTCGATCTGGCGGCGGTCGGGCCGGACGAGGCCGTCCTGTTCTGCCCGGCCAATCACAGTCCGCCCTTCCTCGTCCCGCCCCGTCCCGGCGCGCCGGGCTATGAGGCGGTCGAAAGCTGCCTCGCGTCGCCCGAGGTCAGAGCCCGGTCGGAAGGCGTGGTGGCGGTTCGGCGGTGAGAGCGGCCTACGCCGCCTTTTCGCCGACGAGCTGCGACATGACGGAGAGGAACTGGGCCACCTCCTGCTCCGTATTGTAGTGGCACATGGAGACCCGGACGCAGGCCGGCATCCCGAGCGGATCGAGAATGTTGCCGGAATAGTGGTCGGCCTTACGGACATGGGTCCGAATGCCCTGGGCGTTGAGGGCGGCCACCAGGTCCTCCGAATCCCAGCTGTCGAGGGCGAAGGAGACGAGGCCCTCCCGGGCCGGGTTCTCGACCCCGCCGAGGATTTTGACACCCGGAATCTCGGCGAGACCGCGCAGATTGTCCTTTCCGTTCAGCATGACGTCGGTCAGCCGCTTCTCATGGGCGTGAATCGCCCGCCCGGCGGCCTCGATCTGCTCGCGCGGATCGTCGCTGTCGCTGACCTGCTGTCCGAGCCAGCGGAAATAACCGACCACATCGGACATGGTGGCATACGAGCCCGCGTCCCGCGTACCGAGTTCCCAATTGCCCTCCGGCCCGTTCATCAGGGCGTTGTGCGGCAGGGCGTTGAGCCGCGGCGATGTCCAGGCGATTCCATAGCCATGGCGGGAGAACACCTTGTAGGGCGAGATCACATAGCCGTCGATGCCGTAGCCGGCGATGTCGATCTGGCCGTGACTGGCGTGCTGGATGCCGTCGACGATGATGAAGGCATCCGGGGCCACCTCGCGGATCGCCGTCGCGATGCCGGCGAGATCGACGCCCATCCCGGTCACCGGCGAGGTGTGGAGGATGGTCGCGACCCGGACGTCCGGGGTGAGATGGGCCCTGTAATGCTCCGCCGTCACGGTGCCGGTCGCGTCGTCATGGGGCAGGCAGACATAGGGCTTGCCCGCGATCTCCGCCCAGCGGTTGCAGGCGCTGCGGGTCGCTGGGTGCTCGAGGCTGCTGCCGAGCACGATCCCGCCCTCGGCCGCGCCGAGGATCGCCGAGGAGATCAGCCGGAAGATGAGCTCCGTCCCGCTTTCGCCGACGAAGACGTCGCCGTCGGGCGCATTGAAGAACAGCCGGACATCCTCCTTGGCGCGGCCGATCAGATCGACCAGCGCCCGGCCCGCCGGATTGGCCCGGCCCGGATTGTCCGGCATGGCGGCGAATCTCGTGGAGGTCTCGACGACGGATTTCAGCGTCAGCGCGCCGCCGGCGTTCTCGAAGAACACGCGCGGCCCCTGGAACGGGCAGCTGTCGACATGGGCGAAGCGATCCCGGATCGCGGCCATCAACTCGGAATTATCGGAAATCGTCATCTGCTCCCCACAGCCTTCTCGTCGGTTTCGAACCGGAAGGCTCTAGCACAGGCCGCGCGGACCAGGAAAGCAAGTGGAGAAAAGCGGGTCGGGGGGAGCGGCAGAAAAGAAGCCCCGCCGAGGGGGGATGGGGGAGGCGGGGCCCGAGTTGGGGAGGCAAACGCTTTGGATCCGCCGGGCCGATGAACGCCGATCCATCACCCCGGTGTTCCGAACCATGAGCCGGTGTCCCGAAGCGCGTCTGTGATTTAGTCACAACATTGGGAGATTTAGGCATCCACCCTTCCGGCTTGCCCTGCCCGCGCCGCCCGGCGACACTATGCCCGAATAGGATGCAAGGGAGGCGGAGATGACGGAATATCGAGGAGAGTGCCTCTGCGGCGCGGTCCGGTTCACGGTCACGGTGACGAAGAAAGAGATCGACGCCTGCCATTGCGGCATGTGCCGGCGCTGGGGCGGCGGCCCGGCGCTCAGTGTGTCGGCGGACGGCCCGCCAAGCTTCGAGGACGAAACGGCGCTCGGCGTCTACAGATCCTCGGAATGGGCCGAGCGCGTGTTCTGCAAGACCTGCGGGTCGAATGTTCTGTGGCGCAGCGTCGACGGGGCTTTCCACTCGGTTTCGGCGTCGATGCTCGGCGAGCCGGAGGACATGCCGTTCGCATTGGAGATCTTCGTCGACGACAAGCCGGGCTATTACAGCTTCGACGGCGACCGGGAGAAGATGACCGGTGCGGAGGTCTTCGCCGCCTTCGCCGGCGGCGGGGAGCGGGAGACTTAGAGCGCCGTCGGGCGCGTCTATCGCGCATCCCGGACGCAGCGGAACCCGATATAGACGACGGCCATGTCGCGCGGCTTGGAGGCGTCGTAGTCCGCGCGCATTTGCGCCGCGCCGTACCACCAGGATCCGCCGCGCGTCCCCTGTCGACGGCCGTCGCCGATGTCGACCCATTCCCAAACATTGGCCCCCATGTCGTAGAGGCCGTTCACGCCCGGCAAAGTCGTTCCTGCCGGCGCATGACCGATCCCCCTCGAAAGAACCGCTGAATGGTCGATCGCCGGGCCCTTGCCCTTACCGCACTCACCGAGGCAATTGGCACCGTCCGGCGTTGCCCCGGTCGGATAGGGGTATGTCTTGCCCGCCTCGAAGGGAATGGGCGGATCGATGCGCCGTTCCGTATATGCAGCCGCTAGCCATTCCCTCTCGGTGGGCAGGCGCTTTCCGGCCCACCGGCAGTAGGCCTGGGCTTCGTCGAAAGTGACGTGAACAGCGGGTTCGTCATCCCGTGCGACCTGGCCGAACGGCGTCCGCCATGTCCAACCCGACTTTTGTTCCCATCCAGCCTCGTAGACAAGCCCGCCTCCTTCCCGCTCGGCTTTGGTCACCATCCCGGTGGCGGCGGCGAACCGGGCGAAAGCACCGACGGTGACCTCTACCCGGTCGATCGAGAACGCCCCGATCCTTTGCATATCGGACGATGCTGCGGCTCCCGCCGAATACTGCAAACCGATGACGAAGAGGCCAACGATCGCGGCCCCTAGGGACATGCCGTTGCGGACCATGGTGATCTCCTATCCAGATCAGTCGTTTACAGTAGCCACGAGAGCAGATCGGGACGGGCGGGAAAAGTAAATGCCCCGCGCCGGACGGTCGCAAAGGAACCGTCGATGCCATTCCTTCCCGCTGGCGGATCGCTTACCCTTTGTCGCGAACGGCGATGCAAAAGAAAGGGAGGAAAGGGCGATGGATTTGGGATTGAACGGGCTCAGGGTGCTGGTCACGGCGGGGGCGGCGGGCATCGGGCTCGAAACCGCGCGGGCCTTCGCGGCGGAGGGCGCCAAGGTCCATATCTGCGACATCGACCGCGACGCGCTGGCGGCGGTCGCCGAGAGCGACCCGGGCCTTGAGGTGAGTGAGTGCGACGTCGCCGACCGGGACGCTGTGGCGGCCCTGTTCGACCGGGTCGCGGACCTCCTGGGCGGCCTCGACTGCCTTGTCAACAATGCCGGGATCGCCGGCCCGACGGGACCGGTGGAGGACGTGGCGCCAGCCGAATGGGAACGTTGCCTCCAGGTCGGTCTGGTCGGCCAGTTCAACTGCACAAGGTTGGCGGTGAACCCGCTCAAACAGTCCGACAATCCGTCGATCCTCAACCTGTCGTCGGCCGCCGGCAAGTTCGGGTTCCCCTATCGCTCGGCCTATGCCGCCGCGAAATGGGGCGTGATCGGCTTCACCAAGTCGATCGCCCGGGAACTCGGGCCCTTCGGCATCCGCTGCAACGCCATCCTGCCCGGCATCGTCGAGGGCGAGCGCATCCGGCGGGTGATCGCCGCCAAGGCCGACACGCTGGGCCGCGACTATGGGGATGTCGAGCAGGAGTGGCTGGCGCTTGCCTCGATCAAGGAGATGATCCGGCCGGAGCAATTGGCCGACATGATGCTGTTCCTCGCCTCGACCCGGGGCCGCACGCTCTCCGGTCAGGCGATCAGCATCGATTCCGATCTGCAGGCGCTGATCTGACCGCCTCTGCCCGGCGCGGCCGATTGCCCGTCGGGCCGATTGCATGGGGTCAAGTCCTTGGCCTGTGCGAAACCGCCTCCATATACCCGGTCAATACCGCCTGGACGGGAAGAGGAGGCATCTGATGACATCTGGATTGAACGTGGCCGTTCTGGCCGCCGGAATCGCCCTTGCGATCCCGGCATTTGCCCAGTCGGCTCAAACCTTCGAGAGTTCGGCCGGCGACATCCGTGTCGAGCGCATGGCCGAAGGGCTGGAAAACCCCTGGGCTTTCGCCTTCCTGCCGGAGCCCGGCCGGATCCTGGTCACGGAAATCGACGGCCGGATGCGGATCGTCGACGACGGCCTGGTCGGACCGCCCCTCGACGGCGTGCCGGAGGTCCGGGCCCGCGGCCAGGGCGGCCTGCTGGATGTCGTGCTCGCGCCCGAGTTCGAGACGACGCGGGAGATCTATTTTAGCTTTTCGGAACCGACCGACGACGGCGGCGCCCATACCGCGCTCGCCCGGGCGCGACTGGCCGAGGACGGCGGCGCCCTGACCGGCGTCCAGGTGATTTTCCGGCAAACACCGTCCGGCGGCGGCGGCCGCCATTTCGGCTCCCGCATCGTCTTCAACGACGACGGCACGCTGTTCCTCACCCTCGGCGACCGGGGGCAACGGGACCGGGTCCAGGACCTCGGCAACCATTTCGGTAAGGTCGTTCGGCTGAACCGCGACGGCTCCGTGCCGGCGGACAATCCCTTCATCGGCCGGGACGACGTGCTGCCGGAAATCTGGTCCTATGGCCACCGAAACGCCCAGGGAGCGGCCAGCGATGCCGACGGGACCTACTACACGATCTCCCATGGCGCGCGGGGCGGTGACGAGGTGAACCAGCCCCGGGCCGGGCTCAACTACGGCTGGGCCGACGTGTCCTACGGCACCCACTACTCGGGACGATCCTTCCCGACCGCGTCCCGCGAAGGCACCGAGCAGCCGCTGTTCTATTGGGATCCGTCCATCGCGCCCTCCGGGGCCGCCTTCTATGACGGGGACCGCTTTCCCGCGTGGCGCGGCGACCTGTTCGTCGGCTCGCTGAAATTCGGCCTGATCTCGCGGCTCGACATGGAGGACGGTGAGATCGTCGGCGAGGAGAGACTGATGGACGGCGCGTTCGGCCGGGTGCGCGATGTCCGCATCGGACCGGACGGCGCGATCTGGTTCGCGACCGACCGCTCCGACGGCGGCCTCTATCGAATCGTCCCGGCGGAGTAGGGCACGGCCATAGGCTCAAGGCGTGTCGCGGGCCGGCTCACGCCGACCCGCGAAGATGACCGGAAAGGCCGCTCAGTTCCGATTGTACTGGCGTCCATCCTCCGCTCCGGAAGCGGAAGACGGCAAAGGCGTGCTCGCCGTGCAGATATCACAGCCGCAGGCCGAATAGCCCGGCCAGGCCGGCGGCGACTGGTTGGTCCAGGATCCGATCCATCCGCCGCTTCCCGAGCAGAGGGGATCGCAGACTTGCGGCGCTTGGCTGGTTGAACCCGGGAAGCTCGTGCTCGCCAGGTCGCAATGGCCCTCGAACTGGCCCTTCACCGCCGTTTGCACCGTGCCGCCGAAGCTGTGGAAGCTGCTGCGGTCCGTCGTCGGCATGTTCACCAGCATGGAGGTGTTGCCGTCGAGCACCGCCTTCATCTGCGTATAGAGCGGGTCCTGGGCGCTGAGCGCGTTCAGGATGCTCGTCCGGGCCGGGAAGAGATAGGACAAGTCGCCCCCCGGCGGGGCTATGGCCGCCTGGACGACCGCCTGCTGGGTCATCAGATCGGCCAGGAAGAACGGCAGGGTGCCGCTATTCTGAAGGAAAGTGGAGCTGCTGTTCACGCCCACGACGTCGGCATAGAACATGGTCGGCGCGGAGGTGTTATCGGTCCAGGGAAAGGCCCGAAGCTCCAGTCCCCCCCGGGTCGTCGACGACATCTGCGACATGCTCTCGGAGAAGCCGATCGAGGTCCGGCCATAGCCCTCGCTGAAATAGCCCGCCCGGATATACTGGTCCTCGACCCCCGACAGGGACGGAATGGCCCCGGTCAGCGCGTTATAGTAGCTGGCGGTCTCCGCGATATCGGCCATCGAGTCGATGATGGACTGGTCGAGCGTGGTCATGGACGGCCAGGTGCCGTTGTCGAGATAGCCCTTGATCATGTAGTTGACCGCGATCGTCGTCTTGCCCGTCATGTTCAGCATCGAGCCCGTACCACCGAAGGGCACGGGACTGATGTAGACGCCGGCGGGATTGACCGACAGGAATTCCGAGAGCGTGGTCACGGTCTCCATGCCATGGTCGCCATCATGGTAGAACATGATGTTGGTGCAGCCGAGCATGGGCAGGGCCAGCATGCTGCCGTCCGGCTGGGACAGAGCGGTACTGGCGTAGGACACGAAATCGGACGCGTCGGTGACGTAGTTGGACGGGACCGCCGTGGTTTGGGTCTTCCAGTATTCTAGATACATCGCGTCATAGACGAAGACGTCGATCTGCGCCTGGGTGCCGCTGCCATTCGTGTAGACCGGATTGGAGTCATAGCCACCGTCCCAAACGCTCTCGTCGGCGATGAGATAGAGCTTCTCGGATTTGCCCGACGCGCTCCAGGCGGAGCAGATCGACGTCGCGAAGGTATCGGTATCCGGGACGTAGGGATAGAGCGCGGCGGCGATGCAGTCTTCGCCGTCGGTACAGATCGCGTCACAGGTATCCGCCTGGGCCTTGCTCGCCATCAACGCGACGCCAAGAACCAATACCAACGCATGTAGGTTGAACAAGAGTTTCATGATGCCTCCCCTATAAAATGTTGAAAATCATGACTCGATAAGGAATTAATATCGCATATATAGTTAATCATAAAACGCTAAGGTTGTATAGCGGAGTGATTAGGGCCGTTGTTTGGCCCCAGCCCGACCCGAGCACCAGCCCGACCCGAGCACGCTTGTCGACGCCGGCGATTGCAAGGATGGCGCCTCCCCGCCGATACTACGACCTCTTGATAGCCAGGAGACGATGCGAAAGGAGCGACGGCATGGACCGGCACACCGGCGGTTGCCTCTGCGGGGCGGTGCGGCTCGTGGCCACGGGGCGCCCCTACCGGGTCGGACTGTGTCACTGCCTCGACTGCCGCAAACATCACGGCGCCCTGTTCTACGCCGCGGCCGTGTTTCCGAAGGACGCGGTGACGATCGACGGGACGACGGGCGACTATCAAGGGCGGCATTTTTGCCAGCGCTGCGGATCATCCGTCTTCGCCCGGAGCGGAGACGAGATCGAAGTCCATCTCGGAAGCCTGGACTCCCCGGATCGACTTACCCCGACCTATGAGGGCTGGACCGTCCGCCGCGAAGCCTGGCTCCCGCCCTTTCCCCTCAAGAAGCGCTATGCGTACAGCCGGGACGCCACAGAACCGGACGAGGACTGACGCCCCGTCACTCCGGCCGTTCCGCCGTCGCGCGGCGGCGCCGGGAGATCGCCGATGCCGCCCCCGAGACGGACACCAGGGAGCCGGCGAAGAAGACCAAGAGCCCGAGCGATGTCAGGGCGGAGACCTGGACCCGCCCCTCGATCATCTGCAGGACGAAGATGATCAACGGCGCCGTCGACGCCACCGCCGCGATGGTCAGCGACGTGGTCATGGAAATCGCCTTCTGGACCGCATAGATCGGGAAGGCGAGAAGCAGCAGGCCGAGCACATAGGCCAGCGCCAGATCCTCGAAGGGAACCGGCCCCTTGGCGTCGAGGCCGGAGAGATAGCCCGCCAGGGTCACCATCAGGAAAAGCGGAAAACGCAGACCAAACTGGGTCGTCGGGCCGAGGCCCACCCGATGCAGCCGCTGCCCGTAGAGCAGCATCCCGGTGATGAAGATGCCGCCCAGGAAAGAGGCCGCCAGTCCCAAAGTCGCCGCCGCGATATCGCCGCGCACGAACCCGCTGAAGCCGAGGCCGGTGATGACCGCCAAGAACACCATCGAGAGGGCGATGATCACCGCCCCCACCCCTTCGGTCCGGTTGCGGGGCTTCTCCGCCTCCGCGATCCCGAAATACGCAAAGGCGATGGTGGTGACCGGAATGGCCCCGACAAACAGCGTGAAGGCGACCGCCGGCTCGATCAACTGGACGCCGAGGAAATACAAGCCCCATCCAAGGGTCACCGTGATGTTCAGCCCGAGCACGTTCTTCCACTGGACCAGCGCCAGGGCCAGTTCCGAGGGTGTCCTGAACGCGGACCAGACACCGCAGAAAATCGCCGCCGAGCCGAAGACGAGACCGCCCAAGAAAAAGCTATCGATTTCCTGCAGATAGGCACCGAGATAGACCGCTTGGCCGGCATCCAGGATCACGAAGATCACACACCAGACCAGCCCCTCATACTCCCTCGCCGTTCGCCCCACGCCCATCGCCCCGCTGATTTACCCGGCCTAAATCGCCCGGCCTCGGATACCCGGAAAAAGAACGCGTCCGGGACACGTCGCCTCGGGCCACCTGCATTTCGCATACGAAATACAAGCGTGTATTGCCGGTCAAGCCGACAGCAGGACGGAGATCGCGCTGAACACGACCAGGCCGGCCATCACCAACGAGATCAGGCGCGCGCGCGAACCGTCGAGCATGACCGCCCTCAGGCCGGTGCCCGCCAGCATCCAGATCGTGTTGCAGATCGGCGCGACCGCGAGAAAGGTCAGGGACATGATCGCCATCCGGCCGAGCGGATCCGACGACAATCCGGAAAAGGCGGCACTGGCGGCGATCGCCATCGTCCATGCCTTCGGATTGACCCATTGAAACAGCGCTGCTTCGGACAGTTTCATCGGCCGTCCCTCTGGCTCCGGGTCCGTCGCACCGGCCCCGGCGGGCCGCGGTCGCAACGCCGGGCGCGCCAACTGCCAGGCCAGCCAGAACAACCAGGCGGCCCCGGCATATTTGAGGACCGAGAACACCTGCGGATATTGCTCCAAGAGCGCCCCGAGCCCCAAAACCACCGCACCGATCATGATCGCGAAACCGCCCGCGATTCCGGCGATATGGGGAATCGTCCGCCGCCATCCGAAGGCGGCACCGGACGCCAGAACCATCAGATTGTTCGGGCCGGGCGTGATCGACGCCACGAAAGCGAAGCTGAGAAAGGCGGTGAATGTGGCGGTCGTCTCAAGCACGGTCCGGGCCCTCGGATATTTGCGGTATGGGGTGGGCGGGCGCGCAAGGCCCCCCTGCAATGCTCGCTATCGCCTTACGTTGCTTTTTGGCCGGTAGAAACGCAGTATTGTGCAGATACTTCCTGTGAGAATGCAGCAATGCGGCTGGATCCCCTTCCCTGGGACGAATTGAAACTGCTGTTGGCGGCGGGCCGGACGAGTTCCCTCAAGAGCCTTGCGCACGAGATGGGCATCGATCCGACCACGGCCAGCCGCCGCATGAAGACGCTTGAGGAGACGGTGGGGCTGTCGCTCTTCATCCGCTCCCATGGCGCCCTCCGGCTTACCGACGAGGGCAATCGCCTCCTGCGTCATGCGCAGAGCATGGAACGGGCGGAACAGGATTTCCGCATCTCGGTCCAGAAGCTCAAGAATCTGCCGAAGGGGGTGGTGAGGATCAGCGCGCCGCCGACCATCGCCCGTTTCGTTCTCGGCCCGGCCATCAATCGGCTACGGCGGACCGCGCCGGATATCTCCATCGACCTGGAGACCGAGACCGGCAATGTCCGTCTCGAGCGATGGGAGGCGGATATCGCAGTCCGTCTCGGGGCGCCGCGCGATGTCACGGATACCTTGCTGGTCAGCCGAATCGGGACTGCGGCCTATGCGGTCTTCGAACCGGCGAACGGCCCGCGGCCAGCCGGTTGGATCGCCTATCCCAGGCGGTTCTCGCACGTCCCCGAAGCGGCCTGGGTCGAGGACAGACTGGCGGGTACGGAGCCGGTCATGCGGGCCAACGATCCGATGGCCATGGCGATGGCGGTCGCAGCCGGCGCGGGCCGCGCCGTCCTGCCGGTCGCCCTGGGTCCCGCCGTCCCGGGCATCGTTCAACCGGCGCCGCCGGTCTTGGAGCGGGAGGTTTGGGCTCTGCGCCACGCCGAGACGGGAAAGACCTCCGCGGTGCGCACCGCCTATGAATGGCTTGTGGAAACATTCCGGCCCCCCCCCGGATTAGTTTCCCGTCACGAAACCAGCCCCCGCCGCCTACCGGCTTGACCCGACGAGCGGCTTCAAGGCGGGCACGGGACCGTAGCGGCGCTCTTCCCCCACAAAGGACGCGCCCGGTGCCGGGAAGCTCACCGGCCCATTGGGGCTGTCCACCGTGATCCGCCGCAGATGCGGGTGGGCCGACAGCCCTTCCATGTCGTTGAGAGAAGCGAACGCGATCCCGATCTTCGACAACGCCGCGATGGCCTCATCGGCGTCATATCGGGCGAACGCCTCGCCGACCATCCGGTCCGTTTCGGGCCGGTTGCGCACCCGCGCCACATTCGTCGAGAACAACGGGTCGTCCCCGTGGGACCCATTGCCGAGGAAATCCCGGCAGAACCGGACCCATTCCAGATCGGACTGGATCGAGATCAGGATCGGCGCCCCTGTCTTCGGCTGGAAGATGCCATAGGGCGCGATGGAGGGATGGGCCAGGCCGACACGCCGGGGGCTCTTGCCGCCCTCATGATTCAGCAGGGGCACGGTCAGCCAATCAGCCATGACGTCGAACATGGAAACGGAGATTTCCGCCCCCTCTCCCGTGACGCCCCGGCGTATCAGCGCCTCGAGAATGGCGGCGTAGGCGGTCGCGCCGCTGCCGATGTCGACCACCGAGATCCCCACCCGCGACGGCTCCGACGGGCCGCCGGTGATCGAACACAACCCGGCTTCGGCCTGGATCAGCAGATCGTAGGCTTTGCGGTCCGACATCGGACCGTCCTCGCCATAGCCGGAGATCGAGCAGGTGATCAGGCGGGAGTTCCGTTCCCGCAACGCCCTCGGGTCGAACCCCAGACGCGCCAGCGACCCGGTTTTCAGGTTCTGGATCAAGACATCCGCGTCGGCGATCAGCGCCTGGAGGGCCGCTTTGCCCTCCGGACTCGCCAGATCCAGCGTCACGGATTCCTTACCGCGGTTGAGCCAGACGAAATAGCTCGACTGCCCGGCCGCCACATCGTCATAGCCCCGGGCGAAGTCCCCTTCGGGACGTTCGATCTTGATGACCCGGGCACCGGCGTCCGCGAGACGCGCGGAGGCGAAAGGCGCCGCGACCGCCTGCTCGATGGCGACGACCGTGAGCCCCGCCAGCGGCGGCATCAGAACGACCTCGGCATGCCCAGCACATGCTCGGCGACATAGGACAGGATCAGGTTGGTGGAGATCGGCGCGACCTGATAAAGCCGGGTTTCACGGAATTTGCGTTCCACATCGTACTCTGCGGCGAATCCGAACCCGCCATGGAACTGAAGGCAGGCGTTCGCCGCCTCCCAGCTCGCCTTGGCGGCCAGATATTTCGCCATATTGGCCTCGGTCCCGCAGGGCTTGCCGGCATCGTAGAGGGCGCAGGCCTTGTAGCGCATCAGATCGGCCGCCTGCACCTCGATATAGGCCTCCGCGATCGGGAACTGGACCCCCTGATTCTTGCCGATGGGCCGGCCGAACACCTCCCGTTCATTGACATAGGCGGTGATCTTGTCGGTGAACCAATAGCCGTCGCCGATACACTCGGCGGCGATCAGCGCGCGTTCGGCATTGAGGCCCGTCAGGATGTACTTGAAGCCCTTGCCCTCTTCGCCGATGAGGTTTTCCTCGGGGATTTCGAGATCGTCGAAGAACAGCTCGTTGGTCTCATGGTTCACCATGTTCGCGATGGGCTTGACGTCCATGCCGTTCTTCATGGCGTCCTTGATGTCGACCAGGAAGATCGACAGTCCCTCGGATTTCTTCTTCACCTCGGCGAGCGGTGTCGTCCTGGCCAGGAGGATCATCAGATCGGAGTGCTGCACCCGGCTGATCCAGACTTTCTGACCGTTCACCACATAGCGGTCGCCCTGCTTGACAGCCGTCGTCTTGAGCTGGGTCGTATCGGTCCCCGTCGTCGGTTCGGTGACACCCATGGACTGCAGGCGCAGTTCGCCGCTCGCGAGTTTCGGCAGAATGCGTTGACGCTGTTCCTCGGACCCGTGCCGGACCAGCGTGTTCATGTTGTACATCTGCCCGTGACAGGCGCCCGAATTGCCACCCGCCCGGTTGATCTCCTCCATGATCACACTGGCTTCCATAAGACCGAGCCCGGATCCGCCGTATTCCTCGGGGATGAGGGCCGCCATCCATCCCTCTTTCGTCAGGGCGTCGACGAACGCTTCCGGATAGCCCCGATCCTGATCGACTTTGCGATGGTAGTCGGGCGGAAACTGGTCGCACAGGGCGCGCACGCCTTCGCGGATATCGGAATACGCGTCTTCTGTTAGATTCATGCCGGCGCCCCTGTCGTGAAGATTGACTGCTGTCCGGTTTAGTCGGTCGGCCGCCATCGCACAAATCCATGCTGCTATGACCTGGACGAGCACCGGTCCGGCACCGCCCGGTCTCCTTAGCGGAGGGGATAGGCGCGGGCGACCCCGCGCGCGATCGCCACGGTCAGCAAGGCCTTGATGATGTCGCCGGGCAGGAAGGGCAGCATCGCGGCGAAACCGGCGTCGATCGACCAGCCCAGCACGACCGCCATCCACGGCGTACCGATCAGATAGACGACCCCGATCCCGCCGACGGCGACCGCGAGGACCTGCCCGACGATGCCCGAGCCCAGCCTGCGCCACAGCAGACCGATCACCACCGCCGCGATCGGCCAGCTGATCAAAAAGCCGCCGGTCACGCCGGGGAATACCCCGAAACCGCCACGCCCACCGGACAGAAGCGGCAACCCGACCATCACCAGCAGAAGGAAAAGCACCTGGCTGAGGCCGCCCCGCCGCATGCCGAGGATCGCCCCGGCCAGCATCGGCCCCATGGACTGCGCGGTGATGGGAACACCGGTCAACGGCAGCGCAATCGGCGGAAACAGGGCAAGCGCCGCGGTCAATGCCGCAAAGAGGGCGATAAGGACGAGATCACGCGTCGTCATGGGCATACCAACTTCGGGGATCGGGCCAGACCGAACGTGCCGGTCTTTCTAGGAACAGGCGTGAGATATGACAGATCGCTTCAGTCATCGAAACCACGGGCCTCGATCGCCTCGGCGATTTCATGGGCCATTTTGAGGGTCCGCACGGTGGTGGGAATCGCGGTCGCGACCGGGTTGCCGCCGTGCCCGCGCGCATGCTGCGCCTCACGCACCTCGCCGGTGATCCGGGCCAGGACGGGCAGGAAGCGCAACGCCAGGGAGATCGTCAGGCCGACCCGCGCCGGGTTGACGCCCAGCGGCCGCAGGAACGCGAGGGTCCGAATGAGGGCGTCCACGATTTCCGACGACCGGGTGGTGAGCGTGACGAGCGCGGCGAGCAGCACCAGGGCGGCTAGGCGCAGGGCCAGCACAACGCCGAAGGCCGCATCGCCGAACAGAAGCTGCGCCGCGACGATCAGGACGAACACCCAGAAGACCGGGCGTAACTGCGCCAGGATGACCGCCGGGCCGAACCCCGCGAGCGGATAAAGCATGGAGACCGCGGCAAACGCGGTGGCGGCGAGCCAGATCTCGTCGAAAAAGAAAAGCAACGTCCCGAGGACGCAGAGAGACAGGAGTTTGGGACCTGGCGCCATGCGATGAAGGACGGAGTCTCCGCTTCTATAGCTGTCGAAGATCATGCCAGGGCCGCCAGATAGCGCGCGATGGCCGGACCCGGGGTGTCGTCGGCCAGAACCCGCCCCTCATCGAGGACGATCACCCGGTCGAAATCCCGAATATGCTCAAGCGCGTGGGTCACCAGAACGACCCGCTGGTCCAACGCCGCGATCGCGTCGAGGACCGCCCTGACATTGCGAAGATCGAGGAGGGTGGTCGGCTCGTCGAGCACGATCCAGGCCGGGTCCATCACCAGCACGCCGGCCAGGGCCAGCAGCTGCTTCTGCCCGCCCGACAGTAGATAGGCGGGGTGATCCCGGTGGGATTCGAGCCCATAACGCGCGAGCGCGCCGTCGATCCGGCGCGCCTGTTCGTCCGCGTCGAGCCGCAGGGGTTTGAGCCCGAACGCCAGATCCTCGGCCACCGTCGGCATGACGATCTGGTTGTCCGGGTTCTGGAACACGAACCCCACCGCGCGCCGCACCTTGCGACCATCGGCGGCGGTATCCCACCCATCGACCCGCACCCGCCCCTCGGTGGGCAGAACCAATCCGTTGAAAAGGCGCGCGAGGGAACTCTTACCGGACCCATTCGCACCGATGATCGCGATCCGCCGTTCGCTGAGCGTCAGCGAAATGTCGCGCAGCACCGGCCGGTCCTGCAGCGTCAGGCTCACATTGTCGAGTTGGATCATGGACAGCCGGCGCATTCCAGGACGTCGATCCGGTCCCCCGCGAACCGGATCGGCGCCCACATACCCCGTCCAACCACCATACCGTCAAGCGATTCGTGAGCCGGACTGTCGGACAGGAAGGAGTGCGGCCTTCTCCCGACGCCAAGCTATCGGCGTTTGGAAACGTCGGGGTCCCAGTCCGGGACGCGGCGGTCCATCGGATAGTGAATCCCCAGATCCACCGCCGGCTGGATGACGTATTTGCGGTCGAACTCGGCCCAGGGATAGTCCATGCCCGAGCGGATGATGTGCGGCCAGTCCGGCTGGGCGAACAGCGGGCGTCCCACGACCGCGGCCACCCCGGTATCGCTGTCGAACAGCGCCTCGGCGCCCGGCCCGTCCGCGATCCCGCCATTTACCAGCATCGGCTTGCCCGACGCCTCACCGATCGCCTTGGCCATCGGCACATCGGAATTCGGATCCCGGTTGTCGGTCCAATCGAAGCTCGACCAATGCAGCGCGTCGGCGGCGCAATCGGCGAGGGCCGCGCCGACCTGGCGGGCATAGTCGACCCCGCCCGGCCAGGCCCCCATGAAATCGTCCACGCCGTCCTGGCTGAGGCGCAGGGTGATGAGCTTGTCCGGCCCGATGGCGTCGCGCACCTTCTGGCAGATCAGCTTCGCGAACCGGACATTGTTCTCCGCCGACCCGCCATAGTCGTCGGTCCGCAAGTTCGTCTTGGGATGAATGAACTGATAGACGAGATAGCCGTTCGCCCCGTGGATCTCGACACCGTCGAACCCGGCCTCGACGGCCCGGACGGCCCCCTCGGCGAACCCGTCGGCTACTCGGTGAAGCTCGTCCACGGTCAGGTCGCGCGCCGGCGGGAAGGTCACTTTCGGCCAATCGCCGTCGATTCCGCGATCGTGCTTTTCCGCATCGTTATCGGTGTAAAGGACCCAGCCCTCGCTCTGCGTCGCCGAGGCGGAAACCGGGCTCTCGCCTTCGAAAAGACAGCGCGGGTCGCTAACCCGGCCACCGTGCATGAGCTGACAGATGATCGGCGTTCCAAGTTCGTGCACCGCCTCCGTCGTCAGTTTCCACCCGGCCACATGCTTGTCGTTGGCGATACCGGGCTGGGAGAGATAGGCCTTGCAGCCGAGTTCGTCGACCTCATAGGTGCCTTCGGAGATGATAAGGCCGATCCCGCCGCGCGCGCGGCGGGCGTAGTAGGCCGCCATCTCGGCGGTGGGTGTGCCGTCCGCATCGGCGACCTGCCGTGTGAGCGGTGCCATGACAAGGCGGTTCTTGAGGTCCAACGGGCCGATCTTCACCGGCGAAAACGTCTTGGGAAACATGTCTATCCTCTTTGTCTGCTGAGGCGCGTCGCGCCGCGCCGTTCCCCGGCGCCCCCCAGGCCCATGGCCGGTTCAAGGCCCGGCCGAGGTGAAATCCCCGAGCTTGGGGGGAAAGAGGGGTGCGCCGACGCCCGGCGCACCCGCCCTTCTCAGGCCCGCATCTCGGTCCGGAGGCTTTCGGTCGCCGCCTGATCGAGCGCCCAGCCGTAGCCGTCGTCGACTTCCTTCAGCACGACACCGTAATCGGCGCGCGCATGGTCGGGGGTGATGAAGCCGTCCAGAACATCGTCGAGCACCTTCTCGGCCGGACGATCCAGCGGATCGCCATAACCACCGCCCGACGGCGAGAAGTAGCTCACGACATCCCCGATCTCGGTGCGCATTCCCGAGAATTTCGAGTACTCCTGCCGGGTCTCGCCGGAATGGATGTTGTGGATCTCCATCTTGCCCACAGCACCTTCCTTACCGCCGAACACGCCCCAGGGCGCATCCTCGTGACGATCGGATTCATGAGTCATGAAGCCCGGGGTGAGATAGCGCTGGGATTTCACCACGCCCGAGCCGCCGCGGAACCTGCCCGCCCCCGGCGCCACATCGTCACGGACCTCGTAGCGGTCGCAGATGAGCGGCAGGTGCATGCCCAGATCTTCCAGCGGGTTGTTGCGCGTGTTGCGCATCAACTCTTCGACCGTATCGGGACCGTCGGAGGCCGGGCGCCCGCCCATCGCGGCTTCGTTCACCTCGAGGAAGACCCAGTACTCGCCGTTCGGCCGCACGCCCGAATAGGCCGCGAAGGAGAGCGTGGCCGCGTTGCCAGCCGTGACCTTGTCCGGAATGACCGGGGCCAGCGCCTTGATCACCAGGTCGGACATCCGCTGGATCTGACAGAACCGCGCCTCGGCCGCCGCCGGGGCGATCGGATTGAAGATACAGCCCTCGGGCGCGATCACGCTGATCGGCCGGAAGGAGCCCTCATTGGCCGGGATGTCGTCGGTCGCCGTGTAGGTATCCAGCAACATCGCCCGGAACACGAAGAACGCCGCCACCTTGGTCGAACCGTCGAAGGGAACGTTGAAGGCGGTGGGAACCTGTGGCGAGGAGCCGGTCAGATCGATCTCGACGCTGTCACCCTTGATGCGCACGCAAACCTTGATCGGCAGCGTCTTGTCGCGGTTACGGCCGTCGTCGTCCAGGAAACCTTCGGCGAAGTACTCGCCGTCCGGGATCTTCGCGATTTCCGCCCGCATGCGGCGCTCGGTGTAGTCCATGAGCTGCTTGGTCGCCTGGATCACGGTGTCTTTGCCGTATTTGGCGAGCAGTTCTTCGAAGCGCCGCACGCCCAGTTCGGCGGACGCGATCTGCGCTTCGAGATCCCCCATGACGAGGCCCGGCACCCTTGTGTTGTCGCGGATGTACTTCCACAGATCCTCGTTGCGCACCCCTTCGTTATAGAGCTTCACCCCATCGAGCAGCATGCCCTCGGCCCAGACGTCGGGCACATCGATGATAAGGCCCGGTGTGGCGGCGCCGATATCGACATGGTGTGCGGTGTTGGCGGAAAAGCCGACGAGTTCGCCGTCGAAGAAGACCGGCATGACGATGGCGATGTCCGGCGAGTGCGAGGCACCCTTATAGGGGTGGTTGTGAATGACACAGTCGCCGGGCTTCCAATCGCCGAGCTTCACGGTCTGTTCGATACCGCGCAGATATCCCGGTAGGGAGCCGATGTGCATCGGCGTCGAATCCGATTCGCAAAGGGTGTTGTAGTCGACGTCGAAGAGGCCCGCGCCCAGATCCTGGCTTTCCCGGATAATCGAGGAATACGACATGCGGTACAGCACGTTACCCATCTGTTCCGCGATCGAATGAAGCGCGCCGCCGACGACTTGCAGGGTGATTGGATCGAGTTCCTTGGTCATTGTTCTCTCCTCTTATGCGCGCGAGATACGGATATCGCCATGGCCCAGAACGGTGGCGACATAGCCCGGCGGCACGATCGTGGTGGAGTTATGCTGGGTGATGATCGCGGGACCGTTCACGCGATCCTCGGCAAGCAGCTGTTCGCGGTCATAGCGGGGCGTCGGCGTCGAATGCCCGTCGTCGAACACCGTATCGCTGGTGTAGAGCAGCGCCGAATGGGGATCCTCACGGCCCCCATGGTCGAGACTGGGCAGACGCAACTGGTCGACCTGGGCCGACGCGACGACCCGCAGCGTCACCCCCTCGGTGATCTGGTCGCGGAACGCGTGGCCATAGGCTTCCTTGTGGACGTTGAAGAAGCTGTCGACCACGGCATGCTTGTTTTCATGGGTCAGCGGCCCGTTCGGCATCTCCGCCCGCAGTTCGAACCCCTGGCCCAAATAGCGGCATTCCATGATCCTCTGATAGGTCCGCGCCTCGGCCGGAATACCGTCCGCGTCGAGCTGCGCGTCCGCTTCCGCGGTCAACTCGTCGACGATCGCGTTGATCTTGGCGAGGGCGGCGTCATCGGCATTGTCCAGCGTCTGCAGGACCGACCGCGTGTATTCGTATTTGAGGTCCGTCACCAGCAGCCCCATGGCCGCCGTGATGCCCGGTTGCAGCGGCGAGATCACCGCCTCGGCCTGGATCATCTCGCCCAGGGCGACCGCGTGCAGCGGCCCGGCGCCGCCGAAGCCCATCAGCGAGAAGCCGCGCGGATCGATGCCCTTGGCGACGGAGTTGGCGTTGATCGCCAGCGCCATGTTGTTGTTGATGATCTTGAGGATGCCCAGAGCGGCGTCGGTCACCGACATGCCGAGCGGGTCGGCGATATGCTCCTTGATCGCCTTTTCGGCGAGGCTCTTGTCGATGGAGAGGTCGCCGCCCAGGAACCGTTCGGGGTCCAACCGGCCCAGGACGACCTGCGCATCGGTCACCGTCGGTTCGGTGCCGCCCCGGCCGTAACAGGCCGGCCCCGGAACCGCCCCGGCGGAACGCGGGCCGACGCGGAACGCGCCCCCTTCGTCGATATAGGCGATGGAGCCACCGCCCGCCCCGATGGCGTCGATGTCGATCATCGGCGCCAGCACGGGCAGGCTGGCGACCTCGGTATCCCGCGGGTTCTTGATGCGCAGCTCACCGTCCTGGATCACCGAGATGTCCGCCGAGGTGCCACCGATGTCGATGGTGATGACATTGCCGGTATCGCAGTGCGCGCCGGTCCATTTCCCGCCGATCACGCCACCGGCCGGGCCGGACAGCAGAAGGCCGATCGGAAGGCTCGCGGACTGCGCCACCGTGGAAATGCCGCCGTTCGACTGCATGATGCGCACCGGACACTCGATGCCGTTCTCGCGCAGACGGCTCTCGAGACGATTCAGGTACAGCGCCGTCTTCGGGCCGATATAGGCATTCATCGCGGTGGACGAGAACCGTTCGTATTCCCGGATCACGTTCACGACCTCGGAGGAGGCGCAGATAAACGCGTCCGGCATCACGTCGCGCAGGATCTCGACCGCGCGCTTTTCGTGGCTGTCGTTGAGGAACGAGAACAGGAAGCCGACGATCACCGCATCGACGCCGCGCTTCTTCAGAAGCTCCGCCGCTTCGCGCACTTCGGCCTCGTCGAGCGGGACGTCGACCTCGCCGGTCGGCGGCATCAGCCGCTCGGTGATCGGCAGCCGGTTACGCCGCTTGACCAGTGGCTTGGACTGCCACGGAACGTCGAACTGCAGCGAGAAATTGTGCGGACGCTTGTGCCGCGCCATGTGCAGGATGTCGCGAAACCCCTTGGTTGTGAGCATCCCGACCTCGGCCCCGTTCCGCTCGATCACCATATTGGTCGCAACCGTGGTCCCGTGGAACAGCATGTCGATGTCGCCGGGCTCGATGCCCGCCATCCGGCAGACCTGCAAAACCCCGTTCGTGACACCCTCGGACTGATCGTGCGGAGTGGACGGCACCTTGGTCACGACAACCTGCTGGTTATCGTCCCCCTGCGCTCTCGTGCGCTCCAGCACGATGTCGGTGAACGTTCCTCCGACATCAACTCCTACGCGTATCATCTTCTTGCTCCTTGCTCTTCGGTTTTATCGTTAGGCGCCGCCGCCGCGAATCGTCGGCTCAAGCGCCAAAGCGGCTGCGAGAAGGTTCTCGTCGTCACCGCCGGTGGCGGAAATCAGGAAACTGGTCGGCATGCCGGCCGCGCCGGCGCCGTTGGGAATCGCGACACCCGGCAGATTGAGAAAGTTGCCGATCGCGGTGTTGCGAAGCGTCTTGAGGTTCTTCTCGTGAAAGACCGTGTCATCGGCCTCCAGCGGGGCGATTTCCGGCGCGACATGGGGGGCCGTCGGCATGACGAGAAAGGCGCCGTCCAACCGAGCCTTCAGGGAGTGCATCGCCGCGGCCCGCGCCCGCTGCAGCCGCAGCAACCCCGCCGCCGACATCGCCTTGCCAAGCTCGATGCGCGCCACGACGCGGCGGTCGATCCGCGCGCGATCCGCGCCATCGACCCGGACGGCGTGCTCCACATAGGCCTCGGCGGCGGTGATGGTGCCGATCTCCCCCGCGAGCCGGGCCGCTTGCTCGAACTCGGGGACCTTCCCGCGCGAGATCGTCACGCCCGCGGCGGCAAGCCGGTCGAGCGAAGCCTCGAAATTCGCGGCCACCTCGGGTTCGAGCGCGTCCAGAACCACACTCTCGGGCACGAAAAGCGCGAGATCGGACGCGGTTGCCCGCTGAACCGATGCGCCGACGGAACCGCGCAGGATCTGGTCGGCCAGGACACAGTCCCCGACCGTCTGGGCCAGCGGACCCACCGTGTCCAGTGTCGGGGAGAGGGCGAAAACGCCCTTTGCCGTTATCCGCCCCTCGGAGGATTTGTAGCCGGTGACCCCGTTGAACGCCGCGGGGATCCGCACCGATCCGCCGGTATCGGTTCCGATGGCGATGGGCACGAGACCCGCCGCGACCGCCGCCCCGGACCCCGACGAAGACCCGCCGGGCGAGCGCGGCGTATCGGGCGAACGCGGGTTCAGCGGCGTTCCGAAATGGGGATTGAGCCCGATCCCGGAATAGGCGAACTCAGTGAGATTGAGTTTCCCGAGGCTCACCATGCCGGCCGCGGTCGCATTCTCGACAATCGGCGCGTCCTTTATGGCCGCGGCCGCATCGCGGAACAGGTCGGACGCCGCCGTCGTGACCTCGCCCTTCATATCGACAAGGTCCTTCCAGGCGATCGGCACACCATCCAATGCCGAGCGAGGCTTTCCGGCCTTGAGCCGCGCCCGCGCGGCTTCGGCCTCGGCCAGCGCGCGTTCGGCGGTCACAGTCAGGAAGATGGGGGATGTCTGGACCTCGATCCGATCCAGGAGACATTCGGCGAAAGCGACCGGATCGAGCCCCCCATCCGCCATGGCGCGACCAAGGGTGGCGGCCGATGCACCGATATGGGCGTCGGGACTCTTCATGCCGGCACCGCCCGCCCCAGAGCGCCAACGAAGCATCGAGCGCCAGCCAAGCATTGAACGGCTGCCAAGCATTGAACGGCTGCCAAGCATCGAACGGCTGCCGAGAATGGAGCAAGTCTCTCCTGTTGACGGGCAACACGTCGCCCGCCTTGCATGCACTGCAGCATGGTCCTAGGTCCTCTCTTCACTCCCCCGCCAGAGATCCTCCTCATGCCGATCTCGGGCGATATTGTCCTTGCCGGCGCCTCAGGCGGCGTCCAGCACGATTGTGGTTCGATCCGGGCGCCAGGTCAGGTCGACCTCGGCCCCCGGCGTCACATGTCGGTCGGCGATCTTGTCCCGATGCACCTCCAACCGGACGTCGAACTGCGGGTCCATGTTCACCGAGACATGAACGACCTGCCCCACCCGATCGAGGGCGGTGACGGTGCCGCGCAGGGTGTCGAGCGTCTCATCGTCCGGCGTCGTTCCGGCGGAATAGATGTCGACATATTCGGAAGGCACCACGGCCATCGCCTTCGCGCCCGCCGGGGCGGTGCCTGTGTCGAAACCGGGGACGCCGCGCAGCTTGCCGAAGCGGGTTTCCAGGATCATCTGATCCCCAACGGCCGCCCCGAGCGTGCCGTCGATGATCTTGTTGCGTCCGATGAACCGCGCGACGAAGGGTGTCTTGGGCCGGGTATAGAGTTCGAACGGATCGGAGATCTGTTCGACCCGACCGGCATTCATGACCACCACGCGATCGCCCATGGACAGCGCCTCGGATTGGGCATGGGTCACGAAAACGAAGGTGATGCCCAGTTCCCGCTGAAGGATCTTGAGCTCTTCCTGGATGGACTTGCGCAGGTTGGCGTCAAGCGCGCCCAGGGGCTCGTCAAGCAGCAGGATGTCTGGCTCGGTGACCAGCCCGCGCCCCAGGGCGAGACGCTGCTTCTGCCCACCGGAAAGCGCACTTTCCTTTTGGTGCGCCACACCGCCCAGTTCGAGCTTCTCGATGATCGCGTCGACCCTCCGGTCGATTTCGCTGGACGGGAGTTTGCGCACCTTCAGACCGAAGGCGATGTTCTCGCGCACCGTCATATGAGGGAAGATCGCGTAATTCTGAAAGATCGTGGCCGTCGGTCGCTTCTCGGTCGGGACATGGGTGTAGTCGCGCCCCCGGATCAGAAGACTGCCGTTGGTGATGGTCTCGAGCCCGGCGATCATTCTAAGGGTCGTCGTCTTGCCGCAACCGGATGGGCCGACGAAGGAGATGAACTCCCCTTTCTCCACCTGGAGGTCGAAGTCCTCCACGGCGACAGCGCCCCCCGGATAAACCTTGCGGAGCTTCACCAGTTCCAAATCATAGGCCGACATAAGCCAGATTTCTCCGTCGCGTAGCAGCGGGGTGGAAAGAGCGCCGGGGCGCTCTTTCCGTATCGCTCCTGAGGCTTACGCACTCAGGAATTCGTCCCATTTCATAATGAGATGGTCGTACTCGTCCGGCCACTGGTGCCAGTACTTGATCTGCGAGGCCCGCTCTTCCAGCGACCCGCCGTCCCGCAGATCGCCTTCCTTGATGCCCCGATCCGGCGCGCCGACCCACGGCTTGCCTTCGTACCAGAAGCCGTACTTGTCCGGATCCATCACGTTCTTCACGTTGGTGGTCGGCGAGTAGTAGCCCTGCTCGGACACGGTGATCGCCGGCGGACCGGACAGCCAGTAGTCGCAGTAGGCCATCACGGCCTCGGGGTTCGGCGAATTCGCGATCAGCGAGTTGCCGATGGACCAGGCGCGATAGCCTTCACGCGGCACGGCATAGGAGCACTGGATGCCCTGGGCCTTCACGGCCATCACGGCGGGCTGCCAGGCGTCGGCGAGGATCATCTCACCCGATGCCAGCAGGTTCACCAGTTCGCCGAAGTCGCCCCACAGGGCCCGGAACTGGCCGGCCTTCTTCTTGGCGACGAGGAACTTGGCCGCCTCGTCGATCTCCTCGATCGTCGGATTGCCCGGGTTCTCGTTCTCCAAGAGGCCCAGCGAGGTCATCGCCAGAACCGCCTGACCGAAGGCGATCAGCGGGTCGACGTTGAGGCCGGTCTTGCCCTTGAACTTCTCATCGAAGAGGGCGGTCCAGGTATTCGCCTCTTCCGCGTCCACCAGGTCGGGGCGGTAGCCGATGGAGTCGAAGTTGTAGACGGTCGGAACCATCCACAGCTCGGTCTTGGCATCGTCGGCCCAGATCTGACCCGAAATCTGCGCGCGGGGCTCCATGCGCGGATCGGTATCGGTGAAGGTCGGCCGAATGTTGCCCCAGTTCGACAGGGACGCCGTCGGGATCGGCTTGATCGTCTTGGTGATGGTCATCGCCGGCAGACGTTCGCCGATGGTCTCCCAAACGTCATAGGCGTCGGAGCCCGACAGGAGTTCGGTCTGGGTGTTGGGGAAGATGTCGGCCTTGCCGGAGACCGCTCCCACGCCCGACTTTTCTTTGAAGTCGTTGAGAATCCGTTCCTGGACCGTCACGGACAGACCGACCGTGCGAAGCTCCTGGCTCGCAAGATGTCCGTCCGCCAAGGCCATTCGAGGCGTCAAAAGGAAAGAGCTGGCGCCAAGTGCCGTGGTGCCTGCGAGGAAGGCCCGTCGGGTTGGATGAGTGAACTTCATTTTCATACTCCCTGTGCGTGTTGCAGACCGCAATAACGCCGGCTCAATATCGGCCGACAAGCAATCCCCCATCCACGGTCAAGACCTGGCCGGTCAGATACCGGGCCGCATTGGATGCGAGGAAAACGATGACATCCGCGATATCGTCGGCTTCTCCGACACGTCCCATCGGGATGAATTCCGCCGCCTTTTCCAGCCCCGCGGGACCGAGACTGTGCTCTTCGGAAAGCGCCTGGGCGGTGCGGATGTAGCCCGGCGCGACCCCGTTGACCCGAATGCCGCTTTTCGCCAGCTCGACGGCCAGGCCGCGAACCAACCCCACGACACCCGACTTGGCGGCGGAATAGTGAACATGCTCGTCCCAGCCATAGGCGACGCCCATGATCGAACTGAGGCAGATGACGGAGCCCCGCCCCGCTTCGCGCATCTTCGGCGCGGCGGCACGGATCACGCGGATCATGCCTTTGAGGTCGATATCGAAGGTGTGGTCCCATTTCTCGTCGGTCAGAACGTCGAGCGGAACCTTGTGGGCGATCCCCGCATTGCAGACCACGGTATCGATCGCGCCAAATCGCGCTTCGACCGAGGCGACGACCGCATTGGCCTGCTCGGTCGACGTGACGTCGAGGGCATGAAACTCAGCCGTGCCGCCCTCGGCGAGGATCGCGTCAGTGGCCGCGCGCCCCTCGTCTTCCAGAATATCGGTCAGGATCACCCGGTATCCGGCCTTCCCGAACGCCAGCGCCGTCGCCCGGCCGATGCCGATCCCGGCCCCGGTTATGATGACCGTCTTCATCGCGCTTCCCCTCTCATAACATCACGTCCCCGGAATTCGGACCCAAGGTCTGGCCGACATAGATCTTCGCGTCGTCGGAGGCGAGGAAAGCCACGGTGGCGGCCACATCCTCGGGCTCGCCGAACCGCCCCAAGGGCAGTTCGGCCGCTTTCGCGCCGCGCCACGCATCGGAAAGCGTCATGACCAACTCGGTGTTGATCGGCCCCGGCGCGACCGCGTTGACCCGCACCCCCTGCTCGCTGACCTCACGCGCCAGCGCTTTGGTGAGGCCGATAATCCCGGCCTTGGCGGCACTGTAGTGAACCAGTTCCACCCCGCCGATCTGACCGAGTTGCGAGGCGATATTGACGATTACGCCGCTTCCCGACTCCAGCATCGGGCCGAGGACCCGGCGGCAGAACAGATAGGTGCCCCGCAGATGCACGGCGATCATCCGGTCCCAGTCGGCGTCCTCCATGGCGTCGAGACGGACCTGCTGGACGATGCCGGCATTGTTGACCATCAAGCTCGGCGCGCCCCAGGCCTCCCGGCAGGCGGCGATCGCGGCATCCACATCCGCCGCGACGCTGACGTCGCCGGCGACCGAGATCGCCTGACCGCCGGCGTCGGCGATCGCGGTGGCCGTGGCCCGGGCCGCCTCGGGCGACAAATCCTGGACCGTGACCTTAGCACCCTCCGCCGCCAGGCGCAGGGCGATGGCCTTACCGATGCCGGCGCCGGCCCCGGTCACGATCGCGATATGGTGGGCTAGCCGGCCGGACATCAGATGTCTTCCTGAATGCCTGACGCCCGGGCCCGGCGCACCGTAAGCCCCATCAGGATCCCGTAGACCGTCAGCAGGGCGAAGGAGAACAGCGTCGTCAGAACACCGAAGGCGAACAGGTTTGGATGGATTTCGACGGCGAACGTCCCGTAGATCGCGATCGGCATGGTCACGTCGGACCCGCCGGTGAACAGCGTCCGGGGAAACTCGTCATAGCTGAGCGTCAAGGCGAACAGCATGGCCGACAGCACACCGGGGAAAATGATCGGGAACGTCACCTTGCGGAAGGTCTTGCCCGGCGGCACGCCCAGGGCCCAGGCGGCCTCCTCGATGGATTTGTCGAACCGGTTGAAGATGGCGAGCATCACCAGGAAGGCGAAGGGATAGGTATAGACCACGTGCAGGACGAAGGCGGTGCTCCACCAGTTCCGGTCGACCCCCATCTGGTCTGCCACCAGCGCCATGCCCAGCCCCAGCAGAACCCCGGGGACCATCATGCCGAGGACCACGAGGTAGAAGACGACGCCGGAGCCCTTGAACTTCGTCCGGAAGGCCTGTGCGGTCAGCGTCCCGAGCACGGTCGAGACGACCATCGTAGCGAAGGCCAGCGTCAGCGAGCGCGTCAGCGCTTCGCCGATGGGCAGCGGCGCCACACGGGACGGCGGCGCGAAGCCCAGCACATGCTGATACCAGAAAGTCGACCATTCGATGATCGGGAATTGCGGTCCGCCATCCGGGCCGTTCTGGAAGCTCAGGATCCCCATCACGATGAAGGGTCCATAGAGGAAACCGATAAACAGCGCCGTATAGATCGCGAGGCCGATGCGGAGGGTTTTCAGTTCATACATGACGGCGCCTCCTCAAAGTTCCTTGCGCAGGTTGACAACGCGCAACAGCGCCGTGATCACCACCGCCATGACGGCGGTAAGGATCACCCCGACAACGGCCGCGAAGGCCCACTTCAACGACCCGACCTGGGTCACGATGATGTTCCCGAGCAGATTGACCTTGCGGCCGGACAGAGCCGAGGCGGTCGCGAACTCCCCGAGGACCATGACCGACACGAAGATCGCGCCGACGACCACGCCCGGCAGGCTGAGCGGGAAGATGATGGTCCGGAAGATGGTCCAGGCCGACGCCCCGAGATCGCGTGCCGCCTCGATCAGGCTGTGGTCGATCCGGGCCAGCATGAAGGCGATGGGGCCGACCATGAACACGACATAGATCTGGACCATCCCGATGATCACGGACAGCTCGGTGAACAGCAGCACCTCGATGGGCTGGTCGATGATCCCCAGGCCCTGCAGCACGATATTGACCGCGCCCTCCTTGCCAAGCATCGGACGCCAGGCGAGCACGCGGATCAGGAAGGACGTCCAGAACGGGATGACGCACGCGACCAGAAGAACGGTTTGCAGCGTCTTGTTTCGGACGAACTGACCGATGAACAGTGCGGTCGGATAGCCGATCAGGAAGGTGAAGAAGAGGACCGTCAGCCAGATCCGGAGCGTGCGCAACAGCGCGCCGAAATAGGTTTCGGAGGCGAAGAAGGTCTGCCAGCTCTTGATGGTCAGGTCGGACGAGATCGCGAATGTGGTCTGGGTCCAGAAACTGACATAGACCATCATCAGGAGCGGAACGACCAGGAACAGCACCATCCAGACGACGCCCGGCGCCAACAGAAGATAATGCCTGTTGCGCGCCCAGAAGCTCTCCTGCGGGGCCGCGACAGGCGCCCCCATGGCCACGCTATCGTTGTTGGTTGCCACCTCTACGCCGCTCCCTTTGCCTGCGCCAACTCAATCAGATCGCCATTCGCGTCGAAAAAGAGGACGTCCTGCATCCGCCAGCTCAAGGTGACGTGTTCGCCCTCGCCATAGGTCTCGGGATCCGAGGAACTCAGGTGCCGTTCGACTTCGAACATGCCGCCATCCGCCATCCTGAAGAAGTAAACGACCTTCGAGCCCATGAATTCGCTGGCGACGAAGGTCGCATGCAGCGCCGGCGCGCCGGCCTCCGCCTCCGCGCCGCTTCGCAGAACCCGCACCGCATCGTAGCGGACCGCCGCGCAGGAGAGGCTCTGGGCTCCCGACGGCACCGGCATACGCACCTCGCCGCTCTCGAATGTCCCGCCCTGGACCGAGCCCCGGAGTAGATTGTAGGCATTGAGGAACCGGGCCACCCGCACCGTGGCCGGGGCGTCGAACACCGTGTCGGGCTCGGCGATCTGGATCGCGCGGCCCTCGTCGAGGACGATCATCCGGTCGCCCATGGCGATGGCTTCGCTCTCGTTGCCGGTCACATGGAAGAAGGTGACCCCCAGCGCCTTGCGGATTTTCCGCAGCTCGACCGTCATCCGTTCCCGCAGATTGGCGTCGAGCGCGCCGAGCGGCTCGTCCAGCAAACACACTTTCGGCTCCGTGATGAGCGTGCGCGCGAGCGAGACCCGTTGTTTCTGGCCGCCCGAAATCTGGCCGACCATGCGCCGCTCCAACCCCAGGAGCCCCACCAATTCGAGCGTCTGCGCCACCCGGCGCGCGACTTCGGCCGTATCGGTCACGGGATCCTGCGCGCGATGCGCCAGACCGAACCCGACATTTTCCTCGACGGTCATGTGGGGGAAAAGGGCGTAATTCTGCTGAACGATGCCCAAGCCCCGCAAATGGGTCGGGCGCGCGGTGATGTCTTGATCGCCGAGCATGATCCGTCCGGCTTCCGGCCGTTCGAGACCCGCCAAGACACGCAGAAGTGTGGATTTCCCGGACCCGGACGGTCCAAGCAGCGTGAGATACTCGTCGTCCTCGACCCGGAGCGAAAGGTCAACAATGGCCGGCTTCGAATCGAAGGATTTCGAAAGGCCGATCAATTCCATCATCGCTCAAGCATCCCCTGCTGATTGCGAAACGTATTTTGACGCAACACTTCGTCAAGAGTTTGCGCTCCGTCCGCAAAAGTCAAAAACTTTCTCCGAAGCACACCGTTATTTTCCAAAAATTCTGCTTTCCGGCCCTTTTTTAGCAAATCTGCCTGGAAACCAGAATGTACTTTGATCGCGAAATTCATTAATATTGTCGAACAGCGGCCAAAGATGCAATTATGCCGAGAACTCCGAAGATCATGGAGAAGCATGTGTCCAAGTCGTCGACCGAATCCACACGCCCGGCACCACAGTATGTCGAGATCAAACGCGCGCTCGCGGCGGCGATCGATGCCGGCACCCTGGTCGAGGGAACCGTCCTGACGGAAGGCCCCGTGG
Organism: Alphaproteobacteria bacterium; assembly: GCA_024743275.1. Lineage (GTDB taxonomy): Bacteria > Pseudomonadota > Alphaproteobacteria > JANSWW01 > JANSWW01 > JANSWW01. The sequence goes on from JANSWW010000004.1 coordinate 157,264, forward strand.
CGGACCTGTTCGGCACCAGTCGGACCCCGGTGCGCACGGCGTTCGGCCAATTGCTCGAGGAAGACCGCATCAGCCGCTTCGACGGGCGGGGTTTCGTTGTCGGCGTGACCGAGGCCTCGCCGGAGCGGCGTCAACTCACCCCCGCCATGCTGGGGCTCGACCCGACCGAACGGACCGAACCCCGGCCCGACGTGGCACGGCTCATCGAGGGCGATTTCGAAAAGAGTCTTGCGGACGCGCTTCCCTTCGGGCTTTACCGGATCAACGAGCAGGCCGCCGCCGACCATTTCGGGGTGAGCAGGAATGTCGTGCGGGATCTGCTGGGCCGCTTCCGGGACCGCGGCCTGGTCCGCAAAGACCTGCGATCGCACTGGGTCGTCGGTCCGCTGACGGCCCGGGACATGGCACATTTCTGGTCGATACGGGCGCGGCTGGAACCTCTCGCCCTGCTCGAAAGCGCGCAGCGCACCCAACCCGGCGAGCTTGAACGTATGCGGGCCGACCTGGCGGACGCCCTGGCCGGCCGCGTATCGCTGGATACGGCGCGCTGTGCCGCCCTGGAGCACGACCTTCACGTGACCTTGCTGGACAAATGCGCCAACCCCCATCTGCGGCGCATGCTGCGTCAGACGCAAATCGCGATGGTCGTGAATCGTATTTTTGCGGATAATGTAGGTGCGAAACCCTTCGAGATCGCTTTCCGCGAACACGCCATGGTCCTGGAATTCATGGTTCGCAGTTCCCATGCGGCGGCGGCGGAAGTCCTTCACGAACACATCAGCCTCTCGGCCGAACGGACACGACAGCGCCTGATCACGCTCTCGGTGTTTCCGGAGCCCGTCATGCCCGATTACCTTCAAAAGCAAACGCCCTAGCCGCGCGCGTCATCGGCTTCAACGCCGACTGCCACTGCCGGACCAGATAATTGTGCTCGTTCATCACCGCGTCCCAAACCCGGACACGCGCCATTCGTGTCTCGTATCCGCCCCCTTCGCGCTTTTCGCCAGGCCGGAAGATGACCGCGCCGTCGGCATCCCGGATATCGGCGGCGGCGGGAAGCCCTTCGTACCAGAAATTCCACTCGTCCTCGGACAACACCCGTTTCACGGTCTGCGGGTTCGCCATATAGGCGCCGGACTTGGCCATGATCGCGCCGGGTCGGCCATCGAGCCACCAGTTGAGATAGGCATAGGAGGCGTCCAGCATCCGCTCGTCCATCGCCGAGGACAGGGCCAGCCCCCCCAACCAACCGCGATAGCCTTCATCCGGCGTGACCATCGTGGCCGGTATGCCGGCGGCACGAAGCTGAAGGAACCCCGTCCACCACAACGAGCCGATCTTCGGGACGTCCTCGCCGAAGGCCGTCACCGCCTCGTTCTCGTCGGCCCAGACACAATCGAAATGCCCCCCGCGCACGAGATCGCTGAGCTGCTTGGCCAGCGCGTCTATCTCGCCCAGGGTTAGATCGCCGATGTTCGCTTGCTGCAACTCGCCGCGCGTCATGAGCGCCAGCGCGATGTCGAGCGCCCCGATCGCCGCGTCGCCCTGCAGCACCACGCGACCGCGCCAGTCGGGATCGAGGAGGGCGGCCCAACTGGTGACCTGATGCGGGTCGGTCCCCGTCACCACGAAACTGTCGGCGTTGTGGACGGTCGGCAGCATGCTGATCCGCTCGGTCGGAACGTCGCCCAACGTCCCGTCGAGCTGAACGAACAGCCGCTTGGAGGGGTCACCCCCGACCGGGCGCGGAAGATCGGGTCTGAGCCGACCCGTCTTGGGCAGGGCGTTGATCTCGTCCCAGCGATCGATGCGGTGGACATCGATCGGGCGGATCGAACCGGTGGGCCAGATTAGATCGATGTCGTGAAACCACTGGTCGTAGACATCGAAGCGGCCGGGGCTCAGTGCGCCTTCGCGCTGCGCCTCGGTGCCGTTCCGCGTGATGAACTCCAGCTTGAGGCCAAGGTCCTGCTCGGCCGCGCGCTTCAACTTTTCGGTCTGAGTGACCGACGTCCCGAGGACCCGCAGCGGCGGACGGGACCGGTGGACGGCCGGCGCGTCACCCAGTGTCGTGCCGGCCGTGCCCGTCATCGGTCGAGCGCCCCGCGAATGCGGTTCATCAAGGCGGCCCGGTCGGCCCGCGCCTTCAACGCGGTCTCCATATCGACCTCGACGAACCGGACAGGCATATGCGGCTGCAACTGTCCGATCAGATCCATATCGGCCGAAATGACGGTGCCGATCATGAAGTATCCGCCGCCGGAGACCGCGTCCCGGTGCAGGACGATCGGTTCGGTGCCGCCGGGCACCTGGATCGAGCCATAGGGATAACAGCCATCGACGATGTTGGAGGGATCCGATCCCGCGCCGAAGGGCTGCTCCCGTTCGACAAACTCCAGCGCCTTGCCGCCACGGAAGCGATAGCCCATGCGGTCGGCCTCCGGGGCGACCTTCCACTCGTCGTCGAAGAAGCCCCGCTGGGCGGTCTCGGTGATCCGGTGCCAATAGAGCCCGGGCAGGACCCGCAACTCGACGGGAGACCCGGTGGCCCGCCGCAGGTCCGGGGCGACCGTCGCGCCCTCGGTACCGCCGGCGCCCGCGCCGATCGGCAGGCTGTCTCCGGCCGCGATCGCCCTGCCGTCGACCCCGCCGAGCGCGCCGATCGCATAGGTGGACCGCGACCCGAGCATCGGCGGCGTGTCGACGCCGCCAGAGATCGCGATATAGGCCCTGGCCCCCGATTTGAGATAGCCGAAGCCCAGCCGTTGACCCGCCTTGATCTTCAACGCGGTCCATCCGGGCTGTTCCACATCGTCGATCAGGATGGGCAGGTCGGCCCCCGTGACCGCGATGGTGGCATCTTCGGTGAATTCCAGCTCCGGGCCGAGGAACACGGCCTCGAGCCCGGCGGCGCCTTCGTCGTTGCCGACCAGCAGATTCGCGGTCCGGAGCGAAACCCGGTCCATCGCGCCGCCGATCGGAATCCCCAAATGGAAGTAGCCAGGGCGTCCAAGGTCCTGAATGGTGGTCAGCAGACCGGGTTTGATGACCTTAACCGGCATTGAGCGCCTCCATCAGCTTGGCATTGGTCCCATCGACATCCGCATTCCAGGCATTGAGGTCGAAATCGACCTCGACGATCTTCGGCGCGTAGGTCCCCGCCTCGACCTCGGCCGCGATCCGGTCATGCTCCTCGCGCCCGATCGGCTTCCATTTCACGATGTCACCCGGCTTGAAGAAGACCATGAAGTCCTTGAGATAGCTGATCTTTTGTTGCGGATCGTAGATCGGCATCGGGGTGATCCCGAACATCTGATATCCGCCGGCCCCCCGCACCGAGTAGATACAGGAGAAACAGCCGCCATAGCCGACCGTCAGCTTGGGCGTGTCGGTCCGCGGCCGGAGGTATTTCGGCACCTGCAGTTGCCGTTCCCGTTCGACCAATTGATAGAGGAAGGGGAGCCCCGAGACGAAGCCCACCATCGAGACGAACCAGGGGTTCGAGTGATGCGCGACGATAAACTCTTCCGCGCTGTCGAAACCGTTGATGCGCGCGGCGTAATCCAGATCGGTGCCGTTCGGATCCTGATGGCGCTCACGAAACCGCATCAGCGTCTCATGGGTCCACGGATCCTGGTAGTAGACCGGGATCTCGACGATCCGCGTGGTCAGTTTCTTCTCCGCGTTCTCGGCGGCACCCTCGAGCTTCTTCAACTCGGCGAGCATGTCGTCCGGCGAGATCTGATCCGGATCGAACTTGACTTGGAACGACGCGTTGGCCGGGCAGATCTCGGTCACGCCCTTGATCTTGCTGTCACGAACCGAGTTCGACATCGACAGGGACTTGAAGAACGCGTCGAGCGACATCTCCTCGTCCACTTCGACGAAGATATGCTCGTCGCCTCCGAAGGAATATCTGGTCTTCATTTGGTCGTGCCTCCTTGCCGCCCCTCGCGGCCTGCTGGATATCATCGGGCCGGACCGCCCCGGTTTTGCTTCAGGTCTTGCTTCGGTTTCTCTTCTAGGCGGCTTCGATCTCCGCGGTCTCAAGCCAGGATTCGAGGAAAGCCGTGTTCGCCTCCCCCGCGATCACTTTGGGCTCGTTGGCCAGAGCCCGGAACAACGGCAATGTGGTCTTCAGCCCTTCGAGCTTCATGTCGCCAAGGGCGGCCCGCAGCTTTTCCAGGGCATCGGCCCGATCCGCGCCGTGCACGATCAATTTGCCCAGCAACGAGTCGTAGAACGGCGGAACCGCATAGCCCTCATAGAGCATGGTGTCGAACCGGACATCGTCGGGGACCTGAATGGCGCCGACGACACCCGGGAACGGCATGAAGTTGTTCGACGGATCCTCGGCGTTCACGCGCACCTCGATCGAATGCCCGTTTATCCTCAACGCCGATTGATCCAGGGACAACGGCGCTCCGAAGGCGATGCGGATCATTTCCTGCACCAGGTCCACCCCCGTGATCATCTCGGTCACCGGGTGCTCCACCTGGATGCGGGTGTTCATCTCCATGAAGTAGAATGCGTCCCGCGCAGGCTCATAGAGAAACTCCAGGGTCCCCGCCCCGCGATAGCCCACGGCCTCGGCGAGCCGAATGGACGCCGCGCAGACATGGGCGCGGGCGGCGTCCGACAGGACGGCGGAAGGCGCCTCTTCCCAGACTTTCTGACGGCGCCGCTGCAAAGAGCACTCCCGTTCGAAGAGATGCACCGCGCGGGTGCCGTCGCCCATGATCTGGACCTCGACATGGCGGGCGTCGGTGACCATGCGCTCAAGATAGAGAGACCCATCGCCGAAGGCCGCCGCGGCCTCGGTCTGGGCCTGCGGAATGAGACGGGCGAGGTCCGCATCGTTCTCGGCGATCCGGATGCCGCGCCCGCCGCCGCCGGCCGACGCCTTGATCATGACCGGGTACCCGATCTCCCGCGTCACCGACCGGGCTTCGTCGATCGACGCGACGATCCCCTTGCTGCCCGGCGCGACAGGCACGCCGGCGGCGATCGCCGCCTCCCGGGCCGCGACCTTGTCCCCCATCCGGGCGATCGTATCGCCGCTGGGTCCGACAAAGATCATGCCGGCGGCCTCGACCGCATTCGCGAACCGGGCGTTCTCGGACAGAAAGCCATAGCCGGGGTGGACGGCATCGGCCCCGGCGTCCCGGGCGGCGGCAACGACCTTCTCGACATCGAGATAGGATTTCGTCGCCGCGGGCGGGCCCAGATCGACGGTCTCGTCGGCCAGTTTCACCGCGAGCATCTCCGTATCGGCCTGGGAATGCCCCTGGATCACTTTCAGGCCGAGGGCTTTCGCGGCCCTGTTCACCCGAACCGCGATTTCGCCGCGGTTCGCGATGAAGAGCGATTTGCCCGCGAGTTCCATTCAGTCGAGCTCCACCAACAGAGCCCCGGCCATCACCGGCTCTTCGTTCTCGACGGCGAAGCGCGCATTGGTGCCGGAGATTTCGGCCTTGACCTCATGGAAGGTCTTCATCACCTCGACCAACCCGATGGTGTCGCCGACGGCGACGGGTCCGCCATCGGCTACGAAGGGCGGCTCGTCCGGAGAGGGCTTGCGGTAGAACGTGCCGGGAAGGGGGGAGAGGATTTGTTTGGACACCGTGTCTTTCCTTTCGGTCTGTTCTTCGTTTTTGCGCGCGGGTTAAGCGGCGGTCGGGGGCGCGATGCTCACACCATTGGCGGTGAGCGTCTCGCGGATGGCGGTGCCGATGGCGAGGGCGCCCGGCGTGTCGGAATGAAAGCAGATCGATTCGAACGGGATCTCGATATCCTGACCGTCCACCGTCGCGACCTTGCCTTCGGTGCAGGCGCGCAGACATCTGTCGGCGACCTCCTGAGGGTCGAGTTTCCGCATTTTCCGGGCGAAGACGATGGAGCCCGACATGTCGTAGTCCCGGTCGGCATAGAACTCACGGATGGCCGGCTGCCCGACCTCCTTGGCGATTCGATAGGTTTCGGAAACGGACATGCAGTAGACGAAGAGATCGGGGCCGGTCCGTTGCAGCGCCTCGATCATCTGACGGGACAGTTCCGCGTCCTTGGCGGCGGTCATGTAGAGGGCGCCATGAAGCTTCACATGCTGCAGCGGAATGCCGTGGCGCCGGCCGAACTCGCGCATCGCGCCGGTCTGGTAAAGGATGTCGTTGACCAGCTCTTCGGGTTTCGCCGCGATGGCGCGCCGGCCGAATCCCTGGAGGTCGTTATAGCCCGGATGGGATCCGAGACCGACACCGTGCTCGGCGGCCAGGCCGGCCACCGCATCCATCTGATTGGGATCGCCCGCATGATAGCCGGTGGCGACATTGGCCGAGCTGATCAGTGGCATGAGCGCACTGTCCGGCGCATCGCCGTAACTCCAGTGCCCAAACCCCTCGCCCATGTCACAGTTCAAGTCGACCTGGTCTCGGTACATGCCACGTTCCTTCATTCATATGCATTCGGTCGGGGAGGGTGGCGCGAATCGCCGACGGGCAGAAGTTCTATTTTCTGAAGTTGCAATATCAGTTTTTCTGATACGGTTTCGTCTCCACCCGGAAAACCGAGCGCATGTCATACAATCTGCGACATCTGAAGTATTTCATCGCCACGGCGGAGCTCGGCCAGGTCAGCCGCGCCGCCATGGAACTGTCGGTGTCCCAATCGGCGGTGACGGCGGCGGTGCGGGAACTCGAGGCCGTTTTGGGCACGCAGCTCTTCGTCCGGTCGGCCAAGGGCATGACGCTCACCGGTGCGGGGCGGCAGTTTCTGGCGACCGGTTATGAAATCGTGGCCAAGGTGGACGACAGCCTGCGCGTGGCCGACACGCTCGGGCTTCAAGGCTCCTTGAAGATCGCCGCGTCCTATACGGTGATCGGGTATTTCCTGCCGGCCCATCTCTATCGGCTCAGCCGCGCGATGCCCGATGTCACCCTCCAGGTGCGGGAAATGACCCGGCAGACCCTGGAGGAGGCCCTGCTTGCCGACCAGATCGAAATCGGCGTCGCCCTGACATCCAACATTTCCAATCCGGAATTGGCCAAGGAGACCCTGCTCAGTTCGCCCCGCCGACTGTGGTTGTCGTCCCGCCATCATCTTGCCGGGCGCGAGGCGCTGCGCCTGGCCGATATCGCACACGAGCCCTATGTCATGCTGACAGTCGACGAGGCCGCGCACACCGCCATGCGATACTGGTCGCGGACCACAACACAATCGCCCAACGTTATTCTCAGAACCTCGTCGGTCGAGGCGGTCCGCAGCATGGTCGCCAATGGGCTCGGCATTTCGATCTTGTCGGACATGGTGTATCGGCCCTGGTCGCTCGAGGGTCGCCGCCTCGAAACGGCGGAAATCGCCGACGCCGTCCCGGCCATGGATGTGGGCCTGGTGTGGCGGCGCGACGCCCCGTTCACCCCCGCGATGAGCGCGGTCCGCGATTACTTCCGCGGATTTTTCGGTACGCCGCAGATCGGTCCGAACGCTCTGGAGGAGCACGGCTGACGGCCGGCGCGCGCGCCGGGGCGGTCCCGGGCGCGCGCGTGAACCGTCGAACGTCGGATCTCGGCCACAGGCCGGATCGGTCAGTTCCAGTGCGCGACGGACCGCCGTTCGAACGTCTCGCGGAATTGGGCCGTGGAGATCTCCATGAGCTCGCCCGTCCCCCAATCCAGGATCACGGCATAGCGGCGGACGGCATCCAGCTCGTCGATTTCGCCGTCCTTGTACATCCGCGACACCTCCGCCGGATCCATACGGGCCCAGGCGACCCGGTTGGCGCGGATCTCGGCCCGGGCCGCGTCGGTCGCGGCCTGATCGATCTCGATATCCAACACATCGAAATCGTTCACCTTGACGACGACGCCATAGTCCTTTTTCGCCCGGTCCACCGAGACATACTCGTCGATGACGTCTTCCAGGACCTGGTCGGGATCGCAGTCCAGCGGATCGCCGAAGCCGCCGCCCCCGGCCGTGGGTCGGGTGAACCTGTCGCCGCTCTTGATCTTGTAGTTGGAGAACACCGAGCCGAGCCATTTCTTCTCGCCGGTCTCCGAATGCTCGATCTCAAGGCCATGCGGCATGGACGGCAGACCGCCCTCGACACCCCAGACGACCGCCCTCTCGCGATCGCAGATGTAGGAAATGACGGTGTTTTCCGCCTCCAGCAGCGTCGAGGCCTTGATGACCCCGGCCCCGCCGCGCCATTTGCCCGGCCCGGGACTGTCCTGCATGATCTGGAACTCGTCGGCGCGGGTCGGGTTGACACGCTCGTTCCCTTCCGAGGGCTGGGACATCAGCCCGGTGCCAAAACACGCGGTCGTCACGTCGCTCCCGTCCTTGCCGTTGCGGCCGCCCCATCCGCCGGGCAGCCACTCATAGAACATGTAGATGGGCTTTTCCGGTTTACGCAGATCGTTCCCGCCGGCCAACAGATATTCGAGGTTGAAGGCACAGGCGATGGCGCGTTCCGGCACGATCTTGGACCACATCTCGAAGATCGTGTTCATGATCTTCTCGAAAGGCATCAGGAAGCCGGTGACGGCGACCGGCCATTTGGCGCTGACCACGCTATCCTCCGGCGCCTTGATATCGACCATCCGGTAGAATCCGCTGTTGAGCGGTAGATCGGGGAAGAAGGTCTTCATGCCGGCCACGACCGCCGAGAAGGTCGCCCCGTCGGCCGAGTTGTAGATCGACGCGATGGTGGGATGGCTTCCCTCGAAGTCATAGGTGATCCGGTCGCCCTTGATGGTCATCTTGATGTGGATCGGGATCATGCCTTCGCCCGCACCCGGATCCCGGTCGATATAGTCGACGCTTTCCCAGGTGCCGTCGGGCAGATCGGAGATCCGCTGCCGGACCGACCGTTCGACATAGTCCTGCACCTCGTTCATCCCCTGGAGGACCTGGTCGCGCCCATACTTGTCGATCAGGCGCAGCACCTCGCGCTCGGCGACCTGGGTGGCCTGGGCCTGGGAATGAATATCGCCGATGATCGACCCCGGATCGCGGGTGTTGGCGGCGATCATATTGGCCACGTCCGAGCAGAACTTGCCCTTGTGAAACAGCCGGACCGGGGTGATCCGCACCGCCTCGCCGAACATCTCGTGGGCGGCCACGTTGAACGAGCCGGGAACGGACCCGCCGAGGTCCGACCAGTGACCGTTCGATTGCGAGAATCCGACCAGCGTGTCCCCGTCGAAGATCGGCCGGATCAGACGGACATCGCTGAAATGCGTGCCGCCCGCATAGGGATCGTTGATGGCGTAGACGTCGCCCGGATGCATGTCCCCTTTGAAGACCCGGATCACGTCCTTGCAGGTATAGTGCAGGGTGCCGACGTGAACGGCGATGTCCGCATTGCCCTGCGCCACGCAATTGCCCTCGGCGTCATGCAGCGCGTTGGAGAAATCCCGGTTGTAGATGACGAAGGAATAGCAGGTTCTCAGCATCTGTTCCGCCATCTGATCGACGGCGGTGATGAAGGAGTTCTTGAGAACTTCGAAGGTGACCGGATCGAGGTCTTGGTTCTGAACGCTGTCCATGACTCAGTCCTTCACTTTGATGATGATGTTCAAATACTTGTCGACGGTCGCGACGGATTTCGGCGGGACGACGACGGTCGAATCCACCTGCTCGACGATCGCCGGGCCTTCGAATTCGGCCCCCGCCTTGAGATCCGTCCGCTCGTAGAGGTTCGACCGCAAGGGTTTGCCGCCGAACCAAACGTCCCGGTGGCCCGAGGGGTCCGGCGTGTGGTGCGTGACGTCGTAGGACGGCAGTTCCGCCTTCGGCACGACACCCGTCGCCTTGACGCCGACCCGGAAAACACTGACCGGGGCGTCCTCGCGCCGGAAGTTATACTCCCGCTCATGCTGATTGTGAAAACCGGCGACGAGATCGGCCGTGCTGGTGATCCTGGCCGGTGCCGGCACCGCCAGAGACCGCCATTGCCCCTGATACATCATCTCGACCGTCCGCTGCAGGACGGTGTTCTCCGGCGCGACATCCTCGTGTTGCAACCGCTCCAGCGCCTCTGCCTCGATCTTTTCGAAGGCCGCCTCCAGGTCCTCGGGCCTGGTCGTGGCCGCATCGGCCATGAAGCTGTCGGAGAAATCGTGCTGGATGTCCACGAGAAGACAGCCCATGGCCGACGTCACGCCGGGATTGGGCGGCACGATGACCACCGGAATCGCAAGCTCCTTGGCGACCGCGACCCCGTGCAGCGCGCCGGCGCCACCGAAGGCCACCAGCGCGAAGTCCCGCGGATCGTGCCCCCTGGCGATGGACAACAGACGGACGGCGTTCGCCATGTTCGCGTTGGCGACGTGGATGATCGCCTCGGCCGCCTCGTGCAGCTCCATGCCGAAGGGTTCCGCGACGGTCTCCCGGACCGCCTTTTCCGCAAGGCCGGCGTCCAGCGTGATGTCACCGCCGGCGAGACTCGTCCCGAGCCGGCCCAGCACGACATTGGCGTCGCTGTTGGTCGCCACCTCGTTGCCGTTGGAATAGCAGGCCGGCCCCGGATAGGCCCCCGCCGATTGCGGACCGTTGCGCAGGCTGCCGCCCTCGTCCCGCCAGGCCAGCGACCCGCCGCCCGCGCCGATGGTCAGAACCTCGATGCTGGGGAAACGGATCGGATAGCCGTATTCGATGTACCAGTCCTTTGTGACGGTCGATTCGCCGTCATGGGCGAGCGAGACATCGGTGCTGGTGCCGCCCATGTCGAACCCGATGGAGTTCTTGTAGCCGCACAGATTGCCGATGAAGCGGCTGGCGATGGCGCCGGCGGCGATGCCGGAGCCGGCGAGCCGGGCCGCGAAATCCTTGACGCTGGCCGGCGTCATGACACCGCCGCCCGAATGCAGCAGCAGCAGATCGCGCGAATAGCCGCCGGCGCTCAACTTGTCGCCCAGACGCGAGACGTAGTCGACCACCACCGGCGAGACCACGGCGTTGACCATGGTGGTCGAGAAGCGCTCGTGCTCGAAGATCTCGGGCATGATCTGGGACGAGATCGAGATGTGCACATCCGGCATCACCTCGTGCAGGATCTCCTTCATCCGCCGTTCGTTCTTTCCGTTGACATAGGCGTTGATGAAACAGACGGCGATCGCCTTGACGCCGCGTCTCTTCAGGATCCCGGCGACCCGGCGCGCGTCGTCCTCGTCCAGCTCGACCAGCACCTTGCCGGCGGCGTCGATCCGCTCCTTCACCGTCAGCCGGTCGCGGCGCGGGATATAGGGCTTGGCGACGTCCTTATAGGTGTCCCACAGGTCTTCCTTGTTGGACCGACGGATTTCCACCACATCGCGGAAGCCTTCGGTACAGACCATCGCCGTCCGCGGCAGTTTACGGGTGATGAGCGCGTTCGTGGCGACGGTGGTTCCGTGGGAGAACATCGTGACATCCGAGAGCCGCACATCGGCCTCCTCGATGCCCGTGATGATCGCCCGCATAGGATCGTCCGGCGTCGAGGGCGTCTTCTCGATCTTGATCTGACCGGTGTCCTCGTCCATGACGCACACATCGGTGAAAGTGCCGCCCACGTCGACGGCTACGCGTGTTTTCGACATGTCACTCCCCTGTCTTCTCCTGACCTCCCGGGTCAGGCCGCACCACGGTGATCGAAGTCCGAAAATCTGCAAAGGGGAATCTCCGGGACCCAGATATCCCGGAACATCTTGATTTCATTGCTTCGCCAACGGTCCGGGCGGCGCGGGGCACCGGCCTCCCGCCCTGTTCCCATGGCGCCGGCACACCGAAAAGCGCGGAATACCGGGGCATGGAGGCGGTGCGGAGACCGCCCGGTCGACATGCGGTCATCTTTTGCGGGAACTGGTGCTATCCTCCTCTCCGCGCATGCGGCGGTGGCCGCTTTTTCCGAGATCGCCGGTGACCACGACCAAGGCCGGACCACGCGACGATGACGGCGTCGGCGGACGCTCACCGAGGAGGGAAGAACGATGACGGAGAAGTTTCTGCAACCGGCCGACGCCACCACGATCCCGCGCTTCGCGGATATCGCGACGTTCCTGCGAACGCCGCGGGTGGAGATGAGCGACGCCATCGATATCGGACTGGTCGGCGTGCCGTTCGATATCGGGCTGAACTACCGCAGCGGCCCGCGCGAGGCGCCGGGCGCGGTGCGCCATGCGAGCCGGCTGATCCGCAGGGTCCACCCGACCCTGGGCATCGAGCCCTACGCTCTGTGCAATGTCGCGGATCTCGGCGACGCGCCGATCAACCCGCTCGACAAGGATCTGAGCATCGCCCAGATCGAGACCTTCTTCGCCGCGCTTCGACAGCGAGATATCCGCCCGGTCGCGATCGGCGGCGACCATACGATTCCGACGCCCATCCTGCGGGCCCTCGCCAACGACAGCCCCGTTGGAATCCTGCAGATCGACAGCCACGCCGATACGCTGGACGAAATGTGCGGCACCAAGGCGAACCACGCCACGTTCATGCGCCGTGGGGTCGAGGAGGGGCTGATAGACCCCGGCCGAGTCGTCCAACTGGGGCTGCGCGGCTCGCGTTTTTCCGCCGACGACATCGCGTGGGGCTACGAGGCCGGTTTCACGATCATCACCTTCGACGAGTTCGAGGAGATGGGACGGGCCGCGGCGATTCGACGGATCGCGGAGGTGATCGGCACCGACCGGACCTATGTGACGGTGGATATCGACGGGCTGGATCCCTCCTTCTGCCCGGGGACTCCCGTGCCGGAGATCGGGGGACTGACCCCGAGGGACACCCAGGTGATTCTCCGCAGCCTGCGGGGTGTCGACATCATCGGCGCCGACATCTCCGAGGTCGCGCCGTGCTACGACCCGACGGGAATCACCTCCGTGACCGCCGCGAACCTGATGTTCGAACTGGTCTGCCTGATCGCCGACAAGATCGGGGAACGCTGACGATCAATAAGCGCGTCGGCCGGCCAGGCCGCCCCATCGGAGGCATGAGCGAAGCGATTTGCCGTGAGATAGGAAGAAGTGGCGGAGGGAGAGGTATAGTTTGGACGCGCCGCCCAGCGCGCGACCGCGCGTCGGCCGGCCAGGCCGCCCCATCGGAGGCATGAGCGAAGCGATTTGCCGTGAGATATGAGGAAGTGGCGGGCCAAGGGGGAGAAAGTTCGAACCCGACTCTTGATTTGGCCTCACGCGCTATCGCGCTTCGAGACGGGGTGGCGGAGGGAGAGGTATAGTTTGTACGCGCCGCCCAGCGCGCGACCGCGCGTCGGCCGGCCAGGCCGCCCCATCGGAGGCATGAGCGAAGCGATTTGCCGTGAGATATGAGGAAGTGGCGGAGGGAGAGGGATTCGAACCCTCGAGGGGCTTCCACCCCAACACGCTTTCCAGGCGTGCGCCTTAAACCGCTCGGCCATCCCTCCTGAAACAAGAGCCGGGAACCTATCCAAGTCGCCCGCCGCATGCAAGGCCCTTTCGCCGCTCTGTCCACCCTCTTTCGCCACCCCCTCCCCACGGCGCGATCATGCCTCTTGCAAAATCGCCGAAATGACCGAAAAGGAGGGCCATGCGCAGCCTTTATCGACTTCTCGCGGCGGTCTTTCTGATCCTGGCGGCCATCGCGCTCGGCGCCGACCTGATGGACTATGCCGAGACCGGCCGGTTCGAGCTGGCCATCACCGGCCAGCGTTGGGCCGAGCTGCATTTCACCAGCCTGCAGCAGGCCCAGCCCTTTGTGCAGCGCCATCTCGTGCCCTGGCTCTGGGACCCGGTGTTCACCGAGATGATCCTGCTGCGCCCGGCCGCCCTGGTCGCCGTGGTCTTCGGCGTCGCCTTCCATTTCATGGGCAAGCGTAGAAGCTAGATGTGAGCTGGGCCGGCGCGACCTCCGGTGCGTATTCGGCGAGGAACTCCGCGTTCGGCGGAATGGGCGTGATCACGTCGAGCAGAACGCCATTCGGATCGCGGGTGATGAAATGCCGCTGGCCGAAGGCCTCGTCGCGCAGGGGCAGGAGCATTTCCAACCCCTCTTCCACGAGCCGGCGGTAAACCGCGTCCACATCCTCGACCTCGAAGTTGATCAACAGGCCCGAAGCCCGGCCACGCCCGGTTTCGGGAATGGTCTCGTGATCGCCCTGCAAGATGGCCAGATTGATCGCTTCGTCCTCCAGCGACTGAAGGTGAACATACCAGTCGGCCTCGAAGACCGGCTTGAACCCGAAATGCGCGCGGTAGAACGCCGCCGTCCCCGCGACATCGCCGGTCATGATGACGGGATAATACTGTGTACAGCGCATAGCTTGTGCCTCCTTTAGAAAAAACATACAGTCTGAATGTTTAATACAATTAAGATACAGGCAGACTGTATGCAAGAGAAAAAACAGGGAAGACGTTCGAATCGGGATCGGTCGGAGGATATGCGGATCCGGCTGGTCGGAGCGGCCCGCGGCCTGTTCGCCACAAAGGGCTATGCGGAAACCAGCACGCCGGAGATCGTACAGGCCGCGGCTGTGACCCGGGGCGCGCTCTATCACCATTACCCCGACAAGGCCGCCCTGTTCCTGGCGGTCGTTAGGGCGGAGGCCGCCGAGGTCGCCGCGGAAATCGAGCGGTCTTCCGACTCCGCGGGCTCTCCCCCCGATGCCCTGCTGTCGGGGGCCGAGGCCTATTTCACGGCGATGAAAAAGCCGGGCCGCACCCGGATCCTGCTGCTCGACGGACCGGCGGTCCTCGGCGCCGGTGAGATGGCGCGGATCGACGGGGAGACCGGCGGCGGCACCCTGGCGGAGGGGTTGCGGGCGGTCGGAATGGACGCCGCATTGATCGCCCCGACGGCGGAGATGCTGTCCGCCGGTTTTGACCGGGCGGCCCTCGCCATCGCCGAAGGCGCCGACGCCGCCCCCTATCTTGCGGCGCTGGAGCGCATCGTCCAAGGTCTCGTTGCCGAATGACAGCCGCGAACGCCCGAACCATGTCGAACAGCACGACCCCAAAGAGCACGACCTCGAAAAGCACCACCTCGAAAAGTACCATGTCGAAAAGTATGGGACGCGTCATCGCCGCCGCCGAGGCCGCCGGGATCGGGATCGCCGTCACCGTTCTGCCGGACTCGACCCGCACGGCGGAGGAGGCCGCGAAGGTCTGCGGCTGCACCGTGGCGCAGATCGTCAAATCGCTGATCTTCCAGGGGACGGAGAGCGGCACCCTGAAGCTGTTCCTGGTCTCCGGCGCCAACCGACTGGACCTGGAACGGGCGGCGGAGGCGGCGGGCGAGCCCATCGAACGGGCCGATCCGAGGCGGGTGCGGGAGAAGACCGGCTTCGCCATCGGCGGGGTGGCGCCCATCGGCCATCTGGCGCCGCTGCCCTGCTGGATCGACGCGGATCTGATGGGCTTCGAGACGGTGTGGGCCGCCGCCGGGACGCCCCATGCGGTGTTCGACATCGCCCCCGGCGACCTCCGCCACGCGACCGGCGGAACGGTTGTGGCGCTGGGCGGTTAAAGGGTCGGTTGGCCCTCAACGAAATCCCTTAGCGAACACAGTTGGAGCGGAGGCTAGCCGACCGGGCGCTTCTACCCGTCCCCCATCTTGAGGGCGGCGATGAAGGCCGATTGCGGGATCTCGACCTTACCGAACTGGCGCATCCGCTTCTTGCCCTCTTTCTGCTTTTCGAGGAGCTTGCGCTTCCGGCTGACGTCGCCGCCATAGCATTTCGCGGTCACGTCCTTGCGCATGGCGGAGACGGTCTCCCGCGCGATCACCCGGCCGCCGATCGCCGCCTGGATGGCGATCTTGAACATCTGGCGCGGGATCAGGTCCTTGAGGCGCGAGCAGATCTGGCGCCCGCGATGCTCGGCCTGGCTCTTGTGGACGATCATGGCGAGCGCGTCGACCGGCTCCTGATTGACCAGGATCTGGACCTTGACCATCTCGTCCTCGCGATAGCCGTCCATGGCGTAGTCGAAGCTGGCATAGCCCCGGCTCACCGATTTCAGCCGGTCGTAGAAGTCGAACACCACCTCGTTCAGGGGCAGGCGGTAGACCGCCATGGCCCGGCCGCCGACATAGGTGAGGTCGAGCTGCTCGCCGCGCCGCTCGGTACAGAGCTGCAGGACGGCGCCGAGATAGTCGTCCGGCACCATGATGGTCGCCTTGATCCACGGCTCCTCGATGGAGGCGATCTTGACCACGTCCGGGAAGTCGGCCGGGTTGTGCAGCTCGATCAGGGCGCCGTCGTTCATATGGATCTTGTAGACCACCGACGGCGCGGTGGTGATCAGGTCGAGATCGAATTCCCGCTCCAGCCGTTCCTGGACGATCTCCAGATGCAGAAGACCGAGGAAGCCGCAGCGGAAGCCGAAACCAAGGGCCGCCGAGCTTTCCATCTCGAACTGGAAGCTGGCGTCGTTGAGGGCCAGCTTGGCCAGGCTTTCGCGCAACTCGTCGAAATTCGCCGCGTCGGTCGGGAACAGACCGCAGAACACCACCGGCACGCTCGGCTGGAAGCCGGACAGGGGCCCGGCCGCCGGGCGTTTGTCCTCGGTCAGGGTGTCGCCGACATTGGTGTCGGCCACGGTCTTGATGCCGGCGGTGATGAAGCCGATCTCCCCCGGCCCCAGGCTCGGCACCTTGAGCTTGCGCGGGGTGAAGACGCCGACCTGGTCGACCTTATGGAGCGAGCCGGTGGACATCATCTTGAGGGTCGAGCCGGTCTTCAACGTGCCGTCGACCACCCGGACCAGGGCCATGACGCCGAGATAGGGGTCGTACCAGCTATCGACCAGCAGGGCGCGCAGCGGCGCGCTCGGGTCGCCCTTGGGCGGCGGCACCTGCTTGACCAGCGCCTCAAGCACCCGGTCGACGCCGAGGCCGGTCTTGGCGGAGATCTCGATGGCCTCCGACGCGTCCAGGCCGATCACGTCCTCGATCTGCTCCTTGACCCGCGGCACGTCGGCGGCGGGCAGGTCGACCTTGTTGAGGACCGGGATGATCTCGTGATCGTTGTCGAGGGCGAGATAGACATTGGCCAGCGTCTGGGCCTCGACCCCCTGGCTCGCGTCGACCAGCAGCAGCGAGCCCTCGCAGGCGGCGAGCGAGCGGCTGACCTCGTAGGAGAAGTCCACATGGCCGGGCGTGTCGATCAGGTTGAGCGCGTATTCCTGGCCGTCGGACGCGGTATAGGAGAGGCGGACGGTCTGGGCCTTGATGGTGATGCCGCGTTCCCGCTCGATATCCATCGAATCGAGGAGCTGCGCCTTCATCTCGCGCTTCGCCAGACTGTCGGTCATCTCGATCAGCCGGTCGGCGAGCGTCGATTTCCCGTGGTCGATATGGGCGATGATGGCGAAGTTGCGGATATGCGAAGTGTCTGTCATGGGGCGCTATATAGTCTCTTCCCCGCCCCCTGTCAGCGGATGTTTTGGCGCGGTGCCTATCGCGCGACGCGGGCGCCCCGGCGTCGGTGGCGACACCGGCTATACGCCTGCCTCTTCATCCCTCCGCATTTTCAAAACCTATGGTACAAATTCCACAGATGACGCCCATGTTGTGAATGTGAATTCTTGACATGAATATCAAATACACAGTCTTTCGTAGAAGAGGTGAACGGCCTTTATCGGGCGCACCGGCCGACGATGCGCGGGTGGCAGACGCGGGACGTCAAGGCGATCTTCGCGGATGACGGCACGCTGTCCGACCATTGCCGGACCCACGATGGCGGCAGGGACCCCGCCATGGCGGGCACAACGCACGACCCGGACTGGGTCGTCCATGTCCTCCGCCTGTTCGAGATCGACGCCGGAGAGGTCTGCGTGGCTCTGCTGCTGGGGCCGGGCGCCGCGTTCGCCTTCGCCGCGACGGTCGCGCCGACGCTGTCGGACCTAAGCGGCTTCCGCGGAGCGGCGGTCGCCCAGGCCCCGGACGTGCTCGACGCACATGTGCCCGGCGCCGGAGACGGCGGTCCGGCAAGTTAGGAGTGACCGGGGCAGGTCAAATGAAGAGGATTGGAACAATGGCCAGCGAGAAAGCGGAACGGGCTTTGACGGGCACCGAAGCGTTGGCGTCCCCGGCGCTCAAGGATTTGGCCGAGGCGCCGGATACGATGACGCCCGCCGAAATGTGTACGGAGACCATCGCCATTTGGCTTGCCGACCGGATCGCCGACGCCAGAAAACGAAAAGGGCTCGACCAGACCGATATCGCCCGGACGGTGGGCGTGTCCCAGGCCACGGTGGCCCGGATGGAACGCCCCGCGACCCTGGCCCAGATGCCCCTCGGCCGGGTGCTCGACACCTTGCTCGCGTTGGGCCTCCTCCCGGAATTGCACCTCAAGGACCTGGGGCAGGCGACACCGGCTCTCGAAGCGGTCCATAGGCCCGGCCAACCGGGCGGCCGGCTGGTTGCCCTCCCTTCGACATCCGAGGAGATCACGGCCATCCTCAAAGAAGAGATCGCGAAGGCGATGGTGGCGCCCCATTCGGAACCGGCGGCGCCCCAAGAGACCGAGAACACGGAGACTCGGAGCACAGTGGCTGGCGGTGGCGGTGGTGGAGGATTGGGCGAACGGTTCCGGTTCGGCTCGAACGCGGTGCATGCCCCTCGGGACGACCGGGACTAATACGGGATTGAGGCCATGGAACGGGAAACCGCGGATATTCTGGGTCTCGTTCTCGGATTGGCGGGCTCCGCCGGGTTGATCCTATCCGCCTTCGGCGATCTGGAGGATCGACGCGGGCTTGATCGCGATCAGCGGGATCTCAACGACCCCCGGCTTAAGGGGATGCCGAAGAAGGCCCGGGACGGCTTCGAGGCGACGGATCGCGCCCACCACGAAGCCTACCGACCGATCCGGCGTAAATTCTTCATCGCCGGCGCCTTTTTGATCCTGATGTCCTATCTCGTTCCCCTCGTGGTCCGGCTTTGACCGTCCAGGCCCTAGCGCTGATATTTCATGAAGGGCGTCGCCGTGCCGATGCGGTCGTAGAGCGCGCGGGCGGTTGTGTTGAAGGTCTGGGTCATCCAATAGACACCGGCGGCGGAGTCGATGTCGGCCTGGGCATAGACCCGTTCCATCAGGGCGCGGCCCACCCCGCCGCCCCGGATGCCCGGATCGACGAACAGATCCTGCAGATAGCAGATGCGGTCGAGGCGCCAGCAATGGGCATGATAGAGGTAGTGGACCAGCCCCACCAAGGGTGCCCCATCCCCTGTCTCTCCGGGGCTTCCAAAGGTTGCGACGAAGGCGCTCGGCATCCAAGGATCGTCGGACA
The DNA here is from genome assembly GCA_024743275.1 of Alphaproteobacteria bacterium. Classification (GTDB taxonomy): domain Bacteria; phylum Pseudomonadota; class Alphaproteobacteria; order JANSWW01; family JANSWW01; genus JANSWW01. Next base: position 176,499 of record JANSWW010000004.1, read on the forward strand.
GCAGCCGCGAGAAGGTCGTCCGATAGACCTCTTCCGGGACCCGGGTCTCGTAGAATGCGAGATAGCCGGTCCAGAGCCGGCACCACTCCGCCTCGTCCGAGGCCCGCAATTCCCGGATGTGAAGCGCCCGCCCCTCCGTCCGCGCCCGATCGTCCATCGTCCCGTCCTTTCGGCTTTTTCATCGCCCCTGTTTGAAGGCAATCCACCGGCTCCCCATTGGGGTCCCACACCAAGCACCATCACAGGCAGGCCGGCGCAAGGGCCATTTCGGTGCGTCTTCGCGAAGCCACTCCGCCACGCCGCGCGGTCCGTTAGTCCGGTGCGGTTCGAGATGATGGGACGCGCAGAAGGCGGGCCGGTCCAGCCGGTCAACCGATACGACCCCGCCGGCTTCGGTCTCAACGGGCGGGAATAAGGCCAGTAGGATCGAGGTAGCGGCCAGAGCGAGTCTTGATCTCGATATGAACATGCTCGGTGATCCCTTTGAGATCATCCTTGTCGTTCAATCTTTGCGCGATTCCGATCGGCTCGCCAGCGGAAATCCGGCCGCAATCCGGTCGCCGGGCGCCAGGCTTTGGCTACCGGGCCTTCGGCCGCAAGACCCCTCGCCACCGGGTGAGCACAACCGCCCAGAACCCGAGAAGGCTCAAAACGACGAATCCGTCCCAAATCAGGATATAGGGAGTCTCGCTCGGGCGGATATCCCACAGACAATCGTCGAAGGCCCCGCCCCAAAGCCAGCAAGACAGAAGCACGAAAATACCGCCAGGAGCATCCCGGTAGATAATCACAGAAATAAACCAGAGTACAAAAGATAGAAAAAAACAAATACAGACTTGGAAAAACAAAACAATAAACTGAAACAAAAAATAAAACAAAATGCGACATGGATAATATCACAAAAAACATCAGGAAATTAAAGTAGTATTCCTTTAGAGGGTCCGAGACATATTCCTGCCCCAGAAATGCTCCGGGATCGGCCATCAAGAGATCGAGATTGACGCCGAACCGAAGGCTGTAAACCACAAACAGGACCGCCCCATATGCGCCGAACGCAAAAAGAACGAGGAAGACCCTCTTTTTGATGGCGTTTCGTGACTCCATTCCGTCCAGCTCCCGGCATGATCACCCGTATTCGCCGGCCCAAGGGTAGCTCGTGAAGGCGTAGAAGGCGGTGAAGGCGATGCCATAACGGTCGCCGCAACGATGGAAAACGGTTTCGACAAACCGCGTTTTCCAATCGCGGACGAGCCTCTCGTGTGGCTCGGTCTCGTACCTCCTTAGCACCTCTCGCGGCGGATCGAGCGTGTAGAGGACGACATATCGTTCCAACAGCGGGCATTCCTGCCCTTCCAAAAGGCGCGTCACGGCTGTCGCGTGAATATCGACGATCAGGTCCGGCCGCGCCATCAGATCAGGCAGCGCCGCGCCGGACGAGTCCCGGTCGAAGACGTAGGAGAGATAGTCAGGATCGAAGGGCAGCTCCGCCTGCGAAGTGTCATGCATGAGATGTAGTGCCGCGAACAGGTCTCGATCCCCTTTGGCGACAACCGCCTGCAGATGACGTGCGAATGCTTCGGGGGAAGGGAAAGACTTGGCGATCGCGCGATCGCTTGCCCCGGCCGTTGCCGCCAGGAGCACAACGAGCGCTTTGGCAATGCCCCCCAACCCCTCAAGGTCGATCCGCAAGATCCAGGAGATTGCGCATCGGATCGACCCTTTCTCCATTGATACGCAGCACAAAATGCAGATGTGGGCCACTTCCGAAACCACTGCCATCCGAGTATCCAATGGTATCTCCTTTATCCACGGTGTCTCCGACAGAAACCGATGACCGCGTATGGGAATAGCTCGTTTCCATTCCATTCTCGTGCGCAACTTTTAGATAGTTGCCTGAACCAGACGCGGAAGAAATCACGATAACTTTTCCCGAAAGGACAGCGAAAACAGGTTCGCCAAGTGGGTTGCGGATATCGACAGCAGTATGACGTCTCGGCGTCGACGAACCGGGCCTTTTTCGCGGCTCTCGATAAAATCCATCTGTTATCTGTCCATAGCGGGTAGGCCAAACTGGTCGATCTCCCAGTGTACTTTCAGCTGTTATTCCGTCTTGTGTTGGTTCGGGGATACGTGGACCGTTCTGAATGTCCGCCAGTCTGGGAAGATCACCGTCCGGGTCGCCCAGTTCCGCCACATGGACCGCCGCATTGACGATTCGGTTCTTGATCGGGTCGGTGGGAAGGATCAGTCCGTGTTTTGCGATCAGATCCGCGTCGACGGTTTGAGGCGCATCCCGCAACGCTTTGATTGGATCGCGGCTGGCGACGGTCAGACCACCGGACGGCGACACGGTCGGCTCGATGTCGGCCAGCGAAAGATGGCCCGTCGCCCTCCGGAGGACTTCTTGCGGCGGATCACCCGCCGAGAATCGGGCCTGGGAATTGGACCACAACAAACGTCCAAAGCTCATCTCGTTGTGAAAACGGCCTCGATGATCGATCGACTGCTTTTCGAGCACGAGCGACAAGGTCAACGCTCGCCGGATATGACCCGCACCCAGACCAAGAGCGGCAGCCTCCCGATTCGGCAGAATAGCGTGGTCGAAAATCGTGTCCGCGCCGGTTCCGAAGCGGCCCTGCGGGTCGGCGAAGACAGCCGCCGTCTCGGGAACCGCCCTCAGCCCCCCAATGTACCCGGTGTAAGGGCCGAGAGAATTCGTAGCCCAGGACCGGTGGCTTCCAGCCGGCCGGTCACGGGAAGGCCCTCTTTTTCCTGAAAGCCTTCGATGACCTCTTCCAAGGCGTGCGAGGGTCGTCCGTCCACCCAAAGCTCCCCCGCTTCAGGGAACCTGGACGTCAATTGGAGAAAAGCTGCCTGCACAACGGCAACATCGGATTTCTGGTTCGTGCCGTAGCGCCCAACGGCGCTAGAGATCTGTGGCATCCCGGCCCCCTACAATAGGATAAATAGGAAAATACGCTAACCGAAATCCTATTACCGATCCAGGGCACCCCCTCCCTCGCCCCTCAACCGGCCCCTTGACCCGTTCGGTCGAGCGGCCTACGCTTTCGTCCATGGTTACGCGCAGCGCCCTTCTGCTCCTTATCCACCCGGACTCTTCGGAGTGCCGGGCGAATGGGCTTGCCGCCCGCTAAACCTTTTTGAGCAGAACCACAGCGCGGGTTGCTTTCTTTCCCAAAATTCTGAACAACACGGTCACCGACAGCGGCATAGCGCCCGACGACCGTTTCCCGCGTCCGCGCTTTTTTGACGAGCGAGACCCATGAGCACAGCTTTCAAACCCTCCGCCACGCCGCCCAAGGCGATCCCCGCGAAGACCATGCCCTTCAACCGCTACCACGCCTATGAGCCGGTGGACCTGCCGGACCGCACCTGGCCGTCGAAGACGATCACCAAGGCGCCGGTCTGGTGTTCCGTCGATCTGCGCGACGGCAACCAGTCGCTCATCAACCCGATGAACGGCGCCAAGAAGGAGCGGATGTTCTCGACCCTGGTCCAGATGGGCTTCAAGGAGATCGAGGTCGGCTTCCCGGCGGCGAGCGATACGGACTTCAACTTCTGCCGCTATCTGATCGAACGCGGCCTGATCCCCGAGGACGTGACGATTCAGGTCCTGACCCAGGCCCGGCGCGAGCTCATCGAGCGCACCTTCCAGGCGATCGACGGCGCCCCCTCGGCCATCGTCCATCTCTACAACTCGACCTCGACGCTCCAGCGCAAGGTGGTGTTCAAATCCGATATGGACGGGGTCAAGAAGATCGCGACCGACGGCGCCGCCATCGTCAAGGAACTGATCCCGACCGTCTCCAAGGACACAAAGGTCCGCCTGCAATATAGCCCGGAGAGCTTCACCGGAACCGAGCTAGACTATGCGCTCGAGGTGAGCGAGGCGGTGATGGACGTGTGGGAGTCCGATGCCGCCAACCCGGCGATCATCAACCTGCCGGCGACGGTCGAGATGTCGACGCCGAACATCTATGCCGATCAGATCGAGTGGATGCACCGGAATTTCCGCCAGCGCGACCGGGTGATCCTCAGCCTCCATCCCCACAACGACCGGGGCACCGGCGTGGCGGCGGCGGAACTCGGCGTGATGGCCGGGGCCGACCGGATCGAGGGCACCCTGTTCGGCAATGGCGAGCGCACAGGCAATGTCGACATCATCACGCTCGGCATGAACCTGTTCAGCCAGGGCGTCGATCCGACCCTCGACTTCTCGGACATGGCCGGCCTGATCGAAACGGCGGAATACTGCAACGAGCTGAAGATCCCCGAACGCCATCCCTATGCCGGCGAGCTGGTCTTCACCGCCTTCTCCGGCTCCCACCAGGACGCCATCAACAAGGGCATGGCCGCCCTCAAGGAGGCCAACACTGATCAGTGGGAGGTCCCCTATCTGCCGATCGATCCCGCCGATGTCGGCCGGACCTACGAGGCGATCATCCGGGTCAATTCCCAGTCCGGCAAGGGCGGGGTCGCCTATCTCCTGGAAAGCGAATACGGCATCAAGCTCAGCCGCGGGGCGCAGATCGAATTCGCCAAGGTGGTCCAGGCCCAGACCGACGAGACCAGCCAGGAAATCACCGCGCTGGGCATCTGGCAGCTGTTCGAGAAGGAATATCTTCTCCGCAAATCGCCCTATGAGCTCGCCGAGTTCGACTTCCACCCGGTCGCCCGGGGCTCGCACATGGTCAAGGTCAACGCGACGGTGATCCATGGCGGCAAGGCGGTCAGCTTCGAGGGCACCGGCAACGGCCCGATCGAGGCCTTCGTCAAATCCTTCCGAGAGACCTTCGACCTCGACTTCCGGGTGCTGGACTATCAGCAGTTCGCCACCGGCACCGGCTCGGACGCGAAGGCGATCACCTGCCTCGACGTCAAGGCAGGCGAACGCAACCTGTTCGGCATCGGCCTCGACCAGTCGACCAGCCTGTCGTCCATCCAGGCGGTGGTCTCGGCGGTCAACCGGATGTAGGGCGCGCTCCGGTGGAAGCGACCGGTGGTTCGGTCACGATCGTGTCCGCGCCGGTCGCCTCTCGGATGTCCTCGCGGCGCGCCTCGGCGGCCAATTCGACCTTCAACGGTCGTTCGCCGCCGACCCAACGGTCCATAACCAGGCACGCCACCATATCACCGGTGACATTGAGCATAGTCCGGCTCATGTCGAGAATTCTGTCCACGCCCAGAATGAGAGCGATGCCCTCGGGCGGCACCCCGACCGTGGCGACCACCATGGCGAGGATGACAATCCCCACACCGGGGGTGGCCGGGGTTCCGATGGACGCGCCCACCGCAGTCACGACGATAAGCAGCATCCCCGTGATGTCGATGTCTATCCCAAAGACCTGGGCCAGGAAGATCGCCGCCACCCCTTGGTAGAGCGCGGTTCCGTCCATGTTTATGGTGGCCCCGATGGGCACGACGAATTGGCTGATCGACGGGCGAACGCCGAGTTTCTCCTCAGCCGTTTTGATGGATAGAGGCATCACGGCCGCCGAGCTCGATGTCGAGAAGGCTAGCAACAGCAGTTCGCGGACAGCGGACAAAAACCCCAAGGGGCTGCGCCGCGCGATCAGGAGCACCAGGACTAGATAGACGCAGAACAGACAGGCAAGTCCCAATAGAACAGTGACGACATAGACCGCCATGCCGACGAGCGCGTCGAGACCGATCTTGGCGGTCAATTGCGCAATCAGACCGAAAACAGCGAAGGGCGCGAGGAACATCGCCCATTTCACCACGGTCATACAAACGCCCTGAAGGGATCCAAGCAGATCGAGTAGCGGACGGGATTCCTTCGGCGCCATCAAAACAAGGGCGATCCCGACTACAATGGCGAACACGACGACCCGCAGCATGTCATTCTCGGCCATCGAATTGAGCGGATTGGACGGCAGGAGCGTCAGCAGCTGTGTCGGCAGTTCACCCAGTGTGGGAAGTCCCGCTACCGCCTCCGGCATCAAGGGAACCGAAACGGTCGCTTGAACCGTCCCCGCATCGATATAAGCGCCGGGCGCGATGGCCAGGGCAACCGACAGCCCTATGACGATCGCGGTTGTGGTCGTCCCGACGAAATAGAGCACCACCCTGGACCCGAGCGTGCGCAACTGGTCGATGCTCTCGGAGGCCGCAAGGCCCCGGATCACCGAGGCGAACACAAGCGGCAGGACGATCATTTGGATCAAGGCAAGGAACAGATGGCCAGGTAGGGCTATCCACGCCGATGCGGTGGCCGCCGTCGCAGGACTCAGCCAGCCGGCGCTGGGGCCCATGGCAACCCCAGCCGCCAAGCCAAATCCCATGCCGATCAGAACCTGAAGCCAGAGCCGGGTGCTGATGAAGACTGAAAGCCGACCACTCAGATGTTTGAGCGACCGGGGGTGCACCATCTCTATCGGGTGGGTATCGATCTCTTGGGAAGGTTGGGCTTGATCGGTCATGCCGCGCTCCATAACACCGTTTCACCGGCCCCGCGCTGCTTGAGCTTAGCCGATGACCCGCCATGGTAAACCGCACAAATCTTCAAGCAACGGTGGGGAAATGCCTTAGAGTGGCGGCATGACCCGGCTCGTCGATCAGGAGACCGCCTACCGCCAGAGCGCGGGCAAGGCCTCGGAGGCCGCCACCTTCTGGCGGCTGTCGGCCCATGACGGGCTCGAATGCCTGAAGGCCCGGTTCCGCAATCACCGCTACGCCCCCCATGCCCACGAAACCTACGCCATCGGCGTGATCTCCAACGGCGTGGAGCGCTTCCGCTATCGCGGTGTGGAGCACACGGCGCCGGCCGGCACCTTCGCCGTGGTCGAACCGGGCGAGCTCCATGACGGCACCCCGGGGGACGGAGGCTATCGCTACAAGATGACCTATCCGAGCCGGGCGCTGATGGCCACGATCGCCGAAGAGATCTGGGACAAGGCCGACGTCCAGCCCTATTTCGGCACCCCGGTGATGGACGACCCCCTGCTGTTCTCCCTGTTCGACCGGCTCCATGACGGAGTCGCCCCGGACTGCGATCTCAGCATTGGCGAAGGGTTCACCACGGATAGCCGTCTGGTGGAAACCTACGGTCTGATGATCGCCCGCCACGGCAAGGCGCTCCCCGCCCCCCCCGGCATCGGGCGGGAGGCGGGACCGGTCGCGCGGGCCTGCGCCATGCTGCTCGACCATATGGCCGAGCCGCCGGGTCTGGAGGCCATCGCCCGGGCGGTGGGCCTGAGCCGTTTTCGGCTGATCCGCGCCTTCCGCCGGGAATTGGGCCTGCCGCCCCAGGCCTGGCTACAGTCCCAACGGGTCGCCCAGGCGAAGGATATGATCCGCAACGGTCAGGAATTGGCCCAGGTCGCCGCCGCCACCGGCTTCTCCGACCAGCCCCATCTCACCCGCGTCTTCAAAAGCCATATCGGCGTTACCCCGGCCGTCTATAGGGCGGGGCTGTAGGCCGCACAATCCTTCAAGACCGGCGGGCGGCGGACGGGCTATCCCGACGCCATGACCGATACGACGTTCCAAGACATCGCCCCGGCCCGCTTCCGCGACGGGGTCAAAGAAATCCTGCCGGTGACCTTCAGCGTCATCCCCTATACGCTCCTCATCGGCGCGCTGGCGGCCCAGAAGGGCATCAGTCCGCTGGAGATGCTGATCATGAGCGCCGGCACCTTCGCCGGCGGCGCCCAGTTCGTCGCCGTCGGTCTCTGGGAGACGCCGGTTCCCGTCTTCGCCATCGCCTTCGCCGTGTTCGTGGTGAACTCGCGTCATATCCTGATGGGTGCGGCCATCGCCCCCGCCATCCAACATCTTCCGTGGCGGATCAAGCTGCTCATGGCGCACGTCATGGTCGACGAGACCTGGGCCATCGCCTTGACCCGATACAAACGCGGCGGTTTCACGCCGGCCTATTACGCCGGGCTTGCCCTGCCGCTCTTCCTCCTCTGGCCGTGCCTAACAACGCTCGGCGTGGTAATCGGCGATCTGGTGCCGGAGCCGGAGCGCTACGGCATCGACTTCGCCTTCGCAGGCATCTTCCTGTTCCTGCTGCAGGCGATGATACCGTCCAAGGCGGACCTGAGGCCGGTCGGCGGTCCCATCCTGGCCGCCGGGATCACCGCCGCGCTGGTCGTCCCCTTCGTCGGCAGCGCGCTCTCGATCCTGATCGGCGCGCTCGCCGGTGTGGCCGCGGGCGCCCTGCTCTACCGCGCGGGAGACCGCCGATGAGCGTCGATCCCATCACCCTGTTGACCCTTTTCCTGATGGCGGCCGGCACCTATCTCACGCGGATAAGCGGAATTCTGCTGGTCGAAAAGCTGGCCTTCACAGGGCGCACACGGGCGGCCCTGGAGGCCGTCGCCCCCGGCGTGTTGACCGCGATGATCGCCCCGGCGGTGCTCGCCGGTTGGGCCGAGGTCGCCGCCGCCCTGGTCACCGTCGCCATCGCCCGGACCGGTGCCGGCATGGTGATCGCGGTCGCCGCCGGGGTGGCGGTCGTCGCCGGGATGCGCGCCTACGGCGTATAGCAGACCCGCATCGCGCCGGCGGGTCTGGTCAACGGCGCCGGCTTCCGACAGTCTTTGCGCCTGCTTTCCGTCTCCGGACATAAGAGGACATCAGAATGGCCCGTTCCGTCATCATCACCTGCGCCGTCACCGGTTCCGTTCACACGCCGAGCATGAGCCCCCATCTGCCGGTCACCCCCGACGAGATCGCGACCCAGGCGATCGAGGCGGCGGAGGCCGGGGCCGCCGTCCTGCATCTCCACGCCCGCGACCCGGAAAACGGCCGGCCCAGTCCGGACCCGGCCGTGTTCGGCCAGTTCCTGCCGCGCATCAAGCAGGCCACGGCGGCGGTCGTGAACATCACGACCGGGGGCGGCGCCACCATGACGGTGGACGAGCGGATGGAGGCGGCCCTCGCCCATTCGCCCGAGATGTGCTCGCTCAATATGGGCACGATGAATTTCGGCCTGTTCCCGGCCGCCGCCCGGGTCAAGGAATGGAAACACGATTGGGAGAAGCCCTTCCTGGAAGGGACCAAGGAGTTCATCTTCAAGAACACCTTCGGCGATATCGAAACCGCCCTCGACCGGCTCGGCAACGGCCACGGCGTGAAGTTCGAGTTCGAATGCTACGATGTCGGCCATCTCTACACGCTGAAGCATTTCGTCGACCGGGGCCTGGTGAAGGCGCCGTTCTTCGTCCAATTCGTGATGGGCATTCTCGGCGGCATCGGGACGGACCGGGAAAACCTCGTCTTTATGAAACAGACGGCGGACCGGCTGTTCGGCAGCGAGTACGAGTTCTCCGTCCTCGGCGCCGGCCGGCATCAGATGCCGCTGGCCGCGATCTCCCTGGCGCTGGGCGGCAATGTCCGGGTCGGGCTGGAGGACAGCCTCTATATCGGCCCGGGCCAGCTCGCCGAGCGCAACGCCGATCAGGTCCGCAAGGTGCGCCAGATCGCCGAGGGCCTGTCCCTCGACATCGCGAGCCCCGAGGAAGCACGGTCCCGCCTCGACCTCAAGGGTGGCGACAAGGTCGGGTTCTGAGAGAGTTTTCGAAACGATAAGGATCGATATCGATGCAGCTTCAGCTTTCAACCTGGCAGGAGGTCGAGAAGTATCTCGAGACCTCGACCGGGATCATTCTACCCATCGGCTCGACGGAACAGCATGGGCCGAACGGTCTGATCGGCACCGACGCGATCTGTCCGGAGGTGATCGGCCGCGAGATCGGCAACCGCACCGGCGCCCTGGTCGGCCCGACCATCTCCGTCGGCATGGCCCAGCATCATCTGGCCTTCGCGGGCTCCATGACGCTCCGTCCGTCGACCATGATCGCGATGCTGTCGGACTATGTGACCTCGCTCGCCAAGCATGGCTTCCGGCGCTTCTATTTCCTGAACGGCCATGGCGGCAACATCCAGCCGGTCAACACCGCGTTTTCCGAGATCTACGCCAACCGCTCGCTCGGCGCCGACATGCCGCAGCTTCGCCTGAAGCTGCGCAACTGGTTCGATTCGGAGAAGGTCCGGGCCTATTCGAAGGAGCATTTCGGCGATCTCGAGGGGATGCACGCCACGATCTCCGAAGTGTCGGTGACCCAATACGCCTATCCCGATGCGATCAAGGATGTCGGCCCGATGGAGAAGGCCGGGCACGCCGGGCGTCCCTTCGGCGATTGCGACGATTATCGGACGCTCTATCCGGACGGCCGTATGGGTTCCAAGCCGGATCTCGCCACGCCGGAGCATGGCAAGGCCCTGGTCGAGGCGTCGGTCAGCGATCTGGTCGAGGACTACAAGGCGTTCATGGCCCAGGCATAGGCGCCTCCGGACCCGCCAAGCCCCCCTCAGGCCCGATAGGCCGAAGGGGGTCGGCCGGCGACCTTGAGGAACATGGCGGAAAAGGCGCTCGGGCTCTCATAGCCGAGATCGAGCGCCACCGTCGTCACCGCCTCACCGGCGGTGAGCCGCTCGATGGCGGTCAGCACCAGAAGCCGTTTCAGCCACTGCCCCGGTGTCAGCCCGCATTCACGACGGAACAGCCGCGTCGCCGTCGCCGGGGCCAGACCGGCCGCCCGAATGAGACCGGCGAGATCCACATCCTGCCGCCCCTGGGCGATCAGCCCATCGGCCAACCGCCGGGCCCTTACGTCGTCGGGCATCGGCAACGCCAGATCGGAGCGGGGCAGCGCCAGGATCCGGTCGACCAGCACCTCCGCCAGCCGGCCGTCCGGGCCGTCGGCGTCGTATTCCATGGGCAGTTTCGACATCGCCTCCAACAACGCCTGAACCAGCGGCGACAGCGTCAGCAGCGCCGGCGCGTCCGGCCCGTCATCGGCCCGTGGCGGGGCGATCAGAACCGTCCGCCAGTCGAGATCGTCGTGGATATCGATCGCATGTTCGACGCCCGCCGGGATCCAGATCCCCTGCCCCGTCACCACAAGGAACAAGCCTTGGGCGGTCTTTAACCGCATCGCCCCGTTCAGCGCATGAATGAACTGCGCCCGCCTGTGATGATGGGGCGGAATGCGCGTCCCCGCCGGATAGCGGGTCAGATAGGCCGAGACCGGCCGCCCGGAGGCTTCGGCGGCCCGAGCCTTGGCAAGATTGTTTTGCGATAGTCTTTGATCGTTCATCGCAAGATGATCATCGCCTATCGGGCTATTGTCGAGGGTGAGAGAGATATAGAGGATATCCGACCATGACCCTTTCCCCCACCGCCAAGCGTGATCTTCTATTCCTCAATGTCGGTCATTTCGCCAACCATTATCTGATGCTGATCTTCCCGACGGCGGTGCTCGCCATGGCACCGGCGATGGGGGTGGCCTATGGCGACCTGCTGGCGCTGACGACCGGCGCCTTCATCGCGTTCGGGGTGGGCACGATCCCCGCCGGCTGGCTCGCCGACCGCTGGAGCAAGGAGGCGATGGTCGGGGTCTATTTCATTGGCGCGGGGCTGGCCGCGGTGCTGACCGGCCTGACCGACGGTCCGGTCATGCTCGCGGTGTGCCTGACGCTGATCGGCCTGTTCGCGGCGATCTACCATCCGGTCGGGATCGCGCTCCTGGCCGACCGGGCGCAACCAACCGGCAAGGTCGGTCTGGCGCTCGGCGTCAACGGGGTATGGGGCAATCTGGGGGTTGCCGGGGCGGGCCTCGCGACCGCCTGGATCGCCGACTCCTTCGGCTGGCGCGCCGCCTTCATGGCGCCCGGCGCGCTGGTCGCCCTGATCGGGCTGGTTTGGGTGATGAAGGTCCGCAAGCAGCCAAAGCCGGAAAAGCCCCACGCCAAGGCGGCGGCCCAGTTCGCCATCGACAAATGGCGGTTGGTCGCCGTGTTGGCCATCGCCACGGCCATCGGCGGCTTGGTCTTTCAGATCACGACCATCGGTCTGCCCAAGCTGTTCGCCGACCGGATCGGCGGCGGAGCGCAAGGGGTCGCGATCGACCTCTCCGACATCGGCCTGCTGGTCGGGTTGGTGTTCAGCGGGGCGGCCGTCGCCCAAATCGTCGTCGGCAAGCTTCTGGACAGGATGGCGATACGCCCCCTGTTCGTGGCCATCACCCTTTTACAGATCCCTCTGCTGGCGATGGCCGCGACCCAGGAGGGCATGGTTCTGCTGATCTCGGCCCTGGTCCTGATGGCCCTCGTCTTCGGGGAGATCCCGCTCCACGACGCGCTGGTCGCCCGTTATGCCAAGCCGGCCTGGCGATCCCGGGTCTTCGCGGTGAAGTATTTCGGGTCCTTTGGCGTCAGTTCCGCCGCCGTGCCGGCCATCGCCCTGATGCACGGCGCGGGCGGGATCGACGGGGCCAGTGTCGGCGGGGCCAGTGTCGAAGGGGCCGGCGTCGGCGGGTTCACCACCCTGTTCCTGGTGCTCGCGGTGTCGGTTCCGCTGATCACCCTGTCCGGCCTGCTGCTGCCCGGGCGCGACCGGGCACCGGAACCGGTCCCGGCGGAGTGACGGCCCAGGTCATGACCTAACCCAGCCGCTTCTGGATTTCCTTGACCAGCGCCTTGATCTCCTTGGCGGCGGTGGAGGAGGAGCGGTGCTCGGTGATGCCCTTGCCCTCCATCATGGCGGCGGCGAGCGCCACCCGATTGCCGAGCGTGGTTTTCGCGACCGGCAGGCCCAGTTCCTTCACCTTGCCGGTGATCAGATCGGCCAGATTGGCCCGCGGCGGCACCCGGTTCAGAACCACCAGCGCATCGGTCTTCTCCGACGCGGCGGCGTGCACCGTGGCGGATGTGGCCCAGAGATCCATCGGGCTCGGCTGGACCGGGATGACCACGATGTCCGCGACCCGGATCGCCGTCTTGGCGTCGGTTTCGGCATGGGGCGGGCTGTCGATCACCACATAGTCGAAATCCCGGCGCAGGCGGTCGACCTCTGTCGATACCCGCCAGCCGGTGACCGTCCGGATTTCCGGATTGTCGGCGCCCTCGTCGCGCATCTCGAACCAGTTGGAGAGACTGCCCTGGGGATCGATATCGACGGCGACCACCTTCTTCTTCAGCCCGGCGAGGGCGACGGCCAAATGGGCGGCCAAGGTGGTTTTCCCGGCCCCGCCCTTCTGTTGGGCAATGGTGATGACCTGCGCCGACATGGTCTTTGCTCCCCCTCGATTACCACATCTTGTAGTATAACGCCGTTGGGCCACAAGAGTCACCGGGATTCTTGATGCATTGCGGCATGATCGGGCATAGGAAGGGCCACCATGACGACCCCGCCGCCCTTTCCCGACAGCACGCCCATCCTGCCGATCAACGGGCGAAATCTGGCCTACGCGGCCCATCTGTTGCGCGCGGGCGGACTGGTCGCCTTCCCGACCGAGACGGTCTACGGCCTTGGGTGCGACGCAACGAACGGCGCGGCGGTGGCCCGGCTCTACGCGGCCAAGGGGCGGCCGCATTTCAACCCGCTGATCAGCCACGTCCCGACCGTGGAGGCGGCGTTCCGCATTGGCAAACCAACCCCGCTCGCGCGCCTGTTGGCCGAGAATTTCTGGCCCGGCCCGCTCACCCTGGTGCTCGAAAGACAGCCAGACTGCCCGGTGGCGGACCTCGCGACGGCGGGCCTGGACAGTGTTGCCGTCCGGGTGCCAGCCCGCGACGACGCCCGCGATTTCCTCGCCGCCATCGGCCGGCCGGTGGCCGCCCCGAGCGCCAACGCCTCCGGCCAGATCAGCCCGACCGACGCGGAAGCCGTGAAGGCCAGCCTTGACGGGCGGATCTCACTGATCCTCGACGGCGGCGCCACCGCCGTCGGTCTCGAAAGTACGATCCTGGACGCCCGCGGGGAAACTCCGGTCCTGCTGCGGCCCGGCGGGGTCTCCCTGGAGGAGATCGCCTCGGTGACAGGCCCGATCACCCGCCCGGCGAAAGTCGACCAACAGGCGCCGGACGCCCCCGGCATGCTGACCAGCCACTACGCCCCCTGCAAGCCGGTCAGGCTGAACGCGACAGAGGTCTCCGAGGACGAGGCGTTGCTCGCCTTCGGGAAGCCGCTGAGCGGTGCGGCGGCGGTCGAGAATCTCAGTCGGGACGGCGACCTGATCGAAGCCGCGGCCAATCTCTTTCGGTTGCTGCGCCTGCTCGACCGGACCGAGACCGCCCGGATCGCCGTCATGCCGATCCCGGACACGGGCCTCGGCCATGCGATCAACGACCGGCTGACGCGCGCCGCCGCCCCCCGTTGAGGGCGCGTACCATTGCGATATCGACCGCCATACCACCTCCCCTTCCGAAAGGTGGCCGAAAGAGACCCCTCACCCCTCGCTTTTCCTTGCCGCACGCTCACACGCCGCGCGACAAGCGCTCGGACCTCTCCCAAGGGAGAGGTAACAAACCCTCTCCCCGGGGAGAGGGAAGGGTGAGGGGGTGTCGCCGACATGCGCCGCCGCTCCCTGTTGAGGCATCTCGCCTCTTGAAGTCGACGCCCGGGATTCTCTATCCCACCATCGAACCTCGCCCAATTCCCTGCCCCCTTCTCCCATTTGGGCGAGAAGGCTAGGGTGAGGGCTATCCGTTCGTTTGAGGAAAGACCATGCCGCTCGATACCGCCGCGCTGCCCGAACCCCTGGCCCAAATCCATGCCGTCGTCGGCGACAGGGGCCTCGTTCTCGACCCCGTCGACATGGAGGCCAATCTCGTCGAGTGGCGGGGCATGTGGCGCGGCAAGGCCCGGGCGGTGGTGAAGCCGGGCACCCCGGAAGAGGTCGCGGCGGTTCTGAAGGTCTGCAACGATCACAAGGTCGCCGTCGTGCCCCAGGGCGGCAACACCTCGCTGTGCGGCGGTTCGGTCCCGTTCGAGAGCGGCGAGGAAATCGTGCTGTCGACCCAGCGGCTCAACCGCATCCGGGCCATCGACCCGCTCAACTACACCATGACCGTGGATGCCGGCGTGGTGCTGGAAACGATCCACCAGGCGGCCCTGGACGCCGACCGCTTCTTCCCGCTGAGCCTCGCGGCCCAGGGCACCTGCCAGATTGGCGGCAACCTTTCGACCAATGCCGGTGGGGTCAACGTGCTGCGCTACGGCAACACCCGGGACCTGGTGCTCGGGCTGGAGGTCGCTTTGCCGGACGGGCGGCTGTGGGACGGGCTCCGCGGCCTGCGCAAGGACAACACCGGCTATGACATGAAACATCTCTTCGTCGGGGCCGAGGGCACCTTGGGCATCATCACCGGGGCGGTCCTCAAGCTGTTTCCCCGGCCGCGTCACCGGGCGACCGCGTTCCTTGCCGTGCCCGATCCGGAGGCGGCCATCGCGCTCCTCGCCGAGGCCCGGGCGCATACCGCCGATGCGGTTTCCTCCTTCGAGCTGATCCCCCGCCTGGCCCTCGACTTCGTGCTCGGCGCCATCGACGGCACCAGCGACCCGCTGGACGGCCGCTACGATCACTATGTCCTGATGGAGGTCGTCTCGACGGCCACCGGCGAGAGCGATCTTCTGGAAAAGACCGAGGCCTTCCTGGGCGAGATGTTCGAAAAGCAACTGGTGCTCGACGGCACGCTGGCCCAGTCGGACGCCCAGGCGGATGCGCTCTGGAAGCTGCGGGAATCCATCTCGGAGGCCCAGAAGGACTATGGCGCGTCGATCAAGCACGACATCTCCGTGCCGGTGAGCCGGATGCCGGACTTCCTCAAGGTCGCCGGCGAGCGGGTCGTGGCGGCCCTTCCGGGCATCCGGGTCTGTGCCTTCGGCCATGCCGGGGACGGTAACGTGCACTTCAATCTCAGCCGTCCCGAGGACTGGGAGGACAAGCCGTTCCTCGCCGAATGGGAACGGATCGCCAAGGTCGTCCACGACACGGTCGCCGAGATGGGCGGCTCGATCTCCGCCGAGCACGGCCTCGGCCGCCTGAAGCGCGAGGAGGTCCTGCGCTACAAGTCCGAGACCGAGATGGAGATGATGCGGGCGGTCAAACGGGTCTTCGACCCCAACGGCATCATGAACCCGGGCAAGGTCCTCGACGCCTAAATCCGCCGACCCGTGTCTTTGTCGAAGAGGTGAACCGCGGCCTCGTCCTTCGGGGCGAGCGACAGGGTCGTGCCTTGCGTCACCTTCGCGTTCCCCGGCAGACGGATCAGCAGGGCGTCGCCCGTGGGCAGTTGCGCGTGGACGATGGTGTCGGCCCCGAGGGGCTCCACCAGATCGACCGTCGCGCCGATCGGCCCGCCGTCGGCGACGACCAGGTGCTCCGGCCGGATCCCGACCGTGAGCGGCCCCCTATCGGTCGGCAGCGAAAGACCGGGAAACGCCGCCGCGTCCAGCAGGTTCATCGCCGGCGAGCCGATGAAGCCGGCGACGAACACGGTTTCCGGATGCTCGTAGAGATCGATGGGCGAGCCGATCTGCTCCGCCACGCCGGCGTTCATCACGATGAGCCGGTCGGCCATGGTCATCGCCTCGACCTGATCATGGGTCACATAAAGGCTCGTCGTGCCGAGGCGTCGCTGTAGCTTGCGGATCTCGACCCGCATCTGGACCCGCAGCTTGGCGTCGAGATTGGACAACGGTTCGTCGAACAGGAAAACCGAGGGCTCCCGCACGATCGCCCGGCCCATGGCGACGCGCTGGCGCTGGCCGCCGGAGAGCTGGCGCGGGCGCCGCTCGAGATAGGGCCGGAGCTGCAGCAGATCGGCCGCTTCCTCGACCTTGGCGCGGATCTCGTCCTTCGGCAGCTTCCGCAGTTTCAGGCCATAGGCCATGTTGTCGAAGACGCTCATATGCGGATAGAGCGCGTAATTCTGGAACACCATGGCGATATCCCGGTCTCGCGGCTCCAGGTTGTTGACCAGCTTCTCCGCGATATGGATTTCCCCGTCGGAGATCTCCTCCAGGCCGGCCACCATGCGCAGCAAGGTCGACTTACCACAGCCGGACGGGCCGACGACCACGATGAACTCGCCGGTCTGGATTTCCATGGAAACGCCATGGATGACGGGCGTGTCGCCATAGGCCTTCTTCACATCCCGAAGGGTCACGGTGCTCATTTATTTCTCCGCATCGATAAGGCCTTTGACGAACAGGCCCTGCATGGCGATGACCACGACCACCGGCGGGATCATGGCAAGGAAGGTGGTGGTCATGATGATGTTCCATTCGGGCACGGACTCGCCGACCCGCAGCATCCGCTGGATGCCCATCACCACGGTGTAGAAATCGCTCTCGGTCGTGACCAGCAGCGGCCAGAGATACTGGTTCCATCCGAAGATAAACAGGATGACGAAAAGGGCCGCGATGTTGGTCCGGCTCATCGGCACCACCACGTCGACCAGGAAACGCATGGCGCTCGCCCCGTCGATGCGGGCCGCCTCCATCAACTCGTCCGGAATGGTCATGAACACCTGGCGGAACAGGAAGGTCGCGGTCGCCGACGCGATCAGCGGCAGGATCAGGCCGGTATAGCTGTTGAGCAGGTTGAGGCCGGCGACCACCTCGAAGGTCGGCAGAATCCGCACCTCGACCGGCAGCATCAGGGTGATGAAGATCATCCAGAAGAACAGCATCCGGAAGGGAAACCTGAAATAGACGATGGCGAAGGCCGACAGGATCGAGATCACGATCTTGCCGACCGTGATGCCGATCGCCATCACCAGACTGTTGACCATCATCAGCCAGGTCGGCGGCGTGCCGGAGGTCGACCGGCCGACGAACAGCACCTCGTTGAGGTTGTTCCAGAGCTGATCGCCGGGCAGCAGCGGGATCGGCACCTGGAGCAGCGCCTGCGGCCCATGGGTCATCGCGATGACGGTGACATAAATCGGAAACGCGACGACCGCGACGCCGAGCACCAGGAAGGCGTGGGACAGGAAGGTGAGATAGGGGCGGCGTTCGACCATCAGTAGGACACCTTCCGTTCGATGAAGCGGAACTGCACGACCGTCAGCCCGATGACGATGGCCATCAGGATCACCGACTGGGCGGCGGAGCCGCCGAGGTCGAGGCCGACGAAGCCGTCGCTATAGACCTTGTAGACCAGGATGTTGGTGGCCCCCGCCGGGCCGCCCTTGGTCACCGCGTCGATGATCCCGAAGGTATCGAAGAAGGCATAGACCACGTTGACCACCAGAAGGAAGAAAGTGGTCGGCGACAGCAGCGGGAAGGTCACGGTCCAGAAGCGGCGCAGCGGGCCGGCGCCGTCGATGGCGGCCGCCTCCAGAAGCGAGCGGGGGATCGCCTGCAGACCCGCGACGAAGAACAGGAAATTATAGCTGATCTGCTTCCAGGTGGCGGCGATCACGACCAGCGTCATGGCCTCGTTGCCGTTGAGCTTGTGGTTCCAGTCATAGCCGAACAACGCCATCGCATAGGTGATGATCCCGATGGTCGGGTCGAACAGGAAGACCCAGAGCGCGCCCGCCACGGCGGGGGCGACGGCATAGGGCCAGATCAGGAAGGTCCGGTAGCCGGTCGCCCCCTTGATGATCCGGTCGGCGGCCAAGGCCAGCAGCAATGCGATGATCAAGCCGGAGAAGGTGGTGGCGACGGAAAAGAGGATCGTGGTCTGGAAACTGTCGAGATAGATGGGGTCATTGAACAGCCGCTCGAAATTCTGCATGCCGACGAAGCGTGTGTTCCCGCCGAACGGATTCTCACGCATCACCGATAGCTTCAGCGCCTGGGCCGCCGGCCAGATGAAAAACACCAGGGTGACGATGATCTGCGGTGCCACCAGCAGATAGGGAAACAGCCGGGCACGGAAATAGACGCGCTTTTCCATAGAAGACCTTTGGGAACGACCTTTAGCGGAAGACCTTCAGCGGCAACGGCGAAACCCCGCCGGAACCATAAGGCTCCGACGGGGCGTTCGAAAGCGTGATCCTAGAAGGATCAGCCGCCGGTGTTGTCGGCCTCGAACTGACGCAGCAGGTCGTTGCCACGACGCTGGGCGTCGGCAAGACCCTCGGCGGCGGTCTTCTGACCGGACCAGATCGCTTCCATCTCTTCGTTGATGATGTCACGGATCTGGACGAAGTTGCCGAAGCGCAGGCCGCGGCTGTTCGGGGTCGGCTGGTTGAGGCTGAGCTGGACGATCGCCGTGTCGGTGCCCGGATTGCTCTCGTAGAAGCCCTGCTCCTTGGAGAGATCGTAGGCGCCGGTGGTGATCGGAACATAGCCGGTGGCCTGGTGCCAGTCGGCCTGGACCTCGGCGGAGCTCAGATATTTGAAGAACTCGGCGACGCCCTTGTACTCGGGGCTTTCGTGGCCCTGCAGCACCCACAGGGTGGCACCGCCGATGATGGAGTTCTGCGGCGCACCGGCGACGTCGGCGTGGTACGGCAGCTGACCCTGGCCGAATTCGAACTGCGCCTGGGCGACCATCGACGCGTAATAGGCGGAGGAGTTCATCCACATGGCGCATTCGCCGTTGGTGAACTTCGGCAGGCTCTCGCCACGACGCCCGCCATAGTCGAAGACACCGTCCTTGGCGTATTGGGCGAGCATCTCGAAGTGCTTCACGGTCTCCGGCTGGTCGGCGAAGACGAACTCGGCGCCGAGGCCGGCGAAGCCGTTCTCCATCGTGCCGAGCGGCAGGTTGTGCCAGGCGGAGAAGTTCTCGAGCATGACCCAGGACTGCCAACCGAAGGAGAACGCGCACTCGTTACCGGCGGCCATCAGCTTCTCGGAGGCGGCGGCCATGTCGGCCCAGGTCTTCGGCGGGTTTTCCGGATCGAGACCGGCCGCCTTGAACGCATCCTTGTTGTACCACAGCACCGGGGTGGAGCTGTTGAACGGCAGGGAGAGAAGCTTGTTGTCCGTGGTCTGATAGTAGGAGATCACGGCCGGCAGATATTCGGACTGGTCGAAGGCAACGCCCGCGTCTTCCATCAGCTCGTAGACCGGATAGATGGCGCCCTCGGCGGCCATCATCGTGGCGGTGCCGACCTCGAAGACCTGAACGATATGCGGCTGTTCGCCCGCCCGGAAGGCGGCGATCGTGCTCGTCATCGTTTCCGTGTAGTTGCCCTTGTTGACCGGGACGACCTTGTAGTCGGACTGGCTGGCATTGAACCCGTTGGCGAGTTCTTCGACCTTCTCGCCGAGTTTCCCGCCCATGGCGTGCCACCACTGGATTTCGGTCGCGGCCAAGCTGGGGGCGGCGAATACGGTCGTCATCAGACCGACCGTCGCCGTCTTGAACCAAGAACGCAGCATCATTTTCGAGCCTCTACGGTTTGGGGAATGGAACCGGGAAACTAGTTAACCGTGAACAAGGTAATGAGACAGTTTGGTTAACTTTTTGTGACACCACAAGTGGTATTTGCCTTCTGTACAAAACGCTAAAGTTCGCCATTTCGGCCGCAAAAGACGGATATCGGCTGACTTTCCAGGCCTCTAATCTGCCCTCATGATGACTGGACAAGGGTTGATAGGACATGCTGATGACAGCCTTCAAAACCGATACGGATCGAAACTGGCAAAGAGTCCTCGACCGGGACCGGACCGCCGACGGCAGCTTCGTCTATGCCGTCAAGACGACCGGCATCTACTGCCGGCCATCCTGCCCCAGCCGTAAACCGAAACGTGAAAACGCGGTCTTCTTCGCCCTGCCGGAAGCGGCCCGCCAGGCCGGCTATCGCCCCTGCAAACGGTGCCGCCCGCAGACCGTCGTGCTGGCGGATGGCCCGCTTGCCCGAATCCACCGGGCCTGCGAAATTCTCGACGCCGCCGAGGATCCGGTGACGCTGGAAGACCTGGGCGCGGCGGTCGGCCTGAGCCCGACCCATCTACAACGCAGTTTCACCCAAACGGTCGGCGTCTCGCCCAAGGCCTATTGGGATCAAAGGCGGGCCAACAGATTGAAACGGGACCTGAAATCGGAGGCGTCGGTGACGACGGCACTTTACGACGCGGGCTACGGCTCGTCGTCGCGGCTCTATGAGAAGGCCGACAAAATCCTCGGCATGACCCCGGCCACCTATGGCAAGGGCGGGGCCGGCGCCAGGATCACCTACGGCACCGCCCCGACCGATCTCGGCCTGCTGCTCATCGCCGCGACGGAGAAGGGCGTCTGTTTCCTCGGCATCGTCGACGCCGACGATCAAGCGGACGCGGAGATCGCCCGCGAGTTTCCGAAGGCCGAACGGATCCGCGACAATGGCGGCATCGCGGCCGCCGTCGCGACGATCGGCGACTATCTCAAAGGCAAGACGCCCCATCCGGACCTGCCGCTCGACGTCCGGTGGACCGCCTTCCAGCGCCAGGTCTGGGCCCATCTCGTGACAATCCCGCCCGGTGAGACCCGAACCTATACTGAAGTGGCCGAGGCCCTCGGAAAGCCGGCGGCGATCCGAGCGGTGGCGCGGGCCTGCGCCACCAATCCCGTCTCGCTCGTCGTGCCCTGTCACCGGGTGTTTCGGACCGACGGATCGCTTGCCGGATACCGTTGGGGCCTGGAGCGCAAGGCGACCCTGCTCAAGCGGGAGCGCGCGAGAGCCGGCGGTTGACCGGAAAATTCGCCACGCCGTTGCCATGAAGAGTGTGATACCTACGGCGCATGTCGTCCTCCTTCCGCCATCCCGCGAAGAAAAGAAAGTCCGGCGCCAAGGGCGGTTCCCCGGGCAACGCCGCCTCGAAGACGGGGACCGCGTCGCCAGCGGCCGCCAAGCGCAAACCTTCGCTCGCCCGCCGTCTGCTGGTTTGGGGCGCCATCGCCCTATTCTGGGGGGTCGTCGCCGCCTCGGCCGGCCTGACGGCCATCGCCCTCACCCTGCCCCCGCTCGACACCCTGGAAGCGAAACCGCGCAAGGCCTCCGCCCGTGTGATCGCCGCCGACGGCGGGACGATCGCCAGCTATGGCGAATTCCAGGCCGATGTCCTGGCGGTCGGACAGATGGCCCCGCCCCTGGTCCAAGCGGTGCTCGCCATCGAAGACCGCCGGTTCTACGACCACTGGGGCGTCGACCCCATCGGGCTCGCCCGGGCGATGGTCAGCAACGTCCGGGCCGGCGGCATCGTCCAGGGCGGCAGCACCATCACCCAGCAGGTGGCCAAGAACCTGTTTCTGACCTCCGACCGGACCCTGCTGCGCAAGGCACAGGAGGTGATCGTCGCCGGCTGGCTCGAACAAAGGCTCAGCAAGGACGAGATTCTGGCGCTCTATCTCAACCGGGTCTATTTCGGCGCTGGCGCCTATGGCGTAGACGCCGCCGCCCACAAGTATTTCGGCCGCTCCGCGCGGGAGGTTTCGGTTTATGAGGGGGCCATGATCGCCGGTCTGCTCAAGGCGCCCTCGCGGCTCAATCCGGCGAATAGCCGCGCGCGGGCCGAGGGACGGGCGGATGTCGTGCTCTCGGCGATGGTCGCGTCCGGTTTCCTGACCGACGCCGAGGCACAAGCGGCGAAAGCCGAGGGCGCGCGGTATCGGGGGGCGGCCTTCGAAAGCGACGACAGCCGCTACTTCACCGACTGGGTCTATCGCCGGGCCAGGGCCTACACCGACGCGGAAGGAACCGATCTCGTCATCGAGACGACCCTCGACCGACGGATTCAGAAGATCGCGGTCGAGGAGGTCGAAAAGCTGCTCGCCAAGGCCGGCGACGATTTCGATGTCGGCCAGGCCGCGGTGGTCGTGATGTCGCCGGACGGAGCGGTCCGGGCCATGGTCGGCGGCCGGGACTATGGGGCCAGCCAGTTCAACCGTGCGGTCCTGGCGAAACGCCAACCCGGTTCCGTCTTCAAGCCGTTGGTCTATCTGGCCGCCATCGAGCAGGGCCTGTCACCGGACGACCGCGTCGTCGACCGGCCCGTCTCCATCGACGGCTGGACACCCCGGAACAACAGCGGCCAATACAATGGTGAGATGTCGGCCACCGAGTCCCTCACACGCTCGGTCAACACCGTGCCGGCCCAACTGATGGAAACGGTCGGCCGTCGCAGGGTGATCGATCTCGCACGCCGCATGGGGATCGCCTCCCCCCTGCCGGACGCCCCCAGCCTCGCCCTCGGCGTCGCCGAGACGAGCCCGCTGGAAATGACCCAGGCCTTCGCGGTGATCGCCAATAGCGGCAAGGCGGCGGATGCCCGCGGCATCGAGCGGGTCCGTTCCAAGGCCGGCAAGAGCCTCTATGCCCCGGTCCAAATGCGGCCGCCGCAAATCGTCTCGCCGGCCGATGCCTCCCGCCTGACACGAATGCTGGAACGCGTGGTGCGCGACGGGACCGGCGCGCGCGCCCGTCTCGACCGGCCGGCGGCGGGCAAGACCGGCACCACCCAGGAGGCTCGGGACGCCTGGTTCGTCGGCTTCACCGGCGACTATGTGGCCGGGGTATGGCTCGGCAACGACGACGGCACGCCGATGAACGATGTCTCCGGCGGCGGCTGGGCGGCGATCCTCTGGCAGCGGATCATGCGCCGGGTCCATGAGGGCAAGCCGGTCGCGGCTTTGCCCATCTTCGACGAGCGCCCGCGGCTGGAGACGGTGTTCCAGGTCGATCTGGAGAAGCTGGCACGGGACGCCGATGGATTCTTCGGCTGGCTCGACCGCACCATAAGGGATCTGGGTGGAGACGGCGGTGCCCCGCCCCCCGCGCGGCGGGACGACGAGCCCTCCTTCGGGGTCGACCGTTAGATCTATTGCCGACGGGCCACCGGGACGACCACCTCGTTGCGGCGCAGGGGCGGCAAGGTCCAGGGGGGATCGTAGAAATAGGCGAATGGCTCGCCCACAGGACGCCAATCGGTCGTCTCGAGACGGGTCATCAGCGCCTGTTTCTTGCTCTTGACCGTGCTGTCGAAGCCGAGGCCCGCAAAACTGAACACGGCCACGGTCTGGCCGGGGACGGTGATCAGGGAGACCCGAGGGTCGGTCGGTTCCGGAGCCGTCTCGGAGGTGAATTCCGACGGCAGGAAGAAGCGCATCAGGGTCTTGCCGTCCGCCTCCGCCCGCTTTTCCACCGGCGCCGTCATCGCGATCTTCTGACTGTCGGAGACCATCTCGACCGGGACCGTCATCGCGACCTTCCGGGCGCCGCGATTTGCGCCCGAGATGTAATCGAACAGCATACGGAAGGCGTCGGAACTCCGATCGTCCCCGTCCGCGTCGGGCTCGACCAGGGCCTGGGCGGCGAGACGGGGGCCGTATTGCCGGATTTCGAGCTTGTCGGCGAGGCGCTCGACCACCTCATAGGACGTTTCCTCGGTCCCGTCGCGGACCCCGAACACGGTACAGGCGGACAGGAGGGTGGAGAGGATCATGGCGCCGGCCACTAGTGAGAGCTTCTTCATAGCCCTCTATACGTCGGCACACCCCGTTTCGATCAATGGCCCGATAAACGAACAGCCAGAAGGCGGCTCAGTGCCCGGCACCGCCGGTCGCGCCCGCCTTCAGCCGGAACTCCCGACCGCAATAGGGGCAGGCGACGTGGTTCTCGTCGCCCATTTCGAGATAGATCATCGGATGCCCCAGCGCGGCGTTCCCGCCGTCGCAGGCGACACGCTTTTCTTCGACCTCGATGATTTCCGGCGGGGATGCGGACGCGGCGGACATGGCGGGGCTCCCGGAGCTAAACTTGCGTTCACGTGGCGGCCGCATATCTCCTTTACTTGGACCTCGGCGTCCGCGCGGCGATATTACCCGGAGTTCGCCCGCGATCAATCGCCTTCCCCGACCCTAGGACCCGAATCTTGGCCCAGCCCGATCTCGCCCCCGCCCAAAACCCCGAACCGAACAGCGCCGGTCTGCCGGAGAACGCCATCGAGGTGACCGGCGTCCATAAGACCTATCGCGGCCGGGGCGGCACCAAGACCGCGCTGACCGACCTGTCGCTGGCCATTCCCCGGGGCAGCATCTTCGGCCTGTTGGGCCCGAACGGTGCCGGCAAATCCACCTTCATCAACATTCTGGCCGGTCTGGTCACCAAGACCAGCGGCTCCGTCCGGATCTGGGAAACCGATCTCGACAAAAACCCGCGCCAGGCGGCGGCCTCCATCGGCATCGTGCCGCAGGAGCTCAATCTCGACGCCTTCTTCACCCCCTTCGAGACCCTGGAGGTGCAGGCCGGCCTCTATGGGGTCCCGAAAGAGGAGCGCCACAGCGACGCGCTTCTGGAGATGGTCGGGCTTTCGGACAAACGGGACGCCTATGCGCGCACCCTGTCCGGAGGGATGCGCCGGCGGCTCCTCGTCGCCAAGGCCATGGTCCATTCCCCGCCGATCCTGGTGCTCGACGAACCGACCGCCGGGGTCGATATCGAACTGCGCGCCCAACTCTGGCGGCAAGTCAAGAAGTTGAACGAGGCGGGCGTGACCATCGTCCTAACAACCCATTATCTCGAAGAGGCGGAGGAACTGTGCGACCGGATCGGGATCATCAATCACGGCCGCCTGGTCGCCTGCGAGGACACACCGAAGCTGCTCTCCCGGCTCGACACCAAAACCATCCGGCTCGTGGTCGACAGCCTCCCCGATCCTCTGCCGCGGGCCCTCACCGATCTGGGCGCCGCCACCGAGGGCGCCGACAGCCTGGTGGTGACCTATAAGCCGAGCCGGCTCGGCGTCCAGACCATCCTGGACGCGGTCCAGGAGGCCGGGATCAAGGTGCGCGACCTGTCGACGGAAGAGGCGGATCTGGAGGATGTGTTCCTGCAATTGACCGGCAGCCGGGACTAAGCCGGCCATGATGAAACGATGATGAGAAGAGGCGCCGCCTTTCTCGCGGTCCTGCTGCTGGCCGCCTGTGCGGCACCACCGCCGCCCCTGGGCACGGAGATCGTCCCGGCAAAGCTCGAAAACAGCGTGGACCGCTTCACGCTCACCGTCTCGGACGGCATCGAGCTGCCGGGCCGGATCTGGCGGGCCGAGGACCCGGCCCTCGTCGCCATCGCGTTGCACGGCTTCAACGACTATTCCGCCGCCTTCGACACGGTCGGTCCCGCCCTGGCGGCGGAAGGCATCACCGTCTACGCCTATGACCAGCGCGGCTATGGGGAAGCGCCCGGCCGCACCGCCTGGCCGGGGGCCACCCGGATGCTCGAAGACCTGATGGACATGGCGACGACCGTCCGGGCCCGCCATCCCGGCCTGCCACTCGCCCTCATCGGCGAGAGCATGGGCGGAGCCCTGGCCCTCGACGGGGCGGCGCGGCCGAACGTGACGGCGGCGGACCGAGTGGTGCTGATCGCGCCGGCGGTCTGGGGCCGCAGCAGCATGCGGGACTGGGCCTGGGACATCCTCGATTGGGCGCACCGGCACATCCCCGGCTATCATCTCACCTTCCAGAGCTATATCCGCCCGTCGGACAATCCGGAGACCCTGCGCCGGCTGGCCGACGACCCGCTGGTCATCAAGGGGGCCAGAATCGACGCGGTGCACGGCCTGGTCGGGCTGATGGAGACGGGATACCGCGAGGCCGCCCGGCTGGAGGTCCCGGCCCTGATCCTCTACGGCGCCCGGGATGTGATCGTGCCGAGAAAGCCAACCTGCCGCATGCTGGCGAAACTGCCGTCGGGACATCGGACCCGCGTCGCCGCCTATCCGGACGGCCATCATCTGCTGACAAGGGATACGAACGGCACCCGGGTGATCGCCGACATCGCCGCCTTCCTCAAGGCCCCGGCGGCTCCGCTGCCCTCGGGCGCCGAGGCCGCGAACGCGTGGCCCGACGCGATCTGCGGGCCGCGCCCGCGGGCCGGCAACCCGGAATAATGGCTTTACAGCGCCGCCTGTCTCCTCTATTCACCCCGGCTCTGGCTCTCGGCGGAGAATCGCTGTATGAAGGCCGGACGGATAAGCACCCGTAGCTCAGCTGGATAGAGCGCTGCCCTCCGAAGGCAGAGGTCAGAGGTTCGAATCCTCTCGGGTGCGCCATTTCCTTCGGAGTGGCGCCCTCTTCAAAATGACAATGGTTCTAACTTTGTTCGAACGGGTGCGCCCCCCGGCTCGAAGCGCGACAGCGCGTGAAACCGAATCAAAAATCCGGTTAGAGCTTCCTCCGTCCAGGCGCGCCACCCCGTCTCGAAGCATGTCAGCGCGTGAGAGCAAATGAAGAGCGGGTCCGGGCTTTCTTGAGAAGGTCCCGCCACTCCTCACGCCCATAGGGCACCCACTAAGGCTTCAGCACCCTGAAGCCGACGGTCTGCAGACGCCTGGTCTGGGGCATTTTGTGGCGGTTGGCCGAGCGCAGCGATTTCGCCGTGTTGATCCAGGCGCCGCCGCGCACGGACCGCGCCTGGCATTGGGCGGCGCCGGACGCGCCGGTCCCGTCCAGGGAGGCGTTCTCCAGCCCGCCCGTGAAACAATCCAACGTCCATTCCCAGACATTGCCGGCCATGTCGTAGAGACCGTAGCCATTGGCCCGGAACTGGCCCACCGGGGCGGTCGTCGCAAAACCGTCGTCGCAGCGCCCGGCACCGGCCTCCGCCCCCCGTCCATTGGCATGGTCGCAGACCCGGCCGGCGTCGTCGCCCCAGGGATAGGCGGACTCCGCCCCGCCCCGTGCCGCATACTCCCACTCCGCCTCGCTCGGCAAACGGTAGGTCTCACCGGTCTCCGCGCTCAGCCAGTCGGCATAGGCGACCGCGTCCTCCCAACTGACGCAGACCACCGGATGGTGCGGGCTTTGGGCAAAACCGGGATCACGCCAGGACAGGGCCGGGTCGAGCACCAGCCCGCCCGGCGCGGGTTTGTAGCAGCCCTTACCGGGCGCGCGGCCGGTCGCCTCGACGAAGGCGGAGAATTCGGCCACGGTCACCTCATGGGCGCCGATATCGCGGGGCGCCGGCACGCGGATGCGGGTCCGCGGCCCCTCGTCGGCGTTGCGGCCCCGCTCGCTGGGCGGCGAGCCCATCATGAAACTGCCCGCCGGGATTGGCGCCAGAACCGGGCAATGGGGGCAGTCCCGGCCGGGGGCGCCGGACGGAGCGGGAGCGGACGATCGGGTGACGGCGGCCAATTGGGCGCTGCCGCCACCGCCGGAACCAGTCCCGCCCTGACGGGCCGCCTCGTCGCTGAAAGTGCCTTGCGGCATCATCACGAGGTAGATATCGGCGCCCGCCTTGCCCTGATCCTTGACGGTCTCCCAGAGGTCGACATCCGCCTCCAACCCGTCGAGCGGCCGGACCTTGCGCTGCAGGCCGGCGGTGACATCGCCGCTCGGGACAAAACCGCTGAGCCCGCCCCGGCCGATGACCAGCGTCCAGCCGCCCCCCTCGCCGCCCCCTCCAATGGGACCCCAGACCTTGACCACCTCGCCGGGGTCGACGGCGGCCCTGGCGGCGGATCCGCTCTGGGGCAGGGCCACCAATAGGATCGGGCCCGCACCGCCCCCGGAGGACGCGGACGAGGGAGCGGCGGAGCCGAGGGCACTCTTGGCGAGCGACGGCGTGCGGATCTCCTCGATCAGAGCCTTCGCCTCGTCGCGGTAGAAGCCGTTGGGATAGCGGTCGAGATAGCGTTCGATGTATTCGGCGTCACCGGTGTCCTTGACCGCGTTCCACAATACCCGCTCGGCATTGTCCGGGGCCGCCGGTTTGGACGGTAATGCGGCGGTGACCTGCGGCACAGGGGGCGGAGCGTTGCCGGCCGAGCCGGCGAAATAGAAGTCGGTCAACAGCGAGGAACTGTCCCAGGGGCGCTGCTGGCCCTCGGTTTCCTGCAGGACCGAGGCGCGGACCCGAGTCAGCATCTGGCGGACTTCGAGACCGGGCTGTTCGATATAGTCGAGCAGCGCACCGGTAAACGGACTGTTCGCCCCGTCGCCGTCATAGGCGACATTGCCGGGCTCGGTCGCATAGGCGATCAGGGTGCCGATCCCGCCCTCCACCTTGGCGAGCCCCCGCGTCGCCCCCGAGGACCGGGTTCCGAAACGCCGGGTCATCTGGGCCGAGAACGGATTGTCGCGGCAGGCGTCGAGGAAGATCAGCGCGGTATCGACCGCCGCCTCCATCGGACCGACCAGGGCCTGCATTTCGAGCGCTTCCCAACGCAGATCGTCCTCATGGGCCAGGGTTGCGTCGACCGGGATGAGATAATTCGACCCACCGACCTGCATGGCGTGGCCAGCATAGAAGAGCAGCCCGACATCGGCGCCGCGCAGGATGTCGATGAACCCCCGGACCCGTTTTTCCAGCGATGCCTTGTCGGCGTCGATTACCTTATGGACCTCGAAACCGAGACGTCCGAGGGAGTCCGCCACCGCATCGGCGTCCCGCCGAGGGTTCACCAAAGACGGGGCGTTCGCATAGGTGCCGTTGCCGATCACCAGGGCGACCCGCCGCTCGGCATGGCCGGGCGCGGTCAGCGCGAAGCAGACAAGGAACCCGACGACGGCGACCAGAAGAAAACGCATGGTCCAGTCCTCAGCGAAAGCGCCCACTCATTGGCCGGGCAGGATGTGAAACTCCACCCGGCGGTTGATGCCGTCCGCGGGTTTGGTGGGATCGTAGGGCTCCGCCATCCCTCTGCCGATGGCCGCCAGGCGGGTCTGATCGATCTTCAGCGCCGTCAGCAGATCCCGGACGGCCTTCGCCCGCTTGTCCGAGAGCTGCTGATTGTAGGCGGCACCGCCCAGCGCATCTGTATGCCCTTCGATCACGAAGGAGCAGTTGGACAGTTGCGCACTGTTCATGGCCCCGGCGAGCTGCGCGACCGTCGCGATCGCCTCGGGTGTCAGCTCATAGGAATCGAACTCGAAGGCGATCTGAAGGGCCAACGCGCCCTCCTGGCAGGACGGGGCCGGGGCAGCCGCTTGCTGTTGCGTCTGCGCTTCCGCCTGCGCTTGCGTCTGCGCTTGTGTCTCTTGGGCCGGTTGCTCCGCCGGTTGTTCGGCGGCGGCTTCCTGTTGGGGCGCCTGCTGCTGCGGGGCGGGCTTCTCGTCGTGGAAACGGATCGAGCGCCAGGAGCGGCTGACCATCGGTTTGGCGCCGGTCTCGGTTTCGGATGACGCGCCCTCGGATGGCGCTTGGGGCACCGTCCAACCGCGGGTCAGCGCGCGGACCATCTGGTCCTGTCCGGCATCCGGGGAAAGCATGACCGGCGGCGTATCGCCGGCACCGGCCGGTGTTGCGGTCAAAAGGCCTCCCAGGCCGCAGACAACGGCGAAACCAAAGATCTTCTTCATGGTCTCTCCTCCTTCATTCATTCCGTCCCGAAGGACAGCAAATACCGCGCCATCCTCCCTATGACCCCTGGTTCAAGACCCGGCACGTCGCATCGCCGATCGAGAGGATCGTCACGGTCCGCCGGGCACCGCCGGCGTCGGCCAGCGAGATCCGGTTGCCGGACAAAGCGTCGGTCGCCGAAACGGTTCCATTGTCGACCCGTTCCCGCAGGATTTCCTCGCCGTCCTGCCAACAGGTGACCTCGACCGTCCCCGGTGTGCCCGGGAAGGTCAGGGCGCCCGCGCCAAGGCTTTCGGCCTGGGTTTTGGGCGCCGCCGAGGCGGGTCCGCCGAGAAAGGCCACCGCCAGCAGGGTCAGGACCAGACCGGAGATCGGGAGGGTGGGTCGTGTGTGCATGGAGTCCTCCTAACCCGCGATCCGGATCGGCAGGCGGACATGGGTGAGGCCGACCGGGTCGATCCGCTGGAATTCACCGAGCACGCGGTCGAGGGACGTGACATTCGGGATCGGCCGCAGATCCTGCTCCATCATCCAGGGCGGCAGACCGATGCCGAGTTCCCGCTTGGACGCGACGCAGTCGACCGCCTCCTCCGCGCCGGGAAACTCCGCGAGGATGCTGAACTTGCCGTGGCTGCCGGGAATGTCGATCCGCTTGCCGGGATTGACATAGGCGTTGGGCTGGAACCGGTTCGGGAAGATGCGGGAGATCAGGCCCGCCCCGTCGAGATAGTAGCAGTACATGTAGGCCCCCTCCTGCGGCTGGAAGGAGACGGTGATCTCCTCGCCGATGCCGAAGGTCGGGGTGCGCCCCTTATTGGTTGTCAGGCCGAAGGCGACCTGCTGGCCAAGCGGCGCCGCGGCGCCGCTATCGTCCGTGCTGGCCGGGAACAGTTGCGCGCCGGCGTCGAGCTTGTCCTCGATCACCAGCAGATCGCGCTGCAGCATGTCGAAGAAGACCGCGAAGTCCAGGCGTCCGTTGGGGATCAGATCCGCCTCCGCCTGGAAGCGGCTGATGGCCCGCCGGGTCGCGTCGTCGAGCCGGCCGCTGGGAGCCCCCGAGTAGTAGCCGGCGCCGATCAATGCGGTTTGGACCGCCGCGACGATGTCGGTCTCCGGGGTCGAATCGAACCATTCGCGCGCCTCCGCCATGATCGCCGGATTGGTCGCCGGAATATCGAGGCAGCGCCAATAGGGAACCTTGGTCAGCTTGCCCATGAGCTCGATCAGCGATAGCTCGACCAGCGTGCGAACCGACTGATGGGTCCCTTCGCTGCGGTCCATCGACAGTTCGAAGAAGATGCCGACCTTCCCGATCAGCCCGTCGAAATCGCCGCCGGTGCCCGACCGGGTGACGGTGATGGAATTCGTCGCGGAGATGCCCGGCAGGATCTGTCTGGTGATCATGTCGCCCATATTCAGGTCCATGCCGATCACCGAGGCGATCCGGTCCGTCGCCGCCCCGACCGCGACACCGCCATAGGCGACCCCACCACCGGCGGAGTCTGCCGTGACGCCGGAATCGAGCTGGGTGATCGCACCCCTGATGTAGTAGCGCGGCACGTCGAAGCCGAGATCGGTGCGAATACCGATCAGATTATGGAGGTCCTGAACCCCGATCTGGGTCGGATCATAGTCGACGAAGCGAAAGGCGTTGCTCTTCACCGACATCTTGGAGATGGCGGAGATCATCATCTCTTTCGTCCCGGCCTGAATAAGGCCGGTGGCGTCCGGCAACCCGGCGCTGGTGATGATGATGTCGCTCTTGCCATAGCGGGCAAACAGATCGTCCATGCAGCGCAGCGCCGGCGTAAAGCTGGTCACCGTCTTCACCGGCGGCGTCTTGGGCTGCGCGACAATGGTCGCGGTCTCCGGGTCGGCGAAGGTGGAACACGCCGCCAGGAGAAGAAGCGCGCCGGCCGACATCACGCCCGAGACTAGTCTGCTGCTACCCACTACGCTCTCCCATGGATGATCGAATTATTCTTAATTACAGAGGCTTATCACGTCGCCTCGGATTATCGTCGTGACTTCGCGGGGCGCTCTCTGGCCCTCTTCAACCTCGACATTGCCTACATTCGTATTGCAGTCGCGGGTAACCAAGCCGGGCTGGCTGCGGACGGCCCCGGTCGCCTTGGCCCGCGACGAGGACATGGAACGTCCGATCTTGGCCTTGTCCTTCGGTTTCACCATCGACCGCTGATTGATCTGCTGCGCCTCCGCGACGGTCGCCGCCGGGGGCGCGACCACGAGGAGCCCGGTCACCATGAGAAGGGCCGCTACGACCGAGATCGTTCTTTTCATGTGGACACCTCCCCGGGGTGTTGCAGATGAACGGCAGGGGCCGGGGGCACCCCAACACAGTACCCCCGGCCCGCTGTGGATTGTCGAGTTTCCGTTCAGGAGACCCGATCAGTCGCCGATGCCACCGATCTTGGTGGTGGACTTGGCACCCCGGCCGACGGCGGCATTGGTGGAGCTGTTGACGACGGTGGTCTGCTCGACGTCACCGCGGACCTTGGCGTTGCGGACATCCCCGATCGAGGTCGTCGCCTCGGCACCACGGCCGGCCGCGACATTGGCGCTCTCGCCGACGACGGTGGTCTGCTCGACATCGCCACCGACATCGGTGCCGCCGCCGACCGTGCCGATCGTCGTGGTCGCTTCAGAACCCGTGCCGAGGGAGACGTTGGCGTTCTGATCGACAACAGTGGTCTGCTCGGCATCCCCGCCGATCTTCACACCGCCCGACTGCTGGGCCAGGGCCGGAGCGGCGAAAAGGGTGGCGCTGACGGCGGCGGCAAAAAAGAGCTTGTTCATTCCGATATCTCCTCACGTAGATGACTGATTGAGTGGACTATCCAAAAGTATAACTAGACACTCTTTTTGAGTGCCGGACCCGAATTGCTATTTTTGTGCCAACTCACTCTGCCCTTTTGTTCCTTAAATTATGCTTAATTTTCTATATATGTTTAATATCCGTATTAAGACGAATCAAATTATATTCTCCTCCGTCATTCTCATTTGGTTAAAAACCCGCATCGCGCGTGATTGCGGTCGTATTTCTTTGCGACGACTTCATTTCGAGATTCACTATTTTTCAGAAAGATAACGCCGTGCCCTCATGTTAAGACTCAAGGGAAACGAGGGCACATCATCCTCTGTGGACAAACTCCTAGATCGGGGAGCGGGTCACGGGGGCGGCTCCGGCCGCGCCCGCCACGCCGCGCCGGTCGATGAGGGCGTCCGCCGCTCCGGCCCCGATCCACATGGCCAGGAGCGCCACCCAGGCGGTGGCAGACATTACCGACCCACCGGTAATTCCTGCCCCCACGGCGCACCCGCCGGCCAGCATCCCGCCGAATCCCATCAAGACCGCCCCCGCCAGATAGCGCCGCATACCGCTTTGCGCGTCGAAGGTCTGGACCTTGAACTCCCGGCGGCCGACGGACATCAAGAACGATCCCGCGAACACGCCCGGCACCAGCCCGAGACCGAATTCCGGCTCGAGAGCCGGCATTGTAATCAGGGCCATCAGCGTATCGGCCGACGGGCCGGTGAAGGTGACGCTGCCCACCGGGACCGGATCGAAGGCGACCTCCGCCAGCGCCGCCGTGAACGCCCAACCGGCCGCCACGGAGCCGCCGACCAGGGCCGACGCCACGACCGTCGTCCAGGCGAGCCGATGCCGCCAGGCCAGCGCCAGGGCGAGGATCACCGTGCCGGCCCCGAGGACCAGGCCGCCGCCGGCGGGAAGATGCAGCATCAGATTGCGCGTTTCGGGACCGACGATCCACCAGGCCGACAGCGCCTCTCTTGCCGGCGACAGAACGCCGGTCAGGGCCGCCTGGGCGACCACCGTCACCAAAAGGCCGGTCACCAGGGCCCGCAGATTGCCGGTCGCCGAGAGCACCAGCAGGCGGCTGGCACAGCCCCGCGCCAGGATCATCCCGACCCCGAACATCAGCCCGCCCAGAATCGCGCCCGACATCGTTCCGGCGGCGGAGAGCTGCCTGATCTCGGTTTCCGGCAGCCTGCCGTCCGCCATCAAGGCTTGGACGGCGAACAGCGCGGTCCCGAACACGAACAGCCACACGGCCACCTTCGGTCCGAGGTTGCCGCGCCAGAACTCGATACAGGCGCTCCGCAGGCAAAACCTGCTGGATTGGGCGAAAGCCCCGAAGATCAACCCGACCGCCAATCCACCGATCCAGGCCTTCGCCGGATCGGACAGCGCGTCGCTCATCAACCACTCTTCCAAGCCATCTCTCCCCGGGGGGCGACCCCTCCACCGGTTAATCCTAGAGAAGCCGCCGGCCGCACCGCCTTGACCCACATCAAGGCGCAGGAGGGACCGCAATGGCCGTGTTGCGGCATGCTGCCGTGTTGCGGCATGCTACGTCTCTTGTTCCCGTAGCCCGCCCCCGCGCCCTTCATCGACGGCATCCGCGCGGCGCGCGAGAAGATCGTCGCGCTGTCGAAGCCGCAGCAGGATCGGCGGCTGGTCATCGAGGGGAAGGCGAAGGTGTTGTTGGAGAGGGCAACGTAAACCTACGCGCCTGTTTTATCCCATGCGAAAGGACCGAAAGACAGAAATGTCCAAGCCAAGCCGAAAAGATCCACATAGGTCTCAGGGTAGCGGTCGGTCTCATATACAAAATGAAGCGCGACAGAGTTGCGCGAACTGGAAAAAACAGTCTGTGGAGATTCGGCGAAATGGATACGAAGGCTTCGAGCATAGATAGTGCCGTTGAGTGCCCGCCATAGGTTTGTCTCGATCTATTGTGATCCACTCATCTGGTAGTTCCAACGCCTCGCCAAAGTCTCTGCAGGCTGGCCGTCTACTTCGAAGCACCGGCGAGGATTTAACGCAAACGCGACGTCAATTTATAGAGGCTTGGCGGAAGCCAGATCGTGGACTTCCTATGGAAATACTGTTCTAAAGTATGCCAATAAATCAATCGCGTTTCGTTGTGCCTCTGTTCTTGCCATACTTAGTATTGCGTTCGGTACAGACATCTTGACTCATCATCATTCTAGCGATGCGCAATTAGACCCCCTCGATCGTGAACTCGGGCGCACCTTGCCAGATCAGGTTCCAACTCGCGCCCGGACGGACATTCTGGATGATGCCCGGATCGAAGGCGACAAAGCATCGTCCGCCCGCGTGGCGCACCGAGGGGTAGATCAGCCCGCGATGCCCCTCTGATCTCAGATCCGCGGCGAGGTGCTGCCCGGCCGGGTAGCCCCCCTCGGGGACCGGATCGAGCGCTGGATGCGCCTCCCCGTGCAGATCGGGGAAATCCCCGATGAAATCCGCGAGCAACTCGACGTAGCGTGCCTTGTCCTCGTAGCGGCCGATGAAGCCCAACTCGCGGGTCCGGTGAAACCCAACTTCCTGCGCGCTCGTCAGCATGTCCCAGGCGCAGTACCACGCGCCGCGCTCGCCGGTGTTGAACCGGTTGCCCGAGGGTCGCGTGTAGGTGAATGCCGCGTTGATATGGCTTTGCCCATAAAGGGTCAGGTCATGCGACCGCCGCACGAAGGCCAGTTCGCGACGGTCGAGTGCTGGGCTGCCCTCGCGCTCCGCGATCAGGCGGGCACTGGTCTCGCCTTCGATCTCGGCGAGGATGTCCGCCTCCTCGTCGCTGTCCACCAGTCCCCGCAGAACGGGCGGCTTGTGGTGAGTCTCGGAGATCAGTCGGACAAGAGCGCGGTCGTTGACCGACGTGACCCTCAAACCCCGCCCCGCAGCGCATCGACATATCCCCGCACGCGCAGGATCTTAGGCAATCCCCCTTCGATCATCGCGTCCACGGGCCGCGCGCCGTCGAACTCGGGACCCCGGTTCGGCAGCTTCACCCAGTCGCGCGAGATCGGCTCGTTGAAATAGAGCTCGAGCGACTTGTAGAGGCCGATGAGCGCGGAAAGGCGCAGCATCTGGTCGCGCGTCAGATCACCGGCAAACCCGGGCTTCTTGGCCCGTTTCCAAGTGGATTCGGACATATCCGCCAGTGCCGCCGCCTCTCGCAGGGTAAGCGACCAGGCCTCGGCGATCCGCGCGAAGGCCTTGAGAGCAACCCCTTGCCGATCCGGCGCAGGACGCTCCAGAACAAGGTCTTCCATGTGTTGGCGCTCCTTTGTGGTTTGAGAAACAAGATAAGGCCATATGGCTTTAATTAGAAGTCCATATGATCATTCTTGGCACAGCTAGAGTGAGAGGGGTGCCGGGATTTCCGTGACGGGTTTGGAGATCGGGAGAGAGGCTCCCGGCTGGCCCGTCCGGAGGTATCCCGATGACCAAGCAACAGAAAATCACCCTCAGCGCCTCGCGCGACATCCCCTTCAACAAGCTGATGCTCAGCCCGTCGAACGTGCGCCACGTCAAGGCGGGCGTGTCGATCGAGGAACTGGCCGAAGAGGACAGCGCGTCGCTCATCAACCACTCTTCCAAGCAATCTCTCCCCGGAGGGCGCCCCCTCCACCGGTCAATCCCGGAGAAGCCGCCGGCGCCGCCGCCTTGACCCACATCAAGGACGCGGGTGCGCGCGAGTGCTGCTCTGGCGTGATCAAGCACACCGCCCGCGCACGGCCCAGGACGCCCTCGTTCAGGTCCCGACGGCGGCACCTTTTCAGGAGGACTCCATGTTCGGCCACAGCGTCAGCCTGTTCCGTATCTTCGGCTTCGAGATCCGGGTCGACATCACCTGGGCCTTTCTGGCGATCCTGATCGCGGTGTCGCTGGCCCGAGGGTTCTTCCCGGCGACCTATGAGGGCTGGCCCACCGTCACCTACTGGTGGATGGCGGCGGTCGGCATCGTCGGTGTCTTCATGTCGATCGTGCTGCACGAACTCGCCCATTCCGTCGCGGCCCGCTTCATGGGCCTGCAGATGAAGGGCATCACCCTTTTCCTGTTCGGCGGCGTCGCCGAGATGGGGGACGAGCCGAAGACCGCCAAGACCGAACTCGTCATGGCGATCGCCGGCCCGATCATGAGCCTGGTGCTGGCCGGCCTTCTGTTCGCCACGGCGAACGTCCTGCGGCCGGAGGACGGTGTCACCCCCCTGGTCGCGGTGATCGACTATCTCGGCTGGCTCAACATGATCGTCGCCATTTTCAACATGGTGCCGGCCTTCCCCTTGGACGGCGGCCGGGTGTTGCGGGCGTTTCTCTGGTGGCTCAAGGGCGACAAGAGATCGGCGACCCTCTACGCGTCGCGCGGCGGGGAACTGTTCGGCCTGCTGCTGATCGGTCTCGGCATCTTCGCGGCGATCAGCGGCGCCTTCGGCCAGGGCCTGTGGTATGTGCTGATCGGCATGTTCGTGCGCTGGGCGGCGCGCAGCAGCTATCAGCAATTGGAGGTCCGCCGGGTGATGCGGGACGTCACCGCCCAGGATCTGATGCTGCCCCGCCAGGATATGGTCCCGCCGGACATCAGCGTCGCCGAACTGGTTCAGCACCATGTCTACCAGTTTCAGCAGCCGGTCTTTCCGGTGATCGACCGGGACGAGCTGATCGGCACCGTCGGCCTGGACGAGATCCGGGTCGTGCCCCAGGAGAACTGGCCGCTCGCCACCGTCCGGCAGATCATGCGGCCGGTCGACGAGACCACCATCGTCGCCCCGGACACCAGCGCACTCGACGCCATGCGGCAGTTGCAGCAGGCGGAGGTCGAAGCCCTCATCGTCGCCCGCGACCACCACCCCCTCGGCGTGGTCTCCCAATCGGATATCTTGAAACTTATCGGCCTCAGAATGGATCTCGAGACGCGTTAAATTTCCTCTATCGGGGCATTTGAAAAATTTTTCCACCTTGACGCTTCCGTCCCCCCCCTTATGTCGGCTAACTGTCAAACGACATGAAAATCAGAGTCCGCCCCCTATACGGGAGAGGCCGGACCCTATCGGAGGATCACAGTGACCGACACGCTCAACGCCCTGATCGCGGATCACGCGGCGGACGCTCCCGCCATTGGCGGACTCGACCGGCCGTGGCTGACCTATGACGCCCTCAGGGGCCTCGGCGTCAAGACCGCCGCCGCCCTGCACGGCGCCGGGATCGGCCGCGGCGACCGGGTCGCGATCGTGTTGGCCAACGGCCCGGAAATGGCGACCGCCTTCGTGACGATCGCCCAGGCCGCCACAACGGCGCCGCTCAATCCCGCCTATAAACAGGATGAGTACGAATTCTATCTCGAGGATCTCAAGGCCAAGGCGATCGTGCTGGCTGACGGCGATACCGGCCCGGCCCATGCGGCGGCCAAGACCCTCGGCATTCCAATCCTGCGTCTCACGACCGGCGCCGAGCGCCCGGCGGGCGATTTCGACCTGGCGGCGGAGGAGAAGATCGCCGGCACGCCGGATACGAGCCTGCCGGGGGCCGGCGACGTCGCCCTGATCCTGCACACCTCCGGCACCACATCGCGGCCGAAGATCGTGCCGCTGCTGCAGTCCAACCTCGCCGCCTCGGCCCGCAATATCGGCGCCGCCCTGGCCCTGACACCGGAGGATCGCTGCCTCAACGTCATGCCGCTGTTCCATATCCACGGCCTGATCGCGGCGATTTCCTCCTCGCTCGCCGCCGGCGGTTCGATCTGGTGCGCCCCGGGCTTCGACGCGATCCGTTTCTTCGGGTGGCTGACCACCGCCGATCCGACCTGGTACACGGCGGTCCCGACCATGCATCAGACGATCCTGGCGCGCGCCGGCCGCAATAAGGAGGTGATCGAGAAATCCCGGCTGCGGCTGCTGCGCTCCTCCTCCGCCTCCCTGCCGCCGCAGGTGATGACGGCCCTGACCGAGACCTTCGACGCCCCGGTGATCGAAAGCTATGGCATGACCGAGGCCTGCCACCAGATGACCTCGAACCCGATGCCGCCCCGGGCGCAGAAGCCCGGAAGCGTCGGGGTGCCGGCCGGGCCGGAGGTGCGGATCGCCCACGAGACCGAGAACCGGCTGCTCGGCGATCACGATCTCGGCGAGGTTTCGATCTCCGGGCCGAATGTCACGCCGGGCTATGAGAGCAATCCGGACGCCAATCTGAAGAACTTCTTCGAGGCGGACGGCAAGCGCTGGTTCCGCACCGGCGACCAGGGCACCTTCGACGAGGACGGCTATCTCAACCTGACCGGCCGGTTGAAGGAGATCATCAACCGGGGCGGCGAGAAGGTCAGCCCGCTCGAGGTCGACGCGGTCCTGATGGACCATCCGGCGGTGACGCAGGTCGTCACCTTCGCGATGCCTCATCCGAAGCTGGGCGAGGAGGTCGCCGCCGCCTGCGTGCTGAAAGAGGGCGAAGACGCCAGCGAAAGCGATATCCGCGCCTTCGCCGCCGAGAAGCTCGCCGCCTTCAAGGTCCCACGTAAGGTGGTCATCCTCGACGAAATCCCGAAAGGGGCGACCGGCAAGCTGCAGCGGATCGGGCTTGCCGAGAAGCTTGGCCTTGCCGGTGAAAAGGGGACGGGAGACGCGGCATGAAGATCTGTATTTTCGGGGCCGGCGCCATCGGCGGCTATATGGGCGTGAAACTGGCCCAGGCCGGCGCGGATCTCAGCCTGGTCGCGCGCGGCCCGCATCTCGCGGCCATGAAGGAAAAGGGCCTCACCCTGATCGAGGAGGGCGAAACCGTCACCGTGCCGGTCACCGCCTCGGACGACCCGGCGGACCTCGGCGAACAGGACTATATCATCGTCACCCTAAAGGCCCATTCGGTGCCGCCGGTGGTCGACAAGATGCAGCCGCTGATCGGTGAAAACACGACCATCGTCAGCGGCGTCAACGGCGTGCCTTGGTGGTACTTTCATAAGCTCGACGGACCGTTGGAGGGCACCCGCCTCGCCTCGGTGGATCCGGGCGACGCCCAGTGGAACGGCTTCGGCCCGGACCGGGTCCTCGGCTGCGTCGTCTATCCGGCGGCCGAGGTCGTCGAGCCGGGTACGATCAAGCATATCGAGGGCAACCGCTTCTCCCTCGGCGAGCCGGACGGCAGCAAGTCGGAGCGGGCGATGGCCCTCTCCAAGGCACTCAGCGCGGCCGGCCTCAAGGCGCCGGTCCGGCCCCGGCTGCGCGACGAGATCTGGGTCAAGCTATGGGGCAACCTCTCCTTCAACCCGATCTCGGCGCTGACCCATGCGACCCTGGACGTGCTGTGCACCGACCCGGGCACGCGGGCGGTCGCCAAGGGCATGATGCTGGAAGCCCAGGAGATCGCCGAGAAACTCGGTGTGAAGTTCCCGATCGATGTGGAAAAGCGGATCGACGGCGGCGCCGCCGTCGGGGCCCATCGCACCTCGATGCTGCAGGACCTGGACCAGGGCCGGCCGATGGAGATCGACGCCCTGGTCGGCTCGGTTCAGGAATTGGGCCGGGTGACCGAAACGCCGACCCTGACCATCGACACGGTGCTCGCCCTCATCAGGCTGCGGGCGAAGACGGCCGGTCTCGCCTGATAGGCCCGGGGAATCGGCGGACCGGCGGACTCAGTGCACCGCCTGGCTGAGGATGGCCAACGCGGCCATCGGCTCCCTATCCGGTTTTAGGCCCGAGTTTGGACCCGGTTGCGGGGTCCGCACCGCCATGCCCGCGCGCGACAGGGCGTTGGCGTAATCCGACAGGGGCTGCCAGATGATCCGGCGGGCGGCCGGGATGATCATGTCGTTCAGGATCTTGTGAGCGACATGGGCGTCGCGGTTCTGAAAGGCCTCGATCAGGCTTTGGAAGGCGAGCTCGTCCCGGCTGACGCCTTGGCAATGGGGCAGGTGGACCGATAGTCCTCGCTGGTGCCCGGCGACGAACAGCATCATGGCCAGTTCGAACGGGGCGACCGCCTTCCGGGCATGGGCATAGCCATAGGCCTGGTCGAGATGCTCCGTCGCGGACGCGCCCTCGGAGAAGCACCGGAACCAGTGGCGCAGCGACCAAAGAACAAGCTGATTAGCCGTGGATAGCCCGGCGACTCCGCCGTGAACCGTCGTCTCCTCGTTCGAAAACCGCATA
Organism: Alphaproteobacteria bacterium; assembly: GCA_024743275.1. Classification (GTDB taxonomy): domain Bacteria; phylum Pseudomonadota; class Alphaproteobacteria; order JANSWW01; family JANSWW01; genus JANSWW01. The sequence goes on from JANSWW010000004.1 coordinate 217,569, forward strand.
TGGCCCATGAATTGTCCTCCCCGTCTCACGGTTCTGTAAATGCAAATCATTCTCAAATTTGATAAGACGCATATTCGAGGCCGTCAACAAGTTTTTGAGAATCACTCGCAAAAGAAAGGCCGTGCCATCGCGAAGACGGCACGGCCTTTTCAGGACGCGGTGGTGGCTTGAGGAAGGTTAGGCCCGTTCACGGCCGAGATCGGCGATGAAGCCGGCTACGTCCTGTTTCAGGCCCTGGGATTGACCGACCAGCCGTTCGGCCGCGGACTTGAGGGAACCCGCCATGTCCCCGACCTGACCGGCCACCGCCTGCACATCGGTGAGATTACGGGCGACATCGGCCGCCCCTGACGCCGCCGCGTTCGCGTTGGACGCGATCTCCTGTGTCGCCGAGGTCTGCTGCTCGACGGCCGACGCGATGTTGCCGGAGATCTCGTTGATGCGGGCGACGGTCTCCCGCGCCGCCGAGATCGCCTTGGACGTGCTCGCGGTCGACTGCTGCATCATCTCGATCTGGCTCGCGATCTGGTCGGTCGCCGTCGCGGTCTGGGTCGCCAGCGACTTGACCTCGGTGGCGACGACCGCGAAGCCCTTTCCGGCGTCCCCGGCCCGCGCCGCCTCGATGGTCGCGTTGAGGGCCAGGAGGTTCGTCTGCTCCGCGATATCGTTGATCAACTGGATGATCCCGCCAATCTCGGCGGCCAGTCCGTCGAGCTTCGCGACCGAGACGGTGGTTTCCTCCATCTCGTCCGCCGCCTTCTGGGCGACCGTCGCGCTTTCCACGAGCTGACGGCTGATTTCCTGGATCGAGGAGGTCAGTTCGTCGGACGCGCTGGCCACCGTGGTGACGTTCTGGGAGGATTCCTGGACCGCGATGGAAGCCGCCTTGGTCCGGTCCGTGCCATGGGCGGCGGAATTGGCGAGCTCGTCGGAATTGTCCTTCAGCTCCTCCGCGGCGGACAGCACCGAGCCGACCACGACGCCCACGGATTTCTCGAAGTCCTCGGCCGTCCGACGCAGGGTGTCCCGCCGGGCCCGTTCCATCTCGGCCTTGCCCTCCTCCTGCTGGCGCCGCAGCCGCTCGTTCTCGGCGAGCTTCTCCCGGAACACACTCAAGGCGGACGCCATGACGCCGAGCTCGTCACGCCGGTGATCGTCGACGACCTCGATATCGAGGTCGTTGTCGGCGAGCCGGTTGATCGCGGCGGTCACCCGGGCGAGCGGGCCGGAAATGTTGCGGGAAATCGCGATCCCGAGGCCGACCAACGCAACAAGGACAATCGCCACGCCGATCGCGAGATCGCGATAGATATCCATCAATTCGGCCTGAAGATCGTCGTCATAGATCCCGGTCCCTATGGTGATATCCCAGGGCGCGAAACGCTTCACATAGGAGGTCTTCGGCACCGGCGTTTCGGATTGTCCCTTGGGCCACATGTACTGGACGACCCCGCCCGCCGGATCGGCCTTGGCCACCTTCACGATTTCGCGCAAGAGAAAGAGGCCGGTCGGATCCTGGACGTCCCACAGATTCTTGCCGATCAACGCCGGCTTCGCGCCATGGGCGATCCCGGTGCCGTCCGAGAGATAGGCGAAGATATACTCGTTGCCCCGAAAGCGCAGCGGCTGGACCACGGCGCGGAACGTATCGAGCTTCTCTTCCCGGGTCAGATCGCGGCTATCGATGTCCGCCATGATCGACTCGACGCTGTCGATGACGCTTTTCAATTCGGTGACCCGGCTCTGGGTCAAGGTGCGCGTCTCCAGTACGGCGGCGAACACCGACAGGGCAACCAATCCGATCACCGACAGGGTCACCAGAAGATAGATTTTCGGCGCGACCTTCAGCCTATTCAGCATTTCTCTCCTCCACAAAATCTCGAACGCCTTGGAATGAGGGGAGATAAGCCACCACATATGAACAGTTCGTAAACAAGATTCAAAAAAATGAATAATAACCACGCTTCGTATAAATCAAAAATCAGAACTCCTTATCGAAAAATGACATTTTTTTAAAATACCTCACCCGATATAATGAAATAAACGCAAAACCCCTTCTATTTATTTAAAAATAACACGACAAATTCCGAAATTGAAATTATATTACAGGAAGTTCCGGGCTATGCCACCAAGCTGCGGCCCACGCGCCTCGCACGCGTCGAGGCTACAACACGACGCTTCACAAGCCAGTGAAACCAGCCCGCCGCACCTATGGGCCGACCCCGTCTTGCCCTAGTGAGAAAGGTGACATCCGACTCGCGACCCCGCGGGTCGCCCCGAAAAGGGTCCCTTCCAGTTGGAGGAAATACCATGAAACGCGCTCCCAAATCTCTCTGGTCCATTGCGCTGGTCGCCGCGGGCCTGTTCCTGGCCACCCCGTCCGCCCATGCCGCCTGCACCACCGACAAGCCACGCGACAGCCTCACCTATGAGGACGCCCAGGCAATCTACGATTGCCTGAAAGACGGCATGTACGAGAACTACAACAAAGGCCAGAAGCGCTGGATCCCGGCCAATATCGTGAAAGACTATCGGAGCTGGAAGCTGGCCAGCACCCTGCCGGCCGATCCCGGATTTCACAGCGAGCGTTATCTCCTCGCCTATGTGAACCCGGTCGGCTATGACGCCTATACCCAATTCGCCGAGGACCCGACGATCCCCGAGGGAACCGTCATCGTGAAGGAATCCTTCTCCATCACGCAGAGTGGCAAAGGCAAAGCCGGCCCACTCTTCATCATGCAGAAGGCTAAAGCGGGCAGTTCGCCGAAGACCATGGATTGGTACTACATGATGGTGAGCGCCAAGGGCGTTCCGCAGGCGATCAACGTCTACCAAGCCTGCAATGAATGTCATGTGGACAGTTTCGGCTTCCAGGGCGGGCTCGGCTATCCGGTGGAAGAAGTCCGAGTCACCAACTGACCCGCCACCAACAGGACCGAAAGGGTAACTCGGCGGCTCCGACCGGGGCCGCCGTACGACCCTTTCCAGGCATTGGGACAGGGATCAGAACGAATAGGGATAGCTCTCCAACAACTCCTCGGTGAAACACAGCGAGATATCCCGCTGCAGCCCCTCGAACCAGTAGTTGTGGCCGTCGGTTTCCCGGCCGACCCGTTGTTTGCTGGCGATCACCCGGCCACCGCACAGATTGGCGAGGTCGCGGCAGAATTTGTCCCCCGCGACGCCATCGGCCACGCGGCTGCCGTAGAGGACCAGTTCTTCCGGCGGATTACTGCCGAAGAATATCGAAAACTCCCCCGCCGTTTCGGCATCGAGGGTGTTGCCCGACAGGGTGATCCGACCCGGCCGGCCCCATCCGACCAGATGGACGCGGACCGGCTTCTCCGTCGCGCACATCAACGCCCAAGCGAGATCGCCCACTTGCTCGTTCAACCGATCCGGCTCGACCAGATGGTGCTGGAAACCGGACTTCAGGCCGGCCGTGAGCATCTCCATCCCGTCGAGATCGTTCGACAGCAGAACCAGGTTTGCGAACAGGGAGTCCGGATCGTCTAACTTGAAGGACAAAGCTCTCTCCATTCCGAAGAACGCCCAGACGACACCCTGACTACCTAGGTGTTGCCTGCACTTCCGTATAGGAGAAAAGCCGTTCAAAAACAATCAATAAGAGATTTGCATATACAAGCAAGCAACCATGCAAGGAAAGCATGGTTAAACAGCGCGCCACCCGATATCCCGGCGACAGAAGCCCTGTGGCCATTCAATTTTATCCACCGCCGCATAGGCGTTGTCCCGCGCGTCGCGTGGTGTCGCCCCCAGGGCCGTGATCCCCAGCACCCGCCCACCAACGGCGATCACGGTGCCGTCGGCGCGCCGGTCCGTCCCGGCATGGAACACGACGAGGTCGGCGGTCTCCGAAAGGTTATCCAAGCCACCGATCACGGTGCCCTTCTCATAGGATCCGGGATAGCCCTCCGCCGCCATGACCACGGTCATCGCCGTCTCGTCGCGCCAACGCAGTGTCATGTGGGAAAGGGTGCCGTCCACGGTCGCCATCAGGGCGGGCAGAAGGTCGCTCTTCAACCGCATCATGAGACCTTGGCATTCGGGATCGCCGAAGCGGACATTGTACTCGACGACCCGAGGCCCCTTCACCGGGTCGATCATCAACCCGACGAACAGAACGCCCTTGAACGGCATCCCTTCCGCCGCCATGCCGGCCGTCGTCGGCCGGACGATCTCCGCCATGATCCGCTCCGCCATCGCGTCGTCGACGACTGGGGCCGGCGAGTAGGCGCCCATGCCACCGGTATTCGGCCCCTCGTCCCCGTCATAGGCGCGTTTATGGTCCTGGGCCGCCGCCAGCGGCAGCGCCGTCGTCCCGTCGATCAGCGCGAAGAAACTCGCCTCTTCCCCGTCGAGGAACTCCTCGATCACCACTTCCTCCCCGGCGCCCCCGAACGCGCCGCCGGCCATCATGTCATCGACGGCGGCGAGCGCCTCGTCGACCGTCGTCGCGACAACCACGCCCTTGCCGGCGGCGAGGCCATCGGCCTTGACCACGATGGGCGCGCCCTGCGCCCGGATGTAGGCCTTGGCCTCCTCCAGATCGGCAAACCGCCCATAGGCCGCGGACGGGATACCGTGCCGGGCCAGAAAGTCCCGGGTGAAGCCCTTCGACCCCTCCAGCCGGGCCGCCGCCGCCGTCGGCCCGAACGCCTTGATTCCCGCCTCGGTCAGGCGGTCGACAAGGCCGGCCACCAGGGGTGCCTCCGGCCCGACCACGACCAGATCGACGTCATGGTCCCGGGCGGCCGCGACGATCCCATCGATATCCTCCGCCTTCACCGGCAGGCAGGTGGCGAGGGCGGCGATTCCCGGATTGCCGGGCGCGCAATACAGCGCATCGCACAGCGGCGAATCCGCGATCGCCCAACACAGCGCATGCTCGCGGCCGCCGCCGCCCACCACCAGAACCTTCATCGCCTCAAATCCTTTTTCCCGGCCTTCATAGAAGAGCGGTTCTGTAGCATAGTCTCCGCCATGAATGACACTGGCCTTCCTTGGGAGGACGCCGATCCGGGCAATGTGCCCGAATTGTCGGTCTCGGAGATCTCCGGCGCGATCAAGCGGACCATGGAGGACGCCTTCGGCAGAGTCCGGGTGCGCGGCGAGATCGGCCGCGTCAGCCGCCCGGCCTCGGGGCATGTCTATCTCAGCCTGAAGGACGAAAAGGCCGTCTTGGACGGCGTTGTCTGGCGCGGCAACGCGGCCCGGCTCTCGATCCAGCCGGAACAGGGTATGGAGGTGGTGGCGACCGGGAAACTCACCACCTTCCCCGGTCAGTCGAAATATCAGATCGTGATCGAGCGGATGGAGTTGGCGGGCGAGGGCGCGCTGCTCAAGCTGCTCGAGGAGCGTAAGAAGAAACTCGCCGCCGAGGGACTGTTCGCCGAAGAGCGCAAGCAACCGATCCCGACCCTGCCGGAGGTGATCGGCGTCGTGACCTCCCCCTCCGGCGCGGTGATCCGCGACATCCTCCACCGGATCGGCGAACGCTTTCCGCGCCGCGTCCTGCTGTGGCCGGTCCCGGTTCAGGGCGAGACGGCGGCCCCGCAGATCGCGGCGGCCATCGCCGGCATGGACTCGCTGGTCGGCGGACCGGGAGAAGATCTCCCGCGGCCGGACGTGCTGATCGTCGCCCGAGGCGGCGGCAGCCTGGAAGATCTCTGGCCGTTCAATGAAGAGGTGGTGGCCCGGGCGGTCGCCGCCTGCCGCATCCCGGTGATTTCGGCTGTGGGTCACGAGACCGATACGACGCTGATCGACTATGTCGCCGACCTGCGCGCGCCCACCCCGACCGGCGCGGCGGAAAAGGCCGTCCCCGTCCGCGCCGATCTGATCGCCCGCACGGCGGAGAACGGCAACCGCCTGATCCAGGGCATGACGCGGCGGCTGCGCGACTCCCGGCGGGAGATCGACGGCTTGGCCCGCGGCCTCGGCGATCCGGCCCTGGTGCTCGGACCGCAGCAGCAACGGGTCGACTTCCTGGCCGGCCGTCTCTCCACCGGTACGAAAACCATACTGACGGCGGGCCGCCAGCGGCTCGCACGCACCTCCGCGGCCCTACGCCACCCGGCCGAAAGGGTCCGCGCCAATGGCGACCGGTTGGCAGCGCTCGGCGGGCGCCTCGAGCGGGCCTTGGACGTCTCGATCCGCCGCCAGCGGGAGACCGCGACCGGAATCTCCCGCCGGCTCCGCCCCGAGATGCTGGACCGCCGGATCCGGGCCGGCCGAGACGGGTTGGAGGCGACCGGGCGTCTGCTCGACAGCCTTTCCTTCGAGCGGGTCCTCGAGCGCGGCTATGTCCTGGTCCGTGACGACGCCGGCCGGCCGGTCACCCGCAAGGAGAAGGTGCCGGAAGACGGCCGCATGACGCTGCGCTTCGCCGACGGCGAGCTGCAGGCGACCGCCGGGGTATCGGACGCGGCGCCGCCGGCGCGCAAGAAGAAACCGGCGCCCGCGAAGCCCAGCCCCCCCAAAACGACTTCCGGGCAGGGAGACCTTTTCTGATGCGGCTTCTTCTGCTCCTCGCCTTGCTTCTCGCCGCCCTGCCGGCGGACGCCCTGGACCTTAAGGGCCGGTCGACCCAGGGTGGTTTCCTGGTCGGCAAGACCGATCCGGGGAACGTCGTGATGCTGGATGGCGACAGCGTGCCCGTCGGGCCAGCGGGAAACTTCGTCATCGGATTCGGGCGCGACTATAAGAGGGTCGCCGAAATAACGGTCCGATCGCCGAACGGCACCGAGCAGACGCTCCGGGAACCGATCACCCCCCGGACCTATGACATCCAGGAAATCACCGGTGTGCCCCAGAAATACGTCACCCCGCCGGAGGAGGCCCTGGCCCGGATCGCCCAGGACATCCAACAGGTCAAGGTGGCCCGGTCGAAAATGACCCCCGTCGCCTGGTTCGAGGGCGGTTTCGGCTGGCCCGTCTACGGCACGATCACCGGGGTCTATGGCAGCCAGCGGGTGTTCAACGGCGAACCTCGACGCCCCCATTTCGGGATCGATATCGCCGCCCCGGAAGGAACGCCGGTGACCGCCGCCGCCGACGGCATCGTCACCCTGGCCCATGAGGACATGTACTATTCCGGCGGGACGGTCATCATCGACCACGGCTACGGCCTGAATACGACCTATCTCCACCTTTCGCGGCTTGCGGTGAGCGAGGGCGACATCGTCCGCCAGGGCGATCCGATCGGTGCCGTGGGTGCCACCGGCCGCAGCACGGGACCCCATCTCGATGTCCGGCTGAACTGGTTCCAGGAACGGCTCGACTTCCGGCTGGCCGCCGGCGAAATGTTTCAGCGCCCCCAACCCCTGCAGTAACGTGCAGGAACCGTCAGACGGTCCCTCTCCAACGATTGTGGAGCCAGAGCCATTGTTCCGGATGGCGCCGGATCCAGGCCTCGATCCGCTCGGTCACCGCCTGGGTCAGCAGCGCCACGTCCCGGTCGGCGTCGCCCGTGTCGGGTAGTTCCAAGGGATCCTCCACCTCGATCCGGTAGCGGCAGAGACCGGTTCGAAACACGGCCACCGGACGGACCGGGCAGCGGAAATGCAGGGCGTATTTCGCCACCATGGTGCTGGTCATGGCGGGGCGTCCGAAGAAGGTGGTGGGGATGCCCTCGTTCAGCTTCTGGTCCATCATCACCACGAGATGCCGGCCCTTGCGCATGGCCGAGAAGACCTTCCGGGCACCCTGATCGCTCTTCGGAACCAGAGCATCCTCCGGCCACCCCCGGGCCTTCCGGAACAACCTTTCCACAAAGGGATTGTTGGCCCGGCGGTAGACCCCGATCATGCCGATGCCGCGCTGCAGGGCGGCCAACGGCGGCACCTCCCAATTGGCGAGATGGGCGGAGAACATGATCCCCGTTTCCCCATCGTCCCTCAGCAGCTCGAACCCGGCCTCGTTCCGAATATCGACACGCGCCGGATCGTGGGTATCGAACCGGTCCATGAAAGGGAACTCCGCCGCCGTTTGACCGAGATGCTCCCACATCCCGGCAACGATCCCGTCGATCTCCGCCGTCGTCTTTTCCGGAAAGGCATAGATCAGGTTTTCGCGGGCCTGCCGGCTGACCCTCAGCCGGGGGCCGAGCCAGCGGGCCACCCGCCCACCGATCCGGGCGGCGGTCGTCACCGGCAGCAGGCGGAACCCGTGGAATAGGACGGACGCCAGCACGCCCTCCAGGGGATAGCGAATCCACCGCTTAAAGGGCTGCTCGCCCAGCACGTCCGGTTGCGTAAGGCTCATGGAAAATCAGGCGTGATCGAGGATCCGGCCCATCAACCGCTCGACCGCTTCCGGCCGGCGCCAGGACAGCGCCACATCCACCACCTCGACCATATCGCGGGCGACCGGCGGCAGGCGCACCCAGTCCTTGCGGGTGGTCACGGGGACCGCCTGCATGGCCGCCGCCTCCTCGATCAGCTTCATGATCTCCATGGGTTTGTAGAGGTAATGGTCCGGGAAGGCACGCCAGTCGGCGAGATCGGCGCCGATGTCGATCAGCGTCCCGAAGAACTTGCCGGGCCGGGCGATACCGGCAAAGGCGAAGACCCGCTTTCCGGCCAAATGCGCGCTGCCCGGTTCCGGCAGAAGGGCGGCCCGGACCAAGGGAACCCGGCCGCGGATATGGCTGGCGACATCATGGTCGTCGGCCCCGATCAGCACCACCGCGTCGGCGCGGGAAAGGCCGGCATCGGGGGATTCCCGAAGGGGACCCGCCGGCATCAGGCGACCGTTGCCGAGCCCATAGGCGCCGTCGATCACCAGGATATTCAGATCCTTCTTGAGGCTGGGATTTTGAAAGCCATCGTCCATAACGATGACGTCCGCACCGGCGGCGACCGCTTCCTCCGCCCCGGCGACCCGGTCCCGCGAGACCCAGGTGTTGCTGTCGGACGCCAGCAACAGCGCCTCGTCGCCCACATCCTGGGCGGTGTGACGATCCGGATTGACCCGGGTCGGCCCGGGATGGGTCCCGCGATATCCCCGTGTCAAATAGGCGACCCGCTGCCCCTGCGCCCGGAGCATCGATCCCAAGGACAGCGCCGTCGGCGTCTTGCCGGCCCCGCCGGCGACGAGATTCCCGACACAGATGACGGGAACGCGCACGCGCTTGGGCTGGACCGAGCGTTGCCGGATCGCCCCGCCCAGGCCATAGAGCCAGGCGGCCGGCGCGAGCATTCTCGCCTGCCATCCATCGGTCCGCCAAAAATCCGGCGCCTGCATCATACCCTGTCCTTATGCCCGGGCCCCTGGCCGGCCCTCGTGCCCTCCCCCTCAATATAAGGCGAAATCATCGTCAGGGTGGAGTCAAGAACCGCCTCGAAATTGCCCATGACATGTTTCACCCGGTCCTTGAGCAAGTCGACACGCTCCGGATGGGCGAAAAGCCCGGCCACGGCGATGGCCAGTTCCTCCGGCGTGTCGACGACCAGGAGGGCGCCGGCCTGGTCCAGCACCTCGGCGGGACGCTGATTGTTGCGCCGATCCGGCCCCATCAGGATCGCGACGTCGAAGGGCGCAGCCTCCAGCGGGTTATGCCCACCCTTCGGCGTCAACGATGCGCCGATGAAGGCGACCTGGGCGAGGGTGAAGAACAGGCCCAACTCGCCAAGGGTATCGGCCAGATAGAAATCGGTCTTACCGGTGACGACATCGCCGGCACTGCGCCGGGCCACCTCGTAGCCGCAGGAGGCGAGGAAGAAATGAATATCGTCGCCCCTCAGCGGATGACGGGGAACGATCACGGTCAGCAGATCGGGCGTTCGCTCCCGGGTCGCGATATGCGCCTTGATCGCCGCCTGTTCCTCCCCGTCATGGGTACTGGCCGCCAGGAAGACCGGCCGGTCGCCAACCGCTTCCCGCAATTCCGCCAGAGCCTCCTGGTCGACCGGCAGCGGTAGCGCCGCCAGCTTCAGATCGCCGAGCGCCTTCACCGACCGCGCCCCGAGGGCCTCGAAGCGTTCGGCGGCGAGATCGCTGCGGGCCAGCACCAGATCGAAGGCGCCGATCACCGAACGCCGGAAACCGGGGAGCCACCGCCAGCGCTTGAAGGAGGTGAGCGAGATCCGCGCGTTGAGCAGCACCATGGGAATGCCGCGGGCGTGGGTGGCGGTGACGAGACCGGGCCATAGTTCGGATTCCACCCAGAAGGCCGCATCGGGACGCCAATGATCGAGGAAACGCCCGATCCAGCCCGGAATATCCGCCGGGACATATTGATGGATACAGCGTTCGGGCAGGCGCTGGGCGGCCATCTCGGCCGAGGTGACGGTCCCACTGGTCACCAGGACCGAGATTTCCGGGTAGTCACGCCGGATCCGGTCGATCACGGCGAGGACCGAGACCATCTCGCCGACACTGGCGCCATGGAACCAGACAAGACGGCCGGGCGGCCGGGGAACACCGGCATGACCGCGCCGTTCCTCCGCCCGTGCCGGATCCTCCTTGCCCCGGCGCATCCGTGCCTTCAGCCACTGATCGACCAGTGGGGCGATGGCCCAACCGAGGGCGCGGTAGAGAGGGATGATCATCGTGGCATCGCCGTCATGTCTTGACCTTGGTGTCGATCGGGGCCGGCGCGATCGGTTCGGCGCCGACCAGCCGGTCGGCCTCGTCGGACAGCTCGGTCAGGCGGGTTTCGACCAGCAGGCGCAGGCGCTCCATCTCCGCCTCGTCCGCCTGCCGGGGAACCCGGATCGGATCGCCGACGACGAAGGCGCCGCGTCCGAAGGGCAACGCGAAAATGAACCGGTCCCAACTGCCAAGGACCTTGCGGTTGCCGACAGACAGCGAGGCGGGAAGGATCGGCGTTCCAGCCAGTCGCGCGGCGGCGACCACCCCGGCGCTGGCCCGCATCCGGGGGCCGCGCGGCCCGTCCGGCGTGATCGCGACGCAGCGTCCCGCCTTCATGCGGTCGACGACGGCCTTGAGGGCCTTGATCCCGCCCTTGCTGGTGGATCCTTCGACCGTACCGATCCCAAGGCGGCCGATGACCCGGCTGACGATCCGGCCGTCGCCATGGGCGGAGATCATCATGTCGATGGGGACCGACTTCGGCCAGATAAACGGCATCAGCATCAACCGATTATGCCAGAAGGCACCGATGGCGCCTTCGGACCCATGGGCGATCCGATCGAGATGATCACGCCCCCGCCAGGTCCAGCGTGTCGTGGCGAACACCAGACGCGCGTAATTCACCAGGACCCAGGACAGGACGGCGATGACGATCGGGTGGTTCTGCAGTTTCTTGCGGCGGCTCATAGGGGCACTTCCTACCGATCCGCCACCGCCGCGGCCTTGGCCTCCGGCCCCATCTGCAGGGTGACCAGCCGGGCATAGGCCCCGCCCTTCGCCACGAGCGCGTCGTGAACCCCTTGTTCGATGATCCGACCCTTGTCGACGACATAAATCACATCGGCCGTCCGAACGGTCGACAGCCGGTGGGCGATGACCAGCGTGGTGCGGCCGACCATCAGCCGGTCGAGGGCGTCCTGCACGGCATGCTCGGCCTCGGAATCGAGGGCGCTCGTCGCCTCGTCCAAGAGCAGGATGGGCGCGTTCTTGAGGATCGCCCGCGCGATGGCGATGCGTTGGCGCTGGCCGCCGGAAAGCCGCGCCCCCGCCTCTCCGACCTGCGTGTCGTAGCCCGCCGGCAAGGACAGGATGAAGTCGTGGGCCGACGCGGCCTTGGCGGCCTCGACGATTTCCTCTTCGGAGGCCCCGGGCCGACCATAGGCGATGTTGCCCCGCACACTATCGTCGAACAGCATCACCTCCTGGCTCACCAGGGCGACGGCATCGCGCAAGGAGGCGAGCGTCACGTCACGCACATCCTGTCCGTCCACCGTCACCCGCCCGCCGGAGACGTCGTAGAAGCGCGGGATGAGATTGAGGACGGTGGATTTGCCGGCGCCCGACAGCCCGACCAGGGCGGCGCGTTGACCAGGTGGCACCGTCAGACTCAGGCCATTCAAGGCCGGCGCCTCCTCGCCATAATGGAAGGTCACGTCCTCCAGCGCGATCCCGCCGCCGGAGACCGCCAAGGGAACGGCCTCTTCGTCGTCGCGGATGGCCGGTTCCACATCGAGAAAGGCGTAGATCCGCTCCGCCGCCGCGAGACCCGTCTGGATCTCCGCATTGATGTTGAAGAGCCGCTTCAAAGGCTCATAGGCGAGCAACAGCGCGGTGATGAAACTGAACAGCTCGCCGGTGGTGCGGGTCCCCTCGATCACCGCCCAGCCGCCATAGCCGATGACGACGACGATGGCGACCCCGCCCAGGGTCTCCATGATCGGATGGCCCAGCGCCCGGATGCGGGCGGCACGGAAGATCAGCCCGCCGAGATCGTCGATCGTCCGGGCGGCGCGGCCCTGCTCGCGCCCTTCCATGCGGTAGCTCATCACCACCCGGATGCCGGTGAAGATCTCGTTCAGGGTCCCCAAAAGGCTTGCTGTCTGCTCCTGGGTATTGGCGGAGACCTTCCGGATTCGGCGGCCGATCCGATAGACCGGATAGAACGCGGTGGGAAAGATGAAAAAGGCGACGCCGGCCAGCACCGGATCCTGCCAGACCATGACGCCGATCAGCAGAATGAGGGTCAGGGCATCCTTGCCGGCGCTGGTCAGCGCCTTGCCGACGGCCTGACGCAGGGCCATGACGTCGTTGAGGATGCGGCTCACGAGATCGCTGGTCGCGGCCGAGGAAAAGAAGGCCACGTCCAGGGTCAGCAGATGGGCGAACAGGCGTTTGCGGATATCGTCGACGATCCGCTGGCTCACCTGCTCCATGACGTAGACCTGACCGTAATTGGCCATGCCCTTGACGACGAAGAGCCCGAAGATGAGACCGACCACCCAGGGCAGGGCCGCCGTGTTGCGCGCCTCGAACACCTCGTCGAGCACCGGCTCCATCATTTTGGCGAGGCCGGCGGTCGCCGCGGCGACCATCGCCATCAGCAAGAGGGCAAGCGCGAAACGCGGCCAATAGTGGACAACGTGATCGGAGATGATACGCCGAGCCAGACCGCGCCGGATTTCCGGCGGCAGTATCGCGGGTTTATCGGGCGCTTGCTTGTCGGGCGCTTGCTTATCGGATGCTGGCTTGTCGGGTGCGGGCTGGGCCACTGGTCGAACCGGTCCTGGCAACTGTCGAAACGTGGGCCAAGACATGACCGTCCCGCCGCCGGATTACAAGATTTTCGTCAGGAAGCCGAAACGGGCGCCAGGTTGTTCAGGAAAAGCCGGGCACAAGCGTCCCAGCTATAGCCGAGGGCGTGGTCCCGGCAATCGGCCGGATCGAGGGTCAGCGCCCGCTCGATCGCCCGGTCGAGATCCTCGTCCATCGCCCCGACCTTCGGGGTCAGAACATCGAGCGGACCGGTCACCGGATAGGCCGCCACGGGAAGGCCGCAGGACAGCGCTTCGATTTGCACCAGTCCGAAAGTGTCGGTGAGGCTCGGGAACACGAACAGGTCGCCGGCGGCGATATGACGGGCGAGATCCTCGCCGAATTTCGGACCGAGAAAGACCGCATCGGGATAGCGCTGCTTGAGGCTGTCCATCTGCGGTCCGCCGCCGATCAGGACCTTGGTCGCCACCGCGGTCGTTTTGAGGAAGGCCTCGATATTCTTCTCGACCGCGATGCGGCCGACATAAACGCCGATCGGTCTCGGATACGGCAACAGCCGATCACGGTCGGCGGGATCGTCGAGCGGCTTGAAGAGATCGACCGCCACCCCCCGTGTCCACGGCCGGACATTCCGGAAGCCCTTGCCCTCAAGATCGCGGGCGAGGCTCGGGGTCGCGACCATCACGCCGGACGACGGGCCGTGGAACCAGCGGATCAGCCGGGTCCCGAAGCTGACCGGGACCGGGAACCGGGCGGAGAGATATTCCGGGAATTTGGTGTGATAGGCGGTGGTGAAGGGAATGCCGCGCTTCAGTGCCCAAGAGCGGGCGGCGAAACCCAGCGGTCCCTCGGTCACGATGTGAAAGGCGTCGGGGGCGATACCCTTGAGCGCGTCGCGCACCACCTTGCCGGGCCGGACGCAGAGCCGGATTTCGGGATAGGTCGGCATCGGCACCGTGGTCTGTCCCTCCGGCGTGATCGTCACCACCCGGTAGCCGTACTCCCGCAGCCGTTCGACCAGGGTCGACATGGTGGTGACCACACCGTTTACCTGAGGGAACCAGGCGTCCGTCGCGATAACGAGCGTCGACCCGGGCGGCAGTCGCTCCGGGAAGCCTTCCGGAACCTTGGGTTGGTTGGTCTCCGGGTCGAAAGGCGCCAGAGAAGTCAAAGCAGCGCCAACTGACGGACATTCGTCCATTCGAGGATTTCCATGCGGCCGTCGTAATGCTCGACCAGGGCGGTACAGCTCTCCACCCAGTCGCCGTCATTCATATAAAGAACATCGTCGATCCGGCGCATCTCCGCCTTGTGGATATGGCCGCAGATCACGCCGTCCACGCCACGCTCCTTCGCCTCGCTGACCACCGCGTTCTCGAACTCGCCGATGAACTGGACGGCGGTCTTGACCCGCTGTTTCAGGAATTGGCTGAGCGACCAGTAGGGGCGGTTGAGCTTGCGCCGGACGACGTTGATGACATGGCTGATCCGCAGGAGCCAGTTGTAGGCCCAGTCGCCGAGCAGGGCGAGCCACTTCGCGTAGCGCACCACCGCGTCGTATTTGTCGCCGTGAAGGACGAGAAACCTCTTGCCGTCGATCGTCGTGTGAATGGTCTCGTCGACGATGTCGATCTCGCCGAAATTGACGCCGAGATAGTCGCGGAAGATCTCGTCGTGATTGCCTGGCAGATAGACGACCTTGGTGCCTTTGCGCGCCTTGCGGAGGATCTTCTGAATGACGTCGTTATGGCTTTGGATGAAGTACCAGGATTTCTGCAGGCGCCAGACATCGAGAATGTCGCCGACCAGATAGAGATACTCGCTCTCCGTCTCGCGGAGGAAGTCGAGAAGATACTCCGCCTTGCTGCCGCGGGTGCCGAGATGGACATCGGAAATCCATATCGCCCGATACTGCCGGATGGGGGCTTGGGTATTCATCGAAGGAGGGTGTCCCTTCGTGCCGACAAAAGGAAAGCGTTGCCCAAGGGGCCGATTTCCATATCTTGTGGCGCAAGAGTTACTACTGTCCACATACTGTATTGTGGATAAAACACGAGGGCAGTATATGGTTTTATGTTACAGTTCGATGAACATTCGTTGACTATTGCTCGACAATTACGAAATCTGCGAAGCTTGAGTTTCGGAAAACAATCAAGAGACCGATGAAAAACACCCAGTTCTCCCGCAAACGGGCCGCGATCGTCTTCAATCCCACCGCCGGTGCGGCCAAAACCCGCCGCCTCGACAAAGTGCGCGTGGCCCTCGAAGAACGCGGGATCGCCCTGGAGATGCATGGCACGACCTGCGCCGGCGACGCGACGCGTTTGGCAGCCCGGATCGTGGCCGAGAACAGGGTCGACCTGGTCATCGCCGCCGGCGGCGACGGCACCATCAATGAGGTCGCGAACGGCCTCGCCGGGTCGTCCATGCCGCTCGCCATTCTGCCGCTGGGGACGGCCAATGTGCTGGCCGCCGAGATCGGTGTCGGCCGCCGCGCCCGGGAGATCGCCGAGGCGATCGCCACGGCCCCGATCAAGCCGACATGGCTCGGGGTCGCCAATGGGCGCCGCTTCGTGCTGATGGCCGGGGTCGGCTTCGATGCCGGCGTCGTCGAGAGTGTCGATCTCGCCCTCAAGCGAAAGATCGGAAGGGGCGCCTATTTCCTGACAATCCTGCGGAACTGGCTGCGGTTCCAAAACCGCCGCTACCGGGTGACCGTGGACGGTGAGACGCGCTTCGCGGCATCGGCCATCATCTCGCGGGCACGCTATTATGGTGGGACCTATGTGGTCTCCCCCAAGGCGAGCCTGGACAAGGATTCGATGGAGGTCTGCCTGTTCTTGAAGCCCGGCCGCTGGCGGGCGCTCCGCCATATGGTCTGGCTGGCCTTGGGGCGGCTCGAGAAGCTGCCCGACGTGGAATGGCTCAGCGGCCGGTCGATCGAAATCGTCGCCGCCGACGATCTCGGCCATGACGGCCCGGTGCAGGGCGACGGCGATGTCATCGCCCGCCTGCCCCTGAAGATCGAGATGTCGCCGGAGCCGGTCGCTCTGGTCAGGCCTTAGAACAAAGGCCTAGGGTCAGGCCCCACAGATCACTCGCCGCCGCCGATCGTCAGGCCCTCGACCCGGACCGTCGGCACAAAGGTCGCCCCACGCATATCGAGATCGTTGGCCGGGGTCAGGCTGGCGAAGACCTCCTTGAGGTTGCCGGCGAGCGTCAGGTCGGCCACCGGCTCGGCGAGCTTGCCGTCGCGGATCCGGAAGCCGGCGGCGGACCGGCTGTAATCCCCGGTGACCAGCCGCACGCCCATGCCCATCAGCTCGGTGACATAGAGACCGTCGGAAACCTCCCCGATCAGTTCCCCGGCGCTGAGCGGCCCCGGCTGCAGCACGAGATTGGTCGGCCCGGGCGACGGCGGACCCGACGTGCCCCGGCCGGCGTGACCGGTGGGGGCGAGCCCAAGTTGCCGCGAGGACGAGAGGTCGAGCAACCAGGTGGTCAGAGCCCCGTCGTCGATAATGTTGCGGCCCCGGGTCGGCAACCCCTCCCCGTCGAAGGGCTTGGAGCGGAACCCGCGGTCGCGATGGGGGTCCTCGCTGACGACAATGCCCTCGGCGAAGATCCGCTCGCCCATCATTTCCTTAAGGAAAGAGGTGCCCCGGGTGATCGACGGGCCGGAAATCGCCCCCATCAGATGGCCGATCAGGGAGCGGGCGGTCTTCGGCTCGAACAGGACGGGCAGGCGCGCGGACGGCATGCGCTGGGGGTCGAGCCGGTCGAGGGTGCGTTGGGCGGCCCGCTCGCCGACCGTTTCGCAGTCTTCGAGATCGCCGTCGAACACTGCACTGGAAAAGTCGCCGTCCCGTTGCATCCGGTCGCCTTCGCCGGCGATCACCACGGCGCTGATATAGGAACTGGTCCGCTCATAGCCGCCGAGGAAGCCGTTGCTGGCGGCCAACGTGACCGCGGTCCGGGACCAGCCGGCGTCGCCACCGTCGGAGTTGGTGATCCCGGCGCGCGACCGGGCCGCATCCTCCACCGCCCTCGCCCGCTCGGCCAGGGTTTCCGGCGACGGCTCGGAGGGATCCGCCATCTCGATCTCCGGCCGGTCGCTGACCAGTTGGTCCGGGTCGGCGAGCCCGCAATAGGGATCCTCCGGTGCTGCCTTGGCCATGGCGACCGCCCGCTCGACCAGTTCGTCGATGGCGTCGGGCGCGAGATCGGTGGTCGAGACGGAAGCCTGGCGTTTACCTACGAGGACCCGTAGGCCGATATCGTGCCCTTCCGACCGCTCGACCATCTCCGGCGCGCCGAGGCGGCAGGAGGCGGACAGCGACGTGCCGGCGATATGCACGGCGTCGGCGGCGTCGGCGCCGCGCTTGACGGCCTTTTCGATGAGCGACGCGATAAGATCGGAATGCTGGGTCGTGGACATGAAGCCTCTCGACGGTTTAGGGCGGGTCCCGCGAATACGGGCTTTAAGACATAGCCATTCGCCGGCAGATCGCAAAGTGGCTTCTCCGAAGCCGCGATGTCGCAAGGATCGCGCTGGGCCGCGGTAGATCCGGCCGAGGGGTCCCCCGATATCCGACCATCATCGAAGCCATTCGCCGGTATGGGGCGCGCCGATCGGTTGCCACCAAAGGTTTCGACGCTGACTTAGGGTCACAACGATGTTAACCAAAGCTGTGTCCCCTAAGATCAGCACCCAAAAGGCCACCCGAATGGAACATGCGCTATCCTTGTTCTTGTACTCCCTTACCGGCGGAAAACCCTATCTCTCGGAGGCGTTCGCGGGTCAGCAGCCCGACGCGTTCCGGACACTTTTTATGCAATCTTTGATTGATTATATAGAAGAGGAACAGAATCCCGAGAGTTTTGAAGCCGTCGAAGTCGGAAGCTGGGTCGGGGCGTCCACCCTCAATTGGCTGGATTCGTTCGCCCATCATGGCTGGGACAGGGCGCATATCACCTGCTGCGACGCGTGGGAAAACACTTACGGACTGGCGGGCTTGGAAGGGCACTATCCCGCCCCGATACCGCTGGACGACACATTGGCGGTCATGGCGACCGCCCTCAACACCGGCGTCGCCGAAGCCTTGTTCCGCCACAACATCGCCGTGTCCGGCCATAAGGAGAAGGTCACGATCGTCAAAGGCCTGTCCCAGCGAACCCTGCCACGCTTGCGCAGCGAGGGATTCGACATGGTCTTCATCGACGCCTCCCACGCCTACACACAGGTCCGGAGCGACATTCACGAGGCGAAAAGGCTGGTCAAGGACGGCGGCTTCGTGTGCGGCGACGATCTGGAACTCCAATGGTCGGAATGCGATCGAACCGCCGTCGAGCCCTACATCGAGAAAGATTGCATCGTCGATCCGGGCGCCGACCGATACTTTCATCCGGGCGTCAGCAAGGCGGTCGATGAGGCATTCGGCTCCGTTTCCGTCTATTGGGGGTTTTGGGTCATGCAGCGGGTCGGGGACGAATGGCGGAAGGTCGATTTGACCGGCCTTCCCTTGCGACTGCCCCGCGGTATCGGCGACAAGGAGAAAGATCTGATCGGCTCTTTTCTCCAGGCCTATCAAGACAGTTTCAAGCTCGGGGACGCGGGCAGGCAGCTCAGGCGCCAATTCTCCTCCGGGAAATTCCATACGACCGGAGCCTGAAACGGCCCGCGACGCTGTCTCCGGTCGCCTCCAAGGCGCGCGGATCCGCGGCTGCTTCTCCCGAATTCCGCGGGAAGGACCGCCGGCGCGGCCCTCTTGCCCAGCGGTTTGCGCTCTGATAGGCCATGCTGCGGTATAACGAGCGAGGTGGGCCATGGCACGGTATTGGGTGGTCGGCGGCGAATACACCGACACGAATTTCTCGACGATGGCGGAGGGCAAGACCGAGGAACGGCACGGCCCCTATCCCGACTACGAGGCGGCGCGCAAGGAATGGCAGCGCCTCGCCATGTCCTTCATCGACGACGCCTGCGTGCGCTATACGATCGAGAAGGAGGAAAGCAGCTCCTTCTGGGTCGTTGGCGGGGTCTACACGGACACCAGCTTCACGGAGATCGTCGAGGGCGGCACCGAAGAACGCTTCGGACCCTATGACAGCTACGACGCGGCCAAACAGATGTGGCAGACCAAGGCCTGGGCCGGGGTCGACGACGCCAATTGCCGGTACCGGATCGAACAACTTTGAAAGACGACCCGCTTCTCAAGCTCAGTGACGCCGAACGGATCGCCTGGGCGAAATCCTATCCCTTCGACCCGCCCCGCGACGGCTATGTCTACCGCCATGGCGAGGTCCATCCGATCACCCCGGATGTCGACCTCGACGGCCGCACGCCGGTGATCGCGGTCGGTTCCAACCGGGGGCCGCGCCAGCTTAAACGGAAATATGGCGACAACGCCGTCGTTCCGGTGACCCGGATCGAGATCGACCACGCCGACGTGGTCTATTCCGCCAGCATCGCGCCCTATGGCTCGGTCCCGGCGACGCTCTATCCGTCCGAGGGCACGACGGTCCATCTCCATGCGACCTGGCTCGACGCCCCACAGCTTGAGGCGATGCATTTGACGGAAGGCATCGGTCAGCCTGGCGGCTATCAGTTCGGCACCATCGATCTGCCGGTGCGCTGCGAGGTGACCGGCACCATCGACCGGCCCCACATGTATCTCTCCGGCCGGGGGGTGTTCTGGATCGACGGGGGACCGGTGGCGTTCGAGGCGATCCAGGCCGACAACCGGCGCTATCCGACCCTGCGTCAGGAAGAGGCGATCGCCATGGTCCTGGGCCGGCTCGCGCCCGAAGACGCCCAGGACGACACGCTGGACGGCACGCTGGACGACATGCTGGATGAGGGAATCCTGAAGGTCCTGAAGCATGAGGGGCACCGGGAGAGCCTGCTCAACCGGCTGAAGGACCACGCCAGCCCCATCGCCATGCCGGGTTTCACAGTAATTCGCTGACCGTCTTGTAGAGCCGCTCCAGACTGGCGTCGTCCGACAGCCGATGGTCGCCGTCCTTGATCAGGGTGAGCGTCGCGTCGTCGCTGGCGAGCCTTTCCAGCAGCATGGCGGAGCGCTGCCACGCGACATCCACATCGGCGGTGCCGTGCAGCAGCCGGACCGGGCAGGCGACCGGGATCGGCGTCTTCGTCAGGACGAGGTGCTTCTTACCGTCGGCGAGCAACGCCCGGGTGATCGGATAGCCCTCCCAATCATAGTCGGAGGGCCGGATCCACACCCCCTTTTCCATGATCTCCTTGAGGACGGCCTCCGGTAGGCGGTTGTCGAGCAGGTCCTGGGTGTAGTCGGGCGCCGAGGCGATCCCGACCATACCGGCGACCCGGTCAGGATAGGTCATCGCCACATGAACGGCGATCCAACCACCCATGGAGGAGCCGACGACGATCTGCGGGCCTTCGGTCTCGGCGTCGAAGATCCGCTTGGCGTCGTCGATCCAGTCGCCGGTGACATGTTTGTCGAAATCACCGGAGGACTGTCCGTGCCCGCGGTAATCGAAACGCAGGAAGGCGAGCCCGCGCTCGATGGCGAACCGCTCCATCGCCTGGGCCTTGAGACCGGTCATGTCGGAGTGGAAGCCGCCGAGAAAGACCATCCCGGGGCCTTTGCCCGGGCTCTTCGCGGGCGTCTTGTGGAAGGCGAGCCGGCCGCCGTCGGGACGATTGAAGTAGGAAGGGGGCCTGTCTTCCGCTACACCGTTCATATCCGGTACCCTTGGACCAGTTGATGTCAGAGACCTTCAGCATAGCCCAGCGCTTTGGCGGACGCAGCACCCCCCCGACGATTTTGCAGGTTCTTCCCGCCCTCGAAACGGGTGGCGTGGAACGCGGCACGGTGGACATGGCGAAGGCGATGGCCGAGGCCGGTTGGACCCCGCTGGTCGCTTCCGCCGGCGGGCCGATGGTGCGCGAACTGGACCGTGCCGGCGTCGAGCACATCGAGCTGCCGGTCGACAGCAAGAATCCGATCCGCATGCGGATCAACGCCGACAGGCTGACCGACCTCTGTTACGCCCGGCAGGTCGATATCATCCATGCCCGCTCCCGGGCGCCCGCCTGGCCGGCGCTGTGGGCCGCGCGGCGGCGCAAGATCCCGTTCGTCACCACTTTCCACGGCACCTACGGCCACAGCAACGCGCTGAAAAGGCTCTATAATTCAGTGATGGTCCGGGGCGACCGGGTGATCGCGGTCAGCCATTTCATCGCCGACCATATCGCCCAGGTCTATCATGCCGAGGCGAAGAAGGTCCGGATCATCCCGCGCGGCATCGACCTCACCGTCTTCGATCCGGACCGGACGACCGCCGAGCGGATGATCCGGCTCTCCACCGAATGGCAGCTCCCGGACGGCATGCCCATCGTCATGCTGCCGGGAAGGCTCACCGGCTGGAAGGGCCAGACGGTGCTGATCGAAGCGATGGCCAAGCTGAAGGATCGGGGAGTTTTGGCCCTGCTGGTCGGCTCGGATCAGGGCCGGGAGGCGTATTCGGCGGACCTCCACAAGCTGATCAAGGACCGCGACCTGCAGGGCAAGGTCCGGCTGGTCGGCGACTGCCGCGACATGGCGGCGGCCTATAAGCTCTCCGACGTGGTGGTCAGCGCCTCGACGGAGCCTGAAGCGTTCGGCCGGGTGGCGGTGGAGGGCCAGGCCATGGGCCGCACCGTGGTCGCGACCCAGCATGGCGGCGCGACCGAGACGGTGCAGCACGGCAAGACCGGCTTCCTGGTGACCCCGGGGGACGCCGACGCGCTCGCCGAGACGATCGCCAAGGCCCTCGACATGGACGACGCCGCCCGGACCCGGATGCGCGACGCCGCCCGGCGCCACGCGGTGAAGGTCTACGACAAGCAACTGATGGCGATGCGCACGCTCGCCGTCTACGAGGAGCTGCTGGAGGGACCCTCTTGAGATCGCGGCGAAGGCGACACAGCGAGCTACCCGCCTTGAACAACGCGGGATTGCCCTCTTCCGCCTTGACCAAACGGGCGCGAATCGTACTCTGCGCGATCCGTAGCCAAACAGCGATTTGTAGAGAGTTTCCATGCCCGTGATCACCCTGCCCGACGGCAGCACCAGATCCTATGACGGCCCGGTCCGCGGCGACGAGATCGCCGCCTCCATCGGCGCCGGCCTCGCGAAAGCCGCCCTCGCCGTCCGTGTCGAAGGCACGCTGAAGGATCTGGACACGACGATCACGGAAGACAGCACCGTCGCCATCGTCACCGCCAAGGACCCCGACGCGCTGGAACTCATGCGCCATGACGCCGCCCATCTCTTGGCCGAGGCGGCGAAGGAACTGTTCCCCGACGTGCAGGTGACCTTCGGCCCGGCGACGGAAAACGGCTTCTATTATGACTTCGCCCGCGAGGACCCGTTCTCGACCCACGATCTCGAAAAGCTGGAACAGCGCATGCGCGAGATCGTCGACCGGAACGAGCCGATCACCCGCGAGGTGTGGAGCCGGGACCAGGCGATCGAGTACTTCTCCTCCATCGGCGAGAAGTATAAGGCCGAATGGATCCCCGAGATCCCCCAGGGCGAGGAGCTGAAGGTCTACTCCCAGGGCGCGTTCACCGATCTCTGCCGCGGTCCCCACCTGCCGTCCACAGGCAAGCTCGGCAAGGCGTTCAAGCTGTTGCGCGTCTCCGGCGCCTATTGGCGGGGCGATGCAAACAACGATCAGCTTCAGCGGATCTACGGCACCTGCTTCCCGACCCAGAAGGAGCTGGACGCCTATCTCCACATGCTGGAGGAGGCCGAGAAGCGCGACCACCGCAGGATCGGCCGGGAGATGGACCTGTTCCACATGCAGGAGGAGGCGCTCGGCTCGACCTTCTGGCATCCGCGCGGCTGGACGCTCTATCGCGAGATCGAGGGCTATATGCGGCGCAAGCTGGACAGGGCCAACTATCACGAGATCAAGACGCCGCAATTGGTCGACCGGTCCCTGTGGGAGGCCTCGGGCCATTGGGAGAAGTTTCGCGAGAACATGTTCTCCAGCCACACCGAGGACGGCCGCATCTTCGCGCTGAAGCCGATGAACTGCCCGGGCCATGTCCAGGTGTTCAAGCAGGGCATCAAGAGCTACCGCGATCTGCCGCTGCGCTTCGCCGAGTTCGGCTCCTGCCATCGCTACGAGCCCCATGGCGCGCTGCACGGCATCATGCGGGTGCGGAACTTTACCCAGGACGATGCCCACATCTTCTGCACCGAGGATCAGATCACGGCGGAATCGATCGACTTCTGCGACCTCCTGCAGGACATCTACCGCGACTTCGGTTACCAGGACGTCCGGGTGAAGTTCTCCGACCGGCCGGAAAAGCGGGCCGGCAGCGACGAGACCTGGGACCGCGCCGAAGGGGCGCTCAAGGAGGCGGTCGAGGCCGCCGGCCTGCCCTACACCATGAACCCCGGCGAAGGCGCCTTCTACGGCCCGAAGCTGGAGTTCGTCTTGCGCGACGCCATCGGCCGGGACTGGCAGTGCGGCACCCTGCAGGTCGATTTCGTGCTGCCGGAAAGGCTCGATGCCCATTACACCGGGGAGGACGGGGAACGGCATCGTCCGGTGATGCTGCACCGGGCCATCCTCGGCTCGTTCGAGCGCTGGATCGGCATCCTGATCGAGCAGCACGCCGGCCGCTTCCCGCTGTGGCTCGCCCCGACCCAGGCCGTGGTCGCGACGATCACCTCGGACGCGGACGACTATGCGACGGAGGTCCGCGACGCCCTGCGCGCGGCCGGCATCCGGGCCGAGACCGATCTGCGCAATGAGAAGATCAACTACAAGGTCCGAGAACACAGTCACGCCAAGACCCCGGCGATCTTCGTGGTCGGCAAGCGGGAAGCGGAGGAAAAAACCGTCGCGATCCGCCGATTGGGTACGCAAAAGCAGGAAGTTCTTGCGCTTAGCGACGCGGTGACTAGATTCTGCGAGGAAGCACAGCCGCCGGCGTGATTTGGGGTGCCTGTTGGGGTATAGTACCCCGCCGGGTCAGTCATGGGCCGGAAGTTGCCCGTATCGTTTTGAACAGGATAATCGCACGCCCTTTCCAGGGATGGACGGGCGACGTAAGGAGGTATCCATAGCTAGAGGACCAATGGGCGCGCCGCCGCAAAAAGAAGGGCCGCGCGTCAATGATATGATCACCGCAGATCCCGTCCGTCTCGTCGACGCCGACGGGGAACAGGCCGGCGTCGTTCCGCTGCGACAGGCCCTGATGGCCGCCGACGAGGTGGGTCTCGATCTGGTGGAAGTCTCACCGGGCGCACAGCCGCCCGTGTGCAAGATCCTCGATTACGGCAAGTATAAATACGAGGCCCAGAAAAAGAAAAACGAGGCCCGTAAGAAGCAAAAGACCATCGAGGTCAAGGAAATCAAAATGCGGCCCAACATCGACACGCATGACTATGACGTGAAGATGCGGGCGGTGAACAAGTTCCTCGACGAAGGCGACAAGGTGAAAGTCACCATGCGATTCCGGGGCCGGGAAATGGCCCACCAGGACATCGGCATGGGCGTCCTCCAGCGGGTCAAGGAAGCCGTGGACGAAAAGGCCAAGGTGGAACAGCACCCGAAAATGGAAGGCCGTCAGATGATCATGGTGATCGCGCCGCGTTAGGCGCACGATTGTAAACGGGACCGGAGTCCGGCGCCGAATAGGGACGGCCGGGTCCGGCCCGAATACTTCTTTTCCTCCCCCATCCGTTCCGCTAGGCTTTTGACGCGTAAAGGTTTTCGGGAGCGCCGATGAACCGGCCCGATGCGATCGTCAAGGTCCCCTGGTCAACACCTGTCTATCGAGAATTCAGCGGGCCCCATCCGATGATGATGAGCCTTGCGGGATCCTTTCCGGGTATCCGCTTCGATTTCGATCTGCCGGAGCCCGGGCCGGACGACCTGGAGCGGGCCGCCGACGAGCAACGTGCGCTCACCCGGGCGCTGACCCCTCTCGCCGCCCCCGATCTGGTGGCCCGTTTCGTCGAGTCCCGCGGGCTCGCCTCCCAGGCGATGATCCGTCCGCCCCACGATCTGGTGCTGCACCACAGCATGCCGTTCACCTTCGGCCAATCGCCCTGGTGCATCCATATCGAGGAAATCGTCACGCTTTTCGCCCCGTTCCTGTGGCACGGCAAGTCCGCCGGGGTCGCGGCCCGGGACGTGCCGGTGATGCCGCTTGTCCGCGCCCTGCTGGAGTCGCCGGCCTGCCGGTTCATCTCCAGTCACCTCTCCCACAGCGCCGACTGGCTCGGGACTGTTTTCGACAGTGAGATCATCCGGGCGAAGTCCCGCCACATCCCCTTCGGCGTCGACTTCCCCGAGACCCCGGCCCAGGCCATCGACGCCGAGATCGCCAGGCGAAACGCGAAGGCGGACGATGCGCCGGTCCGCTTCCTGTTCACGAATTCTTGGTCGCAGGATCCGAACAGTCTTTTGGTACGGGGCGGTCTCGATGCGCTGCTCGCCTTCGCCGAGGTGCTGAAAAACCGCCCGGACTGGACGCTCACCGTCCGTTCCAGGCTCCCGACCGAGCTGCTCGGCGAGGATTTCGGGGGTTTCGTGAAGAGCATCCCCAATCTCAGCATCATCGACACGCCGATCTCGGATGCGGAGATGGCGGCCCTCTACCTCGATGCCGATATCTATCTCCTACCCTCCGTCGGCCTGCATACGGTATCGATCTTGCAGGCGATGTATTTCGGCGCCGTCCTCATCGCGTCGGACGCCCCGGCGGTCGACGAATATGTCACACAAGACGTCAACGCCGCGGTGGTCCCGGGCCGGGAGAATGTCTTCTCCTGGTATGGCGAGGACGGGCTGTTGAACCAGACCTTCGATCCCCTCTTCCAGGGGGTCGATCAGAAATTCACGGAGCGTTTGTTCCAGACCATGTTGACCCTGGGCGACGATAGAGCGCGGCAGAAAAGGCTGCGGAACACGGCAAGGCGGTTCGTGCTGGACCGCCACGGGCTCGGCCCCTGGCAGTCCGGGTTCGAGAAACTGTTGCGCGATGCCCTCGGTACCGGTGGAAAAGGGGCGCGGGCATGACGAGGGCGAGCACTCCGCGCCGCCGGTTGTTGGTGACAGGGAGCACGGGCGTACTCGGCGCCGCCTTTAAGACCGTGCAGCAGGAGTATCCCGGCTACACTTTCCTGTTCGCGACGCGATCCGATGTCGACCTCACCGATCCGGCGGCGACCACGGCCTATTTCCGGGACCAGGCTGTGGACGACGTCATCCATCTGGCGGCGATCAGCGGCGGCATTCAGCTCACCAGCCGCTACCCCGCCCAGATCCTCCGCGAGAACGTCCTCATGACCCTAAACGTCATGGAAGCCGCAAGGGCGACCGGAGTCGGGCGGCTGGTCATGACGCTCTCCAACGGGATGTATCCGGCGGACCGGGACGCCTTTTATTCGGAGGACCGTATCCATGACGGCCCGCCCCATGACTCCAACTATTCATACGCCTTCGCCAAGCGCCTGATCGAACCGGCGATCCGGGCCTATCGCACCCAATACGCCATGCGGGTGATCGGCTTGGTCCCAAGCGGGATATTCGGCGAGGACGACAACTACAACGCCCATGACGCGACCTGGATCGCCGGGCTGATCAGCCGTTTCTGCGAGGCCGCCGACAGCGGCGGCGACGTGGTGATCTGGGGCGACGGATCGCCGGTGCGGGAACTGACCTACGCGCCGGAGATGGCACGCGCCTATATGTGGTGTCTGGAAAACCATGATTCGGCCCGGATCCTCAACATCGGCTCGTCCCAGGCCTATTCCATCGCCGAGGTCGCCCAGATGATCGCCGACATCCTCGGCATCGATCGGGCGCGTCTGAGATTCGACGTTTCGAAGGCCCGTGGCGTCGACCGCCGGGTCTGCGACAACGGTGCTTTCATCGGACTGTCGGGCTTCCGGTTCGGCGATCTCAGATCCGGCCTGACGAAGACCCTGGACTGGTACCGCGCCCGCCTCGCGGACGCGCCGGCGGAGATCCGCAAGCAACCCCGCATGCGGGCGGAAGACGGCTGACCGACCTACCCCCTAAAGTGCCCGGGCCTGATCGCGCAGCACGAATTTCTGCACCTTGCCGGTCGACGTCTTCGGCAGCTCCTGGAAGATCACCGTCTTTGGACATTTGTAATGGGCGAGATTGTCCCGACAGAAGGCGATGATCTCCTCGGCCGTGGCGTCCTGCCCGGACTTCAGGGTGACGAAGGCGCAGGGGGTCTCGCCCCACTTCTCGTCCGGCCGGGCGACCACCGCCGCCTCCGCCACCGCGTGGTGCCGGTAGAGTACGCCCTCCACCTCGATGGTCGAGATATTCTCCCCGCCAGAGATGATGATGTCCTTCGAGCGATCCTTGAGCTCGACATAGCCGTCCGGATGCATGACGCCGAGATCGCCGGTGTGGAACCAGCCACCGGCGAAGGCCTCCTCGGTGGCGGTCGGGTTCTTGAGATAGCCCTTCATGACGATATTGCCCCGGGTCATCACCTCGCCCATGGTCTCCCCGTCCGCCGGCACCGGCGCCATGGTCTCCGGGTCGAGCACGGCAAGGTTCTCCTGGACGACATATTTGACCCCCTGCCGGGCCTTCACCTTGGCCTGATCCTCAACCGGCAGATCGTCCCAGGCCTCCTTCCAGGCGCAGACCACGGCCGGACCATAGATCTCGGTCAGCCCGTAGACATGGGTCACCTTGATGCCCAGCGTCTCCATCGCCTCGATGACGCTGGCCGGCGGCGGCGCGGCGGCGGTCATCATTTCGACCGATTGGGGGAAGTCGCGCTTCTGATCGGCCGGCGCGTTGACCAGCATGCCCATGACGATGGGCGCGCCGCAGAGATGGGTCACCCCGTGATCGGCGAAGGCGTCGAACATATGGGGCGCGTCGACCTTGCGCAGGCAGACGCTGACCCCGGCGATGGCCGCCATGGTCCAGGGGAAGCACCAGCCATTGCAGTGGAACATCGGCAGGGTCCAGAGATAGCGGGCATGGTTCGGCATGCCCCAGGTCACCACATTGCCCAGCGCGTTGAGATAGGCGCCGCGATGGTGATAGACGACGCCCTTCGGGTTCCCCGTCGTCCCGCTCGTATAATTGAGGGCGATACAATCCCATTCGTCAGCCGGCGGCTTCCAGGCGAAGTCCGGATCGCCGGAGGCGATGAAGTCCTCGTATTCGATCTCGCCGAGGCGTTTCCCACCCGTCCCTCCGAAAGGTCCTTCCGGGTCGTCGGCATCGATGACAAGCGGTTTCTTCTTCACCATGGCCAGCGCCTCTTCGATCACCGGGGCGAACTCCGTGTCGGCGATCAGCACCTTGGCTTCGCCGTGTTCGAGGATGAAGGCGATGGTCGCGGCGTCGAGCCTGGTGTTGAGCGCGTTGAGGACGGCGCCGGTCATCGGCACGCCGAAATGCGCCTCATAGATCGTCGGGGTGTTCGGCGCCATGACCGCCACCGTGTCCTCCCGCCCGATGCCCCGCTTGGCGAGCGCCGAGGCGAACCGGCGGCAGCGCGCATAGGTCTCGGCCCAGCTCCGTTGGGTCTCGCCGTGAATGAGCGCCGGATAATCGGGATAGACATGGGCCGACCGCTCCAGGAAGGAGAGCGGCGTCAGCTGCACGAAGTTCGCCGCGGTCTTATCAAGCCCATGGGCATAGGGTGACGTCATTTCTTTCCTCCCGATCCGGTTTGTCCCGGCCGTCGCCGGTTGTGGGGTCCCGACCCTAGGTCATGATTATCAAAAAAGACCCTATTTCAAGCGGTGGACAGGTACGCTAAAGCTGTTTCATAAGAAAAATGGAAAGTGATGCGATCAGATGATGTCTCAGGGGGGAAGGTCATCCATGTCCAGTTATCAAGAGGTCTATGACCGGGCGGCCGCCGATTTCGAAGGCTTCTGGGCCGAGGCAGCGCAGGAGATCGACTGGTTCCAGCCGTGGACAAAGGTGCTGGACCGCTCCGGGGAACCGTTCAACAAGTGGTTCGTCGGGGCCGAAACGAACACCTGCTACAACTGCGTCGACCGGCATGTGAAGAATGGGCGCGCCGATCAGATCGCCCTGATCTACGACAGCCCGGTCACGAACACGGTCAAGAAGTACACCTATGCCGAGGTTCTCGATCACGTCTCCCGCCTGGCGGGCGCCATCGCTGCGGAAGGCGTGACCAAGGGCGACCGGGTGATCATCTATATGCCGATGATCCCGGAAGCGGCCTTCGCCATGCTCGCCTGCGCCCGGCTCGGCGCGATCCACTCGGTCGTCTTCGGCGGCTTCGCCTCGAAGGAACTGGCGACCCGGATCGACGACGCGAAACCGAAGCTGATCCTCTCGGCCTCCTGCGGGATCGAGGGCAACCGGATCGTCGAATACACCTCGCTGCTGCACGGCGCCGTCGATCTCGCAGAAAACAAGCCCGATGCCTGCCTGATCTTCGAGCGGCCGGAACACCCGGTCTCGCTCGACGGCATCTATAAGAACTGGGCCGCCGCCGTCGCCCATGCGGAGCCGGTGGACTGCACGCCCGTGCTCGCGACCGACCCGTCCTATGTGCTCTACACCTCCGGCACGACAGGGGTGCCGAAGGGCGTGGTCCGGGATACCGGCGGTCATATGGTGGCGCTCAAATGGTCGATGAAAAATGTCTACGACATCGATCCGGGGGAGGTGTTCTGGGCGGCGTCCGATGTCGGCTGGGTCGTCGGCCACAGCTATATCGTCTACGCCCCGCTGCTCCATGGCTGCACCACCATCCTGTTCGAGGGCAAGCCGGTCGGCACCCCGGATCCCGGCACCTTCTGGCGGGTGATCCAGGAGCACGGGGTGGTCAGCCTGTTCACCGCGCCGACCGCCTTCCGGGCGATCCGGCAGCAGGACCCGGAGGCGAAATATCTCGAGAAATACGACATCTCGAAAATGCGGGTGCTCTATCTCGCCGGCGAGCGCTGCGACACCGATACCCTGGAGTGGTCGAGCCAGACCCTCGGCATTCCGGTGATCGATCACTGGTGGCAGACCGAGCTCGGCTGGCCCTGCGTCACCAACCCGATGGGGATCGAGAAGCTGCCGGTCAAACCGGGCTCGCCGACCAAGCCGCTGCCCGGCTACGACATGCGGGTCCTGGACGAGAACGGCAAGGAGATGGGTGCGGGCGAGATCGGATCGCTGGCGCTGAAATTGCCGCTGCTGCCCGGCACCTTCGCCACCCTGTGGGAGAACCCGGAGCGGTTCCGGTCGAGCTATTTCGAGGACTTCCCCGGCTATTACAAGACCGGCGATGCCGGCTATATCGACGAGGACGGCTATGTCTGGGTGATGGCCCGGACCGACGACATCATCAATGTCGCCGGCCACCGGCTTTCCACCGGCGGCATGGAGGACGTGCTGGCCCAGCATCCGGACGTTGCCGAATGCGCGGTGCTCGGGATCTCCGACGCCCTCAAGGGCCAGGTGCCGCTCGGTCTGCTGGTCCTGAAGAATGGCGCCAACGAACCGCCGGAGGAGGTCCAGAAGGAGTGCATCGCCCTGGTCCGCGAGAAAATCGGCCCGGTCGCCGCCTTCAAGCTCGCGGTCGTGGTGCCGCGCCTGCCGAAGACCCGCTCCGGCAAGATCCTGCGGGCGACGATCCAAAAGATCGCCGACGGCGAGCCGTTCAAGATGCCGGCGACCATCGACGATCCGGCGATCCTCGACGAAATCGCCGAGGCGCTGAAGCCGCTGGGCTACGCCAAGGAAATGAAGGTGCTGTAGGAGAACAAGGCCGAGCTTTCGCCTCCCCCAACCCTCTCCCGCCAAGGGAGAGGGCGACTCGGTGCCAGCGAAGCCTGGTGACGGGGAACTCCTTGGCCTACGCCGAGGGGGAATAGTCGGTCGGGGTGAGGATGCGGTCCTCGACGGCGCCAACCAAGTCGCCATGTTCGGCCCCGGTCGTCCGCTTGATCTCCTTCCACTCCTCGTCGGCCATGAACCGGGCCCAACCGTCCTTCATGGCCGCCTCGTCCGGCCATTCGAGGAGATAGACGAACTCGGTCCGGTCGCCGAACCGAGTCTCGTAGAGGCCGGTGATCCGGAACCCGTAGGTCTTCATGATGCGCCAGGCGTGGTCCCGGAATCGGGCGTGAAAGGCGTCCTTGTTGTGCTCGAAAATCTCATAGGTGCGCATCTGCAGCATGGGATAGCCTGCCGGACGTTCGGTTGAAAAATATGGGCCATGAGCAAGCATAGCAAGAAGTTGGCCGCGATGCGAGGCATCCCCGAGGGGATTGGACGCTCGACGATCTTTGTGCCGTTGCGGACCGCGTGGGACTGATCTACCGGCGGGGCGACGGAACTGGAAGCGATCCAAGATGTTCGCAAGGCCGCCAAAGGCTTCATCGCGATGCTGATCGAGCAGGGCGACCCGGTCCCCCTGCCCGAAAAGCGATCGGCCTAGGCTTTGAGCCCGCCTTAGGCCTCCAGCCCGAATGGGTCGTCGGCGGTGTGGGCCGGCTGGGTGAACCACCGCGGGCCGTCCTCGGTCATGTGGAAATGATCCTCCAGCCGGCAGCCGAACTCGCCATAGATGCAGATCGTCGGCTCATTGGAGAAGCACATGCCCGGCGCCAGCTCGGTCATGTCGCCCTTGACCAGATAGGGCCATTCATGGACGTCGAGGCCTATGCCGTGCCCAGTGCGGTGGGGCAAACCGGGGGTACCGTAATTCGGCTCGAAGCCGGCATCCTCGATCACCTTGCGGGCCGCCGCGTCGACCGCCTCGCAAGGGGCGCCGATCTTGGCTGCCTCGAAGGCCGCCGCCTGGGCCGCCTTTTCCGTGTCCCAGACGAAGCGCTGGCGGTCGGTCGGCTCGCCGAAGACATAGCTACGGGTGATATCGGAGACATAGCCGTCGACCGGCGCCCCGACGTCGATCAGTACCATGTCGCCCTCTTTCAGGGTCTGGGCATAGGGCACGCCGTGGGGATAGGCCGATGCCTCGCCGAACAGCACGATCCCGAAGGGCAGCGGCCCCTCGGCGCCGAGCCGCTTGTGGGCCTCCGACAGGAAGGCGTGGACCTCGGTGGTGGTGATCCCCTCCCGCATGATCCGGGCGGCCGCCTTGTGGACCTCCAGGGTGATGTTCTTGGCCGTCTGCATCAGGGCGATCTCGGCCGCCGACTTGACCCGGCGCAGGGGGGCCGTGATCTCGTTGCCGTTGACGAAGTCGAAGGCGTTGCCGGCCTTGCGGAACCCGTCGAAGGTGAAGAAACGCGTCGCCTCGTCGACGGCGACGGTGCCGGACCGGGCGACCTTGTCCTGGACCGAGGCGATGACGAGCGCGGTCGGGTCCTCGTGCTCGGCCCAGGTGCGGATGTCGCCGGGCACGGTGATGGAGGCTTCCAGCTTCTCCCGCTCGAAGGTCGGGCAGATATAGATGAGATCGCCCTTTTTCGTCAGGATCGCGCCGTGCAGCCGCTCGGTCGGCCGGTCGCGAACGCCGGTGAAGTAAAAGGCGCTCGTCGAGGCGTCGAGCCAGAGGGCGTCGTAGCCCTTGGCCTCGAGCAGGGCGGCGGCCTTTTCGATCCGCAGCTTGCGCTCCTCCGTCCCGATGGCGGGCGCGTCCCCCCGCATCGAGGACATCGCGGCCAGTTCCGCCTCAATCGTCGATCCTCCGACACCGATGGTCATCAAAAAGCCTCCTTCAGTTCCGATCTTGTTGTTTCGGTGGGGCGATCCTGACCCGGCATTTCGCGAGGTCAACCGCAAAGCGCGAAGGGTGGAAAATCGTTCTTCGGGCCGGGATGAACGGTGGCTCCCACAGCTTGGGTCTGGTAAACTCCGACCTACTAGAATTGGTAGTCCGAATGGGCCACGGGCGCTGCGCATATCTTCCATGCCGCAGTGCGGAAAGCGGCTTGATCCGGATCGCCGTATGTACCACTGTGGGGTGGCCGAGACCGGCGGAAATCATAGGGTTTTCGCCTGCCTCTTCCTCCTCCCGAAGCCAGGGCTTCCGCCACCATCATGTTTGCAAATCTGCTTGGAATGCTGTCCGCCGATATGGCGATCGATCTCGGCACAGCGAATACGCTCGTCTACGTCAAAGGGCGCGGGATCGTCTTGAACGAGCCCTCTGTGGTCGCGATCGCGACGATCAAGGGCAAGAAGCAGGTGCTTGCCGTCGGCGACGAGGCGAAGCAGATGCTCGGCCGGACGCCCGGCAACATCCAGGCGATCCGCCCCTTGCGCGACGGGGTCATCGCCGACTTCGAAATCGCGGAGGAGATGATCAAGCACTTCATCCGCAAGGTTCATAACCGGCGCTCCTTCGCCTCGCCGCAGGTCATCGTCTGCGTGCCGTCCGGCTCCACGGCGGTCGAACGTCGGGCCATTCAGGAGTCGGCGGAAAGCGCCGGCGCCCGCCGGGTGTTTCTGATCGAGGAGCCGATGGCAGCCGCGATCGGGGCCAATCTGCCGGTGACGGAGCCGACCGGCTCGATGGTCGTCGACATCGGCGGCGGGACGACCGAGGTCGCGGTGCTGTCGCTGGGCGGCATCGTCTATTCCCGATCGGTGCGGGTCGGCGGCGACAAGATGGACGAGGCGATCATCGCCTATATCCGCCGCCACCATAACCTGCTGATCGGCGAGGGCTCGGCCGAGCGGATCAAGAAGTCGATCGGGTCGGCCGCGGCCCCCGAGGACGGCGAGGGCGAAACCCTGGAGATCAAGGGCCGCGATCTGATGAACGGCGTGCCTAAGGAACTGGTGATCGACCAGGCGCAGATCGCCGACGCGCTGGCCGAGCCGGTCAGCCAGATCGTCGAGGCGGTGAAGGTCGCCCTCGAACAAACGCCGCCGGAACTGGCCGCGGATATCGTCGACAAGGGCATCGTGCTCACCGGCGGCGGCGGGATGCTGGGCAATCTCGACTTCGTGCTGCGGCACGCGACCAATCTGCCGGTGGCGATCGCCGAGGATCCGCTGACCTGTGTCGCGCTCGGCACGGGGCGGTGCCTGGAGGAAATGAAGACCCTGCGGAATGTGCTGATCGGCGCCTATTAAGGGCGCCATTTCAGGGGGTGAAAGGACGGCCTGGTGGCGCGACGGGAAGGATCGATACCGCGTTTGACCGAGCCGGTGCGCTCCCTCTGGCACCGGTTTGCCTATCTGATCCTCTTCGTCGGCGCGTTCGGCTTCCTGGTTCTCGGCAAGGCGGACATCGTGCTGGTCGAGCGGACCCGTGTCGCCATCGCCGATGCGATCTCGCCGATTCTCGCCTTCGTCTCGAAACCAGCCGCCGCCGTCTCGGACAGGTTGGCCGACTTGCGTGAATTGCGGGACGCCAAGCAGGACAACATCCGGCTCAAGGAAGAGAACGAACGGCTCAAGCGGTGGCAGGCCGTGGCCCGTCGCCTGGAAGCCGAGAACGCGGCCCTGCGGGCGATCACCGGCTTCGTGCCGGACCCCAGCGCCAGCTTCGTGACCGCGCGTGTGATCGGCGACAGCGCCGGCCCGTTCGTGAGTTCCGTGCTGGTCAACGCCGGCGCCCGGGACGGTGTGCGCAAGGGACAGGCGGCGATGACCGGGGACGGGCTCGCCGGGCGGGTGGCCGAGGTCGGTCAGCGGCATGCCCGCATCCTACTGATCACCGATTTGAACGCGCGCGTGCCGGTGCGGGTCGAAGGCTCGCGGCAGAAGGCGATCCTGGCCGGCGAGAACAGCGCCAACCCGCGTCTCCTCTATCTCGACGACATGAGCTCGGTGCTGGTGGGCCAGGTGGTCACCACATCCGGCGATGCGGGTCTGATGCCACCTGGGTTGCCGGTCGGCCGCGTCGTGTCGAAGTCGAAGAGCGCCGTCAGGGTGGTTCCCTATGTGGACTGGGCGCGCATGGAGTATCTCCGTATCGTCGATTTCCGCCTATCGGATCTGACACGGGAGGACCCGCGGAACGTCACGCCGTTGGTCGGCCGGACAAGCCGGGCAGCGGAATAGGAGGCGGTCATGAAACACACCGCGGCACAGCGGATGGATATGTGGGCGCGGCTGTCGCTGCCGGTGGCGAGCCTGGTGATCCTGTGTTTTCTGGTCGCGGTTCCGGTCGGCCTGCCCGGTTTCTCCAACATCCGGCCCGAGTTCGCGCTGATCGGCGTGTTCTATTGGTCCGTCTTCCGCGACGACCTGCTGCCCGTGCTGGCCCTTTTCCTGATCGGTCTGTTCCAGGACGCGTTGACCGGCGCGCCGATGGGGATGACCTCGCTCCTGCTGCTGGCGGCCCACGGCTTCGCCCAGACCCAGCGCAAGGCGCTGGTCGGGCGTCCCTTCTTCATTCTGTGGACCGGGTTCGCCTTGATGATGGCGCCTCTCGGCCTCGCCGCCTGGCTGTTGAGCTCCGTCCTCGAACAGGCGGTGCAGCCGCTCGAACCGGTTCTGGGGCAGGTCGCCCTCACCGTCGCCCTGTTCCCGGTCGTGGTGATCCCGCTGATCGCCGCCCAGCGCACGCTTCTGAAGGAGGTGTGACATGGTGATGAAGAGCGACCGGGACCAGGAACGGCAACGGGTCTTCACCCGGCGCGCGTTGATGATCGGCGCCGGTCAGCTCGCGCTGACCGGGGTGCTCGCCGGCCGCCTGTATTACCTCCAGGTGATGGAGCAGGAGCGCTATGACACGTTGGCCGAGGACAACCGCGTCAACGTCAAGCTGCTGGCCCCACCACGCGGGGAGATCCTCGACCGGTTCGGACGCAAGCTCGCCACCAACCGGCAGAACTACCGGGTGACCGTGACCCGCGAACAGGCGAAGGACCTTCGGGTCTCGCTCGACCGGCTGGCCGAGATCGTCGAGGTCTCGGACCGGGATGTCAGCCGCATCCTGAAGGAGGCCAAGAGGCGCCGCGCCTTCGTGCCGCTCACCGTGCGCGAGAATCTGAGTTGGGAGGAGGTCAGCCGGATCGAGGTCAACATCCCGGATCTTCCGGGCGTCGCCATTGAGGTCGGCCTGTCGCGATCCTATCCCTTCGGCACCGACGGCGCCCATGTGCTGGGCTATGTCTCCGAAGTGTCGGAGAGCGAACTGACCGACGATCCGCTCCTTCAGCTCCCCGGATTCCGGATCGGCAAGAACGGGGTCGAGAAGGTCTATGACGAGGCGCTGCGCGGCTCGGCGGGACGCAGCCATGTGGAGGTGAACGCGCTCGGCCGGATCATCGGAGAGCTGGAACGCCATGACGGACAGTCCGGCCAGCGGCTCGACCTCACCATCGATATAGCACTGCAGAAATTCGCCGTTGAACGGTTCGGGGAGGAGAGCGGATCGGCCGTGGTGATGGACGTCCACACCGGCGAGGTGATGGCCCTGGTGTCCACCCCGGCCTTCGATCCCAACGCCTTCAGCCGTGGCCTGACACCCGCCGAATGGGACGCGTTGATCAGCAACGAGCGCGGACCGCTGACCAACAAGGCGGCGACCGGCGTCTATCCGCCCGGATCGACCTTCAAGATGGCGACGGCCCTGGCCGCCCTCGACGCGGGGGTGATCACCGCCGACCAGAGGGTCTGGTGTCCGGGGCATTACAAACTGGGCACAGGGCTGTTTCACTGCTGGCGCAAGCAGGGGCATGGTCATGTCGACATGCGCGAGGCCCTGGAACAGTCCTGCGACGTTTACTTCTACGAGATCGCCAAGCGTGTCGGCATCGACCGTATCACGGCCATGGCCAACAAGCTGGGGCTCGGGCTGGAGACTGGCATCGAACTGCCATCCGAAAAGCGTGGCCTGACCCCTACAACGAGTTGGAAGCAGGCGACCCGCGGGCAGAAATGGGTCCAGGGCGAAACCCTGATCGCAGGGATCGGTCAGGGCTTTGTGCTGGCGACACCGCTGCAATTGGCGGTGATGTCCGCACGCCTCGCCAATGGCGGTCTCGCGGTCTCCCCGACGCTGGTCCGGCGCCGCCCGGCGGAGGATGGCGAGCCCGCGGAACCCGAGAGCCTCGGACTCTCCAAACGCCATCTCGATATCATCCGGCAAGGGATGGTGGATGTGGTCCATGGCGATCGGGGGACGGCGAGGCACACAAAGATGACCGATCCCGATATTCTGGTCGCCGGGAAGACCGGCACGGCGCAGGTTCGCCGCATCACCATGGCGGAACGACGGTCCGGGATCCGCGATCAGGAAGATCTGCCCTGGAAGTTCCGGCACCATGCGCTCTATGTCTGTTTCGCGCCGGCGGACCAGCCGAAATACGCCGTCGCCGTCGTCGTGGAGCATGGCGGCAGCGGATCGAAGGCGGCGGCCCCGGTCGCCCATGACATCCTGGAGGAGACCTTGCGGCGCGATCCGGCCGGCACGGCCCCGCCGCTGGCCGCCCGGTCGGAAGAACCGCGTGAGGGCTGAGCCATGGCGATGAAGGAGACCATGGGCCTTGGCGAGACGGAACTGACGCTCGGCCGAAAGATCGCCTTGCTCAACTGGGCGATCGTCCTGTTGGTGGTGATGTTGGCGGCCATCGGCTGCGCGATGCTGTTTTCGGCCGCTGGCGGCAGTTGGGATCCCTGGGCGGCCCGGCAGGCGATCCGCTTCGGTGTCGGGATCACCGGGATGATCATCGTCGCGCTGATGGATATCCGCTTCATCATGCGCTGGGCCTATCTCGCCTATTTCGGGGCGCTCGCGCTGCTGATCGGGGTCGAACTGGCCGGCGAGGTCGGTGGCGGGGCCCAGCGCTGGATCGACCTCAAGGTGTTCAAACTCCAGCCATCGGAGGTGATGAAGGTCGCCGTGGTGCTGGGACTCGCGCGGTATTTCCATGGCCTCACCCACGAGGACACCGGGAGGATCGTCTATCTGCTACCGCCCATTTTGATGGTGCTCGCCCCGATGGCGCTGGTCCTGCGCCAGCCCGATCTGGGGACGGCCCTGATTCTGGGCATGATCGGCGCGTCGATCCTGTTCGTCGCCGGCGTCCGGCTCTGGAAGTTCGCCCTG
The DNA here is from genome assembly GCA_024743275.1 of Alphaproteobacteria bacterium. Classification (GTDB taxonomy): domain Bacteria; phylum Pseudomonadota; class Alphaproteobacteria; order JANSWW01; family JANSWW01; genus JANSWW01. The sequence goes on from JANSWW010000004.1 coordinate 255,745, forward strand.
GTCGGGATGGCGGGACTCGCCGCGCTGCCGATCGCCTGGAGTTTCCTGCGCGATTATCAAAAAGCGCGGATCATGACCTTCGTCAATCCGGAGAGCGATCCCCTCGGGGCCGGCTATCATATCCTCCAGTCAAAGATCGCCCTCGGGTCCGGCGGGGTGTTCGGCAAGGGCTTCATGAACGGCAGCCAGGCCCACCTGGACTTTCTTCCGGAAAAGCAGACCGACTTCATTTTCACCATGCTGGCCGAGGAATTCGGCATGGCCGGCGCGGTCGGCCTGCTGGCGCTTTTCCTGATGGTGCTGGCCTACGGCCTGTTCGTCGCGCTGCAGTCCCGAAATCAGTTCGGGCGCCTTCTGGCGTTCGGCCTGACCATCAATCTCTTCCTCTATCTCTTCATCAATGTCGCGATGGTCACCGGACTGATCCCGGTCGTCGGGGTGCCCCTGCCGCTGATCAGCTATGGCGGGACCGCCATGCTGACCGTCCTGCTCGGGATCGGGCTCGTGCTCGGCGCCGACATCCACCGGGACTTCAAGATCGGTCGCCGGGGGCCGGAGGAAGACTAAGTTGAGGAAGACTATCTTGAGAAAGACTAGGAAGCGGAAGACCGAGGCGCGGTGGATTGAACCGCCAGAGGCCCTTGGGCGGTATCTCAAGCGGTGTTGATCGGTACGCCTTTTGGATTAATGCGCGTTTAAAAAGTCAAGCATAACACGATAGTCACAACACAAAATCTTCTATCAATAGATGTGCTCCGTGCGGCGAATTGCCATTTTCAAAGTTAACGAAATGTAAGTGGATTGTTTCTATTCTCCCAAAAGTTGGACGGTTTCTACAATTTTAGACGATTTGTCTTTTTAGTTGTGGAAGCTTTAGATGTTAATCGTTTTGCAAATCTGTTTCCGCAGTATACTAAGGGATGGCCTGTGTTTTTTTGTCTCGTGCACCTGCGCGGCAGAAGGCGCTCGGGCTGGCGTTGATTGGGGATCTCGATGAAGGCGCAAGAGCTAAAACGGCTCGTCCAAAAACACGAAAAGTTCGTCAAGGGTGGCGGAGATGGGCAACGGCTGGTGCTACGCAACGCCGACTTTTCGTTCCAATCCATGCCGCGGATCGATTTGAGCGACTGCTCCCTTCATATGGCCAATTTCAGCCGGGGCGTGTTCACGCTGGTCAATTTCAGCGGCGCCGATCTCCTGGGCAGCGATTTCTCGCTCTCGGATCTCAGGAAATCGAATTTTCTGAAGGCCGATTTGCGCGGCTGCAATCTCGGTAAGGCCCAACTCGCGCAAGCGAACTTCACCGATGCGGATTTGCGGCCCGGCCAAATCATGGTCGTCGAGGACGGCGAGGAAAAGCAAAAGGAACAGAACACCAGCCTGCGCGGCGCCCGGATCGACGGCGCCAAACTCAACCGCGCGGACCTGTCGAAGGTCGATATGGCGGTGAGTTCGGCCGAGGGGGCGGATTTCTCCGAATCGACACTTTATCAGGTCAATCTGGCTGGGGCGGATCTCTCGGAAGCCAATTTCGAGGGCGCCCGCCTGCGCGACGCCACCCTGGTCGGAGCAAAAGTCGACGGGGCGAATTTCAAGGGCGCGGATCTGCGGGGCGCCAATCTCAGGAGCGTCGATACGTCGAAGGCGGACATGACCGGCGCCTACACCACCGGCGCGATCCTCAGCGATCACAAACCGGACCTTCCCGGCCTGATCCAGCGGACGGTGGATATGCACGCGCTCTGGGTCGCATCAGACGGCGAGGACGGCGAGCGGGCGGACTTTTCCGAGAACGATCTCAAGGGCCTCGATCTCTCGACCCTGGACCTGAGGGCCGCCGTGTTCCGAAAAGCCCAATTGGACGGGACCAATCTTTCGAGTTCCGAACTGGCTTTGGCCACCTTCGAGGATGCTCATCTCCGGGGAGCCGACCTCTCCTTCTCTCTTTTGCATGGGAGGAATTTCGCCCGGGCCGATCTGGGGCGGGCCAATTTCGCCGGCGTCACCGCGGTGCCGCTGATCATCCGAACCCCCAGCGGCGAGGATACCGGCCGCCGGATGCCGGCGCGGTTCATCTCCGCCGATCTGCAGGGGTGCGATTTCCGGGGCGCCGATGTCTCCGGCGCCAATTTCACCGGCGCCGTCCTGAACGGTGCCAATTTCTCGGGCGCCAAGTCCGTTGACGCGGTCTTCGACGAGGAGACGGTCGTCCATGCCCTCGGTCTGAAAAGGAAGACGGGATGAGCGAGCAATCCGGCCGGGCGATCCGGCAAGAGGTCGTTGGCTATCTGACCTTTGACGGCGAGAAATTGCCGATCGTCAATTTCTCCGCGTCCGGGGCTCTAATATCCTGCGATCCAACGCTTTTCGAGGACATCGAGGAATTCGAGACCCGGATCGAACTGCGCGAGCGGGGCGAGAAAAAGGCCTTCAACGCACAGGCCCGGATCACCCGCCGGGAGGGATCGCATGTCGCGATCGCCTATACGGAAAGCTGATCGCGCTCGAAGTCCCGGTTTGGATAAGCGTATCCTTAATCAAAGCTTGGATTTGCGGTTGGCGCGAAGTTTCGTTAGACAATCGGATCACCAAGGGGGATGAACCCCCGAAAAATCGAACCGTCCAGTGAATGGACCCCATAATTGGATCAGGGAGAGCACTGATGAAGTCATTTGGGACAATCGCCATTGTGGCGGGTCTGACCTTCGGGATGTCCGTCGGCGAAGCGCTGGCGGCCCAGTGGAACGTTTCCGTCTGGGGCAAGCGCCGCGCCTTTACCGAGCATGTCGAAAAGCTGGCCGAACTCGTTGCCGCCAAGAGCAATGGCGAGTTCACCATGAACGTCTCCTATGGCGGTCTGTCCAAGAACCGCGAGAACCTCGACGGCATTTCCGTCGGCGCCTTTGAGATGGCTCAGTTCTGCGCCGGTTATCATCGCGACAAGAACCCGACCATCACGGTTCTGGAGCTGCCCTTCATCGGCGTGAATACGCTGGAAGAGGAAGTCGCGGTTTCCCACGCCGTCTATGCGCATCCGGCCGTCCAAAAGGACCTCGCGCGCTGGAACGCGAAGCTGGTCATGACCTCGCCGATGCCGCAGTACAACGTGGTCGGCACCGGTGCCGCCCCGACCGGCCTCGACGACTTCGACGGTAAGCGCATCCGTGCCACCGGCGGTCTCGGTGCCGCGTTCAAGACGGTCGGCGCCACGCCGACCTCGGTGACCGCGACGGAAGCCTATACCGCGATGGAATCCGGTGTCGTCGACTCCGTGGCCTTCGCCCAGCACGCCCACCTTTCCTTCCGGACCATCGATCTGGCCACCTGGTGGACCGCCAACCTGAACCCGGGCACCGTGAACTGCCCGGTCGTCGCCAATATCGACGCCTATAACGCGCTGTCCGACGAGCATCGGAAGATCTTCGACGAATCGATCGACGAAGCCATCGAGCACTATCTCACCAATTATGCCGAGTTGCTGAAGAAGTGGGACACCATCCTGGCCGAGAAGAATGTGACGAAGGTCGAGTTCAGCGCCGACCAGCTTGCCGCCTTCCGCGCGAAGGCCGCCGATCCGATCCGCGAAGAGTGGATCGAGAACATGTCGGCCCAGGGCATTCCGGCCCAAGAGCTCTATGACCTGGTGATCGACACGCTGAAGAAGCAGCGCGGCGAGAGCTAATCGCCGGTCGTTCCGATCGGTAAACGATACGCCCTCGGCCTTTTCAAACCGGCCGGGGGCGTGTTGTTTTCATGTTCTGGGTTTTCTGTTTCTTGAAATGGGGGTGAGGCGATGTCATCGGGTTCCGTGCGGGAAGACGGGTCGCTCGCCAGCCGGGTCGACCGCGGACTCTTCAAATTCGAAAGCGCGCTGACGCTGATCGGCGGCATCACCATCATGTGTGTGATGCTTTTGTCGGTGATCAACATCCTCGGCCGAAAACTCTTCAATCTGCCCATCCCGGGCTACATCGACTGGATGGTCCAGCTGGTGCCGGTCATGGCGTTTCTCGGGATCGCCTATTGCCAGCGCATCGGCGGCCACATCCGGATGGATTTCCTGGTCGGCAAGCTCAAGGGCCGCCCGCTTTGGACGTTCGAGCTGGTCAGCGTTCTGCTGATGTTGGTGATCACGATCCCGCTGATTTACGGGTCCTGGGACCATGGGATGCGGGCCTTCAACTTCGGCGACTCGACGGTCGACATCAACCTACCGACCTGGCCGGTGAAGATCCTCGTCCCGATCATGTTGGCGCTCCTCGGCGTCCGGTTGCTGCTTCAGGTCTGGTTCTACACCCGCGCCCTGATCAGCGGTGAGGAGAACCCGGTCGCCGTCCCGATCCCGGAAGACCCGGAGACCATCGCCAAGCGCGAGGCGGAGAGCGTTTCGAGCTGGAAGGGCGATCAGGAATACGAAGAAATGAACAAGGGCTCCCGATAAATGGATACGGTCGACGTCTCGATCCTGTTGGGGATCGCCCTTTTGGTGCTTGTGATCACCGGCATGCGTGTGGCCTTTGCGACGGCCCTCATCGGCTTCATCGGTCTGGTGATTGTCTTTGCCATCGACAAGAATCAGGGCTGGGAGCGCGGTATCCTGACCGCTGTCAAGATCGCCGGCCAGGTGCCGCATTCGAAGGTCGCGGCCCATGTTCTGGGCCTGATCCCGACCTTCATCCTGATCGGCTATCTCGCCTATTACGCGGGCATGACCAAGGCCTTGTTCGAGGCGGCGAAACGCTGGTTCGGCTGGGTACCGGGCGGGCTCGGCGTGTCCACCGTCTTCGCGACGGCCGGTTTCGCGGCCGTGTCCGGGGCTTCGGTCGCCACCTCCGCCGTGTTCGCGCGGATCGCGATCCCCGAGATGCTGCGCCAGGGCTACGATAAGCGCTTCGCCGCCGGGGTGGTGGCCGCCGGGGGAACGCTGGCCTCGCTCATCCCGCCGTCGGCCATCCTGGTGATCTATGCCATCATCACGGAAAGCTCCGTCGGTCAGCTGCTGATGGCGGGCTTCCTGCCCGGCATGGTCTCGGCGATGATCTATGCCGGCCTGATCATCGGCATGGCGAAGCTCCGCAAGGATCTCGGCCCGCCGGTCGGCGGCTATACCTGGGGCGAGCGCTTCGAGACCCTGCCCGGGACCTTGCCGATCATGGCCGTGGTCGGGATCATCATCTTCGCGATCTACGGCGGCTGGGGCACACCGACCGAGGCCGGCGCGCTCGGCGCCTTCCTGGTGCTGATGGTGTCCCTTTCGAAGGGCATGACCCGGGAACAGTTGGGCGGGGCGCTGATCGAGACGGCCAAGCTCACGGTGATGATCTTCACCATGATCTGGGGCGTGCTGCTCTATGTCCGCTATCTCGGCTTCGCCGATCTGCCGGGCGAGTTCGCCGCCTGGATCAGTACCCTCGAACAATCGCCGATGATTACACTGCTCATGATCCTGATGGCCTATGTGGTCCTGGGCATGTTCATGGACGCCATCGGCATGCTGATCCTCACCCTGCCGATTACCTTCCCGGCGGTCATGGCGTTGAATGGCGGGCCTTTTGTCTCCGCCGAGGAGTCCGCTCTGGGAATGTCGGGCGAGGAATGCGCCGTCTGGTTCGGGATCATCGTGGTGAAGATGGCGGAGCTCTGTCTCATCACACCACCCATCGGACTAAACTGTTTCGTGGTGGCCGGCGTGCGTCCGGATATCTCCGCCCAGGACGTGTTCCGGGGGGCGTCGCCCTTCTTCATCGCGGACGTGGTGACGGTGGCGGTGCTCATCGCCTTCCCCGGGATTGTCTTATGGCTGCCCCGCGTTTTGCTGGGATAGACAAAACCGCGCCACCGGTTAGGTGTAGAGGGACGGGTCGAAGGCTTTCGGCCCGTTTCCCATGTCCGGCGAAGGCTTCATGACGGATCGTTCCTCCTCCCACGGCCATTCGGGGCGATTCGGGTTCCTCACCGACAACGCCTATCTCCTGCTGGCGTTGACCACGGCGATGTGGGGTGGCAACGCGGTCGCCGGCAAGGCGTCGGTGGGCGAGGTGTCGCCGTTGAGCCTGGTGATGTTCCGCTGGGTCGGCGTCGCGCTGCTGATGACCGTGGTGGCGGGTCAGGATGTCCGTCGCAACTGGCCGGTGCTGAAACGCCACCTCCCCTTCCTGGCCCTGCTCGGCACGGTGGGGTTCACGGCCTTCAACTCCCTGTTCTACATCGCCGCCCACTCAACGACGGCGATCAATATCGGGATCGTCCAGGGCGCCATCCCGATCTTCGTGATGCTCGGGGCCTTCGTCGCCTTCAAGACGCCGGTCACCATGGTCCAGATCCTCGGGGTTCTGATCACGGTGGTCGGGGTGGCGATCGTCACCACCCATGGCAGTCTGGAGCGTCTGGCGACCCTGCAGTTCAATCCGGGCGACCTGATCATGGTGCTCGCCTGTTTCTTCTATGCGAGCTACACGGTCGCGCTTCGAAAGAGACCGGACGTTTCCGGGCTTTCCATGTTCACGGTCATGGCCTTCGCCGCCCTGCTGACCTCGCTCCCGGTGGTCGGCTACGAGATGGCCATCGGCGAGTTTTTCATGCCGACCGCCAAGGGCTGGCTGATCATCCTCTTCGTGACGATCTTCCCGTCCTGTCTGGCGCAGATCTTCTTCATGCGCGGGGTCCAGCTCATCGGGCCGGGCCGGGCCGGCATGTTCGCCAATCTGGTGCCGATCTACGCCGCCCTGTTCAGCGTCCTGCTGCTGGGCGAGCGCTTCGAGGTCTTCCACGCCGTCGCCCTCGTCCTGGTGCTTGCGGGCATCTATGTCGCCGAGCGCGGCAAGAAGGAGCGTTAGGTCCGGCTCTTCGGGATAGGGCGCGAGATTTTCCGTTGCCATTCCCGGGTCGAGGCGGGACCCTTGGCCGATAGATTTCGGGAGGGTCACGTTATGCGTGTTCTGTTGGCGGTGCTGTCGATCTCCATCCTGGTGTTGTCGGGCGGGGACGTCCGGGCCCAGAGCTTCCTCGACAAGGCAACCGATTTTCTCAACAAGGGCGGCCAATCGGATCTGCTTGGCGGCGGTGCCGGCGCCCTGACCGAGGGCGAGATCGCCGATGGGCTGTTGGAGGCGCTCAAGGTTGGAACCGGTCGTGTGGTCGACCAGGTCTCGACGAGCGGCGGCTATCTCGACGACAGCAATATCCACATCCCCCTGCCGGGGCCGCTGCAGACGGTGCAGAAGGCGCTGCGGCCGCTCGGCATGGGCGGGTTGACCGACGATCTTGAGGTCCGGATGAACCGGGCGGCGGAGGTCGCGGCGCCGGAGGCGAAAGCGGTCTTCCTCGACGCCATCTCCGAGCTGACCCTGGATGACGCGCAGCGGATCTATGACGGTCCCGAGGACGCGGCGACGCGCTATTTTCAAGACAAGACCACGGGCCGGCTGACCGAGCGGCTGTCGCCCATCGTCGACGACGCCATGGCCGAGACCGGGGTGGTGAAGAGCTATAACGAGGCGGTTGGCGCCTATTCCGACATCCCCTTCACCAAGAAGGTGACCACGGACCTGACCGCCTATGTGGTCCAGGGCGCGCTCGACGGGCTGTTCTTCTATCTCGCCCGGGAGGAGGCGGCGATCCGCCAGAACCCGGCCGCCCGGACGACCGAGCTCCTGCAAAAGGTGTTCGCCGAGTAACCTGATTTCCCTTGACCATGACGCTGGGGCGCACTGCGGCGAAACGGAAATCCTTCGCGACCGCGAAAAAGCGTTTGCGATCATCGGTCGTCGCGGCACAGTAGGCGCCAAGATTTCCCCGTCAAAGGGGAGACCGACATGAACAGAGGAGGCTTTCGATGAAACAGGCTGTTGTGACCGCCGCCGCGCTTGTTCTGCTGCCGCTCGCCGCCCAGGCCGAGGGCACGGTCAACATGTACAATTGGTCGGACTATATCGCCGACGACACCATCGCCAATTTCGAACAGGCGAGTGGGATGAAGGTCAATTACGACGTCTTCGACTCGAACGAGGTGCTGGAGGCGAAGCTGCTGGCCGGGGGCACCGGCTACGACATCGTCGTGCCCTCGGGGTCCTTCCTGGAGCGCCAGATCCAGGCCGGTGTGTTCCAGGAGATCGACAAGTCGAAGCTCTCCAACTATGGCAACCTCTCGGCGGAGATCCTGGCCAAGGTGGCGGCCCACGATCCGGGCAACAAATACGCCGTGCCCTATGCCTGGGGCACCACCGGGATCGGCTATAACGCCAAACTGATCAACGAGCGGATGGCCGACGCGCCGATCGGCAGCTGGGACATGGTGTTCAAGCCCGAGGTCGTGTCCAAATTCGCCGATTGCGGCGTGACCATCCTGGACGCGCCCTCCGAGGTGATCGAGGCGGCGCTGAAATATCTCGGCCACGACCCGGACACCGACGACAAGGCGGCCCATGACGAGGCCCAGGCCCTGCTCGAGAGCGTTCGCCCGCATGTCCGGTATTTCCACTCCTCGCAATACATCAACGACCTGGCGAACGGCGAGGTATGCCTGTCGGTCGGCTGGTCCGGTGACGTCTTCATCGCCCAGGCCCGCGCCGAGGAGGCCGAACAGGGTGTCGAGATCGACTACTACATCCCGAAGGAGGGCACGGTCCTCTGGTTCGACCTGATGGCGGTCCCGGCCGACGCGCCGAACGCCGCCGGCGCCCATGCCCTGATCGATTTCATGCTGCAGCCCCAGGTGGCCGCCGACATCACCAACTATGTCTGGTATGCCAACGCCAACGAGGCGTCCTGGCCGCTGGTCGACAAGGATGTCTTCGAGAACCCATCGATCTTCCCGGACGAGGCCACGCTGGCCAACCTGTTCCCGGACAAGGCGGACTCCGCCAGGCTGACCCGGACGCGGACGCGCATGTGGACCAAGATCAAGGCGGGCCTGTAGAGCCGCCGAGGTCGGGGGGCACGTCATGGCCGCCGCGCTTGAGGCCGGGAGCGATTTCACCGACCGGCCGTGGGAGGACCCGTCCGCCAAGCCCTTCATCGAGTTCCAGGGCGTCGCCAAGAGCTTCGACGACGTCCAGGCGGTGAAGGGCGTCGATCTCGCCGTCTATAAGGGGGAGCTCTTCTCGCTGTTGGGCGGGTCCGGCTGCGGCAAGACCACCTTGCTCAGGATGCTGGCCGGCTTCGAGGAGCCGACGGAGGGCCGCATCCTGGTCGACGGGGAGGACATGGCCGGCATCCCGCCATACCGGCGGCCCTGCAACATGATGTTCCAGTCCTATGCCCTGTTCCCGCATTTGACCGTGGAGCAGAACATCGCCTTCGGTCTGAAGCAGGACGGTGTGCCCAAGGCGGAGATCGCCGACCGGGTCGGCCAGGTGCTGTCCCTGGTGGAGTTGGAGGCACAGCGGAAACGCAAGCCCCATCAGCTTTCCGGTGGCCAGCGGCAGCGTGTGGCGCTCGCCCGGGCCATCGTCAAACGGCCGAAGGTCCTGCTGTTGGACGAACCCTTGGGCGCCCTGGATAAACGGCTGCGCGAGCAGGCGCAGTTCGAACTGATGAAACTCCAGGACGAAACCGGGGTGACCATGGTGGTGGTTACCCACGACCAGGAGGAGGCCATGGTGCTCTCCACCCGGATCGCGGTGATGCACGAGGGGCTGATCCAGCAGATCGGCACGCCCAGCGATATCTACGAATTCCCCGCCAACCGCTTCGTCGCCGATTTCCTCGGCAATATCACCCTGATCGAGGGGACGGTGACCGCGGTCGACGGCGACGTGGTCACTTTGGAGACGCCCGAGTGGGGTCGGCCGGTCCAGGTGTCCGACAACCGGGCGGGTCACCGCCCCGGGGACCGGGCCTTTGTCGCGGTCCGGCCCGAGAAGATCACTATTTCCCAGAAAGGCGTCACCCCTAACTCGATCGAAGTGGGCCCGGTCGAAGTGGGCCCGGTCGAAGCGGATGCCTCGGCCAACCGGGCCGCCGGCGTGGTCGAGGATCTGGCCTATCTCGGGGATGTGACCCTCTACCGGGTGCGGCTTGAAAGCGGTCTGATCGTCGAGGTCACCCGGACCAACACGATCCGGGGCGCACGGCGGTCCGTCGATTGGGACAGCGCCGTCGAGGTCGCCTTCCGGCCCGACAACGCGCTCCTGGTCGCCGGCTGATGGCCGGGCGGAGGCGGCCCCTTACGGGAGGGGCGGGCAAGGGGGCGGTCACCGCCATCCCCTACGCCTGGCTGTTGCTCTTCTTTCTCGCCCCCTTCGCGATCGTCTTCCGGATATCCCTGTCGGAGCCGTTGATCGCTCAGCCGCCCTATTCGCCGCTGTTCGGCGCCGACGGCAGCTATCAGGGCTCGTTCTTCAACTACGACCTGGTGCTAACCGACGAGATCTACCGGCTGGCCTTTCTCGGCTCGCTGGAAGTGGCGGCGAGTTCCACCCTGTTCTGCCTGCTGATCGGGTTCCCGATGGCCTATGGCATCGCCCGGGCCGACGCCAAATGGCGGCTCGTCCTATTGCTGCTGGTGGTCCTGCCGTTCTGGACCTCCTTCCTGCTCCGGGTCTATGCCTGGATCGGGCTTCTGAACGATACGGGGCTGATCAACACGGTCCTGCAGGACATCGGGCTGATCGCCGACCCGATCCGGATGATGCAGACCCAGTTCTCGGTCCAGGTCGGGATCGTCTACACCTATCTGCCCTTCATGATCCTACCGTTGTACGCGACCCTGGAGCGGCTTGATTGGTCGCTGGTGGAGGCGGCACAGGATCTCGGCTGTTCGGCCACCAAGGCGTTCTGGAAGATCACCGTGCCGCTGAGCCTGCCGGGGATCGTCGCCGGGTCGATGCTGGTCTTCATCCCGGCGATGGGCGAGTTCGTTATTCCGGCCCTGCTCGGCGGTCCCGACACCCTCATGGCCGGTCGTATTCTCTGGGACGAGTTCTTCTCCAACCGGGATTGGACGCTGGCCTCGACCATCGCCATCGTGCTCCTGGCCCTGCTGGTGGTCCCCATCGTGATCTTTCAGGCCGCTCAGCAGCGGGAGAACCGCTGATGTCCCGGCTCAGCTTCCCGGTTCTGCTCGCCATCGGGTTCGGCTTCGCCTTTCTCTATGTGCCGATCATCGTGCTGGTGATCTACAGCTTCAACGAATCGAAGCTGGTGGCGGTCTGGGGCGGCTGGTCGCTGAAATGGTACGGCGAGCTGTTTCGCAACGAGCAGGTCCTCGACGCGGCCTTTCTGTCGATCAAGGTCGCGGCCGTCAGCGCCACCGGGGCGGCCTTTCTCGGCACGCTCGCCGGCCTTGTCCTGGCCCGGTTCGGGCGCTTCCGCGGGCGTAGCCTGTTCAGTGGGCTGGTGGCGGCCCCACTGGTGATGCCGGATGTGATCATCGGGCTGTCATTGCTGTTACTGTTCGTCTCCCTGGCGGGGGCCATCGGATGGCCGGCGAGCCGGGGCGCCGACACGATCACCATCGCCCATATCACGCTGACCCTGTCCTATGTCGCCGTGATCGTGCAGTCGCGGCTCGCCGGAATGGACCAGTCGATGGAGGAGGCGGCGCAGGACCTCGGTTGTCCACCGGTGAAGACCTTCTGGCTCATCACCGTCCCGATGTTGGCCCCGGCCATTGTTTCCGGTTGGCTCCTCGCCTTCACCCTGTCGCTCGACGATTTGGTGATCGCCAGCTTCGTGACCGGACCGGGGGCGACGACCCTGCCCATGGTCGTGTTCTCGAAGGTCAGGCTCGGGGTCAGTCCGGACATCAACGCGCTTGCGACGATCATCATCGTGGTGGTCGCCGTCGCGGTGGTGACGGCGGTCCTGATCTCCCGCCGGGCGGAGCGGCGGTCAGCGCCGGATTAGACACCGCCCTTGGACACCGCCCTTGGACAACGCCCTTGGACAACACCCGTCGGTTCGGGGTCGGATGCCGGACCTTGTCCAGACGGTTTTCGCGATCCGAAAAACCGGAAGCGGTTTTCCCGAACAGCGTCGGACCGAGTTTTCGAATCGACGATCACTGGGGCGTCGAGGCGGGTCTTGACGTGCTTCAAGGGTCGCCGGAAGAGAGCTTCAATAACCGTAACTATTTTACGGGATTTCGGGTATTTCCGTCTTCAAGAAGGGAGGATGGTTTCGCACGTTCCCGGTCGAAGACCGGGAGGCGGAGATCAGCCGCTTGACCGAAACGGCAGTCAATGGACGCCAGCCTCAGTCTATCCGTTCAACGGTTTTCCGAAAGGAAGACGCGGAACGGCGACCGGTTTGAATAGCGTTCGGGCGATATCCATGTTTTTTTTGCGTGTATTCGGCAGGAATCTTGTGGACGTGTCCGCAATGCAGGAGTCGCAAACCTATCCCTAAGGATAGGTTTGCGATCCACGATTACCCAACCGCTTTAGTAGGAGACTCAAAGTGGGAGGATTTTCCGAAAACCTTCGCCACGGGGCCGTCCAGATCATTCAGGAATGACGCCAACCGGCTCAGCCCGGTACGGTCGATCGCATAGAAAACATTGCGATGCTGACGACGGGACGTGAGCAGTCCGGCATGCTCCAATTGGCTTAGATGCGCGGACAGGGTCGACGGGGCGATTCCGAGCTCACGGGAAATGTCGCCCGCGGACAGGCCCTGCGGCCCCTTCTTGGTGAGGATACGGACCACCGAGAGACGGTGGTTGTGGGCCAAGGCCGAAAAGTTCTCTACCGCCAAAAAACTGTCCATGTCACGATCTCCGATCTGATGGGCCGGTTTCTTGACGTCCGGCTTTCCTAAGTCCTAACCATTCGTACAGGTCATATTGGGGGTTGTGGAAATCGACGCAACCAGAATCGTACGGCCCGAATGCCGATTTTTCGGCGTTTTGCGAGCTTGGGTATTCAGCTTCATCGTTTCCACATGCTCCGGTGTGTGCTTTCGCCGAATTGACCGGATCTCTATGATCCTCGGTGTCCGTCGCCGGCTTTCGGCGACCGTCAATCGGAGAGGGTACGAGCGATGAGTCTTCATGTGATCACGCCGGTGGATGCGGCGGTGCCGGCCTCGAAATACGCGGCCGGGATCGTTCACGCGTTGCCGTCCCGGCGCCTGGTGATTTCGGGTCAGATCGGGGTCCGCGCCGACGGAACCGTGGAAGCCGGTATGGAAGCGCAGATGCGGCGGTCTTTCGAGAATCTCTTCGCGGTTCTGAAGGCGGCGGAGATGCGGAAGACCGACCTCGTCAAGATCACCGTCTTCCTGACCGATCCGTCGGCCGTGGGCCTCTATCGCGAGGTTCGGGACGAGGTCATGGAGGGCCATCTCTGCGCCTCGACGCTGCTGATCGTCTCCGGCCTGGCGTCGCCCGACTTTGTGGTCGAGATCGAAGCCGAGGCGGTCGCCTGACCCAATCGGCGGTCGCCCCCCTGCTTACCAAAGATCCGCCGACCCCTCGGCGGTGATGAAGACATAGTGACGTTGGAAGCGGGTCGCCGCCCGTTCCTCCGCGCCGTGGAGCGCCGTGGGCCCGTTGGGGAAAACGACCAAGCTGTTGGCGGCATAGGGGACGGTCACCGCCGGCTCGACCCGGTCCGCGTCCACCTCGAAGGCCTCGAAGGCTCCCGCCGGGGCATCGCCCGCCCAGCGGAACAGGGTGAGGCCGCCGCCCTTGGTGTCGTCCTCCGGATCCCGCAGATAGAACAGGGCGGAGAAGTACCGGCAGGCCAGGTCGAGATGTTGGCGGCGGTGGCTTCCCGGGCCGTTGGGCGACGCGCCGATGGTCTCCAGCCGGCAGTCGAGGAAGAGGTCGGCCTCGTCCTGGGTGGCGGGCAGGCCGGTTTTGACCGGGGCAACCTCCCCTCCGACCCAGCCGGGCTTCATGCCCAGGAGATCGGGAGCGTCCGGCAGCGGTGGGCGCCAATCGGGGCCGAACACGTCCGCCAGGCCCGCCACGACCCGTGGCGTCAGATGCGCCCGCGCGAAGTCGGCCCAGATCGGGTCGACGAAGTCCATGGTCGCCAGGAGCCAGCCCGGCAGGGCGGAGCGCCGGTTCGGGCCGGCGGTCTTCACCTCGGGCTTGGCGGCGGCCAGGGCGGCATAGCGCTCAGGCGGCAGGGCGTTCTCGATCACCGCATGGGGAAAGGGATCGGCTCGGATAACGTCCGCCGTCAGCTTCTCGAAAACCGTTCCAATTAACGCCGGATGGCCCATTATGCGGTCCCCTCTTGTCGATGTCGGAAGCATCCTTTGCCACCGGACGATGAAGAGCAAGTCCGATCCCTCCCGGAGATGTCGCGATGCCCTCCCCCCAGTCTCAGGCCCCCCAGTCTCAGGCCCCCCAGTCTCAGGCCCCCCAGTCTCAGGCCCCCCAGTCTCAGGCCCCCCAGTCTCAGACCATCACCGTCGCCGCCACCCAGATGACCTGTGGCTGGGATTGGGAGGAGAACATGGCCAAGGCCGAGGCGCTGGTCCGCCGCGCCGCCGCCGAGGGCGCGACGCTGATCCTGCTGCAGGAACTGTTCGAGACCCCCTACTTTTGCCCAGACCAGAAGCAAGAGTATTTCACCCTGGCGAAGCCGCTCGACGGGCATCCGGCGGTTATGCGCATGCAGGCCCTGGCCAAGGAATTGGGCGTGGTTCTGCCGGTGAGCGTCTTCGAGCGGGCGAACAACGCCTACTATAATTCCATCGTGATCGTCGACGCCGACGGCACCGCGCTCGGCCACTACCGCAAGAGCCATATCCCGGACGGCCCGGGCTATCAGGAGAAGTTCTATTTCACACCCGGCGATACCGGCTTCAAGGTCTGGGACACGGCCGCCGGCCGGATCGGCGTCGCGATCTGCTGGGACCAATGGTATCCCGAATGCGCGCGGGCCATGGCGGTGCAGGGCGCGGATCTGTTGCTCTATCCGACGGCGATCGGCAACGAGCCGCAGGATCCGGGCTTGGACTCCAAGGACCATTGGCAGCGCACCATGCAGGGCCATGCGGCCGCCAACATGGTCGGGCTCATCGCCTCGAACCGGATCGGCACCGAGCAGCACGCGGCGGCGGAGATGACCTTCTATGGGCATTCCTTCATCGCCGACGGCACCGGTGCGAAGCTGGCCGAGGCCGGCCGGGACGATGAGGCGGTGGTCACCGCTTCCCTCGATCTCGCGGCCTTGCGTATGGCCCGGGCGTCCTGGGGCTTCTTCCGAGACCGGCGTCCGGACCTCTACGGGCCGGTGCTGACCCATGACGGAAAAACCCTTTCCGCATCGCGGTAGGCCGCAACACAGCTTTGCCGGATTAAGGACGTTCCGGCCTTGACCTGCCGCCGGGGCGCGCGCAAACAAGTTCGGATTTTCGTTTCAAGGGACGCCGAAGAATGCGTGATTTTCAACAGCCGGGGCGGTCGGCCGCCTATGCCGACCGGGCCATGGTCGCCACCTCCCATCCGCTTGCCACCCAGACCGCGCTCGACATGCTGCGCGCCGGGGGCAACGCCGTCGACGCCGCGATCGCCGCGGTCGCCGTCCAGAGCGTTGTGGAATCGCATATGACCGGGATCGGCGGCGATTGCTTCCTGATCTACAAGCCGAACGGCAAGGACCCGATCGCGCTCAACGGGTCGGGCCGGGCGCCGGCGGCCTCCGATCCGGCGGCTCTGCGCGACCAGGGTCACGCCGAGATCCCGCGGGAAAGCCCGTTCTCGGTCAGCATTCCGGGCGCGGTCGATGCCTGGGCCAAGATCCATGGCGATCACGGCAAGCTCGAGTGGGCGCAGGTGCTGGCCCCGGCCATTGGTTTCGCCAAGAACGGCTATCGCATCACGCCGCGCGTCGCCTATGACTGGTCGATCAACGCCGAGTTCCTCGCCAAGCAGGACAATGCGGCGAAAGCCTTCCTCACCGGGGCGGGCACGACGCCGGGCGCGGGCGACAAGCACGCCCAACCGGCTCTCGGCGCGACGCTGGAGCGGATCGCCAAGGAAGGCCGGGACGGTTTCTACGCCGGTCCCGTCGCCGAAGAGATCTGTGCCTATCTCAAGGACAAGGGCGGGGTTCACACCCTCGACGATTTTGACGCCCAGCGGGCCGAATACGTCACGCCGATCTCGACCGACTATCGCGGCCACACGGTGCTGGAACTGCCGCCGAACGGTCAGGGCGTGAACGCGCTTTTGATTATGAATATCCTGACGGCGCTGGGAAAAAGCTTCGCCGATCTGGAAGAGGACGAGCGCATCCATTATCTCGCCGAGGCGACCAAGCTCGGCTACGCGACCCGCGACAGATATGTCGCCGACCCGGCCCATGCCGAGGTCGGTGTCGACGCCCTGCTGTCGGCGGAATACGCCCAGGCCTGCGCGGCGAAGATCGCCCCCGACCGCGCCCTGCCGCAGCGGCCGATCGACCTGCCCAAACATCGCGACACGATCTATCTGTGCGTCGTGGATGAGGACGGCAACGCCATCTCCTTCATCAACTCGATCTTCCACAGTTTCGGCAGCGGCCTGATGACCGACCGGAGCGGGGTTCTGCTGCACAGCCGGGCGGCCAGCTTCGTGCTCGAGGACGGGCATCCGAACATCCTCGCCGGTGGCAAGCGGCCGATGCACACGATCATCCCGGGCATGGTGATGAAGGACGGTGACGTGGTGATGCCGTTCGGGGTCATGGGCGGCCATTATCAGGCGACCGGCCAGGCCCATCACCTCAGCCGGATGTTCGACATGGGGATGGACCCGCAGGAGGCCATGGAGGCCCCCCGCAGCTTCGCCGATGGCGAGGTCCTCGAGGTCGAAACCGCCGTCTACGACCAGGTCCGGGCCAAGCTCGAGGCCCGCGGCCAGGCGATCGCACCGGCGAAGGGGCCGATCGGCGGCAGCCAGGCGATCTGGATCGACCGCCAGCGCGGTGTCCTGATCGGCGGCACCGACCCGCGCAAGGATGGCCTGGCGTTTGGCTATTGAGGTCCGTGATTGCGACCTGCTGGGTCAGCCCAGCAGGTCGTAGAACATCCGCCCGGCGGTGACGAGCAGGAACAGCCCGAACAGCAGCCGCAGGGTCTTGCCGCTGATCGAGTGGGCCAGTGCCGCGCCCCGGGGCGCCATCAACGCGGACATCGGGGCGACGAAGGCGAGCCCCAGCAAATTGACGAAGCCGAAGGTCAGCGGCGGCAATGCCTCGTTATCCCATCCTTGGGAGAGATAGACGGCCGTCGCCGGAATGCTGACGATCAGGCCGATGGCGGCCGCCGTCCCGACGGCCCGATGGGTCGGGAATCCGACGGCGCTGAGGATCGGCACCGACAGGGTGCCGCCGCCAATACCCATCATCGCCGAGAAGCCGCCGACGAAGAAGCCGACCACGCCTTTGACGAAGCCGTTTAGGAAGCCTTTGAAAACGGCGTTGCCGCTCGGCCGCAGGATCATGTCCGCGGCGACCAGCAGGGCGACCACGGCGAAGACGATGGTCAAGACCGCGCTGTTGACCTGGGTCGCGAAATAGGATCCGGCGACCGTGCCCACCAGGATGGTCGGAGCCCAGACCTTCAACAGTCCAAAATCGACGGCCCCCCTTTTGTGATGGCTCCTGGCGGAGAAGAAGGCGGTGGGCACGATGGCCGCCATCGAGGTCGAGACGGCGAGCAGGATGCGGACCGAGTCGTCGACACCGGCGGCGGCCATGAGATTGTAGAGAACGGGAACGACGACAATTCCGCCGCCGACCCCGAGCAGGCCGGCGATCAGACCACCGAGGATTCCGGCGCCCATCATGATGGCGGCCCACATGATTAATGTGTCGACCGCGAACTCCTGAAACATAAACGGCTCCTTGGGAAACGAGAGCCATGGGGTAGCCCCGTTCCCGCAAGAATAACAGCCGATTGTCAATGAAGGGTTTTTTGACTTTGAGGCCCGAATTAATGCTGCGTTAACGGTCCTTGCCAGCGGCTGACCACATCGTCATAGGCCGGACGGGTGCGCTCGGTCGGCGGTTCGACAGGCGTCCCGATATAGATGAAGCCAGCGATTTCCGCGTCGTCGCCGAAGCCCAACGCACGGCGAACCGTGCCGTTATAGGCCGGCCACTCTGTCAGCCACTGGGCCGCGAAGCCCGAGGCATGGGCGGCGGTCAACAGGTTCTGGCAGACCGCCCCGGCCGACAAGGTCTGTTCGATACGCGGGATTTTGCCGTTGTCGACCGGCGTCGAGACCACGGCCAACAGGGCCGGGGCGCGCTGGGGCCGCTTTCGCTCGAACTCGACCTGGACGTCCTTGGCATCGGGATAGGCCTCGGCGAAAAGCTCCGCGAACAGATCCCCGAGGGCGGTCTGGCCCGCCTTGTCGAAGATCAGCACCCGCCAGGGACCCAGCTTGCCATGATCGGGAACCCGCAACCCGGCCTCGATGATGGCGGTCAGTTGATCCTCCGACGGACCCGGCTCGGTGAGGTTTTTCGCGGTCACGGAACGCCGAGTCCGCAAAAGGGTCAGCGTTTCGCCGGTCGTATCGCCGGTCGTATCGCCGGTCGTATCGCCGGTCATATCGGGAGCATCGAGAGCCATCGCGGCATCCTTTCAATAGCGGTCGGCCCGCGGCCATGCGGTGCCGAGGACTTAGGGTCATGGCCCCAATATAGGGTGGGGGTTGTGCCGCGGAGTTTTAAGAGGCCGCGTCGAGGGATTCGGACCCGGCGAAGACCGCCGGGAGCCAGACCGTCACCTTCGTCCCCTTGCCGGGCGCGCTTTCGATATGGAGCCGGCCGCGATGGGCCTCCACCAGGCCTTTGACGATGGCGAGGCCGAGGCCGGTCCCTTCCTTGCTCAGAGTCGGGTTGCCGGACGCCTGGGCGAAGGGCTCCAGCACCTTTTCGATCTGATTCTCGGCGATGCCGATCCCGGTATCGGTCGTGGCGATCTCGACGCCGTCATCGGTGGGCGCCACCTTGACGGTCACCTTGCCGCCGGCGTCGGTGAATTTCACGGCGTTGGTCAGCACGTTCATGACGATCTGCGTCACCGACCGCGCGTCCGCCTCGATCACGAGAGGGGTGTCAGGCAGATCGATCGTCAGATCGAGCGCCTTTTCCGCCGCCATCGCGTTGACGTTTTTGGCGGTCTCCCGGATTTCCGTGCCGACGTCGATCCGTTCCGGCACGAAACGCCGCTCGCCGGCTTCCATGGTCGAATAGCTCAAGAGGTCGTCGATCAGGGCGAGCAGATGCTGACCGCTGGAGTGAATGTCGTTGGCGTAGTTGCGATAGCGCTCGTTGATCGGGCCGAACAGGCCGGCACGCATGAATTCGCTGAAACCGAGGATCGCGTTCATCGGGGTACGCAACTCATGGCTCAGGGTCGCGAGGAAGCGGGATTTCGCATGGTTCGCCTCCTCCGCGTCCTGCAACGCGGTCGCGAGCCGCTGTTCGAAACGCCATCGCTCGGTCACGTCGCTGCCGACGCCGCGATAGCCCAGGAAGAGACTGTCATCGGCATAGGCCGGAACGCCGCTCAGGGCGAGGCGAATGGTATCGCCGTCGGGTTTCAGGCGTTGCCATTCCACATTCTTGAAGCCCTCCCGGCATTCCATGCTCTCCGCCAGGCGGGCGGATGACGGCCCTGTGAGGGCCAGGTTGTCGATGTCGGAGATCTCGCGACCGATGATGTCCTGTCGGTCGACCCCGGTCAGTTCGTAAAACCGGTTGGAGAAATAGGTGAACCGACCTTCCGGATCGGTCTCCCAGAACCAATCGGAACTCGCATCGGCGAAGTCGGCGAGACGGAGTTCGCTGACGCGCAACGATCGTATGCTGAACAACACGGCGGCGACCAGACATCCGATCAGGATCGATACAAAACTGCCGGCGATGAAAAACAGGGTGCTCTGGCGAAGCGATTCGATGTGAAACTCGGGTTCGCGCAGTTCCAGGGTGACCCGCCACATGCGGTTGGCGATCGCGATCGTGTCGGAAACCGCGACGAAGGACGAGTCGAGGGGTTCTCGGCTTTCGAAAACCCGCTCGGTTCCATCGTCCACCAGGATCCGCAGACCGTCCCCACGCCCGGCATCGGTCAGCCCACCGCCGACCAGCGACTTATAGCGGAACGCGATGTTGATGAAG
Source organism: Alphaproteobacteria bacterium (assembly GCA_024743275.1). Lineage (GTDB taxonomy): Bacteria > Pseudomonadota > Alphaproteobacteria > JANSWW01 > JANSWW01 > JANSWW01. The sequence continues at coordinate 275,817 of JANSWW010000004.1, forward strand.
CCGAGTTCCCCGCTGTCCGGCATCACGGGCAGATAGACCACGGTCCCGACGCCGCCCTGGGCCAGTTGGATCGGGGGGGTCATGATCGCTCTGCCCTCGGCTCGCGCCATTTCAAGGGCGCGGCTGGGCGCATCAACCGAAAGGACGTTCAGTCCCAGGGCGGCCTCGTTTCCTTTCAACGGGTTGACCCAGGTTATAACTCCCTGCGGATTGACCCAGTTGATCGCCTGTAGATCGTCGAATAGGGATATCTCGGCCCCGGCGACCCGGCTATAGCTCTCCTCGTCGTCGACGAACCCCATGAGCCAGGCCGCCCGCATGCGCCGGGCCACATCCAGCCGCGCGTTCGCATGGGTTTCGAGCTTGGCGGTGAAATAACGCAACTCGGATTCCGCATCCGACAGCAAATGCGCTTCGGTATCCTCGCGGCGGTTATCGACATAAAGATAGGTCAGCAAGACCAGGCAGAGACCGACGGCCGCCGAGATCAGAATTTCCGATGAGGATAGCCGGACGCGCGGCCGGCTCGCCGACTTTCTATTCTGTCTATCCATTCTTGCCCTTAAGTCTTCAGTACTGGGATAACCAGCCTCCGCGTATCATGACCGGGTCGGATTAACCGTTTGTTAATCACACTTGAAATAATGCGGGAAAAATCGAAGGGAAAGGTGTCGCGCGCCCGATCCAGGTGCGAAAATCTCTTTTCCCGCCCGGTATGGTGGCCAAGCCTCACCCTGCCGGCCTATATCGGTGTCGAACGAGCCGGACGGCGCCTTGGCGGGAGCCGGCCGTGATCGTTTTTTAAATGCCAAACCATCAAGGGGCAGCCATGCAGTATCTCCACACCATGGTCCGTATCTCGGACATCGACGAATCACTCGACTTCTATTGCAACAAGCTGGGTCTGGTGGAGACCCATCGCTATGACAGCGAAAAGGGCCGCTTCACCAACATCTTCCTCGCCGCGCCCGAGGACAAGTCCACCGCCGAGACGTCAAAGGCCCCGCTTCTGGAGTTGACCTACAACTGGGATCCGGAGGAGTACAAAGGCGGCCGCAATTTCGGTCATCTCGCCTTCCGCGTCGAGGACATCTATGCCAAATGCCAGTCCCTGATGGACAATGGCGTGACGATCAACCGCCCGCCGCGGGACGGTTATATGGCCTTCATCAAATCCCCCGACGGGATCTCCATTGAACTTCTGCAGCGCGGCGATGCGAAAGATCCCGCCGAGCCCTGGGCGTCCATGGGAAACACGGGCACCTGGTAGGACCCGATTGATCGGTTCCGGTCCGGCGATCCGCCGGACCGGGCAGGCTTCTACGCCACGGCTTTCAGATCGGGACCGGCTCCGAGACCGAGACGGCGCCGACGATATGGGTGCCACGGTTCTCCCGGATCGGGATCATGAACCGGCGGTATCTGAGGTTCCGGAAGCCGGTGAAGCTGAAGCGGTCCCGGGCATAAAGGTTCACGAACTGAAAGGCCATCGTGCCTTCGTCGGTGATCCGCCGGTAGGACATCTCGAAGAACTTCCCCAGGATCGGATCGACGCCACCGATGACTTTTTGGCCGACATCGGCCGCGCGGCCATTGCGGATGCGCAGACCGTCACCTTGAGAGACAACCCGGAAACAGTCGTCCGGAATGCTCCGATGCACCAGGGTGAGGCGCTCGGCCACGCCTTCCGCATAGGCCGCGTTGAGCACGTCCACGACATCGCCGCCGCTATCGCGGGCGCGGCCAATGAAACGGGCGAATGCGGTTTCGGGCGCATCCGAAAGAATTGAAAAGGGAAGATCGAACACGGACACATCGTCCGGTCGTTCCGGCGTCCGGAAGACGCCGCGATGCACTGGGGCGACGAACGCAAGAGGTCCTTCGCCGACGCGGTTTTGCCCGTCCATCTCTCTCCTCCACCTGTCCCCGGGTGGTCGTCGTTTGCCCTATTCCCCGTGAGCAAGCGCGTGTATTACGCTCATAAATCGATGGGGTATGCCAGGGGAGAGAGGGGTTGACGTTTACTTTTTTTGTTCATTGCGGCGCATCGATCAGTTCAATACACGTTAATAGAGAACGACATGATTAATATTTATTCTGAAGCTGTATTTTTCTACGGTACGTTGGCTGACCACGACCTTCTTTCGCTCGTTTTGAATCGGCCGGTCACCGTCGGCGCGCTTCGGCCGGCATTGTTGCCCGGCTACAAGACCGTCGCTGCCGCCGACGAGTTTTTCCCCGTTTGTCTGCCCGATCCCGATCACCGGACCGAGGGCGTGGCGATGGTCGGTCCCACCGCGACGGATCTCGAGCGCATCCAATTCTACGAGGGGGTCGACTATCGGTTGGCGGAGGTGACGGTTCTCGTCGAGGAGAGGCCTCTGCGTGCCGCCATGTGCGAATTGACCGACCGGTTGGACGTGACGCCGACGCCCTGGCGGTTCGACGACTGGCTGGCCCGCGACAAGATTCGCTCGCTTTTGGAGGCCGAAGAGATGATGCGCTACTTCAATGTCCTTGATTTCGAGGCGGTCGAGGCGAAATGGCTAGAGATCAAAGGAGATGCCGAGCGACGCTTTCGCGATGGCGAGCGCGCCGTCATTCCCCGTTAGCCTCCGTCGGCCCGGTCGCCGACACCCGAAGTTGGATCCGAAGTTGGATCCGAAGTTGGAAAGGTCCCCCATGTCCCGCTTGAGCGAAGCAGTCATCCTCGACGCCCTGACCGGCATTCTCGATCCCGTTTCCGGAAAGAGCCTGGTGGCCGCGGGGCTGGTCAAATCCGTCGCCATCGACGGCGGCAAGGCCAATGTGGTCGTTCAGGTCGACCCGTCCGGCGGGAAGGCGCTGGAGGATATGCGTCAGCAGGCGGAGACCGCCGTGTCCGGTCTCGACGGTGTGGATCAGGCCACGGTGATCCTGACCGCCGAGCGCCAGGCCGGTTATGCCGGGGCGGCGCCGACCACGCGAACCAAGGGGCGCGCCGCCCCGCCGCCGGGGCCGGGACCCCGGCCCGCGGGGGACGCGGGCAAGAAACAACCCCTGTTGCCCGAGGTCACGCATGTTATCGCCGTCGCGTCCGGTAAGGGCGGGGTCGGTAAATCGACGACCTCGGTCAACCTCGCGGTAGCCCTTCAACGGCTTGGCCTCACGGTCGGTTTGTTCGACGCCGATATTTTCGGCCCCTCGATCCCGAGACTGCTCGGGTTGAGCGGCAAACCCCAGTCGAATGACGGCGGGAAGACCATCGAACCCATGGAAGCCTATGGTCTGAAGGCCATGTCGATCGGGTTTCTCGTCCCGGAGGACGCGGCGACCATCTGGCGCGGGCCGATGGTGATGGGCGCGTTGGAGCAACTGCTGCGTGACGTGAACTGGGGCAAACTGGATGTGCTGGTTATCGACATGCCGCCGGGCACCGGGGATACCCAGCTGACCATTTCTCAGCGCGTGCCGCTCGCCGGGGCCGTGATCGTCTCGACGCCTCAGGACATCGCCCTGATCGACGCCCGCAAGGGGATCGCCATGTTCGAGAAGGTCAGCGTCCCGGTGATCGGCCTCATCGAGAACATGAGCTATCATATCTGTCCGAGCTGCGGCTATCGGGCGGAGATTTTCGCTCATGGCGGCGCCCGCAAGGAGGCGGAACGCCTCGGTGCGCCGTTCCTCGGCGAGATTCCGCTTGATCTCAAGATCCGTGAAACGTCCGATGGCGGCGCGCCGATCACGGCGTCGGAACCGGACGGCCCCTACGCCCAGGCCTATCTCGCCATTGCCGAGACGGTGCGGGACGGCTTGACCGTCTCGAAACGGAAAGCACCGAAAATCAGCCTCGGATAGCAGACGCTGGGCCGCAAGGCTTTTGCCTAACGAATCGAGCGCTATAGTAGGGGCTCGGTCTTTCGAAATCGGGGGAATAGGTCACGGTGTCGTCGACGACGAGGGTACTGATCGCGGATGCGAGCCGTCAGATCCGCGATTTCTTGCGGGATGCGGTGACGGGACATGGCGACCATGCCGAGATCATCGAGGCGGTCAACGGGGTCGAGGCCATCGACATCCTGAACGAACGGGATGTCGAACTGGCCTTCGTCGATGTCGAGATGCCCGGCCTCGCCAAGGGTAACGCCATCGACCGGACCCATTTCTATCGCAAGAAATCGTTCCTGGTGCTGCTGTGTGCCGACGAGGGGACGGCGGATAGCCATAACGATCTCGCGAACCTCGCCCTGACCAAGCCGATCCACCGCAATGCCATTCTGACGGCGATCCGGAATTGGAAAATCTGGCGGGAAACCTATTCGGTCCTGCTGGCCACGCCGGATCCGAGATGGCGCGAGGAAATGCGGGAGGAGCTTCGGAAACTCGATCTCAACCTCATCGTGACGGAGGAGGTCGACGGGGCCGAGGCTCTGCTGCGCTGCCGCCAGACGCATGTCGATATTGTTTTCGCGGACCGGGGTCTTCCGACCATGGGCTCCGAAGAGGTTCTGCAGATGATCCGGCGCCAGCGGCTGCCCGTCAAAGTGATCCTGACCGGACCGGACGGGTCGACGGAATCGGTGGCCCGCGCCAAGAAGCTCCGGGCCGACGGCTATGCCTATCGCGGGATTCCGCTGGAGGAGATGTCGCGAACCGTCCTGCGCACCCTGGGGGTGAAGGCGATCGAGAATATGAAGTAAGGGGACGCGGGACCGATCCCCGACCCGTCACCCCTGCCCCGTCGCGCCGGCCCCGTAACAGCCCCGGCCCCGTAACAGCCCCGGCCATGTCGCAGGGCGATCCTAGATCCGCGTACACCGAAGAGCGGGTGTGTTGATCAGAAGGTTCCGGAGAGCCGATTCTTGAGGCCTTCGGGTGGGGCGTCGAGCCGGCCTTCGCAGCGGAGCCTTTTGTGATCGCCGGCCCGGCGGTCGGACCTCGTCCCGGCGAGCGACACTTCGAGCGAGACGAGTTCGACGAGCCGGTCGCCCAATTCATGGGGGCGAAAGCCGCGCGGCCCCGTGTGGGTAAAGAGGTTTTCCAGGAACCAGCTTGCCTGACCGGGGCCTTGGGGGGCTTTGTGGGTAAGGGTTGCGACCAGTCTTTCGAAGACATGGGCGCATCGCTCCGGCGTTCGGTCGTCGAAAGGCTCCGCGAAGATCGCGTAGGCGACGATCTGCCGTCCGCGCCAATTGTAATAGGAACCGGTCACGGGCGGTTCCAATCCGATCGCCTCGTCGGCAAGCCGGTCGACGGCGATCGCCATCTCGTCGCGCAGCCGGAGAATTCCCATGTCCATAAGGGTGACGGGTTCCTGGCTCAGCCAGCGCAGCGCCTTCATCTGCGACGGGTCGCGGGGTGTAAAAAAGGGCTGCGGCGTATTCGCGACCGCATTGCCGGGCGTTTCTTCCGCCGCGGACGCGACCACGCCGGTCATCAGGGCGGCGGCCAGCCCCGCCGCGGCGATCAGTCGATATGCCTGGCGTTTCACCATGAGAACAATGATGCGCTCCTTGCCCGGCTCGTCAATCCCATGCGTTTACCAATCCGTCCGTAAACGATCCATGCGCCTTCGGTGGGCCGGGCAGCCTGCGTCAGCGAGCGTGCTCCGCCGTCAAGTCGCCGTCAAGCCAGGCGAAGGTTCCGGTAACGCTCTCCTCCAGGGCAAGGTCACCGGTCTCCGATTTTTCGACCAGCAGCAGTTTCTGGTCGCCCTCGATACCGCAGGGGAGCACCATACGGCCCCTCGGATTGAGCTGACCCAGCAGCATCGGCGGGAGCATAGCCGTGGCGGCGGTAAGCAGAATGCGGTCGAACCCGCCCGCCTCGGGCCAGCCGAAATTGCCGTCACCGCATTTGAACCGGATGTCGCGATAGCCGGCGTCGGTGAGCCGTCGTTTCGCCTCCTCGGCGAGGTCGGGGATGATCTCGACCGTATAGACCGTGGCCCCCAACTCGGCCAAGACGGCGGCGTGAAAGCCGAGCCCGGTGCCGATCTCGAGGACCTTGTGGCCTGGCTCGACCGCCAACAGATCCGTCATCACGGCGGCGATGAAGGGTTGCGATATGGTCTTCTGGTGCCCGATCGGCAGCGGCGAATCCATATAGGCGAAGAATTGGATGAGATCGGGGACATAGTCTTGCCGAGGAACCCGGCCGAACGCGTCGATCACGCGCGGGCAGAGATGCGGCCGTCCGCCCTTGGCCGCCGCGCTGCTGGCATGGGCGCGAATACGGGCCAGCATGATCTGGCACATATCCTGGTAGGGAATGACTTCACCGTCATCCATGTCGGCCCCTCCCCGGTGTGCTCCACCGAGCGGAAAGCGTAGAACGGTGATTTCCACTCTGTCCACCGCCTTTTCACGATTCGCTAATGGACACCCGAAGTTTGGGCCCGAAAACGCCCCTGAAGGCGGCGATCCACCGGCCTTCAACCGAAAACGGGTCGCAAAAACAACAATTAAGTCGGCCAGGGATATATTTGCGGGAGACCGGCATCGGCCTCTCGCCTTTAGCGACGATTTCGGTAAGGTCCCGCCAGGAACAGGCTGAAACACCGTCGATCGCGGCGGTCGAAACCACCGAATTCACCGTCAGAAGTCAGGGAGATGCCGATGGCCCGGCAAGCACGCCCCCGCCGGAAGAAGTCGCAAGCGATCCAGCAGGTGCCCTGGCGGCGGCTCAAATACCGGACGCCGCCCGTCAAGCTCATCTCCGACGACGAGATCGAGGCCGTTCATGACGCCTCCATGCGCATTCTGGAGGAGGTCGGCATGGACTTCCTGCATCCGGAAGCGCTGGCCATCCTCAAGGCGGCCGGGGCGGATGTGACGGAGGGCAGCGAGCGGGTCCGCTTCGACCGGGCCTTCATCGAAGAGAAGATCAAGACCGCCCCGGCGCAGTTTCCCTTCCACGCCCGCAATCCCGAGCGGACCGTCGGCATCGGCGGCGACGAGCTGGTGATCTGCGCCGTGGCGAGCGCGCCGAACGCCAGCGATCTCGACGGTGGACGCCGGCCGGGGAATTTCGTCGACTTCGAGAATTTCTGCCGGTTGAGCCAGGCCTTCAACGTCATTCAGATGAATGGCGGCTACCCGGTCGAGCCGGTGGATGTGCACCCCAGCGTCCGGCATCTGCATTGCCTCAAGAGTTTCATCACGCTGACGGACAAGCCGTTCCACGCCTATTCCCTGGGGCGACAGCGCAATCTCGATGCCCTGGAGATGACCCGGATCGCCCGCGGCGTCCCGATGGAGCGGTTCCATCGCGAACCGAGCCTGATGACGGTGATCAACACGTCGAGCCCGCTGCGGCTTGACACCCCGATGATCGAGGGCGTGATCGAGATGGGCCGAGCCGGTCAGATCGCCGTGATCACGCCCTTCACCCTGGCGGGCGCCATGGCGCCGGTCACGCTGGCCGGCGCGCTGGCCCAGCAGAACGCGGAGGCGCTGGCCGCCATCGCCTTCGCCCAATGTTCCACACCCGGTGCACCGGTCGTCTATGGCGGGTTCACCTCCAATGTCGACATGAAATCGGGGGCGCCCGCCTTCGGGACGCCGGAGTTCCTCAACACCCAGATCATCGGCGGCCAGCTCGCCCGGCGCTACGATCTGCCTTACCGGGCGTCCAATGTGAACGCGTCCAACTGCGTCGACGCCCAGGCGGCCTATGAATCCCAGATGTCGATCTGGGGCCTCGTCCAGGGCCATGGCAACATCATGAAGCATGGGGCCGGATGGCTCGAGGGCGGCCTATGCGCCTCCTTCGAAAAGATGGTCGTCGATGTGGAGATGCTGCAGATGATCTCCGAATTCCTCCAGCCGGTCTCCTTCGACGAGGCAAGCCTTGGCCTGGACGCGGTCCGCGAGGTCGGGCCGGGCGGGCATTACTTCGGAGCGGCCCACACCATCGAGCGCTACGAAACCGCGTTCTATTCGCCCATGCTGTCCGATTGGCGCAATTTTGAGACCTGGGAGGAAACGGGCAGCGAAACCGCAACCCAGCGCGCCAACCGGATCTACAAGCAGATGCTCCAGGACTACGAGGCCCCGCCGCTCGACGCCGCGATCCGCGAGGAACTCGACGCCTTCGTCGCCAAGCGGGTCGAGGAAGGCGGGGTCGCCAGCGACTAGGCCGCCCCGCCATGGCAGAGAGCCTTGGCCCCTGCCCGATCTGCGGGCGCGAGATGATGGACGGCCCCTCGGTCGATCGCCATCACTGGGTCCCGAAGCTGAAGGGCGGGCGGGACATGTCGCCGGTTCACCGGGTCTGCCACAAGAAGATCCACGCCCTGTTTTCGGAGGCCGAACTGGCGCGCCTGTACAACACGCCGGAGGCCCTGCGGACCCATCCGGAAATCGCCCGCTTCGTCAAATGGCTGGCCAAGAAACCGCCGGAGTTCAACACCCGCCACGACCTGCCCAGGAAGCGGTAGCGGCGACCTCGGTAAGATCACCCTCACCCCGCCTTTTTCCGCTTTTTGGTCTGGGCGTCCATATAGGCGCGCAGGACCGCGTTCATGCGGGTCTGATAGCCCTTGCCGCCCTTCTTGAAGAAGGCGAGGACATCGTTGTCGACGCGGATGGAGATCGCTGTCTTTTCGAAGGGAAAGCCGAACTCGGCCTTCTCGAACCATTCATCGTCGAGGATCGGTGCTACGTCGGGGTCGTCGGCGATGGCCGCTTCGATCTCTTCATCGGTCAGGGCGTCGACAGCCTCCCAATCAGTCTTGCCGTCTCTGAGTTTGGGGTCGTCGAGCGATACTCTCTTGATAGTGTCTTCGCTCATCTTTCCTCGCCGGTCGTGCCGAGATCACCCGGATCACCATCTGTCAGACTATCTCGTCCGATAGTCCTACCTGCCGCTCGAAATCAGCGCCGTCATGGCAATGTGATCACTGTGGTGCTCTGGAGGCACTTGGGCTTGTATATACGAAAAAATATACAAATCCGCAACCTCTTCCCTCCGATTTCACCCCGTGCTTTCCTTCGGCCAACAAAAACCGAGGGAGGAAGACGTGGCGGGAGAGCCGAGCGACGGGGTGATCAAAGGCGTCATGAATCTCGGGCGGCTGCTGTCGGATATCGCGCGGCGGCGGCCGGACGATATCGGCCTGGTCCACGGCGAGGAGACGATCACCTGGGGCACCCTCGACGGCCGAGTGAACGCGCTTGTCCAGGGGATGAAGGAGTTGGGTCTTACAAAGGGCGACCGGATCCTGTTGGCCGGCGGCAATACCCCGTCCTGGGTCGAGGCGTTTTGGGCGATTCTCAAGCTCGGCAGCTTCGTCGTTCCGGTCAATCCGCGTCTCTCCGTACCGGAGATGGCCTATCTCTGCGGCCATTCCGGCTCCAAGGCGATCGTCTACACGGCGGGCTATGAGGAGCATGTGGATGCCATGCGGGCCGAGGCGGCCAGCGTCACCCATGTCATCGCCCTGGACGGTCCGCGGGACGGCGAGATCGCCCATACGGATCTGATCGAGAAGCATCTGGGCGCCGCGCCCTGGGAGGCGGAGGTCACCCGTGACGATCCCTGCTGGCTGTTCTACACCTCCGGGACCACCGGGCGGCCGAAGGCGACCATCCTGACCCACGGCCAGATGGGCTTTGTGGTGACCAACCATGCGGCCGACCTGATGCCCGGCGTCGGACCGGACGACGCTTCCCTGGTGGTCGCGCCGCTGAGCCACGGGGCCGGCGTCCATATGCTGCCCAACACGGCCCGGGGTGCGAAGTCGATCCTGCCCGCGACCCCGCGCTTCGATCCGGGCGACTGCCTCAAGCTGATCGAAAAGTGGCGGGTGACCAACATGTTCACCGTGCCGACCATCGTCAAAATGCTGGTCGAGCATCCGCTGATCGACGAGGTCGACCATTCGAGCCTCAAGCATGTCATCTATGCCGGGGCGCCGATGTACCGCGCTGACCAGAAACACGCCCTGGAAAAGCTCGGCAAAGTACTGGTGCAGTATTACGGCCTGGGCGAGGTCACCGGGAACATCACGGTGCTACCCGCCCGGGAGCATCATATCGATGACGATCATCCGGACTTCCGACCCGGAAGCTGCGGTTATCCCCGGCTCGCCATGGAAATCGCGATCAAGGACGCGGACGGCACCCGCCTTGGCCCCGACGCACGGGGCGAGATCTGTGTGCGCGGCCCGGCGGTCTTCGCCGGCTATTACAATAATCGCGAGGCGACCGCGAAGGCGCTGATCGACGGCTGGTTCCACACCGGCGATCTCGGCTATCTCGACCGCCAGGGCTATCTCTACATCACCGGGCGGGCCTCGGACATGTACATCTCCGGCGGCTCCAACGTGTATCCCCGCGATGCGGAGGAGGTGCTGCTGACCCACCCGGCCGTCAACGAGATCGCCATCCTCGGCGTGGCGGACCCGAAAATGGGCGAGAGCGGGGTCGCGGTCGTGGTGCTGGAGAGGGGGCGGAGCACCGACGAGGCGGAACTGCTCGGCTATCTCGACGGCAGGCTCGCCAAATACAAATGGCCGCGACGGATTTTCTTCTGGTCCGAATTGCCGAAGTCGGGCTATGGCAAGGTACCGAAACACCAAATCCGCAAGGAGTTGTTCGCGCGGGGCGAGCTTGTCGAGGGGGAGGGCGTTTGATGCGCACGCTGAAGCAGCCGGGGCCGGTGTCCCAGCCGCGGCGGGTGGTCCGGAAGGGGGCGCTCGGCGGGCGACTGCATGTGACGCTCACCGACGGCGACCTCTTGGAGGGGCTGCGCGACGCCTTGACCGGCGCCGGTGTCGACCGAGCCGGGATCAAGCTGCTCGGTGGGACCCTCGACGGCTTCTGGTACATGACGGGCATGGTCGATCCAACCGGCGCGCGGGTCGCGACCTATGGCGAGCCGACCGTGCTTGAGGGGCCGGTGACGCTGGTGTCAGGCGATGCGATCCTCGGGGCCGGACCGGAGGGCGAACCGCTGGTCCACTGTCACGCGGTCCTGGTCGACGGCGACGGCAAGCTCCATGGCGGCCATGTGGTGCCGGGCAAAGCGCCGGTCGGGCTGGTGACCGCCGTCGCGACCGTGACCGAGGGCGTCGGGTTCGAGGTCGGCCGCGACGACGAAACCAACTACGCCATCTTTCAGGCAACTGGCTTTCGGGCAACCGGAGCCGCCCCATGAGCACGGTGACCCCCTTCGAGACCGCCGGCACCCTGGTCGTCCGCCTGAAGCCCAACGAGGATCTCGTCACCGGTGTCGAAGCGGCCTGCCGGGAAGCCGGCGTGGCGCGCGCCCTGGTCCGCTCGGGTGTCGGCAGCCTGGTCGACGCGGCGCTGTCCTATGGAGAGGGCAAGCGCGTCGACGTCACCGGCCCCGGCATCGAAATCCTCACCCTGATCGGCGAGATCCGAGACGGCGAAGCCCATCTGACCGGGACCATCGCGGATCAGGAAGCCAACATCTTCGGTGGCCGTTTCGTCCCCGACGCCAACCCGATCTGCATCACCCTCGAGCTTGTCCTGGAGGTTGTGGCGTGATGTTTCTTCTCCCCCGCATCCCAGCCTTCTCCCCGAGGGGAGAAGGAACTGAAGCCGCCTTCAATCGGCTCCCTCGCCCCGGGGAGAGGGTTGGGTGAGGGGATCGATCCGCCTCGAAAAACAGCAACAACCGGTACCATTCGCCAAAGGAGCCCAGACATGACCGACAGCTTCCGTGCCATCGTCCTCGAGGAAGCCGAAAAGGGCTGCACCCTCCACTACAAGGATCTGACCGACGCCGACCTGCCGACCACCGGTGACGGCGACGTGACGGTCCGGGTGACCCATTCGACGCTCAACTATAAGGACGGCATGGTGATGGGCGGGATCGGCCGTCTGGTCCGGCAATATCCCCACGTCCCCGGCGTCGACTTCTCCGGTGTGGTCGAGGCCTCCGACCATCCCGACTACAAGGCCGGCGACGAGGTGATCCTGACCGGCTGGCGGGTCGGGGAATGGCATTGGGGCGGCTATGCCGGCAAGGCCCGGGTCAAGGGCGATTGGCTGGTGCCCTGTCCGAAGGAGATCGGACTGGAGCGGGCGATGGCGGTCGGGACCGCCGGCTTTACGGCGATGCTGGCGGTGATCGCGCTGGAGAAGCATGGGGCCGCCCCGGACAAGGGCGAGCTGCTGGTCACCGGCGGGGCCGGCGGCGTCGGCTCTGTCGCTGTCTCGATCCTTGCCAAGCTCGGCTACGACGTCGCCGCGTCGACCGGTCGACCGGAGCAGGCGGAGTATTTGAAAGCGCTCGGCGCGAAGACGATCATCGACCGGGCCGAACTCTCCGAGGAGCCGAAGCGGCCGCTCAACAAGGAGCGTTTCCAGTCGGCCATCGACAATGTCGGCGGCGGCACCATGGCCAATGTGTTGACCCAGATCGCCTATCGCGGCTCCGTGGCGGCGGTCGGACTGGCCGGCGGCAATGTGCTCAACACGACGGTCCTGCCCTTCCTGCTGCGTGGAGTGAACATTCTCGGCATCGACAGCGTCCTCTGCCCAAAGGAGGAGCGGATGGCCGCCTGGTCGCGATTGGCGACGGATCTGCCCTTCGAGGCGCTGGACAGCACGGTCACCAAGGCGACGCTCGACGATCTGCCCGATCTCGGCAAGGCGATCCTCAAGGGTCAGGTTCGCGGCCGGACGGTGGTGGAGATCGGCTGACCATGGCGACGGCGGCGGAACTCGGCTGTCTGGTTCCGGGTGGGGAGATCCGCGTCGAGGGGGCCGCGGAAGGACCGCTCAAGGGTGTCACTTTCGTTGCCAAGGATATCTTCGATGTCGCGGGAACCATCACGAGCTGCGGCAACCCGACCTGGGCCTCGACCCATGGCGGGCCCGCCCGCAAACATGCCTGGGCGGTCCAGAAATTGTTGGATGCCGGCGCCCCGCTGGTCGGGAAGTCGGTGACCGATCAACTCGCCTTTTCGATCTTCGGCGAGAACTTCCATCACGGCACGCCGCGCAACGCCGCCGCCCCCGACCGTCAACCCGGCGGGTCGTCCTCCGGCTCGGCATCCGCGGTCGCCGGCAAGTTCAGCGCGGTGGGGCTCGGCACCGATACCGGCGGATCGGTCCGCATCCCGGCGAGCTATAACGGCATCATCGGCCTGCGCCCGACCCATGGCATCCTGCCGACGGACGGTGTGATGGATCTGGCGGCGAGCTTCGACACGGTGGGCTGGTTCGCCCGGTCCGCCAATCTGTTCGCCCGGGTCGGCGACGTGCTGTTGCCGGAACAGGAGCGCATTCCCCCACGACGGTTCCTGATCGCAGAGGATCTTTTCGAGGCGGCCGATCCGGCGGTGCGCGACGCGGTCCTGCCCAAGGCGGAGGAATTGGCGGCCCGGCTCGGCGGCAAGAAGTACGCCCGGGTGGCGACGGAGGCGTTGGGCGGCCTCGACGGCCTGGGAGCCGCGTTCCGGACGTTGCAACTGACCGAGATCTGGAAGACCCACGGCGACTGGATCGAGCGGGAGAAGCCGGAGTTCGGTCCGAAGGTGGCACCCAACTTCGCCGCCGCCAAACAGGTCTTCGAAACCGAGGATCCCGCCCCTGCGCGGGCGCTACGCGAACGGGTGAAGGACCGGGTCGCGGCCCTGCTCGATCCGGGCGACATGCTGGTCTTTCCGACCGCTCCCTTCCCGGCGCCGAAGCTCGGTCAGAGTTTCGAGGAATTGGCCGAGGTGCGCCCCCGGGTGATGCGGCTGACCTGCCTCAGCGGGCTCAGCGGAATTCCGCAACTGAGCCTGCCCGCCGGCGTTGTTGATGGAGCCCCCATCGGGCTGTCCATCGCCACCCTATGGCATGGCGACCGGTTTCTCGTCCGGACGTTCTGCGGCGGGTGAGAGGGTTATTCGTCGTACTGCACGAGGGTGGTGACCGGGAAGGGCACGTTCTTGCGGCCTTCCAGGAAATTGAGCTCGATGATGCAGGCGGCCGCCGGCACCTCGGCGCCGATCTGGTTGATGAGGTTGCCCGCCGCGGCCATGGTTCCGCCGGTGGCGAGCAGATCGTCGACGATCACGACGCGCTGGCCCGCCTGGATTCGGCCTTCCTGCACCTCGATGGTGTCGGAGCCGTATTCGAGGTCATAGGTCAGGCCCGTCGTATTACCCGGCAGCTTGCCTTTCTTGCGCACCATGACGAAGCCGCAATTGAGCTTGAGGGCCAGGGGGGCCGCCACCAGGAAACCCCGGCTCTCGATCCCCGCCAGAACGTCCGGTTTGTGGGCGGCCACGATCTCCGCCAGCCGGTCGATGGTCACCATCCAGGCGTAGGGATCCGCCAGCAGGCTGGAGATGTCGTAGAACAGAATGCCCGGCTTCGGGAAATCGGGGATGGCGTCGATATGGTCTTTGAGGTCGATCATCACGGCTCCGGACGGGGAGAAAAAGGCGAGGGGTGACTTATCCTTATTCGCACGTAAGGTAAACCTCGACAACGGATGCATAAACCTGGATCGTCGCCGTCATGTCGATCGTAAACGAGCATTTCGACCCAGCGGGAGGCGCCGATCAGGCCGCCGTGAGCTGGGAAATGCGGGGTGAGGGGCTGCATGTCCGGGCGTCCGGGACATGGACCATCGCGACCGTCGGAACCCTCGACGCCAAAATCCGAAAAGCCCGCGAACTGAACGAGGCCCGGCGGGTCATCGTCGATGCCGTCGACATCGTCCATGTGGACACGGCGGGGGCCTGGCTGCTGCGCCGACTGGTGCGCACGGCGGAGGAAAACGGCGGCGGCGGCGATGTGGTCAATCTCGACGCACGCTTCGAGCGGCTTCTGGCCCTGGCCGGTCATGTGGGCCAGCCGGACCGGATCGCCCCCCCGCCCCGGCTCTTCATCGTCAAGCTGTTGGAGGAAATCGGCGAGGGCGCCTTCCATGCCTACCGGCAGGGGCGCGATCTGCTTGGCTTCATCGGTCTCGTGACCGTCAAGCTGATGCACGTGATCGTCAATCCGCGCCGGATCCGGGGCACGGCCCTGGTCAATCAGATCGAGGAAGTCGGGCTCAACGCCCTGCCGATCGTCGGCCTGCTCAACCTTCTGGTGGGCGTGGTCCTCGCCTATCAGGGCGCCGACCAGCTCGCCCGCTTCGGGGCGGAGATCTTCACCGTGAACCTGCTCGCCGTCTCGGTGCTGCGGGAGATTGGGGTGCTGATCACGTCGATCATTGTCGCCGGCCGCTCGGGCAGCGCCTTCACCGCGCAGATCGGCACCATGAAGGTCAACCAGGAAATCGACGCCATGCAGACCATCGGTCTCGATCCGATCGAGGTTCTGGTGGTGCCGAGGATGATCGCCCTGATCATAGCGCTGCCGCTTCTCACCTTCTTCGCGATGATCATGGGATTGTTCGGCGGCGGCCTCGTTTCCGTGCTGCTGCTCGATCTCTCGGTCACCCAGTTCACCACCCAGCTTCTCGACGCGGCGACCATCGAGACCATGCTGGTCGGCCTCGTGAAGGCCCCGGTCTTCGCCAGCCTCATCGCCCTGGTCGGGTGCTTCGAGGGCCTGCGGGTGTCCGGCAGCGCCGACAGCGTCGGACGGCTCACCACCCAGTCGGTCGTCGAATCGATCTTCCTGGTGATCGTGTTCGACGCCGCCTTCTCCATCGTCTTCTCCATTCTCGGGATCTAACGCCATGGTCGACGACCTCGTCATCGATGTCCGCCACCTGACGACCCGGTTCGGCAGCAAGACGATCCACGACGATCTGACCTTTCAGGTCCGGCGGGGCGAGGTGATGGGGCTGGTCGGCGGGTCGGGGACCGGAAAATCCGTCCTCCTGAAGTCCATTGTCGGGCTGATGAGGCCGCATGCCGCCGATATCACGATCCTCGGCGAGCATGTGTCGGCCGACCCGTCGGGCTATGATCGATTGCGCGGCCGATGGGGCATGCTGTTCCAGGACGGGGCCCTCTTCAGCTCGCTGACCGTCGGACAGAACGTCCAGGTGCCGATGCTGGAGCGGGGCGGCATGTCGCAAGCGCTGATCAACGAGTTGATCGCCCTCAAGATCGACATGGTGGGGCTGCCCGCCGATGCCTGCCCGAAATATCCCTCCGAACTTTCCGGCGGCATGCGAAAGCGGGCCGGACTCGCCCGGTCGCTGGCGCTCGACCCGGAGATCCTGTTTCTGGACGAGCCGACCGCCGGGCTCGACCCGATCGGGGCGGCGGCCTTCGACCATCTGATCCGCGATCTGAGCGACAGTCTTGGGCTGACCGTCGTCATGATCACCCATGATCTGGATTCGCTGGCGGCGATCTGCGACCGGATTTCGGTCCTGATCGACAAGAAGGTCGTCGTCGGCACCATGGCCGAGCTGACCGCCCATCCCCATCCCTGGATTCAGTCCTATTTCCATGGCGAGCGGGCCCGGGCGGCGTTTGCGGAAACGGTAGGATAGGAGGAAGCGGAATGGAAACGCGGGCGAGCTATGTGGCCGTCGGGGCCTTCGTCCTGACCATGGTGGTCGGTGCCTTCGTCTTCGCCGTTTGGCTGGCGAAGCTGGAGTTCGATCAGACCTATGACCGCTATGCGATCCTCTTCGAGGGCTCGGTGAGCGGGATCAAGGACGGGTCCGCCGTCCGCTTTCGCGGCATCCCGGTCGGGACCGTCCAATCGGTCGAGATCGACCCGGAGAGCATCGAACGGGTCCGGATCGTGATCGAGATCCCCGACACCCTGGAAGTCACCGAAGGGACCATGGCGTCCCTCGAATTGGAGGGGATCACCGGGCAGAAGTTCGTCCAGCTCAGTGGCGGTCGGGAAGGCGCGCCGCCGATCGTCGCGGCACCCGGCGAAAGACTGCCGGTCATTCCGGCCGAACGGTCGACCCTTGAGACCGTCTTCGACAATGCCCCGGAACTGGTCGACCGTTTCAGTATCGTGCTGGAGCAGGCGGGCGCCATGCTCTCGCCCGATAATGTCGAATCGGCCAGCGGGATCCTTGCCGACATCAAGGCCGTGACAGGCACCGTGGCCGGGCGTCAGGAGGAGATCGGCCTGCTGATCACCGACGCTCAGGCCACCATGGCGGAGCTGCGCCGGGCGAGTGTCGCTCTGGCCGACCTCTCGGACGTGCTCGAGAGCGATGTCGGGATGCTGAGCGACGAGATTTCCGGTACCTTGGCGACCATCAGGGGCTCGGCCGCCGGGCTGGACGGCGAGATCGGTGACCTTTCCGGGGAGTTGAGGGAGACGGTGTCCAGTATCCGCACCGCCTCCGACAATTTCGGCGAGACGGCCGGAAGGCTCAACACGCTGGTCGAAAACAACGAACAGGCGCTGACCGACTTTTCCAATGACGGTCTGTATCAGTTCACGCTGTTCCTGAACGATGCGCGCAAGGTTCTGGCGGCCATCGACCGGCTGAGCGAGAACATCGAGCGCGACCCGGCGAGTTTCCTGCTCGGCGGCACGCAACGGGGGGTGGAGGCCGATTGATGGGAATGGATCCGAAAGTGCGGAAGATCACCCGCCGTCTGGTTTTGGTCGGGGGCGCGGGGCTCGTGCTCGGCGGCTGCGGCGTCGTCGGAGCGGCCGCCCTGCGGGATCCGCCGAAGCTCTTCCAGCTGTCGCCGAAGACGACCTTCCCGGAAGGGATACCCCGGTCCGACAAGCAGTTGATCATCGAGGAGCCGACGGCGGCGGCCGGCCTGCGCACGCCGCGGATCGCCGTCATCCGCGAACCCTTCCAGTTGGAATACTTCGCCAGTTCGAACTGGATCGACGCGGCCCCGTCGATGGTCCAGACGTTGATCGTCGAAAGTTTCGAGGCGACCGGCCGGATCATCTCGGTCGGCCGGGAATCGATCGGACTCCGGGCCGACTATCAGCTCAAGACCGAACTTAGGGAGTTCCAGGCGGAGAAACGGGCCGAAGGTGGCTATCTGATCCGCACCCGGGTCAACACCAAGCTGGTCAAGATGCCGCAACGCACGATCGTCGACGCCGCGGATTGGGAAGCCACGGAAGCGGTGTCGGGGGAGGATGTGCGCGCCGTGGTCGCCGGCTTCGATGCAGCGCTTGGCAAAGTCCTCAAGGGCATCGTCATGTGGACGCTGCCGCGACTGGTATAGCGGCGACACGCTCCCAACCGCCAGGCGGCGGGCACAAAAAAGGCCGGGCGAACCCGGCCTTTTTCCGTAACGGCGGCGGTCTGTTAGCTACCCGCCGCCTCGAGATAGGCGATCACGTTCTCAACGTCGGCGTCCTTCTTGAGGCCACGGAACGCCATCCGGTTGCCCTTCACGAAGCCTTTCGGATCCTTCAGATAGGCCGCGATGTTTTCCTTGGTCCACGCCAAACCGTCTTCGCCGGCGCCCTTCATGGCCTTCGAATACTTGAAGCCGTCGACGGCCCCAGCGGTCCGGCCGATGATCCCGACGAGATGCGGACCGACCCGGTTCTGCTCCTTGTCGACCACATGGCAGGCACGGCACTGGCGGAAAACCTTCTTACCGGCATCCGGATCGGCCGCGAAAGCGGCAGGACCGGCAACAACGGTCGCGGCGGTGGCCAGCGCGGCAAGCGCTAAACGAAACTTCATTCTCTCTCTCCCGAACACTTGGTTTCGTTCCCTGGTGGAGGATCAGACGTCCTCATTCCCACCACCAACATAGACAGCTTGGAGTCTAAGTCAGCCCCCCATTCAGGTAAACGCGACCTGAAAACGCATCAAATGATGTTTACAAAAACGGTCGATCAGGCGAATGCTTCTGCACCTCGGACAAAACAGTGATATTATGTCCCGCTAAAGGGAGAGATTGCCATGGTCGGGCAGAACAAGAACGGTGGCCCCGCCGGGTTGAGTGCGGAGGACGTCAAGCGGCTTTTGTCGGATCCCTCGCCCACGGCCCGGGTCGACACCGCCGAGAAAGTCGCGACGGCGGCGGCGGGGAGCCTGAGCGCCACCGAAAAGACGATCGCCTTCGAGATCATCCGGGCGCTGAGCCGGGACGCCGAGCAGCGGGTGCGCGTCTCCCTGTCGAAAAATGTGAAGGCCCTGCCCGATCTGCCCCGGGACGTCGCCATCTCGCTCGCCGAGGATGTCGCCGATATCGCGACCCCGATCCTGGAGGAAAGCGTCGTTCTGACCGACGCGGATCTCATCAATCTGATCGCCGGCTCCGACGAGGAAAAGCAGACCGCCATCGCCCGCCGCGCCTCCGTGTCGGAGGATGTCAGCGACGCCCTCGTCGCGACCGGGTCGGAGAATGTGGTCGGCACCCTGGTGGAGAATGACGGCGCCCGGATCTCCGAGCAGACCATGATCGGTGTCTTGGAGACCTTTTCCGGATCGGAGCGGATCAAGACCGGCATGGTCCAGCGCAAGGCGATCCCGCTGACCGTCGCCGAGCGGCTGGTCACCATGGTCTCTGAAAAGCTGCAGGCGGAACTCACCGAACGCCACGGCCTCGACAAGGAAACCGCGCAGAATTTGATTAAACAGAGCCGCGAGAAGACGACCGTGGGCCTCGCCCAGGGGGCGGACATGGACGCGGTCTGGCAGTTGGTCCAGCAGTTGAAGGCCGGCGGCCGTCTCACCGACACGGTGATCCTGCGGGCCGCCTGTTTCGGGAATCTCGCCTTTGTCGAGGTCGCGCTGGCGACGCTTGCCGATGTGCCGCTGGAGAATGTCCAGGCGCTGGTCGCCGATCCCGGTGGCAAGGGTTTCCAGGCGCTCTACAAAAAGGCGGGGCTGCCGAACGGACTGTTCCCGGCCTTCGAGGTCGCCGTCCGGATGTCCGAGACGACCGATTATGACGGCCTGGAACACGACGTGGAGCGCTTCCAACTGCGGGTCGTGGAACGGGTGCTCACCCGGGTCGACAACGACAAGGACCTTAAGCTGAAGCCGGAAGACCTCGACTATCTGGTCAAACAGATCGACCAGCTCCAAGCCGAAGTCGCCGCCTAGCTGCCCGCCTGTCCAGCAGGACTACAGTCCCTTGATGAAGTCCCTTGCCTTGTGAAGGGCCCGCGCAATGGATCTCTCCGGGGAAAGCCCGCTTCTCTTCGAGGGCGCCAGGCTGTGGTCCCCCTCATCGATCCAAAAGACATGGAGCGCATCGTTGAGGGGGTAATGGGACACCTCGTCCGGTTTGCCGAACGGGTCGCGTGTCCCCTGGATGATCAGGCCGGGAACCCTCAGCGGTTCCAAATGAGCGACCCTGGCATGATCCGGTTTGCCCGGAGGGTGAAAGGGATAGCCGAAGACGAGATAGCCGTCGGCCCCGACCGACCGAGCGATCATCGTGGCGGCGCGGCCCCCCATGGACTTTCCGCCGACGATCAGCTTTGTGCCGGGTTTGCGGTGGGCGGCGACGACCTCCGCGAAGGTCTCCAGAAGAACCGGCATGCGGTCCGGCGGCCTGCTTTTCCCCTCTTCCTTGGCGCGGGTCATATAGGGGAAGTCGAACAGCACCACCCGATAGCCGAAGCTGGCGAGACCGCCGGCCAAGGTCTGCATAAAGCCGGAGTCCATGCCTTGTCCGGCACCGTGGGCGAGGACCACGACCGCGGCCGAATCCTCCGGCCCATGGAGCTGAACGGAAATGGTCAAGGCAGCAGGTCCTTGAAGAAGTCGTTGCCCTTGTCGTCGATCACGATAAAGGCGGGGAAGTTCTCCACCTCGATCTGCCAGACGGCCTCCATGCCGAGTTCCGGATATTCCAAGACCTCGACCTTCTTGATGCAGTCGAGCGCCAGCCGCGCCGCCGGGCCGCCGATGGAGCCGAGATAGAAGCCACCGTGTTTTTTACAGGCTTCGCGGACCTGGAGCGAGCGATTCCCCTTGGCGAGGGAGATGAAGCTGCCGCCGTTTTCCATGAACAGATCGACATAGGAGTCCATCCGGCCGGCCGTGGTCGGGCCAAACGCGCCGGAGGCATAGCCTTCCGGCGTCTTCGCCGGACCCGCGTAATAGACCATCTGGTCCTTGATGTAGTCGGGTAGGCCCTCGCCGTTGTCGATCCGCTCCTTGAGCTTGGCGTGCGCGATGTCGCGGGCGACGATCATCCGGCCGGTCAGCGACAGCCGGGTCGCGACCGGATACTGGCCGAGCTGCGCCCGGATTTCCGACATCGGCCGGTTGAGATCGACCTCGACCACGTCGCCCCCCAGGTGATCGTCCCTAACCTCAGGCAGATATTTGCTTGGATCGCGTTCGAGGGCTTCCAGGAACACACCCTCCTCCGTGATCTTGCCGAGGATCTGGCGGTCGGCGGAGCAGCTCACGCCGAGGCCCACCGGGCAGCTCGCGCCATGGCGCGGCAGGCGAATGACCCGGACGTCGTGGCAGAAGTATTTCCCGCCGAACTGGGCGCCGATGCCCATCTTGCGGGTCATTTCAAGGATTCTCTGCTCCCATTCCAGGTCGCGATAGGCCTGTCCCAGGTCGTTCCCGGCGGTCGGCAGGGAATCGAGATAGCGGGTGGAGGCGAGCTTCACCGTTTTGAGGTTCATCTCCGCCGAGGTGCCGCCGATGACCACTGCGAGGTGATAGGGCGGGCAGGCCGCGGTGCCGAGGGTGCGGATCTTTTCGTCGAGGAACTTCTCCAGGCTGTCCGGATTCAATAGCGCCTTGGTCTGCTGATAGAGGAAGGTCTTGTTGGCCGACCCGCCGCCCTTGGCGATGAACATGAACTTATAGGCGCTGCCCTTGTCGGCATAGAGGTCGATCTGGGCCGGCAGGTTGGTGCCGGTGTTCTTTTCCGTGAACATGTCCAGCGGGGCGACCTGGCTATAGCGCAGATTGGTCTCCGTATAGGTCTTGTGGATGCCCTTGGCGATCGCCTCCTCGTCGTCGAAGCCGGTCCAGACATTCTGGCCCTTTTTGCCCATGACGATCGCGGTGCCCGTATCCTGACACATCGGCAGCACGCCGGCGGCGGAGATATTGGCGTTCTTCAGGAAGTCGTAGGCGACGAATTTGTCGTTCCCGCTCGCCTCCGGATCGTCGAGGATCGTGCGGAGCTGTGCCAGATGGCCGGGCCGGAGCAGGTGGGAGACGTCGCGGAACGCCTCGTCGGTCAACTTCGTGATCGCTTCCCGTTCGATCTTCAGGACCTTCTGCCCCTCGAACTCGACGACGGACACGCCCTCGTCGCTGATCTTACGGTAGGGGGTGGTGTCCTCCCCCAACGGGAAGATGGTCTGATGCTTGAAGTCGACCATGGCGGCTTCTCCCTGCCTTTCATATTCGGATGGGGGGAGATAAGCGAGCCAACGCCTTCCTGTCCAGCGGCAGCGGTCGGATTTCGCATTCGTGGGGGGGCGCGAAGTTACTTTTTCCGGAAGGCGTCCAAGGTGACGACATTGTCGCCGCCGCCTTCGGAGTCCGCATCGTCCGCGTCCTCGTCGGTCTTCTCGGCGGCTTTATTGTCTGCCTTCTTATCCGGGCGCCCGGTCTTTCGGGAGGCGGATTTCCCGGTCTCCGCGTCGGGCGTGCCGCCGGTCAGCATTTGTGCAGGAGCGGCCTCGCCACTCTCGTCGTCCTCGGCTTCGATCTCTTCATCCGGCATCCCGATGGCGCGGAACTGAAGGCCGAATTTTACCGAGGGGTCGAGGAAGCCGGTCACCGCGTCGAACGGGACCTCGAGGCGTTCAGGCTGATCGTCGAAGCTGAGCGTGACGCCGAAGCCGCGGTCGTCCACCGTCAACTCCCAGAACTGATACTGAAGGACGATGGTCATCTCGTCCGGATACCGGTTTCTGAGCGTATCCGAGATGTCCACATCCGGATGCTGGGTGCGGAAGGTGATATAGAAGTGATGCTGGCCAGGGAGGCCGTTCTCCACCACGTCGGTCAGCACGAATTTGAGCACGCCTTTAAGCGCGCCCTCGACCAACTCGTCATACCGGATTTCCGTTGGCGTGATCACTCCACGTCTCTTCTTCTGCATTTACCCTGTTCTGCGCCCGAAGTTCGACGCCCGGACGTCCCATAGGCTTAACATTATATGCCCACTTCGCAAATCGCGGTCATGGAAATTGGCGCGCGCACCGCTGTCGGTGCGGCACTTTTGCACCGCGGAGGCTTTCCATCGGCCGGAAGGCGGCGCAGTTTGTCTTCGAAAAGGTCGTGAAGGATAGGGGGCGTGAAGGATAGGCGGGGCACTTCTGTTGCTAGGTAGCCCCACACCCCACCCTTACGAACTCAACCGAAAGGGGATTTCATTGGTCGCTATGACTGCTTACGCAGCGACGGCAACCGGAGCACGATTATCATTCGCACTTACTTTGATGGCCCGATAACGGTGGAGCCATGCCGAGCGAAAAATGCAATCCTCGGTCCCGTGTCGATCCTGGTTCGCCCCCATGGATAACCCGTCCGGAGCCCTTGGCCGTAAGGCCTGTCGCGGGCGGGTTATGGTGGAGGCGCCGGGTACTGCCCCCGGGTCCACTGAGCCTAATAACTGCACCGTTTATCGCCATAGCCGGAGCGACCGGCATCCCCTATATAGGCGCGATCCCCGCCGGACGCAAACCATCGGCGCAGAAAATAAAGCGCCATCCCACGGGCGCACCCGGCGGCACCCCGCACCCCTTACCCCCTTGCATTCCGCCCATCGCGGGCGTATACACCCCGCTTCCGTACCGCGCCGGGCTCAAAAGGCATGCCCTGCCGGACGTTTCAGGGGCCGCACAGGCCCCTTTCCATTCTCAAGCAGGAGATTGAAATGCCTAAGATGAAGACCAACAGCAGCGCCAAAAAGCGCTTCAAGCTGACGGGCACCGGCAAGGTCAAGGCCGCCGTCGCCTATAAGCGCCACAATCTGCGGAAGCGCCCGACGAAGATGATCCGTCAGGCCCGCGGGACCATGATCCTCGCCGAACCCGATGCACGGGTGGTGCGCAAGCACCTGCTGCCGAACGGCTAACGGCCCGGCACCCCTTAAGCATCCCAGATAGAATCAGCGAGGAGTTTAGAGCATGGCACGCGTGAAACGCGGTACGACGGTCAAGGCCCGTCACAAGAAGGTTCTGGAACAAGCCAAGGGCTACCGGGGCCGTAACAACAACGTCTATTCGGTGGCGAAGGAAAAGGTCGAAAAGGCCCTTCAATACGCCTATCGCGACCGCCGGGTGAAGAAGCGGGAATTCCGCTCCCTGTGGATCCAGCGGATCAACGCCGCGGCCCGGATTCATGGCCTCACCTATTCCCAGTTCATGGACGGCATCCACAAGGCCGGGATCGAAGTCGACCGCAAGGTCATGGCCGATCTCGCCGTGCGGGACGAAGCCGGCTTTACCGCGCTTGTCGAACAGGCGAAGGCCGCCCGTCAAGCTGCGTAAACAAAGGGCTGCACCCGGCCCTTTAAGTTGCTAAGAGACGACCGGCTTCCGCCAGACGGGAGCCGGTTTTCTTTTGCCCTGTTCTCCGATGAAGAGAATGACATGAGTGATACCCTCGAAAATCTGAAGCGGGAGCTGCTGGAAAGCGTCCACAGCGCCCAGGATCTCGCCAGCCTCGACGAGGCGCGGGTCGCCGCCCTCGGCAAGAAGGGCCGCATCACCGCGATGATGAAGGACATGGGCAGCCTCTCCCCGGAGGAGCGCAAGACCCGCGGCCAGGCGATGAACGCGATCAAGCAGGCGGTGACCGACGCGATCGACGCCCGCAAGGACGAACTCGGCAAGGCCGCCCTCCAGGCGCGGCTGGAACAGGAGCGCATCGACGTCTCCCTGCCGGTCCGCCCGCAGCCCAAGGGCCGCATCCACCCGCTGAGCCAGGTGGTCGACGAGGTCATCGAGATCTTCGGCGCCATGGGCTTCGAAGTCGCGGAAGGCCCGGACATCGAGGACGATTGGCATAATTTCGAGGCGCTCAACTTCCCGCCGGACCACCCGGCCCGTCAGGAACACGACACCTTCTACATGCCTGACCGGACCGACGGCTCCAAGATGGTGCTGCGGACCCACACCTCGCCGGTGCAGATCCGGCATATGCTGGAGAACAAGCCACCAATCCGGGCGATCTGCCCCGGCCGAACCTTCCGCAGCGACCATGACGCCACACACTCGCCGATGTTCCACCAGGTCGAGGGCCTGGTCGTCGGCAAGGATATCCATATGGGCCACCTCAAGGGCTGCCTGATCGACTTCTGCCGGACCTTCTTCGGCGTCGACGATCTACCGGTCCGCTTCCGCCCGAGCTATTTCCCGTTCACGGAACCGTCGGCGGAGGTCGATATCGGCTGCTCGCGCAAGGGCGGCGGCCTGACCATCGGTCATGGTGACGACTGGCTGGAAATCCTCGGCTCCGGCATGGTGCATCCGAACGTGCTCAAGGCGGGCGGCATCGATCCGGCGGAGTATCAGGGCTTCGCCTTCGGCATGGGGATCGAGCGGATCGCGATGCTGAAATACGGCATCCCGGATCTTCGCCCCTTCTACGACAGCGACGTCCGCTGGCTCGGCCATTACGGCTTCCGCCCCGAAGATATCCCGTCGACCGCGGCCCGCTGAGCGAAAGAGGACCCACCCGATGAAATTCACCCTGTCCTGGCTCAAGGATCATCTCGAGACCGACGCGGATCTGGAGACGATCACCGAGGCGCTGACCGCGCTCGGCCTCGAAGTCGAAGGCGTGGTCGACCGCGCCAAGGAACTGTCCGCCTTCACCGTCGCCCATGTCCAGGAGGCGATGCCCCATCCGGACGCCGACCGTCTGCGCGTCTGCAAGGTCGAAACCAAGGACGGCCTCGTCCAAGTGGTCTGCGGCGCGCCCAACGCGCGGACCGGCATGAAAGGTGTCTTCGCGCCCGCCGGCAGCTATGTTCCGGGCACCGATCTCTGGCTCAAAAAGGGTGTGATCCGGGGCCAGGAGTCCAACGGCATGCTGGTCTCCGAACGGGAGATGGGCCTGTCCGACGAGCATGACGGCATCATCGAACTGCCGGAGGACGCGCCGGTCGGCGAGCCCTTCGCCAAGGTCGCCGGCTATGACGATCCGATCATCGAGATCGCGATCACCCCGAACCGGGCCGACTGCACCTCTGTCTACGGCGTCGCCAGGGACCTGGCGGCGGCCGGGATCGGGACGCTGAAGCCCCTCGATACCGCCCCGGTGGCGGGAAGCTTCGATAGCCCGATCAAATGGAACCGGGCCGTCGCGGAAACCGATCCGGAGGCCTGCCCGGCCATCGTCGGGCGCTATTTCCGCAATGTGAAGAACGGGCCGAGCCCGAAATGGATGCAAGACCGGCTGAAGGCCATCGGCCTGCGGCCGATCTCGGCCCTGGTCGACATCACCAACTATGTGATGATGGATGCGGGCCGTCCGCTCCACGCCTATGACGCCGACAAGGTGACCGGCGACATCGTCATCCGTTTCGCCGAGCTGGGCGAGAGCTACATGGCGCTCAACGGCAAGGAATACTCCTTCGACGAGACCATGATCGTCATCGGCGACGATCATGGGGTCGACGATCTCGCCGGCATCATGGGGGGCGAGCGCACCGGCTGCTCCGGCGAAACCGTCAACATGTTCCTCGAAGTGGCGATTTTCGATCCGCTGCGTGTCGCGGCGACCGGCCGGAAGCTCAACGTCCTCTCCGACGCCCGCTACCGCTTCGAACGCGGCCTCGACCAGTTGAGCCCCTGGTGGGGCGCCGAGCTCGCCACCAAGCTGATCCTGGAACTGTGCGGCGGCGAGGCGAGCCATCTGGTGGTCGCCGGCGAGGAACCGAACTGGAAAAGGTCCTATCCCCTGCGCCTGCACCGAACCCTTGAATTGGGCGGCGTTGACGTGCCGGCCGCCGAACAGCGCCGTATTCTGGAGACGCTCGGTTTCGAGATCGCCGAGAACGAGCCCGGCCTGTGGTCGGTGACACCGCCGCCCTGGCGCGGCGACATCGTCGGCGAAGCGGATCTGGTGGAGGAAGTCCTGCGGGTGAACGGCTTCGGCCACATTCCGGCGACGTCCCTGCCGCCGGTCGGCGCGGTCCCGCCCGCCCCCCTCACGGCACCGCAGCGCCGCATCCCCATGGCGAAGCGCCTGCTCGCCCACCGTGGCATGATGGAGGCGGTCACCTTCTCCTTCATGGACGGGCGGATCGCCCCGGATTTCGGTGGCGGCCAGGACGATCTCAAACTGGTCAATCCGATCGCCAGCGACCTCGATACCATGCGGCCGTCGATCCTGCCGAACCTGTTGACCGCCGCGGCCCAGAACGCCCATCGCGGCTATGGCGACATCGCCCTGTTCGAGGTCGGCCCCGCCTACGCCAATGCGACACCGAAGGGCCAGAGCACCGTCGCGGCAGGCATTCGGGTCGGTAAGACCGGCCACAAGGACTGGGCCGGCAGCTCCCGCCCGGTGGACGCCTTCGACGCCAAGGCCGACGCCCTGGCGGTGATCGAGGCGGTCGAGGGTCCGGCCGGGAACGCCCAGGTCTCGACCGATGCCGCGTCCTGGTATCATCCGGGCCGCTCCGGCTGCCTGCGCCTCGGTCCCAATGTCATGGCCATGTTCGGCGAGGTGCATCCAGCGATCCTGGAGAAACTCGACCTGCGCGGCCCGGCGGTCGCGTTCGAGGTGATCCTCGACAAGGTGCCGATGCCGAAGGCGAAGGCGACTCAAAGGCCGATGCTGCAGCTCTCGCACTTCCAGCCGGTGACCCGGGACTTCGCCTTTGTGGTCGACGACGCCATCGCGGCGGAGCAGATCACCCGCGCGGCGGCCGGCGGCGACAAGAAGCTGGTGACCAACGTCACCGTCTTCGACGTCTTCCAGGGCGGCGCGCTGGGCGACGGCAAGAAGTCTGTCGCCATTCAGGTCACCCTGCAGCCGACGGACAAGACGTTGACCGACGAAGACCTCGAGGCGGTCGCCAAGAAGATCGTCGGCAATGTCGAAAAGCAGACCGGCGGGGTCTTGCGGGCGTGATCGCCTACCGTGCCTACCGCGGAGGCGCGGTGCCGCCGCGGGAGGACGTGATCGCGCTCTATCTGGCGAACAAATGGAGCTCGGGCCGCAAGCCGGATCAGTTGATGGCGGCCCTCGCCGGATCGGATCATGTGATCGCCGCCTATGACGGCGACCGGCTGGTCGGCCTCGCCAATGCCCTGTCGGACGGGCATCTGGTGGTCTACTACCCCCATCTCCTGGTCCATCCCGAAGCCCATGGAAAGGGCATCGGTCGGGAACTGATGGCACGTATGCGCGCCCGATATCCCAGCATTCATCAGCACATACTGGTTTCGGTTCCGGACGCGGTCGAGTTCTACAGACGCGCCGGCTTCTCAATCGCCGAAAATCATGCCCCGATGTGGATCTATGACGGGGACGATGGATGAGGTGCGGCGATGACGCAGGACGAAAAGGCGGCGACGTTCCGGGCGCTGCATAGCCGGGACGGGGCGTTCGTCCTGCCCAACCCCTGGAATGCCGGATCTGCCAGGCTGTTGGCCCATCTCGGTTTCGAGGCCCTGGCGACCACGTCGGCCGGCCTGGGATTCAGCGTCGCGAAGGAGGACTCCGCCGGCGGCCTGAGCCGCGAGGAAATCCTGGAGAACGCCCGCGTCATCGTGGAAGCCACCGCGCTGCCCGTCACGGCCGATTTGGAGAACGGCTTCGGTCATACGCCGGAGGCCTGCGCCGAGACCATTCGTCTGGCGACCGCGACCGGGCTGGTCGGTGGCTCCATCGAGGATGCCAGCGGCGACCCGACCCGCCCGATCTACGACCACCTGCAGGCCGTCGAGCGGGTTCAGGCCGCAGTGGAAGCGGCCCGGGGACGACCCTTCGTCCTGACCGCCCGGGCGGAGAACTATCTCCATGGACGGCCCGATCTCGACGACACGATCAAACGGCTGCAAGCCTTCGAGGCGGCGGGGGCGGAGGTGCTCTATGCCCCGGGCCTGCCGGACCTGGACGCGATCCGCGCGGTCTGCCAGGCGGTCTCCAGGCCGGTCAACGTGGTGATGGGGCTGCGCGGACCGGCCCATAGCGTGGCCGAATTGGCCGAGGCCGGCGTCAAGCGCATCAGCACCGGCGGATCGCTCGCCAGGGCCGCCTTCGACGGACTTGTGAAGGCTGCGACCGAGATCAAGGATCATGGCAGCTTCACCTATGGCGGGGAGGTCATCGGCGGCGCCGAAATCTTCCGATTGATCCGATAAAGGAGAGCCCATGGCCCATATCAGCAATGTCGACCCGCAAACCCTGCCAGCCGACCTCAAGGATGTTTTCGACCGTTTCACCACCGGCTACGGCCCCTTCGCCAACCAGGCGGCCGTCCTGGCCCATGTCCCGGAGGCCTTGCGGCATCTGCCGGAAATGCTGATGGCGCTCAAAGCCGCCGGCGCGGTGCCCCAGCGCTATATCGAACTGGCGATCGTCGTCGTCTCGCGGCTCAACGAGTGCACCTATTGTGTCAATCACCACAAACCGAAGCTCCAGGTGGAAGGGATCTCGGAGGCTGCGGTGGATTTGATCATGACGCCGGACGCCCATCCGGATTTCACCGACGCCGACAAGGCGGTCATCGCCTGGGCGCAAAAGGTGGAGGGCGATTTCCACCGGGTCGTGCCGGCCGATATCGCGGGGCTGAAGGCGCATTTCACGGAGAGCCAGATCGTCGAGCTGACCCTCCGGGCCAGCCTGTGCGGTTTCTTCAACCGGTTCAACGACGCGCTCGGCATCGAGGACGAAACGCTCGGACAACACACGGGGGCGACCGCTGCGGAATAGCCTTCGACCAAAGTGGAGAGAGAGTCCGGATGTAAAAAGGCCCCCGTTGTCCATTCAGTCAACGAGGGCCTTTTTCGATAGGTGGTGTTTGGGGAGCTACCACCTAGAAGGAGCCGGATCCTTCGGGGTGCTGGAAGGGAGGCGGACCCGGCGTCAAGGTCGCGGAGGCGATCTGCGTTCCTTGATGAGCCAAACATACTGGCTTTCTCGAAAATATCAATAGAATTTTATATATCTTTTCGAAAAACTTTTCTCGCTTTCGATTCGAATTCGCTTGATGTCGAAATGGCAGCAATTTCTCTCAAATACCGGTAAGGTTCGACGAGCCGCGCTTTGCAGCGCGCTCAAAGACTTTCATAATGCGCCGTCGACAGGACAGGCGATAAGGGGACCTTCATGGGATTGATCGGTCGATGGCTGAGTGGGACGTTGTCGATCACGGCCGCCTTGATCGGCGCCGTGCTGGCGATGCAGGCCCCGGCCCTCTCCGAGCACTATGCGGCGGCCCTCTTCCAACGGGAATTGGAGATCGGGCGGGCGATCGATCTATCGCTGCAGTCGGCGCGCTCCGTCTACCGCCTCGAGACGCAAACGGAAGAGCAGGTCATCGACTTCCTGGGTCAACAGGAGCCCGCCAGCGCCCAGGCCATCGGCAACCTCGTCGACCGGCGGGAGGCCCTGCGCACGGCCTATGACCGGATCGATGCCCGCAGCCCGCTGAGCCGGCCGCTGGTGATGTGGCGGGACTATGCCGGCCCCACCGCCGTGACCCGCGAGGTTCTGGAAAGCGCGATCGCGACCTTTAAGCCGGAAGTTCAACTGAGCCAGACCGCGGCGGTCTATGCCGTCGTGGGGATCGCGCTCGGGACCTTGTTGGTGCAAATTGTCCTCTGGCCGTTCGGCCGGTTCGCGAACCGGCGAATCGCGCCCCCGCCCCCCAGGGTCAGAAGACGCTATTGAAGTTGGTGAATTTGGGCTCGATGAGCAGAAGGAGAGACCGCCATGAAATATACCCCCGGCCCTTGGCGGATGAAGAATAACGGCGAGTTGTGGAGTCATGCCCGGGGCGGCACCCCGCAACTGGTCGCCTCCGTGTCCTGGATGGGCGATCAGGAGGACCGGGCCGGCAATATGAGGGTCGTCGAAGCCTCCGTGGAACTGACCGAGGCGCTCGACGAACTCTATCTGCTCGCGGCCCTGCCCCAGGTCGCGCAGGCGATCCAGTCGGACCCGGCGATCGAACCCAAGGCCCGCCTGATCCTCGATAACGCCCGGGAGATCCTGCAGAAATGTACTGGCCGCCGGACTCCGGATTGGCGCAAGATCCCGGCCCACGCCAACCGCCTCACCCACAACGCGTAACGCCCGGCGGCGCTCGACCATGACGATCGACGAATATCTCAAGACCATCATCTCCACCACGCCGAAGGATTGGACCGTGGTCACGCGGCCGACGCTGCGCCACGCTTTCGCGGTGCAGGTCAACGACTCGGGCGAGGAGGAGCGGATCGATTTCGAGGAGCCGCCGGCGATCCTGGCGCTGAAGAAGAACCTGTCGATCACCATCGCCGTCGGCACGGTCGAGCAGGCGAAGTACAAGATTCCGGTCCCGACGCCGTTCTCGCAACACAACGCCCGCACGCTCCTGGCCGACTGTTTCTACGACAATGTCATCGTCCACCGGGAGCGGCTGGTGTCGGTGGACCGGCAGCACTGCATCCTGCCGCTGCCGACGCACTGGACGAAGGAGAAGCAGCCCATCGCCCTCGGCAAGGTGGCCTTCGCCCAGTTGATCCACGAATTGGTCGGCCCGTTCAGCGATTTCGGGGAGTATTTCGAGCAGTCCGGCATGGTGCCTTCGGAACTGCCTTGGCCGGCGCCGACCAAGCCGGCCCAGACCCAGGACATGGCTCTTCCGGTCGATTCCGGCGACGCGGGAAGCCCGGCATGAGCGCCGCGACGACAACGCTGGATGCGGAGACCCTCGCCGCCTACCGCAAGCACGGGGCGGTCGTCCTGCGCGGCGTGTTCACGGGCTGGGTGGATGCCTTGCGCGACGGGGTGGATTTCAACTTCGCCCATCCGAGCCCGGACGGAAAGATCTATCAGGGCGATGAAGGAAAAGGACGGTTTCTGAGCGACTATTGCAATTGGCGGCGTATCCCGGCCTATCGCGATTTCATCTTCAACTCGCCCGCGGCCGCCCTCGCCGGGCAATTGATGGACAGCCGGCGTGTCCAACTGTTCCACGAGCATGTCCTGATCAAGGAAGCCGCGACCGCCGTTCCGACGCCCTGGCATCAGGACGCGCCCTATTACTGCGTGGCCGGCCCGAAGACGGTCAGCCTGTGGGTTCCGCTCGATCCCGTGCCCCGGGACCGCAGCCTGGAGTTCATCGCCGGCTCCCATCTCTGGGACAAGCGGTTCCAACCTCAACGGTTCAACGGACAGGCACTCAACGACGGTGACGGCCTGGAAGGGGTCCCGGATATCGAGGGCGACCGCGACCGCTACGACATCCTGGGGTGGGCGGTCGAGCCAGGCGACGCCATCGCCTTCGACTTCCGCACCGTCCACGGCGCACCGGCCAACACCAGCAAGACGGCGATGCGCCGGGCCTTCTCGCTGAGGCTTGTTGGCGACGACATCCGCTTCGTCCGGCAAGAGGGGATCGTCACCTCGCCGCCGTTCCGGGAGGTCACGCTGGCCGACGGCGCCCCATTGGAAGGGGAGGCCTTCCCCGTCCTGATCGGTGGTTAGAGCCGGATGCCGAATTCCCCGAGGATTTCGTTGATGAGGTCCATGCCGCCAAGGACGAACGCGGCGACGACAAGCAGCACCAACAGCAAGATGCCCGTGCGCAGGATCAGCCAAATGTCGCTGGACTTCTTCTTGGCCGGCGGTGGCTTGCGTTTGAACTTGAAATCGACATCCGCCTTTTCCTTGGCCGGCTGAGGCCCCTTGGCGGGCGCCTCCTGAGCCGGCTTTTTGGCCGCCAGGTTGCGGGTGCTATCGTAGATGGTGATCTCCTTGGACTTGTTGGTCCGGGGGTCGACCACATCTTTCAACACCTTGACGCCGTCATAGCGCTTTTCGGCGAAAAGCTCCTTGGCATGCTCGATGGCATCGTCACGATTTTTCATGGTCGTGTCGATTTGCCACTGCCCTCCCTTGAGGGTGAGGATTTCATAATTCGCTGACATGCCGGGTCTTCATCGAAAGGGGGCGGAACAGGACTTTCTACACATTGTAACCGAAAATCAATGATTTGACCCTATTTTGATCTTCGCGATATGACGGTCCGAGCATCTCGCGCCGGAACCGGTACACGGGATTGAGACATCGCCACATCGCCTTAGGTGTTATCCGAACCCGATGGAATCAAAGGAAAGTTCACGATGGCCTACACGGCAGACTCCGCAGCTCAACCGACCCTGTTCGGCCGCGCGCTGGTCAATCTGCGCGGCGCCTGGCGTGACATTTCCGATGCCGCCGGCCTGACCCGGGCCGACGGAACCGACCTGACCCCGGCCCGCCTGGAGCAATTGCGCCAGCAGATCGACGAATGCGTCGTCGGCGTCGGCGGCGAGGTTTCGGCCCGCGCCCGGGCCGCCGATATCGGCCAATTCTATCTCGGCCTGAAGGCGGAGGCCCGCGAACAGTTCCTCGACGTCCTGGCCCGGGAGTTCGGATCGCCCCGGGACAAGATCGAGGCGGCGATAGACCTTTATCACGAAAGCGCGGACGAGGACGCCAGGATCAAGGCGATGGAGACCCTGTCCGAGGCCTTGGTCGCCCCGCGCGTGGCCCTGCTGACCCAGTTCAACACCCTGCCGGAAGGGGTGAAGTTCCTCGTCGATATGCGGGCGGACCTTCTGTCCTTCGGCCTCGACACGCCGGAGCGCCGGGCGCTGGACGCCGATTTCCGGCGCCTGCTGATCAGTTGGTTCGACATCGGCTTCCTGGACATGAAGTCGATCACCTGGGATTCGCCGGCGACCCTTCTTGAAAAGCTGATCGAGTATGAGGCGGTCCACGAGATCCAATCCTGGAACGATCTGCGCAACCGGCTGGCCCCGGACCGGCGCTGTTTCGCCTTCTTCCATCCGCGCATGCCCTCCGAGCCGCTCATCTTCGTCGAGGTGGCGCTGGTGAAAGGCATCTCCGGGTCGGTTCAGGCCCTGTTGGACGAACACGCACCGGACACGGACACCGGCGAAGCGGACACGGCGATCTTCTACTCGATCTCCAATACCCAGGCCGGCCTGAAGGGGATCAGTTTCGGCAACTTCCTGATCAAGCGCGTGGTGGACGCGCTTGCCGCCGAGATCCCCAATTTGAAGCAATACTCGACCCTGTCGCCGATCCCGGGCCTGCGCAGGTGGCTCGCCCGGCAATGGGAGGAGAAGGCCGAAGACCTGATCCCGGCGGACGACCGCGAGAAGCTCAGGACAGCCTGCGACAACTCCTCCCTGCCCTTCGACCTCCCCGCCGTATTGGACGAGGCGGATTGGGTCGAGCATGAGGAACTTGCCGAGGCGCTGGAACGCCCGCTGACCCGGCTCGCCGCCCGTTATCTCGTCGAAAAGCGGTCCGACGGCCGGCCGATCGATCCGGTCGCCCGCTTCCATCTGGGCAACGGCGCCCGGGTGGAACGGGTCAACTGGAAGGGCGACATCTCGAAGAAAGGCTTCGCCCAGGCCGCCGGCCTGATGGTCAACTATCTCTACAAGCGCGAGGATATCGAGACCAATCACGAGGCCTTCCATAGCGACGGCACGATCCCGGTCTCGGCGGCCATCGCCGACCTCGCCCAGGCGGCCGCCCCGAAGACAGGTAAGCTCGATGTCGCCATCCGAGGGCCGCGCAGCGCGCTGCGCCGGGTGATCGAAGGCGTCTAGAGCCGTTTCCCGAACCGACGTTCGTTGCGGAACGTAAGGCGGCTCAAGACGACCTTCAAATCCACCATGCTAGGTCATATCCAGCACCATGGGCGATGGCCGGGGCCTGACGCGCGCCGCCGACGCGGACGCCTCCTCTCGCCTGACCGGCGATTCGGCTCGCTCGAAGTAAGCGAAGACGTACTTGTCCTGGTCGGGCGACATCCCCAAAGGCCGGAAGGCATGCAGGAAAGCCTCGTAGCGATTGGCGTCCTTTCCCAGATGGGTGACCCGGGCGTGAGCGTCACCATGGGTTTCCAGGCGTCTGAAAAAGGCGAAGGAGGTGTTCTCGTCCATATCCTCCGGCTGTAGCGCGCTGACCGGCTTGCCGACCAGTTCCTCGGCCCGATAGCCCGATAGTCTCGCGATTCCGTTCGACAGATGAACGAAATGGAGAACCCCGTCTCTGCCCTTTGCGATGGCCGCGAATACGACCTTGAACCGATCCGCGATATCCGACCACCCCTCCATATCCGTTGCCTGACGACGCGCTATAACCGCCGCCAGACGGCTCCGCCGGTGCAGACTTGCGCACTCGAAGGAATAGACGGTCGGGAGCTGTTCGAAAGGCCCACCGAAAAGCGGCCCGGCGAATAGATCGACTCCCTGTTGGGCGAAGGCCTTCAACGCCGAGATATCCCATAGATTGAAGAGCGCGGCCTTCATACCGCACTTCCCGGCTGCCTCGACCGCTTGCGAGGCGAGGGAGAGATCGGGCCCCTGCATGGCGTTTTTGAGATCCAGCACGAGCGTGGAGACACCCGACGTCCGCATGCGGGCGGCAAAGGATGCCTGCTGGTCTTGAATATCCCGAGGTTTCACCGATGCCAGAACGGAATTGCACCATTCCGTACGAGGCGACAAGAGCTGAGCGAGCCGCCCTTCCGGTATGCCCGTCGGCAGATGGCAGAGGCTAAAGGCTATTGTCTGCCGAAGGGAGGATGGGGACCGGTTCATCAGATCGTGAAGCTGGGCCTTCCCCTTCTGATCGCACAGGGTTTCGTAGTGCAGATTGAAGACGACCAGCTGACGGTGACCTTGCCGCAGGCGTCGGCTCTGGTCGAGGAGCCCTCTCTCGAGACAGGCCATATCGAGGTCGACAATGTCCCGCGCACTCGGATCCGACCCAAGAATATCGTAACCCTTCACCGGTGCGGGCGCGAAGGGATCGATTTGAAAAGGCAGACAATTGAACACCGAGACGCGCGCACCGGACCGGCTCCAGACCGGGCGGTATCCGATTGTCACTTTTGAGGACTGAAGGGTGTCAAACTCGGAAAGAAGCGCTTCGCGGACCTCTTCAGACCGGAGTCCGGCCAGGCCCCCACCGTTTTGATCGCCCGCCGAATCCCGGGTCGGGGCTGAGACACCGGTTCTCCGGGGCGACGGCGCCAAGGAGAGAAAATCGATCCGTTCTCCGACATCCGGAGGTTCCGCCCCGCTGGCTGGCGGCCGCTCCACCATCGGCATCTTTCCCGGCAGCAGGGACTTCCGGCACGCTCTTCTCGTAAGATTGTCCAGGATCTCCCCTGGATCGCGGTATTCGCCTGGCAGCAGCCCACGGTCGGAGTGAACGATCCCGCTGACCGTCACACCTTGCGCATCCTCTTCCCCGAAAAGCTCCTGGTTGACGATTTGTGCGATCCTCGCCGCCTTCGCCTCCGCCATCACTTCGTTACCGTCCCCAAAGACGATGACATAGCCGCCGTCGCGCGCTTTCATAACGGTGTCTTTGGGGCCGAGAACCGTGCCGATCGCCTGATCCGCGATCTTCCTTACCAGATCCCGCGTCCTCTCCCACCGGGTCTCACCAAGCTTCGTCCTCACGTCTTCGAGACCGATGCAGACGATCTGACCGACACTCAAGGGGACCTGTTGGGCGCGCGATCTTATGTCCTGCGCGACATCTTCGATTTCATTGACGATTGCCATAACGGGGCCCTTTTCACGCTTCGATGTCGGTCGGCAGCCCCCCGTTACGCTTCCTTCAGCGGAAGCCGTACCCATACAGCTACAATGCCGGCCGAATTCTTTCGGCACACAACCATCTAAAACGAAATCATGACCCGTCCAGATTGCAATAGTTAGACAATTACCATACCTCAAAGGGTTTAGAAAAATATTGAACCCAAATAGCAGTTTATCCTGATCTACGAAGCGTCCATTAACTATAAATTCTTTTTTGGGAACCTACCGAAGCATTCGCTCGGTAATACGATGATAGTGCGCTCCACTGGCATCCGGGCACTTTAACCTCGCGCCTTTCCGAACCAGCCGATTCATGAGAGTGACTTGCAATCGCGGCTCAATGGTGATCTAGCTCTTGCCCTTAAAGCGCCCGTCGCGGGGACAATGGGAAGAGATGTCTACGGAAAGCTCTCTCGGCCAAGGCCGTTATTCGGAACCATCGGCCGGCACAAAGCCGGCACAAAGAGGCGTGTTCCGCTTCCGCAAGCGGCTGAGCGTTTTCGACTGGATCGCGTTCACCATCGCCGCTCTGTTCGCGATTCCCGTTCTCACCGTCGCCGGCAACCTATTCCAGGAAAGCAGCGACGACACCTGGGCCCACTTGGCCGCCACGGTGCTGCCGGACTATATCGCCAACACCCTGTGGCTCGCCGTCGGCGTCGGCATCGGGACGGGCGTGATCGGCGTCCTGACCGCGTGGTTGGTCAGCATGTGCCGGTTCCCGGGCCGGCGTCTGTTCGAATGGGCCCTGGTTCTGCCCCTGGCGGTCCCGGCCTATGTCATGGCCTACGCCTATACCGACTTCCTGCAGTTCGTCGGGCCGGTGCAAACACTGCTGCGCGATCTTTTCGGGTGGCAATACGGGGATTACTGGTTCCCGGAAATACGCTCCCTGGGCGGGGCCACAACGATGATGATCTTCGTGCTCTACCCCTATGTCTATCTGCTCGCCCGGGCCGCCTTCCTGGAGCAATCGATCTGTGTGCTGGAGGCCTCCCGCACCCTCGGACACTCCGCCTGGCGCAGCTTCTTCCGCGTCGCCCTGCCCCTGGCGCGGCCGGCGGCGATCGCCGGCATCTCGCTGGCGCTGATGGAGACGCTCGCCGATTTCGGCACCGTCTCCTATTTCGGGGTCCACACCTTCACCACCGGCATCTACCGGGCGTGGTTCTCGATCGGGGATCCGGTGACCGCCGCCCAGCTTTCCTCGACGCTGCTCGGCTTCGTGCTGCTGTTGATCCTGTTGGAACGCTGGTCCCGGTCGAAGCGGCGGTTCCACAACGCGTCGGGCCGCTATGACCGGATCACCGGCCTGGAGCTGCGCGGCGTGCGCAAATGGCTCGCGGCCCTCGCCTGCCTGATCCCGATCACCATCGGTTTCCTGCTGCCCGCCGGCATTCTCGGCTGGATGGCGATCGATGTCGGCGACGCGCAGTTCGGCCCCCGCTTCTTCACCCTGGCCTGGAACAGCTTCTTGCTCGCCGGTGTCACCGCCTGCCTCGCCGTGCTGCTGGCGACGGTCATGGCCTACGGCGCCCGGTTGCGGCCGACCGGACCGATCCAGTGGGCGAACCGGGCGGCCGGCATGGGCTATGCGGTGCCCGGCTCGATCATCGCGGTCGGCGTCCTGATTTCCTTCGCCTGGCTCGACAACAGCATCGACGGTTGGATGCGGGCCAATCTCGGCATTTCCACCGGTTTGCTGCTGACCGGTACCATCGCCGCTCTGGTCTTCGCCTATCTCGTCCGCTTCCTCGCGGTTGCCCTCCAAGCCATGGAGGCCAGCCTTGCCAAAGTGACTCCCAACATGGACTCGGCCGCGCGGGTGCTCGGCCGTGGACCGGTGCAGACACTGGCCGAGGTCCATGCGCCGCTGATGCGGACCAGCATTCTGACCGCCGGCCTTCTTGTCTTCGTCGATGTGATGAAGGAACTGCCCGCGACCCTGATCGTCCGGCCGTTCAATTTCGACACACTCGCCGTCCAGGCCTACAACCTCGCCGCCGACGAGCGCCTCGCCGAGGCGTCCACCGCGTCGCTCACCATCGTCGCGGTCGGTCTGTTGCCGGTGATCCTGCTCTCGCGGACCATTGCCCGGAGCCGTCCCGGAAGCCGCTAAAGCATCCTCCGGGAACGCACAAAAAAAGACCGCTTCCCCGGGGGGAAGCGGTTTCAAAGTGAGGTTTTGGGAACGAGTGAGCGAGGTGCTCGTTACTTCCAGCCGGCCCGATCGTAGATCTTCTGGGCAAGCGGCTGGTTCTCGCCATAGACCGCGACATTGATCGGGTCGACGACGAAACCGCCAAGCGCCTCCAGCACCGGGTTGTCCAGCGCGCCGACGACGACCGGGTATTCGTTGTTCCCGTTCGAGAAGTAGCGCTGGGCCTGCTTGGAGGCGAGATATTCGAGGAACTTGACAGCGTTCTCACGGTTCGGGGCGTTCTTCGCGATGCCCGCGCCGGAGATATTCATGTGGACACCGCCTTCGTTCTGGTTCGGCCACACCGGGACAACCTTTTCGGCGACGGCGCGGTCTTCGGCCTTATCGGAGGCGGCGAGACGCGCATAGTAGTAGGTGTTTCCGACGGAGATGCCGCACTCGCCGGCCGCGACGGCGCGGATCTGGTCGGTGTCGCCGCCCTGGGGATCGCGCGCGAAGTTCGCGACGACGGCCTTGGCCCACTCTTCGGCGGCTTCTTCGCCATGCTTGTCGATCAGGTGCGACATCAGCGAGAGGCTGTAGATGTTGGAGCCGGAGCGGATGCAGATCAGGCCCTTATATTTCGGGTCGGCCAACTCCTCATAGGTGGTCGGCGCATCGGCGGCCGAAACCTTGTCCGGGTTGTAATACAGGATCCGGGCCCGGCGGGAGAAGCCGAACCAGTGGCCGTCCGGGTGGCGGACATTGGCCGGAATGGCGGCGGCCAGGGCCTCGGAGCCGACCGGCTGCAGGAGCCCCTGCTGGTCGGCACGCCACAGACGGCCGGCGTCGACGGTCAGCAGAACATCGGCCGGGCTGTTGGCCCCTTCGCTCGCGATCCGCTGGATCAGCGCGTCGCCCTTGCCTTCGATGCGGTTGATCGTGATGCCCGTCGCCTTCTCGAAGTCGGAGTAGAGCCGCTCATCGGTCTGGTAGTGGCGGGAGGAATAGAGGTTGAGGACGTTTTCGTCCGCATGGGCGATCGCGGCCCCGCCGCCGACCACGGCAGCCAGCGCAACGCTGAGAATTCGGTTGAAGTTCATCGTCATGTCCCTGTCTTGGTTCGGTCAAACCGGCGTTCCGGAAAGCACTCCGGCCGCTAACCCTCACAGCCGGCGAGCACATTCCGTTTCGGTCACTTGCGAACGTAAGTGATAATCATTCGCAAGAGCCTCTTAAAGAAAATGCGAACCGCTCGCAAGAGGTTTTTTATCCGGTCGAAAGCCGACACATGCTCTTGGAGTTACCGCCCATCGGATTTGGACAAATCGGGAAAGGGGTATCCCCTTAGGCGTCAGTCGATGAGCAGCAAGCAATTTCCAAGCAAGTTCGGCTTATGACCCGGCTTTCGACTTCGATTTCTCAATCACGAAATCGATTTTGGCTAACTGGGCCTCGATCTGATCAGAAGTCACTGAAATAATTTTCCGCTCACCATTCTTGGCGCCTATCTGCACCTGAAAACCAGTTAGACGATTCTCTTGAAGGATTACATCATCTATGCCTATTCCGAAGATTTCCGAGTAACTGCAGCCACCGCGGCAAGAAAGAACGCTTCTATCAATGTTAACAAACTCAAGCTTCTGCCCCCCTCTGGCGTTAGCTCTGCGCCAGAATTTCCAGCCGCCGCCGCGATAGTAGTGGGTTACATATAGTTGGTGGTGGACGCCCCCGCTCACGCGAGACACCCAACTTCGGATGAAGTACGTATTTGGCGTGCGGAACAGCGGAACGTCATGCGTTCTCTCGACGCCCTTAAAGATAATCGATCGCTCAAAAGGATTGTCCTCAACCTCTACGTAGTTTCGCAAATTCGCATTGATGGGGTTTGGATTGAACTGACGCGCAAACCCGCCCCCAGCCTGAGTGTTTGAGAAATACCTTTGCTGATAAGGTTCCAGCGGCATGCATGCGAAAAGTCCAACAGAAAGAAGGAAAATTGAAAAAAGACGAAGCATCATTTTACCTCGTGAATACCCGCATTGGGTACGCAAGATATGCAGTAATTTCTTTGTTATTATCCTCACACCAGATTGTTGATGCGGTGACACGGGGCTCATCTCCTACGAAAGGTGGCACCTGATCACTCCTGATCCGGCATTCAACACTGTAAAGCTCGTGAGGAATCAGCTCAGCCGCTAGGTTCTTTTCAGGTGTTCCTTGAATGTCACGGCAGAACCGCTCAGAGGCATAGAAAACCGTATCCGTTGCGGTTCGCTCAACGATCCAGTCATCAACACGACAAACAGCGAGCGGTGATTTGGTTAAAGTGGCGCAACCTTGTAGCCCGATCACCAAAACCACGACGAAATGCGCTCTTAGATTTATTTTCAAGACGCCCCTCTTGCCAGAATGGCTCCAGTTCAGACAATGCAATCTTAGAACGCAATGTCTCTGGAGACAATGATGCACAGGGCAATTCAATGGCTCACTATCTTGATGCTCAGCGGTGCCATCGCCGCATGCACCAACTCGTCGACCTATTTGAAAAAAGGAAATGGAACCGTTGCGAGCTTCGAGAATACGACCTACGAGGAAGTATGGGAGGCTGCCTTCAAGGTCGTTGCCCGAGGCCTGACAATCAACGAAAGAGACAAGCGACGCGGCGTAATTCGCGCAACCGAAGGGATCGGCACCTCGCAATATGGGTCGATAAGCTATGGGCAAGTAGTTGCAGTGTTCATCGAAGAATCAAAGTCGGGGATCATAATGCTAGAGGTTGTCAGCGAGAACCGCTCATTCCTTGAAACTGCGCTGACCACGGCAAGCTATGAGGAGGACATCATTAATCTCGTCCAAGCGACTTTGGCCGGCCAGTTACAGAGATCTCAGGGCCTGGGCTCATAACCAGCAATTAGCAATGGCAGCGCGGTGCAGTCAGCGACCTTTCCGCCGGTAAACAGGAAAGCAACGGGGCGCTTCTTGGTGTCGGTCCGGGAGTGTATTCCCGTCGTCCGTCCGCGAAGGGATCGGTCGATCGCTTGAGCGCTTCGCCCCTTTCCCGCCGAAGGGGCAGTGTTGCGCCTTCATTGCTGAGCGCACATCCTATTTAAGCCACTTGCGAACGTAAGTGATAATCATTCGCAAGAGCCTCTTAAAGAAAATGCGAACCGCTCGCAAGAGGTTTTTTGCTGCGAGAAACGAAGGGGAAAGAAAAGCCCCTCCCTTGGAAGGGAGGGGTTGGGGTGGGTTCCCAAAACACCCCTCCAACCTCCCCTTACGAAGGGGAGGCTTTTTCCAGCCCCGCCCAACCCGCGTTGATCGGTAACGGAAAAGACCGGGAGGATGGGTCACAGGCCCTGGACGATGGTCCCTTGAGGTGGGCCACGACAAACGTCGA
>JANSWW010000023.1 GCA_024743275.1 Alphaproteobacteria bacterium
ACCGGGTCGAGGAATCCGAGACCCGCAAGAATAGCCAGGTCGCCCGCGAGGTCCGCGTGGCCCTCCCCGACGAGCTGACCCATGCGCAGCGTGTCGCCCTGGTCCGCGACTACGCACAGGCGCAGTTCGTGGACCGTGGCATGGTGGCTGACATCGCCCTGCACGCGCCGGGGCGCGAGGGGGACGAGCGCAACCATCACGCCCACATTCTGCTGACCACCCGTGAGGTGGATGCAGACGGCTTCACCACCAAGAACCGCGACTGGAACAAAGTCGAGG
Organism: Alphaproteobacteria bacterium; assembly: GCA_024743275.1. Lineage (GTDB taxonomy): Bacteria > Pseudomonadota > Alphaproteobacteria > JANSWW01 > JANSWW01 > JANSWW01. The sequence continues at coordinate 280 of JANSWW010000023.1, forward strand.
TTCTTGAGGGCTGGCGGGAGGCGTGGGCGCGGGACAGCAATGCTGCCCTTGAGCGCGCCGGCATCGCGGACCGCGTGGATCACCGGACGCTGGTGGCGCAGCGCGACGAGGCGCTTGAGCTGGCATCGGCGGCGCGGGAGCGCGGCGACAAGGGCGCGGAGTTGGTGCAGACCGTGCGGGCTATCGAACTGGACCGTCCGCCTCTGCCGCAGCTTTCCCCCGGCGCGTGGCAGATGAAGGAGCGCGGCATCGAGGTCGGCCGCGCCCGCGCCTGGCACGAGGCCAAGGCCCGCGCGGCCGAGGTCATGGAGGTTGCCCGCGAGCTGGCGGGCCACGTCCGCGACTGGCTGGACCGGGCGGCGGATCGCGTTCTGGACCGTCTGGGGTCTGGGCAGGCTGAGCTGGCGCTTGCCGGGGGCCGGGGCCAGGAACCCGACATTGCAACGCGGATGCGAGAAGCGTGGGAGGCCCATCAGGGCCGGGACGAGGTTCAGGAGGTTGCTACGCCGGAACCGGAACGGGAGACGCCGCAGGCGTTCGCGGCGCGGCTGCGCGAGGCGGCGGCGGGGATCGACCGGGACACTCTTGCCGGCCGTGCGGCGGCACTGCGCGAGGGGCGCGAGGCCGAAGAACGGCAAGCCGAGATGGATGCGGCGCGGGAGCGCGAAGTGGAGCTGGAACGTCAGCGGGAGATCGAAAAGGAGCGGGACAGCATTGCCGATCGCGATCGGGACCGTGGGCACAGCCTATAGGCTGTCGCGGATCGCCCGCGCCCTCCCCGCCTTATGGGGGGCGGTCGGGCGCTTCTGTGATTAACGATCAGTCAGGACTTCGCGCCGCAGCATCTCGTTCACCCGGCTTTGCCAGCCAGGACCTGTTGCCTTGAGCTTTGTGACTACTTCTTGATCCAGTCGGATCGAAACCGGCACCTTCGGGTTCGCAGATCGTGGCCGCCCCCCAACATTTTTTCGCATCTTGTCGGCCAGGGCCGGAAAGGCTTCGATAAAGGGCTTGGCTTCGGATATCTGTTCATCGGTGGCTTCGGGGGCATCCGGGTCGCTGGCGATCATCTTCTGAATCCGCGCTTCCTCGGCCTCGGAGATCGGCTTGTGCTTCTTGTTGGTCATAGCAGGCTCCTTTCCTTGCGGCTGGCAGGGCGCATGGAGATCACCGAGACACCTTCCGTTCCCAGAAGGGCAAAGACCACGGCGATGGTCCCATCGTTCAAGCGCCCTATCGCCATGTGACGGTTTTCCTTGGCGGGAACCGTCACGGCATCGAGGAAGAACCATTCATCCAGATCGGCAAAATCCAACCCGTGACGCGCGAGGTTGATCTGCCGTTTCGGCTCATCCCAGACAATCATTACCATAGTTTATGTATATACGAAAACCTAAGGGGATGGTCAAGATGATGAATGCTAACGAGGCAGTTCGGTGAACTGCCGTAGCGCTACACGGCCAAATCCGCCGTGTAGCGCATGAATGTTCTGATCGCCGAGCGAAGGTTCTCCTATGTGGATTGATCCATAGGTCCGTCAAAAGGTCCGTCAAAAATGCTTACGATTGATTTACTGATTCACTGTCCGGTAGCTTTCGGACCCAAACGCCAATAACCGAAACGATGCCAGCGGCAATGGCGACCTTGAGCAAATCAGCAACAATGAACGGGCCTATACCGTATTCGAAAGCTCTCGAAACTCCGAATAGGTATGCGAGCCAGAATGCACCCAGCAAAAGCAGAACAATCTCGCCAAGCAGCATTGCTGCTCCAATTTTGAATGGGTTTCGCCACCAGCCGCGATCCGCTGCCCAACCCGTGATTAGGGTCATGGCTACAAACCCCACGAGATAGCCACCGGTCGATCCCATCATGTAGGCAATGCCGATCCCTCGTTCTGGGGAGCCTTGAAAGACTGGCAGGCCGAGCGCGCCTTGCGCCAGATAAAGCAGAATTGTTGCGAGACCTAGGCGTAGTCCGAAGGTCGCGGCAATAGTGAAAATCGCAAGCGTCTGAAGTGACATATCGACTGGCCACATAGGCACTTTGATCTTCGCTGAGATAGTGATGATGAGTGATCCAACCACCATCAGTGTGATGAACCACAGCGCTCTATTGAAAGGCGGATTCGCCAAGGTCGGATGAATTAGTGCACCAGTTTTGTTCATGGGTTTCTCCTTAGTTGCAGTGCTCTTTATCGAAGATCCTTTTGGAAGGTCCGGAGCGCCGAAATCTGCCACTTAAGATCAGGCACGGCGCTTTCTGTCGATCCGCTTTTCCGCACTCTGCCATTTTACCCTAGTTGCCGAACAGCTTTTTCCAGAACCCGCGCGGTCGCTTGTCCTCCAAGAGAGCTGTTGCCTGCTGCCGCCATCGGTCCCGATCTTCGCGAAGATCAGTTATGGTTTCCTGCAACTGCTGGCGCTCGCGCTCACGCTCTTTTTCAATGGTTTCCAGTTGGATGCGGAGCGTTCCTTGATCGTCACGCAGGTGTTCCGTATCGTTCCGAATGGAACGTTCCTCGTTCCGTTCCGCTGGAACAGGCGGGAACACCCGGTGCAGTTCCGCCGGTTCAATGGCATAGGCTCCATTGTCTCGCTTAATGGCTGAAACCTTTCCAGATTTCAACGCACGATGAATGGTGGTTTTGCTCTTTCCCGTAGCCTTTGCGGCTTCATTGAGAGTGTAGCTCATAGCGTTCCGCCGCGTTCCAAGAGGAACGATAAGGAGCGTTCCGCTATGTTACGCATCATCTTCGCCAATCTTTGTGGCGGGCAAGTCGGGTTCCATGCCGGGAAGGGTTGGTTCGGAAGGCGGTGGCAGGCCGTCCCCTGACGGAAGTTGTTGTTCGTCCCGCAGCAGACTGGGGACACGGCGCAGCGGCTCTTGTTGGCCGAGCTGATCGCGATCCGGCTGTTCCTCATCCGACACAACGACCGCTGCGCTGAACAGACTGTAGCGGATACCATCGCGCTTTCCGGTCCAAGCCACCCGATCATTGATGATATAGGCGTTCACGGTGCCACGCTCACCGACCTGCCGTATCTCGATCCAGTTTCGATCCCGAAGCGTCTTGAAGGCGGTTTTCACCGTGTTGACGTGACGCCCCATGATTTTCGCCATCGTTTTCTGGCTGACAACAACCGCGTTGTGTTCTCCTACGCGGGCCACCAGCAGGTGCATCAGCATCGCCGCGTTCGGGCTGTCGCGCATGAGAGCAGCCCAGGCTTCATGGGCCGCTCGCTCGGTCTGAACCCAAGTTCCTGGGCGCTTCTTGTCCGGCAAATTCACTGTCCACCCCCAGCCATTTCCTTGTCAGTTTCTGACATTGATAATGCACAATGATTGTCAATTATCAATGTCCCATTGTCAGAAACTGACACCAGATTGTCTAGGGGTGGACAATCCTAGGCTGTCTAGGGGTGGACAATCCTAGAGAGTCTACCCCCCCCCTATAACACTTTGAAAATGCTTACGAAAAATTTTGCCCCTTCTTATGATCTATAAGAACCCAAAAAATGCACAGCCAAGGAAGGGAGCGCGTGCCCTCAACACGCCGTAGCGACCGACCGCAGTGCTGTGTAGTTTTTGGGGTCGCAGGCGACGAAGGAGCCTGCTTATCCGACAGTGCAAAGTTCGAACCGATGCCGGTGAGGTCTGTGCTTGCCGCAAGCGGAACGCCGACCGGATGGGGTGGGTCAGGCAGGGAGGGGAAGGTTTCGCGCAAACCTGACCGGCAGCGCCTGCGGCGAATGCCGGATTTGCTTAGAATGGATCGGGCCAAGATCGACGGTCAGCTCCCCCCATCCCGGTTCCTGCGATACTCGGCCAGTTCGGGGGTGACGATCCAGTGCGCGCAGAAGCTCGACCCATCGTCCTGATCGACTGTCTGCCCGCCGATCCAGGGCTGTCCGCAGCCGTAGCGCACCATCTGTTCGACGGTGAGAAGCGTTTTGCCCGTTTCGACCACATAGGCCGTCAGGAAGCCCAGAAACGCCCCTGTGGCGAGCGTAGCACCCAGAGCAGTCCAAATGCCGCCCGAGAACCGCAAGGCCGCTCTGCGGGCCTGTGAGGCGCTCTGTGAGAGCCTGTCGCGCTCAGAGGTCAATTCCGCCCGGATGCCTTCAACGGCCTCCTGCGCGGCTCTGGTGGCCGCTACGGAGGCTTCGCGGGCCATCTGCCCCCTGTCGGCTTTCAACGCGCTCTGGAGGGCCTGCGGGGTTTCTTTGGTCGCCTGCCGCATGTCCGACACCGCCTCGGCCACGATTTGGTGCAAGGCTTCGGCCTCGTCCTTGTTGAGACTGGTGCGCTGGAGCTGGTCCATGTCCTTGCGGATCAGGGTCAGCTCGTCGGCAAGTATCTGAAACGGATCCTTGCTCATGTCCGGTCGGCCTTCGCCGCCACCTGATCCAGTTCCGCCAGCAGCCCGACCAGCTCTTTCTGATCGACTTCGCGGGTGGTGTTCTTGCGCAGGGTTGCCGCCATCCACCGTGCAATCTTCGGGTCTTTCAGGGCTTCGGTTGTCACGATGGCCCCGACGATGATTTTCCGCCGGGTCTCGCTGGCCTTCTGGCGCTGTTTCAGGCGGGCCAGCTTGGCCTGCGTTGTTGCAATCTGCTGATCTATGCTCCGCGCCATTCCGGTCTCCGCTGCCACTGTCCCATGTTGCTTTTAGGCGTAGCCTTAGGTAGAGAGCAAGACACGAAGTGCCCACTTATACAAACGCTGCGCGTTTGTGTGGGCGGGGGAGACTGGCGTTTCCCCTCGACCCCTAAGCGAAGTGCGGCACCGAATGGCGATCTACCATCTTCGAGCTTCGATGATTTCCCGCAGCCAGGGCCGCAGCGCCACGGCGGCTATCGCCTACCGCGTGGCCGAGCGGATCGAGGACCGCCGCACCGGGCTGGTCTTCGACTACGCGGCGCGGAGCGGCGTCGATCACACCGAAATCCTCGCGCCGGATCATGCGCCGGATTGGGTCCGTGACCGATCCGAGCTGTGGAACCGGGTCGAGGAATCCGAGACCCGCAAGAATAGCCAGGTCGCCCGCGAGGTCCGCGTGGCCCTCCCCGACGAGCTGACCCATGCGCAGCGTGTCGCCCTGGTCCGCGACTACGCACAGGCGCAGTTCGTGGACCGTGGCA
>JANSWW010000014.1 GCA_024743275.1 Alphaproteobacteria bacterium
CCCCTGAACGCACTCGAATGAGAAAGTATAGAAATAGTGACATGCTGATCGATCGATACAGCAGGATTTGCCACACGACAGCTTCTTCGATCAAGCGAATGCCAAGACCGACTGTTGACCACAGCACGCCCGCTGCAAAGACAAAAAGGATGCCGTACTTGTGGGCATTCGCCTGGGGCAAGGTTGGCGCTATGGATGGCATTTCTGGTCGATCAAAGAGGATTTCCCCGTGAAAGTTACTTTCTGAGCCGAATGTCTAATCGCTCATATGCGACACTGGCGCAACATCCTTGTCTCTAGCCAATTGCGCTTTGCGGAGAACGCCTTCCCCCGCCTGCAACCTTCTACGGCGTTTTCCTTCATCTCTTCGAACGGGGATACCCCGTAACGCCCCATAATGTCGTCCCTGCGGGACGGGGTTGATGTGTTTGGTCGCGCTTCGCGCTTCTAACCTCTCTGTCCAGCTTGTGCCGCCCCCGACGGGCTTGCCCAAGGTCGCCGTCCGGCCTGCCCGCTCCGTTCCCCCCGATCAAGTCGGGGGTCCCGTGTTGGCCGGATGCCGCCGCTTCGCGGCGCGGCTTGCTTGGAGCCCGTCGGATGTCGGCGCTTCGCCGCCTGAACGCCTCTTCTCACTTCAGTCACTGGTTTGTCGTCGTCGCTCGCCGCTGGGCAGAGGTTCATGCGCGGGGCGTGGGTGTCCTTCGCAGAATTGAACAACTTGGCGGAAGGACACATCGACAATGAACACTCTGCTTACAGCATGCCAGCATGCGCGCATGCTGGCCAATGGGACCGCCAACGCCAAACATATCGCCGAGGACGGCAACACCCAGGACTTTTGGCCTGTCGTCAAACTGTTCTGCGCATGGGGGGCGGCAACGTGGTTGCTCTCGGAACTGGACCCGGAAGACCCGGATATCGCCTTCGGGCTTTGTGACCTTGGCTTTGGATGCCCGGAGCTTGGCAGCGTGCGCCTGTCGGAGCTTGCCGCCGTGCGCGGTCCGGGTGGTCTCCGCATCGAGCGCGACCGGCATTTCAAGCCGACCAAGAGCCTGACGGCCTATGCCGCCGAGGCTGCCGACAAGGGCCGGGTGCTGGCCTGACCGCCAAGCTGCCCGCGCTGGCCCCCACATGGCAGGGCGCGGGCGGCCCGGTCGGGCTTTGCGCTGCCACTCATCTTCAGGGAGGGTTTCCCCATGCAGATCATCGCCGCCATTCTTATTCTCGTCGTGGCCGCATACGCCGCCAATGTCACGGGCAACATCGACGCCGTGGGCTGGGTGCTGCTCGGTGCGCCTTTCGTCATTCCCGTCGGGGCATTTGTCCTGTGGCTGACCGGCAAGCTGTTCGGAGCACTCTTTGGCGGGCCGCGCCGGGACTGAGATTCTGACCGTTCGCCGCCTGTCGCGGTGACGGCCACCAATGCCGATTACAGCCCGTCTTGGCGGTTAGCCAGGGCGGGCGTTTTCTTCTGCCGCTTCACCAGCGACATGGGGGGCAGGCCATGGGGATCGCGCGCGGGCCGCCGATTGTCGGGTGCGGCGGGCGAGGCTGCCATGTTGAGCCTCCTATTGGTTTGGCGCGGTCGCATCCCCTCGCGTCCTTTCCTGTTATGGCCACATTTGAGCCCGTCGCCCGCGCCTGCAACGGCGCACGGTCGGTTTCTTCCCCGGCCTTCGGCCTTCCTCGCGAAACAAGAAACAGCCCGCTTGCCGTCTACCGCTTCGCTTCGCCCTTCGGGTGCAGGCCCGGTCTTTGACGGTCTCTGACATTGGCCATGGAAAGGTCGCGAAGGGCGCGACCCCCAGACACCAAACAAAGGAGACTATCAAAATGGCAACCATCGGCACCTTCACCAAAACCGACAACGGCTTTGCCGGCACCATCCAGACCCTCGGCCTGAAGGCCACCAAGGTCACCGTGAGCAGCGTCGAGAAATCCGCTGACACCGCCCCGGACTTCCGCATCAAGGCGGGCGCAGTCGAAATCGGCGCGGCCTGGCACCGTACCAGCAAGGGCGGGAACGAGTACATCTCGGTCAAGCTGGACGACCCGAGCTTCGCCGCTCCGATCTACGCCAACCTGGTCGAGCAGCAGGACAAGGGATTTGCCCTCATCTGGAGCCGCTAAGGCCAACAGCAACGCCGCCCGCCATCACGGCGGGCGGCCTTAACCCCAAGACATTTAATTTAGGAATTTTGACCATGACTGATTTGAAGATCAATACCGCCGCCGCTGAGGGCAAGACCCAACCACCCCGCCTTGTCGCGGTGACCGTCGAAGAGCTCGTCGTCTACCGCTACCACGTCCCCGCCGACGCGGATGACCCCGAGGGTGTCGCGCTGGACATGTTTAGAGATGGCGAACTGCCCAATGCCGGTCCATCCGAAGGCGAGCAGCACGACCTCTCAACTTACTTCGTGGGCGACGTTGAGCCGACGCCGCCGAGCGACTTTGACGACTGGGCCGACACCTACTGCCCGCTGGCGAACACCTTCCGTCCGGACGCCCCCTGCGACGGGCTCATGTTCGAGACCTTTGGTGCGGAGCTTGACGCGGTGCAGGCCGCCCATCCGGGGTGCGTCTGGACGCTCGTCTCCGGCGAAGATGACGCGCTACATATCCTGAGCGGTTTCCACAACGTGAACCGCCTTGGCTACTTCATCACCGAGTTCTACTGGCCCGGTGACAACGTGGCCGAGATCCCCGACGCCTGATCCGGCTGGCCCCTGTCGCACCTGCGGCAGGGGTTTTTGTATCGACGGATTCAAGCCCTAATTTCCTATCGTTGTTTTTCGTGTCCCACGCCGGTTTTCCTGCATCGGCACGGTGGATTTTGCCAGCCTGTCACGGTGGTTCCTGACACCCTGCGCGCTGCTCTACATGGTGTTGTTGGATGTTGGTTTTTGTTGAGACTTGTAATTGCATCCTGAAAACAGTATGTTTTTGTTGATCCAGATTGCATCTAATTACCTGTATTATATAACGAATCCACTCTGTCTCTTTCGGCCCATTGCATAAATGGGATGATGGTTTTAGATACAGGGGGGAGGCAAGATGGATGTTGCATCACGAAAACTCTTCTAACGGGACTGCCGTCCCGTTCCCCGGCCTGGCTGCGTCAGCCGGGTCCGAAGAGGTTTTGCGCCTCGCAACAGGTCCGGCATTCGACCACCTGGCGGGGTCTCAAGCAGGGCCATCTTGCCCTTCGGGATCACGGTCGCGCGTGCGGGAATAATTGCCATGGCCCGTCCGCAGAAGCCCCCCTCAGAACGCCGCACGGAATACCTTCACCTGCGTCTCTCCCCCACTGAACTTTCGGCCATCGAGCGCTACGCCGCCGAGGCCGGTGTGACCGTCGCCGAGTATGTTCGGGCGACGGCCATGAAGACGCCACCTCGCAAAAGGCCGGCGCGCGAGCGCACCCTGGCCATGCTCCATTACGAGATGAATTCCATCGCCACGAACCTTGCCCAGCTCGAAGCCGCGACCGGCGATTCCAACTTCGGCGCATGGGCCAAATTCGTCGGTAAGGATCTCATTGAGCGCACCACCGACCGCACGGATTTGACCGCCCTGATCGAGGCGAACCACGCGCGCATCAACGGTGTGGGTGTGGCGGTGAACGCCATGGCCCGCCGTGCCAACCAGGGGAAGGACATCCACCCTGACGACGTGACCGAAACCCTCACCTTGCTGAAGGACGTGCTTGAGCCATTGCGCCTCAAGCTGAAGGAGCCGCCGCGCGAGCGGGACGACCCCGAGCTGGAAGATGGGCCGGGGGCGCGCGATGCGCTTTAAGGTCCCCAAGCAGCAGCCGGAGAGCTTCCGCGCGTCGGCCCTCTATCTCGCGGGGGAGATCAAGGGGCTCAGTCCCGACCGTGTGGAATTTGTCGAGGTGCGCAATCTCTTCACCGACAATGCCCGCGCCGCGTCCGCCGTCATGGACGCCACCGCATCCAAATCCGTCCGCTGCAAACAGCCCGCCTATCACTTCATCGTCACCTTCGACCCCAAGGACGAGGCGGCGGGCAAAATCACCCCGGAGCTGAAGCGGAAAATTGCCGGGCAGGTCATCGAGCGCATGGGGCTGAGTGAGCATCAGCTCATGGTCTATTCCCACAAGGACACCGATCATCCGCACATGCATTTTCTGGTGAACCGCATCCATCCCCAGAAGCACATCGCCTACGACCGCCATCAGGACGGCAAGCGGCTGACCGGCATCGTCAAGGAGCTGGCCCAGGAACACGAGCTCAACATTCTGAGGAACCGCGAGTACGAGCGCCAGCTTGGCCGCGACCGGGACACCAGCCCGTCGTTGACCACTGACGCGGAATACTGGCAGGCCAGGCGCGAAGGCCGAAACACCCGTGAGCGGTTTGCCGAGGACGAGGTGAGTCACATGCGCAGTGTGCTCTATAACGACTTTCACGGGGCGCGCAGCTGGCAGCAGCTGACCGACAGCCTGGCTGCCCGAGGCTACACGCTGGAGCGCAAGGGGCAGGGGCTTGTGCTGACCGACGGGGAGCGCGAGGCCAAACTTTCCGACATGGGCAAGGGGGTACGGTTCAATACCCTTCAGGAGCGCTTCGGCCAGACCTTTGACGACTACATCTCTGAGCGTGCTGACCACCTGCAAATCAGCAAGGGGGAGCGAACTCCCGATGCAAGCGGTATGTCGCCAGCCGAACGACGCACTGTTGATATGATGTATGACAATGATGTGTCGCCACATGTTCGGGACGAGGCGGCTGTGCGCGCCGCCGACGAGGCCGATATGGAATTCCGGTACTGGACCCAGATCGAGGCGACCTATCGCAGCCGACAAGGGGCCGTGCGCTATGCCGAGCATCGCGAGCGGGCCATGGCCAAGCAGGAGGCCCGTGACCAAGCCTGGCTTACCCGGCGCGACCGCAGCTTCATGGAGGGGCTGGCCACCGTCTATAAGGACGCGGCCAAGGCCCGCGCCAAATGGGATGAGCTTGAAAAAACCCTTGGCATCGGCGAAGCCGAGGAAGCGGTGAAGAAAGACCCGTTCCTGTTGGGAGCCGTGCGCGGCATCCGCACCGGCAATGTCCGCACGCCGGAGCGTGAGAAGGCGCGGCGCACCTTCCGTTATCTGGTCGAACGGCGGCAAAAGCTCCGCGACTCCAAGCGCCGAGTCGAGTTGATGCAAAACGAGATTGAGATTGCGCGCCGCCGCACCCTGCAGGCCGTGCGTGACTTCGAGATGATCCAGAATATAGCGGGCACATCGAAAGAGCTACAGGCCAAGCTCATGGCCCGGATCAAAGCCCGCGCCCGCGCGCTGGACCGCCTGACCGAGAAGGCCCTGAAGCGCTCATCCCTTGCGGAAGACCGCAAGCAGCAGCTCGATAGAGCTTACAAGCAGCACCGGGAACGCCAGCGTGAGCTGGAGCGCGCCCGCGAGCGTGAACGGGGACTGGGGCTGTAAATATCTCTGTATCTTTATCTACAGAAAATCCTTGACGCCAATCGCGCAAGTGATTATAAAAAATGCTGTAGAGCAAAATACAGAGAAAACGATGAAGCTTTCAGACGTGTGCGACATACAGACTGGCTATACCGCCCGAGGTAGACTCGAAGCTGCCGATGTGGGTGGTGTGCCTGTCATCGCGTTACGCGACTTTGGGAGCGATGGCGTCGTCCGTGCCGATGCCTTGCAGAATGTGAAGCTTACGCCTCCCGATCAGCGTTATTACGTCGGTGCCGGAGATGTAGTTTTTAGGTCGCGTGGGGAGAAGAATACGGCCTTCGCGCTTGGTTCAGATTTTCGCGAACCTTCCGTAGCTGTGCTTCCATTGATGATTATCAGACCAAAAAACAGTAATATCATTCCCGAATATTTGGCGTGGCTGATAAACTCTCCGAGGTCCCAATCCTATTTTGACGCCGAGGCGCAGGGGACCAGTATGAGGATGATTTCCAAATCAACCTTGGACGATTTGGATGTCGTGATCCCGGAAGTTTTCGTTCAACGAAAAATTATTGAAGTCGCAGGGCTCGCTTCACGTGAAAGGGCGCTGTTGTCCAACCTTGCTGACATGCGGGCGCGCCTTGTGACCGCATCACTTATGAACATCGTCGAAGGGTTCGACGGAAAAACTGAAAAAGGGCTATCGTAATGACTGATCAGATCACGCAACAGCAAGTCAACCAAACAGCCTGGGCGGCGTGCGATACCTTCCGGGGTGTTGTCGATGCTGGTCAATATAAGGACTACATCCTTGTGATGTTGTTCCTGAAGTACATTTCTGACCTATGGAAGGATCATGTGGAGACCTATCGCAAGCAATTCGGCGATGACGATGCCCGCATCCGCCGCCGTCTTGAGCGTGAGCGTTTTGTGTTGCCGGAAGGGGCCAGCTTCTACGACCTGTATGAGAAGCGCAATGAAGCCAACATCGGTGAGCTGATCAATATCGCGCTGGAGAAGATCGAAGATACCAACCGCGCCAAGCTGGAAGGTGTCTTCCGCAATATCGATTTTAACTCCGAAGCCAATCTTGGCCGGGTGAAAGACCGCAACCGCCGTCTGAAGAACCTGCTGGAGGACTTCGCCAAGCCCGCACTCGATCTCAGCCCCTCGCGGGTCAATGAAGACATTATTGGCGAATGCTACATCTACCTCATCTCCCGCTTTGCCTCGGATGCCGGGAAGAAAGCGGGCGAGTTTTACACCCCCACAGCCGTCTCCGGATTGCTGGCAAAGCTGGCCGGAGCCAAGCCGGGCGATACGATCTGCGACCCTGCTTGTGGTTCAGGTTCTTTGCTGATCCGCGCGGCAGAGCAAGTGGGTTCCGATAACTTTGCGCTCTATGGGCAGGAGGTGAATGGTGCGACCTGGGCGCTGGCCCGCATGAACATGTTCCTGCATTCTAAGGACGCCGCCCGCATTGAATGGTGCGACACGCTGAACAGCCCAGCCCTGATTGAGGGCGACCAGCTCATAAAGTTTGACGTGGTTGTCGCCAATCCGCCTTTCAGTCTGGATAAATGGGGTGCGGACGAAGCTGCTACTGACCAGTACAACCGCTATTGGCGCGGCATTCCGCCCAAGTCCAAGGGCGATTACGCCTTCATCACGCACATGATCGAGATCGCCAAGCGTCAAAGTGGCCGTGTGGCGGTGATCGTCCCCCATGGCGTCCTGTTCCGGGGCGGGGCAGAAGGCAAAATCCGTCAGGCCTTGATCGAAGAAAATCTGCTCGATGCCGTGATCGGTCTCCCGGCTAACCTGTTTACCACCACGGGCATTCCTGTCGCCATTCTGGTCTTTGATCGGTCGCGGGAGGAAGGGGGCGAGAATGAAGCGCGCAAAGACGTGCTGTTCATTGATGCCAGCAAGGAATTCACGCCCGGCAAAACCCAAAACATGATGGACGACGGGCATATCGCCAAGGTGCTGGAAACCTACGCCAGCCGCGCTGAGGTGGAAAAATACTCCCACCGGGCCAGCCTTGAAGAAATCACCGAAAACGACTTCAACCTCAACATCCCCCGCTATGTGGACACGTTCGAGCCGGAAGAGGAAATCGACGTCGCCGCCCTGCAAAAGGAGATTATGCAGATCGAAGCCGAGCTTGCCGATGTGCGCGGGCGCATGGCCGGTTATCTGAAGGAGCTGGGTGTCGATGTCTAAGGGAGAGCTGATCCTCTACAGCACAGACGATGGCGCAGCCACAGTTGGCTTGCGCGCGGTCGATGGCACCGTGTGGCTCAGCCAGCGGGAGATTGCCGAGTTGTTCGACAAGGATGTGCGCACCGTCAACGAGCATATCAAGAACCTTTTTGAAGAGGGTGAATGCGAGCCAGCGGCAACTATCCGGAAATTCCGGATAGTTCAAACCGAAGGTGCCCGGCAGGTCGAACGAGAGGTCGATACCTACAACCTCGATGTGATTCTCTCTGTTGGTTACCGGGTACGCAGCCCGCGCGGCACGCAGTTCCGGCGCTGGGCAACCACGGTCTTGAAGGACTATCTCGTCAAGGGATTTGCCATGGACGATGTCCGCCTGAAACAGGCGGAAGAGTGGGACTATTTCGACGAATGGCTTGCCCGCATCCGGGATATCCGCGCATCGGAAAAGCGCTTTTATCAGAAGGTGCGGGACCTCTATGCCACCGCCATTGATTACGACAAGTCGTCCGAGCAAGCCCAGGCCTTCTTCAAGAAGGTGCAAAACAAAATGCTCTGGGCCGTTACCGGCAAGACGGCAGCGGAACTGATCCAATCCCGCAGTGATTCAGATGCCCCCAATATGGGCCTGACCAGCTGGAAAGGCTCCATTGTCCGCAAAGGGGATGTGGGGACGGCCAAAAACTACCTAAAAGCCGACGAGGTTGAAGAGCTTAACCGTATCGTCGTTATGTATCTGGACTATGCCGAAGATCAGGCCAAGCGCCGCCGCGCCGTCACCATGGCCGAATGGGCCGACAAGCTTGATGCCTTCCTGTCTTTCAACGACCGCCAGGTGCTGACCCATGCGGGCCAGTTGCGTATGGACGTGGCCCAAAAACTCGCCGCCGAGCGCTACGAAGTTTTTGACGCTAACCGCGCCAAGGCCGAAGCCCTGGCAGCGGATGAAGCTGATATTGCCGAGCTGGAGGAATTCGAGAAAGCCGCCAAGGGGCGGAAGAAGGGGGGCGGTGATGCGTGATGATCACACCCGTCGGTCGATTGGAGACCTTTGCGATTTCTTCAACGGCAACGGCTTCCGCCCGCCAGACTGGCGTCCATCAGGGCTGCCGATCATCCGGATCCAGAACCTGAATGGGTCGCAGAACTTCAACTACTTCGATGGGGAGCCGAAGCCCAAATGGATTGTCGAGCCGGGTGATCTGCTCTTCGCTTGGGCAGGGGTCAAAGGCGTTTCTTTCGGTCCCACGATCTGGCCCGGTCCTCGGGGAGTGCTGAATCAGCACATTTTCCGAGTCGTGCCCAAGAAGGGCGTGGACAAATACTGGCTCTACCTAGCATTACAGATCGCCACACGCCGGATCGAGTCCAACGCGCACGGGTTCAAGTCATCCCTTGTGCATGTTCATAAGGACGACATCACCAATCAGGTTGTTGATCTCCCACCACTTCCCGAACAGCGCAAAATCGCCGAAATCCTGCGGACATGGGACGAGGCCATCGAGAAGCTGGATGCACTGCGGGCGGCGAAGGCGCAGCAGCTTGAGGGGTTCACAGCGCGCCTTATCCACAGGGCCCAGGCGGAGCCTCAGCACTTGCGCGAGCATATGAGCGAGGTTTCGGAGCGAAACAGAGGGCAGTGCGTCGATCGCGTCCTGAGCGTCACCAATTCCGCAGGGTTCGTCCTGGCAGAGGAACAGTTTGCGCACCGCGTGGCCTCAGCGGACATTTCAAACTACAAGATCGTTCGGCAGGGGCAGTATGCCTACAATCCATCGCGCATCAATGTTGGCTCGATTGCCCGGCTTGATGATTGGCCGGAGGGCGCACTCAGCCCGATGTATGTCGTATTCGACTTGCGCGACACGCTCGATACGGACTTCTTCAGTCACTGGCTCCGGTCCGGAGAAGCGCGCAAGCGCATAGCACTTGCCGCCCAAGGTAGCGTACGTGACACGGTCAGCTTCGGAGACCTTGGGTCAATCCAACTGCCGATCCCACCGATTGAAGAACAGCGACGCATCGCCCGCGTACTCTCAGAAGCGAAGGAAGAGCTCTCACTTCTCGATAAAGAGGCCGAAGCCCTCACCCGCCAAAAACGCGGCCTGATGCAGAAGCTGCTCACCGGCGAATGGAGGGTGGCATGCTGAATTGGCTGGCAAAACTACTCCTCACCAGTACGGCTATTGCGCCGGTGCTGCTGACTTACGCTTGGGTAGCTTATCAGGCTGGAGAAAGTAAGCAGGCCGCCACATTACTGGGGGTGTGCATCGTGCTGATACTGGTTTGCCTTGGCCTGCTCCGCTATGCGAAGGCGAACCTAGAACGGATGAATTTTTCTGCGACAACGGTGGAAGCGGCAGACCGCGAGAATATGGGCTTTTTGCTTCTGTATCTGTTGCCGTTATTCACGGCCCAGTTTTCGACCTTGAACTGGCAAGTCTGGGTTCCTGCGATTGTTATCTTCGCAGGGGTCGTGGCTACAGGCTACAGCTATCATTTCAATCCGCTGCTTGGGCTCTTGGGATGGCACTTCTACAAGGTCAGCACCAAAGAAGGTGTGACCTATGTACTCATCACCAAAAAGCAGCTTCGTAACGCAACCGAGGCGATAGAGGTCGGACAGCTTACCGAATACATCGTCATAGATGTAGGAGGGCGCTAAATATGCCACAGAATCTTTTTGCCGCTTGTCGGGATAATAATGGACAGCTCATTGCCAAGCGCGTGCGCCTAGATAGTACGGTGCAACAGCAGGTCGAGACCATTTTCAGAGATCAGGAAGCATCCTTCAGGGCCGGTGTCACAAGCGAAGTTGCCTTTGATGGGGCCTGGAACCCTGATGAAGACGAGTTCTTGACCATCGATATCCCAGCCGAAGCTGCTGTTTTTGTCGATACGATCAATGTCAACGCTGTTGCCATTCCCGATATTAACACCGCTGCATTTGCGGATGAGGGTATCAAGGCGCTTTTTACCGGCAACACAGTCAATGGCGTGACAAAAGTTGTGGTGCAGCGTTTCACATCTCAACAGATGCTGGAGCGCAAATTTGCGTTGCTACAGCACGGTAACGCATTTCGCAGACTGTCCGACCCTGCATTTTCTCTCGACACATCGCTGACCTGTATCGTTGAGGGTGGAAAGATCAAGTTCAAGAGCCAGGCCAAGCTGCGTTCGATTATCAATATGCAGGATATCTACCGTGCCGCAACAGACCAGGAAGTCCAGACATTTGCTGGCCATTCGAGTCTGGAAGTTGCTGACGTAGCTGCGTTTGTTGATGTCACAAATCAGACTACACGGAAGTTAATACATGCGGTTGCCAAGAATGGCACGCTCGACACGTATACCCCTGCCGCAATTCAGGCGGCGGCTCAGGCAACAGGGCTTGGTATCGACGTGCAGAACGGCAAAATCGTTGTGCCTTCTGACCATGGGGAAATCAAAGCTCTGTTGCAGTTCCTGAACGAGAGTCGGTATACCGGCCCGCTCTCTGGCCAGCCTTTTGTAGCAAATTCCCAGAGGCCGGTATGAGCGTTCAAGGCACCCAAATAGGCTTCAACGCCGCCGAAAAACATCAGTCCCAAATTCCGGCACTCCAAATGCTGGTCGCGCTGGGCTTCAAGCCGCTATCGCAGGGGGATGCCTTGGCGCAGCGAGGCGGTCGCTTGCGCAATGTCACGCTCGATGATGTGCTTGCTGAACAGTTATTGAAGATCAACAGTTTTACCCATCGGGGGAAAGAGTACCCGTTCGACCTGGCCGATGCCCATGAGGCGATGCGGCGCTTAAAGCCGACGCCTGACCGGATGAAGGGGCTGAAAGGCACCAATCAGGATATCTATGACACGCTTGTCTTGGGCACGACCATCACCAAGACCATTGATGGGGATTCCAAGAGCTATTCCTTCCGCTTCATCGACTGGGATAATCCCCAGAACAACGCCTTTCATGTAACGGCGGAGCTGTCCGTCGAGCGCACGGCCAGCACCCAGACAAAGCGTTGCGATATCGTCGCCTATGTGAACGGTATCCCCTTTGTGGTGATTGAGAACAAGCGACCAACCGAAAGCCTGAAAAAGGCAGGAAGCCAGCTGATTGGCTACCAGAACGAAGACAATATTTCGCAGCTGTTCCATTTCTCTCAGCTGCTGTTGACTATGAATCGGATCGAGGCGCGCTACGCCACCGTCGGCACGCCCCAGAAGTTTTGGCAGACATGGCGGGACGAAGAAGACACGGACGAGGCGATTGCGCCCGTTGCCAACAGGCCTTTAACCGAAGCGGAGAAAGATGCCGTCTTCTCCGGCGATTTTGCAGGGGCGCGCGCTTATTTTGAGGCCATGACGGCGGAAGGGGAACGGGCTGTCACCGCACAGGATCGCACCCTCTTTGCGCTTTGCAGGCCGGAACGGCTCCTCGACCTGGTGCGCCGATTTACCGTGTTCGATGGCGGAGTGCGCAAGGTTGCCCGCCACCAGCAATTCTTTGGTATTCGAACCGCCGTTGAACGGGTCAAGCAACGCGACATCAACGGTATCCGCAAGGGTGGGGTGATCTGGCACACGCAAGGGTCGGGCAAGTCGCTGACCATGGTCATGCTGGGCCGGTCCCTGGCGCTGGATAAGGATATTATCAATCCACGCATTATTATTGTCACAGATCGCGATGACCTCGATAAGCAGATCAAGGGCACGTTCAAATCCTGCGAGCTTGAGCCTGTTCGGGCGACTAGCGGTACCCACTTGCTGGAGCTAATCCGCAACAAGGCGGCTCTGGTTACGACCATCATCAACAAATTCGATACCGCGACCCGTGGCAGTGATGCGGCTGATGAGGATGCGAATGTCTTCATTCTTGTTGATGAAAGCCACCGCACCCAAACTGGTCGATATGGCGGGCACAGCCAATTCGCTATGAAGATGCGGCGCATTCTGCCCAAGGCCTGTTATCTTGGGTTTACCGGCACGCCGCTTCTCAAAAAGGAAAAGAACACGCTGTCCACCTTCGGGGGGCTGATCCACAAATACGCCATTGACGAGGCGGTTGCGGATGGTGCTGTGGTTCCGCTTCTCTATGAGGGGCGGCTGGTTGAACAACAGGTCTCGGGCGGGGTCATCGATAGCTGGTTTGACAAGATCAGCGAAGGGCTGAACGCCAGCCAGAAGGCCGACCTTAAGGCCAAATTCTCCCGCATGGATGCGCTCGCCAAGACCAGCCAGGCCATACGGGCCAAGGCCTTTGATATTTCTGAGCATTATCGCCAGCACTGGCAGGGGACCGGGTTCAAGGCGCAATTGGTTGCACCGTCAAAAGCGGCGGCGGTTCGATTCAAAGAAATGCTTGATGAAATCGGTCATGTTACCAGCGCAATTGTGATCTCGCCGCCCGATGATAACGAGGGGAATGAGGAAGTAGACAAAGAGTCCAAGGACCTGGTGCGGGCCTTTTGGACAAAGATGATGGCGCAGTACAAGACCGAAGATGAGTACAATCGCCAGATTATTGATGCGTTCAAAGGTTCCGGCGACCCGGAAATCCTGATCGTTGTTTCCAAGCTCCTGACCGGGTTTGATGCGCCCAGGAACACGGTGCTTTACGTCTGCAAGTCACTGCGTGAACACAACCTTCTTCAGGCGATTGCCCGCGTGAACCGCCTCTATGAGGGGGATGGGGCGGAGAAGCAGTTCGGCTTTATCATCGACTATGAGGGTCTCTTGGGGGAGCTGGACAAGGCTCTGACCACCTACAGCGCATTTGAAGGGTATGAGGCGTCTGATCTGGTTGGCACTGTCCATGATGTGCGTGCCGAAATTGCGAAACTGCCCCAGCTGCACAATCAGCTTTGGGACCTGTTCAAATCCGTCAAAAACAAAAAGGATATGGAGCAGTTCGAGCAGTTCTTGGCCGATGAGGCTATTCGGCACGAGTTCTATGAGCGGCTTCGGGCTTTCAGCCGTTGCCTGCATATCTCATTGTCGTCTGACAAGCTGCTTGATGTTTTTGACGAGGCCAAAATTGATGCGATGAAGCGGGACTGGAAGCAGTTTTCGGAGCTGCGGAGGGCCGTGCAGCTGCGTTATCAGGAAACGGTCGATGTCAAAGAATTCGAGCCGAAAATTCAAAAGCTGCTGGATGACCATGTCGTTGCCATGCCCGCCGAGACCATTATTGAGATGGTCAATATCAATGATCCCGACGCGCTGAATGCGGTTGTCGAGGAAAGTGGCGTATCAACGGCGTCAAAGGCCGACCGTATCGCAAGCGCAACGCGCCGCACCATTACCGAGAAAATGGAAGAAGACCCCAGTTTCTATCAACGCTTCTCGGAGATGCTGGCGGAGACGATCAGGGATTATCGCGAAAAGCGGATATCGGAGCGTGAGTATCTGAACAACGTCATTGACCTGGCGAGTAAGGTTGCCCGGAAGGACCATGGCCGCGCGATACCAGATGCTATCAAGGGCAACGATGACGGACAGGCGTTTTTTGGCGTGCTCGAAGGGGTGTTGAAAAAGGTCGGGGGAGAAGACTTGGCTGCCGACGATGTGGCAGAAATATCCTTGGCAATCATCGAGTTGATAAAGGCGCACCACATCGTTGATGTCTGGTCCAACGATATCGCGCAAAATAACATGCGAAACGCTATTGATGATTATTTCTTCGATACGTTGCGTGATGAAAAAGGCATCGACCTGCCGGTGGAAGTGCTGGATGACCTTGAGCAAAAGGTCATGGACCTTGCCCGAGCGAGGTTCCCAGGATGAGCCGGGAGGCTGGGTGCATAAAGTACGGTCAGCACCTGATTGAGTTTGATGTCGTGCGGCGAGAGCGCTCGACCTTGCAGATATCGGTTGATCCGGATGCCAGTGTTGAGGTGGTTGCTCCGATTGGCGCGAGCTTGGACGCTATCTGCGAAAAGGTTAGAAAGAGGGCGGCCTGGGTCAGACGGCAACAGCGATACTTCATTCAGTTCCTTCCACGCACTCCAGAACGTCAATTCGTCTCGGGCGAGACGCATCTTTATCTTGGTCGGCAATATCGTCTGAATGTGCTTCATCATAGCGAGGCGTTTGTCCGCATGTCGCGCGGCTACATCCATGTGCATAGTCACCGCCCTGATGATGTTGAGCTCACCCGCAAACTGGTGGAGCAGTGGTACAGGGAGCGTGCGCTGGTAAAGCTCAGTGAACGGCTGGAGGTAAATCTGCTGCGGTTCCCAGTCCCGGAGGCGTACCGCCCCAAAGCAATGGTTGTTCGTCATTTAAGCCAGCGATGGGGGTCGATGTCTCCCGGCTCTAGGCTCTTGCTAAACCGTCGTCTGATCGAAGCGCCAGTGGATGCCGTTGATTATGTTATCACGCACGAACTTTGCCACATCTCCGAGCCCAATCATGGCCCGAGGTTCTTTAGCCTACTTGATCGCGTCATGCCGGACTGGCGGAAGAGAAAAGACAGGCTTGAGAAGGTCATGGCTTAAGCGGTGAATACTCAGTGATGCAAGTTGTATCAGCTGTTGGTTTCTTTAACTTCTGTCGGCACCTGTTTTTGTTGGGCCTCGCCTTCGGTGTTCTCGGCAAGGTGATTTCCCTTAATAAGCTCTTTTGAGCGGCCCTCAATCTTTGCGCGGCGAGCGTGTGAAAGTCTGTTCATGATAGACTTAAGTGTTTGCGCCATTGTCGAACTCTTTCTTTTCATAAAAGTTTGATATCTGGCTGCCGTCCCAGACGTAGCACAGATGACGTTCTTGCCTGCCGTTCGACAACAGACGAGGGCGGAACACAGCAACGCATTCACCGCCTTCCTGTCGGACGCTGTCATAGGCGATGCCATTGGAGCCTTCTTTGCGAAGCGTCTTCGCCAGATGCTGACCAGCGGCGTAGTTGTCGTTGTGGTAGACAAGGGGTTGGTCGGGCTTCTGGCCTCTCAGGTCGTGCAGATCGCCGTCGAGGTCGGTCACATAGACTCTCATATCGAGTTCCATGTGCTCTTGCTTTGTCGCTCGCATGAAGCGTTCACGATGATGTCTGGTTTCGGCGATAGCCGTTTCCAGATCATTGGCGGCGTAGAACACGCCGTAGGTGCCGTCGGAGAACCTGCTTCCCTCGGGATTGAGGTGGGTAAAGGCCGCCATGATGATGCTGGTGCCTGGCCCACTGATGCGCTCTTCCGGCGGGACAAGGCTGATCTCGCCGACTTCGTCACGCAGTCTCGGATTGGTCAGGGATTCCAGTTCGAAGATGGCTTCCAGGTCGTCCGGCTCTGTCACGCGCTCGAAGAGCGCAATCGGCGGAAACCGGCTGGGGATGATCCGCCAGCATGGTTTCCACGCGATATGAGTGACAGCAACCGTCATGCCCAGCCGCCTCTCTGTGCGTCGAGGTACTGTCTGACCACAAACAGGTCAGCAACCTGACCGGACAGCATCCTGTCGAGGGCCGATTGACCGGCAAAGACCGGGGCTTCGTTCGGGCGCTTTACCCATTCATCGGCCGCCTTTTCATTCGGCAGCAGAATTTGCAGCGCCTTGTAGACCCCGAGAATGTAGGAGATGCGCTCTAGCGTGTCCTTTGGCAGTGCAGTGTTCTGGTCCTTCTTCCACTTGAAGAAGGTAGACCTTGCGGTCACTCCAAGCAGAGTCATTTGCTCGTCAACGTCAAGCTGCCAGAGATCCGCTATGCGGAAGAACGTGCGTAATGCCGGACCCGATAGGCCCTTACGATCAATCACTTTAGATGGCCGTTGTCGCGCAGACATGATAAAACTCCAAAAATAGCTCTCAATAACAATATAGTCTATATATGGACTTTTGCAAGGGGTGGGTTGTCAAACTGAAAGAAGCCCCGCCATCGCTGACGGGGCTTCGGTCTTAGATAGGGGCCGTGTCAGGCCGCGTCGTTCAAAGCCTTCGGAGCCATACGCTGACCCTCCAGCCACTTGTTGAATTCGGCGCGGTCGATATAGACCCGTCCACCGATCTTGATCAGCGCAGGTTTCAATCCATTCGTTCCCGCATGGAATATCCACCAGCGCAGCTTGGCTTCCGTGATGAACGGTGCTTCCACCGCTACCTGCTTCACGGTCGCCAGGTCCCGAAAATCAACCATGGTAAACCTCATGGTATAAGGGGCCTATAAAGAGCAGGAACCCTAACTATGCGATGGAATGCGTCCGATGTCTATTGGGGGCGTTTGAGGAATTCTCCGCAGGTCTTGGCCATCTCGATGCCGATGTCTTTGCAGACCAGACCGTCCGTCGTGTGCATGCAGTGCGCCATGCATTCCCGAGAGTCGATCACACGCTTGTCGCCGCGCTCGACATAAAATCCTCCAACCGAAGTGAGTGCGCAGGCGGGCAGGGTTGCAGAAGCAAAAAGCAAAAAGTACCTGTTCATCTGTTATTCCATTGATTCTTATTATTTTTTCAGATGCTCAAATTTTAGCTGCTGTATGGACGCCGTGATATACCCCTGATGGGTAAGAAGGGGGCACAGGTTCTACTTAGGTCGGAAAGATTCTTTCGTTCAGGTTGGTCACCACGTTTTTGACGTGGCTCTCTGACAGGTGCGCGTAGCGGCGCACCATCTGAAGGGTGCGGTGGCCCAAAATCTCGGCAATTTCAACGAGGCTTGCCCCGTTCATGGCGAGGTAGCTTGCGGTCGAGTGCCGAAGGTCGTGGAAGCGAAAGTCTTCAATGCCAGCGGCGTCGCGGGCATTCTCCCAGGACTTTCGGATATCCATCGGCTCCAACCCATCCCGGCGGGGGAAAAGCCACCTTTTCTTGGTGGATGAACCAAGCTCGTCATAAAAGGCGTTCACCGCCTTAATTTGCTCATCCAGCAGGTCACGCAGATGATGGACCACTGGCACCGCCCGCGTGTCGCCATTCTTGGTATCCCGCAAGACTGCCACATCCCGGGCAAGGTCCACATCCGCCAGCGTCAGCCCCAGTATTTCACCCTTCCGGGCACCGGTAGAAAGGGCGAAGACAACGACAGGATACAGGTGCTCATTGTCGCTCGCCTTACAGGCATCGAGCAGGGCTTTGCGTTCGGCCTCGTTCAGGTAACGGCTTCGCTCGTTCCTGATCTTGGTGATCTTGTTCACGCCGTCCAACGGGCTGGTTCCGACCCAGCCCCATTGCATGGCGTATTTGAAAAGCACGGCTAGCGTATCCCGATAATGCTTGATGGTCTTCCGGCTCTTGGGTTTGGCGGGGTTTTTGTCATCGCTCTTTCGTCGTCCGTCACCAGCAGCAGCCAGTGCCGCCAGATTGTCGCTGATCATATCTGCGGTAATGTAGGCGAGGGCATATTGCCCAAGGGTGCGCTCCCAGTGGTTCAGGAAGGATGCTTCCGCTCGTTTGGTGCTCTCAGCCCGGTAGATAAACACCTCTTTGCGGAAACGGTCGATCACGTCCTGTAGAGTCTTGCTTGCTGCCGTCCGCACGACATTCTTGAACTCACCCTTGCGGATGGCGCTTTCCGTATCCTGCGCCCACTGCTTGGCATCGGTCAGGCGCTTGAATGTACGTTGCTGGGGCGGGAAACCCTTCATGCGCACCATCACGCGATAGGTGGTTCCCGTCTTGTGTTCTCGCTTTTGAATCGTGGCCATGGGCTTCTCGCAGAAACCTTCGGGATGAAGACCTGAAGGGCTAGAGGAGGATGTGTGCCGCATGGACAAGGCACACTTGAGGCACACTTAATACCAAATAACTCCCACAATTGCCAATACCCTTCATGATATGGAGAAGCTTAAGCAATTGAAAAACATATATAAAAAAATTGACGATTGTTGAGGGTTATAAAGCTTCGCTTGGCTCATAACCTGAAGGTCGCAGGTTCAAATCCTGCCCCCGCAACCAACGCAAACAAGGCCCCCTCCGGGGCCTTTTTGCGTTGGTAGGTGGGGCCGGTGAATGAGGCTGCTGGTTCGGTCGAAGGCGTTGAGAATCAACGCCGAAGACAACACGAGGAGCGATAGCGACGGAGTGGTAAATCCTGCCCCCGCAACCAACAAAACACCCGGCCAACGTGCCGGGTTTTTTGTTGGTAGGTGGAGCCGGTGAATGAACCCGCTGGTTCGGTCGGAAGCATTGAGTATCAATGCTGTAGACAACGGCGCAGCGCAACGCGCGAGCACGGTAAATCCTGGCCCCGTAACCAATAAAACAGGCCCCACCCGGGGCCTTTCTTGTCGGTAGGTGGGGTTTACCTTTCCCCTTGATTATGGAAGTCTATATTATCAAATAATAAAAGTATCTTTCATGTAAATCTCAATTCGGCTTCCAATAAATAACATTCATGATGTATTTTACATCCACACCATTATCTGAAAATGGTAATAAAAGGTTGAGAGCCGACGATATTTTTTCGACATGACCTTCATATGGTAGACGTCCGTATCGTGGGGCGGCTGTCTGGCATACCGTTTTGAAAAAGCTCCAGACGAGGCTTCCTGGCTGCTTTCCCGGTTGCTCTCGAAAGGACTTATCTATTACGTCTCGCCGAATCCCAGACTTTGCATCTTCTCCGATCAGACGACGTTTGAAATCCAGAGGCTCAGTGAGAACGTCGTAAAGGATGAGATGCGGAAGTACCTTTGGAATTTTGGTAACATCAATGTCGGATTTAATGGGTAACTTTTGGTCTCCCTTTATCGTAAGCCAGTAGGCGAAAGCGTCATCAAATATCTCGATGTCTTCTTCCGGCAAATTCGAGCAAGTGGCATTGAAATTTGATGGTGATTCCTCCTGTTCCAACTGGGAATAAATGCAAACAACGCTAAGCAAATACGCCACGCGACCATCATCGTGGTGCAATGGGACGGTTCCAACATCAAAACTCTTGAAATCGTGTTTACCCCATGTCAGCTTAGCATCTGCTGCATAGGGAATATTGTTCTTTACACAGAATTCCATACGCTTTTGGCTTAGTTCAGCCCCTGGCATGTCTCCAATATATCGACCTGTTGCATTAATGCCGGCGCTTTGAATGACATCATTGCCAACGATCCTCACCTCAAAAGTCATCTCGTTTGCATGAACGCGAATGAGATAAATCTTCGAGACAAGCTTTCGTGGAAGATCAAGAACATCAAACCTCTTATAGTTAAAATTCCCTTTTGAATCTCTGCCGTTGAGCCAGAACTCATAAAGCGCCCGTATTTCAGGGTGCTTCGACTCTATAGGGTCGTAGATACCTAACCTCGCGGCTGCGTCAAATAATCCAGTCATTGAATATCGCTCGATTATTGTTATTTCCGCTTAACCGCTCCGACGGTTTATCTACAAAAGCATTAAAGTCTATCATGCACACACCGATCTGAGGAAGGCTTATAAGGGACCTGCGACCCGTTTTCTCCACCATTTTCAGGTAGGGTCCGTCACCGGAGAGGAGATGGACCCATGATGAAGAGCCGGTTCAGCGAAGAGCAGATTATCGGGATCTTGACGGAGCCGGAGGCTGGTCAACGGACGCCGGATGTCTGCCGTCGACACGGGATCAGCGCGGGCACCTTCTATAAGTGGAAGTCCAAATATGGCGGCCTTGAGGTTTCCGAGGCGAAGCGTCTGAAATCTCAGGAGGACCGGCAAACGCGCCTGAAGAAGCGTCTGCCCGAGGCGGTGCTCGACAAAGCCATGGAGGCGCACTTCTGCATCGAGGCGCTGGCGGAAGCGCTCGGCCGCCACGGCCCGCCTTCACGGGCGCACGGGAGGCTCGCCGGTCGATCAACAATGGGGGTTCTACCATCACCGGCGACCGCACGCCGCGCATGACGGCGAGGCGCCGGGCAGACGATGTCTGAACGGGCCGTCGTCCTCCGGGACGGGCTTCCGCCCGGTCCTCCAGCCCTCAGCCAGAGTGGCGTGACGAACATGATGAGGAACCCGACCAGCAGGCTTCGATTGTCGCTTAAATCTTTGCCAAACTGGCCAACGAATGGGATTGGCTCAGATTCCCTCTTGAACCTACAGTTGCTGTAGACACTACATTTTGGGGGCTCGAGACCGAGAGTGGGCCTGATGGAGGGCGCCGTGGCGGTTGGTCGGCTGCACCGATCGACCGGAATTCGACGGCCTGACGGCGGGCTTCGCCGGGCTCTTTGGGGTGTTTCTGGATCGTCGGATCGGATCGCCAAACAAACGTTGGATCGGCGGTTTGCCGATGCGGTGCCGAGTGCCGCGGAGTAATGGAAGGATTTTGTAGATGCAGGTGTTTTCACGTCGTTCGTTTCTTGCCCGGTTTGGTGTTTCCCTGTCCGGCGCGATTGGCCTGGGCGTTTTCGCCGGGACGACAGCCAAGGCGGCCACGGGCCTTAAGGTGAGCATGCATGTGTACAAGTCACCCTGGTGCGGATGCTGCGGCGCATGGATCGATCATATGCGCGACGCCGGTTTGGATGTGCGTGTCACGGAAGTTGAAGACCTCGCTCCGGTGAAGGCACGGTACGGGGTTCCTCAAGAGCTTCAGTCCTGCCATACGGGGATCATCGAGGACTATGTGATTGAGGGGCATGTCCCGGCGCCGGATGTCGCACGACTGCTGAAGGAGCGTCCTGAAGCGACCGGCCTCTCGGTTCCAGGCATGCCTGTCGGGTCCCCAGGTATGGAACAGGGCGCGCGCCGGGATCCATACGAAGTGGTCCTTTTCTCGCCGTCGAAGCGTAGCGTGTACGCCCGCTATCCAGGGCGGACTCGATGACGACAGTCGGCATAGCTTCCGGTAGGCGGTAATCGGCAATCGGCAAATGGCCGGCCCCAATCGACCGACCGATTGGATCTTGATTTCCCCAATGGGTTGCCCAAGATACCCTCTTAACATTAGGGAGTGCTAAAGTGGGTCTGTTGGAAAACGGGGTGGTCATAGCGCTTCTGGGCGGCGTCCTGATCGGCGTGGCCTGTGGGGTGCTGACACTCCTCACGGGCCGCGTCATGAGCGCTTCCAGCATGGTCGGCAGTCTTGTCGGTGGGGCCGAGGGCGTGGCGGCGACCAGCATCGCCTTTATCGGCGGCATCGTCGCGGCGCCGCTGATGATGACCGGACTCGGGGTGGCTCAACAAAAGGTGGTGGAGCCGGGTTGGCCGCTGCTTGTCATCGGTGGACTTCTTGTCGGCGTGAGTGCGCGGTGGGGCGGTGCGTCGCTTGGCGCGGTGGTGACCGGGATCGCGAGACGGACGCCGCGGTCGCTGGTCATGCTCCTGGTCATGCTGGGCGGGGCAACGATCGGCGGGATTTTGCAGGTGCTTTTCGGCGGGCAGATGCTCCTCGGCGGGGGAGATGCCGCATGACCCGGATCGTCGCTCTGGTCTGTGGTCTGTTGTGCGGCGCAGGATTCTTGATCGCCGGGTTCTATGACCCCGCCCTGGTCCACGAGGTCCTGGAACGGGATAGCGGGCCGCTGGCCGCCGGCCTCGCTTTGTTCGCCGCCGTCTTTGTCGCGGCCCTTCTTGCATCGATTTTCAGGCGGCCCGGTTCCCCCTATCTGGCGGACGACGAGGAGCCGCTGCCGGATTGGACAGGTCGGAAAGCGCTGGCAAGCGCCCTGGTATTCGGCCTCGGATGGGGATTGGCGGGATATTTCCCATTGTCGGCATTGGTCTCCGCCGGGGCGTTCTCTCCGGGGGCGGTGATCTTCCTTATATCGGTTTTGTCAGGGGTGATCCTATTCGACGTCGTCTCCGGCCAGCGCAAGCTCGGGGGCGATCAGAACGGTCCTATCGGCTAAACCGCCAGACATCGGTACGGGTGAGCGCC
Source organism: Alphaproteobacteria bacterium (assembly GCA_024743275.1). GTDB lineage: Bacteria > Pseudomonadota > Alphaproteobacteria > JANSWW01 > JANSWW01 > JANSWW01. Next base: position 22,425 of record JANSWW010000014.1, read on the forward strand.
GACAGGCGGGCACCGATCCGTGGGGCATCCGTCGCCTGCGAAGCGGACCGATGTGTTCCCTCGGCCTCAAGCCCTGCCCCCGAGGGGGCAAGGTCCAGAGCCCTGTAGATCTAACGGCTGACCGTCCGGTGATCTTTCAGTCCAGATTCACGCACGCGGCGGCGCGAACTTGGTCAGGTTGATGCCGTCGACGGCGGACTTGTACTCATCGATGCTCGGCGTCCGGCCGAGAATGGTCGACAACACCACCACCGGCGTCGACGCCAGGAGCGACTCGCCCTTCTTCTCGTCGGAGTCCCCCACAACCCGGCCTTGGAACAAGCGGGTCGACGTCGCCATCACGGTATCCCCCTTGGCCGCCTTTTCCTGGTTACCCATGCACAGGTTGCAGCCGGGGCGCTCGAGATAAAGGATTTTCTCGTACGCGGTACGGGCCTTGGTCTTCGGCGCGTCGTCATCGAATTCGAACCCTGCGTATTTCCGCAGGATATCCCAGTCGCCCTCCGCCTTCAGTTCCTCGACGATGTTATAGGTCGGCGGCGCGACGACCAGCGGGGCATTGAAGTCGATGGTGCCGTTTTCCCGTTCAAGGTTGCGGAACATCTGGGCGACGATGTTCAGGTCGCCCTTGTGCACCATGCAGGAACCGACGAATCCCAAATCGACTTTCTTTGTCCCGCCATAATAGGAGATGGGGCGTATCGTATCGTGCGTATACCGTTTCGCCACGTCGATGTTGTTGACATCGGGGTCGGCGATCATCGGCTCGTTGATCTGGTCGAGGTCGACAACCACTTCCGCAAAGTATTTGGCGTTATCGTCCGGCCGCAGGGCGGGCTGCTCTCCGGACCTGATCTCGGCAATGCGCTTATCGGCTTTGTCAATCAGCCCGCGGAGCATCCCGGACTCGATTTCCATACCCTTGTCGATCATGGCCTGAATGCGGGCTTTCGCGATTTCGAGGGACTCGATCAGGGTCTCGTCGTTCGAAACGCAGATGGACGCCTTCGCCTTCATCTCGGCGGTCCAGTCCGTAAAGGTGAAGGCCTGGTCGGCGAGTAGGGTTCCGATGTGCACTTCGATCACGCGGCCCTGGAAGACATTCTCCCCGCTGAACTGGGCCAGCATCTGGGCCTGGGTGGCGTGCACGACGTCGCGGAAGTCCATATGCTCGCCCATCTTGCCCTTGAACGTCACCTTGACGGATTCGGGCACGGTGATGCTCGCCTGACCGGTGGCCAGCGCCAGGGCGACGGTTCCCGAATCGGCCCCGAAGGCCACGCCTTTGGACATCCGCGTGTGCGAGTCGCCACCGATGATGACCGCCCGGTCATCGATGGTGATGTCGTTCAGGACCTTATGGATCACGTCCGTCATCGCATGGTACTTGCCCTTCGGGTCACGGCCCGTGACCAGGCCGAACCGGTTCATGAACGCCATGAGCTTGGGCGTGTTGGCCTGGGCCTTGCTGTCCCAAACCGAGGCCGTGTGGCAACCGGACTGGTAGGCGCCGTCGAGGACCGGGGAAATCACCGTTGCCGCCATGGCTTCCAGTTCCTGCACGGTCATCGGTCCGGTCGTATCCTGGGAGCCGACGATGTTGACCGTGACCCGGGCGTCGGAGCCGGCATGCAGGATCGTCCCTTCGGGGACGCCCACCGCATTCCTGTTGAAGATCTTTTCGACGGCCGTCAGACCGCGATCCGGGTGGGAAACCAGCTTCGCCGGCGCAAACACCCGCTTCGGTTCGATGCCGAGCGTTTCCGCGGCGAAAGTCTGAAGTTTCTTCCCGAAGTCGATGGCGTAGGAGCCACCCGCCTTCATGAATTCGACCGATTGGGGCGAGAAGGCCGTGGCGACGTCGGCCAGTTCTTCGGAACCGTCCTCATTACAGAGTTTCTTGGTCTTGGTGTTGATGGTGAGAACGGTCCCTGTCGCGACCGAGTATTTCTCTTCGAGGACCGGATTGCCGTCGTTGTTGATGACGACGTTCCCGGCATCGTCGACTTGCTTGACCCAGTTCTTGAGGTCGATGCCGATGCCGCCGGTAACTCCGACCGTGGTCAGGAAGATCGGCGAAATGCCGTTGGTGCCGGCCACGATCGGCGCGATGTTGACGAATGGCACATAGGGGCTCGCCTGGTGGCCGGTCCAGAGCGCGCAGTTGTTGACGCCGGACATGCGGGACGAGCCGACCCCCATGGTCCCTTTCTCGGCGATCAACATGATCCGCTTACCCGGATGCTGGAGCTTGAGCGCCTCGATCTCCTTTTGAGCCGTTTCGGAGATAAAGCTCTTGCCGTGCAATTCCCGGTCCGCACGCGAGTGGGCCTCGGCGCCCGGGGACATGAGGTCGGTCGAGATATCCCCCTCGGCCGCGACGTAGGTCACGACCTTAATCTCGTCTTCGATATCCGGCAGCTTGGTGAAGAACTCGGCGTCGGCATAGCTGCGCAGTATGTCTGCCGCGACCTTGTTGCCGGCCTTGTACGCCGTCTCCAACCGGTCGGTGTCCGCGTCGTACAGGAACACCTGCGTTTTCAGGACGTCGGCCGCGGCCGCCGCGATATCCGCGTCGTCGCCCAGTGCGAGGTCGAGCAGGACCTTGACGGACGGGCCGCCTTTCATATGGGAAAGGAGCTCGAACGCGAATGTGGGGGAAATCTCATCGACGACGGCGCCGCCGAGAATGATCTCCTTCAAGAACGCCGCCTTAACGCCGGCGGCGCTCGTGGTGCCGGGTAGGGTGTTGTAAATGAAGAACTTTAAGGAGTCTTGCCTGTCCTCGTGGCCAGGATCCTTGATCTGTTCGATCAGTTCTTCAACGAGAGCCCCGTCTTCGATCGGTTTGGGGTTCAACCCCAGTTTCTTCCGTTCCTCGATCTCCGCCAAGTAACTGGTGTACAAGCTCATCGTTTTCCAACCCTGCTAAATGTTGCCGATCTTCTAAAGACGTCCGTCATATATGAAGGCGGTTGCATCAGAACCACACTAATTTTCCCATGTCGCCGGCCCCGGTTCAACGTGGAAGAAGAGACGGATCATCGGCCAAGGAGGCCTTCCCGACGATCTCTCTTCCAATCACCAGCCCCGCCGCCGCCGTTCAATACAACAAGTCGGATTTGGAAGCGAATCCACTCTCTTTCCCGGGGTGGCGAGACCCGAACAGGGCGGGCGATCAAATCGACGTAAGCGCACCAAGAGAGTATATTCACGTTTCCTAATGATCAAAAAATAGCCAAATGAAAAACGATTGAGTATAAAATAGGCATTGTGATACCCATTCCGCATTGCAGCATCGCCTGCCATTTTTGGTTAACGGCCTGTAATTGCTTCATAAATATCCGAAACTAAATAGGAAAAGTGGTTGGCATACATCGTGCTCCAGTCGTTTTGGATGCAATGCAGCATCGTGTGCATGTGGAGGCTTTACGATGAAATCACAATTCAAAGGCGCTATCGCGGCGGCTGGGCTGACTTTGGGCCTGCTGGGCGCGGCCGAAGCGCAGGCGGAGACCATCAAGGTTGGCGTTTTGCACTCGTTGTCCGGAACCATGGCGATCTCCGAGACGACGTTGAAGGATACCATGCTGCTGATGATCGAACAGCAGAACGCCAAGGGCGGCGTGCTGGGCAAGCAGCTCGAGCCGGTCGTGGTCGACCCGGCCTCCGACTGGCCGCTTTTCGCCGAGAAGGCGCGGGAGCTGCTGACCGTACACGAGGTGGACGTGATCTTCGGGAACTGGACCTCGGTCAGCCGGAAATCGGTTCTGCCGGTCATCGAGGAGCTGAACGGCCTTCTGTTCTACCCGGTTCAGTATGAGGGCGAAGAGAGCTCCAAGAACGTCTTCTACACCGGTGCCGCGCCCAACCAACAGGCCATTCCGGCGACGGACTATTTCCTGGAGGAGTTGGGGGTCGAGAAGTTCGCGCTGCTTGGCACCGACTACGTCTATCCGCGGACGACGAACAACATCCTGGAGCAGTACCTCAAGGATAAGGGCATTCCCGAGGGCGATATTTTCGTGAACTACACGCCCTTCGGCCATTCGGATTGGTCCAAGATCGTCGCCGATGTCGTCGCCCTGGGGGCGGATGGCAAGAAGGTCGGGGTGATCTCGACCATCAACGGCGACGCCAATATCGGTTTCTATAAGGAACTCGCCGCCGCCGGGGTTTCCGCCGACGACATTCCGGTTGTCGCCTTCTCGGTCGGCGAAGAGGAACTGTCGGGTCTGGATACCTCCAACCTCGTCGGCCACCTCGCGGCCTGGAATTACTTCCAATCGGCCGATACCGAGGCCAATGCGGAGTTCATCGCGGCGTGGAAGGCGAAGATGGGTGAGGATCGGGTCACCAACGATCCGATGGAGGCCCACTATATCGGCTTCAACATGTGGGTGAACGCGGTCGAGCAGGCCGGTACCACCGATGTCGATGCCGTGCGCACCGCGATGTACGGTCAGGAATTCCCGAACCTGACCGGAGGCACCGCCGTGATGCTGCCGAACCACCATCTCGCCAAGCCGGTTCTGATCGGTGAGATCCAGGCGGACGGTCAGTTCGATATCATCAGCCAGACCGATGAGGTCCCGGGAGACGCCTGGACCGACTTCCTGCCGGAATCCGCGGTTCTTGTCGCGGATTGGAAGGATCTCGGCTGCGGGATGTACAACACCGAGACCAAGGTCTGCGTGCAGATCAAGTCCAACTACTAAGAGCGATCATGTCCTTCTGTGAGGAGGCCCGAAATACTCGGGTCCTCCTCGCAGGCGACGCGTTTTGCCGTTTCCCTTAAATGATTCCGCAGAGACCGCCCCTCTGATGATCCGCACGATCACCGCTCTTCTGTTCGCCGCGACGCTCATCCTGTCGTTCGGCGTTGGAACGCCCGCTCGGGCTTCCGACAGTATCGAAGTTATCTTCGAGACCCATGCGGAGATCATCATCAAGGGGTCCCGTCGCACCATCACGCCGGCCATCGAGGCGTTCCGGGATAGCGGGCTTCCGGAGGCCCAGATCGTCCTCGAGACCTGGCGCGCGAAGGACTTGTGGGTCCGCAAGGCGGATAACCGGTTCTTCCGGGCGACGACGGAAGACCGCAAGACATACGACCTCCTGGATATCGTCACCGGGGAAGCCCTGGGGCGGGCGGCCAAGAAGGAGCTCCGGCAGATCAAGCCGAACAGCGGTGTGCGCGGCCTGATTTCCGCGGCCTTGGTCCGCTTCCAGCTCAGCGATCCCGATCCCGAGGTGCGGCGGTCGAGCCTCGCGGCGATCCAGCGGGACCCGGCACCAAGCCATCTGGCCGCCCTCGAAGCCTCCATCGACAAGGAAGACGATCCCGGCCTCAAGGCGGAAAAGAGGCGTCTCGCCGGTTTGCTCACTATTCAATTCGCCGAGGCGCCGGAGACCCGGGTCGCCGCCATTCGAGCGGTCTCCTCGGATCTTGGGATCGATGTAAGGGCCGCCCTGAACCCGATCCTCGCCACCCGGATCGGCGTCTATACAGCGGCACCGGAGGGGAATGTCGCGGCGCGCCTCACCATTGGGAGCGATATCGGCGCGGACGAGGCCTATGCATTGCTGGTCGCCCAAGGCGCCGCCGCGCCGATCCCGGATGAGGAGAAGAAAGCCGCCTTGGCGGAGCATATCGACGGCGGGATGGTCGGCGGCGTACCGGTCGCTTCCCTTACCGATCCCGCGGCCCGGGATCGGGCCTACGCGCGTTTGGCGGCGGCGGGTCGCGTGCCCCCGTCGCCGACGGCGGAAGAGCGCGATGCTGCCATCGCCGCGCACCGGTTCTACGCGGTCTATGAGGAGCCCAACCCGGCGGTCACCGACGCCGCCAGCGAGGCGTTGGAGTCCATTGGCACCATGGTCCGGTCCTATGAGGTGCTCGATCTGTCGCTCGATGCGCTGTCTTTGGCCTCGATCTATTTCCTGGCGGCGATCGGGCTCGCCATCACCTTCGGCGTCATGCGGGTCATCAACATGGCCCATGGCGAGTTCATCATGATGGGGGCCTATACGGGTTTCGTCGTTCAGCAGCTCATCCCGAGCTACACGATCTCCATTCTGGTGGCCTTGCCGCTCGCCTTCGCCATCACCTTCGCCGCGGGGGTGACCCTGGAACGCCTGGTGATCCGCTGGCTCTACGACCGGCCCCTGGAAACCCTGCTGGCGACCTTCGGCGTGTCCATCGCGTTGCAGCAGATCGCGAAGAACATCTTTGGAACCCAGGCCCGGCCGCTGACGTCGCCGGAATGGCTCGATGGCGCGTGGGACATCAACCCGATCGTCTCGATCTCGTGGATCCGGGTCGCGATCTTCGTGCTGAGCGTTGTGTTCCTGCTGTTCCTCCTTTTCGTGCTCAACCGGACCCGTCTTGGGCTCGAGGTCCGCGCCGTGACGCAGAATCCGCGCATGGCCGCCTCCATGGGGATCAATCCCGACTACATTCGCATGATGACCTTCGGGCTCGGGTCCGGGATCGCAGGCATCGCCGGCGTCGCCATCGGGCTTTTCGCCAAGGTGACCTCCGGACTGGGACAGGACTATATCGTCCAGAGCTTCATGACCGTCGTGGTCGGCGGCGTGGGGAACCTCTGGGGCGTGCTGGCGGGGGCCGGGCTGATCGGCATCCTGCAAAAGGGCATCGAAGCGCTCAACCCGTCCAACACGCTCGCCGCGCAGACCTATATGATCATCTTCATCATCATTTTCATTCAGTTCCGGCCAAAGGGCATGTTCGCCCTCAAGGGCCGGGCGGCGGGGGACTGATCCATGACGCGGCGCCGTGTCCCCTTCGTCGTTCGAAACCCATCGGTTCTAGTTTTCCTGGGCCTGCTGGCGGCCTTCACGCTCGGTGTGACGGTCCTCAGCGAGGCGACGGGGATCGGGCTCATATCCACCAGCATGGTCAAGACCCTGGGCAAGACCCTGTGTTTTTGTCTGATCGCCGTGGCGATGGATCTTGTCTGGGGCTATTGCGGGATCCTGTCGCTCGGTCATTTCGCCTTCTTTGGGCTTGGCGGATACATGATCGGCATGTGGCTGATGTATGCGCGTACCGAGATGATCGTGGTGGAGGCGCTCGCCGCCCAGCCCATCCCGCCGACCGATGCGGAGATCGAGGCGGCCATCGGGAACCAGATCTTCGGCGTGGTGGGCGGATCGGAGATTCCGGCGATCTGGATGTTCGCCGACAGTCTTGTGATCCAACTGGCGTTGGTCGTCCTGGTTCCGGGTCTGTTGGCGCTCGTCTTCGGGTGGCTCGCCTTCCGCAGCCGGGTGACCGGGGTCTATCTCTCCATCCTGACCCAGGCCATGACATTGGCCCTGGCGCTTTACCTTTTCCAGAACGACAGCGGGCTCAGGGGGAACAACGGCCTTTCGGGGCTCCAGAACATCCCCGGCTTCGAGCAAACGCCGCAATCCACCATCTCGATCGCCTTCCTATGGGCGTCGGCCGCCGCCTTGGGGCTCGGTTATCTGCTCATCGCCTGGATCACATCGGGCAAGTTCGGCAATGTGATCCGGGGTATTCGCGATGATGAGGCGCGGGTGCGCTTTCTGGGATACAACGTCGAAGCCTATAAGCTGGTGGTCTTCACCTTGACGGCGGTGCTCGCGGCCATCGCGGGCGCGCTCTACTATCCCCAGGCGGGGATCATCAATCCGGCGGAAATCGCGCCGATCGCATCGATCTATCTTGCGGTTTGGGTGGCCATCGGCGGGCGGGGCCGGCTCTACGGCGCGGTCATCGGGGCGGCCGTCGTCAGCCTGGCGTCCAGTTGGTTCACGGGCGGGCAGGCGCCGGATATTCCGCTGGGCTTCTACACGATCAGTTGGGTCGACTGGTGGCAGGTCCTGCTTGGCCTCGGGTTCGTGCTGGTGACCTTGTTCGCTCCCAAGGGGCTTGGCGGTCTTGTCGACAGGCTGGTGCGGCGATGACGACGGATACCCTTCTCGAAGTCTCCGGCGTATCGGTGTCGTTCGATGGCTTCAAGGCCATCAACGACCTGTCGTTTTCCATCGGCGAGGCGGAAATGCGGGCCGTGATCGGGCCGAACGGGGCGGGCAAGACCACCTTCATGGATATCATCACCGGCAAGACCCGGCCCGATTCGGGCGATATCCTGTGGGGCGAGCCGACCCGGTCGCTTCTCAAACTGTCGGAAAGCCAGATCGCCCAGTTGGGGATCGGGCGCAAATTCCAGCGGCCGACCGTGTTCGAGGACCAGTCGGTCGCGGACAACATCATGATGTCGTTGAAGGCGCATCGACAGCCTTGGTCGGTCCTGTTCCACAAGTTCACCCAAGACGATGGGCAGCGCATTCGGGAGATCGCGGAAGAGGTCCTATTGGTGGACCATTTGGAGCGCTCAGCCGGCGATCTCTCCCACGGGCAGAAGCAATGGCTGGAGATCGGCATGTTGCTCGCCCAGGATCCGCGCCTTCTGCTGGTCGACGAGCCGGCCGCCGGCATGACGTTGGAAGAGCGGAACCACACCACCGACCTGTTGCGCGAAGCCGCCAAGACGAGGGCGGTGATCGTCGTCGAACACGATATGGACTTCGTTCGAAAGCTCGATTGCCGGGTGACGGTCTTGCATGAAGGATCGGTCCTGGCGGAGGGAACGATCGATCATGTGACGTCGGACCAGACCGTGATCGACGTCTATCTGGGCCGCTAGCGATGCTGGAACTCCGCAATATCGACCTGTTCTACGGCGCCTCCCAGGTGTTGTTCGACGTCCAACTGACGGCGGAGCGGGGCAAGATCACCTGCCTGATGGGAACCAACGGGGCGGGCAAGACCAGCCTTCTGAAAGTGATCGCCGGCGTTCATCCAAAGCGGAGCGGACGTTTTTGGTTCGACGGTCGTGAAATCACGGCGCCAAAGGCCGACCAATTGGCCCGGGGCGGTATCGGCTATGTCCCCCAGGGACGGGACATCTTCCCCCTGTTGACCGTTCAGGAGAATCTCGAAACCGGCTTTGCCTGCCTGCCACGCGGGGAGCGCCGGGTTCTGGACGAGATCTTCGAACTGTTCCCGGTGCTGAAGGAAATGCGATCCCGCCGAGGCGGTGATCTATCCGGCGGACAGCAACAGCAACTCGCCATCGGGCGGGCCTTGGTCACCAAGCCGAAAGTCCTGCTGCTCGACGAGCCGACCGAGGGGATTCAGCCGAGTATCATCAAGCAAATCGGACGCGTCATCTCGCATCTGAAGGACCAGGGCGATCTCGCCATCGTTCTGGTCGAGCAGTATTTCGACTTCGCGCACCAACTCGGCGACAGTTTCACCGCCCTGCGCAATGGCCGTGTCGTCCTCTCCGGCGATCAGTCCCGCATAACCCGCGACGAACTTGTCGCGGCGGTGAGTGTCTGAAAGTGTATCACGATGTTCGACGCCACCTTCCAGTCTGATCCCGCCCCGGTCGCGGACCGTGCGACCGCGGCGCCGCATCAGCGGGCGCGGGGCACCGCCCGCATATCTGTCCGGGCGAGGGCGGCGGGGACTGTGCTGCACCGGCTCCACCAGGCCGGTTGCGCGAAGATCAAGCTGCCGAACATCTATCCCCCCAAAGACGCGGCGCGTTGGGTCGAGGCCGTGTTCCTCAACACATCGGGCGGGCTTACCGGGGGCGATCGCGTCGACCTGCGGGCGGAGGCCGGGGCGGAAACAGATCTCGTTATCACCACCCAGGCCTGCGAACGGGTCTATCGATCCAGCGGCGGGGAGGCGGAGGTCGTCAACACTGTCTGGGTGGCGGAGGGGGCGAATGCCGCCTGGCTGCCCCAGGAGACCATTCTGTTCGATGGCGGCCGAATTCGGCGCCGCCTCGATGTCGATTTGGCCGAGAACGCGCGTTTTCTGGCCTGCGAGCCCTTGGTGCTGGGCCGTGTCACATCCGGCGAGACGGTGACCGACGGCCTGTTCCAGGACAGTTGGCGGATTCGCCGGTCCGGCCGGCTGATCTATGCCGACGAGACGCGGTTGTCCGGCGATCTGCTCGCCGCCACCGCCGGCATCGGCACCCTGGCCGGTGCCAGGGCGTACGCCGGATTGGTCTACAGCGGACCGGATCAGCAGGACCTGCTGCAGGCGATCCGCGACGTCCCAGGATCGAGCGATGTCGCCATGGGAGCCAGCGATCTCGGCGATTGTCTGGTCGCCCGCTTTGTCGCGGCGGACAGCCGGACGCTCCGGCGACAGCTTATTCCGATTCTTCTAATGTTGAGGCAAAATCGCCCCCTGCCGCGCGTTTGGCAGCTTTAAAACGAGGTTTGGCATGCAATTGACCCCGCGAGAGAAGGACAAATTGTTGGTCGCCATGGCGGCCAATGTCGCCCGCCGGCGCTTGGAGCGGGGGGTGAGGCTCAACCATCCGGAAGCGATCGCCCTGATCACGGATTTCGTCGTCGAGGGGGCCCGGGACGGCCGCTCCGTCGCCGATCTGATGGAGGCGGGCGCCCATGTGCTGACCCGCGATCAGGTGATGCAGGGCATCCCGGAGATGATCCACGACGTCCAGGTCGAAGCGACGTTCCCGGACGGCACCAAGCTGGTGACCGTCCATAATCCCATCCGATAACTGGCCCATCCGATAACTGGCCCATCCGATAACTGGCCCATCCGATAACTGGCCCATCCGATACCCAACCGAAAAGGAACCATGTCCATGCGCTCACTCACTCTGCTCGCCGCCCTCACCGCCGCCCTCACCGCCGCCACGCCGGCTTTCGCCCATGGTCAGGCGGATCACTCCCTCGTCGGGACCGCGATCCACTATTTGACCGACCTCGCCCATGCGCCCGCCTTCTGGGCCGGGATCGTGGCGGTCGCCGTCGTCGGGGCGATGGCCTTTCGACTGAAGAAGGCCCCAAACCGCAAGTAATCCCCAACCGCGAGTAATCCCGAACCCGAGGAGGCCGACATGATTCCGGGCGAAGTCATCACCGCCGACGGCGAGATCGAGCTGAATGCCGAGCAGCCGACGGTCACGCTCACCGTGTCCAATGACGGCGATCGTCCGGTTCAGGTCGGCAGCCACTATCATTTCTACGAAACCAACACGGCTCTCGGCTTCGACCGGGAGAAGGCACGCGGCATGCGGCTGGACATCCCGGCCGGGTCGGCGGTGCGCTTCGAGCCGGGCCAGGCGCGGGAGGTCACCCTGATCCCCTATCTCGGTCGGCGCGCGGTGTTCGGTTTCAACGGGTTGCTGATGGGCTCCATCGACACGGGGGATAACGACCAGGGGGACAACGACTGATGCCGGCGAAGATCTCACGGGCCGCCTATGCGGACATGTTCGGACCGACCGTCGGGGACAAGGTCCGTCTCGCCGACACGGAACTCTTCGCCGAGGTGGAGAAGGACTTCACCACCTATGGCGAGGAGGTGAAGTTCGGCGGCGGGAAGGTGATCCGCGACGGGATGGGCCAGTCCCAGACGACCCGGGCCGAGGGCGCCGTCGATACGGTCATCACCAATGCGTTGATCATCGACCACTGGGGGATCGTGAAGGCCGATGTCGGTCTCCGGGACGGGCGTATCGCCGGGATCGGTAAGGCAGGCAATCCGGATACCCAGCCCGATGTGGACATCGTCATCGGCCCCTCCACGGAAGCGATCGCCGGGGAGGGCAAGATCCTCACCGCCGGCGCGATCGACGCCCATATCCATTTCATCTGCCCGCAGCAGATCGACGACGCGTTGATGTCCGGGGTCACGACCATGCTGGGCGGTGGCACGGGGCCGGCCACCGGCACCAACGCCACCACCTGCACGCCCGGGTCATGGCATGTCGGCCGGATGATCCAGGCCGCCGACGGCTTCCCGGTCAATCTCGCCTTCTCCGGCAAGGGCAACGCCTCGCTGCCGGAGCCGCTCATGGAGCAGGTTCGCGGCGGGGTCAGTGCCATGAAACTGCACGAAGATTGGGGCACGACCCCGGCGGCCATCGACTGCTGCCTCAGCGTCGCCGACGAGACGGACATCCAGGTGATGATCCACACCGACACCCTGAACGAGAGCGGTTTCGTGGAAAACACCATCGCCGCCTTCAAGGGCCGGACCATCCATGCCTTCCACACGGAGGGGGCCGGGGGCGGCCACGCGCCTGACATCATCAAGGTGGCGGGGGAGGCCAACGTCATCCCGTCGTCCACCAACCCGACGCGGCCCTATACGGTGAACACATTGGAAGAGCATCTCGACATGCTCATGGTCTGCCACCACCTCGATCCGAACATCCCGGAGGACGTGGCCTTCGCGGAAAGCCGCATCCGCAAGGAGACCATCGCGGCCGAGGATATTCTCCATGACATGGGCGCCTTCTCGATCATCGCCTCGGACAGCCAGGCCATGGGCCGGGTCGGCGAGGTCCTGATCCGCACCTGGCAGACGGCCGATAAGATGAAGCGCCAGCGCGGGAGCCTTCCGGAGGAGACCGGCGACAACGATAATTTCCGCATCAAGCGCTACATCGCGAAATACACGATCAATCCCGCGATCGCCCAAGGGCTGTCCAAGCATGTGGGATCCATCGAGGCGGGCAAGCGGGCCGATCTCTGCCTCTGGAACCCCGCCTTCTTCGGTGTGAAGCCGGATCTGGTCCTGATCGGCGGGACCATCGCGGCGGCGGCCATGGGCGATCCCAACGCGTCGATCCCGACGCCGCAGCCGGTCCACTACCGGCCCATGTTCGGCAGTTTCGGCAAGTCGCTGACCGCCTCGGGCATCACCTTCGTCTCGAAAGCCGCCCTGGAGAACGATCTGCGGCGCAAGCTCGGCACCGATAAGGACATGGTCGCGGTCGAGACCTGCCGGGACATCTCCAAAAGATCGATGATCCATAACGACGCCCTGCCGCGGATCGAGGTCGACCCCGAAACCTATGAGGTTCGGGCCGACGGCGTGCTTCTGACCTGCGAGCCGGCGGAGGAACTCCCCATGGCGCAGCGCTATTTCCTGTTCTGATCATGATGCGGGCGACGGAAATCAGGCGGGCGGGAGAATGGTCGGGGAGCCCCCGGGACTGGATCGAGCTGGACTTCGACAGCCGGCATCGGCGCCGGATGGCGATGACGGCGGAGGGTGGGCTCGCCTTCCTGCTGGACCTGCCCAAGGCCGAGGCGCTTATGGAAGGGGACGGCCTGATTCTCGAGGATGGCGGCATCGTCGAGGTGCGGGCGGCCAAGGAGCCCCTGCTGGAAATCACCTGCACCGATCAGGCCCATCTCGTTCGGGTCGCCTGGCATCTCGGCAACCGGCATTTGCCGACGGAGTTGTTGGGCGACCGGTTGCGCATTCGTTCGGACCATGTGATCGAGGACATGGTCAGGAAGCTCGGTGCGACGGCGACCGGTATCGAGGCCCCGTTCAATCCGGAAGGCGGCGCCTATGGTCACGGCAGGACCCACGGCCACGATCATTCCCACGATCATTCCCACGATCACGGGCATCACCACCATGGATAAGGGCGCCCTCTTCCGTTTGATGGCCTGGCTGTCGCCGAGCTATCCGGTGGGCGCCTTCGCCTATAGCCACGGCCTGGAATACCTCGTGGAAACCGGTGTGGTCACCGACAAGGACGGGTTGCGGCTTTGGCTTGCGGACATTCTGCGTCATGGCGGGGGATGGAGCGACGCGGTGCTGTTCCGGCATGCCTTCGAGGCGGCGGCCCGCGGAGATAGGGACGGCCTGCGCGATGTCGCCGATCTCGCTCGCGCCATGGCCGTCTCCAAGGAACGCAAGCTTGAGACCATGGCCCAGGGCCGCGCCTTCTTGAGCGCGACACGGGCCGCCTGGCCCTGGGAAGAAGACGATGGAGGCGATGGGGAGCTTCCCGGCGGTGAGACCGAGATCGCCTATCCGGTCGCCGTCGCGATGGCGGCCGCCGGGCATGGGATCGACCTTGAGGACGCTTTGAACGCCTATCTCCACGGTGTCGCCGCCAATCTGGTTTCGGCCGGGGTGCGTTTGGTTCCGCTGGGGCAAACGGACGGGCAGCGAACCCTGGCGGCGCTGGAGCCCGTCATCGGCGCGGTGGCCAGGTCGGCCCTCACGGCACCGTTGGAGGCCGTCGGCGGCTGTGCGCTGCTCACCGATATCGCCTCCATGAACCACGAAACCCAATATTCGAGGTTGTTCCGATCATGACCGTTCAGCATCACGACAAATCCCCCCATGGCCCTCTGCGTGTCGGCATCGGCGGCCCGGTCGGGTCCGGCAAGACGGCGCTGATGGAAAAGCTCTGCAAGGCGTTCTGGGGCCGGATCGATCTCTGCGCGATCACCAACGACATCTACACCAAGGAAGACGCCGAGGCCTTGACGCGCCGGGGTGCCCTGCCGTCCGAGCGCATCCTCGGGGTCGAGACCGGCGGCTGCCCGCACACGGCGATCCGCGAGGACGCTTCGATCAACCTCGCCGCAGTCGCCGATATGAACGCGCGGTTTCCCGGTCTCGATTTGGTGCTGATCGAGAGCGGCGGCGACAATCTGGCCGCCACCTTCAGTCCGGAACTGGCCGACATCACGATCTACGTCATCGACGTGTCCGCCGGCGAGGAGATTCCCCGCAAGGGCGGTCCCGGGATCACACGCTCGGACCTTCTGGTTATCAACAAGACGGATCTCGCCGATCATGTCGGCGCCGACCTCGGGGTGATGGAGCGGGACGCCAGGAGAATGCGCGGCGATCGGCCCTTCATCTTCACCAATATGAAGACGGGGGAGGGCGTCGACCTGGTGGTCGATCGAATCAGCCAACTCGGTGGGCTGACTGTATCTGCCTAAATATACGCCACTTGATTTTCAGATGGCTGAAATTTAGTCAAGATCATCACATTCCGCAGTTTTCCCTTACAGACAATATCCCCTTAGATTGCTGAAATTACGGGGTAAATCCTGTCTTCGGCCTGATGTTGAGCTTGGCATGGCTCTTGCCACTTTGATCCGATGGCGGCCGCCTCCGGTCGGCCGTCCTAACGGTCGAACTGTCAGGAGAGTCCGATGATCAAATCGATGTTGAAGCCGGTCGGCTTGGCGCTTGCGCTGGGCATTGGTGTCCTGTCCCTCTCACAGCCCGCGAGCGCGCAACAGAAATCGGACTTCAAGGTCTGCTGGTCGATCTATGTGGGATGGATGCCCTGGGGCTATCTCCAGGATTCCGGGATCATGGCCAAGCATGCCGAGAAGCAGGGCATCTCCGTCGAGATCGTTCAGATCAACGACTATATCGAGAGCATCAATCAGTATACGGCAGGCGCCTATGACGGTTGCTCCATGACCAACATGGACGCGCTGTCGATCCCGTCGGGCGGCGGAGTCGACACCACCGCGCTCATCGTCGGCGATTACTCCAACGGCAATGACGGGATCATTCTCAAGGACAAGAAGACGCTCGCCGACATCAAGGGGCAGAACGTCAATCTCGTGGAGCTTTCCGTCAGCCATTATCTGTTGGCCCGGGCGCTGGACGGCGTCGGCCTGTCCGAGCGGGACATCACCGTCGTCAACACCTCGGACGCCGACATGATCGCCGCCTACGCCACCGACGATGTGACCGCCGTCGTGACCTGGAACCCGCTTCTCTCCGCCATCGAGGAATTGCCGAACGCGACCAAGGTCGCCGACAGCGCCGACATTCCGGGCGAGATCATCGACATTATGATGGTGAACACCGAAACGCTGGCCGACAATCCGGCCTTCGGCAAGGCGCTGGTCGGCGCCTGGTACGAGTTGATGACCATTATGTCCTCGGACACGCCGGAGGGCATCGCGGCGCGGACGGCCATGGCCGAGGCGTCGGGAACGGATCTCGCCGGTTACGACGCCCAGCTCGCGACCACGAAGATGTTCTATACCCCGGCCGACGCGGTTGCCTTCACGGAGTCCGCCGATCTGCCCAAGACGATGCAGTTCGTCGCCGAGTTCCTGTTCGACAAGGGCATTCTGGGCGAAGGGGCGCCGAGCCCCGAATTCGTCGGCGTCGCTTTCCCGGACGGTTCCGTCTACGGCGACCCGAACAACGTCAAGCTCCGTTTCGATGCGACCTATATGAAAATGGCCGCCGACGGCATGCTGTAAGCGGCAAGGCGGCACATCGTTACGCCGGTGAAACTGATCAACAGAAGGCCGGGGCGCCAGTCGACCATCCTGCTCGGCGCTCTGCCCTTTGTCCTCCTGATCGTCACCTATGCGGTGGCGAGCCATTTCCGGCGGATCGACAATCCCGCCGACAAGATCCTGCCGTCGCTGGAGGCGATGGGCACCGCCTTCCACAGAATGGCCTTCGTGCCCAGTGCCAGGACGGGCGAACTGCTGCTGTGGGTGGACACCGCCGATAGCCTGATGCGGCTGGGGGCGGGGATCGGCGTGTCGACGCTGATGGCGCTCACCGTCGGCCTTCTGATCGGGACCCTGCCCCATGCGCGCGCCGGTCTGTCGCCCTTCGTCGCGTCGATGTCGCTTATTCCGCCGATCACCATTCTGCCGATCCTGTTCATCATCTTCGGGCTGGGGGAGACCTCCAAGGTCATGCTGATCGTGGTCGGCACCGCGCCGGTGATGATCCGGTCCATGTCCCAGGCGGTGCTGGATATTCCCCGCGAACTGGTGATCAAGGCCCAGACCCTGGGGGCCAATACCTGGCAGATCGTCATCCGGCTGTTCCTGCCGCAGATTTTGCCCAAGCTCATCCTGGCGATCCGGCTCGGGCTCATTCCGGCCTGGATCTTCCTGGTCTCCGCCGAGGCGATCGCCTCCACCACCGGGCTCGGCTACCGCATCTTCCTGGTGCGCCGCTATCTCGCGATGGATCTGATCCTGCCCTATGTCGTCTGGATCACCGTGCTCGCCTATCTGATCGACCGGGTTCTGCTCTGGCTCTCGAAACGCGGCTTCCGCTGGCACCATCTCGAAGGAGAGAGCCTGTGACCGCGGCGAAGATCGAGGTGAGGGGGCTCGAGAAGGCCTATGACCGCGTCCCGATCCTGGAGCGCGTTTCCCTTTCGGTGGACGCCGGCAGCTTCGTGACCATCGTCGGCGCGTCCGGCTGCGGCAAGTCCACCTTCCTTCGGATGCTGTTGTCCCAGGAATTGCCGAGCCGGGGTGATATCCTGAAGGACGGAACGCCCCTGCCGGAGGAGCCGACGCCGGACCGGGGGATCGTCTTCCAGCGCTACTCGGTCTTTCCGCACCTGACCGTCGAGGACAATCTGATCCTGGCCGGCGAGTTTGCCGGGTCGTCCTGGACGGGCCGCTTCTTCGGGGCCGCCCGCCGGGCGGCACAAGACAAGGTCGCGGGTCTGCTCGACAAGATCGGTCTCGCCCATGCCCGGAACAAATACCCGGCCCAGCTTTCCGGCGGCATGCAGCAGCGCCTCGCCATCGCCCAGAGCCTTACCATGGAACCCGACATCCTGCTGCTCGACGAGCCCTTCGGGGCGCTCGATCCGGGCATCCGGGCCGATATGCACGACCTCCTGCTCGGTCTGTGGGAGGAGCGGCGCATGACCATCTTCATGGTGACCCACGACATTCACGAGGCCTTCAAGCTCGGCACCCGCATGCTGGTGTTCGACAAGGTCCGCCACGATCCGGACGCGCCGGAGGCCTATGGCGCGACCGTAACCTATGACCTTCCGCTTACCCCGGCCGCCAAGGCCAAGGGCGCCCCGCCCGATCCCGACAGCCTGAGCCTGACGGGCAAACGCAGTTGACTGAGTTCCCGCAAGAAATCCCAGGAGATTCCCGATGACCCGATGGTCCGCTCCCTTCGACGCCCGCGCCCGGAGATTCGCCGGCGGGACGCCACCCCGCCCGGATGGCCGCCGCGCCCATCACCCCGACTTCGACAAGCTGCAGCTGCGCGGCTGGAAGGCGGCGGAGAAGGAGGGAACGTTGCCTTCCGACGCCTGGAAGAAGGAGCGGCAATGGGCGTTGCGTATGGGGCTCACCGGGTCGGACAGTCTGGAGGACCGCAATATCCCGACCTTCGCCCGGGGCGAACTGCCCCACTATGCCGGCATCAACACCTTCTTGAAGGCACCCTATGTCGAGGATGTGACCCTGGTCGGGAACTATGACGCGGCGATCATCGGGGTTCCGTTCGACGGCGGCACCACCTACCGGCCCGGCACCCGTTTCGGGCCGCAGGGCGTGCGCAAGATCTCGGCGCTCTATACGCCGTACAACTACGAAATGGGGGTCGACCTGCGGGAGCAGATGACGCTGTGCGATGTCGGCGACATCTTCACGATCCCGGCCAATATCGAAAAGACCTTCGACCAGATCACACGGGCGGTCAGCCATGTGGCGTCCTCCGGCGCCCTGCCCATCATGATCGGCGGCGACCACTCCATCGGCTTCCCCTGTGTCCGGGGTATCGCCAACTGCACGTCCAAACGGATCGGCATTGTCCATTTCGACCGCCATATCGACATTCAGGAAAAGGATCTCGACGAGCGGATGCACACCACGCCCTGGTTCCATGCCACGGATCTCGCCAATGTTCCGGCGGTCAATCTGGTTCAGGTCGGGATCGGCGGCTGGCAGGTCCCGCGCGAAGGCGTCGAGGAGGCCCGACGGCGCAACACCAACATCTTCACCATGCGCGATGTCGAGGAACTGGGCCTGGCCGAAACGGCCGCCCGGGCGTTGGAACTCGCCTGGAAGGACGCGGACGCGGTCTACATCTCCTTCGACATCGATTCGGTGGACTGCGGTTTCGTGCCGGGGACCGGCTGGCCGGAGCCGGGCGGCTTCCTGCCCCGCGAGGCGCTGGAACTGGTCGGTCTGGTCGCGGCCGAAGGGATTTGTGGGCTCGAGGTGGTCGAGGTCTCGCCGCCCTACGACACTTCCGACATCACGGCCCTGTTGGCCACGAGGGTGATCGTCGATGTGCTCGGCACCCTGGTATCCCACGGAAAGCTCGGCGCCCATAAGGGCATCATCGACAAGCCGGTCAGCATTCCGGCCGGGCCGGATCCGGAATAGGGGAGAGACCGATGCACGACGATCATCATCACCCGGGGCATCACCACCCGGGGCATCACGACCACGACCACGGGCACCATCACCACGACGACGACGGCCACCATCACCATGGGCCGGGGCATAATCATGGCGACCCGCGCCATCTCCACTCCCATGTCCACGGTGCGGGGGATCGGGAGAAGGCGGAGGAACTGCAGGTTCTGATGACCAGTTTCCTCGACGGCTTCCGGGCGGCCGAGGACAAGAACAGCTTCCTTCGGATCGCCGGGATCCCCTTCCACAAGGAGGGGCCGGACGGCCTGACCATGCATCTGGTCGACGCGGCGATCACCTCGAATTGGCAGATCGGAACGGCGTCGCCGGCCTTCGCCTCGCGGGAGCTTGTGTATCTGCCCTATCCGGGCAAGATGATCGCCGAGCGGGAGACAATGACCTTCACCTATGTCTCCCTGACCCACCGGGAGGATGTGGGGCTCCAGGATGTGCTGAAAGTCGCTTCCTGACCCGGTGCAAACCTTGTTGGGTTGTCCAACGGATGGCTTGGGAGTCCGTATGCTTCGCCCGCTCATCGCCTTGCTGCTGATGATCACGCCGGCGGTCGCCTGGGAGGCGACGCCGGGTCCCATTTGCGCGCTGACCCATGACGGCAGGGACGCTTTCGTCCGGCTGACCTATGATCCATCGATTCCGGAATACTCGATCGCGATCACGGTCCAAGATCCCTGGGTGAACACGGCGCGATTCGCGATCCGTTTCGAGGGGCCGCGCGGCCTCGCGATCTCCACCGAGCGGCATGTCCTGTCGCCCGACGGCAAAACCCTGACCGTAACCGATAGCGGGTTCAGCAATGTTCTCGATGGCCTCGAGTTCAATGTCACCGCGACGGCGTTGCTTGGGGACAGGGCCGTGACGCTCCTGTTGGACGGTGCGGCCCCGGCCGTGCGTGACTTTCGCGCCTGCGCCTCCGGCCTGAGTGCTTAAGCCCCCGAACCGGAGAAGGACCTTGGGGCGGGAGTCAAGAACCGCGCGAACCGTTCAAGGCGACAGGTAGGGCATAACGGGTCTTGTCCGTCGCCGTTGCGCCCAGCCCGGCGTAGAATCGCTTGGCGTCGGCGTTCCAACTCGGTGTCTGCCACTTGACCGTGGGGAGGCCGCGCCGACGGGCCTCAGCGGTCACCACGTCGATTAGCCGACGGCCGAGCCCGCGGCCCCGGTAACCGTGCTTGAGAAAAAGGCAGTCCATGTGCAGGAAGGCGTCCGCGCTCCAGGTCTCGAACTCTTCCGTCATGGACACGAACCCGACGAGATCGCCGCCTTTTTCGGCGACCCTTTCGGCGACCCTTTCGGCGACATGTATGGCAACGCGCGGCACCGGCGCCGAAAGGGCCTCGGCGAGACGCACCGCATGCCCCCGGGGGTCGAAGGGCGCGCGTTCATAGGCGGCGTGCAGGGCGCAGAGCGCGCTCAGCGCCTCGCCGTCGGCCGCGCCGGCCGGGCGAATGATGATCGCCGGCGCCGGGTCCGGATCACGCAGGGTCATAGATCTTCCGAAAGGCTTCTTTCCGCCGGATCAGGGTCCCCGCGAAGGTCAGGATATCGCACCCATGGGCCTGTGGATCGGGGCTTTCGGGCGGCAGGCGATAGCGCCACTCCCAAACCGCGTGGTCGTCCATCAGAATCCGGTTGAAGACATGGCTTTCGACGGCCCGGTCCGCCGCCCAGACGCGACGGATTCCCGCCGCCACCTCAGCCTTGCCCCGATAGATGTGGCCGGGCGCGGAAACGAGAGACGGCGCATAAACGCAGTCTTCGGTCATCAAGGCGAGGAGGGCTTGCAGGTCGTGGTCGCGCCAAGCTTGCAGGAACCCCTCGAGGGTCGCCTCACGCCGGGCTCTCAAATCCGCTTCGGACGGAGTCATGCGACGGCCAGGGGTTTTGTGGCACAGGTTGTCATGGAAAGGCCTTGGGGCTGGTGTTCGCTGGCGACGACCCTAGCGCCCGCTTTCCCATGGTCGACAGTGGCGATCTTTCCAGTCTGCGGTGGATTTGCGCCAAACGCCCTGCCCGACGGCTCTTTGCATGCCCCGGCGCATCACCCCTATTTCAGAAATGTGGCAATCTCGTCGAGAAGCGCGAGACGTTCCTTCTTGAGGTCCTCCAGATGGACGTCCCCCATCGGTTCCACATTGGTTTCCCCACGATGGATCTCGCGGTTGATGCGATGGTGTTGATCACAGAGCTTCGTGAAATGGGCGTTGTCGGCTTTCAGCGCCTGGATCCGAGCGGCATGCTGCGGGAATTCTTCTGCAAGATCATGGGGTGTGTGAGACATTCCTGTGCGGTCCTTTCTTTGTGGAATCACAAAGAGAGACTAACGCTCCGGTCGCCGCCCTTTCTTGATCCTGATCAAGCATTCGGGACAACGACCCATTTCGGGGTTGCGAGCAACCCAATTGCGCATGCTATCGCGGAAGGTCGGGTGGGCTCTGAACCAAAGCCCGCTTGAGCCGGATCGGGAAGCCGACGTGAAGCGCGGAAAGACTTGTGGACATACTTTGGTCTGCGACACCGCCGTCCAGACACTGGACGGAACATTCCTGTCGGTTCAGTTGACATTTGAAACATATGCTCTCTACCCTCCGTGGAAGTTCGGAATTCCGAGCTTGGCACCATCAAAAACGCCAATTCTTGAGCAAGGGGGTATCGAGATGCAAAAAGTCCTATCCGCCGCCATCCTGTCGGCGATCACTTTGACGTCCGTCAGCGCCTACTCTGCCCAATGCACCAATGAGACCTGGAACCGGGTCATGGAGCGCGGCAAGGTCGTCGTCGGCGTCAAGGCGGACTACAAGCCTTGGGGGTACAGGAACGAGTCCGGGGAACTTGTCGGCATGGAGATCGACATGGCGAAGGACGTGGCGGCGACCATGGGCGTCGAGCTCGAACTGGTGCCGGTGCAGTCGTCGAACCGCATGCAGTTCCTGGAGCAGGGCAAGATCGACATGATGATCGCCACGATGTCGGACCGTAAGGACCGCCGGGAGATCGTCGGCATCGTCCAGCCGAACTACTACACCTCCGGAACCAACGTCATGGCGCCGAAGGCGCTGGCGCTCAAGGAGTGGACCGATCTTTCCGGCAAGCCGGTCTGCGGCAAGCAGGGCGCCTTCTACAACAAGATCGTCGAAGAGCGCTATGACGCCGACATCGTGGCGTTCACCGGAAATGCCGAGGCCAAGCAGGCGCTTCGCGACAAGAAATGCATCGCTTGGGTCTATGACGACAGTTCGATCATGGCCGATCTCGCGTCCGGCAACTGGGACGATTTCGAAATGCCGATGCAGACAGAGGACGACAACCCGTGGGGATTGGCCGTGCCGAAGGACGAGTTGAACTGTGTCTTCGGGAAGTTCATGTCCGGCATGCAATACAACTGGCACCAGTCCGGCGCGCTGATCGAGCTGGAGAAGAAGTGGGGCATTCAGGCCACCTCCTATCTCGAAAAGCAGAATCAGCGGTTTGGCGACTGGCTTGCCGAGTGATCCCGTCTCCGGTGCTTTGATAAGACCTGCCAGCCTCTTTTGCCGACGATGACGGCGAGGGGGCTGGCGACACTCTTTGCTCGGGGCGATAATGATTGAGTTGATCCAGGAGTTCTTCCGCCAATTGGCGGCGGACTATCCGCGTTGGAACTTCATCTTCTTTTATGAGGAACGGCAGTTCGACAAGGTCGCGGAAGGCCTCTGGGTCACCGTTCAGCTATCGGTCTTCTGTATCTTCTTCTCGGTTCTGGTCGGTGTGGTCGGCGCGTGGATGCAGGGTTCGCCGTCCAGGCTGTTGCGGATGATCGTGCAGGGCTACATCCAGTTCTTTCGTAATACGCCGCCCCTCGTGCAGCTTCTCTTCTTCTATTTCGCGCTGGGGCAATTCACCCCGACCCATTCGCCGGACGGCTGGCTGGAGGTGCCGATCATCTCCAATGTCGGCTGGGCGGTGATCTCGCTCAGTCTCTTCGCCGGCGCCTTCAATGTTGAGATTTTTCGCGCCGGCATCGAAGCGGTCCCGGAATCCACGCGGGAGGCGTCCGACAGTCTCGGTTTCACGCGCCTCCAAACCTACGGATACATCGTGCTGCCCTTGGCGCTGCGCATCTGCCTGCCTTCGCTGAACAACAATCTGGTCAATCTCGTCAAGACGACCACCCAGGCCTTCGCCATCGCGGTGCCGGAAATGCTCTACCAGTCGGTCACGATCTGGAACGACTATCCGAGCGCCCAGAACCCGATGATGCTGGTCCTGTTCGTGGTCTACATCCTCTTGGTCGGCGTGGTCGTCATGTCCATGAATAGGTGGGAGCGGGCGATGAAAATCCCCGGCTACGGGACTTGAGCGCCCGCCGTCCGATCCCCGGCCTCGGTGCGGCGCCAT
Organism: Alphaproteobacteria bacterium; assembly: GCA_024743275.1. Taxonomy (GTDB): domain Bacteria; phylum Pseudomonadota; class Alphaproteobacteria; order JANSWW01; family JANSWW01; genus JANSWW01. Next base: position 45,870 of record JANSWW010000014.1, read on the forward strand.
CCACCGACCTGCCGGTGCTGCTGCCCTTCGACCGGGGCAAGGGACGCACACCCGACATCTATCTGGCGACGCGTTGGCTCGCCTCGCTGCCCCCGTGGACGCCGTTGCTGATCCTCGCCGTGATGTTGGCGTGGCCGCTGGTGGCCCATGCCCAGGGACGCTACGCCTATTCCGATGCCTTCGACGCGCTGTTCCGGTGGATGCCCTTTCTGGTGTTCGAGGGCTTTTTCTTCAACATCCTGATCTCTTTCCTGGCGATGGCCATCGGCACCGTGGCGGGTGCGGCCCTCGGCCTGGCCCAGATCTCCCTCAATCCGATGCTGCGCAGGGCCGCCTGGTTCATCACCCAGTTGTTCCGGAATTCGCCTTGGCTGGTGCTTCTGTTCATCGTCCTGTTGGCGTTCCCCTTCGAGATCGTGATCGGCGGCGTGATCATCCCGATCCCCGACTGGATGAAGGCTGTGTTCGGCCTGTCCCTGCCGATCATGGCGAATATCTCCGAGGTCGTGCGGGGAGCCGTCCAGTCGGTGCCGACAGCGCAGTGGGAGGCGTCGGAATCGCTCGCCTTCACCCGCCGTCAGACCATGTGGCAGATCATTCTGCCGCAGTGCTTCAAGCGCATGATCCCGCCGTGGATGAACTGGTACGCGATCCTCACCATGGCGACGCCGCTTTGCTCGCTCCTCGGCGTCGAGGAACTGATCACCCTCTCCCGTCAGGCGATGGAGGGAGAGGACAACCATCCGGAGCTGCTGGTGCCGTTCTTCGGCTTCGCCCTCGTCATCTTCTTTATGTACTGCTATCCGATCGCCAGGGCGACCATCTGGCTCGAGCGGAAATACTCAGTAAAGCTGTAGGAGCTCGGCCATGCCCGATACCGCCTGGACCCCGGATCAGCCCATCGTCTCATTAAAAGACGTCCATAAGTCCTTCGGTGAGCTTGAGGTCCTCCGGGGCGTCTCGATAGACGTTATGAAAGGGGAGGTGATCTGCATCATCGGGCCGTCGGGATCGGGAAAGTCGACCCTGATCCGGTGCATCAACGGTCTGAACGATATTCAAAGCGGCTCGATCACCGTCGAGGGGCTGGAGGTGCACGACCCGAAGCTCGACAAATTGGCGTTGCGCCGCAAGGTCGGCATGGTCTTTCAGCAGTACAACCTCTTCCCGCATAAGACCGCGCTCGAAAACATCATGATGGCGCCCCTCAAGGTCTTGAAGGAACCGAAGGAGGAGGTCGCCGCACGGGCCCGCCGGCTGCTGGCGAAGGTCCGGCTCGACGGCAAGGAGGACAGCTATCCCGGCGAGCTGTCCGGCGGTCAGCAGCAGCGGGTGGCCATCGCCCGCTCCCTCGCCATGAACCCCGATGTCATGCTCTTCGACGAGGTAACGGCCGCCCTCGATCCGGAAACGGTCAAGGAGGTGTTGGTGACGATCAAGGAACTCGCCGGGGACGGCATGACCTGCATCCTGGTCACCCATGAGATGGGGTTTGCGCGGGAAATCGCGGATCACATCTATTTCACCGATCGCGGGGTCATCGTCGAGCACGGCCCGCCCGCGACCTTCTTCAAGGAGGCGAAGGACCCGCGGACCAAGGAATTCCTCAGCCAGATCCTCTGAGCCAGTTCTTTGGGGTCGGTGAGGCGTTCGGCCGGCGAATCCCGCTTGCGGATCTGCCCTGTCCCGCTTGCGTCGAGGGCGGAGAGCGACAATCTAACGCTTCATGAGTGGCTGGAACTCATCCCGACATGCGAGAGGCCCATAGTTCATGACCGCGATTCCTTTCGATAACAGCTTCGCGCGCCTGCCGGACCGGTTTTATGCACGGCTGGCCCCGGAGCCGGTCTCGGCGCCGAGCCTGATCAAGATGAACCATGGCCTCGCCCGTCGGCTCGGATTGGATCCGGCCACCCTTGAGACGCCCGAAATGGTCGCGGCCCTCGGCGGGAATCATGTGCCGTCCGGGGCGGAGCCTTTGGCCCAAGCCTATGCCGGGCACCAGTTCGGCGGGTGGAGTCCGCAATTGGGTGACGGCCGGGCGATCCTGTTGGGCGAGGTGTTGGCACCGGACGGTGCCCGCTTCGACATCCAACTGAAAGGTTCCGGCCAGACGCCGTTTTCCCGCCGTGGCGACGGCCGGGCGCCGCTTGGGCCGGTCTTGCGCGAATACATCGTCTCCGAAGCCATGGCGGCGCTCGGGGTCCCGACGACGCGCTCCCTGGCGGCGGTCGCGACCGGTGACAGGGTCTATCGCGAGACCATCGAGCCCGGGGCCGTTCTGACCCGCGTCGCGTCGAGCCATGTCCGGGTCGGGACGTTCCAATTCTTCGCGGCGCGGGACGATTTAGAGGCCGTGCGGCTTCTCGCCGATCACGTGATCGCTCGGCACTATCCGGAAGCGGCAGGGGAACCGGATCCCATTCTGGCCTTGCTGAAAGGCGTCATCGCCCGTCAGGCGGCGCTGGTCGCCCGCTGGATGGCGCTGGGGTTCATCCATGGGGTGATGAACACCGACAATACGACCATCAGCGGCGAGACCATCGACTATGGCCCTTGCGCCTTCATGGACGGTTTCGATCCGATGCGTGTCTTTTCCTCGATTGATCATGGGGGCCGGTATGCCTACGGCAACCAGCCGCGGATCGCGCAGTGGAACCTGGCCCGTCTCGCCCAGTCGCTGTTGCCCCTGCTGTCGGGGGACGAGGACGCGAGATTGGCCGCCGCCCAAGGCGCGGTCGACGCCTTCCCGGATCATTTCCAGGCCGCGTGGCTGGCGGAGATGAGGGCCAAACTGGGCATCGAGGGCGCCGAGGAGGGGGATGCCGGATTGATCGAAGACCTTCTGTCGATCATGGCGGAGGCCGAGGCGGACTTCACCCTCACCTTCAGAGGGCTTGCGGACGGATCCGCCCGCGACCGGTTCCCCGACCCCAGGCGCTTCGATAAATGGGCGCAGGCCTGGCGGGAACGCGGCGGTAGGGAGACCGATGCGCTGACCCGGGTCAATCCGGCGTACATCCCCCGCAATCATCTGGTCGAGGCCGCGATCGCGTCCGGCCTCAACGGGAACTTCGACCCCTTCGAAGAGCTGCTGGCTGTCCTGTCGGACCCCTTCACCGACCGGCCGGAGCATGCGGCCTACACCCAACCGCCGAAGCCCGAGGAGCGCGTGTACCAGACTTTCTGCGGGACGTGAGCCGTCCTGGCTTAACGAAACGGCAAGACTTTTCCGATTATACCCATATATTCAATAAGGTTATGGGGCGGGTATAGGAGGAGACGCCGATGTTGTTTCGCTATGTCTATAGTGCGGATTCCGACCCGGATCTAACCGACTCCGATGTTCGACACCTGGTCCAGGTCAGCCAGAGGAACAACGCGCTCTACGGCATCACGGGGGTCCTGATATGGACCGGGTCGTCGTTCGTCCAGGTGCTGGAAGGGACGCGGAGCGCCGTCAAGAACACTCTGGTTCGGATTGGGGCGGACCCGAGACATCTCGGTATCCACGAAATCTCGTCCCAATGGGTGGAGCGGCGCATCTTCCCGGCCTGGAGCATGCAGGGCGTTTTTGACCTGCGTGGCGTTTCGGCGGAATTGTTGGTGGAGAGCCTGAGCGACGGCGCGGACGAAGCCCCCGAACTCGTGCTCAATCTTGCCCGGACCGAGGGGGCTGACGGGTATCTGTCCGGCAGCATGATTTCCTAACCGGCGCACCAACGGTCTTGGCGATGCGCGCTTTGGTCACGCGTTTGCCGAGGACATGCGTGTCGGGCGACTTTTCGATCTTTCGCCCGGCCCGCATCCCTCAATCGCCGATGCCGCCGATCCGAACGGTCGATTTGGCCCCTTTGCCGGCGGCCACATTGGTGGAGCTTTCGACGATCGTCGTCTGCTTGACGTCTCCGCCGATCCTGGCGTTCCGGATATCGCCGATCGAGGTCGTCGCGTTGGCCCCCCGGCCGGACGCGATGTTCGCGCTGTTGCCGACGATGGTGGTTTGATCGACATCGCCGCCGATCACGGCACCTCCGCCGATCGTGCCGATGGTGGTTGTCGCGTTGGCGCCGCGACCGAGAGCGAAGTTGGCGTTCTGATCGACAACCGTCGTCTGGTTGACACCGCCACCGATCTGGACGCCGCCGGACTGCTGCGCCGCCGCGGGCGTCACCGCCACGACGACGCTGAAAACAGCCACCAGGAAAATTCTCATAACCGGTCTCTCAATTCCCAAGGTCACCGACCCGAAGAAATCAGTATCGCACAGAATGCCCGCCAGGGGCAGTTTCGGTTGCCGCGGGGCCGGGACCCGGCCGGATATGGCCTTCAGATGATGGCGTGGCGGACCTTCGCGGAAACCCACTCGCTCAGGATCACGGTCGCCAGGATCACCAGCAGGATCAGGGAGACCTGGGTCCAGGCGAGACTGGAGATCGAGGAGTCGAGCTGCAGACCGATGCCCCCGGCCCCGACCAGGCCCAGCACGGTGGATTCCCGGATATTGATATCCCAGCGGAACACGGAAATCCCGGCGAAGGCCGGCATGATCTGGGGGGCGATCCCGAAGGTCAGCTTCTGCGCCCCGGTGGCCCCGGTCGCTTCGATGGCCTCGACCTGTTTGACGTCGATTTCCTCGATGGCCTCATAGAGCAGTTTGGCGCAGAACCCGATCGAGCGCAGGGCGATCGCGATGACCCCGGCGAGCATGCCCGGGCCGATGATCGCCACCAGCATCAGGGCCCAGATCAGGGAATTGATCGACCGGGACGAGACGATGACGAAGAGGGCGACCGCACGGACGGTTTTATGGGGTGTGGTGTTGCTGGCCGCGAGGAACGCCACCGGGACGGCCATGATCAGGGCGAGCAGCGTTCCGAGGGTGGCGATATTGATGGTGTCCCAGACCGGCCTCCAGAGTTCGTCCATATAGGACCAGCGCGGCGGAACCATGCGGCTGGCGAGGTCGCCCGCCTGCGTGCCGGCGTCCAGCACGAAGAACCAGATCGTGTTGTCGGAGATCAGTTTGAAGCAATAGACGACGATGGCGACGGCGATCAGCCAGCCGAACCACATCGCCAGTTGCTGGGATGTGGTGCGCCGGCGCCATTCAGGCCCGTCCGAGGTTTGGAAGACCGCCATTATTGGACCCACTTCCTGAGATAGCCGGAGGCGTATTCCAGCACCATGACGATGGCGATGATGATCAGCAGGATCGCCGCCGCCGAGTCGAACTCATATCGGTCGAAGGCGGTGAGCAGGGTGGCGCCGATGCCGCCGCCGCCAACGATGCCGACCACGGCCGATTCCCGGAAATTGATGTCGAGACGATAGACCGCCAGCCCGATCATCCGCGGCATCACCTGAGGCTGGATCGCGTAGTTGACCCACTGGAACCAACTGGCGCCCGTCGCGCGGATCGCTTCGGCCTGGGTGGGGTCCATGGCCTCGATGTCCTCGGCCAGCAGCTTCGCGTAGAAGCCGATCGTGGCGATCGACAGCGCGACGAAGCCCGCGAAGGGACCGAAACCGAAAAGCTTGACGGCGAAGATCGCCAGGATGACTTCCGGGAAGGTCCGGGAGATGGCGATGACGCTCCGGCAGAACAGATAGACCGGCCGGGGGGCCAGATTCCGGGCGGCGCCGAGGCCGAAGGGGATCGACAGCGCGATCCCGGCGACCGTCGCGATCACGGTCATCCAGATGCTCTCCAGGATGCCGTCGACGATGGAATCCCAACGGGTCACGAAATCCGGCGGGAAGAACGCGGCGATGAAGCGGGTGCCGCGCGGGATGCCTTCGGCGACCCGCTCCCAGTTTACCTCGAGCGTGCCGAGCGCGAGGGCCAAATAGATCGCCGCCCCGAACCACAGCGCCCAGCGCAGGCGGGGATTCTGGATGAGCGGTGGTTTCTTCCAACTCGTGGGATAGGCGGTGGGGCTTTCTTGCATGGCCGCCGTCAATCCCCCGCCCTGGCGGCGGTTTCCTCGAAGCTCTCGCCCTTGTGGATGTGAATCTCGCCGTCCTCGGACTCGTCGCTTCCAGGCGCCTCGTCGTCCTCGGCGACCTCGATCGTGGCCTCCCAGTCCTCCTCGCCATAGATCTCCGTCAGGACATCCGGGGTGAGATTGTTCGGCGGGCCGTCATAGACGATCTCGCCCAGCCGCAAACCGACGATCCGTTTGGCGAACATCTGCGCCAGCATGACGTCGTGAATGTTGATGATCGCCGCGAGCCCCCGCTCTTCGCAGAGTTCACAGATCAGCCGCATGATCTGCCGCGACGTTTTCGGGTCCAGGCTCGCCGTCGGCTCGTCGACAAGCAGCAGGTCCGGGTTCTGGATCAGCGCCCGGGCGATCCCGACACGCTGGCGCTGACCGCCGGACAACTCGTCGGCGCGCTTGTCGGCCATATGCATCAGCCCGACCCGGTCCAGGAGCCGGAAGGCCTCGCGGACATCGTCGCGTGGGAACCTGCGGAACCAACTGGACCAGAAACCGACATAGCCCAGCCGCCCCGACAGAACGTTCTCCATCACCGTCAGTCGTTCGACGAGCGCGTATTCCTGGAAGATCATCCCCATATGGCGGCGGGCGCGGCGCAGGCCGCCGGGGCTCAGGGTGGTCAGTTCCTTGCCGTCCAGGGTGATCGACCCGGATGTCGGTTCCACGAGCCGGTTGATGCAGCGAATGAGGGTGGATTTGCCGGCGCCGGACGGTCCGATCAGGGCCAGGACCTGTCCGTTCGGCACGTCGAGGTCGACCTTTTTGAGGGCCTCGTCACCCGTCGCGTAACGTTTATAGAGTTGCTTGAGTTTCAACATGCCGATGGTTCCGTGGACCTGACCCGAAGACGGAACGCGGCCCGTCGCGCGGGGGCGCGACGGGCCGCGAAACCGAACAAAGACGTGACTATTTGCAGTCGTAGGAGACGCCGTTCGCCGCGTCGATCTGGCGGATCACCGCCCAATCGCTTTTGTGATGAATCCCGATGAAGCGGGCTTCGTTCTTGAACTCCTGCTGCAGATCGGAGCCTTCCCAATCGAAGGTGAAGAACGCCTGCTTGATGTTCGCCACGACCTCCGGGTGGAGGTTGTGGGCATGGCCGTAGCCGGTGGTCGGGAACGTCTGCGACTTGTAGATCGACTTGATCTGGCTCGGGTCAACGGCACCACGCGCGATCATCCGCTTCATCACCGAGTTGGCGACGGCGGCGGCCTCGTAGTCGTTATTCGCGACGCCGAGGATCGAATTATCGTGCTTGCCCGAGAACGTGGTCTCGAAGTCCTCGTCCGCGACCAGGCCGAAGTTGCTCTTCAGGATCGCCGACGGTGCCTTGAAGCCGGAATTGGAGGTCGGCGACGTGAAGGCCAGGGTCTTGCCGGCGAGGTCCGCCGGCGCGCCCAGCGGGCTATCGGCCGGAACGATGATTTCCATCTCGTAGCCGAACGAGCCGTCGGCGCCCGCCATCATCGCGAACGGCACGAAGCCGGCGCAGGACACGGCGACCGGGTTGCCGCCGGTGTTGACTCCGGCGATGTGGAGACGGCCGGAGCGCATCGCCTCATACTGCGCGGCGTAGGACTGCACCGGGAAGAACACGACGTCTTTGCCGGTGACCTCGGACATATGCTGGATGAAGCCGTCCCACACCTTGGCATAGACGGCGGGGTCTTCGACCGGGGTGTAGGAGAAGATGATGGTGTCGGGGTTCACCCAGTCCGCCGGATCGGTCGGCAGGTCGGCGACCAGATCGTAGTTGCGGTCGCAATAACGCTGATCGAGCGTGCCGCGATGGCAGTCTTCGGCGGCAAGCGCCGGCGTCGGCGTGAGCGCCGCGGTCGATACCGCGACAGCGAAAACAGCGGCGGCACACAGGGCGCCGATTACGGATTTCATGTCCCATCTCCCAAGTTGTCATTTCGTAGTATTAGAAAATCGGCGAATATTTTCAATCGCCTAAGGGCCGCGAATATGCCGAGTCGGGGGCTGTGAATCCACTGTAAAACCCAGTAAAAGGGCGCCGGAAATATGAAGATTTTGCTACAAGACTTGGCGAATGTGAACGGAATGAACAAAAATGCAACCTGGGCTTTTCGGCGTTACGAGGAGATTCGGACGCGTTTACCGAGGGGCGCGCGCTTTCCCGCGGCCCCGGTCAATGTCCCGCACTTGGGCGCTCTGACCGACGACTTCGAGGCCTTCGTGTTCGATAGCTTCGGGGTGTTGAATGTTGGTGGGCAAGCGATCCCGGGGGCGGCCGACCGGTTGGCGGCGCTCCGGACCGCCGGCAAGCAAATCGTTGTTTTGACCAATGCGGCGACGACTCCGCTCCGCGACAACGTGGCGAAGTACCGGGGGCTCGGTTTCGATTTCGCCGCCTCTGAGATCGTCTCCAGCCGCGCGGTGTTGGCCGACGCGTTGCGCGAGACGGATCCCGATTGGACCTGGGCGGTGGCGGCCAATGCGGATGCGGATGTGGATGAGTTGCCCGTCCGCACCGTGCCGATGTCCGGCGACGGGGAGTGGATGGAGGCGGACGGTTTCATTCTTCTCAGCAGCGGCGGCTGGAGCAACGCGGTGATGGACGCAGTGACCCAGGCTTTGGCCGCCCGGCCCAGGCCGGTCTGGGTCGGGAACCCGGATCTGGTCGCTCCGTTCGAGGGCGGGTTTTATGAACAGCCGGGGTCCTTCGCCCATGATCTGGCCGATCGGCTGGGGATCGAGCCGGTATTCTTCGGCAAGCCCTTCGGCAATGCGTTCGACATGGTCCACCGCCTTCTGCCGGCGGGGTGCGATCCGGGGCAAGTCCTGATGCTCGGCGATACGCTGCATACCGATATCCTCGGCGGGGCGGCGGCCGGGTTCAAAACCGGTCTGGTGACCGATCACGGGGTCATGAAAACGCTCGACGTCGATGCCTGTTGCGCCGCGTCCGGCATCGTTCCGGATTACATTCTGCCCGCCATCTGACGCCACTGGCGCGGCCCTGGAACCGGTCGGCCCGTGCTCGCACTTGTCTCTCCCACCGTTCCGGGCAAGATGATGGCCCGGCGGGAAAACACCGATACCCCGCCGCCAAATCGCAGGAGGGGCGGGGATGAGTTGGCGGGCATGGATCTGATCCTTCGAAATGTAATCGTCCCGAACCCGGACCCGAATCAGGTGCCGGCCGGCGAGCGGGTGGCGGATATCGGCATCGCTGAGGGGCGGATCGCGGCGATTGAAACAGGGCTGGAAGCCGACGCCCCGGCTCTTGACATGGGCGGTCGTCTCGCCGTTCCCGGTTTCGTCGAAAGCCATATCCATCTCGACAAGGCTTGTATCCTGGATCGATGCCGGACCGATGAGGGCACCCTGAGCGAAGCCATTCGGGAGGTCTCCGCCGCCAAGAAGGCGTTCACGGTCGACGATATCCGCGCCCGCGCCGTCACGGTCTTGGAGAAGTCCATTCTCCAGGGGACCACCAGGATGCGGACCCACCTGGAGGTCGATCCGATCATCGGCCTCAAGAGTATCGAGGCGGTCCTGCCCCTGATCCAGGACTATGCCTGGGCCATCGATCTGGAGATCTGCGTCTTTCCCCAGGAGGGGTTGCTCAATAACCCCGGCACGGAAGAGCTCATGATCGAGGCGCTGAAACGGGGGGCGAAGCTGGTTGGCGGCTGCCCCTACACGGACAGCGACCCGCGCGGTCAGATCGAGCGCGTCTTCGAGATCGCCCGGGAGTACGATGTCGACATCGACTTCCACCTGGACTTCGATCTCAACCCGGCCGGGATGACCCTGGGCGACGTCTGCGAGATGGCGGAGCGCTATCGTTGGGGCGGTCGCGTCGCGGTCGGCCATGTGAGTAAGCTCTCCGCCCTGCCGTCGGATCGCCTTGCCGCGGCGGCGCGCCGGATGGCGGCCGCGGGGGTGGCGTTGACGGTGCTGCCGTCGACCGACCTCTATCTGATGGGGGGCGATGCGGACGCGAACGTTCCGCGCGGTGTGGCGCCGGCGCATCGGATCGCCAGCCACGGAGTCACCTGCGCGCTGTCGACCAACAATGTGCTCAATCCCTTCACGCCCTTCGGGGACTGTTCGATGGCCCGCATGGCCAATCTCTACGCCAATGTCGGACAGGTCGGGTCCCGGGCGGGGCTCGAAGGCTGTCTGGACATGGTGACCCACGCCCCGGCGCGGCTCATGGGGCTCGACGACTACGGGCTCGCGGTCGGCAATCCCGCCGATATCGTGGTTCTGGACGCGGGCTCGTCGGCCGATGCCGTCCGCGAGATCGCGGTGCCGCTTTTCGGCTTCAAACGGGGCGTGCGGACCTTCACCCGGCAGCCGGCGCGGCTCCACCGCCCCACCGATCGGGCGTGATCACCCCATGATCATCCCAAGGTTATTGGGATGGGGCGTCCACATGCCAGCCGCCGCCGAGATCGATATGGCGTACGGAACACTCCTCGATCAGGTCCATATAGCCATCGGGAATGAAGGAGGATTGCCAGTCCGCGCCGAATCGGGCCTGGATCGCGGCCAGGCTTTCCCACACCGATACGAACAGGACGGCATCGCCGTCGCTCTCGACCACCCGGCCGAAGAAATAGCCCTGGTTGCCCGGCTGTCCCCGGACGACCTCGGCCGATGTGGTGGCGAATTTGGCCAGTAGATCGCCGGCGCGACCGGGTTTGGTCCGGACCTCGAAGACACGCAGAACAGGGCCTTGATCGTTCATGGGGCGTTCCTTCCGATGCTTTGGCCGGGGAGTCTTGGGAGTCTTGGGGGCGTCTGATCCGAGACAGCGGGAGCGGTGCCCTCCGGCGAAAAAACCTGAACGCGCTCGGGGAGGCCGCGGATCTCGCAGGGGCCGAGCGCCCTGAACCGCATATCCTCCGCGCCGTCGCCGTCTCCGCGATGTTGGTCGGCGTGCCGTTTCGTCGCTTCGCTCACCAGCACATAGGTCCCGAAGTCCTTGTTGGCACGCTCCAAGCGGGCGGCGGTGTTGACCGTGTCGCCATACAGTGTGAAGCCGAGCCGATCGAGTCCGCCGACGGTTCCGGCGATCACCTGGCCGGTATGGATTCCGATCCGGGTCTTGAGCATGCGGCCCGCGCCGAAATCCTCCCGCGCCGTGATCCGTTGGATCTCGTTGGCGACCTCTAGGGCGCGCCTGGCATGGGCCGGACTGGGGACCGGGACGTTGAAGGTCGCCATCATCGCGTCGCCGATATAGTTGATCACCACGCCGCCATTGCGTTGAACCGGGGCCGAGATCGCCTCGAAATAGCGATTGAGGGTGTCGACCAATTGGTCCGGCGACAGTTCGACCGTCAAAGACGAGAAATCCTCGATATCGGTGAAGATCACCGTGGCATGATGGATCGATCCCTTGAGCCTGCCGTCGGCGCTTTCCTCGCTCGCCAGGATCGCCCGCACGATGGGTTCGCTAACATAGAGGGCGAAGATCCTGCGCAGCCGGGCTTTCTCGGCCAGGCCTTGCGCCATATGCCCGAAGTTCTCGGACAGGGCGCCGATCTCGTGATCGACCAGCACCGGGGTCGGGGCATCGTAGTGTTCTTCGGAAACCCGGTTCACGGCGCTCAACAACCGCTCCGTCGGCAACGTGAGAAGGCGTGCGAGGAAAAAGAAGGCCATCGCCCCGGCGATCAGGGTGCCGGCCAGATCCAGGAGAATGGCCTCCTTCAGGCTGAACCCCTGGCGGGTCCGAAGGTTCTCCAAGACTGTCAGGTCGGCGATGACGAGGACGATCGGCGGAAGGACAAGCCCGAGAAACGCGATGGCGAGAACGGTCTTCATCCGGGGGCCGGTGACGGTGGAGGTCCACCCGACCCGCCGTGACAGGTCGTCCCGCAGTCCCATTCCGAAGTTGGCGGCCGCGAAGAAGGCATAGAACGAGAAATAGGAGCAGTAAGCGAAGGCGAAGATCGCGATATAGAGCAGCGGGTTGTCGAGTTCTATCGCGGCACGGGCGGGATTCTCGGCCTCGAATCCGCCGAAGAGCGAGATGGCGACACAGTAGAGGAGGCCGAGAAAGGCCGCCCAGGCGGCTGAGACAAGGGGAAGATTGGTGATCCGATGGGCGACATGGGCCGGGAGGGCGTGGGCCTCGGAACCCGTCGTCGCTTCCAGCCGGGCGATGGGCCGATAAATCAGCCATGCCCCGACGAGGTTCAAGACCAACAGGATCCCGATGTTCAGCCCGATCGGAACCAGGGATTGGGCCAGGTCACCGGAGATCAGGATGTAGGATCCCGTGATCCCGATGTCGACGAGCGATATCCCGCTCATATGCAGGAGGTATTTGGATCTGTTCCGCATGGACGATCGGGATCGTTTCGAGTGTTTGGCGCGTCGTTGTTTCGGACGCTTGGCCTTTGCCCAAGGTCGCCCTTTACCCGCAGAGACTTAGCGCGAAGCGCATACCGGACAACGCCCCTGTCGCCGGTCAGGAACACCGCATAGCTTGCTCATAGTCCTGCCGATAGGCCTGGATGATGCCGAGGGTCTGGCGCAGCTGCTCCTTGACCCGCCGTTTCAGGGCCTCGAAATGGCTGAGATCGGGAGACCCCGCCGGGATGTCGCTCGGCGTGCCGAACCATTGCGAGAACGCCGTCAACCGGGCGCCCACACCGGCGAGGCGGACGAAGCAATACGCCATGGCCTGTCAGGCGAAGAAGATGGCGCCTTTCTGGTCGGGATCGATCCGTCGCCGGTTAGGTCAGCGGCCGCCAATCATCGGGGGGCGTCAACTCCCCTTTCAGGGCCGCCTCGATGTTCAGTTTAAGTTTTTCCGGGTCGAACGGCTTGATGATGTAGCCGGTCGCCGTGTTCGAATGGTGGGCCGCGTCGTAGATCCCCTTGTTGCCCTTCGCCGTGACGAAGATGACAGGGATGCCGGACGTCTCGCGGATTTGCCAGGCGGCGTCCATGCCGTCCATGTCGCCTTTCAGGGTGATGTCCATCAGCACGACATCCGGCTTGAGCGCGCCGGCGAGCTTGATGGCTTCCTCACCGTTGTCGACGATCGAAACGATATCGTAGCCGAGTTCCTCCAGGGTCTCCTTCTCGTCGATCGCGGTGATCATCTCGTCTTCAACGATGAGGATGCGCGGCTTTGTCATGGTTTCCTTCCCCGAACACGATGTCGACGATCGTCCCGTTCTCCGACCGCATCGTCTTTTCTCCCCCGATCTGCGCGACAAGCGCGTTGACCAGCTTGATGCCCATGGACCGGAGCTTCGATTCATCGAGGCCCTCGGGCAAGCCGATACCGTCGTCCCGAACCCGGAGCCTGATGTGTCCGTCCTCCAGCCTTGTGAGGAAAAGGCTAACCTTTCCCCGACCTTGCGGGAAGGCATGTTTCAGGGCGTTGGAAATCAATTCGCTTGCGATCTGGGCACAGGCCGTCGCCGTCTTGATATCGAAGACGACATCGTCGGCATGGAACTCGGTCTCGATTTCCCCGACGGAGGCATGGGACGAAATCGCGTCTTCGAACACGCCTTGTAGATAGTCCTGGGCGGGAATGCGGGAGACGTCGTCGGATTGATAGAGGCTTTCATAAAGACTGCTCATGACCCGGACCCGCCGGCTCGTCTCGCTGAGCGCTTCGCGTTCGTGGTCGCCGTCCGCGGACCGTCGTTGTAATGAAATGATGCTGAGGATGACCTGCAGATTGTTCTTCACCCGGTGATGGATCTCTTGGACGAGCGTATCCTTCTCGTGAAGGGCGACGCGCAGGCGGCCATAGGCGAGCGACGCTTCGAAGAACTGACCGAACTTCGTCGCCAGGCCTTTGACCAGTTCCCGCTCCGCGGCTTGAAAGCGGCGGGGCGTTCGTGGGTCGGCATCCTTTTGATCCAGGGAGACCGCTAGTTGGCCGATCGGACTGCCGCTGGCGGAGATGGGTTCGGCAATGAAGTCGTCGGCCTCGGAAAATCCGGGCGTGGCGACCATCTCGTCGCCGGCCCGGACGCGGACATGGGTGTGATCCGGAAAGCGGAAGCCGGCCCTGATCGCCTTTGTGAGCGGGTCCGCGAGCGGGGCCAGGGTCCGCGACGGGGAGCGGAGCAGCGACGTCACATCGTAGAGCGCCTTCAAGGTCTTGGTCTGTTCGGCATTTCTGAGGCGAAGATCGCGGTTGAGCCGATTGAGGGACGCTTGCCGCCAAAAGATCGCGAAGATCACCAGAAAGGCCGTGGTGGCGAACAGGAGATAGTAGATCTGCTGATTGGTCAGCAGTGGTTTCGGGGTGCCGTACCATTTCTCATAGGTCCGGGCGTAGGCAGCGCTCTGGACGAACTCCTGGACGAAGGGCTCGAGTCTCTGCAACACATCGCTGTTCGCCTTCAAGGCGCGGATGCCGCGTTTCACTTCCAGGAGAGGCTCGCCTGCGGTTTTGATCCGGTGTTCGATGCCGGCCTTCCGGGCGAGCGCGAAGACGACCGATTCCGGATACACGAGAGCGTCCTCGTTGCCCGAGACTAGCGCGAGGAGCGCGCTCTGCAGGTCCGGCTTCACGCTCAAAAAAAGTCCCTTATGCTTTTTGAGCATGAAATAGCCGACATTCCGCTCGACCACGGCAACGCGCTTCGCATAGAGGTCCGGAAACTCCGAAATGTCGGTCGTGTCGTCGCGCACCACGATCGAGACATGAAACGTCTCGATCGGCGAGGAGAAGGCGAACTCCTGGAACCTGTCGGTCAGGATTCCGCTGTTGGGAATGACGTCCCCTTCGCCGCGGATCAGGGCTTCGACGGTAAGCGCGAAACTCGGATAGGATTTGTAGACGACCTCGACTCCGGCGAGGTCGGCGATCTGATCGAAGACGTCGATCGCGAAGCCATAGGGTTGGCCGTTCTCATCGGTCTGGAACTGGGGTGGCCAGTTTTCCGGCACCAAAGCGACGATCCGGCGCTCTTCCGCGGCGACTGGGAGGGTCGCAATCGAAGAGAAAAGCACAACTAGGAGTGCGCAAATTCGCGCCATGCCAAGTGATCGCCCGGTCCGGCTTAGTATTCCTCCGCCCCGCATGACAGAAGAGTTGCGCTTTTTATTGTCCGATGCAACGCCGTTTAGGGGTCGGCGGTCCAATATAACCCAAAGGATACTTTCTGGGGTTTGGCCCTAAAGCTCCCGGCCGGCCTTGATTTCGTTCCAGCGGATGACCGCGTTCGCGCCGGCCCAGGCGATCGGCTCCGGCGGCAGGCGGACCGGATCGGGCGCCGCGCCGAGATGGCGGGTCAGGAAGCTCTCCACCCCGGCGGCATGCTCGGCCGCCGCGATGCCGGCGGCGGTGCCCTTGGAGGTGCCGAGACCGTTTTGGCAGCAGGCGGCGAACAGCCCCTCCGCCACCTCTCCGAAGGCCGGGGCGTCATTGCGCGAAAGGCAGAGGCGCCCGCCCCAGCGGTATTCCATCTCGACACCGTCCAGCATCGGGAAACGGGCGGCGAAGGAGCGGTCGTGGTCCTTCCCGACGGACGCGATTCGGGCGTCGTTCACCTCCATGGATGGGTCATAGGTGAACCGGTTGCGGATCACGATCCGATCGCCGCCGGTCCCGGAAATCCGCCGGACGGTGGTGCCCATGGGATCGGCCGGCGTGGCGCCCCAGATCCGCTCGCCCCCCAAGCGGCCGATTTCGTCCTCGCTGAGCGCCCGAGTCATCGACGCGTAGGTGAAGACATGCATGAGCCGACGTGCGAAGAAGCCGAAGCTCTCGGCGTGGCCATTGACGGCGAGGATGGCTTTTGGCGCGCTGACGGTGCCGTTCGGGGTCTCCGCGCGCCAGACGCCGGCACTTCGGTCGAGCGCGGTGACCGGCGTGTTCTCATGGATCGTGACCCGGTTCGAGGCGAGACCCGTGGCGATGCCACGGACGAACATCGCCGGCTGGATCATCGCCGCATGGGGGGTGTAGAGGCCGCCGGCAAAGAACTCGGTCCCGGTGATCGCCAGCATCCGCTCGGCGTCGTAGAGCTCGAAGTCCTCCCCGAGGGTCGCGAGATGACGGGCATAGCTTTCGTTGTGTTTGAGGCCCTTCTCGGTCGCCGCCGCGTTCATCTTGCCGGACCGGACGATCGCCTCCTCCGGCAGGCCGTATTCCCGCGCCGCGTCGAGCGCGAAATCGATCGCCATCCGATTGGCGCGGATCTGGTTCTTGTCGCGGTCCAGGGCGCCGCCATAGTCGTCGGAGGCGAGATCGTGCGGTAGATCGATCATGAAGCCGGAGTTGCGGCCGGCCGGCCCATCGCCGACCCGGACCGCGTCGAGGACGACGATCTTGTCCCCCTCGCGGAGCTGTGAAAGCCGTCGTGCCGCCGCCAGCCCGGCGAGCCCGGCGCCGATCACCAGCCAATCGGCGGTCATGTCCCCCGCGAGCGGCTTGGCCGGATCGGCGAGCGGCAGGATCGCGTTCCAGGCGGCCGGTCCCGGATCCTTGGGAAGGCGTTTGACCCGCATGGCCGGGTCAATGCTCGTTGTTGAGGGCGTCGACCGCCGGAATCTCGCGTTCCCGCCGGGAGATGTAGTCCCGCAAAGCCTCGTCCACAGCAGCGTCGAGTGTAGGTTCGACATAGGCGTCGAGCAGGGACTTGGTCTTTTCGAGCGCCCGTTCGGTGATCTCCTTCGAGCCCTCGGCCGCCCATTGCTCGATCGAATTGTTGTCGAACAGTTCGGGCATGAAGAAGGCCCGCTGGAAATTGGCCTGGGTGTGTGGGTGGCCGAGATAGTGGCCTCCGGGGCCGACATCGGCGACGGCGGCGACCGCCTCGTCGAAATCGTCCCAGCGCACGCCCTCCGCCATGCGGTAGGCCATGGCGCATTGCTCCGCGTCGACGACGAACTTGGCCATCGAGCAGTGCATCCCGGCCTCGTTCCAGCCGGCCGAATGCCAGATATAGTTGGCGCCTGACATCATCACCGACATCAGGGTCGTGGCACTCTCGTAGCCCGCCTGGGCGTCGAAGGTCTTGGCCCCGCCCAGGGTGTTGGAGGTGCGCCAGGGCACGCCGTAATGGCGCGCCATCTGGCCGATCATCATGTTCATCAGGCTGATCTCCGGCGTTCCCGCCATCGGCGCGCCCGATTTCATCGAGACGGTCGAGAGGTAATGGCCGTAGATCGCCGGGCAGCCCTTTCGGATCACCTGGGTATAGGCGAGCGCGCTCAGCGCCTCGGCATTGAGCTGGGCGACCGCCGGCGCGGTGGAGGCCGGCGTATTCGCCCCGCCGAGGACGAAGGGCGAGCACAGCACAGGCTGATTGCGGCGGCAAAACGCCCGCATCGCCCCCAGCATGGTCTCGTCCCACACCAGGGGCGAGTTGCCGTTGCAGTTCCCGGTGACCACCGGATGGGTTTCCATGAAGTCGGCGCCGAACAGGATGGCGCACATATCCATGACATCTTCCGCGTTCTTCGGGCTGGTGGTCATGCCCATGAACGTCTTGTCGGAATGCTTCATGGACGAATAGGTGATCCGGAGGTGCCGGTGGGCGACCACATGGTCCATCGGCTCGACGATGTGGTGGGCGGTCGAATGGAGCGCCGGCAGAACATGGGCGAGTTTGTGGAAGTTCGCGAGATCCTCCAGCGTCGGGCCCCGGCGCTGGTCGTCGAGGTCGCGCATATAGGGCGCGCCGGTCATCGGCACGAAGATCGAATGGTCCAGGCCGAAGGGCAGCGACTTGGCCGGATTGCGGGCGTGATAGGTGAAGGTCTCGGGGATCGAGGCGATCAGATCCTTCACCAGCCCGCGGTCCAGATGGACCCGGTCGCCGTCCCGGACGTCGGCCCCGGCCTTCTTCCAGTCCTCGATGGCGACCGGGTCGCGGAAGACCACGCCGACATTCTCGAGAATGTCCATCGAGGCGCGGTGGATCCGCTCGACCTGCTCCGCCGACATCAGGTCGGTCACCGGCAGTTTCCGCTTCAGGGACGGCAGCATCTCGTCGGTGAAGGCGGTTCTCAGCGCCCGCCGCGACCCGCGCCCGCCCCGTCGGCCTTCCCGCTCGGCGGGTTTCGTCTCGGCATTCATCCTACATCGTCCTCCGCCGCGGGGTCGGTAAGGTCGACCCAGATGGTCTTCACTTCCGTGTATTGATCGTGGGCCTGAAGGCCGTTGTCGCGACCGCCGAAGCCGGACTGCTTGTAGCCGCCGAAGGGCGTGGTGATGTCACCCTCGCCATAGCAGTTGACGGTCACGGTTCCCGCCTTGATCGCCCGGGCGGTCCGCAGCGCCCGCTTGGCGTTGGCGGTGAAGACCGAGGCGGTCAGGCCGTAGTCCGTGTCGTTGGCGATCTCAATCGCCTCCGAGTCCGAGGCCACGGTGATCACAGTCAGCACCGGTCCGAAAATCTCTTCCCGCGCCAGGCGGTCTGTCGGCAAGGCCTCGTAGATCGTCGGCGGGACATAGGGGCCGTCCGCCGTCCCGCCGACAAGCGCCACGCCGCCGAGATAGCCGGTCACCTTGGCGAGATGCTCCGTGTCGATCAGGGCGCCCAGATGGTTGGCGGGATCCAGCGGATCACCCGTCCGCCAGTCCCGCAGCCGGGCCAGGATGCGTTCCATCAGGGTGTCCTTGACCGACTTGTGGACGATCAAACGGGACGCGGCGGAGCAATTCTCGCCCATATTCCAGAACGCGGCGTTCACCACATGTCCCGCGACGAGATCGAGATGCTCGGCGTCCTCCAGCACCACGGCCGGATTCTTGCCGCCGCATTCGAGGACCACCTTCTTGAGGTTGCTGTCGGCCGCATAGCGCAGGAAATGGCGGCCGGTCTCGGTCGATCCGGTAAAGCTGACCATGTCGACGCCGGGATGGCGGCCGAGCGGCTCGCCCACCGACGGCCCGTCGCCCGGCAACACCTGCAGAACGCCCCGGGGGATGCCCGCCTCGGCCGCGATCTCCGCGACCCGCAGGGCCGTGAGCGAGGTCTGCTCGGCCGGTTTCACGATCACGGAACAGCCGGACGCGAGCGCTGGGCCAATCTTCCAGGCCAGCATCAACAAGGGGAAGTTCCAGGGCAACACGGCGGCCACCACGCCGACAGGCTCCCGGACGATGACGGCGAGCGCGTCCTCGCCGGTGGGGGCGGTCTGGTCGTAGAGCTTGTCGATCGCCTCGGCGTGCCATTGCAGGGTGTGGATCGTCTCGGGCACGTCGATGGTCTCGCAGTCGCGGATCGGCTTGCCGCTGTCGAGGCTCTCCATCACCGCGAGTTCCCGGCGGTTCCGGTGCAGGAGCTTGGCGAAGTGCTTGAGCACGGCTTTGCGTTCGGCCGGTGTCCGCTTCGCCCACCGGCCCTCGTCGAAGGCGTCGCGGGCCTTGGCGACGGCGAGATCGACATCCTCGGCGCCGCAGGCCGCGATCTCGCAGAGCGCCTCGCCGGTCGCCGGGTTGACGGTCTTGAGCGCCGGGCCGGTCCCGGGGCGGAACCTGCCGTCGATATGGGCCGCCCGCGGCAGGTCGAGGTCGGCGGCGATGGCGGCGTATTCCTCGCGGGTCAGAAGATCCATGGCTCAGCCCTCCTTCCGGGTCGCCCGAATGGCGTCGACGGTCTTGTTCATGGTGCGGATCACCTCGCCCAGTTCGCGTTTCTCGTCCTTGTTGAGCGGCTGCAGGGGGCGCCTGGGCGGACCGCAGTCGATGCCGCGCAGGCCGGTGCCGTGCTTGATGCACTGGACGAACTTCCCGCCCTGCTCCAGCGTCCGCATCAGCGGCAGCATCGCCGACATGATCCGCCGGCCCTGGTCGAAGTCCTTTTCGAGCACGCAGGCCTCGTAGAGCGCGATATGGGCTTCCGGCGCGAAGTTGGACCCGGCGCAGGTCCAGGATCGGGCGCCCCAGGCGAAGAATTCGAGGGCCTGGTCGTCCATGCCACAGGAAAGCTGGATGTGCGGATAGTCCCGCGCCAGCATATGGAGCCTGTTGATGTCGCCGGAACTTTCCTTGATCGCCCGGAAATTCGGGCTGCGGCCGACCCGGTCGAGGGTGTCCTCGTCCATGTCGACGCTCATCCGACCGGGATAGTTGTAGAGCATGACCGGCAGATTGGCCGCCCGATCGATGGCGAGCGCGTGCAGGGCGATCTCCCGGCCCGTCGGATAGGCATAGGGCGGGGTGGTCACCAGGATGGCGTCGGCGCCGACGGTCTTGGCCTCCTCGGCATAGCGGATGCTGTCCTCGGTGCGGATCGCGCCGGTGCCGACGATCATCGGCAGGCGGCCGGCGATCACGTCCTTTGCCTTGCCCATCAGGGCGATCCGCTCCTCCATGGTCTGGGCGTAGTATTCACCTGTCGTTCCGGCGATCACCAGACCGTGGACGCCGGAGGCGATCAGGAAGTCGATCACCTCAGCAAAGCGGTCATTGTCGATGGAATGGTCCGTCCGGTGGGGCGTGACCACCGGTGTGAAAATGCCTTCAAACCGCATGGCGTTTCTCCGACAAGTCGACGACGTCGAGGGGCAGGGGGTCGGGGCGGACGAAGCGTTCGATCCGGTCCCGTGACAGATCCCAATGGCGCAGGGTGAGCTCGACGGCGACCTCCGCCTCATGGGCCTCCAGGGCGGCGATCATCGCGTCGTGCTGCTGAACCGCCTTGCCCACCGCGTCGGCCTCCGGGGCCGATTGCGGGCGGTAGAAGGTCTGGCTCATCCGCGTGTGGTCGATCAGCAGCCGGTCCAGGCTGGCCTTGAGATAGGGGTCCGCCGCCATCTCGCCGATCAGCTCGTGAAAGCGATGGTTCTGAAGCGCCATATCGGGCGCGCGGGCCTCCGCGACGGCCGCCCTGAACGCGCTCTGCACCTTCTTGAGGGCGGCGAGCTGCTGCCCGGTCCGGTTTTCGGCCGCCAGCCGCATGATGCTGCAATAGATCAGCGGCGCGGTCCGGAAGAAGGTCCGCATGGCGCCGAGATTCATCGACGTCACCTTGGCCCCCCGGTTGGCGGTCATGGCGACATAGCCCTCGCCGGAAAGCCGCTGCAGCACTTCGCGCAACGGCGTGCGGGAGATGCCGTAGCGGGCGCACAGCTCCGCCTCGTCCAGGTCGGAACCCGGTTCGACCGCCAGCGTCAGGATGCGGTTCCGCAGATCGTCGAGGCAGGCCTGTTTCGGATTCGGTTTCATCGCACCCACTCAAATTGTACACATACTGTATACATTTCATATTCAAAGTGGCGCGGTCAAGAAGCCTTTTGTTGGTTGTGCCCATGGCCTGGGAGAACGGCATGGGTGAGCCTGCCCATGGAACACCTTCACCCGGTCGAACGCCGATGGGATCGTGAGGCTAGCAAGTGCTGGGGGTTAGGGCTTTGCCGGTTGCCCGTCCGGCGTCAGTGCTCCGCGCGGCGGGCGGCGCGATAGCGGGCCGGAGTCGTGCCGAGATGCTGCGACAGGAAGGTCGTCAGATGGGCCTGGGAGGAAAACCCACAATCATAGGCGATTTCCACGATCGGCGCGTCGGTTTCCGTCAGAAGCCGGCAGGCCCGGTCCAAGCGCCTACGATCCAGGTGCTTCTTCGGCGTTTCCCCGAATTGGGCGCGAAACCGCCGCGAGAAGTGATAGGGCTTCAGGCCCAATTGCTTGGCGATGCAGTTGATCGTGAGCCCGCCGTCGATGGCGGCTTCCATCAGGTTGAGGATTTCCTCCCGGTCGGTTGCCGAGAGGGGCGCGCGGGTTCCCGCCGCCGGGGCCGTTCCGCAGATGTCCCGGACAAGCTCCGCGCAGAGCGCTTGGATCAGGGACTCCATGATGACTTCATGTCCCTTACCGGGGGCGCGGAACTCGTCGTAGATCAGCCGGGCCAGACGATGGATCCGGTCCGTTGGGGTGCCGATGTAGCCGGCAAGCGCCGTCCCGCGGTCGACCTTGTCCGAACCCGAGCGTGCGATCGTGTCGCTCATCATCTCACGGGGGATCAGCAGTCGGAAGGCGTGAAGGTCGTCGCCTTCGGTCACCGACCGCAAATGGCTGCCCGCGGGGATGAAGCTGATCGTCCCCGCAGTGGCCGTGATCGGCGCCGACCGCAGCATGCGGTCCAGTTCGAAAGCGCGGAAACTCTGTTTGCCGGAGAGCTGGATATTGAAGCGGTGAACGTCGGTCTGTGGGGCCGTGTGATCGCCGACGGCGAGTCGGGTTTCCATGGCGCACAGGCCCTGGCGCGCCGGCCCGATATCGCGGATCAGGCCATCGGATTTCGCAGCGCACGCATGGGGGATGGGCTCATACATTGGGGACCATTCTGGCCTGCCGAGCAATCTGAAGATAGCGTTAATTTGGGCCGGCTCAGGCCCTTTCAAGCCTTGTTTCGCAAATGATCGTTTCTAGTCGCGTAGCATTTTTGGTCGCAGGCTGCAACGAACTGGAATCCTGCAAGAACGTGAAAGACGGCGCCGGTCAGTCAGCCTACTTGGTGCGGTGCAGCACCCAATCTGCTCGTTTGTCACGCATCTTGAGGATCAAAGAAATTGTCGATGCACTCACACCCGCGCTCCGCCGTCGTCACGGGCTCCAGCAGCGGTATCGGTCTTGGCATCGCGGAAGGATTCGCCGCGGCCGGCATGAACGTGATGATGAACGGCATCGAATCGCCCGAGGAGATTCGGCCGATCTGTGATCGCCTCGCCGATGAGCATGGCGTCAGGGTCGCCTATGAGCCCGCCAATATGATGACCCCGGAGGGCGCGCGGGACCTGATCGCCTCCGCCGAAAAGGCGTTCGGGCGGGTCGATGTGTTGGTCAACAATGCCGGTATTCAGCATGTCGCCCCGGTCGAGGAGTTTCCCGAAGCCAAATGGGACGCGATCATGGCCCTCAATCTCTCGGCCGTGTTCCACACCTCCAAGGCCGCGATCACCGGCATGAAGACAAGGGGCTGGGGCCGGATCATCAATGTCGCCTCCGCCCACGGCCTGGTCGCATCGCCGTTCAAGTCGGCTTATGTCTCGGCCAAGCACGGCATCCTCGGGTTCACCAAGACGCTGGCGATCGAAGCCGCTGAAAACGGGGTGACTGTGAACGCGATTTGCCCCGGCTATGTCCTGACACCGCTGGTGGAAAAGCAGATCCCCGACACCGCGAAGGCCCGAGGGATCACCGAAGAACAGGTCAAACGCGACGTGCTGCTGGCGGCCCAGTGGACGAAGAAGTTCGTGACCGTGGAACAATTGGCCGGTGTCGCCCTCTTCCTCTGCTCCGAGGCCGCCGAGAACATCACCGGCATCGCCCTGCCCGTCGATGGCGGCTGGACCGCTTCTTGAGCCCCGCCATGACACAGACGATAAAGGGGAGTTCCCCCAAGACCGTTGCCGGCAAGCCTTCGCGCCGCAGTGCCAAGCATGAAAAGGCGATAAACATCGCGCTCCAGGGCGGGGGGGCGCACGGCGCCTACACCTGGGGCGTTCTCGACAAGCTGTTCGAGGACGACCGGATCTGGATCGAGGCCATCAGCGGCACGTCGGCGGGGGCGATGAACGCGGTCGTCGCCGCCATGGGGATGCGCGAGAACGGCGCCGTCGGCGCCCGTGAACGCCTGCACGAATTCTGGAGGGCCGTGAGCCAGGTCGGCATCGCGAGTCCCATCCAACGTTCGATCTGGGCCAAGATGCACGGCAACTGGTCGCTGTCGGGCTCGCCGAGCTACATCCTATTCGACCTGATGTCGCGGCTCGCCTCGCCCTATGACCTGAACCCTTTCGACCACAATCCCCTGCGCGATCTGGTGGCGGAGTTCGTCGATTTCGACAAGGTCGCCAAATGCCAGGACATGGAGATCTTCCTGTCGGCGACCAATGTCGAGACCGGTCTGGTTCGTGTCTTCCGTCGCGAAGAGGTCCATCTCGACACGGTGATGGCGTCGGCCTGCCTGCCGTTCATGTTCAAGGCGGTGAAGATCGATGACGTGGCCTATTGGGACGGCGGATATATGGGCAATCCTCCGCTCTTCCCGTTCATTGGCGCCAGTCCTTCCGACGACATCGTCATCGTCCAGATCAATCCGGTCCGGCGGGAGAAGATCCCGACCACGGCCGCCGAAATCCAGAACCGGGTCAACGAAATCACCTTCAACAGCGCGCTTCTCCACGAATTGCGCACCATCGATTTCGTTACCCGCCTGCTCGACGCCGGAAAGCTGGAGCCGGACGAATATCGGCGCATGAATGTGCACATTGTTAACGCCCGCAAGCAGATGCGGGAGCTCGATGCCTCGTCGAAGCTGAACGCGGAGTGGCATTTCCTCCAGCATCTCTTCGAGATCGGACGCGGGTCGGCTCAGCGCTGGCTCGACGAGAATTACGACTCGCTCGGCAAGGAATCGTCTGTCGACATCCGGGAAATGTTCACCGGTGTCGCCGGCCTCCACCCCTAAATCCCCGACATGTCAAAACACAATAAGGAGTTATTGGTATGAAACAGGTAATGATGGCGTGTTTGATCCTTGTTCTGGGATTTGTCCTGGCCGTCAGTATCGTCTTGCCGTCCGAGGCGGAGGAGTTCTCCGGCCCGACCAAAGGCAAGGGGCTGCGCAACTTCAGCGTCGGTGAGATCGAGCTCGCGAAGGAGATCGACACGCTCGCGAACCGCCACATGCGGGTCCGGTATTGGGAAGTCGCCCCCGGCGGTGTCGTTCCCGTTCACAGTCACAAGAACCGTCCGGCCTTCATCTATGTGGCGAATGGCGAGATCTACGAGCACCGCTCCGATAAGGCGGAGCCGAACGTCTACAAGACGGGCGACATCTCCCGCGAAGCCGATGGCGTGAAGCATTGGTGGGAAAACAAGTCGAAGAAGACCGTCGTTCTGATCGCCTTCGACGTCTACGAGAAGAAGTAAACCGTTCGTGTGGTATGTCGTCGAAGGGGCCTTGCGCGGTGAGCGGCCGCGCGATGTGGTGCGCCGAACGACGATCGTCGCGGTCATCAGCCTGTTGACCTTGATCGATCTGTTCGGCAGTCAGGCCCTGTTGCCGCAACTGGTCGTTCAGTACCAGGTCGATCCCGGTACGATGGGGCTTGCGGTCAACGCATCGACCTTCGGCATGGCGATCTCCGGCCTTGTGGTCGGCTGGTATGCGGACCGGATCGACCGGAAGCGTGGGATTTGGATCAGCCTGATGGCGCTGTCGATCCCGACCTTCTGTCTGGGCCTCGTCGACGACGTCAACCACTTCATGGCGCTCAGGGTGTTGCAGGGCATCTTCATGGCGGCGGCCTTCACGCTCACCCTGACCTATCTCTCCGAACAGTGCGACTACACGGCGGCCGGCGGGGCGATGGCCGCCTATATCACCGGCAATGTCGCGTCCAACCTGTTGGGCCGCCTGATGGCCGTCTCCGCCTCCGATATCTTTGGCCTCGATGGGTCGTTTTTCTTCTTCGCCGTCCTCAATCTCTGCGGTGCTTTGATCGCGATCATGTTGATCGGGCCGCGGGACAGCGAGAAGCCGGTCCGGTCCGGCTCCCCGGTCGACGCGTGGCGGAAGCATATCGGTCGTCCTTCCCTCAGTGCCGCGTTCGGAATCGGGTTCACGATCCTGTTCGTTTTTGTCGGCGTGTTCACCTATGTGAACTTCCATCTCGTCGAGGCGCTCGGGGTTCCGGAATCCAGCCTTGGCCTCGTCTATCTGGTCTTTCTGCCGGCCCTGTTCACGACGCCGCTCGCCGCCCGCGCCGTCGCCCGGTTCGGGCCACGTCCCGTACTCTGGAGCTCGATCGGTTCCGCCATGGTCGGCGTCGGCCTCACCTTGGCCGACAATCTGGCCGCCGTTCTTCTCGGCCTCGCCATCATCGGGGCGGGAACCTTCTTCGCCCAGGCGGTGGCCACCGGTTTCGTCAGCCGGACGGCGGACGGGGACAAGGCGGCGGCCAATGGGCTCTATCTGACAAGCTATTACCTCGGCGGGCTGGTCGGGGCGTTCGCGCTCGGGCATGCGGTTTCGGCCGGCGGTTGGCCGATGGTCGCCCTGATCGTCTTCGGCATGCTCGCTGCGGCGTGCATTCTGGGGGTGGCTCTGAAAGCGGAGGCGTCGGCAGAGCGCTGACCCTCCCCTGCGCGGTTATGGTTCTTGCCCGCCAGCGCCAGGCCCCGCACCATGTCATCTCGCCATGAAAGATCTCCATGGGTTGTTCTTCCCATGGGTGGGCTGCGAAGGGAGGACGGGCATGAGGAAGTCGATCACCGCTTGGACGGGCATCCTGGCGCTCACCGCCTGGTTCTTTTTGCAGGGACCCATGCCCGCTCTCGCCCAGTCGGATGCCGCGGAGGCCCCGGAATACGCCCTGCCGGTGGATGTCGAGCTGGTGATCGCCGCCGACGGGTCCGGATCGATCTCGGACATGGAACTCGCGGTCCAGCGCGAGGGCTATGCCGCGGCGATCACCGACCCCCGGGTGCTTTCGGTCATCCAGAGCGGCAGTATCGGGCGGCTCGCCGTCGCCTATATCGAATGGGGCGGGGCGGACAGCCAGGAGGTGATCGCCGACTGGCATCTGATCGAGGACGCGGCCTCGGCGGCGGCTTTCGCCGAGGTGATCCGCGAGACGCCGCGCAAGGCCTATGGCTGGAACTCGATCTCCAACGCGATCTGGAAAGCGGCCGAGATGCTGGAGGGAAACGCCTATGAGGGCACCAGCCGGGTGATCGACGTTTCCGGCGATGCCGGGCAACGGGGTGGCCGGCCGCTACCGTTGGTCCGGGAATTCGTGCTCAGCCTGGGCATCACGATCAACGGCCTCGCGCTGGATCACCGGGGCGGCGGGCTGAGCGGCCCCGGCGGCATGCCCCTGGCGCTCCATTATCAGCGGGACATCATCGGCGGACCGGGGTCCTTCGTCATGACGGTCAAGGAACCCGAGGGCTTTCACGAGGCGATCCTCGAGAAACTGATCCTCGAAATCGCCGGGCGGACGCCGGATCCGGAAAGAGATCTCGGGCATACCCGCTGGGCCTTTTTGTTTGACGGAGCCGCCCGATAGGCCGTCCGACGGGCAAATCTCGGCTTCCCTTCAGAGACCTTGGGGCAGCCGGAGTTTGTCCAACGTCACCGGGTGATCGAAGTCCCGCTTCGCGACCATATGGGCCGCGATCCAGCCCCAATCGTCGGAGGATTTCGCGCCTTTGCCGTTGCCCCCGACCGCAAGGGCGATCCGGTCGCCGTCGACGAAATCGATATAGGGATAGCCGGTCGCGGTCCAGGTCACCGCACAGCTGTCCGTGTGCCAGTCCCGCGCTTCGGCAAGGACCGGGATCAGGTCTTCCAGGAACGCCTTGAACCGGACCTTGTCCCGCTGCGACCCCTCGCTCTTGAACCAGTCCTTAAGCGCCTCGGCGGTGTCCGGCTCGGGATCGTCCGTCGTCCCGATGCCGATCTTGAGATAGCGATGGCCGTCGGGATAGGCGATCGGCGGCAGGATATAGGCCCCGGTCCCGGCATGGCCGACCGTCGGCATGCCGACGAGCGCCGCGCCCACTTCATCGTCGATCCGCACCAGCGTCACGGTGCGGCCGAAGACCCGCAGAGCGAGGCGACGGGGCGAGAGGCCGCACAGTTCCGTGAAGGCCCCGGCGGCGACCAGCACACGGTCGGCCTTGAGAAGGCTACCGTCAGCCGTTTCGACCGTGACCCCGGTCCTGGTGCCGTCGATCCGCCGGACTTCCGCATCGATGAGTTCGGCGCCGTGTCGCCGCGCGGCCTCCGCCTGGGCCCGGACGAGGCCGCGGGGGCTGACATGGCCGGCCGTCCCGGTCTCGCTGAGGCCCCTGGTGTCGTCGGGCACCGAGAAAAACGGATAGCGGGCGCGGATCTCCGCTGTGTCGAGAGTAGAAATGGCGGCGCCGAGACGCTGCCCGTTCTCCTGGGAACGGGTGAGAGAGGGCGCTTCCACCGCGCCATATCCGAGATAGCCGGACGGGGTGAAGAAGCTTTGACCACTCTCCGCCGCGATCTCCGGATAGCGGTCGATCGACCGTTTCGCGGTCTCCGCCCAGACCGGGTCCGGGTCGACGATCCGGACCATCCGCCCCTCGTCGTAATGGCTGGCGAACACGCCTGGGTGGGCGGCGCGGTCCATCGGTTCGGTCGGGCCGACCAGGGCGACGCCGTCCTGCATTTTGGCGAGATGGCGGGCCGCCGCGCTGCCGATAAGCCCCCGGCCGACGATGACGGTCTTGAAGATGCGGTTCGGTTCCATGGCGGCTATCCCAAGGCGTGGCCGGCGAGGCCGTGGACGCGGGGCGACTCCCGGTGCGAAACTGGCGGTAAATCCGGGGGCGGGCGCCAGGGTCCCAAGACCATGACCGGCGACCGGTCGACGGGCGCGAGGCCCCGGCTTTGCAAATGGCGTCCCAAGGCCTCTGACCGGGCCGGTCGGTCGACCCGGACGAAGCCGGGGGCGGCGAGATGGTCGATCAGCGAAACAGCATCCGCTTCCCGCGCCGCGGCGATCGGGCCGATGACCTGGCCCCGGCCGAACGGTCGGGCCAGGGCGAAGCCGGTGATGCCCGCCGGGCCGGTCGCCACCGCCGCCTTGCCGGCATGGAGGAGGGCCTCGATGAGCGCGCGCCGGTCCAAGCCGCTGGCGGTCTTGTCCATCGCCAGGACGGCATCCAGGTCTTCGGGGCGATAGGGGCGGAGGCGCGGGTTGGAAACGGCTGTCCCGGTGAGCACGCCTTGCTGCTGAACGACGGCGTCGATGGTTTCGAACCCCAGCGACTTGTAGAGCGGCGCGCCCGCCGTCGTCGCCAACAGCACGACGGTCCCGGGCTTGGCCTCGCCCAGCAGGGTCGTGACCAGCCGCCGGCCAAGCCCCTTGCCTTGCGCCGACGGGGCGATCATCACCATGCCGAGGCGTGCGACGTCCGGTTCGAACCGCCACAGCATGGCGACACCGTGCAGGCCGCAATCGGCGCCGCGCAGCACCGTTCCCTCGCCAAGCGACATCAGCAGATCGACATCGTCGCGCCGATGGGGCCAGGAGACCTCTCGCGCAAGGGCGGCGATGGCATCGGTATCGGCCGGCGTCATTCGGTCGAGGGTCAACGCGGTCTCTCTCACTGGGCAGAGCCCTCCGTCGCGCCGTTCATCGCCCTTTCCCTTTCGTTGAGCCGGTCGAGATTGCGTTTCGGGTCGCCGAAATGGGCGTCGAGTTCCGCGCCGACCGCGTCCGGGTCGCCGGTGGCGAGTACGGCCGCGAGCCGGTGATGTTCCTCCGCGAGATCGGCCGGTGACCGGTATCCACCCATCAGATAATGAAGGCAGAAGCGGGTCTCCGACTGGACCGTGGCATAGCTTCGGGAAAGCCGTTCGCTCTCCGCGCCGTCGACCAGGGTGCGGTGGTAGTCGAAATCGAGCTCGCTTGCGCCGCGATGATCCCCCTGGCTCAGGGCCAGGTCCATGGCGTCGGCCAGATCCCGGAGGGTGGCCGCGACGGTTCCGTGCCGGTCGGTCCCGCAGACCTGTCGGGCGGCGGCCTTTTCCAATACGGCGCGGACGAAATAGAGATCGAGAATGTCGGCCTCGGTGATCTCCGGGACAAAGACACCGCGGTGCGGCGCGCTGCGCAGCAGCCCCTCCTGCACCAGCCTTTGCATGGCTTCCCGCAGGGGGCCTCGGCTCACATCGAAGGCGCGGGCGAGTTCCACCTCATGAAGCTGGCTGCCGGGGGCGTGCCGACCCGACAGGATATCGGCCTTCAGACGCTCGGCGATTTGGACGGATAGCGTGGCCCGGCGGATCGGCGTTCCGGGGGACGGCATGGTCACCGGGCTTCTCCCGTCAGCCCCAACAGTGCCGGCAGGTCCGATAGATCGCCGATCGCGTGATAGCCGTACTCCGGATTGCCGGGGCCGTGACCCCGGTCGACGAACACTCTCCGCCCGAAACCCAGATCGTGGGCCGACATCAGGTCGTATCGCAGGCTGGACGAGACATGCATGACCTCCTCGGGACCACAGCCGAGCATGTCCAGCATGTATTCGAAGGCGCGCAGGCGCGGCTTGTAGGCCTGCGCCTGTTCGGCCGTGTATACGGCGTGGAAGGGGGCTCCCAACAGCTGGACATTGCTGTGGATCTGGTTGTCGGCGGCGTTCGAGAGGATCACCAGCGGGAACTCGGCCGCCAGCCGCGCGAGTGGCACCGGGACGTCCGAGTGCGGTCCCCAGGTGGGGACCGCCTCGACGATACGGTCGGCATCGCGCGGGTCGTAGCGCATGTCCCAGCGCCGGCAGGTCCGCTCCAGCGCGGTGGCCAGAACCTGCGGATAGGGCTTCCAGGCGCCCAGCACCTCGTCGAACCGATAGGCGGTGAAATCCGCCAGAAAGGCATCCATCCGCTCCGGGGCCACCCGGTTTTTCATGAGGCGGCGCGTCAGAGGCCCGATCTCGAAGTCGGTCAAGGTTCCGTAGCAATCGAAGCTGATAAAACGGGGAAGACCTCGTCGCATGACCGCTTTCCATCATCGTGAGGCGGGGATGGTCTCGCCAAATTGTAAGATTGTCAACAATCTGAATACTGTCTTTGGGCGGGCACCGAAAGACCCGGCGGATCTCTCATGGCGTTGCGGGTGCTTAGCCGCCGTCCGGGTTGCTTTGGTCTCCCGTGCCTTGGTCAGGCGGCGAGGTGACCGTCGTGGGCGTCGGTAGGCTCTCCGGTGGGGCGTCCCACCCGTAATGCGAGGCCGCGGGTGTAACAGGATCCTCCGAGATGGCCTTCTGAAGCGCCTCGGCAATGTAGGGGACCGTCGGAGCCGGAAGCGCCTCGCGGGGGAAGAACCCGATGGCCGTGCATTTCTCCGGTTCCAGATTGCATGGTTCGCCGTCCCAGGTCTCGGCCGTCAGGAAGACATCGACCGTGACCCTCTCCGGGCTGCGCCGGTGCATGACATGGGCGAGGCGCCAGGCATCGGGCCGGACGGTGACCCCGATCTCCTCCGTCATCTCGCGGCTGGCCGCGGCCAAAAGGGGCTCGTCCTCGTCCACATGGCCGGCGGGCAGGGACCAATAGCCGTCCGCGAATCCTGTCCCGGCCCGCTGGCTCATCAACACCTCCCCGTCCCGGATCAGGATGCCGTAAACCGCGAGGAAGGGGCGTTGGCGTTGGGGCGAGCTCATGCGGGGACTTTCGGAGAAACGGAGGCCGCTCAGCCTAGGCGGGCAACGGACCGGGCGACAAGGGCAGCGGACGGCGGTAGCGCTTCAACCCACGGCGCGTGAGGCGAGCGGAGCGAGATGGCCGCTCAAACTCGGCACGGCCGTGCCGCCGACGCGCAGGTCGGTGACGTCTTGCCCCGTGACCTCGATCTCATAGGTGATCCGGCTGGGCCGTCCGATCTCGGCCCCTTGGGCCGCGCAGAGACGCTGTGCCCTGGCCGGGATAAAGCCATGGGCCACGAGATGCCCGGTCAGTGCCCCGTTGGTGGTGCCCGAGGCCGGAACCTCCGGCACTCCGACGGCGGGGCAAAAGTCCCGTATGGCGAGGTCGTGGTCGTTGGCCCCGGGTGTCATGGCGAAGCAGGCCACCGTGTGGACGCCCGACGCCTCGCTGATCTCCTTCAGCGACTGGAAATCGGGCCTCAGGGCCGCAAGACGATCGCCGTCGGGGAGATGAACGAAAAGATGCTTGAGACCCGCATCCGCTCCGGCAAGCTGCGCTTTCGTCTCCAAGAGCGCGGTGTCTACCCGGAGCGCCCGGGCCAGGGCCGTCCGGTCCACCTCGATATCGAGAAGCCGGGGCGGCGACAGGGCCATCATGACCCTGGCACGGCCTTCCCGGGTCGATTCCACCGTGACCGGGATTTCGCCGGCCGGGACCGAGAGAACGAATTCCACCGGCCCTTCCGGATTCGCAGCATGAATATGGGTGAACAAGCCGACGGTGACATGGCCGCACATGGCGATCTCCGCCGTGGGCATGAAGAAGCGGCAGGCGATGCGATTGCCCTCCAGTCCGGTCACGAAGCCGGTGACCGGTGCGTTCACCTCCCGGGCGATCGCCTGCATGTCGTCGGTTGCCAGATCCGTGGCGTCGAGCACGAAGGCGCCGACATTGCCGCCGAAACGCGTCTCGGCGAAGCAGTCGTAGAGGAAGACCGGCAGACTGCCCTGATTGCCGCGCACCGTCATAGACCTATCCACCCAAAATCGCCTTGCACCAAGTCGCAGCGTCGCGCTGCGGGGGGGGGCGGTCAAGACGGATCGACGGGGATGCTAGGCCGCGCGGCGGAACCGTTCCGTCAAATGATGGATGTGCGCGGGCCCGACCTCGCAGCAGCCGCCGATGATCGTGGCGCCCTTGGCGGCCCACGACTCGGCGAAATCCGCATAGGCGGCGGGCGTCAACTCCTCCCGCCGTTCCAGGACATCCACCGTCGTTCCGCCCACCAGGGCGTCGATGGACTTGAAACCGTTGGCGTAGGCCCCGAACGGCCGGCCCGAGTTTGCAAGGACATCGAGCCCGTGGGAGGTGGCTTCCGGCGTGGAGCAGTTGATCAGGACGGCCGACGCACCGCTCTCGACGACCGCGGGCACCGCCTCGTCCAAAGGCTCGCCCGAGCGCAGACGCAGCCCGTCGCGGTCGTCGACGGTCAGCGCGGTCCACACCGGCAGGCCGGCGCCGGCGGCGGATTCCGTGGCCGCCCGCGCCTCGCGGATCGCCGACATGGTTTCGCAGATGAAAAGGTCGACCCCCGCCGCCTGGGCGGCGACGACCTGGTCATAGGAGCGCCGGCATTCCGCGTCGTCCGGAATGTCGTGGATCAGATAGCTGTTCACCAGTGGCGGCAGGCATCCGGCGATCCGCACCGGGCGGCCCACAATCTCCCGCGCGTCCCGCGCCAGGGCCACGGCCCGGCCTTGCAGGTCTTCGAGACTGTCCTCGATGCCGAACCGCTCCAGGCGTCTCGGGGTGAGCGTGTAGCTGTTTACGGTGATCACTTCGGCGCCCGCCCGGATGAAATCGGCGTGGACGTCCCGAACGAGGTCGGGCGCGTCGAGCAGAACCTGTCCGGACCAGAACCCGGTCGGCGCCCCGGGCCGCCGGCGAACCAATTCCTGTCCCATCCCGCCGTCGAGCAGGGTAAGGCCGTTGTGAAGCGCACTCATCGGCGGTCTCGTCCCTATGATTGTCTTTGTTGTGTGAGACGGATTTGGCTGAGCCACGTCGGAATTCAACCCCGTCTGCGGGGCGATTGCGTCGAAAGGGGCTCGGTCGGCGGCGCGTGCCCGCCGAAACCGATCCGAAAAGCGCTCCGTGGCCGGGATATCGGGACCCATGGGGAAAGGATGTCGCACAATTCCGAGGATGGCAGGATCGATAGTATATCTCGTTAGGGTACAAGCTTTTTTTATTCGGACGCCAAAATAACCTTAGTATTAAGTCAACTTTTCTAAATCTATAGATATAAATATAGCCTTTTGGTTATGAAAATTGGTTGATTTTTAAGTATATCTTTGACGGAGATCAAAGAGCGTTGCGCGCAACGGAGCACAATCTCGGCCGATGGGTGAAGACAGCAAAAACATCTCGCATATCGTCTGCGTCGGGGCATCGGCCGGCGGGCTGGAGGCACTGATCGCCTTCGTCTCGGTGCTGGACGCTTCCTTTCCCGCACCAATCGTCATCGCCCAGCATCTCTCCCCGACTCATCGCAGCCTCCTGACGCCTCTCATTCAGCGCAGTTCCAAGATCCCGATCCGCGAGATCAAGGACGGCGACGCTCTGCTGCCGGGCACGGTCTTCATCACGCCCGAGAATGCCGACGCATCCATCGACGGCGATCGGATCCACCTTCGGCCGATCGGCGGGAAGCCCGGCCCGCATCCCTCGGTCAACAATCTGTTCGCGTCGGCGGCCGACAGCTGGGGGCTGGGCGCGATTGGGATCGTGTTCTCCGGAACCGGTTCGGACGGCTCCCTGGGGGCGGCGAAGATCGATGACGCGGGCGGCTTGGTCCTGGTCCAGGACGAGGATTCGGCCAAGTACTGGAGCATGCCGAAATCGGTCATCGACGCCGGCTTCGCCCGAAGCATCGCGCCGCCGGAAATCATCGCCAATCAGGTGATCGAATATGTGACCCAGGGCGAGTTCAAGGATCCCACGCCCGACACCACGGATGATTCCGCGCTTGCGGATATTCTGCGCTATGCGGAGCAACATCTCGCCTTCTCGATCTCCAACTACAAATCGCCCACCGTCATGCGGCGGATCGGCTCTCGGATGGCCGCCTTGGGATGCCGGGATCTGGAGCAGTACAGCGAGGTTTTTCAATCGGACCCGTTGGAGGGTGCCAACCTGATCCAGGCTCTGCTGATTCCGGTGACCAGCTTCTTCCGGGATAGCGACGCCTTTGACGCGCTTAGGAAAACGCTTGAGGCGCATCTTCCCGAAACCATCGAACGGCGCGGGCAGTTCCGGGTCTGGGTGCCGGGCTGTTGTACCGGGGAGGAAGCCTATTCCATCGCCATGATCATCGACGAGATCTGCCGTGAGGCGGATCTCGACGCGCCGATCAACATCTTCGCGACCGACCTGTCGGAGGTCTTTGTCGATCGGGCCCGAAAAGGCTTCTATTCGATGGAGCAGGTGGTCGACCTGTCGCCGGAAAGACTGGATCGGCATTTCGAGAGAGTGGCGAACGGCTACCGGGTGGTTCAGCGCTTGCGGGACCGTATCGTCTTCGCGAACCACGACATACTGCGCAGCACGCCGTTCCTGCATATCGATCTTCTCAGTTGCCGCAATCTCCTGATCTATTTCCAGCAGACGGCCCAACAGTCGGCTTTGCGGACCATTTCGTCCGCCCTCGAACTCAACGGGTTGCTGTTCCTCGGGCGGTCCGAGACCTGCGGCGAGGCCGAGCGGCTCTACGACGAGGTTTCCCGGAAGGCCCGGATCTACCGGAAGATGGACGACGACGTGCGCGGCGGCGTACCGGCGGACAGATTGGCGGACAGAGCGGCGGGTGGTCGGCTCGGCCCTCCCTTCCGCGCCAGCAGGCCGCTGCGCCAAAGCCGGGCCCGGACCAACCAGGACCTGCTCCACTGGGAGATCGTCCAGAAGGCGCCACCGACCTTTCTCGTGAACCGGGACGACGTGGTGGAGAATGTCGCCGGGGATACCAAGAACCTCGTCCATATCGCCACCGGTCCCTATTCCGGAAGCCTGTTCGCCCTGATCCCGGAGGCGCTTCAGCTCCAGACCCGGGTCGCGCTGGCGGAGGCGAGACGGGACGGGGAGACAAAGGAGACCTCGGCCGTTCGGATCTCGGCGGAGGGGCAGGAGACGGTCTGGTGGAAGATCAAGGCCCATCCCCTGGAGGGGGACGTGGCGCGGCACATGGTCGTCGTCACCTTCGAACGCCAGATCGTCCCCCACAAGTCCACGGACAAGTCCGATTATCAGGAAGGCCTCAACGCCGAATTCAACGAGGCGACCACCGAGATCTATCAGGAGTTGGCGGATACCCGCGCCCATCTCAAGACGGTGATCGAAGAGCTCGAGGTCGCCAACGAGGAACTGCAGGCGGCGAACGAGGAGCTTCTATC
Organism: Alphaproteobacteria bacterium; assembly: GCA_024743275.1. Lineage (GTDB taxonomy): Bacteria > Pseudomonadota > Alphaproteobacteria > JANSWW01 > JANSWW01 > JANSWW01. The sequence continues at coordinate 81,423 of JANSWW010000014.1, forward strand.
CTCGAACGAGGAGTTCCAGGCGACGAATGAGGAGCTCGAGACGGCCAATGAAGAGCTTCAAGCCACCAATGAGGAGCTTGAGACCGTCAACGACGAGCTTTCCGTCAAGAATGCCGAGGTGGGCGAACTGAATGCCGATCTGCTCGGTGTTCTGGAGAGCATCAGCAGTCCGATTTTCGTGTTCGACACCAACGACAACCTGAAATCCGCCAATTCCGCCGCGGCGACCTTCTATCGGGGGCTGACCGGCGATCCGGCGCTGACAAGTCTCATGGAACTGATCGACGCCGTCGAGGAACCCCGGTTGCTCCGGCATTTCCGCAAGATCGCCAAGGACGGCGGCAGGGCAACCCCCCTGACGCTGGCCGTCGGCAAGAAGTCCTACAGCGTTCAGATGTCGATCTGGCGGGATAAATCCCACGACGGCCGGATCGCCGCCAAGGTGGTGTTGCTGCAAGACATCACGGACCTCGTCAAGGCGACCGAATCGGTCGAAGCCCAGAACCGGGCGCTCAGCATCTCCGAGTTCCGCCAACATGCCATCCTCGACGGCGTCGACGAGCATCTGGCCCTGGTCGACCAGACCGGGACGATCATCGCGGTGAATTCCTCCTGGGCGAAATTCGCCGCCTTGAACTCCGGGGATCCGGCGCGGACCGGGGTCGGAGTCAACTATCTACAGGTTTGCCGGAACGCGGCCGGCGCCTGTTCCGAGGAGGCCTGGGGCGTCGCCGATATGATCGAGACGGCCCTGCGCGAACCGGATTATCGAAAGTCCATGGAATACCCGTGCCATTCCCCGGGCGAGGAACGCTGGTTCAACTGTACGGTCTCCAGTTTCCATCATGAGGATGCGCGTTACGCGGTTGTCGTCCACTCCAACATCACCTCCCTTAGGACCACCTCGGACGGCCTCAAGAGCGCGCTCGACGAGAAGGAAACGTTGATCCAGGAGATCCACCACCGGGTGAAGAACAATCTCCAGGTCATCGCAAGCCTGATGCATCTGCAAAAGGAGACGATCGAGTCCGTGGACGGCAAGCGGATCATCTCCGACATGCAGCGGCGGGTCGAGGTCATGGCTCAGCTCTACGCGACCTTGTACGAGTCCGATAACCTGCTTCTGGTCGACATGCGGGAATACCTTCAGTCCGTTCTGGACAACGCGGTCTATTTCGCCGGGGGACTGTCGGACGGGATCGAGGTGGCGCTATCGATCGACGATATCGAGTTGGAGATGAAACGCGCGATGACCTGCGCGCAGATCATGAGCGAGCTGGTCTCCAATTGTCTGAAACATGCCTTCCCGGACGGAAAGGGGACCATTTCGGTTTCGTTCGCCAGGGCCGAAGACGGCCGGTTGCGCCTCAGCGTGGCCGATGACGGTATCGGGCTCCCCGACGGGTTCGACGAAACCCGGTGCAAGAGCCTTGGCATCCGTCTCATCGGGGCCCTGGTGACCCAACTCGGTGGGACGAAAGAGACGGTCGTCTCCAAGGGGACCCGAGTGAGCATCGAATTTGGAGAAAACAAGAAATGAGTAAGGGGCGGGTTCTCATCGTCGAGGACGAGGCGATAACGGCCATGGACGAGCAAATGACCGTTGAGAGTTCCGGATACGAGGTCGTGGGCATCGTCGATAGTGGAGAAGGCGCCGTGGAAGCGGCGAGAGACTTGAAGCCCGATGTCATTCTCATGGACATCACTTTGAAGGGCGACATGGATGGCATGGAGGCGGCTTGGAAGATTCGGGAGAGGTTCGGCATCCCCGTTGTCTTTGTGACCGCCAGGGGAAACAAGCGGATCTACGACGCCGCCCACTACTCGGAGGAGGCGACCGGATACATCATAAAGCCCTTCGATCGGGACAAATTGGACCGTAATTTGGAAGCCGCCCTGGCCGGAGAGTTGAGCCCGCCCGACAACTGGAAGCCGATGAGCTAACAGACGTGGATCGCGCCGATCATATGCCGGGCGACCCTCCGGAGGGGCTGTTCGTCGCGAAGGACAGTTGGAGCACCTTTGCCCGCAGTCACTTCCTGACGGATCAGGAGGTGCTGCAGGGATTCCTGGACATCATCGTCGCGAAGACGGAAAGCCGGATCGGCTATTTCCATTTCTATGATGCGGAGACCGAGGAGATCGGTCTCACCGTCTGGTCCAAGGAGGTCCTCAAGAACTGCCGGACGACCCATGTGAGCCACTACCCCCTTGCGTCCGCCGGGATCTGGGCCGACTGCATCCGGCACCATCGGGTCGTGATCCACAACGATTACGCCGCCGAGATCCACCGGCGCGGCCTGCCGGACGGGCATTTCCAGGTCTCGCGCCATATGAGCGCACCGATTCGGGAGAACGGCCGGACCGTTGCGATCCTGGGGGTCGGCAACAAGGACGTCCCCTATGCGGAAGGCGATGCCGATCTACTCGCAAGAGAGCTGGAAGAGGGCTGGGGCCTGGTCCGGCGAAAGCTCCGGGAACGGGAAGAAATCCTGCGGGACCGGCGGAAGTTCTTCAACAGCGTCGATCCGCTCGATCTCCTGGCCGATCTTATCGATACGATCGGCAGTGCGGTCGAACTGCGGGACGAATATACGAGCCATCATCAAACCAATGTCTCGACGATCTGCGATTTGATCGCCGTCGAGATGGCCTTGCCCGACTTCCAGCGTTTCGGGCTGAGGATCGGCGCGTCGATCCACGATATCGGAAAAATCGCCGTGCCGGCCGATATCCTCAGCAAACCGATCCGTTTGCTGCCGGCCGAGTTCGAGATTATCAAACATCATGCGCCCCAGGGCGCGCGGCTGTTTCGCCATCTCAATCTGCCCTGGCCGATCGCGGATATGATCGGCCAGCATCACGAACGAATGGACGGGAGCGGCTATCCCGACGGGCTGGTCGGCGAGATGATCTGTCTTGAGGCCCGGATCATCGCCGTTGCCGACACCTTCGACGCCATGGTGTCCGACCGGCCCTACCGTCATGCCCCGGGATGGGATGCCGCCCTTGGCGTGCTGATGGCGGAGCGTGGGGTGAAGTTCGACCCCTATGTCGTCGATGCCTTTTTGAACACGCTTGAGGGCGAGGGCGAGGGCGAGGGCGGCCGGATCATTCGCGGGCTCTACGAGAGATAGCGTTTTCGCTCCCCGACGATCGCCTCTATGGGTCCTGACCCTAGGTCACGTTCTCATAAAGGGGATTCCCGTTGAGGCGGTATTGTGATTCAAACTCTGAAAGGAGTTTGAGATGGCGCGCTTTGACCTCAGTGATTTTGAATGGACCGTAATCCAGCCTCTTTTGCCGACCAAGGTTCG
>JANSWW010000027.1 GCA_024743275.1 Alphaproteobacteria bacterium
GAGAGTGTCCGATCTTCTGTGTAACTGGGATTTGGTCCATGCTTTCTGAGAGGAGCAAGGACGATGACAATTTCCAAGGAACTACTGGACGAGTTGCTGAAGGGCTGCGAGCGGCCTGAGGATCTGCTCGGCGATGCCGGGCTGATGAAAGAGCTGAAGATCAAGCTCATGGAGCGGATGCTGGGTGCCGAGCTGACTGCGCATCTGGGCTACGAGGATGGCAAGGACGCGCCCGTGGGGCAGGCCAACCGGCGCAATGGCACGTCCGCAAAGCGGCTGAAGGGTAAGGACGGCGAGGTGCCGATCGCCGTGCCGCGCGACCGCGATGGCAGTTTTGAGCCTGAGTTGGTCAAAAAAGGCCAGACCCGGATCGACGGGATCGACGACAAGATTGTCGGGCTCTATGCCGCCGGTCTGACGGTGCGCGACATCCGTGCGCACCTTGAGGATGTCTATGGCCTGCAGGTCTCACCAGACCTGATCAGCCGAGTCACTGATGCGGTGCTGGACGAGGTCCGGGACTGGCAGTCCCGGGCGCTGGACCGGATGTATCCCATCGTCATTTTTGACGCGCTACGGGTTAAGATCCGCGACGCCGACAGCCGCATGGTCAAGAACAAGGCCGTTTACGTGGCCCTGGGCGTCACCCGCGACGGGGTGCGGGAGGTGCTGGGACTGTGGATTGCCGACAACGAAGGCGCCAAGTTCTGGCTGTCGGTGATGAACGAGTTGAAGAACCGGGGGGTTCAGGACGTTCTGATCGCGGTCGTGGACGGTCTCAAGGGCTTCCCCGAGGCCATCACCGCCGCCTTCCCGGACGCCACGGTCCAAACTTGCATCGTGCATCTGGTGCGCCACTCGCTGAACTTCTGCGCCTGGAAGGATCGCAAGGCCGTCGCCACCGATCTACGCCTGATTTACGGTGCCCCGACGGCCGATCAGGCTGCTGCCGAGTTGGACGCTTTCGAGGAAAAATGGGCCGGGAAATATGCCTCGATCGCCCCGGCCTGGCGCAGGGCTTGGACCGAGGTGATTCCGTTCTTCGCCTTCGACCCGGCCATTCGCAAGATCATCTATACGACGAATGCCATCGAGAGCCTGAACCGCGTGATCCGCAAGTCGATCAAGACCCGCGGCTCGTTCCCGACCGAGCAGGCCGCGACCAAGCTGATCTACCTAGCGATCCGAAACTTCGAGAAAGGTGGCCGGAATGTCCGGGAATGGTTTGCGGCCCGGAATCAATTCGCTATCATGTACGACGAGCGCTTCAATGCGTGACCGTATCTGAAACCCGCATGGGCCAGCCCAGATACACAAAGTTCAGGACACTCCC
>JANSWW010000025.1 GCA_024743275.1 Alphaproteobacteria bacterium
CACGAAGCGGCCCTGCTCCGAGAGCTTTGGCGCGGGCAGGCCGGCGTCGTTGTCCGCGATGTCCTGCGCCGGCGGCGCCTCGATGTCGTTGGCCTTGAAGAACTTCGTCTGGACCCGCTCGCGGTCGGCCTTGACTTGCCTCTTGTGCTTCTTGGCCTCCGCGGCTGTCAGCGGGCGCCAGGCGCGTTTCCGGGAAGCCAGCGCCGCGGCCCAGGAGGTCTTGGCGGTCCGCGCAGACACCAAGTTTGGCTGCGCCCGCCGCTCTTGCCGGGCAGCTGCCCTCGGCCGGAGCTCGGCCACCGCCTTCGCGTGAAGCTCCTCGCGGCAGCTGTCTGGGGTCCGAAGCAGGCCCGAGTTGTAGACGTGGGGCTTCTCCTGGTAGGCCACTCGGAGCTTCTTCAAGTTGCCGAGGATGTTGCTGCGGCCTGCCGCGCTGCTGCAGGCCGTCCGCATCAAGGCGTCGTCGCAGAAGACGCACTTGTTGGCTCCGCCGCGGGTGTTGTAGTTGGCGCGCTCTCCCGGCTGCTGCAGGTTGTAGATGCAAGGCAAGCCGCCGCCGCGGCCCGCGCAGAGATTCGAGCTCCCTCTGGCCGCCGGCTTCCGTTGCGGGCCGCGCGCAGCCGGGCGCTTTTCGGCGCCGCCCTTCTTGATCTTCTTCGCAGGCGGCCGCTCCTTGACCTTTTCCAACTCCGCCAAGGCTGCCTCCAGCGGGTCCTCCGCCGGCGTGCCGCCGCCGAGCACTTGCGCCGTCTCGTGGGGCAGCGCCTCCAAGGCGTCCTCCGCCGGCGCAGCCTCGTGGGGCAACGGCGCCCGCTTCCCCCGCGCCCGGCATCGCTTGAGAACCTCTGCTTCCGCCCGCTCCTCCGTAGCCGCGGCCGCCCCTGCTGCCTCGGCCTCGTTCACCTCCGTGACCATGCTGTCGACCCACCGGTCCCAGGTCATCCGCCCGACCGGATGTTTGAGGCTGTCAAGACCATTGCGTTAGGCGTCTTGCCCTCTGCCTCCAGCAGCGCTTTCATCCAGCCGCCGACCATGTGCTTGTAGTGCGAGATGTCCGCCTCCTGGTCGAAGAGCTTGCTTGCCTCGTCGCGGCGGCGCGAGCCGCCCATCCGCTGGTAGATGCCATAGACGAGGTCCCCGCGCCAGGCGTAGTAGGAGGCCATTGGTCAAGAGGGTGCAAGTCAGTATTGGGGGGCTGCCGCTCTGACTTGAGCTTTGGAAACGCGCTGGAGCACGTCACGAGTTTTCGATCAACGCAATTGTCTCAAACATCTCAGACCCAACCTTCCGCCAACTTCTGTCTCCCAGCTTGCCATGTCTGTCGGGGCCTGACTTGGCGGGGCCTTCTAGCCTTGACTGGGCGTCCCTGGCTCCCTCTTCCGTTTTTTCCGCTCGATTACATTTGCGTCGATGTTCTGAAATGATCGACAGTGTCTTTGGATAAGTCTTATCGACCAGCTCAAACATATCAAAAACCATAGTGAAACCAAGTGTGAGACAGCCGGCCCGCTCACTTGATTGAGGCCTCCCAAGGGATTCTTCTCCGGCCGCCCTGCGCGCGGTTGCCGCCGGGCGCCTTCTCCAGCCGCCCCGGCGCAGGTCCTGCCAGGGGGCGGGCGAGCGACCGGCAAACGCAACTCCGTGTGACAAATCAAGAAAGCTTTCAGCCACTTGTGTTTTTCTAGTTTGCGGGGCATGACCGGCTCCGAAAGCGGCGCGTGCGGGGCCGACCAAAAAGCCAAAAGTAAAAACTAGAAAACGTTGCTGCCTAGCATAGTTCGTAAGATTGTTCTCTACTCAATGGTTCTGGAAACCCTCGCGACTGGTCGTTTCTAGATTGCCTCCAAAAGCTTCCCGGCGCCTCCGGAGCGTGTTTTTTATATGAAACTGTCAGACCGGGAGGGCCGGTTATCCGGGGGGGCCGGTCGCGATATACTTTGACCGGCCCCCCCCCGGGAGGGGGTCGGTCGTGATACAGATCGCGACCGGCCCCCATTTCGTACATCGTGACCGACCCCTGGGCGGGGGGGGCC
>JANSWW010000030.1 GCA_024743275.1 Alphaproteobacteria bacterium
CCGCCTTCGCGGATGGCGAAGCGCAGGCCCTCGTCCATGGCGATCGGGGCGATCAGCTCGACATTCATCGCGACGTTATCGCCCGGCATCACCATCTCGGTGCCTTCCGGCAGCGTCACCACACCGGTCACGTCCGTGGTCCGGAAGTAGAACTGCGGACGGTAGTTGGTGAAGAACGGCGTGTGACGGCCACCCTCTTCCTTCGTCAGGATGTAGGCCTCCGCCTTGAACTTGGTGTGCGGCGTGATCGACCCCGGCTTCGCCAGAACCTGACCCCGCTCCACGTCGTCCCGCTTCGTGCCCCGCAGCAGCGCGCCGATGTTGTCCCCAGCCTCGCCGCTGTCCAGCAGCTTGCGGAACATCTCGACACCCGTGCACACCGTCTTCTGGGTCGGACGGATACCGACGATCTCGATCTCGTCGTTCACGTTGATCACGCCACGCTCGACCCGGCCCGTCACAACCGTGCCCCGACCGGAGATCGAGAACACGTCCTCAATCGGCATCAGGAACGGAAGGTCCTTCGGACGCTCCGGCTGCGGAATATAAGCGTCGACCTCGGCCATCAGCTCGAGAATCGCCTGCTTGCCGAGTTTCTCGTCGCTGTCCTCCAGCGCCGCCAGGGCCGAGCCCTTGACGATCGGAATGTCGTCGCCCGGGAAATCATAGGACGACAGAAGCTCGCGAACCTCAAGCTCGACCAGCTCCAGAAGTTCCTCGTCGTCGACCTGGTCGCACTTGTTCAAAAACACGACAATCGCCGGAACCCCAACCTGACGCGCAAGCAGAATGTGCTCACGGGTCTGCGGCATCGGGCCGTCGGCAGCCGACACAACCAGGATCGCGCCGTCCATCTGCGCCGCGCCCGTGATCATGTTCTTCACATAGTCCGCGTGACCGGGGCAGTCCACGTGCGCATAGTGACGGTTGTCCGTCTCGTATTCCACGTGCGCCGTCGAAATCGTGATCCCACGCGCCTTCTCTTCAGGCGCCTTGTCGATCTGGTCGTAGGCCTGGAACTCGGCACCGCCGGCTTCCGCCAGCACCTTCGTGATCGCGGCCGTCAGCGACGTCTTCCCATGGTCAACGTGACCAATCGTTCCGATGTTGCAGTGCGGCTTCGAACGCTCAAACTTAGCTTTTGCCATCG
>JANSWW010000002.1 GCA_024743275.1 Alphaproteobacteria bacterium
CCGTCGCTGGCCATCGAGGTCAACCGGGTGTCCGTGTCCCGGGACGCCAAGAAACGCGGCTTCGCGATGATGGCCGGCAAGGGCGTGGCCCCGGCCCTCACCTCCATGCGCGACAGCTTCGAACTGCCGGAGGCATAGGGGAGAGGCCCACGAAACGCGCGCGCTTCCAGCGACGGATACTCGCCCCGGCTGGTTCTATATACAACAATGACTTGAGATCCACATGGCGTCCCCAACGGGACTCGAACCCGTGTTTTCTGCGTGAAAGGCAGATGTCCTAGACCGCTAGACGATGGGGACGCGGTGTGGAGGCGGTGGGATACAAAAAAGCCGGGGTGGGCGCAACACCTATTTTGAAGATTTTGCTACGCTTTTTGGCCGCGCGCCCGAAAGACCCGGAATTCCGCCAATCTCAACGCCGATTTAAACCGAGATTGAGGGCGACCGAGATCCGCGCGGCGTTGCCGTGATAGGGCCGCACCCCATGGCTCAGCCAGGAGGGGAACATCACCAGCATGCCGGCTTGCGGCCGCAATACCTCGGAAGCCCCCATGCTCGTCCCGCCGGGTCCGGCGAAGCTGATCTCCGGGGCATACATGGCCGGGGCGACCCCGCGCGGGTCCTGCATTTCGAATTCGCCGCCAAGGGCCGGGTTCCGCCCGACCCCGCCATCGTCGACATAATAGACGCACGACCACATGGCGCCCGGATGGGTGTGAAACTCGTTGCCATGGCCCGACCGGTTCACATTGGCCCAGATGTTGACGGCCCAGTCGACCTGCCCCATCGGCTGGCCGTCCCGACGGGCGGTGAGCTTGCTGGCGATCGCCTTCGCGCTCTGGATCAGATCCTGCGTCGCCTGCCCGCCCCAGCTCTCCATGTCCCAGGTCGACTGCCAGCCGCCGAGATTGGAATGCTGGGTCGACGGCGCCGCCTGTTCCTGGTTCAGGATCGCCGTCTTCAGCGCCGCGTTGAGGCGGATGGCATCCGGGTGGATGACCACCGCGACCGGTGTCGCGAACAGGGGCTGTACGTCCAGTTGGAGTTGAGGCTGCGACATCGGTGGTCTCCGGTTGGGACACCGCGTGGCAATGGTCTAGGCCCAGGCGGCGTCCTGAATGGTGAGCTGCGGACGGTTATAGCCGCCCCAGGGATCGATGCGAAGGGTCCCGACAAGATGCATGGGTCTTCCCCGACTGGCGAGCAGCGCGTCGCCGAGAGGCGTTCCCAGGACCCGCCAGGCGACCCCTTTCAGTTTGCCGCCCTCGGCGCCGGAAACGAAACACCTCAAATGGTCCTTGCCCATCGCCTCGACCTTGTCGAGCACCAAGGCGGGCAGCACGAAACGGGGTTCCGGATTGCCGGCCCCATAGGGACCGAGGCCTTCGAGCGCCGAGATGAAATGGGCCGACGCGCCCTTCACCGTCACCTGGGCGTCGACCGCCTGGACGGGCGCCCAGTCCTCGGCCCCGATGACGGCGGCGATACGCCTGTCCAGGAAGGCTTGGAAGGCCGTCAGGGCGTCCTGGGCCACCGTGAAGCCCGCCGCCATCTTGTGCCCGCCCCCGGCGATCAGCAGCCCCTCCTGGCGGGCGGCGATGATCAGGCTGCCGAGATCGATCCCGCTCAAGGACCGGCCGGATCCCTTGCCGACCCCGTCGTCGAGCGCCACGACCAGGGCCGGGCGGTTGTACCGCTCCTTGAGCCGGCTCGCGACGATGCCGATCACGCCGGGATGCCAGCCCTCGCCGGCGACCAGAACGGGGCCGTGCCCGGTGCCGTGGCCCGCCGCCTCGGCCTGGTCGATCGCCTGGGCGAGAACCTCCGCCTCGAGCGCCTTCCGGTCGGTGTTCATCTTGTCGAGGGCGATCGCCAACCCCCGCGCTTCGTCGGGATCGTCGGTCGTGAGCAATCGGGTGCCGTCGAAGGCATGGCCGATACGCCCACCGGCATTGATCCTCGGGCCCAGGACGAAGCCGAGATGATAGGCCCCGGGCTTCTCCGACACCCCGGCGATGTCGGCAAGCGCCGCAAGCCCCGGATTGCCCCGTTGGGCGAGGATCTTCAGGCCCTGGCTCACCAGGGTCCGGTTCAGGCCGGTGAGGGACACCACATCGGCGACCGTGCCGAGGGCCACCAGATCCAGATAGCCGAGAAGATTGGGTTGAGGCCGCGCTTCCGTGAAGTAGCCCGCGGCCCTCAGCGCCCGGTTCAACGCCACCAGCATCAGGAAACTCACCCCGACGGCGGCGAGGGTCGTGTGTTCGCTCTCCTCGTCGAACCGGTTCGGATTGACCACCGCGACCGCCGGCGGCAACGCGGGTTCGCCCACATGGTGGTCGCAGACGATCACGTCCAGCCCGGCCGCGGCGGCCTCCCCGAGCGGCTCATGGGCGGTGGCCCCGCAGTCCACCGTCACACAGAGGCTCGCCCCCCGCTGCTTGAGACTGCGCAAGGCCGGGGCATTGGGTCCGTAGCCCTCCTCGACCCGGTCGGGGATGTGCAGCAGCGTGGTGACGCCCAGAGTCCGGAAATAGCGCAGGAACAGGGCCGAGGATGTCGCCCCGTCGACGTCGTAATCGCCGAAGACGGCAATGGTCTCCCCATCCCGGATCGCCCGGACGAGCCGGTCCACCGCCCGGTCCATGTCCTTGAGATGGGACGGGTCCGGCAGATGCTCCTTGAGGGACGGATTGAGCCAGAGCGCCGCCGTGTCCAAATCGACGCCACGGCTGGCCAGCACCCGGGCGCACAGGTCCGGGAGCCCGAAGCGCTGGCTGAGGCCGAGGGCGAGCCGTTCGACCTGCTCGTCCCCCATACGCCCGCGCGGCTCCCAGCGATACCCGCCGATCGACCTGCCCACGCCTAGAACGGGAGGCCGCGCCTGATCGCTTTCACTGCCGGGAGCCCCCTCGGGCATGCCTACCGTGCCCCGACCGAATCAGCCGAGCGGCGGCTTGCGGGTGAAGTTGTGCTCGGTTTCGATGATCCGAACCGTGCCGGTCGAGGCCCGCATGACGATGGAACTGGTCCGCGCGCCCGTCCGGTCGCGGCGCACGCCACGCACCATGGTCCCGTCGGTGACACCGGTGGCGGCGAACATGACCTCGCCGCTGGCGAGATCGTCCTTGCTGTATTTCCGGTAGAGATCGGTGATCCCGATCTTGTGGGCCCGGCCCCGCTCTTCATCGTTCCGGAACAACAGCCGGCCCTGCATCTGGCCGCCGATGCACTGAAGCGCCGCGGCCGCGAGCACACCCTCGGGCGCGCCGCCGGAACCGATGTACATGTCGACACCGCTGTCCGGACGCGCGGTGGCGATGACGCCGCTGACGTCGCCGTCGGAAATCAGCATGATCCGCGAGCCCGCCTCGCGCACCTGGCGAATGATCTCCTGGTGGCGGGGCCGGTCGAGAATGCAAACAACCAGGTCCTCGATGTCGACATGCTTCGCCTTGGCGAGATTGGCGAGGTTTTCGTGCACCGGATTGTCGAGATCGACGATGCCCTCGGGAAGGCCGGGGCCGACCGAGATCTTGTCCATATAGACGTCGGGCGCGTGGAGGAAGCCGCCGCTCTCGGCGAGCGCGATCACGGCCAGCGCGTTCTGGCCGCCCTTGGCGGTGATCGTCGTGCCTTCCAGCGGATCAAGCGCGATATCGACCTTCGGGCCGTTTCCGGTGCCGACCTCCTCGCCGATATAGAGCATCGGCGCCTCGTCGCGCTCGCCCTCGCCGATCACGACGGTACCGGCAATCTCGAGGCCGTTCAGCGCCCGCCGCATGGCGTCGACCGCCGCCTGGTCGGCCGCCTTCTCATCGCCCCGCCCCATCAGCCGGGAGGCCGCCAGGGCCGCCGCCTCGGTCACGCGGACCGCTTCCAGCGCCATGTTGCGGTCCAAAGTCGCCTCGGTCTTCATCGGACTATCCCCCTTTTTTCCTTACCTTGAATATATCATGTGATTTGTGGGTCCCCGAGGGCGCTCCACCGGATTCCTGGATCTAGAAGTGCTCGATCCGGATCACTTGCGGCTCGCCGATCACCGCGCCGAGCCCCCGGATCGCGTCGACCGCCTGCATCATCGCGGCCTCCTCCGTCTCATGGGTGGTAATCAGCAGGGCCACGGGCTCGCTGGTCGACCGGCCGCGCTGCAGCACCGACTGGATCGATACATTCGCCTCGGCCATGGCGGAGGAGACCCCAGACATCACCCCGGCCTCGTCCCGCACGGTAAGCCGCAGATAATAGGCCCCGTGGCGCTTGGCCATGGGCGCGTCATCGGCCGCGGCCAGCGCATCGGCGGGAACGCCGAACACCGGCGACCGGTTACCACGCGCCAGATCGCAGATATCGGCGACGACGGCGGAGGCGGTCGGCCCCTCTCCGGCCCCCCGCCCTTCATAGACCGTCTGGCCCAGCGGATCCGCCTCGACGACCACCGCGTTGACCACATCCTCGACCGGCGCGATCGCGCTGTCGGCCGGTACCATGCAGGGATGGACACGCTGTTCGATGCCATGATCGGTCTGACAGGCGATCCCGAGAAGCTTGATCCGGTAGCCGAGTTCCTCGGCGGCGATCAGGTCTTCCGGTGTGATCTTCGAAATCCCCTCGGTATAGACCGCGTCGAAATTCACCTCGCGCCCGAAACCGAGGGCGGCGAGCAGCGCCAATTTGTGGGCGGCGTCGATGCCCTCCACATCGAAGGTCGGATCGGCCTCGGCATAGCCCAATTCCTGGGCGTCGGCGAGAATGTCCTGGAACGAGCGGCCCGTGGTCCGCATTTCCGAAAGGATATAGTTACAGGTTCCGTTCAAAATCCCGTAGAGATGGGTCACCCGGTCTCCGGCCAGCCCTTCCCGCAGGGCTTTGACGATGGGAATGCCCCCGGCGATCGCCGCCTCGTAGGCAAGAGCCGCCCCGGTCGCATCGGCCGTCTTGGCGAGAGCGGTGCCATGGACCGCAAGAAGGGCCTTGTTCGCCGTGACGACATGCATTCCCGCCGAAAGTGCGGTTTCGACCAGGGCTTTCGCCGGGCCATCGCTGCCGCCCACCAGTTCGACCACGACATCAACGTCGTTTCGACCGGCCAGGGCAACCGGATCGTCCTCCCAGGCATAGGGCTTGAGATCGACTCCGCGATACTTTTCGCGATTTCGCGCGGAAACAGCCGTGATCTCCACGGGGCGCCCGCAGCGCCGGGTGATGGCGTCGGAATTCGCGGTCAGCAGTTTGACGACACCGACACCAACGGTGCCAAGACCGGCGATACCAAGACGAAGGGGATCGGACATGAAACGATTCCGGGAATGACGAGAGCGGACCCGCGATAGCGAGGATGCGCGGTTGTAACGGAAAGCCCGCCCCGAAATCCAGTCCGGAATGACGCCTGAACGCGGCCAACCCCTGCCCGATTTAGTAATCCAGATAGATTTCCGCGCGACGGTTGCCGGCCTCGCCTACGGGCATACTCTCGTAGAACACCGGCTGATTGTCCCCTTGCGAAGAAACAAGGACCCGGTTCGCCGGAACACCGGCCCGTATCAGGGCGTTGGCGACCGCGTCGGCCCGCTTCTGGCTGACCCGGAGATTGGCGACCTGTTGACGGTCTGGGGCCAGGTTCCGCGTCCGGCTGGAGGCATGGCCGACCACCCGGAGAACTCCCCCGGTCTCCGCCTGAAGCCGGCGGACACCTTCGATGACCCGGCGGTCCTCATTGGAGAGATTGGCCGACGAATGACCGAAATAAACCGTCGCGGCGTGCAGGCTGACCCCCATACCGGTCTCCGCCAAAACGGGACCGGTTACATCGAGGGCGACGACATCGCCGCCGCCGCCGATCACGACCACGCCGGAGGACAGGGTTTCGGCATCGCTGCCAAATGGACGCGCCGGGGCCGCCGGCGCCCGGCGCGGGACGGCCGCCAGGGTGCCCGAAGTCTGGGGCGCCGAAGTCTGGGCCGCCGAAGTCTGGGCCGCAGATGCAACCGTCGACGCGGGTTCGGGTGCCGATTCGGGTGCGGGGGACTGAGGTGCCAACTCGGCGATGCTCCGCCGCTCGGGCGCGGTCGCCCGCAAGGATCCGGTCCGGGCCGTCGTTCCAGGATCGCCGGTCCCGAGCTTCTCCAGGAAGGATTCGCCCCGCGTCCGGCGATCGACGAGGGTCCGAGAGCCGCTGGCCTCCGCCCGCGGGGCCGGGCGCGGTTCCACCGATGTCAAACGTTGCGCTTGGGTCGTTGATTCCGAGGTCGGCTGGGGCGCCGGTTGAGGCGCCGGTTGCGGTGTAGCCGCGACCTGAGACGGCGGCTGCGCGAGGCTCCGTGACGCCGTCTCATCGGTTTGCCCCGTCAGGGCAGGATCGGCCTGCACCTGATCGGTGTAGCGTGCATTGCTGCGGTCCGCGACCAGGCCCTCGCGCAACTCCCGCCGGGTCTCGGGCGAGCTTCCCTCCGGCCGGTCCGGCACGTCGGATAGATTGGGAAAAGACGCGTTCTCATCCGCCGCCCGGCCAGCCGCCGTCGCGTCGTCTTCGTCATCCCCGAAAAGATAGCTCGTCGAGTCCTCGTACCAAACCAAAGGATTCGCATAGTCAGGAACGGAGGAACAGGCCGACAAGCCAAGCCCCGCCAGGACGACCACCGTCCCGGTACGCATCGTTCTGAGATCCCACGCCGTCATAGGTTCTTTTACTCCCTCACGCCCCCGGATGAATCCGGCACACCCTTTCTTGATAGCAGAATACAAGCTAAAAGGCCTCCGGAACCAAGCTTTGCGGACCGATGTTTTTGAAAAGGTGATCGATCACCCTCTAATGGTCGTCTTCATTGCGGCCAAAGTACCACATTAAGATGTTTCGCCAAGGGGCTGAAATAAAACGCGAGGGAGCTGTTAATGGCCGATAAAGAGACACCCGCCGTCAAGATGCCCGATCCGGTCGAGTTCTCCCAAACGATGGAGAAGATCGCCGAACAATCGCAAGCGGTGGTCAGCGAGTTTCTCGCCCGGCAGACGGAAGAAGCGACATCGTCGGCACTGGAAAAGCCGCAATTCGATCCGCTCAACATCGGTGCCGCCTTCCTCGAAATGACCACGCGGCTGATGAGCGACCCGATGCGCGTCGCCCAGGCGCAGATGGATTTGTGGTCCAGTTATATGCAGCTTTGGCAGGCGACGACCGCCCGCTTCCTCGGCGCCGAGGAAGCGGAACCTTTCGTGAAGCCGGAAAAGGGCGACCGCCGGTTCAAGGACGCGGCGTGGCAGGAGAACGCGGTTTTCGACTACATCAAGCAGAGCTATCTTTTGACCGCCCGCTGGATGCATGCCACCGCCACCTCTGTTGAAGGGCTGGACGACAAGTCGAAGCAGAAGATCGACTTCTATACCCGGCAATTCATCGACGCGATGGCGCCCTCAAACTTCGTGCTGACCAATCCCGAAGTGTTGCGCACGACGCTCGAATCCGGTGGCGAGAACCTGCTCAAGGGTCTGCAGAACCTGTTGCACGACCTGGAGCAAGGCAAAGGGCAACTGAAGATCCGGATGACCGACAAGGACGCCTTTACCGTCGGCGGCAACATCGCCACGACGGAGGGCAAGGTCGTCTTCCGGAACGATTTGATCGAACTGATCCAATACACACCGAAAACCGAGGAGGTCGCCCGCCGCCCGCTGCTGATCGTGCCGCCGTGGATCAACAAGTACTACATTCTCGATCTGCGGCCGGAGAACTCCTTCATCAAATGGGCGGTCGAGCAGGGCCAGACGGTTTTCGTCATCTCCTGGGTCAATCCGGACGAGAAGCTCGCGGGCAAGAGCTTCGAGGATTACATGTTCGAAGGCCCGCTGGCCGCCATGGAAGCCATGGAAAAGGCGACGGGCGAAAAAGAACTGAACATGATCGGCTATTGCCTGGGCGGCACGCTGACCGCCTCGACACTCGCCTATATGGCGGCCAAGGGCGACGACCGGGTGAAGTCCTGCACCTTCTTCACGACGCTGGTCGATTTCGACCAGGCCGGCGAGCTTTCGGTCTTCATCGACGAGGAGCAGTTGGCCGCCCTCGAGGCGAAGATGAACAAGGAGGGCTATCTCGACGGCTCCGCCATGGCGACGACGTTCAACATGCTGCGGGCCAACGATCTGATCTGGTCCTTCGTGGTCAACAACTACCTTTTGGGTAAGGACCCCTTCCCTTTCGATCTGCTGTATTGGAACGGCGATTCGACCCGGATGCCGGCGGCGATGCACAGCTTCTATCTCCGCAAATGCTATCAGGAGAACAAGCTGAAGGACCCGGGCGGCATTCAGCTCGGCGGCGTCGACATCGACCTCGCCCAGATCAAGACGCCCGTGTTCATCCTGTCGACCAAGGAGGATCATATCGCGCCGTGGAAGGCGACCTATGCCGGGACCCAGCTCTATTCCGGTCCGATCAAGTTCGTGCTCTCCGGCAGCGGCCATATCGCCGGCGTGGTCAATCCGCCGACCAAACCGAAATACGGCTTCTGGACCTATAGCCGCAAGGTGAAGGATCCCGATCAGTGGCTCGCCAAGGCGACCCACAACGAGGGCTCCTGGTGGCCGGAATGGGATAAATGGGTCGGAAAATACGCCGGCGGCAAGGTCCCGGCCCGGGTCCCCGGCGACCGCGAGTTGGAGCCCCTGGCCGACGCGCCGGGCACTTATGTCACGGTGCAGACCCAGGCTTAGGGTCGGACTTAGACTTACCGCTGAAAAAGCGCCAGGGCGATGGCGATCGCCCTGGACTGGATCATCGTCCGGTCGATGCCGGGCGGGTCCAAAAAGACCTCCGGCGCCGCCCTGATGTCCTCCTGGTCCTTGGCGTTGAGAAAGACATAGTGGTCGACATCCCGGCCGGCGCTTTCCAGCCGGGCGGTCGGGACGAGCCCCAAAAGCCACCGGGAACACTGTTCGTAGGGTGCTTCCGTGTCCGCTTCCCCGGTGAAGATCCGGATGGGGACATCGATCCGGGCGAGACTATCCTCCGTGAAACCGCGCACGGTCGGCGCCGGGGCCATGGCGAATATCTTCCCGACACGGCCGTCGCGATAGTCGTCGGAGGCGCGCGCCCAGGACTCCCGGAAGGGGGCCGACGAGTCGAGCAAGGGCTCGACATACCGCCCAAGATCGGGGAATTCCCGCGGTCCCCGGAAACCGGTGGTTTGGTTGTCGGCAAAGGCGCGGAAAAGGGCCATGTCGGTGACCGCGCCGGCGAGGCAGAAGACCGAGTAGCCCCCGAGCGAGAATCCCGCGGCCGAAATCCGGGTCCGATCGATCCGTCCGGCGAGAGGGCCGTCCGTCAAATGGTAACCGAGCGCCACCGTCAGATCGCGGGGACGCTCCCACCAAGCCAGGAATCCCTCGGCCCGGTAGGGCTCGACGATCGTATTCCCGTGATGATTGACCGCAAGGACGGCATAGCCGGCGGTACTCAGGGCCTCTCCCAACCAGGCGAGACCGTCGGCGCCCCCGCCCGTGCCGTGGGAGAGCAGTACCAAGGGAAAAGGCTCGCGAACCGCCTCGGGCGGCCAGAGCACCCAGGAGACCGGCCGCGGTCCGTCCCCATCCCAATTCGGACGCTCTGGATCGAAACACACATCGCGCGTAACGGAAAAACCCATTCTTGGCCCTCCTCTTTTAAGAGCCTGCCAAGATTTACTCCAGATTTTCAATATAAAATCGAAATCGCTAAATTCCCTGAAATGGGATTTTGGCTATTACTCAGTATAGGTTTTCGAGAGTGCGACATAGTGATGGGCCGAGCGCACGATGCCCGCGATTTCCTCGTCGCGGAGCTTGCGCTGGAACTTGGCCGGCGCGCCGGCCCAAAGCTCCCCGGACGGCACCACCTTGCCGGGCGTCAGCAACGCGCCCGCGGCGAGAAATCCATCCTCCTCGACCACGGCCCCGTCCATGACGCAGGCCTTCATGCCGACAAAAGCACGGTCCTTCAGGGTACAGGCATGGATAAGCGCCATATGGCCCACCGTCACGTCGGCACCGATCCAGGTCGGCATCTCCGGTCGGCCCGCATAGCCCTCGTTCACGTGAATGACCGTGCCGTCCTGAATATTGGTGCGCGGACCGACGGTGATCTTCGCCCCGTCGCCGCGCAGGACGCAGTTGTACCAAATGCTGGCGTCGGCGGCGATGTCGACCTGGCCGATCAGAGTCGCGTTCTCGGCGATGAAGGCGTCATCGTGCATCGTGGGGGTGTTGCCACGGTGGGTCAGGATCATCCCTGGCATCTCGTCCGTCCTTCGGATTACGGGAACATCGCGACTTTTTCGAGGGCGGTGTCCTCGGCAAAGCCGTACATGACGTTGAGATTCTGGATCGCCTGCCCGCTGGTGCCCTTGACCAGATTGTCGATCACCGAGATCACGATGGCCCGCTTCGCCATCCGGTCGGCGACGACACCGATCCAGCAGTTATTGGAGCCCCGGACATGTCGGGTGGCCGGCACCTCGCCATAGGGTAGAACCCGCACGAAGGTTTCGTCGGCGTAGAACGTATCGAGCGCCTTGTGCAGGTCCTCGGCGCTTGCGCCCCCTTCCAGGCGGACATAGCAGGTCGCGAGAATGCCCCGGTTCATGGGCATCAGATGGGGGGTGAAGTTGACCACCACGGGCCGGCCGGCGGCCGCCGACAGTCCCTGTTCGATCTCGGGGGCGTGGCGATGCTTCGCGACCCCATAGGCATGAATGCCCTCCGCGGCCTCGGCAAAGAGGGACCCCTCCTTCGGCGCCCGGCCAGCGCCGGTGACCCCGCATTTCGCATCGATGATGATGTCGTCGGCGTCGATCAACCCGTGTTTCACACCGGGGATTAGCGCCAGTTGGGAGGCCGTCGGATAACACCCCGGCACGGCGACGATCCGCGCGTTGCCGATCTCCTGCCGATAGATCTCGGTCAGTCCGTAGGCCGCCTCCTTCTGCAGCTCCGGCGCCAGATGGTCATGGCCATACCACTGGGCATAGGTCTCGATATCCTTGAGCCGGAAATCGGCCGACAGATCGAGAATTCTGAGGTGGGCCGGAAGGTCCTTGATGACTTCCTGAGTGGTCGCGTGCGGCAGACCGCAAAAAACCAGATCGACCGTCGACCAGTCGACATCCTCGATCTTGACCAGGTCCGGAAGGTCCAGCGCCGCGAAATGGGGGAAGACGGCGCCGAGCGGTTTGCCGGCGTGGCGCTCGGCGGTCAAAGCCGTGATCTCGACATGGGGATGGCGCTGCAAGATTCGGATGGTCTCCGCTCCCGCATACCCGCTCGCCCCCAAGACCGCCGCTCTGATCGTCGCCTGCGTCATCGCCGATTCCGCTCCATGACATGAAATTAAGGTCCGGCCTGTATAGGGACGGAGAACCGCCTTGGCTAGGGTCCTCACATTGGGGTCAGGCAGTCATAACGCCTTTTCGAAGTAGATCCGCTCGTACCCGTCTTCGACCACATGGCGCGTCTCGGTGTATCCGCGCCGTCGATAGAGGGCCAAGGTCTTTGTCATCTTGGCGTTGGTGTAGAGCACATAGCGTCGGCACCCCTCGGCCCGCAGCCGGTCTTCCATATGGCCGATCAGCGCCCCGCCGACCCCCTGCCCCTGCTCGGCCGGATCGACCGCGATGGTGTCGAGCAGGGGCGGATCGCGGGCATCGTCGAGGATCAGATAGCCGGCGATCCCGGTTTCGGTCTCGGCGACGAATACCGGATAGGTCTCGAGCTGGGCCGAGAGATTGACCACCATCGGCGCCGGCGCCTTGCCGATCTCCGGGACATAGGCCTCGAAGGCCGCCTTCTGGATCCGCGCGAGGGCGGTCAGATCGTCAGCGGTGGCGGGCCGGATGTTCATTTGGTGTCCTTTCTCCTGGACCGACGGCGATCCCGGAGACAGAATTCTAGCCTCGAAAAAGCCTGCAACCCAAGGGTGAAGGGCGGAACGAACCGTGCTTTGCGCCCCCTGGTCACAATTCGGTCGGGCGAATATGATCATCTAATCGAAACCGTTGGCGGATGTGCCCCATGGCCCGGTTCCTCGCCCTGTTTGCTCTCGCGATGTCGTTCATAGCCCCGGTCCTGGGTCCCGGCACCAGTTCGGCGGATGAGGTCGACCCGCTTGCGACCGTGATCGCCTCTCAACGGGATGTTCCGTCCCGGACCGGGGACCTCGACGAGATTCTCGACAGCGGCGTCCTTAGGGTACTGGTGGAGTACAGCCGCACCCGCTTCTTCGTCGATGGCGGCCGCTTGCGCGGGTTCGAGTACGAACTTGTAACCCAATTCGCCCAGCAGCTCCGGGAAACCCACAAGGACGCGAAGGGACTCCGGGTCGTGCTGATCCCCATGCCCTTCGACGAGATCCTGCCGGCCCTGGCCAGAGGCTGGGGCGATATCGCCGCCGCCGGCCTGACGATCACCGCCGACCGAAGCACCCGGGTCGACTTCTCACGTCCTTATCTCACCGGGGTGCGGGAAGCCGTCGTCGCCGGCAAGAACGCGGCAGCTCCGGAAAGCCTCGCCGATCTCGCGGGCCATACCGTTCACGCACAGGCCGGCACCAGCTTTGTCGCCAATGCCCGTGCGGCCATCGCCCGTCTCGAAGCGGAAGGCCGTCCGTCCTTCGCCCTCGAAGTGCACGATATGTCGACCGAGCGCCTGCTGGAGATGGCGCATGCCGGTATCGTCTCCTATGTGCTGACGGACGACTATGAGGCGGCACTATGGGCGGAGGCTCTGGCAAATCTGACCGTCACCCGAGTGAGCGTCGCCGAGGGCGGCGAGATCGCCTGGGCCCTGCGGCCGGGCACCCCGGACCTCGCCACGGCGGTCAATGCCTTTCTCGATAAGAACGATAAGGGAACGCTTCTCGGTAACCTTTTGTTAAAGCGATATTTCCAAGATACCCGATGGATTGAAAATCCGCTGGAGAAGCAAGAAGATCATGATCGGCTGTTCACGCTTAAGCCGCATTTCACGGCCGCGTCCCAAGAGCAGGAGATCGAATGGCTGCTCCTGGCCGCCCAGGGGTATCAGGAATCTCGGCTGGATCAGTCGGTGATCAGCCCGGTCGGCGCGATCGGGGTGATGCAGATCCTCCCCTCCACGGCGAAGGACCCGGCGGTGGGCGGCGCCGACATCTACCGGGTCGACGAGAACATTCTCGGCGGGGCCCGCTATCTGCGTCATCTCTGGGAACGTTATCAGGACATCGACGGGTCCTTCGAACCACTGTTCTTCGCGTTGGCGGCCTATAACGCGGGTCCGACGACCCTGGCCCGTGCCCGCGCCAAGGCGGGACGGCAGGGGCATGACCCAGACCGCTGGTTCGGCCATGTGGAATACGCGATGATGTCGATGGTCGGCCAGGAACCCATCCGCTATGTCGGTAATATTTGGACCTACTACATCGCCTATCGTCTGGGATTGAGCTTCGATCAATCCAGTCAAGGCGCGCCCGGCTCGGAGTAGCGGCGCCCACCCCCCGAGAATTCGCTTAGTCTTTCGGGGAAATGACTATACCTTGGGTCCCTGATCAATCGCCGGACCAAGGCGCATCCAGAAGGGACGCCCATATGGCAGATATTCCATCGGTCGCGGGAGGTGTGACGGCTCTGCAGAACAGCCAGCCGTCGGCACGACCCCGCCCCCTCGAGGACCAACCGACCTCTTCCCGTTTCAAGGCCCAGGATTTCCGGCTGGCCAGTGCGTCAAGCCGGACCGCCTTCGAGGTCGATCTAAGCGGGATCACCGACAAGGACGCGATGCGCGACAAGGTCGCCGGCGCGCTCACCGATCTTTTCCAGGTCTTTTTCAAGGGACCCGAGTTGGAGAAAACCGTCGGGACCGCGTTGGAAAGCCTGGGCGATGTCCTCGACAAGGCCCTGGACAGCGAAGCGTCTCCGGTCGGTATTCAGATCGGCCTCGCCCGGGTGGACCAGTTCTTCGGAGAGTTGGGGGACGATCCTCTCGGCGCCAGAATCAGTCAGTTCGCGGTCGAGGTCGGTGTGGTCACCGACGGCCGGATCAACGCGGAAAATGTGGGTCTGGTCGATCTTTCCGGGGAGCGGATCGCGGTCACCGAGGCTCAACAGAAGGGCGGCGTCGCGACCTCGGTCTACCAGATCGATGGCGGGGTGGACGTACCGAACCAGGCCCAGACCGAGGCCCGGCAGCAGGCCCTGCTGGACGCACTGGACCGCCTGGTGCAGGTGAACGACGCCCTGGCCGCCTTTCGCGAGGGTGATCTTTCCGGCCTCCAGAGGCTTGAACAGCTCCTGCGTGGGGAAAGGGACGGCCCCGGCCTGCGCAGTGCCGACGCCATCGGCCGGCTGCGCGGGCAGAACGACGGCGAGACCGAACGGGTGTTTCCGGGTTCGGGCATCGTACGGGGTTAGGGGCGACGGCGCTGCTTTCGACCCGTTGCCAACACGGCCGTCGATCCCCCGTCATCCTGAGCGGCAGAGGAAAAAAGGGAAGAGCGGCAAGGACTTGATCTCCGTCGCGGATATTTAAACACTTGTTCCGGTCTTGCCGTAACGGCACGCGGTCCCATTTGCCGAGGGAGCGCGCCGTGCGCCGTGCCCTCAGACACTCCGCCAAAGGGATTCCTCGATGAACGACATGCCCGAATTTACGCCGCCGAAGGTTTGGACCTGGGACCAGGAGAATGGCGGCAAGTTCGCCAGCACCAACCGGCCGATCGCCGGTGCCACCCACGACAAGGAGCTTCCGGTCGGCGACAACCCATTGCAGCTCTATTCGCTCGCCACGCCCAACGGGGTGAAAGTGACGGTGATGCTGGAGGAGCTTCTCGCCAAAGGGCATAGCGGCGCGGAATACGACGCCTATACGATCCGCATCGGCGACGGCGACCAGTTCGGCAGCGGTTTCGTGGATATCAACCCAAACTCCAAGATCCCCGCCCTGCTCGACCGTAGCGGCCCGGAGCCGATCCGGGTCTTCGAATCCGGCTCGATCCTGTTCTACCTGGCGGAGAAGTTCGGTGAGTTTCTGCCGACAGAGCCGGCGAAGCGCGCCGAAACGATGAATTGGCTGTTCTGGCAGATGGGCAGCGCGCCCTATCTCGGCGGCGGCTTCGGGCATTTCTACGCCTACGCCCCCTTAAAGATGGAATATCCCATCAACCGCTTCGCCATGGAGACCAAGCGCCAGCTCGACGTGCTCGACCGGCAGTTGGCCGATAACCGGTTCATCGCCGGTGACGACTACACGATCGCCGATATCGCCATCTGGCCGTGGTATGGCGTCCTGGCCCAGGGCAAGATCTACGACGCCGGCGAGTTCCTCGACGTTCAGTCCTACAAGAACGTCCAGCGCTGGACCGACGAAATCGCCGCCCGCCCGGCGGTGAAGCGCGGCCGGGTCGTCAACCGGGTCGCCGGGCCGGAGAACGAACAGCTGGAGGAACGGCACTCCGCCGCCGATATCGACAAGCTCGGGCTCTGAAGGCCGGCCGCACGACAGACGAAGGGGGCCGCGGCCCCCTTTTTCTTTCCTCTAACGCCAGCTCAGGACGAAAGGGTTTCGGACAGTTCCTCGACCGTCTCCTTGAGGCCGGTCATGTCGCGGCCCAGCCCGGCCACCATGTCGTCCGTGCTGCGCACGGCGTCTTCCGCCGCCGTTACGCTTTCCTTGGCGCTCGCGATGGCGGCCGTCGCCGCCGAGGCCCGGGCCGCCGCCGTTTGGACCCGGTCGTTGATCTCCTGGGTCGTATCGCTCTGGCGCTCGATCTCGCCGAAGATCGTCGCCGTCATCGTGCTGATCTCCGAGACGTTGTTGGAGATCGAATCGACTGCGTCGATCGCCTTGGTCGACCGGCTCCGAAAATCCGCGATCCGCTCCTCGATCTTCTTCGTTGCGTCCTCGGTCTGACCGGATAGGGTCTTGACCTCCGCCGCGACGACCGCGAAGCCGCGCCCCGCGTCCCCCGCCCGGGCCGCCTCGATGGTCGCGTTCAGGGCCAGAAGATTGGTCTGGGCGGCGATGTCCTTGATCAGCTTGGAGACCTCGGCGATCTGATCGAGCCCGGTCTCCAATTGCCGGACCATATCCACAACGCCCTGGGCGCCGGCGTCCACCTCGCCAACCCGGTCGGAGGCGATTCGGGCCTGGCGATTAACCTCACCGATAACGTCGGACATCTCCCGCGATGCCGCGGCGACGCCGGTGAGGTTCTCGGCGGTCTCGCCGGCGGAAGCGGCGGCCTCGTCGGCCTGCCCCTTCGCGGCGGAGGCGCTCGCCAGGACATCCCGGGTGAGCTGGGCCAGATCAGCGCTCGCCCGGATCAGGTCCTCCGAGGTGGCACTGACCTTGCCTTGCAGTTCCGAGACCTTGCGCTGCTTCGACTCGGCGCCGCTGCGCAGGAGTTCCTCCTTCTGGGCCTGGAGCCGGGAAAACAGGGTGCGCGCGGCGAGCTTGTTGTAGATCATTGTCTGCGGCGGCGGCCCGGCGACGGCGAGGACCGCATACCGCTCGCCATCGAAGTCAATGGCCACACCGGTGCCCTGGCGCATGCCTTTGGAGCGTTTCGCCTGTTCCGGCGTCACCTCGTATTCGTCGATCTCGCCGCGCATCACCCGCGCCCCGTTCTCGTGGTGATCGCCGATCCGCTCCTTGGCGCTGGACGCGACGATCTCGCCGCCATGGGTGATGACAAGAACCCCCTGGCCGATGATCTCGGCGAAGGCCTCGCAGACCTCCTGCGCAAACGCGATATCGAGCTTGATCGAAACGTCCCCGGTCATCAGTGGTCCCCCATCATATCGGACGATTTGCAACGCGCGGTATCGCGGCACGATAGGTCAGAGAGCGTTAACGAGCCATTTATGTTTTCGGAAAAACCGACCGACTAATCTGACTTTTCGGTCGGCAAAGCGGGCTAACTCTCGGGCGTATTCAGCAGGGTCGACATCAGCCGGTCGACCGGGGCGAAGTTGTCGGTCAGGATCGGGACCTCACCCGCCCGCGCCTGGATCTCCGCGATCTCCCAACGCCACCAGAGCCGGTCCGGTCCGAAGCGGGAAATCAGCGTCTTGCGCGGAGACGGGCCGTCGCCCGCCGCACCATTGCCCGCGATGACATTGAACGTGACCCTGAGCCCCTGGTTGCTCCAGGCGGCCTGCAATTCCTCGGCCCCGGCCCAGACCTCGACGGCGGAGAAATCCGCCTGAAGCGTGCGGACCAGGGCGGCAAGAAACCGGGGCTCGGATCCGTTGTCGACCACATTCACCGTATAGATTCCGCCCGGATTGAGCCGCCGGGCGATCTTGCCGTGGAATTCCCGGGTCACGAGATGGGCCGGGATCGAGATATCGTGGAAGGCGTCGCCAAAAATGACGTCGAAGCGGTCCGCCACCGGCATCGCCTGCAACAACGCCCGGGCGTCCCGGTGATGGATCTCCATCGCCGGGTCCGTGTCGTCGAGCCAGAGATGGTCCCGGGCCGCGGCCGTCACCGCCGGATCGACCTCCGCCACCACCAGGCGGGGCGAGTCGTAGGCCTCCGACCAGGCCCGCGGCAGGGTATAGCCCCCGCCCCCGATGAAGAACGCGGAAAAGTCCCCGTCCACTGGGAGATCTTCCAAGTGCTCCCGGTGGCGGCGGACATATTCGTCGACGAAGTGAATATAGGGACTGAACAGAAGTCTCGGCTCGTCGCGGTCGTTGATGCTGTGGACCAGATGGTCGAGGGCCATCAGCGCGCTGGGCCGACCCGAAAACGGCTGAAAGTCGTCGATGCGAATGCAAAAGTAATCGCTCTCCACCGTGCAGGGCGTGGTGAAGGCCTCGACCCGTTGACCCGGTATCAGGGTTCCCGCCGTCCCCACCAGCAGGATGGCCCCCGTCGCGAGCGTCGCCCCGCGTCCGCTCATCACGGCGAAGATCACCGCGAGAACCGCGTAAACGGCGGCGACCGCGATCACGGTCCCGATCGATCCGATCCATGAGACGAAGAGATACCCCGCCCCCAAGGTGCCGGCGATGCTGCCCACCGTTCCGATGGCGAACATGCGGCCCAGAACAGGACCGACGCTGTCCGGCCGCTCGTCGATGGCGATCTTGGTCAGAACCGGGGCGACGATGCCGACGAACAGGCTGGGCAGCAGAAACAGGATCGTCGACAGCAGAACCACGATCAGCACCGGGCCGAGCCCGCTGGTCAGCAACAGGCCGGAGACGACCCTGACCAGCACCAGGGAGGCGAGGCTGCTCACACTGGCAAGTCCGAGGGCCACGGCGAGCCGCTGCGCCAGGGCGCGGTCGCTCACACCCTCGCTCGCCATCCGCCCGCCGATCCAATGGCCGACGGAGAGCCCGGCCAACACGACGGCGATGATCGCCGTCCAGGTATAGAGCGACATGCCCACATAGGGCGCGATCAACCGCCCGGCGACGATCTCGATGATTAGCCCGCCCGCCGAACTCAAGAACAGCGCGACGGCGAAATAAAACTCCCGAAGGTTTAACCCCACCCGTTTTCCTCCCGGTTACGCTTGCACGTCTTCCCGCATGCCTCGGCACTTATCAGGAGCAGGTTTTTGACCTTATGCCAAGCGTGCCCTGACGCGCTCCCGCCAGCGGACGAAGAGGCCGGCGCCGACGATGGTCGCGGCCCCGACCACGGTCCAGAGGTCCGGGACCTCGCCGAAGAACAGGAAGCCCAGGACAGCGGCGAAGATCAACTGGACATAAAAGACCGGGGCCACGGCCGACGCCGCCGCGAAGCTCATGGCGAGGATGAGCAAGGCCTGGCCGCTGGCCCCCAGGGCCGCCATCAGCAAGAACCGCGGAAGGTCCGTCACCGCCGGCGTCTCCCAGAAGAAGGGCACCGCGAGGCTCGCCAACAAGGCTCCCGCCGTCGCCGTATAAAAGAAGGTGGTCCACATCGAGTCCCGTGCACCCAGGAAACGGGTCGCGATGCTATAGGCGGCGAAACAGAAGGCGCCGGCCAGCGGCAGCACCGCGGCCCAACCGAACCCGCCCATGCCGGGCCGAACGATGATCAGGGCGCCGACAAAGCCGATAAGGACGGCACCCCATCGGTAGATCCCGACCCGTTCGGCCAGCACAACGGCCGCCATTCCGGTGATCAAGAGGGGGACCACCTGCGCGACCGCCGTCACGGTCCCGAGTGGGAGAAGCGAAAGCGAGGTGAAGAAGAACACCGTCGCGGCGAACAGCAGCGCCGAGCGAACGATCTGGAGGGACAGTTGCTCGGTCTTCAGGATGGATCCGAGCCGCGGCAGGAAGATCACCGTCACGCCCACGGCCTGGATCACATAGCGGGCCCAGACCACGAAGAAGGGTTCGTATTCCGCCGCCAGGCTTTTCGCCACCGTGTCCATGGAACTGAAACAGAAGGTGACGCCGATCACGCAGAGAATACCCTTCTGCAGTGGCGAAATCGCGGAAAGGGTTTCTCTCAAAGACCGGTCCCCGATTGCGGGTCGCGGTTCACGAAGATGGGGCTGGACCAGGCATTGAAGCCGTCCTCGGTCGTCACCCGCACCCAGATCGGGTTATCGCCACGGGGTCTCAGCGGAACGGTCACCGACCCCTCCAAAGCGTCATGGGGATTGGTCCCGGGCAACCGGAACACCCGGATCGCCCGGTCGAGGCCGCCAGCGTCCAGAACGTGATCCTCCAGCCCGATTTCCGAGAGCGGCAGCGTGCCGTTCACCAGGTTCGTCTCGATGTCCAGCCGGGCATCTCCGCGCTCGTCCTCCAGCCAAAGGTCGACACCGCCGAAATTGCCCGTGGTCAGCGTATCCCAGGTGACCCGGTCCGGTGCCGCCAAGGTCGGGCGCCGCTCATGGTTCCACGCGTTGATCGGCTCCATCCGGGCGACCGTGCAGCCGGAAAAGGCGGCATGGCCGACCCAATTGGTCTGCCGGCCCCGGCCGCGATACTCCGCCCCCTGCCAAACGACCCGGATGCGTGACCCGAGATCATCGGCGCCATAGCCCCTGAGGGTCGCGACGGTTTCGGTGCCGTTCATCACGTCGATCCGCTCGATGGGAGCGTCGGCGACGCAGTCCACCCAAAGCGCGAGCGTGTCGCCGCCATAGCCGACGATATCGCCCATCATCGCCTCGCCGGCGCGATCGGGCGCGACATCGAAAAAGCGCGGGTCGCGGGGATAGATGTCGGCGCCCCCGGCGAAGCGCGCCCGGACATCGAGATGGATCCGGTTGCCCGAGGTCCCGTAGTGATGCCGCCGGCGCAGGCATTCGAACAGCCCGTCGCGGGTCAGTTCCTCCGCATAGAAACAATTGAGGCCACCATAGGCGCCGAAGCTCGCCGCCCCCGGATAGCTGGCACCCGGCCGACCCTTGTGGCCGTCGCTGTTGCAGACCACGCCTGAGCGATGTCCCAATGCGAACCCGTCGGTCAGCAACCATTCGAACGTGCCCCAGGCGGAGTGGATCTCCATCGCGGTTTCCAGGCGGGGATCATGGGCCTGGGCAATATCCGCGTAGCGCCCGCCGACATGGGCGTAGACGACGCAGTCCTCGCCGCGCAGCTTTTCGAACAGGGCCTCGGCCGTGTTGGCGTCGGTGTGGAGATCGCTGCGATCGGGCAGAAGCGCGTGGGAGGACCGGTGGATCTGACGCCCCTCCTCCCGGAAATAGACATTGCGATCGCCGCCCACCGCCGTGTTCCCGGACCACTCATAACCTGGATAGGTGACGAAGCGATGGTCTTCCTGATAGGCGGCGGACAGATCGTTCACCAGCGCCCAGAAGGCGTTGTTGACCTGGAAGTCGTTGGCCTGATGGCTGGTGGCGTCGAGAAAGGAGAGATTGCGGGCGAAGTGGAAATACTCCGTCGCCGTGTTGATCCCGACGGACTCGCCGCTCTGGCCATGGAGATCGGCCCAATAGCCGGCGACGGCCCCCTCCCGGATTAGCAGCGGATTGCTGGTCGCCAGCGTCTCACCGTGCCGACCCTTGACGGCGATGGTCAGAACGCCCTCCCCGGAGACCTTCAGGCCCTCCAGCAGAACCGCCCGCCGACCCGGCTCGAAGGGGGCGGCATTGGGCAGTCCCTCGACCGGCAAGGACGCCTCGAAGGTGAGATGCTCGTCCACCCGGTCAGATGGGTTGCCCCACAGATCCTCCGCCTTGACGCCGAATTGGAAGGTCTCGCCCGGACGGCGCAGCGTCGGCAGCACCGCTTTCCAGCGCGCGGGCCGGCCCGGCACGATGGCGATGGACGGGGTCTCCGGGATCGGAACGAAATGGCCCGTGGCGCAAACATCGGCGAGCACCTTGAACTCGAACCCGCTCTCGCAGAAGGTCTGCAGCTTCAGCCCCGGAGAGCCGCCGGACCGGTCGCCGAAGACGATGGTGATCGTATCCCCCTCATAGAGCCCCGCGCCGCGGACGGTGACCGTCAGCGAGCGGTACCAGGGACGCTGCTCGCCGCCGTTCTGGTATTCGAGATGCAGCCGCGTGCCGTTGCTCGCCGTGGCGGTGATGTAGTTGGCCGCGGCGGGATCGGTCATCTGCAGCCGGCCCCAATCGTTGGGATAGCGGTGGACGATCTTGATCGCGCCGGTGTCGTCCAGGCCGAAGCGGCCGACCGTGTAGATCAGCCGGAAGGTCTGCAGGCTGCGCGCCTCGAAGGCCCCGGTGGGATCGAGCCGGGCACTCCCATAGAGCACTGGATCCTCCCCCGGCTCCGCCGCCGGCCACACATCCCCCATAAACTTGGTCTCAACCACCGGCATGCTTTGCCCCCACATCGTTTGGCGCTATAGACGCATAAAGGATGGCGTCGGAGACGCCGTCAATTCGAAGAATGGCCCGCCGGCCGAAATCGGACCAAGATGATCATCAGAGAGACCATGGACGGGGATGCGGACGTCATCGCCCGAATTCACGAAACCGCCTTCGGCCAGAGGGACGAGGCGATCCTGACCGCCAACCTGCTCGACGATCCGAGTGCAGCCCCAGTCCTTTCGCTCATTGCCGAACTCGACGGCGCGCCGGTCGGCCATGTTCTGTTCACGAAGATGACCCTTCCCGATGGTGACATCGCGGTATCGTGCCTGGCGCCCCTGGCGGTGGTGCCGAACTTCCAGAAGCAGGGCATTGGCAAAGCGCTGATCCGCCGGGGGCTGGACGACCTCGCCCGGCGGGGCACGGATCTGGTCTTCGTTCTGGGAGACCCGACCTACTATGGCCGGTCCGGGTTCGAACCCGCCTTGCCGCACGGACTGGAGGCACCCCATCCCCTGCCGCCTCAATATGCCGACGCCTGGATGGTTCAGGCCTTGCGCGACGGCGTGCTGGGATCGGTAACGGGACGCCTCGCCTGCGCCGACGCGCTTGCCAAGAAAGAGTATTGGTCGGCGTAGGCCCTCGGGAGAATGACCACTCAACCGAGCGCTTGCGCCTCAAGAAACAGCCCAATCCTGTCGATCGTCTCCCTCGCCTTCGGTCTCGCCCGGGAGATCGGCGTCCTCGCGACCGCCCTAGACGGCGCTAGTCCACCTGGCCGATCTCGACGATCTTGCGCTGGATCACGTCGATCGCCTCGTTGGTTTGACCGCTCAGGGTTTTGACCTCCTTCGCGACGACCGCGAAACCGCGCCCGGCCTCGCCGGCGCGGGCCGCCTCGATGGTCGCGTTGAGGGCCAGGAGATTGGTCCGCGCGGCGATGTTGCGGATCAGCGACAGGACGCTTTCGATCTCGCTGGCGGTCTCGGCCATTTCCGGGCGGTGGGCGAGTTCCGACACATGGGTCCGGATTTCGCTCTCGAGCCAGCTCTTGGCGAGCCGCGCCATCGGTTTGACGACATCCGGATCACCGGCGAAACCGATGCTGGCGACGCGCCCACCGTCCACTTCGATGGCGATGTTGAAACCCTTGCGCATCGCCCCGCCGGACTCTTCCTCCTCGCGGGCGCTCACCTCGATCTGGTCGAGCTCATGGGCCATGATCCGGGCCGCCCCGGCATGGCGCGTGCCGACCCGCGCCCGGTCCGACGCGGCGACGATCTTGCCGTCCTCCACCGCCACGATCATGCCGACGCCCATGAGCTCGAAAAACCGGTCGCAGACCCGTTGGGATAGATCGAGCGGAATTTCCATGGCAGCGTTTCCGAGCCTCTCTTTGTCGTTTTGTCGCCACGATCGTTTTGTATCCACGCCGCCCTCGGAAGACGGCGCATGTCGCCTCTAGCGGGAGACCGGTTGCCCACCCAATCATGGCGAAAAAGATCCGACGGAGGGTCCAGGGTCAAACACAACCGGAAAACGATCAAGTAGGTTCGACTTCCAATCCATCACAGACTATCAAGGTCCGTGAAGAAAGCACCTAGAAGGCTCCACCATGAAGAAAGTTCTGTACGGAATCGTTCTGGTCGTTGTCGTGGGTATCGGCGGACTGTTCGCCCTCGGGCAGATGTCCCGGTCCGGAGCCGCGCCAGGGCTTGTGGACGGGCGCCTCACCCCCTGCCCCGAAGCCCCGAACTGCGTCTCAAGCGAGGCCGACACCCCGCCCGAGCAACGGGTCGACCCGTTGCCGCTCGGCGCGTGGACCGGCTTGCCGGACGCGATCCTGGCGATGGGCGGGGTCGTCACCCGGCAAGACGAGGCCTACCTCGCGGCCGAGTTCACATCGGACATTTTCAGCTTCGTGGACGATGTGGAGTTCCGTCTTGCGGGCGACGCGGTGCAGATCCGGTCGGGCTCCCGCGTCGGATACTCCGACCAGGGTGCCAATCGCGACCGCGTCGGGACGATGCGGGAGAGACTCGCTCCCTGAGTGAAGACAGCCTAGGCGACGATCCCGTCGATATAGACCCATCCGTCGCCCTCGCGCCGAAAGCGGCTGGTTTCGGTCAATCGGCCCTTCTTCTGGCCCGATCGCCATGTGGCGGTGAATTTGACGGTCGCGGTATCGGGGCCTGAGGGTGTGTGGCGATGGATCTTCAGGCCGGTCCATTCCTGCGTCGGGTCGAGCGATAAGGGCACGGGCCGGGTCTCCGCCGCCCAACTCTTCATCAGATAGGCGACATTCCCACGGCGGTAGGCGCTGTAGCGGGACCGCATCAGCTCCTCCGCGTCCTTCGCCGGCGTTCCCGCGTGGAGGCGGCCGCAGCAGGCGACATAGCTCAGATCGCTTCCGCAATCGCAAGGCTCGAACATGGGCACTCCCCAGGCAACACCGGCTCCCCGCCACTAAAGAGATCGCGCCGGCCGCGGAAAAGCAAAAAGCGCCGCCCGGGGGCGACGCTTTTCCGAAACCGATGCTCTGTCCGGCGCGGGTTAACGCTTCGAGAACTGGAAGCTCCGGCGGGCCTTGGCACGGCCATACTTTTTCCGTTCCACCGTCCGGGCGTCCCGGGTCAGGAACCCGTTCCGCTTCAGCGCCGGGCGGAGCTCCGGCTCATAGGCGACCAACGCGCGGCTGATGCCGTGGCGGACGGCGCCCGCCTGACCGGAGAGACCGCCGCCGGTGACGGTGGCGACCACGTCGAACTCGCCTTCCCGGCCGGTTTCCTTGAACGGCTGGGCGATCACCAGACGCAGCACCGGGCGGGCGAAATAGACTTCCTGATCCCGGCCGTTGACGGTGATCTTGCCGGTGCCCGGCTTGACCCAGACGCGCGCGACCGCGTCCTTCCGGCGGCCGGTGCCGTAGGAACGACCCTGGGCGTCGCGCTTGGGCTCGACCGGAGCGGCGGCCGCTTCCGGCGTGGCGATTTCCTGCAGGGCGTCGAGGCCCTGGACTTCAGTCACATCAGCCATCCTGCTTACCTCGCATTCTTCGGATTGAGCGCCGCGACGTCGAGGACCTCCGGCTGCTGGGCTTCATGGGGGTGGTCGGTGCCGGAATAGACGCGCAGGTTGCTCATCAGCTGGTTGCGCAGGGCACCACGGGCAAGCATCCGCTCGACCGCCTTTTCGACGACCTGCTGCGGGCGCTTGCCGCCGAGACGCTGCGGAATGCTGCGCTCCTTGATACCGCCCGGATAACCGGTGTGATAATAGAACTTCTTGTCCGCGACTTTGTTGCCGGTGAGCTTCACCTTTTCCGCGTTGATGACGATGATGTTGTCACCGGTGTCCATGTGCGGGGTGAAGGTCGGCTTGTGCTTGCCGCGCAGGCGGGTGGCGATGATCGAGGCGAGACGGCCCAGCACGACGCCTTCCGCGTCGATCAGGATCCATTTCTTCTCGATGTCAGCCGGGCGCGCCGAATAGGTCTTCATGGCTGTTACCGTCTTGATCGATGGAGTTCGAAGGAGCGGCCGCCTGCCCAGGGGCTTACCGCCCAAAGACCCGCACCGCGTCGAGAGGGGAGGGTGTATAGGGAGCCCCGGCGCAAGTCAAGAGGCTTCAAACAGACTAAACCTAGCAAAATCAATAACTTAAAATTATGGTATCATAATACCTCGAATTTGGGCCCTGATTTCACGTGAATTTCGCCACTCGTCCCTTATCCCCCTGCCCTAGCCGCGGACGATCAGCACGGATTTCTCCGAATGACGCACC
The DNA here is from genome assembly GCA_024743275.1 of Alphaproteobacteria bacterium. Classification (GTDB taxonomy): domain Bacteria; phylum Pseudomonadota; class Alphaproteobacteria; order JANSWW01; family JANSWW01; genus JANSWW01. The sequence continues at coordinate 25,544 of JANSWW010000002.1, forward strand.
ACCCGGGCCGCGTTCGGGCCCAGCAGATAATCGCTCAGTTCCGGACGATGCGCGGCCATCACGATCAGATCGCAGGCCACCTCCCCGCTGACTCGCAGGATCTCCTGATAAATCGAGCCATGGGCAACGATATGCTGCACGTGAATGTCGGCGGGCACATGCTCCTTGGTGAAGGCATGGAGATGCTCCAGGGCTCTCTCCATCATCTTCTCCTCGTAGCCTTCGGGGAAATAGGCCCCGACGATGCCCGGCCCCATCGCCGGCACGACGGTCACCATATGGAGATTGCTCCCGAACGCCTTCGCATATTCGAGGGCGGTCGGAAGCGCCTTCTTCCAGGAGTTCTCGTCCTCGAGGTCGACAGCGAACAGAATGTCCTTGTACATGGGATCCGGTCCTTTCCCGGCGGAACACTGACAGGCCGCCGTCCGCCGGGCGCGGCTCACTTCAACCACAGACAGCCGACGGTCGCCGCCATGGTAGCGCGGCGATACCGTCCTATGAAGATGACGCCGCGACATTTTCGCCCCGCGTTCCAACGGGCGGGCCGGCAACCGTGTTGCCGTCCCGCTAGCGGACAACCATCACCGATTGCTTGGCGTGCCGGGCGACCCGCGCGGCGTTCGGGCCGAGCAGGTAGTCGGTGAAGTCCGGCTTGTGGGCGCAAACGATAATCAGGTCGACCCCGATCGAGTCCGCCGCCGCCAGGATCTCCTCATAGATGTTGCCATGGGCCACATGGAGATGGGGTGCGGGCAGCGTCGTCGTCGGCTGGTCGTTGATCAGGGCCGCCAAATTCTCTTTGGCGGCCGCGATGGCCTTTTCCTCGAAGTCCTCCGGAAAGAAGCCGCCGACGATCGCCATCGCGAAGGGCGGGACCACCGTCATCACATGCATCTCGATATGTTCCCGGTCGAACAACCGCTCGGCCATGGCCAGCGTCTTGGTCCAGGTCTCCGGATGCTCGATATCCACGGGGATCATCAGTTTCTCGACCATTTTATACCCTCCCCTGGATCAGAAAGCCGGCTGGGTCTGGCGGCGGCGCTGGACCAGCACAACCAGCCCCAGCAGAGCCAGGGCCGGCAGATAGAAGATCTCCTTCGGCAGCCGGTCGCTCGGGACCTTGACCAGGCTGATGACCACGGGCGCGTCGCCATAGAAGTCGTACTGCTGACCCAGAGACTCGGCCGGAGTGCCGAAGAACGGCTCCTCGATGACCGCGCCCCGGTCGTCGCCTTCCATCAGGACCAGCCCTTGATCGGCCAACAGGGTGGCCGCGTCCTTACCAGCCTCGATGGTGAACATCATGGTGTTGGACAGCATCGAATCCGGGTCGTTGAAGTCAGGGCCGGAGATCTGCACCCGCACCTCCGTGCCGGGCGGCGCCTCGCTGAGGGTGGCCACCACCTCTGTCCCCGGTCTCTCCAGGAAGGGCGGCTGGATCTGATCGAGCCAGAAGCCGGGCCTGAACAGGGTGAATGCGATCAGCAGCAGGGCGACCGCCTCCCAGGCCTTGTTCCTGGCCATGAAATAGCCCTGTGTCCCGGCGGCGAACAACAACATGGCGAAGGTCGCCTTGATGAAGATGAAGATCGCCTCCAGGAAGGTGACGTCGATCAGCAACAGATCCGTGTTGAAGATGAACAGGAAGGGCAGCGCCACCGTGCGGAGCGAATAGTAGAACGCCGTCATCCCGGTTCGGATCGGATCGCCGCCGGACACCGCGGCGGCGGCGAAGGAGGCAAGGCCGACCGGCGGTGTCACATCCGCCATGATCCCGAAATAAAACACGAACAGATGGACCGCGATCAGCGGCACGATCAGCCCGTTCTGCGCCCCGACCTCGACGATGACGAAGGCCATCAGCGAGGAGACGACGATGTAGTTGGCGGTCGTCGGCAAGCCCATGCCCAGGATCAGGCTGAACACGGCCACCAGGCCCAGCATGGCGATCAGGCTGCCGCCGGACAGGAACTCGATGAAGTCGCCGACGACCTGGTGCGCGCCGGTCAGCGAGATCGTCCCGACCACGATGCCGGCGGCCCCGGTGGCGACCGAGATCCCGATCATGTTCCGGGCGCCGGAGATCATACCGTCCTTGAATTCGGCCCAGCCCCGGGCCAGTTCGCCCTCGCGGGACTGGCCCCGGAAATAGGCCTTCAGGGAATGCTGGGTGAACATGATGAAGATCATGCACATGGTCGCCCAAAACGCCGACAGGCTGGGGGAAAGACGTTCCACCATCAGGCACCAGATCAGGACGAGAATCGGCAGCAGATAGTAGTAGCCGGACATCGCCGTCGACCGCGCCTCGGGCAATTCTGTGACGGGCTCGTTCGGGTCGTCCAGTTCCAAGTCGGGATAGGCCGAGGCGATCCTAACCAAAAAGACATAGGCGGCGATCAGGACGATCGAGACCACATAGATGGTCCCGTCGCCGAGCACGTCCTTGGTCCAGCCGAGGCCGTAATAGAACGCCATCGACAGGATCGCGATGCCGAGGAAACCGGTCAGAACGCCGATCAGCTTCTGAACGATGGTCTTGCCGCTCTCCGGCTTGGGCAGGCCGGCCATCTGCGCCTTCAGGGCCTCCAGATGGACGATATAGAGCAGCGCGATATAGGAGATCGCGGCCGGAACGAAGGCGTGCTTCACCACTTCGAGATAGCTGATACCGACATATTCGACCATCAGGAAGGCGGCCGCCCCCATCACCGGCGGCATGATCTGGCCGTTGACCGAGGAGGCGACTTCCACCGCCCCGGCCTTCTCGGCCTTGAAGCCGACCCGCTTCATCAGCGGAATGGTAAAGGTGCCGGTCGTCACCGTGTTGGCGATCGACGAGCCCGAGATCAGGCCGGTCATGGCCGAGGACACGACGGCGGCCTTGGCCGGGCCGCCCCGAAGGTGACCCATCAGGGCGAAGGCGATCTTGATGAACCAGTTCCCCGCCCCGGCCTTGTCGAGCAGCGAGCCGAACAGCACGAACAGAAAGACCATGGAGGCCGAGACGCCGAGGGCGGCGCCGAAGACGCCTTCCTCCTGCATCCAGAAATGCCACATCGCCTTCCCGTAGGACGCGCCCTTCCACTGGACAACTTCCGGGATGAAGGGCTGGTCGCCGAAGAAGACATAGGTCAGGAAGACCGAGGCGACGATCAGCAGCGGCAGACCCAACGCGCGATAGGTCGCGATCATCATCACGATCATGCCGATGGTGGCGTTGATCAGGTCCGTCTGGGTCGGAAGCCCGGAGCGGTTGGCCAGCTCTTCCTGGAAGGCGAACATGTAAAGGCAGGCGACGACGCCCAGAATGCCGAGAATCCAGTCGTACCAGGGAACGGTGCGCCGCGACGAGGAGGCGAACAGCGGATAGGCCATCGCCGCGAGGAACAAGGCGAAGGCGAGATGGATCTGCCGGGAATAGGGCAGGATGTCGACGAAGGCCTTGATGCCCGTCAGTTCCACCAGGATGAAGGGAACCGTCGATGAGATGTAGATCTGGTAGACGGACCAGATGAAACAAAGGCCGGCCAGAAAGGCGCCCAAGGCCCCATCGGGATTTCGGCCGCCGGTATCGACCTTTTGGACCAGATCATCGACCTGTTCCGCGGTCATCTGCTCTTTTGCCATCCCTTCATCCCCCTATGATGAGACCCCTGATGCGGGACCGTGCGATATCGTCAGAGCGCCTCGCGTACGTCGTCGGCGTAGGCAAAGAGGGCCGGCAGCCCTCCTGTGTGTATGTAGAGCCTTGTCTTGTCGCCGGGTCCCGTGCGGGCACGGTCCACCAGACCGGCGAAGGACTTCGCCGTATAGACCGGGTCCAGCAGCAAGCCTTCCAGCCGGGCCGCGAGTTGGATCGCCTCGGCGGTGGGCGGATTCATCCGGCCATAGCCCGGCGCCAGGAAACGGTCGTCGACGATGACGTCCTCCGGCCGAACAGGGTTCGGAATGCCCATTAGGTCCGCGATCTCGCCGCAGCGTTCGATCAGTCGCGGGCGCTGCCGCTCCGCGTCCCGGCGGACGCAAATACCGTGGACCGGCGTTCGGTCCCCCAACGCGCGTAGCCCCGTCAGAAGCCCGGCATGGGTCGCACCGCTGCCGGAACTGACGACGATCTCGTCGGCGCCGAGCCCGTCTTCCAGGATCTCCCGGGCGGCCACCGCATAGCCGAGCGCGCCCAGCGGCGGATGGCCGGGGCCGAGATGAACGACATAGGGTGTCTTGCCGTTCCGGCGCAGGTCATCGGCGATTTCCTCGAGCCGGGCGTCGGCGCCGGCCTCGTCCTCGCCATGAGGATAGTCATAGAGGGTCGCCCCGAGCATCTCGAACAGCAGAACATTGCCGGAGCGCTTATAGGCCGGGTCGGACCGGGGCACGCGGGCCTCCAACTGGATATGGCAGTCCATACCCAGTTTGGCGGCGAAGGCCGCGGCGAGGCGGCAGTAATTCGATTGGGTGGCGCCGGTGATGAGAACCGCGTCGCTTCCCTGCGCTTGGGCGGCGCCGAAATAGAACTCCAACTGGCGGGTTTTGTTGCCGCCGAAGGCAAGCGGCTGGCAGTCGTCGCGCTTCACCAGGATCGGCCCGGCTCCGAGCGCGGCTTCCAAGCGGGTGAGGCGTTCGACGGGCGTCGGAGCATCGAAGAAACGGACCCGGGGAAAGTCGTCCAGGCATCCGAGTCCAGGGGCTCCGGGGGCGCGATCGGGTCGGGCCAGGGTGTCGGTCTTAGACATCTGAAAAGCAGCGGGTGGAAAAACAGCGGACCGGGGCCTCCATCGGGAGCCCCCGGTCCACCGTAAACCCGTTTGCCCGAATTACATCAGGCCGAGTTCCTTATAGGCCTTGATGGCGCCCGGATGCAGCGGAGCGGACAGACCGTTGGTGATCATGCTCTTGGCATCGAGATTGTTGAAGGCAGGATGCAGCTTCTTGAAGTCGTCAAGATTGCTCATGACCGCCTTGGCGACGACGTAGACAACCTCTTCCGGCACATCCATCGAGGTCACGAAGGTCGCGCCGACACCGAAGGTCCCGATATCGTCCGGGTTGCCGGCATACATGCCGCCCGGGATCGTCGCATAGGCGTAGAACGGATTTTCGGCGACCAGCTTGCTGATGGCGTCGTTCCGCACTTCGGCGAAGGTAACGTCACAGGTGCTGGCGGCCTCGGTGTTCAGCGCGGCCGGGTTACCGACGGCCCAGAAGAAGGCGTCGATCTTATTGTCGCAGAGCGCCGACGGGGTTTCCGACGACTTCAGCTGAGCGGCGAGCGCCAGATCGTCGTTGGTCTTGCCCATGGCACCCCAAACGACGTTCCAGGTCGCCTCGGTCCCGGAGCCCGGGTTCCCGATGTTGACCCGCTTGCCCACCAGATCGTCGATCGACTTGATGCCGGAATCGGCACGGGCGACGATGCTGATCGGCTCCGGATGGACGGAGAACACGGCCCGCAGGTCCTTGAAGGCACCGGCATCTTCAAAACGGGAGGAGCCATTGTAGGCGTGGAACTGCCAGTCCGACTGGGCGACACCGAACTCCAGCTCGCCGGCGCGGATGGTGTTGATGTTGTAGACGGACCCCCCGGTGGATTCCACCGAGCAGCGAATGCCGTGGTCCTTGCGGTCCTTGTTGACCAGACGGCAGATCGCGCCACCGGTCGGATAGTAGACGCCGGTGACGCCCCCTGTGCCGATGGAAATGAACTGCTGCTGCGCCTGGGCCGGGACGGCCAGGCCGGCAACGGCAATCCCGGCCACCATGGCCAGACCGGTCATTTTGAAGTCTTTAAACATTGTTGTACTCCCTGTTGTTGACGCTTTGGGTCTCTTTCACACGCTCAAAACTCTTCAAGGCGGTGATTGTGTGAAGCGACTTCTTGGATCGACGTCTCCGCTTCGGGCCCTGCGCGGGCCACCAGCATGCCGACGATAACCTCAATGAGGACAAGAGTCGCCGCATAGGATGAAAAAAACTGGGGACTCTCGGTCTGCACCACGAAACCGTGTGTGGCCTTGGCGAGACCCGGAAACGCATGGCTGTCGGTGATCACGATCACATCGGCCCCGGCTTCGGCCGCGATGTCGGCCGCTCTGACCGCCCGCTTGGCAAAGGGGGACTTGGTGATGATCACCACCGCATCGCCCTTTCTCAGCCTGGCGAGAGCCGGGCCGAGGGAAAGGCCGTTACGACCGACCACTCGCCATTTATCAGAAAACCACCCAGTCAGATAGGACCAATAGTCGGCGAACCCGAACGACCCCAACGCCCCGATCAGGACCACCTGACGGGCGGCCTCCAGGCAATCCACAGCCGAGTCGACCCGGTCGGAGCTGATCTGTTGGGTGAGCGATTCGATATTCGCGATACAGGCCGCCGACTGACGTTGCAGAAGCGGCGCCTTGTCGAGTTGCTGGCTTTCGTCGCGCAACTGACGAGCCTTCTCCGAGAACGGCACCACCTGCCGTTCCAGGCGCAGGCGGCTTTCCTCCCGCAGGTTCTCGTACCCATCATAGCCAAGCGCCCGCGCCAGCCGGGAAAAGGTCGCCGGTGAAATACCGCTGGTCGACGCGATGCTTCGCAGACTGCGCGTCGCCACGTCGAAAGGGTTGGCCGAGACGTAGTCCGCGGCCGCCTTATGGCGTTCGCTCAGATCGCCATAGTTCTCCGCGATCGCATCTTGAATTGACATCGGCGATTTCACACCCGGCCCCTGTTAACCGTGAAACATGTGTTTCAAGAATTTTCCCTATTGTCAATCGATGAAACAAGTGTTTCTGTCCTGAAACAAATCTCCCGATGGGACGTTCCATGTCCGCCACTACCCTTCCCGCCCACAGCTCGGTCGTCGTCATCGGCGGCGGCGTGATGGGGTGCTCGACCCTCTATCACCTGGCGAAAGACGGCGTGGCCGACGCCATCCTCCTGGAGCGGAACCAACTCACCTCAGGCACCACCTGGCATTCGGCGGCACAGGTCCGGGCGCTGCGGTCGACCCGCAATCTAACCGATCTGATCCGGTATTCGGTCGATCTCTATTCCACCCTGGAACAAGAGACCGGGCAGCAAACCGGCTGGATCAACAAGGGATCGCTGTCGATCGCGACCAATGCCGAACGGCTTGTCCATATCCGCAGGCAGGAGGCCTTGGCCAAACTGTTCGGCGTCCGCGCGACATCGATCTCCAGGGAAGAGGCCAAGGAACGCTGGCCGCTGATGAACGACGCCGACGTGATCGGCGCGGTCTGGTCGCCGGACGACGGTCGGGTCAGCCCGTCGGATCTCTGCGCCGCCCTGGTCAAGGGCGCCAAGGCCAAGGGCGCGCGGATCTTCGAGGACACCGGGGTGACGGGCATCCTGACCGAGGCTGGACGGGTGGTCGGGGTGGAAACAACCAGGGGCGCCGTCCGCTGCGACGCGGTGGCCATCTGCACGGGTCTGTGGAGCCGGGAAGCGGCGGCGATGGCCGGGGCGCGGGTACCCGTTTGGCCCTGCGAGCACTTCTACCTTCTGACCAAGCCGGTCGAGGGGATCACCGGCAACATGCCGACCCTCTCGGACCACGATCATCATCTCTACATTCGCGACGACAGCGGCGGCCTTCTGGTCGGCTGCTTCGAGCCCGTGGGCAAGCCCATCGATCCAGCCCGGCTCGGCCCGGATTTCGCCTTCGGCCTGTTGCAGGAGGACTGGGATCATTTCGAACCGATGATGGCCAACGCGCTGCATCGCCTTCCGGCCCTGGAAACGGCGGAGGTGAAGATGCTGCTCAACGGGCCGGAGAGCTTTACCCCCGACGGCTCCTTCCTGCTCGGCGAAACGGCGGAAACGCGCGGCCTTTTCCTCGGATGCGGCATGAATTCGGTCGGTGTCGCGACCGGCGGCGGGGCCGGCATGGCGCTCGCCCATTGCATCCAGCACGGGGCGACGCCGATGGACCTGCACGAGGCCGATCCGAAACGCTTTCCCGACTGTTTCCAATCCGTCGAAGCCCTGACCGCCCGCGTCCCGGAGGTCCTGGGCAAGCACTACGAGATCACCTTTCCCGGCCGGCAGTGGGCGACCGCCAGGGGGCTGCGGAAGACGCCGCTCGACGCAAAATGGCGGGCCGCCAAAGCCCATTTCGGCCAGGTTTATGGTTGGGAACGGCCGCTCTATTTCGGGGCCGAGACCGAGCCCGCCCTCACCTTCGGCGTGCCGGATTGGCAGGAGCATGTCCGCCGCGAGGTCGTAGAGGCGACAACCGGGGCCGCGCTGTTCGACCAATCCACCTTCGGCAAGATCGACGTCGAGGGGCCGGACGCCTGCGCCTTCCTGAACCGCGTCTGCGCCAACCAGATGGACCGTCAACCAGGCCGGGCGATCTACACGACCATGCTCAACGAGATGGGCGGGATGGAGAGCGATCTGACCGCTCTCAGGCTCACATACGACCATTACCGGCTCTATGTCGGGACCACGGCCATCCGCCGCGACATGGCCTGGCTCAGACGTCATCTCCGCGACGGCGAGTCCGTGACGCTGACCGACAGCACCGAGGACGATGCGGTTTTGGGCCTGATGGGACCGCGCGCCTGGGAGATCGCCGAGGCGGTCGGCGCCCCGGGGCTCAACGACATTGGCTATTTTGCCCATGGCGAAGCTGAAATCGCCGGCGTCACGGTCCGGGCGGTCCGTCTTTCCTATGTCGGCGAGGCGGGTTGGGAGATTTCCTGCCCAGCGGGTTCGGCGGAGGCCATCTTCGATGCCCTCGCCGCCGCCGGGGCGAAACCCGCTGGCCTCTTCGCCCAAACCGCCATGCGGATCGAAAAGAAATTCCTCGCCTACGGCCACGAACTCGACACCGACATAAGCCCGCTGGAGGCGGGCCTCGGCTTCGCCGTCGCCTGGGACACCGACTTCATCGGCAAGGCGGCCCTGGAGCGCCGCCAGGCCGAGGGTACGGTCCCCCGCATCGTCACCATCCTGCTGGACGACGAGACGGCGGTCCCGCTTGGCAACGAGCCGGTCTATCTGGACGGCGCCATCGTCGGCAAGACCACCTCGGCGGCCTTCGGATTCAGGGTCGGCAGGCCTCTGGCGCTGGCCGACATCGTCGATCCCGCGGCCCGTCTCGAAGGGGCCCGGGTGTCCCTGGATATCGCGGGCGACCATGTCGCCGGAACCTTGACCCTGGCGCCCGCCTTCGATCCCGAGGGCGAGCGGATGCGCCGGAAGACCGCGCGGGCGGCCTGACCCGACGTGCAAGAGAGCCCCACAAAAGAAAGCCCTTAACCAATGTCACATGTCTTTCCCCGTCACACCCGCGCCGCCCAACCCACCATCGCCAGCGGCGAGGGCGTCTATCTGACCGACACCACCGGCAAACGCTATCTCGACGCCTCCGGCGGGGCCGCCGTCTCCTGCCTCGGCCATGGCGACCCGGATGTGACCGCCGCGATCAAGGCGCAGCTCGACAAGGTGGCCTTCGCCCATACCGGCTTTTTCACCTCGGAGCCGGCCGAGGAACTGGCGGACCTCCTGGTGCGGCACGCACCCGGCAGCCTGGACCGCGTCTATCTCGTCTCCGGCGGATCGGAGGCCATGGAGGCCGCCCTCAAACTCGCCCGTCAGGTCCATCTGGAGCGCGGCGAACCGGCCCGTCACAAGATCATCGCCCGCCGCCAGAGCTATCACGGCAACACGCTGGGAGCGCTCGCGACCGGCGGCAATATGTGGCGCCGCGAGCCCTTCGCGCCGATGCTGGTCGAGACCCATCACATCGCACCCTGCTACGAATATCGCGGCCGGCGGGAGGGCGAGAGCGCCTACGATTATGGCCAGCGGGTGGCGAACGAGCTAGAGGCGGAGATCCTTCGCCTCGGCCCGGAAACCGTGATGGCATTCGTCGCCGAGCCGGTGGTGGGGGCCACCGCCGGGGCGGTGCCGCCGGTGGAAGGCTATTTCAAGCGCATCCGGGAAATCTGCGACCAATACGGCGTGCTGCTGGTCCTCGACGAGGTGATGTGCGGCATGGGGCGGACCGGGACGCTGTTCGCCTGTGAGCGGGACGGTATCGCTCCGGACATCCTCGCCATCGCCAAGGGACTGGGCGCCGGCTATCAGCCGATCGGCGCCATGATGTGCACCGCCGAAATCTACGACACCATCCGCGACGGCTCCGGCTTTTTCCAGCATGGCCACACCTATCTCGCCCACCCGACCGCCTGCGCCGGTTCCCTCGCCGTGGTGAAGAAACTGACCGAGGGCAAGCTCGCAGACCGTTCCATGGAGATGGGTGGCAGGCTGCAGAACGCGCTGGAGGCCGCCTTCGGCCAGCATCCCCATGTCGGCGACCTGCGCGGGCGCGGCCTCTTCCGGGGAATCGAACTGGTCGAGGACCGGGAGAGTAAGGCCCCCTTCGATCCGTCCCGGGCGCTCAACAAGGCGATCAAGAAGGAAGCCTTCGAGCGGGGCCTGATCTGTTATCCCATGGGCGGGACGATCGACGGAAAGCGGGGCGACCATATCCTGCTGGCCCCGCCCTTCATCCTGGAAGACCGCCATGTCGACGAGATCGTCAACAAACTCGATGCAACGCTGAAGGCCGTTCTATGACCCCGCTCCCCTCCCTGATGATCGCCCCCAACGGCGCCCGCAAGACCAAGGAAGATCACCCGCATCTCCCGATGACGATCCCGGAGATCGTCGCCGAAGCGGTGGCCGCCAAGGATGCCGGGGCCGACGGGCTGCATCTCCATGTCCGCGACGCCGAGGGCCGGCATAGCATCGATGTGGACCTCTATCGCGCGGCCCTGGACGCCCTCAACTGCGCCCTGCCCGGCTTCGCGGTCCAGGTGACGTCGGAATCGGCCGGGATCTACAAGCCCGCCGAACAGATCGCCATGGTCGACGCACTGCAGCCCGCCCTGGTCTCAGTCGCCCTGCGGGAGATGATCGCCGAGGGCGATGTGGCCGGCGCGCGGGCCGCCTATGGCCGTTGGGCGGAGGCCGGGATCGCCGTCCAGCATATCGTCTATAGTCCGGAGGATCTCGACCGACTGATCGAGGTGCTCGCCCCTGAGAGCTGGGACGGTGTGCAAATCATCGTCGTCCTCGGCCGCTATACCGACGGCCAGGAATCGGACCCGGCCGATCTCGATGCCTTCCTCGAGCGGATCGACGCCCTGCCGCAAAAGCCCGATTGGGGCATCTGCGCCTTCGGCCGGCGGGAAACCGCCTGCCTGGTGGCGGCGCACAAGGCGGGTGGCAAGCTCCGCGTCGGCTTCGAGAACAATGATATCAATGCCGACGGCAGCCGCGCCGCCTGCAACGCCGACCGGGTCCGAGACGTCCTGAGGGCGATCGCCTAGGCCCGTCCCCTAGCGCTGGTCCGCTAGCGCTGGTCCCCTAGCGCTGATCCCCTAGCGCTGATCCCCTAGCGCTGATCCCCTAGCGCTGATCCCTGGGCGGGATCGAATAGGTCGAGGTGATGTGGCAGACGGGATCGTCCTCGCTTTCGCTGAAGAGCGTGACCTCGCCATAGGCCAGCCGCTGGCCGCATTTCAAAAGCTTGCCCTCGGCGATGATGTCGCCGGGCTTCGGCCGGCGCAGGAAATTCGCGGTCAGGCTGGTGGTGACCGCCAGCTTGACCGGGCCGATCCGGCTCAGGACGGCTGCATACATGACGATATCGCCCAGTCCCATCATCGCCGGGCCGGTAACGGTCCCGCCGGGCCGCAGAAGATCGTCCCGGAATGGCAGGCGCGCGGTGACGAAGCCGTCGGAAACGCTCTCGTAGACCACGCCCATCTGGCCGACAAAGGGCACTTCCTCCCGGGTGATGCGGTCCAAATCCTCCAACGTGATCGCGGCCATGCGGCGGCTCCTCTTGTCAAGCGGTCGGTCAAAATGCAGCTATGGGGGAGAAAAACCATTCCCTCCGGAGGAGGCAAGCGCCATGGCCGTGACCCAGCCCTTATCCGCCGAGCCCCAGGACATCCTGCTCTCCCGCGTGGAGAACGGCATCGCCACCCTGACTCTCAACCGCCCGAAGCAGCGCAACGCGCTGTCGTTCGCCCTGATGGCCGCCCTGCAAAGCGCCCTCGACCGGCTCAAGGAAGACGCGGCGGTCAAGGTGATCGTGATCGAGGGCAACGGCCCGGCCTTCTGCGCCGGCCACGACCTCAAGGAAATCCGCAGCGATCACAAGGAAGAGGTCTTCCGCGAGCTGTTCGCGGCCTGCTCCGCGCTGATGACGACCATCGTCCGGCATCCCAAGCCGGTGATCGCCAAGATCCACGGCATCGCGACCGCCGCCGGTTGCCAGTTGGTCGCGAGTTGCGATCTGGCCGTGGCCAGCAGCGAGGCCCGCTTCGCCACGCCGGGGGTCAACATCGGCCTGTTCTGTTCGACCCCGATGGTGGCCCTGTCCCGCGCGGTCGGCCGCAAGCAGGCCATGGAGATGCTGCTCACCGGCGACATGGTCGATGCCGAGACGGCGAAGTCCTTCGGCCTGATCAACCGGATCGCCGCGCCCGACACGCTCGACTCCGAAACGATTGCGCTCGCCGAGCAGATCGCCTCCAAGTCCCCGCTGACCGTGAAGATCGGCAAGGAGGCCTTCTACAAGCAGGTGGAAATGCCCCTCGAGGAGGCCTATGGCTTCGCCAGCGAGGTCATGACCCGGAACATGATGACCCGCGACGCCGAGGAAGGCATCGACGCCTTCATCGAAAAACGCACGCCGACCTGGGAAGGACGATAGAGCATGGCCGTCGACCACGACGCCTATGAGGACCGCTATCTGCGGAACATCCTGCGGACGGTCCGCACCATCGCCATGGTCGGAGCCAGCCCGAACTGGAATCGCCCGTCCTATTTCGCGATGAAGTACCTCCAGCAGAAGGGCTACCGGGTGATTCCGATCAATCCCCGGGCCGCCGGGACGGAGATCCTGGGTGAGACGGTGCTGGCGGACCTCGAGGAGCTGGACGGACCCGTCGACATGGTCGACATCTTCCGGAATTCCGAGGCGGCGGGCGCGATCGTCGAAGAGACCCTGGAACGGCCCTGGAAGCCCAAGGTCATCTGGATGCAGCTCGGCGTGCGCCACGAAACGGCGGCCCGGAAGGCGGAAGCGTTGGGCATCGACGTGGTGATGGACCGCTGCCCGAAGATCGAATACAGCCGCCTGATGGGTGAATTGGGCTGGCATGGCATCAATACCGGCGTGATCAGCTCCAAGCGCCGGCGCGCCTAACACGGAAGACGGAAGATGGCCCCGAAGAATCCCAAGCCGAGCAAATATGGCTTCAACACCCTGGCCGTACACGCGGGCGGCGCCCCGGACCCGGCGACCGGCGCACGCAATGTGCCGATCTATCAGAACGCCTCCTATGTCTTCGAGGATGTCGATCACGCCGCCTCTCTCTTCAACCTGCAGACCTTCGGCTACATCTATTCGCGCCTCAGCAATCCGACGGTCGCGGCGCTGGAGGAGCGGCTGGCGGCCCTCGAAGGCGGCCGCGGGGCCACCTGCACCTCGACCGGGCACGCGGCCCAGCTCGTCGCCCTCTTCCCGCTGATGAACCCCGGCGCCCATATCGTCGCCGGGAACAAGCTCTATGGCGGGTCGGTCACCCAGTTCAGCCGAACGATCACCAAATTCGGATGGGAGGCGACCTTCGCTGAGGCCACCGACCCGGCCAGCTTCAAGGCGGCGATCCGGCCCGAGACCAAGGCCATCTTCGTCGAATGCCTGGCCAATCCCGGCGGAGTCGTCGTCGACATCGAGAAAGTCGCCGAGATAGCGGACGAAGCAGGCATCCCGCTGATCGTCGACAACACCATGGCCACCCCTTATCTCTGCCGGCCGATCGAATGGGGGGCGACCCTGGTGGTCAATTCCCTGACGAAATTCCTCACCGGCAACGGCACCTCCATGGGCGGCGTGGTCACCGATTCAGGGGATTTCGACTGGGGCCGGAACGACAAATTCCCCTCCCTCTCCAAGCCGGAGCCGGCCTATCACGGTCTCACCTTCTGGGAGACCTTCGGCGATCTCGCCTTCACGATGCATTCCCATGCGATCGGCCTGCGCGATCTCGGCACCACGCTGGCGCCGATGAACGCCTTCCTCACCCTGAGCGGGTTGGAAACCCTGTCGCTGCGTATGGAAAAGCACTGCCGCAACGCGATGGAGGTGGCGTCCTGGCTGCAAAGCCATCCCCAGGTCGCCTGGGTCTCCTATGCCGGATTGGACGACAGCCCCTATCGGCTCTTGGCCGAAAAATATCTTCCCAACGGGGCGGGCTCGGTCTTCACCTTCGGGGTCAAGGGCGGCTTCGATCAGGGGGTCAAGGTGGTCGAGAGCTGCGAGATCGTCAGCCATCTCGCCAATATCGGCGACACCCACAGCCTGATCCTGCATCCCGCCTCGACGACCCACCGGCAATTGACCGAGGAGCAGCTCGTCGCCGCCGGGGCCGGCCCCGACGTGATCCGGCTGTCCATCGGGCTGGAGGACGCCAAGGACATCATCGACGATCTGGATCAGGCGCTGAACCGCTCGGCCATTCAGGCGGCGTAGTTCGCCGTTGGTTTCGTTCAGGCGGCGTAGTTCGCCGTTGGTTTCGTTTAGGCGGCGTAGTTCGCCGTTGGTTTCGTTTAGGCGGCGTAGTTCGCCGCCGAGGGATTGCGGAAACGGTGGAAAGACGCGGTTCGTAGTCTGTCACGGGCGTCGTCCGGGACCGTTTGCCAATTCTCGTCGGCGGCCCGGTGGCACATCTCGAACAGACCCCGTTTGACCGCGATATCCTCCTCCGTGCCCATCGCGCTTTCCCGCACGACCGCCGCGTCGTGGATCTCGAAATAGAGAACCCGTCGGTCGCGGCCACCCTCCGGGACCGGCGCGCTGCCATGGGCGACCATGACATCGTGGATCAGGACGTCCCCGGGGTTCAACGCCGGGCTCTCGACGGCGACCTTTCCCGCCGCCACATCGGCGGCGAGTTCGCCCATGTCATGCCGAACCGCCTGGCTGCCCGGCACGAACTGGACGGCCCCCTCGAAGGGCACCGACGGATCGAGGTAGATCCCGAAGACCAAGGCGGGCGCCACCCGGCCATGAACGAAATCCTGGTGCCACAGGAAATCCTGGGCATCCCCGGGGCGTTTAACCACAAGGGATTCGAGGACCGGCACCGGCGTCTGGATCCCCGCCCGCGCGATTAGGTCCCGCATCGCCGGCCCGCCGACGATCGTCAGGAGATCCGCACCCGCATAGGCCAGCAGTCCGTTGATGCGGGCGATCCGTCCCTTTGGATCGAACAGTACCGGTTCCGCGTAGGTCCGGGCGAACAGGCTCTCCGCCGCCGCCGACAGGATCTCAACCATTGCCGGGTCGAAAACCCGCTCGACAACCGCGTATCCCTTGCTGACAAGCTGTTCCACGGTCCCTCGCTCAGGTCATGACCTATGGTTTGAGCGCGGCCAGCCTCGGATCGCCCGACATCCTGACGCGCATGATCTCGCTCAACGGAACGAGACGATAGCGCGCCCTCTCCTCGCCTCCAAGCCAAGCGTTCAAAACCTCGATCGTATTCGCGCGGGGGTGGCCGATCGCGACCGCCGTCCCCTGCTCCTCGGCGACCGCCAGCGTCTTCTCCAGCGCCCGGCGGATTTCCGCCGCATCGTCCACATGATCGAGGAACACATCCCGGTGGGAGGCCGGTACGCCGGCCCGCCGGGCCGCGTCCAAGGCGACCGTCTTCGGCGACGTTACGGAATCGAGGAAGAACAGGCCCCGTCGTTTCAGTTCCCGCATCACCCGGTCCATGCCGTCGCCATCCGCCGTGAACCGGCTGCCCATGTGGTTGTTGACCCCGACATAGCCGTCGAATCGGGCCAAATTCCAGGTCAGGATATCGAGGAGCGTGATCTCGTCGACGCCGCTCAACAGGGCGTAGGGGCCCGGGTCGATATCGGCGTTGAGCGGCTCCATGGGCATATGCACGAGAAGCTCGTGACCGTTCCCCAAGGCCGTGGCCGTTTGTGCCGGGAGATCCTCGGCATAAGGCAGATAGGAGAGCGTCAGGGGTCCCGGCAACGCCGCCGCCTTGGCCGAGCGGGCCTTCGCCACCCCCATATCGTCGATGACAATGGCGATCATCGGTTTGCCTTCCCGCGCGGCGCGTGCCGGCGGTACCGGAAGCGGCGCCGGCGCGACGGTCTCCGGCGGCGGGGAAGCGATGGCGGGTTCGGCAACGACGATCTTGGGAATATCCGTCGGTTCGGTCGCTGTGTTCCGCTCTTGCGAAGTCAGCGGCGAACGGAAGGCTTGGGACAGGGGTATGCCGGCGGCCGTACCGGACGCGCTTGATGGATCATCGCTCCTGTCCGCGGGTGCCTCAGCAGCGGCGATTTCGGTCCGCGGCACTTCGGTGCGAGGGGATTGGGGTCCGGTCAGAAGGCTGCCCAGGGCGATCCCGACGCCGAACACGAACAACGCGCCCGCGCCATAGACCATCCGGGTGGACAATCCGCCGTCGGTGTCCTTCTCGGCTTTCTTTGTCGAGCGCTGCTTTGCCATGGAGATACTGTATCTTGAGTTGCCCTTGGCGCCCATCCTCAAAATATGGAAGTGCGGGGGATCATGCGGCTTGCGGGACGCTTGCACGCCCCCGGCTGACAGGCTAATCCTGCGAAAAAGGTCCACCTCTCGAAAAGAACCGGGAAGAAACATGTCTAAAGACGCCCTCAAACCGCTGCTGGATATCGCGGCGACGGGTCGGCCGCTTACCGAAGCGGAGGCGGAGCAGGCCTTCGACATCATCATGTCCGGCGGGGCCACGGACGCCCAGATCGGCGCCTTCCTGATGGCGCTCAGGGTCCGGGGCGAAACGGTGGACGAGATCACGGCCGCCGCACGGGTGATGCGCGACAAGGCGGTCAAGGTGACCGCTCCGGACGGCGCGGTCGACAGTTGCGGCACCGGCGGCGACCAGTCGGGTACCTACAACGTCTCCACCGCCGTCGCCCTCGTTGTGGCGGGCGCGGGCGTGCCGGTCGCCAAGCACGGCAACCGCTCGCTGACGTCGAAATCCGGCGGGGCGGATGTCCTCGGCCAACTCGGCGTCGACATCGATTGCCCGATGGAGCAGGTCGAGCGTGCCATGGCGGAGGCGAATGTCGGCTTCCTGATGGCCCCGCGCCACCACAAGGCCGTCGCCCATGTGATGGGCGCTCGGAAGGAATTGGGGACCCGCACCGTCTTCAACATGCTCGGCCCGTTGACCAACCCAGGCTATGTGAAACGTCAGCTTATCGGCTGTTTTTCCAAGGACATCATCCGCCCGATGGCGGAGGCGCTCGGCAAGCTCGGCAGCGAGAAGGCCTGGGTCGTCCACGGCTCCGACGGGCTCGATGAAATGACCACCACGGGTGTGACCCATGTGGTCGAATTGGCGAACGGCACCATTCGGGAATTCGAGGTGACCCCCGAGGACGCCGGCCTTCCCAAGGCCAAGCCCGAGGATCTCAAGGGCGGCGATCCGGTGCATAACGCGGCGGCCCTCAAGCGGCTTTTGGACGGGGAGACCGGGGCCTATCGCGATATCACACTGCTGAACGCGGCGGGCGTGCTGGTGGTCGCGGGTAAGGCGGTGGACCTCAAGGAAGGCGTCGCCCTGGCCGCCAAGTCGATCGACGGCGGGGCCGCCAAGCAGGCCCTGGCCAAACTCATCGCAATCACCGGGGAGCGTCAGGCATGAGCGACGTGCTCGCGAAGATCTGCGCCGACAAGCGCGACCATATCGCCGCCTGCAAAGCCCGCCGGTCCGAGACGGACCTCCGCGCCGCCCTCCAGGATGTGGAGAAGCCGCGCGGGTTCGTGAAGGCGCTGCGGGCCAAGCACGCATCCGGAGACTATGCCCTGATCGCGGAGATCAAGAAGGCGAGCCCGTCCAAGGGCCTGATCCGGGCCGACTTCGATCCGCCGAGCCTCGCCAAGGCCTATCAGGCCGGCGGGGCCGCCTGTCTCTCGGTCTTGACCGACGCGCCCTATTTCCAGGGCCGGGACGACTATCTGACCGCGGCCCGCGCGGCGGTCTCCCTGCCGGCACTGCGCAAGGATTTCATGCTCGATCCCTATCAGGTGACCGAGGCCCGGGTTCTCGGCGCCGATTGCATCCTTCTGATCATGGCGGCCCTGAGCGACGCGGAGGCCAGGACGCTGGAAGATGCGGCGATCGACCTCGGGATGGACGTTCTGGTCGAGGTCCATGACGGCGAAGAACTGGATCGGGCGCTTCATCTGAAATCTCCGCTTCTAGGGATAAACAACCGAAATCTCAAGACGTTGGATGTTTCTCTTGAGACAACGGTGGAGCTTTCGAGACGAGTTCCTCCCGACCGGATTCTGGTCTGCGAGAGCGGCCTCTACACGCCGGAGGACCTCGCCCGCATGGAATCCGTCGGGGCCCGGACCTTCCTGATCGGCGAGAGCCTGATGCGTCAGGAAGACGTGACCGCCGCCACACGGGCCATCCTGGCCAAACCCGCAGCCGAACGGGCCAGCGCATGACCTATAAGAACGATTCGCCGCTCACTCATTTCGACGCCAAGGGCGACGCCCATATGGTCGATGTCGGCGGGAAGGCCGTCACGGAGCGGACCGCGACCGCCCGCGGCTATGTCTATATGCAGCCCGAAACGCTGACCCGCATCGTCAAGGGCGAGGCGAAAAAGGGCGATGTCCTGGCCGTTGCCCGCCTCGCCGGAATCATGGCCGCGAAGAAGACCGACGACCTGATCCCGCTGTGTCATCCCCTGCCCCTGACCTCCGTCACCGTCGATCTGACCTGTCTGACCGACCCG
Organism: Alphaproteobacteria bacterium; assembly: GCA_024743275.1. Classification (GTDB taxonomy): domain Bacteria; phylum Pseudomonadota; class Alphaproteobacteria; order JANSWW01; family JANSWW01; genus JANSWW01. The sequence continues at coordinate 44,405 of JANSWW010000002.1, forward strand.
GCCCGGGTGGAGATCGTCGCGACCTGCAAACTCGCCGGCCGGACCGGGGTCGAGATGGAGGCGATGACGGCGGTCTCCGTCGCGGCGTTGACGGTGTACGACATGGTCAAGGCGGTCGACCGGGGGATCCGGATCGGAGATATCCGCCTGGTTCACAAAGCCGGCGGCAAGTCCGGGGAATGGCGGCCCGACGAGGACTCTTCGGCATGAGCAAGCCCTTGATGTCCGTCGAAGAGGCGCGGGAACGGATCATCGCCCTGATCGATCCGGTGGAGACCGAGGATGTGGCCTTGACCGACGCCATCGGCCGGGTCCTGGCCGAGGATGTCGCGGCCCGGCGCACACAGCCGCCCGCCGCGGTGTCGGCCATGGACGGCTATGCGGTGATCGCCGACGGGCTCGGCGAGGGCGCGGTCCTGAAAGTGATCGGCGAAGCCCCGGCGGGCCGCCCCTTCGATGGCCGGGTGGGCCCGGGCGAAGCCGTGCGAATCTTCACCGGCGGCCTGATGCCGGCCGCATCGGATACCATCGTCATCCAGGAGAACACGATCCCGGCCGACGGGGCGATCACCCTGACGCAAACGCCGAAACCCGGCGAATGGGTGCGCAAGGCCGGCCTCGATTTTGCCGAGGGCGAGGTTATGCTCAAGGCCGGGCACACGCTGACCGCCCGGGATATCGGCCTCGCCGCCGCGATGAACGTGATCTGGCTGGTGGTCCGGCGCCGCCCGAGGGTCGCGATCCTGGCGACCGGCGACGAGATCGTCCGTCCGGGCGATCCGCTTCCCGACGGCCATATCGTAAGCTCCAACGCCATCGCGCTCGCCGCCTTCGTCACGGTCGCCGGCGGCTTGCCGCAGATCCTGCCGATCGCGCGCGACGACATGGCCGACCTCAAGGCGAAGATCGCCGGAGCGTCGGCGGCGGATCTCGTCCTCACCACCGGCGGGGCATCCGTCGGCGACCACGACCTCGTCCACAAGGCGCTGCAGGCCGTCGGCGCCGACATCGATTTCTGGAAGATCGCCATGCGGCCCGGCAAGCCGTTGATGATGGCGACCCTGGACGGCCCCGCCGGCCGCCGCACCCCGCTGATCGGTCTGCCCGGAAACCCGGTCTCCGCCGCGGTCTGCGCGCTGATCTTCGCCCGCCCGGCCCTGGCGGCCCTGGTTGGCCAGCATGCCAAGGCCGATCCGCTGAAACCGGCCGTGCTCGGGGTCGATCTCGGGCCCAATGGCGATCGGCAGGACTTCATGCGGGCGACCCTGGAGCCGGACGGCCAGGGGCAGCTCGTCGCCACCCCCTATCTGAAGCAGGACAGCTCGCAATTCTCGCGCTTCGCCTCGGCGGACTGTCTTGTGGTCAGATACCCACACGATCCGGCGAAAAAGGCCGGGGACCCCGTGCGCTATATCGACTTCGCGGCCGGAAGCCTCCGCTTCTAAATTCCCCGGCCCCCAGACGAACAAGTTAATGGAACAAACACAAAACAGATTGTGATTGTTCCTAATTCGTTCTATGCTTGGAACAGAAATAGGAAAAGCCGCTAAACCCAACGTGGAAAAGCGAAACAAAAGGCGGGACCGGGCGCGATGCTGACCAAAAAGCAAAAAGAACTCCTCACCTTCATCAACGAACGCCTGGAGGCCGACGGAGTCTCCCCCTCCTTCGACGAGATGAAGGACGCGCTCAATCTCAAATCGAAATCGGGCATCCACCGCCTGATCAGCGGTCTTGAGGAACGGGGCTTCATCCGCCGCCTGCCCCACAAGGCCCGCGCGCTGGAGGTCATCCGGATGCCGGAGACCACCGCGGCGACCCATCCCTCGGTACCGTCCGACAAGCGGGGCGCCGGCTTCCAGCCCAATGTGATCCCGGGCAATTTCGCGGGTCCCAAGATCGCCCGCAATGCGGACGCCGCGGTCGAGGCCAGCCAGGCCATCGCCCTGCCGCTCTATGGCAAGATCGCCGCCGGCACGCCGATCGAGGCGCTACAGGACCCGAACCGGACGGTCGACATCCCGTCCAGCATGGTCGGCCGGGGGACCCATTACGCGTTGGAGGTGGACGGCGATTCGATGATCGAAGCCGGGATAAACGACGGCGACACGGTCATTATCAATCCCTGCGAGGCGGCGGATAACGGCACCATCGTCGTCGCCCTGGTCGACGGCGAGGAAGCGACCCTGAAATACTGGCATCGCCAGGACGGCCGAATCGCCCTGAAGCCGGCCAATCCGGCCTATGAAACCCAGATCTTCCCGGAAGCCCGCGTCAAGGTGCAGGGACGCCTGGTCGGTCTCATCCGTCAATACTGATCCGCCTGGACCGATCCCGCCTCCTTCCCCCTCCGCCACGGCCAGTCTCAATAGGTCCAGGGCCGGTCGCCGACGGTCCGGTGCACCGAGCGGACGACGATGCCCTTGTCCGGGTCGATCCAGAGGCCGACGGCCCCCTCGCTGTCCAGAATCGGTCTGTCTATGACCAGGGGACGCTGGCAGGCCATGCGGACGGTCATCAGGGCGATAACGGCATCGGCCTCCGCACAGGCCCTGCGCAGCCCCGCCGCGTGACGCACCAGATCGATCCGCCATCCATCCTTCTCCAAACGGCATCGGCTCGGCTGGCAGGAGATCATGCCGTGTGTCCCATGCACCGTGCCCGTACCGGGCGGCAGTCCGCCGCCGCCCTCCACCGCCGCCCGCTCGCTCCATTGCCGGGCGGCGAACCGGCCCGAACGTGTGCTGGTCAGGTGATAGCCGTCGGGAAGACGTAAGCCCGCTAGCCGGCCGCTTCCGTCGACCAGGGCGTCCGGCGGCGACGGCAGAAAGGCGAGCGCCATCGCGGCGGCGGCCGGGAGGATCGACAGACGCCTGCCCCATAGCCCGGCCAACAGAAACAGTCCGCCACCGACGCACCAGAGGACGAGGCTCAACGGCGGCGCCGCCGGAATCTTCAGGACCGCGTCGGGCCGGCCGCCGATCCACCAGGCGATGTCCAGCACCAGCCCGATCCCGAAGCCCATCAGATGGAGGAACGGGCCCTCCCAGCCGAGCGGGGTCAGCGCCAGGGCCATCAGGCCCAGGGGCATGACCCACAGGCCGACGATCGGAACCGCCAACATGTTGGCCGGCAGGCCGAACAGCGGAAAATGATGGAAATGCCAGGCCGCGATCGGCGCGGTGGAGACGATGGCGACAAAGGACGAAAAGGCGAGCCCGACCGCGTAGGCGGCGACGGCCCGCGGGACCGCGCCCACGCCCCCCGACGGATCCCGCCCGACCGTCAGGCGTACCCGCTGGCCATACCGTTCATAGGCGGCGACCAGGGCGGCCGTGGCGGCGAAGGACATCTGAAAAGACGGTTCGACAAGACTTTCGGGCGCCAGCAACAGCACGATGACCGCCGCCAGAGCCACAAGGCGCAGGGAAATCGCCTTCCGGTCGAGCAGGATCGCCACCAGCACCAGCCCCGCCATGATGAAGGCCCGCTGGGCCGAGACCGGTGCCCCGGTGAGGACGAGATATCCCGCCCCGGCCACAAAGGCGATGGCGGCGGAGACCTTCTTGGTCGGAAAGCGCTCGCCCAGAGTCGGCAACCAGGGAAGCCCGGCCCTGAAGACAAACATGATCGCCGTGATGACCAGCGCCATATGAAGCCCGGAAATCGCCAGCAAATGGGCTAGCCCGCTGGCCCGGATCACCTCCAGGTCGGCGCGCGGGATACCGGCCCGGTCGCCGACGAGTAATGCCGCCGCGACCGCCCCGCCGGCGCCGCCGATCCGCTCCTGGATCCGCTGGGAGAGCCCGTCCCGTAGTCGCCCGATGGCGCTTTGCATGCTTTCGGCCGCCGTCTCCGGGGCCGCGGCGTCCAATCTCGGGGCGCCCAGGGTCCACCCAACGGCGCCGATCTGACGGAAATAGGAATAGCGGCGGAAATCGAACGCGCCCGGCGCCACCGGAGGCCCAGGCGGGCGCAGCACCGCATAGACCCTGAGCCGTGTCCCGACCGCCGGGATCTCGCCGGACGTCGTCAGGCGGATCCGTTTCGGGGTCTCCTCCGGCGTGAGCCCCGCCACCCAGAGCCGGTCCAGGAGGATGCGGGGCCGCGACGCGCCCCGGTCGACGGCCAGCAGTCGCCCATAGATCACGCGTGGCTCCAACTGCTCCGCCACGACCGGTGCCGCCACCCACTGCGTGCGGAGCACCGCGGCACTGGCGCCGAGAATGCCCATGGCGACCAGGATCAAAACGAGGGACGGCCACCCGGCCCGGCGGATGCCGACCGCTGCCAGACCGGCCACGGCGGCAAGTCCGAGCCCGGCCGCCCAGAGGGGTGGTTCCGCAGGCAGCCAGAAATAGCCCCCGATCCCGAACATCATGGCAATGGGCATCAGAACGGCCGCCCGACCGTAGAACAGATCCCCCACACCGATTGCGTGAAAAGCCCTCATGGAACCAGTCTAACGCCGACCTCGCGGCCGACGAGGGAAAAGAACCTTCACCGGTCTTCCGGCCTTCACCTTCGCGCCTGCAATATTAGCAGGCTTTGTGAGCCGGGGCGTCTGTGCTACATCCCCTGCGGGCGGCGGGTTTGGTCGGGAGCACCTCAGTCGAATTCGCCCGAACGTACCGTAGGTTAGGATGTTTCGCGCATGGCTGTGGTGACCCGGTTTGCCCCCTCACCGACAGGTTTTTTGCACATCGGCGGCGCCCGCACGGCGCTGTTCAACTGGCTCTATGCCCGCCATCATGGCGGCACCTTTTTGCTGCGCATCGAAGATACCGACCGGGCGCGCTCGACCCAGGAAGCGGTCGACGCGCTGCTTCACGGCCTCACCTGGCTCGGCCTCGATTGGGACGGCGAACCGGTCTTCCAGTTTTCCCGCCAGGAACGCCACGCCGCCGAGGCCCACCGCCTGGTCGAGGAGGGAAAGGCCTATTTCTGTTTCGCCAGCCCCGACGAGTTGACCGAGATGCGCGAAAAGGCCCTTGCCGAGGGCCGATCCCCGAAATACGACCGCCGCTGGCGCGACCGTCATCCGGACGAGGCGCCGAAAGACACGAAGCCCGTCATCCGCCTGAAGGCCCCGACCGAGGGCGCAACGACGATCGTCGACCGGGTCCAGGGCGAAATCACGGTCCAAAACAGCGAGCTCGACGACTTCGTCCTGCTGCGCGCCGACGGCACCCCGACCTACATGCTGGCCGTGGTGGTGGACGACCACGATATGGGCGTGACCCATGTCGTCCGGGGCGACGACCACACCAACAACGCCTTCCGGCAGACCCAGCTATTCCAGGCGCTCGGCTATGATGTGCCGACCTTCGCCCATGTCCCGCTGATCCACGGCCAGGACGGCGCCAAGATGTCGAAGCGCCACGGCGCCATCGGGGTCGACGAATACGACCGCCTCGGCTATCTGCCGGAGGCGATGCGGAACTATCTGTTGCGGCTCGGCTGGTCCCATGGGGACGACGAGATCATTTCGACCGATCAGGCGATCGACTGGTTCGACCTGGACGGGGTCGGCAAGAGTGCCGCCCGGTTCGATCTGGCGAAACTCGATTCTCTCAACGCCCATTACATCAAGGAAGCCGACAACGGTCGGCTGCTCGACCTTATTGCCCCGCGCCTGGAAAGGCTGCTGTCCAGGTCGTTGACGGCGGCGGACAAGACACGGCTACTCGCCGGCATGGACGGCCTCAAGCAGCGGGCGAAGACCCTGATCGAGCTCGCCGAGGGGTCTCTCTTCTATGTCGACAGCCTGCCCCTACCCCTCGACAAGAAAGCCGCCAAGGCGCTGTCCGAGGAGGGCAGGAAGGTCCTCGGCGCACTGGCTGGCGTGCTGTCCGGCGTCGACGCCTGGTCCGAAGAGGCGGCCGAGGCCGCCGTGCGCGGCTTCGTCGAAGCGGAAGGCATGAAATTCGGGGCCGTGGCCCAGCCGCTTCGGGCGGCCGTGTCGGGCACCATGGCCTCGCCCGCGCTCTTCGAGATGCTGGGCGTGTTGGGCAAGGAAGAAACACTGGCCCGGATGACGGCGGCGATCGAAGGCCGCATCGGACGGGAAAGCCCGGCGGCCTGACGGCCCGGGACACGGGAGGAATTCGGTCCGGCCAACCGCCGGTCCGGTCAAGGCGATGGAGGTTGGGAGAACACCGAACCATCGCATTCGTTAAGGAGTATGCAGATGAGCGATACAACCAAGTCGGTTAGCCTCCACAAAGGTGGGGACCAGTCCGAATATCCGGTGATGGACGGGACGCTCGGGCCCAGTGTGATCGATATCCGGAAGCTCTACGGAAATACCGGCAATTTCACCTATGATCCCGGTTTCGTTTCGACCGCGTCTTGTGAATCTAAAATCACCTATATCGATGGCGACGAGGGCGTTCTGCTCCATCGTGGCTACGGCATTGAGGATTTGGCCGAGAACTGCGACTTTCTCGAGGTCGCCTATCTCTTGAATCACGGCGAACTGCCGACCCCGGACCAGAAAACCAAGTTCGAGTCGGACATCACCTATCACACGATGATCCACGAACAGATGGCCAACTTCTACCGCGGGTTCCGGCGCGACGCCCACCCGATGGCCATCGCGTGCGGTGTGACCGGGGCGATGTCGGCCTTCTATCACGACTCGACCGATATCAACGACGCGCATCAGCGCATGATCGCGACGCACCGCATCATCGCCAAGATGCCGACCATCGCCGCGATGGCCTACAAATATTCGGTGGGCCAGCCCTTCATCTATCCGCGTAACGATCTGAATTATGCGGAGAATTTCCTCTACATGACCTTCGCGGTGCCGTGTGAGGACTATAAGATCAACCCGATTGTCGCCAAGGCGCTCAACAAGATCTTCATCCTGCACGCCGATCACGAGCAGAACGCGTCGACCTCGACCGTTCGCCTGGCCGGGTCGTCCGGGGCCAACCCGTTCGCCTGTATCGCCGCCGGTGTCGCCTCGCTTTGGGGTCCGTCCCATGGCGGTGCCAACGAGGCCGTGCTCAACATGCTGAGCGAAATCGGCAGCGTCGATCGCATCCCGGAATATGTGAAGAAGGCCAAGGACAAGGACGACCCGTTCCGTCTGATGGGCTTCGGACACCGCGTCTACAAGAACTTCGACCCGCGCGCCAAGGTTCTCAGGGCCGCCGCTCATGAGGTTCTGAACGATCTCGGGATCCAGGACGAGGCCCTGAAGATGGCGATGGAACTGGAGCGGATCGCTCTTGAGGACGAGTACTTCGTCGAGCGGAAGCTCTATCCGAATGTCGACTTCTATTCGGGCATCATCCTGCGTGCCATGGGCTTCCCGGTCTCGATGTTCACCGTGCTGTTCGCCCTGGCCCGGACCACGGGCTGGATCGCCCAGTGGAACGAGATGATCGTCGACCCGACCCAGAAGATCGGCCGGCCGCGCCAGCTCTACACGGGCTATGGCCCGCGGGAGTTCATCGCCCTCGATAAGCGCTAATCGTCGCCGGATCCAATAGACGGTCCGATCAAAACCCTCTCCCGCCGGCCTTGCTCTGGGCTATGCGGGGGAGGGTTTTTTTTCGAGCAGTTCCAGGACCGCCCGGGCCGCCTTTTGCGACGGCGTGAGCGGATCGTCGCCGCCGAGAACACGACGCAATTCGCGCCCTGCCGTCCGTTGCGCCTCGGCCGCGGCGTGATTGTCGAGAAGCAGGGTCACCTCCTCCGCCAACCGTCCGGCCGTCAATCCGTCCTGATAGATCTCCGGCACCACGTCACGGTCGAGGACGATGTTGGGCAGGCTGTATCTCGTGATCGTCAGGAGCCTTCGCACCAGAAAGGCCGAGAGCGGCGAGACGCGGTAGGCGGCGACCGTCGGGACGCCGGCGAGGACCAGTTCGAGGATCGCCGTCCCGCCCGCCGCGAGCGCCACGTCCCCCGCCCCGAAGGCCAACGGCTTCATCTCATGGGAAACAATGGCGATATCCCGGTCGCCGATTTGGGCCCGGATCACGTCCTCAACCGCCTCGACCGCCGGAATGACCCCGCTCAGATCGGCATGCCGCTCCTTGATCCGATCATAGGCACCGAGAAACAGCGGCAGCAATCGGCCGACCTCGCCCTTGCGGCTCCCCGGCAGGATCAGCATCACCGGCCGCCCTCCGACATCGCGCTGAAAATCCCGAATCTCGGCCGGGCCGGCGGCCGGCGGTTCCACGGCCGAATGGCCGACAAAGACCGTATCCAGCCCGTGCTTTTCGAAATAGGGCGGCTCGAAAGGCAGGATGACAAGCAGACGGTCCAGAAAGCGTGCGATCTTCTCGGCCCGTTTCGGCTTCCAGGCCCAGACGGTGGGGGCCACATAATGAACGATTTTAAGCTCACGGCCGGTCGCCGTCTTGCGCAACGCCTGGCTGACGCGGTGGCAGAAACCCGGCGAATCGATCGTCACCAGGATATCGGGCCGGGTAGCCTCGATGTCGGCGACGGTCTCCCGGATGTGACGGCTGAGAGTGCGGATATGCGGCAGCACCTCCACCAGCCCCATGACCGACAGATCGGACATCGGTACCCGGCTCTTCAGGCCAGTCTCGGCCATCCTGGGTCCGCCGATACCACGAAAGGCGATCTCTCCGCCGGTTTCCTCTTTCAGCGCCTCGATCACGCGGCCGCCGAGAACGTCCCCGGACGCCTCACCCGCGATGATGTAGACCAGGGGCACCTCACCGGGCATGGCGGCTACCTCCCCCGCGCCTTCACATCCACCGGATCGACCCCAGACAGAAAAACACCCAGCCGGTCCGCATCCGCGATGGCTTCATCCCGGTCGACCAACCAGGCGCCGGCCGCCTCGAAGGCGATCCCGGCAAGGCCAGCGGCCGCCGCCGCGCGGACAGTCTCCGGCCCGATGGTCGGCATATCGGCGCGGGTCTCCTGCCCGGTCTTGCAAAGCTTCACCAAGACACCGCCCCCGCCCTCCCGCAGCACATCGGGACAGCGGGCGATCATCCGGTCGGTCCCCTCGGCCGCTTCGACGGCCAAGACGATGCCCCGCTGGACGACACAGCCCTGACCGATGTCCAGGGCCGACAGCCCCTCGACCACGGCGATTCCGCGGCGGATGTCGTCCCAATCCTCCGCGCCCGGCTTCGCCTTGGTGAGCGTTCCCTGGGGCGCCAGGAGATCGCCGAGGATCCGGTGCGGTTCATGGACCCTGAATCCTTCGGCCTCCAATTCTTCGATCACCGCCCGCAACAAGCTATCGTCGCCCATGAGAAACCGGCGTCCCGCCTTGGCGACGAATTTCGCCGTTCTGCCGTCCGGCCGCAGTTCCGCGAGGGTCGGCCGCCGGACCGGTCCCGCCATGATCAAATCGGTCACACCGGCCTCGCGCAACAGGACGAGGCCCTGCCCACCCTGCCCGAGCCGGATCCAGGAATCGGCGATGTCGCCGATTTCGGAAGGCAGCGCCTGATTGACCAGAGCGACGAGATAGGGGTTTCGGCCCTGGGCGGTCGCTTCGTCATAGAGCTTGCGCGGAATGGAGCCACCGCCGGCGATGATGCCCAGGCGGCCGGACGGTTCTGCCCGGTTACTTGCCGTTGCCATTGGACCCCGAGTCGGTCCCGCCGGTCTGGGTCGGGAGGCAGATCCCCCGGCTGGTCTTGGCCCCCACGAAACCGAGAATCTCGTCGATCGGCTCATTGCCGGTGAACATGCCGGAGACCGTCTCCACCCGTTCCTTCAGGGTGCCCTCTTCCGCGAACAGCAGCCGATAGGCGGCACGCAGGTGATCGATCGTCTCCCGCTCGAACTGGCGACGTTTCAACCCGACGAGGTTGAGGCCGGCGAGACGGGCCCGGTCGCCCATCACGGATCCATAGGGAATGACATCCCGCTCCACGCCGGACATGCCGCCGACCATCGCGTGCCGGCCGATCCGGCAAAACTGATGGATAGCCGACAGCCCGCCGATGATCGCGTAATCCTCGATCACCACATGGCCCGCGATCGTGGCGTTGTTCGCCAGGATGACGTTGTTGCCGATATGGCAGTCATGGGCGACATGGGCCCCGACCATGAACAGGCAATTGTCGCCAACCTTCGTCAGCATGCCACCACCCTCGGTGCCGGGGTTCATGGTGACATGCTCGCGGATCGTGTTGTTCTCGCCGATCTCGAGCCGGGAGGGCTCACCCGCGTATTTGAGATCCTGGGGGGCGAGGCCCAGCGAGGCGAAGGGATAGACCTCGGTATTGGCGCCGATATGCGTGATGCCCCCCAGCACCACGTGGGAGTGCAACTTGACCCCCGTCTCGATGGTCACGTCCTTCCCGACGACGCAGAACGGGCCGACATGGGCCCCGCTGGCGAGCGTGGCACCGGTCTCGATGATGGCCGTCGGATGAATGAACGCCATGCTGTCTGCCCCTTTTCGTTGCCCCACGGTCGCGCGCTATTTGTCCATGATCATGGCGGCGTAGGAGGCTTCGGCCACCACCTTGCCGTCGACCATCACCTTGCCTTCGAACTTCCAGACCGGCCCGCGATTCTGGACCTTTTTAACGTGCACATGCAGTTGATCGCCCGGCACCACCGGCTTACGGAAGCGCGCCTTGTCGACGGACATGAAGTAGACCAGCTTGCCCTCGCTCTCCTTGCCCAAGGTGTGGACGACCAGACAGCCCGCCGTCTGGGCCATGGATTCGATGATCAGCACGCCGGGCATGACCGGCTCTCGGGGGAAATGGCCTTGGAAGAAGCCCTCGTTGATGGTGACGTTCTTGATACCGACCGCACTCTCACCGGGGACGATATCCACCATCTTGTCGATCAGCAGAAAGGGATAACGGTGCGGGATCATCTCCATGACCCGCATCACGTCCGCCGCCTTTAGAACGTCGACTTCCTTCCCGGTCTCTGATTTTTGCTCTTCTGACAGTGTCATCGGGTCTCGTTACCTCTTACTTTCGCCCTTGCTGCCCCGGCCTTGAGCCTTTTGGATGGCGATCTGCCGGCGCCACTCGCGGATCGGTACGGCCGGACTGCCACCCATGACGGCGCCGTCCGGAATATCCGATGCGACCCCGGATTTCGCGGCGAGGATCACCCCTTTGCCGATGGTCACGTGATTCGCCACACCGACCTGTCCCGCCAGGATGCTGTAGTCGCCGATCTTAGACGATCCGGCGATACCGACCTGGGAGACGATTGTGCAACCTTTTCCAATCGTTACGTTATGGGCGATCATGACCAGGTTGTCTATCATCGTGCCGGCGCCGATGGTCGTATCGCCGCTATTGCCCCGGTCCACGGTTGTATTGCAGCCGATTTCCACGTCGTCGCCGATGATGACCCGGCCGATATGGGGCAGTTTCAGCGGCCCCTGATCGTCCCGTTCGAACCCGAATCCCGGGCGGCCGATCTGCGCGCCGGGCTGAATCTGGACCCGTTCACCAACGATGCTGTAGCCGATGTAGGCATTGGCCCCGATGCTGGTGTCCGCGCCGATCACCGTTCCCGCATCGATCATCACACCCGGCCCGATCCAGGCCCGGTCCCCGATCTCGGCCCGCGGTCCGATCACGGCATGGGGCTCGATGGTGACGTCCTTTCCGATCTCGGCGGAAGGATCGATCCGTGCCGTTTCGTCGATGGCGGGAGCGGGCCGTTCTGTGGGATAGAAGGCCTGCGCCAGGGCGACGAAGGCCCGCCGAGGGCGCTCACAAATCAAGGGGATAAGCCCCGCCGGCGCCCGGTCGGCGAGATCGGCGCTGACAAAGGCCGCCCCGGCCTGCGTACGCGCGAAGGCGTCGACATATTTCCGGTTCTCAAGAAAGGCGACGTCCTCGGGACCGGCGGCTTCAAGGGGTTTCACATCGATAAAGGACCGTTGCGGGTCGACCAAGTCGGCGCCGGGGGTGGCCCCCGTCACGGCGAGGATATGCTCGAGCGTGAACGGACCATTTGCGGTGAAGAAACGGGAATCAGCCAAGGGACGACCTTCCAATCAGACTTGCCGGTGATCCAGTTGCCCGGCTGTTCACACTGCCCAAAAAATCGCGCCGGCTAGCTTGTCCCGCTGGCCGGCCGCCTCTCTCATTGCGAGGAGGGTTGGGCAGTGACGTCGGCGAGCGGCGGGAGTTCCACCGCGACCCGCTGCAGTCGGCCATTGAGCCGCTCAAGGGCATCGCGCGAGATGTCCAACTGCGTGTCAGCGATGACGATGGTACCCTTGCCGACCACGATGTTGATGCCCTTTTCCCGAACGATCTCGGCGATAACCTCGATCAGAACCTCGCGCACCTGTTCCATAGAGGCCGAGAAGCCCTGGTCCAGTTGGCGGGTCCGGACCTGAACGAACCGCTGGAAGTCCTGAACCTTGCGCTGGAACTCCTGCCGGCGCTGATTGAAGGCCTCCTGCGAGAGAATCGAGCGCTGCTGCAGCAACGCCTGTTCATCCTGCTTCAGGGCTTCTTCCTGCTGCCGGGCGTCTGCTCCATAGGCCTCGCGCTTGGCCTCGATCTGTTCGCGAATGCTGCGGGCGGCGTCGGCCTGCCTCAGAATCCCCTGCATATCGACAATCGCCACGACGGCCGGCGGGAATCCGCCACCATCCTGCGCCCAGGCAGGCGGCGACGCGATAGCGGCCAGGGCGATGAACAGGCCCGCGAAGAAGAAGAAAATGGACTTCATGCTAGAACCTCGTTCCGAAACTGAAGCGGAATGTTTCCGTCTGATCGAAGTCTTCCTTCAGGATGGCCTCCGAGAATTCCAAGCGCAATGGCCCCAATGGCGATCGCCACACAAGCCCGACACCGCCGGCCAGCCGGATACTCGATTCGTCCAAGATCTCATCCGGCGTCGTCAACCCGGGCGGAACAGTCGACCCCACGGTCGAGGTCTCCACATCGAAAAGAGACCCCGCATCGACAAAGGCGAGACCTGTCAGACCCAGCTCATCGCTGAGCCCCAGGGGAAACTGCAACTCGACGCTTCCAGTATAGAAGGTATTGCCCCCGAGCGCATCGTCCCGTGTCGGGTCGCCAGAGTTGAAGACTCGTGGACCAATCCCCGATTCCTCGAAACCGCGGAGCGACTGGCCGCCGATGAAGAAGCGGTTCGAGATGCCGACGTTATCGCCGTTATAGCCGAAAACATGCCCCACCTGACCGTTGAACCCGAGAACATAATCCTCGGCGATGGGAATGTAATAGCCGGCTGAGACCTCTGTACTGACGAACGCGTCGCCACCCAGCCCCGCGAATTCATTCTCAAGTCGGAGGATATAGCCGGAAGACGGGTCCCGCGCGCTATCCCGTCGGTCATAGGTCAGCCTTTGGGTGATCGACGAGACCACCGTCTCGCCTTCCTGTTCCTGGACGAAGACCGACGCGTCGGGACCGACATCGCTGATCGTGACCTGACGCAAACCATAACCGACGGACTGGCTGAGATGCTCCGTCAGCCGATAGCGCGCCCGCAATCCGAAACCGGTCCGTTCGATGTCGAAGGAGCTTTCGTCCTGCTGGTCCCGGGCGAAGTTGAACACGTCGATCCCCGCCGCGACATCTCGCTCCAGGAAATAGGGTTCCGTGTAGGACACATCGAACTGCTGCACGCGGGTCGAGAGCGAGAAATTCACGCGGATATCTTTACCCAGGCCAAGCAGATTGCGTTCCCTGAGGCTGACATTGCCGAGCACGGAGTCCGCGGATGAGAACCCGATGCCGAAGCTGATCTCCCCGGTCGACTGCTCCTCCACATTGACATCGATCACCGTCCGATCGGTCACGCTGCCCTGCCGGCGATCGACCCTCACATCGGCGAAGAACCCGAGATTGCGAATTCTCGTTTCCGACCGGCGCAGCTTGGCCGCGTTGAACGCATCGCCTTCGGCGACCCGGAATTCCCGACGGATGACCCGGTCGTGGGTCCGTACATTGCCGTTGATGTTGATCGCCTCGACAAAGACCCGCGGGCCCTCTCGCACCTGGAACACGATGTCGATTGTCTGGTCGTCCGCGTTCCGGGTGATCTGCGGCTCGATATCGACGAAGGCGTATCCGAGGTTGCCCAACTCGTCGACCATCTGTTGGATCGCCTCTTCGATCGCATCGGCGTCATAGACGTCGTCCGGCTCGTACTCGATCGACTCACGGAGCGTCTCCGGATCGAAATCCGGCAAGGTCGTCTCGATAGTGGTCTCGCCAAAGCGGTATCGCAGCCCCTCCTCCACCGTGAAGGTGATGAAGAAGGCCTCCCGGTCCGGCGCCAGTTCCGCCACGGCGGAGACTGTCTTGAAGTCGGCGTAACCGTCGGACAGATAGTATCTGCGCAGCAGTTCGCGGTCGAAGGTCAAGCGATCGGGGTCATAGGCATCCGCGGTGGACAGGAACCGATAGAACGCCGATTCCTTCGTACTGATAACGTCCCGCAGAGCGCCGTCGGAATGGGCGCGGTTGCCGATGAAGGTGATCCGCCGGATCTTGGTCCGGCTCCCCTCGTCAATCTCGAACACCACATCGATCCGGTTCTGCGGCAACTGGATGATCTTCGGCTCCACCGTGACGCCGAACCGGCCCGATTGGCGGTAGATGTCGATGATGCGCTGAACATCGTTCTGGATCTTGGTCCGGGTGTAGACGACACGCGGCCGCAAGGAGATCTCGGATTCGAGATCGGCGGCCGTGACCCGCTGCGCTCCTTCGAAAGCGATACGGTTGATGATCGGGTTTTCCACGACCCGAACCACCAGGGCCCCGCCGTCCTTTTGGAAGCTCACATCCGCGAACAGCCCGGTCGCGAAGAGCCGCTTCAGGGACCGGTCGATGGTGCGCGCATTGAACGCGTCGCCCGGTTCGACCACCAGATAGGACACCACCGTGGACGGATCGATGCGTTGGGCCCCTTCGACACGGATCTCCTGAATGATCTCTTGTTGCTGGGCCGCGGCCGGGACGGCGAGAAACGGATTTGAAACGCCGGAAATGGCGGCGGGAACCGCGAGAAGGGCGGCGGTCAGGCAGGCACGCAGCGCGCCCTTCAGAGTTATCTTAGGTCCTTGCAACCCCTGCTCCCACCGTGACGGTTTATCCGTACTTCTTGTTTCGTTCAGCCAACCAAAGAGCCGACCCACTGGAAGACCTGCAATTGCACCAGATCGTTCCACGTCGCAAAGACCATAAGGCAGATGACGACGGCGAAACCCGCCATCGATGCGAATTCCTGGATGCGCTGTCCCAACGGACGACCGCGAATGGCCTCGGCGGCGTAGAACATCAGATGTCCGCCGTCAAGGACCGGGATGGGGAACAGATTGATCAGACCGAGGTTGATCGACAGAAGAGCCGCCAGATGGATCAGCGGGGCGATGCCGCCCTGGGCCACATCTCCAGACAATTGGGCGATCCGGATCGGCCCGCCCAGTTCCTCGACGCCACGCTGGCCGGTGATCAATTCTCCGAGCGCATTGAGCGTCAGCATCGTCAGGTTCCAAGTCTCCTCGGCGGCGACGGCGACCGCGGTGATCGGATCCAGCGTCACCAGCGCGCCGCCGGTCACGCCGAGCCGACCGATCGTCACCGTTTCCCCGTCACGGGCAATCTCGACGGCATCGGGCGTCACAACGCCGGAGACCGACTCGCCATTCCGGTCGACGACGACCGGCGTCGGCATGCCGGGCCGGGCTTCCACGACCATGCGCAAATCATCGAAGGTCTCGATAGACTGCTCGTTCAAGCGGATAATCCGGTCGCCGGTCTCCAAACCCGCCTCCGCCGCCGGGCTGTTGCCGACAACGGTGATCACGGCCTCGGCCGAGGGGCGACCGACGATCATGAACAAGCCCGCGAACAGGACGATCGCCAGCAGGAAATTGGCGGCGGGTCCGGCCGCCACGACGGCGGCCCGTCTTCCGACCGATTTGTGGTGGAACGCGACCGCCCGTTCCTCGGGGGTCAGACCGTCGTTCTCCCGACCCGGCGTGGACGCCGCCCCCATGTCGCCGAACATCTTCACATAGCCGCCGAGCGGCAGAAGACAGACCTTCCAGCGCTCGCCGTTTCGCCTGGTCCAACCGAACAGCTCCGGGCCGAAGCCGATCGCGAAAACCTCGACCTTAACACCGGTCCAGCGGGCGACGAGGTAGTGCCCGAGTTCGTGGAAGAAGACGAGGACGCCGAGAACCAGAATGAAGGGTACAAGATATTCAAGCACGGAGGGGGGTCTCCCGTTGCGGTCTTTCCGGTTTGCCGATCGCCGGTTTGCAAAAAACAGTTTGCCAAGAGATGGCGAACAATGACCGTTGCGCAAGTGACTGTCCGGTCCGAGTGCGGCGAAACTGTGTAACAAATGCGACAGCCGGTCCATAGCCCTTCCGCACCTCACCGTGACCGAAGGCGCAAACGAGCCGGATCAGGCCATACGCCGCACGATGCTCTCCGCCATCCGGCGGGCGGACAGATCGGTCTGAATTACCTCTTCGACGCTGGTGACGGCCCCCCCATTGACCTGTTGCAGCGTTTCCTCGACCACCGATGCGATATCGAGGAAACCAAGCCCCCCCTCGAGGAATCGCGCGACGGCCACCTCGTTCGCCGCGTTGAGGACCGCGGGTGCGGATCCCCCTTCCCGAAGGGCGGCACGCGCCAGGCCGATGGCCGGGAACTTCTCGGGGTTCGGCGCCTCGAAATGCAAAGAACCGATCCGGACGAGATCCAGTCTTTCCGCTTGCGCGTCCATCCGGTCGGGCCAGGCGAGCGCATAGGCGATGGGGATCTTCATGTCCGGGGTTCCGAGCTGTGCCAGGAAGGACCCATCCCGATAGCTCACCATGGAATGCACCACGGACTGTGGATGAACGAGCACCTCGATCCGGTCGCCCGGCCGCTCCTCGGCCAGAGGGAAGAGGTAGTGGGCCTCGATCACCTCCAGGCCCTTGTTCATCATGGTCGCCGAATCGACCGAGATCTTCGCGCCCATGGACCAGACCGGATGGTTGCAGGCATCCGACGGCGTCGCCCGCGCCATGGTCTTCCGGTCGGCTTCCCGGAACGGGCCGCCCGACGCCGTCAGAATGATCTTGTCGATGGTCTCCGGCCGCTCGAAATCGAAGACCTGGAAGACGGCGTTGTGCTCGCTGTCGATCGGCAACAGCGTGGCGCCGGATTTCGCGACCTCAGCCGCCATCAACGGCCCGGTGCAGACCAAGGCCTCCTTGTTGGCCAGGGCCACCGTGGCCCCCCGACGCACCGCTTCCAGGGTCGGCGGCAGGCCGGCCGCCCCGACAATCGCGGCGATGACGAGATCGGCGTCCCGCCGCGCCGCCTCCAGAACCGCATCCGGTCCGGCGGCGACCTCGATGTCCATCCCGGCAAGCGCGGTCTTCACCGCCTTATAGTGGGCCTCATTGGCGATGGCGACGAACCGAGGGGTCAACCGCCGGGCCATTTCGACCAGGCTGTCCGCATTGGTCGCGGCCGTCAGGGCCTCGACGCGGAAGCGCCCGGGCTCGCTCGCGAGAAGATCCGCCGTGCTTCGTCCGACCGACCCGGTCGCCCCCAGCACTGTGACCGAACGCGGAGCGCCTGTGACGAGCTTGGCCATCAAAACGGTCCCTTTCCATGAACCAGCACAAAACCCGCCAAAACGGTGCAGGCCGCGATCAATCCGTCCACCCGATCGAGAAGACCGCCATGCCCCGGCAGCATCCCGCCCGAATCCTTGAATTTGCAGTGCCGCTTGACGGCTGACTCCGCAAGATCGCCGGCTTGGGCGACCGCACTCAGCGCCATCGCCGCCAGGGCCAACATCACGGCCGTGCCCGCGGTCATCTGAACTTCCATGCCCCAACCGAAGAGAAGACTTGCGGCGACCCCGCCCAGCAGCCCACCGATGGCACCGGACCAGGTTTTCTTCGGGCTGACCCTGGGCATCAGTTTCGGCCCGCCGACCGTCCGGCCGGCAAGATAAGCGGCGATGTCCGTCGCCCAGACGATGCCCAACAGCCATAGGACGGTGAGACGGGCGGTCTCGTCGCCCTCCGCGCCGCGCAAGAGATCGAAGCAGACCACCGGCACCACGGCGATCACAATCGCCCCGCCGCGCAGACCCTGGCGAGGCTTATGCCGTTCCAGGACCATGAGAACGAGTGTCCCGGCGAGGATCGCGACAACAGAGGGCAGCCAGCCATAGGCCGCCAGGGTGATGGTGGCGACGCCGACCGCGAGACCGGCCGAGATCCAGGAAATCATGCTGTCGCTGCCGGTGAGCCTGGACCATTCCCGCGCCAGGGCGCCGGCGCTGAGGACGAGCAGGATCTGCAGCGGAACACCGCCGTACCACACCAACGCCAGGACGGGCGGCAGGATCACGGCAGCGGTCATCGTCCGGCGCGCCAGATCGCCGAAACGCCCGGCGCTTGCGCCGCGCGCGCTGTTTGGATCTTCCTGGCCGTTCGTCCCCGTCATGGCCGAACCCTCGCCCTCGACGCCGCCCCTGTCAAATCCGGGCTTCTCAGATTCCGACATGTCCGTTCCGGAGGCTCAGCCGACGACCGCGCCGTAGCGCCGGTCGCGCCGACGATACTCGCCCACGGCGGCGGAGAGATCCCCCGCCGTGAAGTCCGGCCAGAGGGTGTCGACAAACATCAGTTCCGAATAGGCCGCTTGCCAGAGCAGGAAATTCGACAGCCTCTGCTCGCCGCTGGTGCGGATGATGAGATCGGGATCCGGAATGTCGGCGGTCTGGAGACGAGCGGTCAACAGATCGGCGTCGATCGCGGACGGGTCTATTTTGCCTTCTGCGACCTCGTGCGCCAGCGCCCGGCACGCGTCGACCAGTTCGTTCTTCGCCCCGTAATTCAGCGCGATCATCAGATCCAGGGTGTCGTTGCCGGCCGTCAATGCCTCGGCATGGTTGATCAGATCCAGGATATCACGGTCCAGACGGCTCCGGTCGCCGATGGCCCGCAGCCGCACGCCGTTGGCGTTGAGTTCCGCGACCTCCTTCCGGAGATAGCGGCGCAACAACCCCATCAGTTCGACGACCTCGTCCCTCGGCCGGCACCAATTCTCCGACGAGAAGGCGAACAGGGTCAGATAGCGGATACCGAGATCCGGGGCCGCCTTGACCACCTCGCGCACCGCGTCGGCGCCTTGGCGATGGCCGAACACCCGGGGAAGGCCCCGTTGCTGAGCCCAACGACCGTTGCCGTCCATGATGATCGCGACATGGCGCGCCTGTCTGGGCTGTTGGTCGGCCCCAACATTCATCGGCTGCCCCCCATCGATGCGATCCATCCCGTATCCATATTCCCGGCCCTTTCCGGGCCCAACCTCAACGCTAGACCTGCATGATTTCCTGTTCTTTGGTCTGAAGCAGGTCGTCAACCCGGCCGACGGCGTCGTCGGTCTTCTTCTGAACGTCCTTTTCCCGCTTCTTCCGTTCGTCCTCGGAAATCTCGTTGTCCTTCTCGAGCCTTTTCAGCGCTTCCATCCCGTCCCGGCGAACATTCCGGATCGAGACACGCGCCTGCTCGGCGTATTTCCCGGCCACTTTGATCAGATCTTTGCGGCGATCTTCTGTCAAAGGCGGGATATTGACTCGGATCGTCGTCCCTTCGGCCATGGGGTTGAGGCCGAGACCGGAGTCGCGGATCGCCTTCTCGACCGACTTGGTGTTGCCCTGATCCCAGACCTGGACCGACAGCATGCGCGGCTCCGGCACGGAGACGGACGCAACGGTGTTCAGCGGCATCATCGAGCCGTAGACTTCCACCTGGATCGGCTCCAGCAGGCTGGTCGAGGCGCGGCCGGTGCGCAGCCCGCCCAGTTCGTCCCTGAACACCTCGAAGGCGCCGTTCATCCGCCGTTCGATATCTTTGAGGTCATAGCCTGACATTTCTTGTTCTCCCTTTGATCGGCCGCAGCGGCGGCCGCTGACGACGTGCGGGCGGCCGGCCTAGCGGTCGGTGATGATCGTGTACCGGCCGTTGCCGCCGACGACCTCTTTGAACGCGCCCTTGTTGTGAATGGAAAACACGAGAATTGGAATGCGGTTTTCCCGGCATAGCGAAATCGCGGACGCATCCATCACTTTAAGATCCCGCGACAACACCTCGAGATACCCCAATTTTTCATAACGCTCGGCCGTCGGCTCCTTCTCCGGATCGGCGGAGTAGACGCCGTCGACCTTGGTCGCCTTCAACAGCGCGTCGCACCCCATTTCGGCCGCCCGGAGCGCGGCGGCCGTATCGGTCGTGAAGAAGGGGTTGCCGGTGCCCGCACCGAAGATCACGACCCTGCCGCGTTCCATATGGCGGATGGCCCGGCGCCGGATATAGGGCTCGCACACGGCTTCGATCTGGATCGCCGACTGGACCCGGGTCGGGACCTCGATGCGTTCGAGGGCGGCCTGCATCGACAGACAGTTAATGACGGTGGCGAGCATGCCCATATAGTCGGCGTTCGCCCGCTCCATCCCGGCGGCGGCGGAACTCACGCCCCGGAAGATGTTGCCCCCGCCGATCACCACACAAACCTCGCCACCCATGTCATGGACGGTTTTGATCTCGTTGGCGACCTGATCGACCATGACGGGGTCCAGGCCGTAGTCCCTGTCTCCCATCAGCGCCTCACCGGAAATCTTCATCAACACCCGGCGATAGGCTGGCCGCGCCATCATGGTCCACTCCCCCATTCGGTCTTCAAGGATACATCGACAATCGGTCCATAAACGAACGGGCGCCTACCATAAGGGGCGCCCGTCCGGCAGGGAAGCCGCGATACGGCCCCGCCCGCAAATCCACCTGTTTTTAGGACTTGCCGGCCGCCGCGGCGACCTCGGCGGCAAAGTCGTCCTCTTCCTTCTCGATGCCCTCGCCCAGCGCGAAGCGCTCGAACGCCGCCAGCTTGACCGACGTGCCGAGATCCTTGCCGAGCTGGTCGACCACGTCGCCGACGCGGGTCTTGCCGTCGATCACGAAGGCCTGCTCCAGCAGGACCACTTCCTGATAGAACTTGCGGATCCGGCCTTCGACCATCTTTTCGATGATGTTCTCCGGACGGCCCGACGCTTTGGCCTGGTCGACCAGGACGCTCCGCTCCCGCTCGACGGCGGCCGGATCGAGACTGTCGACATCGAGGGACTGCGGCGCGATGGCGGCGACATGCATGGCGACCTGCTTGCCGAGTTCGGCCAGCTTCGCCTTATCGCCGTCGGAGGCGATGCCGACGAGGACGCCGATCTTCCCGAGGCCCGGTGCGGCCTGGGCGTGGACATAGGCGGCGACGTCACCCGGGCTCGCCTCGATGACGGCGGTGCGGCGCAGGTTCATGTTCTCGCCGATGGTGGCGATGAGGTGCGTCAGTTCCTCGGCGACCGTGCGGCCCGTGCCCGGGTAGTCGAGGCCCTTCAGCGCCTCGATATCGCCGCCGGCGTTGAGCGACAGCTCGGCGACGGTCTTGACGAACTGCTGGAAATGCTCGTTGCGGGCGACGAAATCGGTCTCGGAGTTGACCTCGACCATCGCCGCCTTGCCGTCGGCCTGGGCGACACCGACGAGGCCTTCGGCCGCGACCCGGCCGGACTTCTTCTGCGCCGCCGCAAGACCCTTCGTGCGCAGCCAGTCCACCGCCGCGTCGACGTCACCGCCGGTTTCGGTCAGGGCCTTCTTACAATCCATCATGCCAGCGCCGGACTTTTCGCGAAGTTCCTTAACAAGCGCTGCTGTAATTGCCGCCATGGTTCTTCCCCATTTTGATCGTGTCAGGTCGTACTGCTCGTACGTCTCGTACTGGTCACCATATCGCCGGGCTGTTGCGATCCCGTGACAGCGCGCTGTTTCGCGCCGTCCAGGGCCCGATTCGGCCCGGGCACCTAATCAAACGGCGGACCGGCCTGGTGAAAGGGCCGATCCGCCGCCGTAACACGTCCCGCGCAGAGCCGGTTTGGCTTTGGCGGTTAGGCGTTCGCGGTCTCTTCCGGCTTGGCTTCCTCGACCGTCGGCTCCTGGACCGGAGCCTCGGCGGTGGGCACCTCGGCGACCTCGGCGGCGGGCGCCTCGGCCGGCAGATCCTCGACCGGGTTCTCGCTCTCGCCGATGTCCTCGCCGGAGGCCGACATCTCGGCCTGCAGACCGGAGAGCACCGACTTGGCGGCGAGATCGCAATAGAGGTTGATCGCCCGCATCGCGTCGTCGTTGCCCGGAACCGGGAAGCTGACGCCGTCCGGATCGGAGTTGGAATCGAGGATGGCGATCACCGGAATACCGAGCTTGTTGGCTTCCTCGATGGCGATCGATTCCTTGTTGGTGTCGATCACGAAGATGATGTCCGGCAGGCCGCCCATGTCGCGGATCCCGCCCAGCGCGGTTTCCAGCTTGTCCCGCTCGCGGGTCAGGCTCAGGAGTTCGCGCTTGGTGAGGCCGAGATTCTCCTGGGACAGGCGCTCGTCGAGTTCCTTGAGACGCTTGATCGAGTTGGAGATGGTCTTCCAGTTGGTCAGCATGCCGCCGAGCCAGCGGTGGTTGACATAGTACTGGCCGCAGCGCTTGGCGGCGTCGGCGATCACCTCGGCGGACTGGCGCTTGGTGCCGACGAACAGCACACGGCCGCCCTGGGCCGTCACGTCGCGCATGGCCAGCAGCGCGCGGTGCAGCAGCGGCACGGTCTCGGCCAGGTTGATGATGTGAACGCCGTTGCGCTTACCGAAGATGTACTGTTCCATCTTCGGGTTCCAGCGACGGGTATGGTGACCGAAGTGCACGCCCGCTTCGAGAAGCTGGCGCATGGTGAAATGCGGCAGAGAAGACATCTAAATTCCTTTGTCTTTACCGGTTAAGCCTCCGCGGACCGTCCATCTCCCTTCCGGAAGACACCGGAGCGAGGGCGCACAGAGTGGCCCCCGCAAAGTCCGCGTGCGAAGTGTGCGTGGATGTATAGGACCGATCCGGTCTTGACAACCCCCCTCTTGCCCCCCCGTCTTGGCCCTCCCCCTCTTGGGAATGCCGAGGGCCGGATCGCCGGGCGGAGCGCCCGTTGCCCCTGGCGGAAACGGACGGGGGCGGGAAACCTTGCCTCGGCTTGCGGAGTGACAGAGACGCGGGGGCGTGGCAATTTCAACCCATAGCATCCGTATATAACCCGCCCTTTACCCGACGATGAGTCCCATGCCCGCCGACATCCCGCCGCCGCCTGAAGACTTCGAGGATATCGATGCGGTCCAGGCGTGGTTGGAAGGGCAGGACAGGTCCTGGTCCATCGCCCTCGCCGCCCGGTCGGCCCTACGGGCGTTGCCCTTCGTCGGGCAGGCCATGTCTTCTCCCGGTGCCGATCCGGTCAAGGCTGCCGATGCCATCGTATCGCCGATGTTTCGTGCTAGCGCATTGCCATGGCTTGCGGGCACTTGGCCAAGCCATGGCAATGATCTTCGGCCCGCCGCCGATTCCGCCGATTCCGCCGCCCTTTCCGCCGCCTTTTCCGCCGCCCTTTCCGCCCTTTCCGCCGATTCCGCCGCCCTTTCCGCCGCCCTTTCCGCCGCCCGGTCGGATTGCCTGGCCCTGCGGGATGGGACCACGGCACCGGCCCTCCTACGGCGGCCGCTGTGGCCGGACGGCAGCCCGGAGGTGGCAGGGGAAGCCTGGTCGGCCCTCGCCGAAGCGCTGCGGGGCCTCGATGCGGGGTGGGAGGTCTGGACGGGGTGGTACGAGGCGCGGCTCCGCGGGCAGGAATGGGCCGAGGCGAACGGCCTGCCGCTGATCCGCGAGTTGGAGATCCGGCGGGCCACCCTGAAAGACGACCCGGCGGATTTCAACCCGGACGACGCCCTCTGGAAACAGGGACCGGCCGCCGTGAACGCGCGGATTCGCCAGATCGAGCAAGAGTACGACTATCCGCGCCGGAGGATGCCTGAACCGGTGCAGGACGTCCGTGCGGCCGTGGAATTCGACGAATTGGCGGACGGGCGGATCGGTGTTTCGGGCGGGTTCGGAAGTGAACCGGACCTATCCCCACCGCATTCCGCGAGCGATCTTGCCAACCGTTTGGAAGCGTGCCGGGAAGCCGCCGCGGACCTGATCGACGAGATCGACAGCCGCCCGCGGAATTTTCCGAAAGACGACTACACGAAACGGCTGCGGCGCTATGGCGACCGGTTGCCGACCGATGAGACCGGGAATTTCTATGGCGCCAACATGGCCATGGTGCAGGTGCACCGCTTGCTGAGGAGCCATCTGGACGAACTTCCCAACGAGATTGCGGTCGATCTCTCCTCCCTGATCGCCCTTCATATCGAAACGCGCCGCTACTACCCGGGATTCATCGTTCTTGAGGACACCGTCCGCCATAGCCCGGTGACAGACCGCGCCCCACAGCAAGAAATCGAGGCGATCCTGACGGCCATTCGCGACGACGAGTCAGGGCTTTTCGACGAAGAGGTGCCCCGTGCCCTCGACGAAGCGGTGGCGGGAAACGGATCGCCCGGCCTAACCGCGCTCGTCGCCAGCCGCGACGATGCGCTGTTGCCGCCCAGGGATTCGGCGCTCGAACTCGATCCCGACATGGTGCGGGACTACGATGTCGTCACCCGGATCAACAGTCTCTACCGGGTCCTCAGAAAGAAGGGGAAGAAAGCGAAACTGCCGGATGCTTCCAAAGAGGACGTCAGCGCCGTCGCGGCATCCTATACCATCGCCGAAGCGCTCGCCCCGGTACTGAGCTGGCTTCTGCGATTTCTCGGGATGTGACCGCGCTCCGCAGTCCGACCCTCCCCTTGCGAAGGGGCGGCTTTGCCCCCTCACCCTAGCCCTCTCCCAACCGGGAGAGGGAACTCGACCGCGACGCCATGAAACACCTCTCCCACTGGGAGAGGTCCGAGCGCAAGCGAGGGGTGAGGGTGCCCCAAGCATCCTCCCCTTATGAAGGGGAGGTTTTGCGGTCCACCACCGCGACGCCGATCATGGTGTCCCGGCCGACCAGGCCGGCGAGGTCCTCCTCGCTCATGCCTTCGGTACCGGCCGGGCGCCTGGGCAGCACCATATAGCGCATGTCGGCGGTCGAATCGTGGACGCGCAGGGTGACGTCGGCCGGAATCTCGGTTCCGAATTCCTTAAGGACCGTCCGCGGCTCCTTGACCACCCGGCTGCGATAGGCGCGCTGCTTGTACCAATCCGGCGGGACCCCGAGCAGCATCCGCGGATAGCAGCTGCACAGCGTGCAGACGATGACGTTGTGGACCTCGTCCGTGTTCTCGACGACCACCAGCTTGGTCGGTCCCATCTTGATGCCGAGTTCCTCGACCGCCTCGGTGCCATTCTTCAGCAGCCGCTCCTTGAAGTCGGGATCGACCCAGGCGCGGGCCGTGACCCTGGCCCCACCCTCCGGCGAGCGGCGATCCATCGCCTCGACCGTCTGGCGGACCTCCTCCGGCGTGATGATCCCTTTTTCGATCAAAAGCTCACGGACCGCGATCTCGAGCTTTTTGTAGTAGGTCAGCTCGTCCGGGATATCCGGGCGGAAGGTCTTGCTGTGATCATGCCCGTGGTCATGATCGTGCCCGTGGTCATGATCGTGGTGATGGTCATGCCCATGGTCGTGCGGATGCGACATGGCTCAGGCTCCCTTTTCCGCCGGCGTCAGCCAGTGGTCGTAAAGTTCGATGTCGATGCTGTCCTCGGCCGGCCCCTCGTAGTCGGGCCAGATATCCGTCTGCAGGAAGCGGACCCGATACATGGATTTCTCCGGCAGGCCGTCCCGGCCCATAGCCAGTTCCTCCGGATTGGGGAATCTCCCGCAGACCCGCTCGACGACGCCGGACTTGCCCTTGCAATAGGTCGGCGTGCGGACATGGCCCATGGGGGCGGCGTCGACCACGGTCACCGGGTCGCCCGGCTGGAAGCGATGCTGGGCCATATCACGCATCCTCCCCCTGATGCGAATCGGGAGCGTCGAACTCGCCCCGGGCCCGGCGCGCGTCGATCTCCACCAGCTTGGTCTCCAGCTCCTCGGTGGTGATATAGCCCTTCTGGATCATGTTGGTGGTGATCGAGCTCATCCAACGTTCGTAGTAGCTGAGGCGGTCATAGGCCCCCTCTCCGATGATCTCGATGCCGCGGCGGAGCTCGTCGACCGTCATCAGGCCCTTCTCCGCGCCAAGCAGCATCATCATCGCGTCGACCCGCTTTTCCCACAGGGCGTAGTCGTGCTCATCCCGGTTGATCTCGCCCGCCGGAAGGCCGCCCATATCGTGAACCTGACGCATGCGTTCCTGTTCCCTTCTTTTTCGGCATTTGACGAAAGCCGTTCTTTCGAGAAGAAAGCATAGGCTGGCCAAACCATAGGCCGTCCTCGGGCCGGATGAAAAGAGGTCCCGGTCCCATCCCTCGAATTGTGAAGTCGCGCCCGTGTCCCACTCTCAAGACTCCCTTCGCCTGAGCGCCGGGGCCGCCGCCGTCTTCTTCGGCGCCATCGGCACCGGCTTCGCGCCGATCTTCGTGCGGTTCGCCGATGTCGGACCGGCGGCGATCGGCGCCTGGCGCCAGGGGATCGCGGCGCTCATCCTGATCGCGCTGATGGTCCTGTTGACCCGCAAGCCGGGACCGCGGCCGGAGCCCACGACGGTCCGGGACTTCATGATCTGCGCCGGGGTGGGGCTGTTCTTCGCCGCCGATGTCGGTTTCTTCCATGCGAGCCTGGAACTGCTGCCCATCGCACATGCCAATCTCATCGTCACCTCGGGCGTCATCGTGTCCGGGATCGGCGGCTCGTTCCTGTTCAAGGACCGGGTCGGCTGGCCACCCTTCGCCGGGTTGCTGATCTCCTTCTCGGGTCTCGTGCTGATGGTCGGCATCTCCGACCGGCCGATCGATACCCTGGGCCTGATCTACGCGATTATCGCCATGCTGGCCTTCGCGGCCTATGTGGTCGCGGTCAAATTCGCGAGCCAGCGGCTGTCCACCAACGGGATCCTCCGGGTCAGCGCCATCGCCGCCGCCCCGGTACTGATCGCCGCCTCCCTGATCCTGGGCGAGAAATCGGTGCCGGACGGGTGGGACGGCCTGTGGCCGCTGCTCGGCATCGGGATCGTCTGCCAGATCTGCGGTCAGGGGCTCATCACCAAGGGCCTGTCCTTCGTGCCCATCGCCATCGGAACCACGCTCATGCTGACCACGCCGGTGGCCGCCGCCGTCTTCGGCTGGATCCTGTTCGACGAGGCGATGGACCCGATCGAGATCGCCGGCGCGGCCATGGTGCTCGCCGGCATCGCCGTGGCGACCTTGATCAGACCGCCCGCGCGTTCGTAGCCGCTCCGCCGCTCGCCAAGGCCCGTCGCCCTCTCCCGCCGGGGAAAGGACACGCTTCTAGATATCCTGGATGTGCAAAATCCCATCGACGCTCTTGAGCGCGGCGCGCAGTGGGCCGGAGATCCTGAAGCGGGTGCCGATCACCATCTCCACCTCGCGGTTCTCCATGGACAGTGCCAGCTTGATCGGACTGCGGCCCCGGCCGCCCCGGTCCTGCTCGCGTTTCAGGATCGAGGCGAGTTGCTCGATCGGCTCCGGCCGGTCGACGAAAATCTTTAGGCCCGCCGCCGCATGGGCGACCGCGTCGTCCAGCGGTTCGATGGTGCTGACCGTCACCTTGAGGCTTTCGTTCTCCAGTTTGGCCGAGCCGTTCACCAGCAGCGGCTTGCCGGAGTCCAGCAGTTCCCGGTTGGCGTAGAGCGTGTCGGAGAACAGGGTGACCTCGAAGACGCCGGTCCGGTCGGTGAACTTCACGAAGGCGAACCGGTTGCCCTTGGCGGAGGTCCGCTCCTGCTTGGAGACGACGATGCCGGCCACCTTGATGTTGCGCGGCCCGGCGGCGGCCAGCCTTTCCAACTGGGCGCTCTCCACCACGCCGATCCGCTCCAGCGCGTTGCCGTAGGCGTCCAGCGGATGGGCCGAGAGATAGAAGCCGACCGCGTCGAACTCCTCCTTCAGCCGCTCCAGGATCGGCCAGTCGTTGCGCTCTTCGAACCGGATCTTCGGCTGCTCCGCCGCCCCGCCGCCGAACAGGCCGATCTGGCTGTCGTCCCGCTCCTGCGCCGCCGCGCCGGCATGTTTCAGAATCAGCTCCGCCCCCTGGAACAGCCGGCCCCGGTTGCGGTCGAGGCTGTCGAAGGCCCCGGCGCGGATCATGTTCTCGAGCTGGCGCTTGTTGAGCGCCTTGCCGTCGACCCGGTGGGCGAAATCGGTCACATCCTTGAAGCGGCCATTCTCTCTGCGCTCGGCGCAGAGACTTTCCATCGCCGCCTCGCCGACATTTTTGAGGGCGGCCAGCGCATAGCGCACGGCGAGCCTCTTCTCTCCATCGACGGCAGTCTCCTCGACGCCGAACTCGGCCTCCGACCGGTTCACATCCGGCGGCAATAGCGGGATCCGCTGGCGGTCGAGCTCCTGCTTGAAGACGTTGAGTTTATCGGTGTTGTTGAGGTCGTAGGTCATGGAGGCGGCCATGAACTCGACCGGATAGTTCGCCTTCAGATAGGCCGTGTGATAGGCGACCAGGGCATAGGCGGCGGCGTGGGACTTGTTGAAACCGTAGCCGGCGAACTTGGCGATCTGATCGAAAATGTCGGAGGCGGTGCCGCCGTCGACGCCGTTCTCGACCGCGCCCTTACAGAACATCTCCCGCTGGGCGTCCATCTCCTCCTTGATCTTCTTGCCCATGGCCCGGCGGAGCAGATCGGCGCCGCCGAGCGAGTAGCCGGAGAGCAGCTGGGCCGCCTGCATGACCTGTTCCTGATAGATCATGATCCCGAAGGTTTCCGTCAGGATCGGCTCCAGCTTCGGATGGAGGTAGTCCGGCACCTCCTCGCCATGTTTGCGGCGGATATAGCTCGGAATGTTGTCCATCGGACCGGGGCGATACAGCGCCACCAGGGCGATGATGTCCTCGAACCGGTTGGGCTTCAGCTTGCGCAGCACGTCGCGCATGCCGGAACTTTCCAACTGGAACACCCCGGTCGAGTCGGCCCGGGCCAGCATCGCGTAGGTCGGCGCGTCGTCGAGCGGGACGGACGTCAGATCGATGGCGATGCCCCGCTTGCGGATCAGCCTTTCCGCCGTCGCCAGCACCGACAGTGTTTTCAGCCCAAGGAAGTCGAACTTCACCAGCCCCGCCGATTCGACCCATTTCATATTGAACTGGGTCACCGGCATGTCGGAGCGCGGGTCGCGATAGAGCGGGATCAGCTCATGGAGCGGCCGGTCGCCGATCACCACGCCGGCCGCATGGGTCGAGGCGTGGCGGAAGAGGCCCTCGAGCTGCAGCCCGGTCTGAATGAGGTGGCCGATATCCGGATCCTCGTCCCGCTGACGCTGCAGTTCCGGTTCCCCGTCCACCGCCTGCTGCAGGGTCACGGGATTGGCCGGATTGTTCGGCACCAGCTTGCAGATCCGATCGACCCGGTTGAAGCCCAATTGCAGCACCCTGCCCACATCGCGCAGCACCGCGCGCGCCTGCAGCTTTCCGAAGGTGATGATCTGGGCCACCCGGTCATAGCCGTATTTGTCCTGGACGTATTTGATCACCTCGTCCCGCCGGTCCTGACAGAAGTCGACGTCGAAGTCCGGCATGCTGACCCGCTCGGGATTGAGGAAGCGCTCGAACAGCAGCCCCCAGCGCAACGGATCGAGGTCGGTGAT
This sequence comes from Alphaproteobacteria bacterium, assembly GCA_024743275.1. GTDB lineage: Bacteria > Pseudomonadota > Alphaproteobacteria > JANSWW01 > JANSWW01 > JANSWW01. Next base: position 74,073 of record JANSWW010000002.1, read on the forward strand.
GGTCAAGGCATAGGCGACGAGCGAGCCCGCCCCCGATCCCCGGCCCGGCCCCACCGGAATGCCGTGATCCTTGGCCCATTGGATGAAGTCGGCGACGATCAGGAAGTATCCGGGAAAACCCATCTGCTCGATGATACCGAGTTCCCGGTCGAGCCGGTCGTGATAGGGCTTGGCGATCTCCGCGCGCTTGGCCTCGTCCATATCGTCGGTGAAGACATGGGCATCGAGCCGCCGCTGCAGCCCCTCCTCCGACTGGGCCCGGAGTTCGGCGGCCTCGGAGCGTCCACCCTCGGTCGGGAAGGCCGGCAGGATCGGGGCGATCTTCTTCGGGAAATAGGCGCAGCGCTTGGCGATCGCCACGGTGTTCTCGATCGCCTCGGGCAGATCGGCGAAGAGCTCGGCCATCTCGTCCGCGGAACGGAAGTAGTGCCTCGGCGTTTCCCGCCGCCGGTCCTCCTCGGCGACATAGGTGCCCCCGGCGATGCACAGCAGCGCGTCATGGGCCTCGTACATCTGTGCCTTGGGGAAGAAGCACTCGTTGGTGGCGACGATGGGGATGTTCTGGTCGAAGGCGAGATCCAACAACCGCTCCTCGACCGACTCCTCGCCTTCCGTGCCATGGCGCTGCAGCTCGACATAGAGACGGTTCGGGAACAGGGCGCGGAGCCGGGTGAAGACCTCATGCGCCTCGTCCCGCTGACCTTTCAGCAGCGCCCGGTCGACCGGACCGCCCGGCCCCCCGGTCAGACAGATCAAGCCGTCCGCATGCTCTTCCAGAAGCGGCCACGTCACATGGGGGGTGAGGCCGGGATCGGTATCGAGAAAAGCCTTGGAGACCAGAGTCAGCAGATTGCGGTACCCCGCCTCGCTCTGAACCAGCAGCAGCAGCGAATCCGGCTCCGGAATCTTGCCGCCCGGCATCCCCGCCCGCGCCGCGCCGACGGCGAGCTGGCAGCCGATGATCGGCTGAATCCCCGCCCCCGAGAAAGTCGAGGCGAATTCGAGCGCTCCGAACAGATTGGCCGTGTCGGTGACCGCCACCGCCGGCATTTCCGCCTCCTGACAGAGCTTCAGGAGGTCCTTGAGCTTGATCGCCCCCTCGGACAGCGAATAGGCGCTATGGACGCGCAGATGGATGAAGCTCGGATCGGTCATAGCGAGGAGGATTCCATATCCTCCCCCTGGCTGTCATTCGGACAGAACGGGAACATCTTGTGGCGGATGCTCCCAGGGACCTCAACCGGTTGTTTTCGCCGCCTTTGCGATGGCGAGGAAACTGTCGGCCTTCAGCGAAGCGCCCCCGACCAGCGCGCCGTCGACATCGTCGAGGGCGAGAAGTTCGGCGGCGTTCTCAGGCTTGACCGATCCGCCGTAGAGCAGCCGTACCTTGTCCGCATCGGCCATCATGCCGGCCAGCGTCGCCCGGATCGCCCGGTGCATGGCGTCCACATCCGCCGGCGAAGCGACCTTGCCCGTCCCGATGGCCCAGACCGGCTCATAGGCGACAACGACGCCGTGCCCCTCCACCCCGTCCCCGGCAACCCCGTCAGGCAGCGAGCCCTTGACCTGGGCGGCGACAACCGCCTCCGCCTCCCCGGCCTCGCGCTGGGCAAGAGTCTCGCCGACACACACGATCGGTGTCAGCCCGGCCGCCTGCGCTGTGGCCGCCTTGGCCTTGACCGTGGCGTCGCTCTCGGCGTGGTCGGCCCGCCGCTCCGAGTGGCCGACGATCACATAGGCGCAGCCGAGTTCGCGCAGGGCCTCGACACTCGTATCACCCGTATGGGCCCCGGAGAGAGCGGCATGGCAGTCCTGAGCGCCGCCTTCCAGGCGGTCGAAGACTCGGATCTCATCAAGAACCGCTTGTAGACAGGGCGTGGACGGGCAGACGGCCATGGCGACGCCGAACGGGACCTCTGGCAGGCCATGGACGATAGCCCGCGCCAAATCCCGCGCCGCGTGCGGGCCGAGGTTCATTTTCCAGTTCCCGCAGATCAGGGGGGTCCGCGCCATCATTGCTCTCCCTAGGCCGGTTTTTTTGTATCGGATGAGGCTTATTCCCCGATCCGCCGGTGCGACGCAACCGCCAAAATCCAGCGAATCGCCGCGTTGGAGGCTTCAGCACCGTCAGAAAGATTGCGAAAGCGGGCTCAACGCCTAATATCCCGCCCCAAGATTTCGTATCATCCGTTCCGAACGTCAGGACCGACCGTTTCCATGCTGCAGGCCATTCGCGGGAAATCCGCCTCCATCATCGTCAAAGTGCTGCTCGTCCTACTGATCATCAGTTTCGGCGCCTGGGGCATCAACGACTATATCGGGGTCAGTTTCAACGACCGGGCGCCCGTTGTGGTCGACGGCAAGGAAGTGCCGTTCCAGGAGATCGACCGTCCCTTCCGCGATCAGGTCAATCAGATCCGGCGTAATATCGGCGGCGATTTCACCCTCGAGCAGGGGATGCAGCTCGGCCTGCTGGATCAGGTGATCGCAGAGGTCGGGACCCGCACGGCGCTCAACCGCTTCCTCGACGAGGTCGGTCTCGTGACGTCCGAGGAGACGATGAAATCCGCCCTGCGCCGCGCCCCCGCCTTCCAGGACGAGAACGGAAACTTCGACCGCGCCCGCTTCGAAGGCGCGCTGTTCCAAAGCGGGCTCAGCCAGGAGGTGTTCCTGAGCCAGCTGCAGCAGGACATCGTCCAGCAACAGCTCCTCGCCTCGGTCGGCACCGGCATGGCCGCGCCCACGCCGATGGTCCACGCGCTGTTCAAATACCGGGAAGAGGAACGGATCGCCGACCTTCTGGAACTGCCCTATGAGAGCATCCGCGATATCCCGGAACCGTCGGACAGCGATCTCGCGGAGCATCGGGATGCCTTCGGCGGCAACTTCCAAACCCCGGAATACCGAAACATCCGGCTGCTCGCGCTCACGCCCGACACGGTCGCGAGCGAAGTCCTCATCACAGAGGACGACCTCCGCGCGACCTACGACAACCGGATCGACCAGTTCACCACGCCGGAAACCCGGACCGTGCGCCAGATCGTGCTGCCGGATCAGGCGACGGCGCAGACCGCCGCGGACCGCATCCGCGGCGGCGAGGGCTTCGCCGAGGTGGCGGTCAGCCTCGCCGGCATGGAAGAGGCGGACACGCTGCTCGGCGCCGTCAGCCAGGCCGACCTCTTCGGCGAGACCGGCACCGCCGTGTTCCAAGCCCCGATCGGCGGCGTGACCAGCCCGGTGGAAACCGCCTTTGGCTGGCATGTCTTCCTGGTGGAGGGCAGCACGCCCGGCAATGTCCAGCCCTTCGATACGGTTCGCGAGGCGCTGGAAGGCGACCTGCGCCGCGAACGGGCGCTCGACGTGGTGTTCGAGCTGATCAACGACGTCGAGGAGATCCAGGCCGGTGGCGGCTCCGTCACCGACATCGCCCAGGAACTGAACCTGCGCAGCATCGAGCTTCGGGCCCTGGCGCCCTCCGGCGCGCTGCGGGACGGCGCGACCCCGGCAGGGGACAATCTGCCCCTGGCCGAGATCGCGGCGGTCGCCTTCGCGACGGAGGCGGGTTCGACGAGCCCGGCCCGGCAGATCGGCGAGGCCGCCTATGCGGTGGTCCAGGTCCTGGACGTGATCGCCCCCGAGGTGCCGCCGCTGGCCGAGATCCGCGACCGGGTCGCCGCCTCCTGGCGAGACGAGCAGCGCCGTCTGATCGCCGCCGAGAAGGCCGAGGCCATCGCCGCCTCCGCTCAGGAAGGCGTTTCCGTCGACGCCCTGGCCGAGGAGCATAACCTCACCTTGCGAAACTCGCCCCCGTTCAAACGCACCGGCGAGGGACTGGTGTCCCTGCCCCGCGCCATCGCCGGCACGGCCTTCACCCAATCCAAGGGCGATGTCGGCATCGCGGAAGGTCAGGACGCGGTCTACATCGTCAAACTGACCGAAATCCGTATCCCCAATCCGGGTGACGCCCAGGACGCCGTCGCGGATCTCGCCACCGAAATGGACGGGTCGATGCGGGCGAGCCTGCAGGGCAGCATCGCCGCCGCCGTGGTTGGCCGTTATCCCATCGAAGTCGACCGCGCCACCCTGGAACGGCTGTATGGCGAGCGTGGCGGCAATTGATCCTGTCGCCGAGCATTTGCGCTTTGCGCCCGCCGCTTCTCCGATTAGGCTAAGAACCTCAAATAACTACCTGTAATCGGGGTAACCGGTAGCATCTACCGGGGAAAGCAGGAGGGGGCTTCTTCATGTCTGGCAGCGCCAGTCCGGATCATGGTCCGGAAACCGGAAAAACCGCGCCGGGCAAGAGAACGGCCAGGGCGAAGCCGACCGCGCCGCAGGCGGCCTGGCTCATGCGGGGCCTGGATCAGCCGGGCGGCAAGCTGCCGCTGTTCGACGGGGTCGGACGCAAGGTGAACCGGCGGATCATCGAGGGCTGCATTGAGAACGGGTGGGCGGAACACTGGTTCTTCAACCCCATCAAGCCCGATTGGATCGTCTGCAAGCTGACACCGTTGGGTCGGGAAATGGCCGAGCAGGCCGCCCGGCAAGACACCGCCTCGGAGAGTTCCAGCGATACCGGATCACCTTCCAGGAGTGCCCCCTGTTGACCACCACCCTCGATTCCATGATCGACACCATCGCGGACAGCGAGGTCTCCGACTGGTCCGTCCACCGCTCGCCGACCTTCCAGTACCGGCTGATCCCGGTCCGCGGCGAGAAGAACCGGCTGCTGGACTTCGATCTCCGCGAACACACGGTCATGCTGAGCTATCGCAAGGATGTGCGGCTGGCCATGGCGTTCGGGCTGATCGACGATCCCAATTTCAACGAGGATTGGTGCGACCAGTTCCCGAACAAGCGCGCCCAGTCTGTGTTTCTCGATTTCCTCTATTCCGGCGGGCTGGTCTTCCGGGACAGTCTCGTCGCCGTCGACGGTTGGCGCTGCGCCCTGCCCCGTCCGCCGGCGGACCAGACCGACGCTCCCTACAATATTCCGGAAAAACGCCTGCGGATCGCCCGGCTGATCCACCGCCTGTCCGGCCCCAACACAAAGTTCGAGGCCTATTTCCAACGGGCCGGCATGCGGCCGGTCAAGGTCGAATGGCCCTGATCCGGGGCCTTGCCGAACAGTTCCGCGACGGTATGTCGATCGACGAAAACGTAATAGACTAAGGCCATGTCCCGGTTAGACTTCACCAGCTTGCGCGTCTTGCTGGTCGACGACAGCGACTTCATGCGCTCCTTGATCAGCGGGATCTTGAGGGCGCTCAAGGTCGAGACCGTCGTCCATGCGCGAAGTGGCGACGAGGCGATCAAAATCCTCAAACGCGATGCCCGCGCGGCCGCGCGGGGCGAACCGACGATCGACATCGTGCTGTGCGATCTCGTCATGGAGCCCGGCGACGGCCTCAAAGTGCTCCGCTGGGTGCGCCGTCACCGCAAATCGCCGAACCGCTTCATGCCGTTCCTGATGATCAGCGGCGCCGTCGATTTCAAAACCCTCAATCTGTGCCGCGACGAAGGGGTCAGCGAGTTCATCGCCAAGCCCTTTTCCGCCGATACCGTCGCAAGGCGGCTGGCGACGGCGATCGACAATCCGCGTCCCTTCATTTCCGCTCCGACCTATTTCGGCCCGGACCGACGCCGCCGGGAGGAGGAATTCGTCGGCGACGACCAGCGCGTCATGGGCGAGGACGACGTGACCATCGTCGAGAACCTGGCCGACGCCAATCTGGCCAATGCCAAGGAAAGCGGAGTCTGGGTCTTCAAACTGCCCAATCTCTTGAAGCGGAAACTGACCGCCCGGTTTTCGACCGGTACCCAGCTCGTCGACCCGGTGCTTCTGGAGGCCGCCACGGCCCACGTCGAGCGCATGGCGGTCGACTATGCCGATTGGGTCGAAGGCCTCGTCTCCGAACTGGAGAAGTGTTTCAAGGAGGCCGGCAGCGACCCCTCCGTGGCCCTCGCCCGGCTTGAGCGCATGAACCGGATCGGGCACGAACTGCGCGGCGGCGGATCTACCTTCGACTACCCGCTGATCTCATTGTTCGGGAAATCCCTTTTCGAGCACACCGAGAACTACGCCGATCTGGAGGTCATCGAGCCGGAACGTCTCGACCTCATCAAGGCGCATATCGATGCGATCCGCACCGTCATGAAACAGAAGATCAAGGGCGGCGGCGGTCAGATCGGCAAGGAGATCCGCTCGATCCTCGACCGCGCGGTCGAGCGGTTCAAGGAGCGGCAAAAGGGCGCCGGCAAACCGAAAAAGGCGGCCGCCGCCCCCCGTAAGATCAAGAAGCCGCCGCCTGCCGATGTCGATCCCGATAGTGCGGCCCCCGGGAAAGACGCGCCACCGTCCGAGGTGCCGACCGGCGCGACGGACGACCCGGACGCCCCGCCCGACAACATGCCGACCGGCTAAGCCCGGTCACGCCAGCGACATCAATGCCGGTAGTCGGGGCACTCTCGGTCGAGAATGCGCTTCAACGCCTCGAAATGCGCCCTGGCGGCGAGCCCCTTCTCGGAATCGATCTGTTCCTTGGTCATGGCCACCACTTGCGGGTCGATCGGCTTCAACGACCGGCCGGTCGACATGGCCAGGACCTGGTTCTCCGCCGCCCGTTCCAGGTAGTAGAGATCGTCGAAGGCCTCGGCCACGGTGGGGGCCGCGACGGCGACCCCGTGATTGGCCATGAACATGATCCGCTTGTTCTGGAAGGCGGCGGCGATCCGGGCCCCCTCCTCGTCGTCGCAGGCAAGCCCGTTATAGGTGGTGTCGTAGGCGATCTCCTCGCTGAAGCGCAGGGCGTTCTGGGTCGTCATGGTCAGCTCGCCCCCCTCCAGGCTGGTGATCGCCGTCGCATAGGGCATGTGGGTATGCAGCACACACGCGGCCGCCGGATTGGCCTTGTGGATGCAGCTGTGGATGAAGAAGGCCGTGGCCTCCGGCGGCCCATCGCCCTCCAGAACCATCCCGTCGGCGTCGAGCAGAATGAGGCCGCTGGCCGTCACCTCGGACCAATGCATGCGATTGGGATTGATGAGATAGCGGACCGGCGTTCCCGGCAGCTGAAAGGAGAAGTGATTGCACACCCCCTCGCTCAGGCCGAAACGGTCGGCAAGACGCAGGGCGGCGGCCAGATCGATGCGGGCATTGGCGACGGGATCGAGCATGGTATGGGTCCTCGAAAGGGTGAATTCCGGTTAACGGGAATGCGGCACCCCTTTATGAAGCGGCGCCCATGGGGTTAGGGTGCTGTTCTGGATCCCGACACTGCCACAGGCCTGGAAGTTCTGCCAATGACTCGTGACGGCACCGGCCGCCCGGACCCGCGGGGGGCACAGGACAGCGTGATCGCCGAGGGCCAGGGCCTGATTTTTCGGGTCCGGTGCCACCCGCAATATCTCGTCCAGGCGGCCCGCGCCTCGGATCTCAACCCCAATGCGGTGGTGATCGAGGACGCGGACATGATCACGAGCAATCTCGGGGCGGCGTCGGCCATCGTCGACTTTCCGAGCTATTTCTGCACCCAGCGGCATTTCGTGCTGGTTCTCGCCTTCCTGGCCCGGCGCGGCCAGCCCTTCGAGATCATTCTGCTCTACAGTTCAAAGCCGGATGACGAGATCAACAGCTATGCGCTGATCTTCCCCTCCCTCGACGACCACACGCTCGCGATCCTGCGCAGCATCGATCCGGTGGCCGCCGACGACCTGTCGGACCTCAACCGGCGGATCGAGACCGTCATCACGCGGCTCCGGGAGCTTCGGTTCTCGCCCGATTTCGACGCGGCCTATGAAATGGTCGACGACGACCCGGAGCATTTCAGCGTGCTGTGGGGCGGCGCCGCCCGGCCGGAGGAGTGACCCCGAAGCGGGAGCGCGCGGGAGAAACAGGCGTCCCGTCTTCCCGCCCCGCCGACGCTCACGGCTCCCGGATCCGGTCGGATCGTCCCTGGGGGAGCCGTTGCCCGGCCACTATCGCCCGGCCGCTATTGCCCGGCGGCGGCTCCGCCCTGTCTCTTATCCGGCCCCTGGAAGGGCTTTTGCTCCCGCCTCCGGTCGAAGGCGTCATGTTCCCGCAGCGAGTTGATCAGGAGCGCCGTCTCCTCACGCATCCGATTGATCGATGCCATCACCGCCTCAGACGACGTGCCGATGGTCTCGGCGACCCGCGCCGTCTCCCCGGCCCGATCCGAGATGTCGTTGATGTTCCGGGAAACCTCCTGCGCCCCGGCGGCGGCCTCCGCGATACTCTGGCCGATCTCAGCCGTCGCTCCGCTCTGGGCGTCCATCGACTGGGCGATCTGATTGAAAACCTCGTCGACGCTCCCGACACTCTCGCCGATGGCACCGATGGCCTCGACGATGGCGTCGGTCCTGGCCTGGATCGCGTCGACATTCGCCTTGATGTTGCCGGTCGCGTCCTGGGTCTGGGTGGCGAGGGATTTCACCTCGTTGGCGACGACGGCGAACCCCCGGCCCGCCTCCCCGGCACGGGCGGCCTCGATGGTCGCGTTCAGCGCCAGAAGATTGGTTTGACCGGCGATCTTGGTGATCAGATTGACGATGTCGGTGATCTGCTTGGCCGAGGCGGACAACTCGTCGACGATTCTGGAGGCGTCTTCCGCGAGCGCGGTCGAGCGCCTAACGGTTTCTCCGGCCGTCTCGATCTGACCGGCGATCTCGGCGATCGAGGCGGTGAGTTCCTCCGCCGAAGCGGCCACGGTGGAGGTATTGGTATTCGCCTCCTCCGCCGCCGCGGCGACCGTCTCCGCCCCGCTCATGGTGTTCCGGGAAATCGTCTTCAGCGAGTTGGTCTCCCGCGACAGCGACCTGGCCTCCTCGCCGACCGTTTCGACGATGGTCGAGATCTCCGTTTCGAGCCGCCCCGCCAAACCGATCATCTCCTCCGACCGCCGCTCCTCGCCGGTCCGCAGATAGACCGAGATGGCATAGTCGATGTCCAGAAAGACGGCCTGCAGCACGGCGTTGACGTCCCGGGCGAAATCGGCCGGTCGACGGTGACGGGTCGCGAGGTCGTTGACCATATGACGAAGGCAGAACAGATAGGCGCCGGCATAGACGCCAGGCTCCAACCCGACCCTGAGATGGGCCTTTCCAATCCTGATCGCCCGCTCTTCGAACGCGTTGTCGAACGCCCCGCTGAACAGCTCGTTCCAATGACGGGCCTGCGCCTTTTTCAGCCGCGCGATATCATGGCCCTCCAATACCCGGGCGGAGGCGGGCTTGGATGTCATATGGCCGTAGAACTGATCCAGGATCGGATCGATCTTCCCCATCATGTCCGACCGCAGGTCTTCGAGCCGCCGCCGGGTCGTGTCGGTGATGTCCAGGAAATCCAGTCTCTCCTGCAGGCTTGCGCTCATCTCGTCCCCCCGTTTCCCATGCATTCCGGAGGGGATGATTTACCGACGATGGACTGCGTTTGTTGATTTCGATCAACCTATGACGATTCTCCCCTATAGCAGGTATCGAAGCAATCCCAACAGGCGTCATCCCTTAGTATCAAGAAGGTTCGCTTTTGGCATCTATTCCACCTTTGGCAGATCATAACCGCATTCAAGAGGCTCCTCGAAATCCAGTGTCATCTATAAGCATGTATGTGCTCAAAAAAAGGGAGCACTGAATAGGTGCACACAATGCCGCGTTGTTGCTCAACCACTGTTGATCTATGGTTAACGCAATAATGAGTGCCCCCAGATTTGTAAGGCTCGTCGCTGACATGCGCTCTGGTCAGACCATCGCTCGAATCGTTCTGCTGACCGCGGTCTTGGGAGTTGCGGCCGTTATCATTATTACATTCCAGGCTGAAAGAGACCTGCTGCGCGAAAGAAACTCGCGGTCCTTGGAAATTGAAGCGATTGAGCTTACCAATTCTTTCAAAAGATCTCTCGAAGTCACAATCACACATATGCGCAGTGTTTCTGCTTTTTTTGAAGCGAGTGAAGAAGTTTCCGAGTTGGAATTTCAGCGATTTGTCAAAGAATCGGGTTTTTTCTCAATAGGAAACCATGTCAGGGCTATCGCGATTATGCCGCTCCTTGATGAGGGTGATATTGAGATGTTCAACAGTAACCTTCTATTGCGTCGTTCCAATCGGGAAGCACTGGGATATCCGGCATGGCCCGATCCTCAGAAGACCGTCGGAGGTGTCTTCATTCCAGCGACATATGTCGAGTCGCCGGCGGGCCGCTCAGGAATTGTCGGGTTCGACCTCGCCACCAGTCGGGAGCGGATGACCGCCGCGGAATCCGCGCGGGATCTTCGGAAGATCGTGATGACCCCGCCGGTGGCGTTATCCCAGGATGAAGAAGCGGCCAAACCGAGCGTACTGTTGCTGTCCTACACGCCCCATGGCCGCCTGGGGCTCGGAGACCCGGGGGCCTCGCGCAAATCCCCCGCCTTCATAGGTGTTGGCTATACACCCGCTCTCCATATCGCCGAGGCGTTCGACGGTAATCTGTCCGGCCTGACCGTGACGGTGCAAGACGTGACCGATCCACAATCGCCCATCCCGATTTATGGCAACGCGGACCTTTCCCATCTGACGCAGGTCGCCGCGAACCGAATCGCCTTTGCCGAACGTGAGTGGAGCCTGCGATTCTATACGCCGATAACCCGTCTGGAAACGACCCCGGGATGGCTCACGTCGTTCCTCGTAATCAGCCTGACGCTCACCCTGGCCGTCGGCTACAGTGCTCACCGCCTGATCGCCAATGAAGCGAGCTTGACGCGAAGAGTGCGGGAGCGCACCGAAGAACTTGAGGAGCGAAACAGCCAGCTTCAGGCCGCCCAAAAGCTCACGCAGATCTCTCTGGCAAAAGCGGAGGAAGCCAACCTAATGAAATCGGAGTTCCTCGCGACCATGTCTCACGAGTTCCGAACCCCTTTGAACGCGATAATTGGATTTACTGATTTTCTACTTCACCAAAAAGACGGGATAGGCAGAAAGGAAGCCGAAGAATATGTTCGCGACATCAAATTAAGCGGAGATCATTTGCTTTTTCTCGTGAACGAGATTTTGGACGCAGCATCGATCGAGTTTGGAAAACGGGATCTATTACCAGAAGATTTCGATATTTCTGAAGAAATTCGCGGATCCGTCAACTCACTCTGGAGCCTGAGTGAGAAGAAAAGTATATCGATAGAACTTCACGGTTCTGCGGAATCTATTGGTGTCACGCTGGATCGGACTGCGATCCGCCAAATCTTGCTTAATATCTTATCCAATGCGATCAAATACTCGCCGCCAGGGGGCACCATCGGGGTGGTTCTTTCCAACGCCACCGACCAGATCCAGATCGCGATCAATGACGAAGGGCCGGGCGTTCCACCCGATCTGCTGAACTCCCTGACTAAGCCGTTCACGCGCGCCGACGACAATGCGATGATCGCAAACGAGGGAATTGGCCTGGGATTGTCTATTGTAAAGGGTCTTGTCGATCTTCACGGCGGCACGCTCGATATCCGCAACCGCGCGCCAAACGGCGCTTCCGTGGTAGTCACGCTTCCGATCACGATATGAGCGTATGGAAAGCGCCTCAATGGTCGGGCCGACTGGATTCGAACCAGCGACCCCTTGTCCCCCAGACAAGTGCGCTACCAGACTGCGCTACGGCCCGACCGAGAGCGGGAACCTAACGTCAGGCCCCTTTCGACGCAAGCAAGAAGCGCCGGATTTTTTGAGTTGAGAAAGCTACGCCACGAGCCCCAGTTCGCGGGCCCGTTTCAACGCCGATTCGAGGTCGGCCTTCATCTCCCGCAACTCGTCGGCGACGGACTTCACCTCCTGGGGTTCGGCGCCATGTTCCAGCGGCGCGCCGTCCTTCAACAGCTTCTGGACGCCCTTGATGGTGTAGCCGTCCTGATAAAGCAGCCCGCGGATCTTGCGCAGGAGATCGACATCCTCCGGCCGATAATAGCGACGCCCGCCGCCCCGCTTCATCGGCTTGATCTGGGTGAACTTGGTCTCCCAAAAGCGCAGCACATGCGGCGGGACGTCCAAATCCTCCGCCACCTCGCTGATCGTGCGAAACGCGCTGGGCGATTTCCCGGCCACCTTACGCTCCCCTTCTCACCAAACCCTCACGCCCCATCATCACCGCTCAGGCCCGCGGAACATGCGTCCGGTTGATGTGATCCTTCAATACATGGGAGGGACGGAAGACCAGGACACGGCGCGGTAGGATCGGAACCTCCTCGCCGGTCTTGGGATTGCGGCCGACGCGCTCGGTCTTGTGGCGCACCGCGAAACTCCCGAAAGACGAGATCTTGACCGGCTCACCCCGTTCCAGGGCGGCCGAAATCTCCTCCAAGACGAGCTCGACAAGATCGGCCGATTCGTTCCGGGACAGTCCCACCTCCTGGTAGACCGCTTCGCTCAGATCCGCGCGTGTAATGGTCTTGGTCATGCGTGCCCCTCCATCCCTCTACCGGACAAAAGACTACGCGGATTTGAGAAATCCGTCAATTCCAATGGGATGGCGGAAAAGCTTCACAATACGCTTGATCAAGTTCAAGTGACGCTTGAGGAATTGATCGGCATGCCCACCAATTTCCCCCGCGCGCCGACCGACGGCGGATCAGAAGCGGACCAGGGCCGCCCCCCAGGCGAGACCGCCGCCGATGCCCTCCATCAGGACCAGATCGCCCTGTTTGATCCGGCCGTCCCGGACGGCCTCGCAGAGGGCGAGCGGGATCGAGGCGGCGGAGGTGTTGGCATGGCGGTCGACGGTGACCACGACCTTGGACGGGTCGAGCTTCAGGCGATCGCCCATGGCGTCGATGATGCGCCGGTTGGCCTGATGCGGCACCAACCAGTCGACATCGGCCGCACTGAGATCGTTGGCGGCCAGCGCCTCGTCAACGACGGCCGAGAGTTTCGTGACCGCGTGCTTGTAGACCTCTTTACCGGCCATCCGGACATGGCCCACAGTCCCCGTCCCTGACGGACCGCCGTCGACATAGAGGATGTCGTGCTCGGTCCCGTCGGAATGCAGGTGGGTCGAGAGCACCCCGCGATCCTCCGGCGCTCCCTCGGCGTCATAGGCCTCGAGGATCACCGCGCCGGCTCCGTCGCCGAAGAGAACCGCGGTCCCCCGGTCCTCCCAATCGAGAATGCGGGTGAAGGTCTCGGCGCCGATCACAAGGGCCCGTTTACCGTGGCCGGTCTTCAGCATGCTGTCGGCGACCGCCAGCCCATATACGAAGCCGGCGCAGACCGCCTGGACGTCGAAGGCGAAACCGGCCCCGATATCGAGCTTTCGCTGCACGGTGGTGGCCGTCGCGGGGAAGGTCTCGTCCGGTGTGGTGGTCGCCACGACGATCAGGTCGATGTCGCCGGCCTCGAGCCCGGCATGGTCGAGCGCGTCCCGGGCCGCGTTCACCGCAAGATCGGAGGTCTTCTCGTCGTCCGCCGCAATATGGCGCTGGCGGATGCCCGTGCGCTTCTGGATCCACTCGTCGGAGGTATCCATCCGGGCAGCGAGATCGTCATTGGTGAGGATGTTTTCAGGGAGATAGGAGCCACACCCGATGATTTTCGACCGCACCAGGGTCATTCGATGCCTCTTTAGCCCGTCAGGGGGCCAGTAGCGGGATCCTTCGCGGCAAGCGCTGCGGGGTTCATTTTGGCGAGTTCGTCACCGATCCGGTCGATGAAGCCGTGTCGGCAGAGATCGACGGCCACGCCGATGGCGTTCGCAAAGCCGATCGCATCCGTACCGCCATGGCTCTTGACGGAAATGCCGTTGAGGCCGACCAGAACCGCGCCGTTGTAGCGGCGGGGGTCCATCCGGCGACGCAGCCGCTTGATGGCCGGCCGGGCGAACAGATAACCAAGCTTCGCCATCAGCGACGCCTTGAAGCTGTCCTTGAGGAATTCGGCGATCAGGCGCGAGGTGCCCTCGGCGGTCTTGAGCGCGATGTTGCCGCTGAACCCGTCGCTGACGATGACGTCGACGGTGCCCTTGGCGAGATCGTCGCCCTCGACGAAACCGTAGAAATCGACCGGAACTTTTCCGGAGCGCAGCCGCTCGGCCGCCGTGCGAAGGGTCTCGCTGCCCTTCTGCTCCTCTTCGCCGACATTGAGGAGCCCGACCGTCGGATCGATGATCCCCAACACGGAGCGCGCCATGACATCCCCCATCAGCGCGAACTGAACCAGGTTATCGGCGTTGCAATCCACGTTGGCGCCCAGGTCCAGCATGACGATCTCGCCGCGCTGGCTGGGGAAATAGGAGGCGATGGCGGGACGGTCGATCCCGGGCATTGAGCGCAGCACGAACTTCGACATCGCCATCAGCGCGCCGGTATTGCCAGCCGACACGATGGCATCGGCCCGGCCGTCGGAGACCGCGTTGATCGCAAGCCGCATGGACGACTGGCGTCCCTTGCGCAGCGCGACCGAGGGCTTCATATCGCCGGGCACGACATCGTCCGTGTGGACGATCTCGACCGATTGGCGCAGCCGTTTTGCCTTTTTCAGGAACCGCTGGATCTCCGGCTCCCGGCCATAAAGCTGGATCTTCAGCCCGGGATGGCGTTCCACAGCAATGTCCGCCCCCTTGACGACCATTTCGGGAGCATGGTCGCCGCCCATGGCGTCGAGCGCGAGGGTAAGGGGTTCAGGCAATTCGACCGATACTCCCAATCCGGAGGTTAAGCGGACTCGACCTCGACCGCCTCGCGACCGTCATAATGACCGCAAGCATCGCAGACATGGTGCGGGCGCTTGAGTTCGCCGCAATTCGGGCATTCGCCATAGGCGGAACCCGTCAGCGCGTCATGGGCCCGGCGCATATTCCGCCGCGACTTGGTGGTTTTCTTCTTGGGAACAGCCATTGTCGTTCTCTCTAATATCAAAAGCCGGTGAGCCTCGGCACCACCGGCTGTCCGTTTTCGAGCGCGATTGTCTAGCCGAAAACGCGGACAGAAACAATACCGTTTTGCGAAAGCTTGGGCCAAATCCAGGGAAGAGCAAGACTATTTCGCCTTGAGCCCCCACAACATACCCAGTTTTTTGAACGGCGCGTTTTCATCCGCCCGCTCCGGGCCGTTGAACTCGACCCCTTCGAGCCCCTCGGCCGGCGCATGACCGTCGGCCCGCGGATAAGGGTCGAGGGCGAGGCTGAGATACTGGATCACGATCTCGCCGAGGTCGATTTCATCCCCCTCGAGGGGTTCGGGATCGGCGGCCGCATCCGCGTCGAAATCTGGATGCCCGGGAAAAACCGCCATCGCCTCCGCTTCGCCGAGCGCAGCACCCTGGATCTCGGCGAACCGGTCAACGAGCTGTTCGCGCACCGGTTCCAGCGAGACGACACAGGATTGGGTCACGTCGGCGGTGATCTCCCCCTCCAGCGCCAAGGTCCGTCTGCCCGGCAGGAACCAGACGCGGATGTCGGCCTGCAGCGCGTCGACCGCCCGCAGGGTCAATCTCTCCGCGATCGCCGCCCGTTCCGTCTCGTTGGGCGTCAGCGAGACCGCCACGGGCTCCGTCTCGACGCGATCGAGGGCGAGGAGATGGCGAAACTCTGCGTTCATGCCTTGGCGCCTTCCATATCGGGGAAGGCGATTCGCCCAATCACGATGTCTTCCGGTCGTTGGGCCGCCAGGGCGGCGTCGACGGCGCGCATCCGCGCGGCCATCGCGGCGACGGCGGGTTCTTCCGGCTCCGACAGGCGATAGAGATTGCGGCGCAGCGCCTCGTCCAGGACCGTGGGGTCGTCGGCGTCCAGACCTTCGTCATAGGCCTTGACCCGACCGAAGAAGGCCTTGGCCATGTTCTTGACCCGGGGTGCCACGCCGAGATCGCCGGCGCCCATTTCCCGCAGGGACTGGTCCATGTCATGGAACATCATGTCGAACAGGGCCTGGCCCTCGGTGTCACGGCCGGTGCCGCGATAGCGACGCAAAACGAGATAGACGATGGCGGCGAGCATGTCGAAACGCCCGTCGACGGTATCGGGCACCCGCATGACGGTGAAATAATCGGGCCGCCGGGCTTCGGCGACGATTTGCTCGTAGAGCGTCGCCGTCTCGTCATTGCGCTGGCGGCGACGTTTCAGGAATTGAAGGACCACGGGAGCCTCTGAAAACTTCGTTCGAAACACGGATCGCCCGGCCCCATCGGAAATGACCTTCGGTCGGAGCGCCGCTTGTTCTTGACGTTCCGGGGGGCCGACCCGCATATCTTCGGGTACGCGAAGGAGATCGATACAAACGGCCCCTCCGTCAAGGGACCGCGACGCATCGCGTCCCGTTTTATGACTTTTTCCGAACGGATGACACGTCAATCATGCTCGCCCGACTGCATCGCCTGGTCCTGATCCCGCTCTGCGCCGCCGTCCTGTTCACGGCCTGCGCGCCCACGACGGCGATCCAGGGCAACATCATTCGCGGGCCCGACCTCGAAGGAATCCGGGTCGGCCTCGACACACGGGCGTCGGTCGTCGCCCGGCTCGGCAATCCGTCGACCGTCAGCAATTTCGAAGACACCACATGGTATTATATCGGCCAGCGCACCGAACAGACGGCGTTTTTCAAGCCGGAGGTCGTGGAGCGTGAAATCGTCGTCATCGAGTTCGGTGCCGGCGGCCAGGTGGCGAATGTCGCGAAACTGACCCTCGACGACGGGGAGGACATCGCGC
This sequence comes from Alphaproteobacteria bacterium, assembly GCA_024743275.1. Taxonomy (GTDB): domain Bacteria; phylum Pseudomonadota; class Alphaproteobacteria; order JANSWW01; family JANSWW01; genus JANSWW01. The sequence goes on from JANSWW010000002.1 coordinate 90,746, forward strand.
TGGTCGACCGCAAAACGCCGACGGCCGGTCAGTCGATCACGGTTCTGCAGCAGTTGATCGGCAATATCGGCCGATTCCAGGAGAATTTCGGAGACCAATAGACCCCGTCTTCCGGTCCCCTTTACCCTCCCCGTCCGCTCGCTAGGCCGCCTGACCGGCCGGATCCCGCCATCCCCGCGTCATGCCGAGCAGGACGACGGCGACGAGCGTGATGATCAGACCCGGCACGATGATCATGGTGATCATCGACCAGCCGGAGATATGGTGAACCACGCCGGACATATAGGATGAGATCGCCATCAGCCCGAAAATCGTGAAGTCGTTGAAGCCCTGGACCTTCGCCCTTTCCTCGGGCGTGTGACAGTCGGTGATCAGCGTGGTCGCGCCGACGAACAGGAAGTTCCAACCGATCCCGAGCGCGGCGAGGGCGATCATGAAATTCTCGATCTCGATGCCCGACATGGCGGTCCCGGCGGCGAACAGCTCCAAGACCGCCCCGACCGCCATGATCCGCAACACACCGAATTTCCGGATCAGATGACCGGTGATGAAACTCGGCGCGAACATGCCGACCACATGGATCTGAATGACCGCCGCCGTGCTGTCAAAGTCGAAGCCGCAGACCTGCATCGCGAGCGGGGTCGCGGTCATCATGAAGTTCATGCTGGCATAGCCGAAGACCGCCCCGAGGATGGCGACCAGGAAAGCGGGCTGACGCGCGATCTCCAGCAGCGGGCGTCCACCCGACGCCCCGGCGACCTTCGTCGGCACCGGGATCCGCAACTTCTGCATCAGGAAAAGCGGGATAGTCCATAATAGAGCGATCGCCAAATAGCAGCCGGCGAACTCGATCGGCGCCAGCAGATCCTTGGTCTCGGTCGCCAACAACGGCCCTAGGAAAGCCGCCAGCACCCCGCCGCCGAGGACATAGGAGACGGCCTTCGGCTTATAGGCCGTGGGCGCGATGTCCGTCGCGGCGAAGCGATAGTAGATGGCGAACCCCTGATGCACGCCGATGCCGGCGGCGCTGAGGCAGAACAAAACGAAATCCCCCGCCATGATCGCCGCCGCACCGCCGAGCACGGAGATCACGCCGACGCCGATGCCGATGGTGAAGCCGGCCCGCCGCCCGATCTTGGCCATCAGGAAGGAGGCCGGCAGGGTTGTCGCCAGGCTGCTCGCGGTCTGGAAGGCCAGCGGGAGGGTGGCGTTGACGGGATCGGCGGCCAGCACGATGCCGACCAGCGAGGAGGTCGCCGCGGTGACCATGACGCCGGTGAAAAACAAAGCCTGGCAAATGGCCAGAAGCCAGACATTGATCTGGGCCTGCCGCGAGACGACATCGCTCGCGGCGTGGTCCGCCTGGGCGGTCATCTCAAAGCGGCCTTTCGAAGACGTTCACGAATAGAATCCCGACCACGACGTCGTCGCCGATCACCCGGTTGATCACGGTGATGAGCCGGTCTTTGAGAAAGTCGAGATTGGTCAGCGCCGGACGGTCATCGATGGCCGACAAGGAGAGGATGTAGCGGATGATCGCGTCCTTGATCCGGGGCATGTTTCGCTGAACCAGGACCTGGCCGTCCCCTTTTTTGACCAACAGCGTCATTTCGAGAATCAGGAACGCCGCCGGCGCATCGTTCTCGATGATCGGGATGCTCATGATGTCCATCGGGAACTTTGCCGTCTCGTAGACCTCCGGCTCCGGTTCCGCGTTAGGATCGGCAGGCTCCATCAACCCGATCGGCTCGAGGATCGGCCGCACGAGGTCGGGCGCGACGAGGGAGGCGCCGATCACGCCGCCGCCGAGCAGCAAAATCACCAGCACCAGAATAATGACGATTTTCATGAAGGATGGTCAGTTGGAAAAGTGGCGGTAACCGGCCGACCTTACCTCAAAGGGAGCGCCAGACGGGTGTTTTATCTGCACCTCTGGGTCGCGGCCCGGCTCGAGGGCGCCGACCTTGCCGATCCGGGAGACCGGAACCCCCGCGGCTTCGGCATTTTCGGCCACAGCGCCCGCGCTGCCGGAGGGGGCGGTGAACAACAGCTCATAGTCGTCACCGCCGCCGAGAACGGCCTGCCACGCCTCGGGGTCGGCCTCTAGCCAGTGGCGCGCGGCCGGGCTCAACGGGATATCGTCGCGCGCAAGGCAGATCGAAACCCCGGAGAGATTCGCCACATGGCCCGCGTCCTGAACCAATCCGTCAGACACATCCATCATCGCATGGGCGATACCGCGCAGCCTCGGACCCAGTGTCGTGCGCGCCTGCGGCAGGTGGAAACGGTCGGCTAGAAACGCCCTGTCCCCGGCCGCGATCGCCGGATGCCGCCCTTTCAGGGCCAGCAGGCCCAGGGCGCTGTCGCCGATGGTGCCACTGACATAGACATCGTCACCCGGCTCCGCCCCGGTCCGGCGGGTGGCATGTCCCTCGGCGATCCGGCCGAAAGCCGTAATCGAGACCGATAGCGGGCCACCGCCGGTGGAAACGGAGTCCCCGCCGATCAGCGTGATCCCGAATTCATCCTGGTCCCGCCTCAGGCCCTCCGCGAATCGCGCCACCCAGGCGTCAGGCAGACCGTTCGGCGTGGCAAGGCAGAGGGTGTAGGCGACCGGCTCGGCCGCCATGGCGGCGAGATCGGAGAGGTTGACCCTCAGCGCCTTTCGGGCCACGAGATCCGCCGGATCGTCCGCGAAGAAGTGGACGTCGGCCACCAGCATATCCGCGGTGATCACCGTCGAAACGGCCCCGAAATCCATCACGGCCGCGTCGTCGGTCAGGTTGAAGGTACCCGGTTCGGCCTCGGCCAAAGGCGCGAAATAGCTCGCGATGCGGCCGAACTCGTCCAGCGCCTTGGAGGACATCGAAACGCTAGCCCTGGCTGTCCGGCGCGGGGTCGAACTCTTCCGGACGCACCTGACGGGCGAGCCTGTCGAGCACCCCGTTCACGAAGCCGGGCTCGCGATCCTCGTAGAAGGCGTCAGTGAGCGAGACATACTCTCTGACAATGGACCGGCCGGGGGTCTCGCCGCGCTCGAAAAGTTCCCAGGCGCCACAGCGCAGGATCGCCCGCATCACCGTCTCCAGCCGGTCCAGCGGCCAGTTCTTGGCCAGAACGTGGACCAGGGCATCGTCGATGTCCTGACGGCGGTGGAAGACCCCCATGGTGATTGCGTGGCGCAGGTCCCGGTCCGCCTCACCCGCCGCGATCGGCACGGGATCGGGCTTGGCCTCCTCCTCCGCGTCGTCGTCGACGCCGAGGTCGTCCTCCGCCTTCTCCAGAATCGATTCCGCCAGATCGTCGTCGAATCGGCGCTCGGAGATCTGCGCCAGCACCGCCTCCGGCGATTCGTCGGTCAGTTCCATCTGGTAGGCGGCCTGGATCGCCTGCAGCCTTGCGATCCGCTTGCGGCGCTTGGCGGCGTCTTTCCGCTCCTGGCGGCTGAGCCGCGGTTGTGCCTGATCGGGTCCCGACGAATCGCTCACAGCCGCTGCTCCACACCCTCGAAGCAAGCCCGCAGGCTGATCATGGTCAACGCCGCATTGGCCGCGTCCTTGCCCTTGTTCTTCTGCTTCGGATCCGCCCTGACCCAGGCTTGGTCGCCGTTCTCCGTGGTCAGGATGCCGTTGCCGATGGCGAGTCGGTGGGTGATCGCGAGATCCTGCAGCGCCCGGGCGCTTTCACCCGCGACGATGTCGTAATGGCTCGTCTCGCCGCGGATCACACAGCCGAGCACGACAAAACCGTCATAACGATTCGCGTCACTGGCCATGGCGACGGCCGCGGGCACTTCCAGCGCCCCCGGGACCACAACCTTTTCATGGGTCGCCCCCTGGGCCTCCAACTCGGCGACGGCGCCTTCGAGAAGCGCGTCGGCGATATGGTCGTAATAGCGGGCTTCGATAATCAGAATATGAGGCGCGGACATGGGGCTCTCTTCCGTCTCGGTCATTCTTCGGCGCCGTCGGCCTGAGGGGTGATGGGGCGGCGTTCGACGATCTCTAGCCCGTACCCGTCCAGACCGATCACGGTCCGCTGGCTGTTCGACAGGAGAACCATACGATCGACGCCGAGGTCGAGCAGGATTTGCGCGCCGATACCGTAATCGCGCAACTCCGGACCGCTCTCCTGCTGCCCGACGCGCTGTTTAACCAGGTCCGAGAGCGACGTCGGCATGGGCTCGCGGATCACCACCACGACGCCCCGGCCAGCCTTGCCGATCTGTTCCATGGCATCGTGCAGTTCCGCCCCGCGGCCGGTCTCCATATCGCCGAGCACGTCGTCCATCACATTGAGCGCGTGCATCCGGACCATCACCGGCTCGCCGTCGGAGATATCGCCCTTCACCAGCGCGATATGCTCGGCATAGGCCACCTTGTTGACGTAGATGACCATTCGCCAGGAGCCGCCATGCCGGCTTTCCAGCGTGCTTTCGACCGAGCGGCGGACAATCGATTCCGTGCGGCGGCGGTAGCCGATGAGATCGGCGATCGTGCCGACCTTGAGACCGTGAAACTGGGCGATCTGGATCAGGTCGGGCAGACGGGCCATGGTCCCGTCCTCGTTCATGATTTCACAGATCACGCCGGCCGGAATCAGCCCCGCCATGCGCGCGAGATCCACGGCCGCTTCCGTGTGCCCGGTCCGGACTAGCGTGCCACCGTCGCGGGCGACCAGCGGGAAGACATGCCCCGGCGTGGTAAGGTCGTCCTTGGACTTGGTCGGGTCGATGGCCACGGCGATGGTGTGCGCCCGGTCGGAAGCGGAGATCCCGGTCGTCACCCCCTCGCGCGCCTCGATGGAAACGGTGAAGGCGGTCTGATGACGGGACGAGTGCTTTTGCGGCATCAACGGCAGGGCCAATTCCTCGACCCGCTGGCGGGTCATGGCGAGGCAGATCAGGCCGCGGCCGTACTTGGCCATGAAATTGATCGCGTCCGGGGTCGCCATCTGCGCCGGAATGACCAAATCGCCCTCGTTCTCCCGATCCTCGTCGTCGATCAGGATGAACATCCGGCCGTTGCGGGCCTCTTCCAACAACTCCTCGGTCGGCGACAGAGCCTCCTTGAAGCTGAGGGAAAGGGGATCGGTTTCACGTGCGCTGTCTGCCACAATCTTACTTCCCAACTGGCTTCCCATAGGGCTTTCGCCCATATCATCTCGTCTAGAGCATCTCGTGAAGGCGCTGAACGTAGCGCGCCAGAACATCGATCTCCAGATTCACGAAGTCGCCCGGCGCGCGGTCGCCGAGACCGGTCACCTCCCAGGTATGGGGAATGATGTTCACCCCGAACCGGCGCCCGTCGACTTCATTGACCGTGAGCGACACGCCGTCAAGGCAAACCGAGCCTTTGGCGGCAATGAACCTCGCCAGATCGGCCGGCGCTTCAAGGACGAGCCGGTGACTGCCGTTCTCGGGCGTCACACTGATCAGTTCCGCGAGCCCGTCGACATGGCCGAGCACCATATGGCCACCGAGTTCGTCCCCGACCTTCAACGCCCGTTCCAGATTGACGCGCGTCCCCGGTCCCCAGCGGCCGAGCGTCGTCTTCGACAGGGTTTCCTGACTGACGGATACCTTGAACCAGTCGGCGTCGCGTTCGACCACGGTCAGACAGGCGCCGTCGCAGGCGATGGAGGCCCCGATGGCGATCTCGGCCACCGGATATGTGGTTCGGATGACATAGTCCACATCGGCTGTCTTCGTTACCGACTGAACGGTGCCGACATCGGTGATGATCCCGGTAAACATCGAATCCCTCTGCTTCGCGGTCGCCATGACACTCCGCGACTTATGCCGTCCTCTATAGGTTTAAAGAGGGGTCGGCGCAGACCTGCCCGGCCGTCGAGCGGACCCGCCGGGCGTGCCCCTCAGTCCTGATTCCTCAGTCCTGACACCTCAGTCCTGACACCTCAGTCCTGTCCGGCCTCTTCCCCGATATCGCCGAGGAACTTGCCGAAGTCGCCGGCTTCGCTGAAGTTCTTATAGACCGACGCGTAGCGGATATAGGCCACCTCGTCGAGATTCTTCAGCGCCTCCATGACCAGGGTCCCGACCTCCCGGGACTTGATCTCCGATTCGCCGGAGCTTTCGAGCTGGCGGACGATCGAATTGACCATCCGTTCGACCCGGTCGGCGTCGACCGGCCGCTTGCGCAGGGCGATCTGCATGGAGCGGGCGAGTTTGTCGCGGTCGAAGGGGGTGCGCTTGCCGCTTTGCTTGATGACCGTCAGATCGCGGAGTTGAACCCGCTCGAAGGTCGTGAAGCGGGCACTGCAACTGTTGCAGAACCGCCTCCGTCGGATCGCCGTCCCATCGTCGGTAGGTCGGGAGTCCTTGACCTGCGTATCGTCGCCTCCACAGAACGGACAGCGCATATCCCCTCGCCTCTCGTTTGGCCCCTATCGCCGTTTCTCGGCCATCAGACGCCGGTTTCGCCCGGGTAGATCGGGAACCGGTCGCACAGTTCCTGGACCTTCCCACGGGCTTGGTTTTCCACCGTTTCATTGTTGTCCGGCCCGTTTTCGGCCAGCCCATCGAGCACATCGGCGATCAACCCGCCGACTTTCTGGAATTCCGCGGTCCCGAACCCGCGCGTCGTGCCGGCCGGGGTTCCCAGGCGAATGCCGCTGGTCACCATCGGCTTTTCCGGATCGAACGGAATCCCGTTCTTGTTGCAGGTGAGGCCGGCCCGATCGAGCGTCTTTTCGGCATGATTGCCGGTCAGGCCCTTCGGACGCAGATCGACCAACAGCACATGGGTGTCTGTACCCCCTGCGATCATTGCAAAGCCTCGGTCCACCAGGGTCGCCCCAAGGGCCTTGGCGTTGTCCACCACCTGGCGGCTATAGACCTTGAACTCGGGACGCAGCGCTTCGCCGAAGGCGACAGCCTTCGCCGCGATCACATGCATCAGCGGGCCGCCCTGAAGCCCCGGGAAAACACCCGAGTTGAACTTCTTGCCAAGGTCGGCGTCCACCGAAAGGATCATACCGCCGCGCGGGCCCCGGAGGGTCTTGTGCGTCGTCGTGGTGCAGACATGGGCGTGGGGCAGCGGGCTCGGCACCACCCCGGCGGCGACGAGGCCGGCGAAATGCGCCATGTCGACCCAGAAATAGGCCCCCACCTTGTCGGCGATCTCCCGCATCCGGGCGAAGTCGATCAGCCGCGGATAGGCGGAGCCGCCGGCGATCAGGATCTTCGGCTTGTGTTCCATCGCAAGGGTTTCGATAGCGTCATAGTCCATCTGATGCGTTTCGGGCGACACACCATAGCTGACCGGCTTGAACCATTTGCCGGAGAGATTGACCGGCGACCCGTGGGTCAGGTGACCGCCCGAGGCGAGGTCGAGCCCCATGATCACGTCGCCCGGCGCCGTGAGGGCCAACATCACGGCTTGGTTGGCCTGGGCGCCGGAATGGGGCTGGACGTTCACATAGGCGCAGTCGAAAAGCTTCTTGGCCCGCTCCCTGGCGAGCTCCTCGGCGATGTCGACATATTCGCAGCCGCCGTAATATCGGCGGCCGGGATAGCCTTCCGCGTATTTGTTGGTCAGGACCGAGCCCTGCGCCTCCATGACGGCGCGGGAGACGATGTTCTCGGAGGCAATCAGCTCGATCTGGTTCTTCTGACGCCCCAGCTCCTTTGACAGAGCGGCCGCCAGGTCGGGATCGCTATCGAACACGCTGGTGGTGAAGAAGCCGTCGAAATCGGCTTGGGCGGTGGTTTCTTTGGAAGTGACTTGGCTCATTGTTCCGGTTTCCGCGCGATCAAACGCATTCTAGAGAAGAGGTCGAGGGCCCTGGGTCATAACCGCCGGGTCATGTCGCCGGGTCATGGCGAAGGCGTGAGTTTTGCCACGCGCCGCACGTGCCGCCCTCCTGCAAACGACGTTTCAAGAAAGACTTTGACGCATTCGCGCGCGGTTTCCGGACCGATCACCCGGGCCCCGAGGGCGAGCACATTGGCATCGTTGTGTTCGCGGGCAAGGCGCGCCGTTGTCGCGTCATGGCAAAGGGCCGCCCGGACGGCCGGCGACCGGTTGGCGGCGATGGAGATACCGATGCCGGTCCCGCAGACAACAACACCGGCATCCACCTCGCCGGACTCGATCGCCCGCGCCATGGCGTTCCCGAAATCGGGATAGTCGACGGATTCCTTCGCGTCATGGGTGCCGAGATCGACAACGCGAATGTCGGTCCGATCGGCCTCGAGATCGGCGCGCAGCGCCTCCTTCAAGGCGTATCCCGCGTGATCGGACGCCATTGCGATGGTTTTCATGCGGCCCGAAGCCCCTCCACTTCGAAAACAGAGGAGTTCGCATACCAGATTTCGAGGCTCTGCGGAAGAGCCCCGCTATATGATGACAAAACCGGTGCGATCAATCGTCGGAGCCAGCCGCGGCAATGGGCTTTTCGTCGGACGGCTTCTTGGCAACGCCCGGCAGCGTCGCGACGGTGCCGTCGGCAAGCTGAGGGGCGGACGTGTCCTTGGGCTTCTTGGGGTCCTCCATGCGGCGCGCATTCCCCTCGAAATACGCCCCCGGCTCGATCGAAAGGCTTTCCTGAATGACGTCGGCGATGACCCGCGCCTTGGCGAGGAAGCTGACCGACTTCGCCTTGATCTGACCGGTCACATTGCCGACGATGGAGACCGTCTCCGCCTCGATGGCGCCCCGGACCGAAGCCCCCTCGCTAACCGTCAGGCTGGAGGTCTTGACGTCTCCCTCCACCATGCCGTCGACCTGAATCTCGCCGTCGCTCTCCAGATTTCCGAACACCTTCAGATTCTCACTGATGATGGACGGCATTTTCGGCTTGCCCGAAGGCGTTTGCTTCTGAGCGGATTTCTGGTTCGTCGACTTAGTGAACATCTCTACCTGCCTTGATGAATCGCCAGGGGTTGATGGGTTTGCCGTCTTTCAGCACCTCGTAATGGACGTGCGGTCCGGTGCTCCGCCCCGACGAGCCGAGCAAACCGACGGTATCGCCCTTTTCAACGATATCGCCGCGTTCTCTTTTTACCTTGCTCAGATGGGCATAGCGAGTCTTGAAGCCCTGTCCGTGATCGACCTCGACAATCCGGCCATAGCCTGCCATCCAGCCCGCCTTGGTGACCTTCCCGGGGGCGGTCGCCATGACCGGCGAGCGATAGCGCCCTGCCAGATCGACTCCATTGTGGCGGGATTTGCGTCCGTTGATCGGGTCCCGACGAATACCGAACCGGCTGGTGAGCCAATAGTCTTCCAGCGGCTCGGCCAGAGGCATCGCCCGAAGGACGCCGTCGAGGATGGCGAGGCGGCCGAGATAATGATCAAGAGAGACCAGCATGGTGTCCATATCGGCATCGCCCAAACGGTCGGCCGGCACGACCCGGCGGGCCTCCGGCGGCAGCGCCTCGAACTCCTCCGCGGTCACGACCGGCAGGAACGGCCCACCACGGCCGGTGGCCGGCACCCCAGGGCCACCTTGCGGGTCTCCTTCCGGGCGCTGGATCGGCGCGATCGGGGGCGCGATCTCGAGCACATTGAGTCCGGCGGCCCGCAGGATTCTCTGATGATCCCCGATCGTGTTCATGGCCTGCTCGGCGATCGACTGAAGGCGGGTGCGATGTTCTTCATCCATCGCGTCGATCTTCGCCTCCAGGGAGTCGATGCGATCCTCGGCCGAGGCCTTTTCAATCAGGACGCGGCTGCGCGCCTGCATGGCCTTGTGCATGTCCATGCGCATCGCCTTGACTTCCGTCGCCAGCGAATGGTTCTGGGCCTGGGACCGGGCCAGGCGGTCCTCCAACTCGTCGATCCGTCGTTGTTGTTCGGAGCGGGTCTGCGCCAGGCTCTGGTTTTCCTCGACCACCGTGACAAGCTGGGACCGGAGCCCGCCAAGCCCGTCTTCCAACTCGATATTCTCCTGCGACATGTCCGTCAGGGCCACTTCCAAGGCGGAGAGTTGTTCGTGCATCGCCATGCGATGGCTATCCATCCGCTCGCGCTCTTCCTGGGTCAGTTCCAGTTGCCGCTCGGTGATGGAGAGATGAGTCCGCAGCGTTTCGTTTTGCTCGAACAGCCTGGACAGGGACTCCTGCTTGTCCCGCAACGTCTCGGAGGTGCGCGCCATGGACGCCCGGTAGTCCGCCACCTGGTCCAGCAGAGACTTGTAGCGCACCTCGGCCCGCTCGATGGCAGCGTCCTTGCGCTCCACCAGGTCCTTCGTACGTACGTAATCGAAAACACCACCGGCGCCGATGACGCCCGCAACCAGCACGGTGATGGCCACCGTGCTCTGCAGCCGAGTGCTTAGAATGACGTAGCGGCTGGCCCGTTCGGAGCGGAAAATGATCTGCCGTTCTTGGAACGCAGTCATCCACCGCGCGATCAGTTTATCCCTGATCGTGGAAAACACTTCGCCCATGCGCGGTCGTCGCCCCCTGGCTCTTGCCTCTATTGTTCTCCGCCTCTTTAAGACCAGCCAATTGAGCCGGTTAAGCGGCTTTCCTCAAATCGTGCCGCAACCCCTCAACGGCGACACAATAAGATAGTTTGCGGGCGAGACTGCGACAGCCTGCCCGATATCACCCTACCGATAGCGCGCCTGATTCGCAAGCGACGGATACGCTTACAACTCAGAGTCGCATATCGCTATTCCTTGGGAGAACCGCCAGATTGGAAGATCTTGCCGACCAAATCCTGAACCCGTGCGGTGTCCTCGGTATCGAGGACGATGCCCGAATTCTTGAAATCGACATTGTCCTTCAGGGCCTGTTCGCAGCCCTTGATATAAAGATCCATCAGTTCGGCGAACATAGAGAATTTGGCGTCGAGCGCGGCTTCCGATCGCATATTGAACACCGTCGAAACGGAACCCATGCGCTTCACCGAATAGTCCAGGTCCTGCACATCAGAAGGAGAAAGGGCCATGCTCACCGTCCATCGGGGAAAAGGAATGGGGTTAAGACGCTGATATACACCGATAGTTCGCCTCTCGACTAGCATTTATGACGAAAGCGTGTCGAACCGCGTGCGATGACCCCTTCCCGATTGACGCGTTCTCAGTCCTGCCGAATGGCCTCGATCTCGATGATCAGTTCGATTTCGTCGCCGACCCAGCCGTTCTCGACCGCGTACATCATGCCGAACTCGGACCGCTTCACGGTCCCCCGGGCGGAGATGCCCATCACATAGGGCTTGGCGCCGAAGGGATAGCGGCCGGACTTGTTCCACGTCACATCGAGCGAGAGCGGCTGGCTCACACCCAGCAGGGTCAGCGTCCCCTCGACCTTGCCGGTCCGATCGGAGACCGGCTCCCCGTCGGCGAAGGTGAAGGTCATGGTCGGATGTTCCTTCACATTGAAGAAATCGGTGCCCCGCAGATGGTCGTCCCGCCGCTGATGGCCGGTGTCGACACTCTCGGTGTGGACAACGATTTCGCCGCCGCCCAGGGTCCGGCTCTCCTCGTCGAACCTGAACCCGCCCTCGACCCGGTTGAAGCGGCCGAGCGTATCCGCGTACCCGATGTGGTGGACCAGGAAAGCGACGGTCAGATGCTCCGGATCGAGCACATAGTCCCGCATCTCCGCTTTGGCGGACGGCGCGGACAGACCCGCCGCGACGGCGAGAACGGCGAGCATCGTCAGGAACCGGTTCTGGATGAGGCGAAGGATCGTCATGGCGGAACCTCTCTGGTCTTGGTTTAATTTGGTTTGCTCTACATGGCGTAGGCCCGATCGACCTTTCATGGAGTCGTGACGGATCATAGGGTCGCGACGGATGGTGTTTGGCGTTTTCGTTCCCGACGGGATATAGGGGGCCGCCATGACGGAAACACCTGCTCCCCGTGCCGATCTTCCCGCAACGACCCGTGCCTTCTGGTTCGACGGTCGAGGTGGCGGATCGGTCCGGCATGATCCTCTCCCGCCTCTCGGGGACGGCGACATCGCCGTGCGGACCCGGTGGAGCGCCCTCAGTCGGGGCACCGAAATGCTCGTCTTCCAGGGGCGCGTCCCGGCGAGTCAGGCCCAGGTCATGCGCTGCCCATGGCAGGAGGGGGTGTTCCCCGGCCCGGTCAAATACGGCTACATGGCCGTGGGGGAGGTCGTTCGGGGAAATCGGGAAACTTCGGCCGGACAACGGGTTTTCGCCCTCGCACCGCATCAGGACTGGCTCGTCCTGCCGACCGACGCGGCGATATCGGTTCCGGATGACGTCCCGGACGAGCGGGCGGTGCTTGCCGCCAATATGGAAACGGCCCTCAACGGCGTCTGGGACAGCGGCGTCGGACCCGGCGACCGGGTCGCCGTGGTCGGCGCCGGGGTGGTCGGCTGTCTCATCGCCCGGTTATTGGCCCGCATGCCCGGCGTCGATGTGACGCTGGTCGATATCGACCCTCACAAGAATGTGATCGCCCGCGCCCTCCAGATTCCATTCGCCATGCCGGACTCGGCCCCCAGGGAGTGTGACATCGTATTTCATTGCAGCGGAGCGGGCGCAGGTCTCGCGGATTGCCTCGCCCTGTGCGGCATGGAGGCGATACTGGTGGAGATGAGCTGGCACGGCACGGCGCCCGTGAGCCTGCCGTTGGGCGAGGACTTTCATGCCAAGAGACTGACGATCCGGTCGAGTCAGGTGGGCTCCCTACCGCCCGGCCGACGGCCGCGCTGGACCCATCGGCGGCGGCTGGAGAAGGCGGTGGCCCTGATGGCCGATCCAACCCTCGACGCCCTGATCAGCCATCGGGTCGGCCTCACCGACCTGCCGAAGACCCTGAAAGCGATCGCTGGCCGGGAACTCTCGCCTCTCGCTCTTTTGATCGACCACACCGACTGCGCCTAGAACCGCAGCGACTAGAGGAGACTTACCGCATGTACGAGCTGACCGTCCGCGAACACTGCATGATCGCCCATAGCTTCAACGGCGCCGTTTTCGGGCCGGCCCAAAAGCTCCACGGCGCCACCTATGTGGTCGACGCGACCTTCCATCGGGACAGCCTCGACACGGATGGTCTCGTGGTCGACATCGGCCTTGCCGGGGAGGCGCTCAAGGCCGTGCTGGCGGAGATCAACTATCAGAATCTCGACGAACTGCCCGCCTTCGCGGGCGTCAACACAACGACGGAGTATCTCGCCGGCTGGATCCATGGCCGGGTCGTGGAGAGGGCACGGGACGGCGGCCTGGGTCCCAACGCGGACGGATTGACCGCCCTCACCGTCCGGCTCGGCGAAAGCCATGTGGCCTGGGCGTCCTACTCCGCCCCGATTGGCCGATAGCGACCCCGATGGCGGATTTGACATTCGTGGTGCCGGGTTCCCTCGAAACCCGCACCGGCGGTTTCTACTACGACAAGCGGATCGTCGAAGGCCTCCGGGACGGCGGCGTGGCCGTGGCAGTCCTTGAACTCGACGGCGCTTATCCGCTGCCCGGCGAGGTCGACTTGGCGACCGACACCGCCCAAGTGCTGGCGGTCGAGGGGCCATTGGTCGTCGACGGCCTGGCCCTGGCCGCCCTCGGCCCGGCGCTCGCCACCCGGTCCGACATCGTGCCGCTGATCCACCACCGTCTTGCCCTGGAGACCGGTCTCAACCCTGGCCTGCGGAACGACCTCGACCGGATGGAGCGGGCCGCCCTGATGCGGGCGCGGCGGATCATCTGCACCAGCCAGACGACCGCCCGCGATCTCGCCGGACTTCGGCTTCTGGCGGAGGTCCGCGTGGTCACCCCCGGCACCGATCCAGCGCCAGAGATCCGACACAACGAGCGCGCGGACGGCCCGCTGCGCCTGCTCAGCGTCGGAACGCTCACCCCGCGCAAAGGACATGACCTGCTGGTCGCCGCACTGGCCGATCTCACCGACCATGACTGGTGCCTAAGCATCGTCGGCGGCCGCCATCACGACCCGGAAACCGCCGCCGCCCTCGCCGCCCGGGTCGAAGAGGCCGGCCTTACCGACCGAATCGCCCTGTTGGGGTCGGTCGACCATGAAGCGCTCGCGGCCCATTACCGCGACGCGGACGTCTTTGTGCTCGCCAGCCGCTATGAGGGCTATGGGATGGCGTTTGCCGAGGCGCTGTCCTTCGGTCTGCCGGTGATCGGAACCAAGGGGGGCGCGATCCCGGAGGTCGTGCCCAAGGAGGCCGGGCTCCTCGTCCCGCCGAATGACGGCGCGGCCCTAAAGGACGCCCTAGAGAGACTTCTGACCGACGACATCTTGCGGCAGCGCTTGTCCGAGGGGGCCGCACAGGCGCGGGAAAATCTGCCGGACTGGCCGGCCCAGGCCGCGCTGTTCAGCCACGCCTTGTTCGCCGAGCGCTTCCCGTGACCGAGAGCTTTCCATGACCGAGAGCTTTCCGGCGGACTGGCTGGCCCTGCGCGCGCCGGCCGACCGCAACGCCCGGGACCGGGACCTGGAACGCCGGTTCGCCGCCTGGATCGCGGCCCGTCTCGAAGAGGGTCGCGGCCAGGTCCGCCTGCTCGATCTCGGCAGCGGCACGGGAAACAATCACCACCATCTCGCGGAGCGGCTACCGGGCGCCGTGGTCTGGACATTGACCGATATCGATCCAGACCATCTGGCGCATCTGTCGACCCTCGAAAGCGACGATATCGATGTCCGCCCGCTCGACCTTTCCGATCTTGACGTGGTGGCGGCCGCCCTACCGGAAGCCGACGCGGTCACCTGTTCGGCCCTGCTCGATCTGGTCTCGGAGGACTGGCTCAACCACTTCTGCCGGCTGATCGCCGAAGCCGGGATCCCACTGTTCGCGGTCCTCACCTATGACGGCCGCATCCGGTTCCATCCGAGCCATTCCCTGGACATCGAGATCCGCGACCTGGTCAACCGACATCAGCGGGGCGACAAGGGATTCGGGCCGGCGTTGGGGCCTCTGGCGGCCGGACGGGCCACCGCGATCCTTCAGAAGCTCGAGTACAGCGTTGCGACCGCCCCCAGCGACTGGCGGCTCGGCGGGCCGCCCCACTCCGGGGAGGGCGATCTGATCCAGACCCTGATCGACGGCTACGCGGGGGCCGCCGCGGCACTTGCGCCGGACCGCAAAGATGCGATCGATGCCTGGCGCCTGGCGCGACGGGACACCGACAGGCTCGGCGTCGGGCATCTGGACCTATTGGCCATACCTCAAAAAATGTAATGATTTAAACTTCTTCCTGGCGGCTCTTTCCACGATAGATGAGGTAGAGATTCCGCATGTAGATGAACAGGCCCAGGCCTTGCCCGGCGATGAAGACCGGGTCGCCCTGGCTGATCGCATAGGACAGCAGGATCGCCCCGCCGCCGAGCGAGAGGAACCAGAAGGGCAGCGGGATGACCGACCGCTTTAGCCGCTCGCTGACGATCCACTGGACGAGAAACCGGGCCCCGAACAGAGCCTGCCCGCAAAAGCCGACAATGACCCAGGGGTCCTGAAAAACAGACCAATCCACGTTAGAGCCCTTTCTCGATGTCCACAGCCGGCTCTGTCATGCCGGGGCCGGTCGCTCTCGCGACGCTGATTTCGCCGGGACGCCGGGCCCGCCGCTTTAACCACATGAGCCCGAAGATATCCACCAGCCCGACCGCCGCCCGGCGCAGCACGGTGTATTTCGACTGGCCCATGGTCCGGTCGCGGTGGTGCACCGGCACGGACTTCACCTTGAACCCCTCGCGGACCACCAGGGTGGAGACGAAGCGATGCATGTGATCGAAATAGGGCAGATCCAGATACAGCACGCGCCGCGTCACCTTCAGGCCACAGCCGGTATCCGGCGTATCATCGCCGAGCAGCGCAAACCGGACCCGGAAGGCGGTGCGCGACGCGAAGCGGCGCCAGGCGGTGTCCTTGCGCTTGGCCCGGTGACCGATGACCAATCCCCCGCCCTCGGCCTCGAAGGCGCGGTAGGCCTCGATCAGCGCCGGCAGATCCGCCGGATCGTTCTGGCCGTCGCCGTCCAAGACGCCGACCAGCGGGGCGCTCGCCTGCTTGATGCCGTTGTAGACGGCCCGGCTCTGTCCCGCCGAACGGCGATGGGTCACCACCGTAAGCTCGGGGCAGGTATTTTGTTTTTCAGACAGTTCGGCGGGCGTCGTGTCGTCGCTGCCGTCGTCGACATAGACGATCTCGAACGGCTTGTACGGCTCAAGGGCGGCGCAGATCTCATCAATCAACGGCACGACATTGCCGGCTTCGTTCTTGACCGGCACAACGATGGAAATCGTCGGTTTGTTGGCCGTCGGCTTGTTGGCCGTCGTTTTGTTGATCCTAGGGGCGTTGGTCGGCGTCATCCTGACCTCCCGCGGCGATATCGGACTCCGGAGTGCGGGGCTCCGCTCAAAGAATAAGACCAGATGTGGTAGTCATTTGTGGTTGGGGTCATAACATATGGATGGCGGTGGGGCATCCGCCAATTTCTAACCGACTCGGTTGCGCGACCGGCGAGACGCCGCCGCGTGAGGACACGGGGGAAACCACGGAACCGGTGTCTTGGCAACCCCGAAACCGCGCCTTTCCGACGCCGAAAGGCATTGCGTCCCCCCTTAACCAGCGGCTAGAAGGCGCCATGCCTCCGATTTGGACCCATCTCGCATCCGGCTTCCGGCCCTATCTGATCCTGATCGGGCTCAGCCTCGTGCTTTTCGTGCCCGGCCTCGACAGTATCCCGCCGCTCGACCGGGACGAGAGCCGTTTCGCCCAGGCGACGGCGCAAATGCTGGAGAGCGGCGAGATGGTGGATATCCGCTTCCAGGACAAACCGCGGCATAAGAAACCCGCCGGAGCCTATTGGGCGCAGGCCGCCTCGGTAAGCCTGCTCTCCGATGTCGAGGCGCGCGAGATCTGGGCCTATCGCGTGCCCAGTGTTATCGCGGCCACGTTGGCCGTGCTTTTCGTCTTCTGGGGCGGGACCGCCTTGATCGGTCGAGGTCCCGCCTTCGCCGGCGCCCTATTGATGGCCACGGCCCTTATTCTCTCCTCCGAGGCGCATCAGGCGAAAACGGACGCCATGCTGTTGGCGGCGACCACGCTCGCCATGGCCTGCCTCGCGCGGATCTGGACCCGCTGGCAGGACGGCGATCCCAGCAGGCCTTGGATCGAGCCGGTACTCCTCTGGGTGGGCGTCGGACTGGGCATGCTGATCAAGGGGCCGATGACCCCGATGGTGGTGGGCCTCACCGTGATCGCCTTGCTGGTCACCGGGCGGGACCGAGGGTGGTTCTGGAGCCTGCGTCCCGTGATCGGGGTGGCCATCGCCGCCATCATCTTCCTGCCCTGGGCCGTCGCAATCTTCGTCGAGACCCAGGGGGCCTTCTTCGGCAGCGCCGTTGGCGACGACCTGTTGCCGAAGCTTGTCTCCGGCCAGGAAAGCCATGGCGCGCCACCGTCTTACTATAGTCTGCTCGTCCTGGTGACCTTCTGGCCGGCCTCGCTGCTGCTGTGGCCCGGCCTCAAATCCGCCTGGCAGGACCGCAAGGGCGACCCGAGCGCGCGCTTCCTGCTGTGCTGGCTGATCCCGTCCTGGATCGTCTTCGAATTGGTCCCGACGAAGCTGCCCCATTACACGCTCCCGCTCTATCCGGCGCTCGCCCTGATGGCCGGTCTGGCGGCGGATCAGATCGCCCGGGGTATGGCTGTGGACCGGGCCGCGCGTGTCGTCGCCTGGGTCTGGCTCGTCATCGGGGTGATCCTCGCGGCGGCCGTCCTGATTGTTCCCCATGTGAAGGGCGACGGCCCGGCCTGGTGGGCCGCCGTTCTGGCGCTCTCCGTGCTGCCGGTCCTTTGGATCACGCGGAAGGCGTTCGCCCAAGGCCGCATCAAACGCGCGATCCTCGGCTGCGCTGCGTCGGCCACTCTGCTCTATCCCGCGATCCTCGCCGGAACCCTGCCGGAACTGGACCGGCTCGCCATCGCCCCGCGTCTGGCGGAAGCGGTCGACCGGCTGTCCCCGGGCCAGCGTTTCGCCTCTTCCGGCTTCCACGAGCCCAGCCTCGTCTTCCTGACCGCGACCGACACGGCCCTGGTCCCACCGGAAGCCGCGGCCGACCTTCTCGCGGACGGCACGGTCGCCCTGGTCGGCGTGATCCAGCGCTACCGGCCCGCCTTCGAGGCCCGCGCGGCGGAGCGCGAGATCCGCTTGGAGCGGGTCGGCGTCGTGTCCGGCCTGAACTACTCCAAGGGCGACGAGATCGACATCACCCTGTTCCGCCGGATCGGGAATTGACCCCATGGCCGTCACGGATCCGTCGCCGCCGATAGCCTCGGTTCGCACGCTGACCACAGCGGGCGTCGTCGATCGGCTGACCACGCCCCGCGCGCTGATCGGCCTGTTCGCCTGGACGGCGGCGGTGACCGCCCTGTTGGTCGCCTATGTCGACCGCCCCGTGGCCTGGTATTTCAAAACCGCCGCCAGCCCGGAGGTGGTTCAGATATTCCGGATGACCACCGATATCGCGAAGGGCGAATGGCCGATCGGCACCAGCCTGATCGTCCTCGTCGTGCTCGCCTGGCGGCAGCGGCGAACAACGGTTCCAGACCAATGGATCAAGCTCGCCTCCCTGCGCCGGAAATGGGCCTATCTGTTTTGGACCGCCGTCGTCTCCGGCATTCTTGTTAATCTCTTGAAATGGCCGATCGGGCGGCTCCGCCCGCGCTATCTGTTCGAGGACGGGTCCTACGGGTTCATCCCCTTCAACATGGACTTCGGCGCGCTCGCCCTGCCGTCGGGACACACCACGACGGCCATCGCCGTCGCCGTCGCCGCCGCCATCGCCTTTCCCCGCCACGGCGCCCTGTTGCTGATCCTTGGGCTCTGTCTGGCGATCAGCCGGATCGTCGTCGGCGCCCATTACCCGGGTGACATCGCGGCAGGCTTCTTCACCGGCGGGGTCACAGCCCTGCTGCTCGCCCGCCATGTCTTCCCCGATGCCGTCGGAAGGTCGCGGCTATGACCCTGCTGACCCGCCAGAACCTGTTCCTGGCCATCGCCGGCCTCACGGTGTTGCGCCTCGCGACGCTCGCCGCCAGCCCGCTCGACCTGTTCCCGGACGAGGCGCAGTACTGGGATTGGTCCAGGGAGCTTGCCTGGGGCTATTTCTCGAAGCCGCCCCTGGTCGGCTGGGTGATCCATGCCTCGACGGCGGTCTGCGGGGACGGTCCGGCCTGCATCCGCGCCTCCTCCCCGCTGCTCCACGCCCTCGGCGCGCTTTTCGTCTATCTGGCGGCACGGCGCTTCTTCAATGAGGAAACCGGCCTTTGGAGCGGGCTCGTCTATTTGACCCTGCCGGGGATCTTCTTCTCCTCCGGGTTCGTGTCGACCGACGTGCCGCTGCTGACGATGCTGGCGGGCGCGCTCTGGGCGTTGGCCCGCTACCGCGAAGACGCCGGCTGGGGGAACGCGGCCCTTCTCGGCCTGTTCTTCGGCATCGCCTTCCTGGCGAAATACGCGGCCCTGTTCGCCCTTGGCGGCCTGATCCTCTGGGCGCTGCTGACACGGGAGGGACGCGGCGTGTTTCTGCGCCTGCCGACCGTCGCTGCGGCCGGAAGTTTCCTGGCCGTCATCGCCAACAACATACTGTGGAACCGCGAGAACGGCTTCATCACCGTCTCCCACACCGCCGACAACGCCAATTGGGGGGCGGAGCTTCTCAATCCCGGAAAGGCGTTGGAGTTTTTCGGCGCCCAGTTCGGCGTGTTCGGCCCGATCCTGCTGATCTCCCTCTTCGCGCTGACCGTCCGCGCCATCCGGAGGCGCGATGTCCCCGGTGTCGTCGTCCTCTTCCTCGCGATGAGCGTACCGGTCGTGCTCGGAATCACCGGCCAAGCCCTGGTGAGCCGCGCGCACGCCAACTGGGCCGCCTCGGCCTATGTCGCGGCGACGCCGGCCGTCGTCTGGTTCCTGTTGGAAGGCGGACGTCGCAAATGGCTCGCCGGCTCGGTTATCCTTCACAGCGTTGTCGGCCTCGGCCTCTATGTCTTCACCCTCGGCGCCAATAGCTGGTCGCTGATCCCGGGGGTCGATCCCTTCCACCGGGTCGTCGCCTGGCAGCAGACGGCGGATACGGTGAAACGGGTGATCGCGACGCAAGGCCCCTTCGACGTTCTTCTGAGCGACGACCGCCGGCTGACCGCGGCCCTGGTCTACGAATTGCGGGACTATGAAGGGCGGGACGGCCCACCCTTGCGCATGTGGCACCGGGACGGCCCGCCGCCCAACCACTATGCGATCGACCGGCCCTATGTTCCCCAAGCCGGGGAACGTGTCCTGTTCGTGAACCGGTTCGGGTTCCCGGACGGCATCGCCACCCAGTTCGCCGAGGCGGAGAAGATCGCCGAAGCGGCCATCCCGATCCGCCCCTGGCGGGACAGAACACTCCATTTCTCGATCCTGGAGGATCCGAATGCGCCCTAACGGCCTGCTGCGCGACGGCCATCCGGTCCCCTCGGACCATCGCAGCGCCATCACCTGGACCTGCGTCGCCTTCATTGTCGCGACCACCTTCTTTCTGTCCTATCCCCAGGTGGATCTGATCGTCTCCGGTTGGTTCTTCGGGCCGGACGGCTTTGTGCGCGGCGGCGAGACCACGGCCCAGGCGATCCGTGACGTCTTCAAGCTGTCCTATACCTTCCTGTGCGCGGCCATCATCATCGCCGCCATCGTGCGGGAGGTCGCCAAGATCCGATTGTTCCGCCTCAGCCGCGCGGAGGTTTGGTATCTGATCGTCAGCCTGACCACCGGGCCGGGCATCCTGGTCAACAGCGTCTTCAAGGACCAGTGGGGCCGCGCCCGGCCGGTCACGGTGGAGGAGTTCGGCGGCAGCCTCGACTTCTCACCGGTCTGGATGATCGCCGGCCAATGCGACCGCAATTGCTCCTTCATGTCCGGCGAGGCGGCGGCGGGCTTCTCGCTGATCGCCGTCGCGCTGATCGCCAGCCGCTACCGGGCGCTGGTCTTCGCCTTCGCCATCGGTGTCGGCATCACCATGGGCCTGGTGCGCATCGTCATGGGCGGTCATTTCCTGTCGGATACGATCTTCGCCGCCCTGACAGTGACCCTGGTCAGCCTAATCGCCCATCATGTGATCGTCGGCGGCCACAACAAGGGCATCATGAAGTGGGTCGGTCCGGTGGTGCGCGCCCTTAGCGGGCTCTGGAACCGGATGATCGACGCGATCGAACAACAGGCGCGGCGGCGATGAAGCTCTATCCCCTGATCCTCTCCGGCGGCGCCGGGACCCGGCTGTGGCCGCTTTCACGGCAGGCTTTCCCGAAGCAGCTTCTGCCGCTGATCGGCGACCGGTCGCTGATGGCGCAAACCCTGGAGCGGACCAGGGAGCCCGCGGGCGCCCTGACCTTCGCCCCCCCGACGGTGGTGGCGGGCGATGCGCACCGCTTTCTCATCGCCGAAGAAGCCCGCCAGGCCGAAATCCCCCTCAGGCGGCTGATCCTGGAACCACAGGGGCGCAATACCGCGCCCGCGATCCTGGCCGGCGCCCTGGATATCGTCGCGGAGGACCCGGAGGCGATCCTCCTCGTTCAGACCTCGGATCACCGCATCGCCGATCTCTCCGCGTTCATGGCGGCGGTGGAGAGCGCCGGCCGGGCGGCGGCCACCGGCCGCTTCACCACCTTCGGCATCGCGCCCTCCCTCCCCCATACGGGCTACGGCTATATCCAGCGCGGCGCGGCGCTCGACGATGTCCCGGGCGCCTACGCGCTCGCCCGGTTCAAGGAGAAGCCGGACCGCGAGACGGCGGAGCGGATGCTCGCCGAGGGTGGCCATAGCTGGAACAGCGGCATGTTCGTGTTCCCAGCCGCCGCGATGATCGCGGCGTTGGAGACGCTCGAGCCCGACATGGTCACCGCCGTGCGCGCCGCCCATGCGGCGGCGAAGTCGGATCTCGACTTCCTGCGGCTCGACGCCAACGCCTTCGCCAAGGCCCCATCCCTTCCCATCGACATCGCGCTGATGGAAAAGACGGACCGGGCCGCCGTGGTTCCCTGCGACATCGGCTGGAGCGATATCGGCAGCTATCAAAGCCTATGGGAGCTCGGCGAGAAGGATTCGGACGGCAATGTGCTGACCGGCGATGTCGTCGCGGCGGGCAGCACGGACAGCTATATCCGCGCGGACAAGCGCTTGGTCGCCGCTGTCGGTCTGGAACGCATGTTGGTGGTCGAGACCGGCGACGCCGTCTGTGTCGCGCCGATGGATCGGTCGGAGGAGATCAAGACTCTGGTCGCCCTGCTGAAGCAGGGAAACCGCGAGGAGGTCTTGAGCGGACGACGGGTTTACCGCCCTTGGGGCTGGTATGAGAGCCTGGTGACCGGCGATCACTTCCAGGTCAAGCATATCCAGGTCACGCCAGGCGCCCAGCTCTCCCTGCAGCGCCACCGCCACCGGTCGGAGCATTGGATCGTGGTCTCCGGCGAGGCGGAGGTCACACGGGACGACACGGTCGCCACCCTGACCGCCAATCAGAGCACCTATATCCCGGTCGGGACCAAGCATCGGCTCGCGAACCGCCATGCGAGCCAGCCCTTGGAGATCATCGAGGTGCAGACCGGCGACTATCTCGGCGAGGACGATATCGAACGCTTCGAGGACCGCTACGGCCGGGCCTGAGGTCGGAGCTAGTCCTGCCGCCCTCTGCCCTTACTCCCAGCGGGCAGCATCCGGCGCAGGACGGCGTCCCGGTCGACATAGTGATGCTTGAGCGCCGCGGCGACATGAACCAGAAGAAGCAGCGCCAGGGCGTCGGTCAGGCGTTTGTGGACCGTCATCCAGAAGGCCTCGGTCTCCTGGCTCGGGGCCAACGGATGGGGCAGCGCGAAGAGATCGAACACCCTCGTCTCGATACCCCAGATATTGGCAGAGGACATCAGCCAGCCGGTCACCGGGATCGCGACCATCAGGGCATAGAGCAGGACATGGGCGCCGGCGGCGAGCAGCCTTTCATACCGCTTCATCCCCTCGGGCAGTGCCGGTGCGGGCGTCGCGAACCGCCAGCCCAGCCGCATCAGGGCCAGCATGAAGATCACAAACCCCCAGCTCTTGTGCTGCTGATACCAGAAAAACTGGCTGCCGCGATCCTCCAGATCGACCATCCAGGTCCCGATGCCCCAGGAACCGACGATCAGGATTGCCATGCCCCAGTGAAAGGCCATGGAAAGGCTCGTGTAGCGTGTGGTCTCCGGTGCGGTCATGATCGTCATTGTAGCGTGCTCCCTACCGCGCCGCCGCTTCGATCGAGAAGCTGACCGTCACTTCGAAGGCGACCGTATCGGGCTTTTCGAACTCGCCCTGGCCGACCCCGTGATCCGTGCGGTTCATGACCAGTTCGCCCGAAGCGGACGCGCGGTCGCCATCGACCCGGATCGTGACCGGGAAGGCGACCGGGACGGTCACCCCGCGCAGGGTCAGGTCCGCCGTCAGGTCGTAACGGTCGCCGCCGGTGGGCGTCAGGGACGTCACGTCGAAGCGGGCCTCGGGATGTCGCTCGGCCGCGAACCACGTCTCGCCCCGCAACTCCTTGTCGACATCGGCGGTGCCCAGGGTCGCGCTCTCCAAGGGAATGGCGATCGCGATCGCCGCGTTCTCGGGGGCCGTCGGATCGAACGCCATCTCGGCCGCGGCGAACTGTTGGAAGCTGCCGGCCCAATCGCGGCCCTGGATCGACGCCGTGAAGTCGAGGCGGCTCTCCTCCGCGATCAATTCCCAGCTTCGGGCGTCGGCGGGCCCGGTCGAGAAAGCGGCCAAAAGGGATACGGCCAAAAGGGACCGTTTCAACATGGATTTATCCTCCAGGGTCTCAGGCGAAGAGATAGGCGTCCATGGCGATCGAGCCATAGGTGATCGAATGGTGCGCGCGTGTGCCGCTGACCGAGCGCCGATTGTGGGCGCCTTCCGGACCCATGGCGGCCCCCATCGAGGCGAAGAGCGGCATCAGATGTTCATCGCTCGGATGGTTCCGCACCGCCTCCGGCGCCAGACAGCGATAGCCGATCAGGCTATCGAGATCGCCCTCGGTGATCCTACCGTCAAGCCAATCGACAAAGGCCAGCACCCAGTCCGGGGTCTCGTCGCGGCCGATCCACTGGCGGAATTCATGGAGGTTGTGGCTCGCCGAACCGGAGCCGATCACCAGCACATCCTCTTGCCGGAAGGGCGCAAGGGCCTGGCCGATTTTCAGGTGGTGTCGAGCCCCCTCCGCCCCCGATAGCGATGGATCGATGGAAACGGGGATCACGGGTACATCCGCATCGGGGAACAGGAAGCGCAGCGGCACCCAAACCCCGTGATCCAGCCCGCGCGTCGTGTCGCGCCGAACATCGAAGCCAGCCGCACCCAGCGATTCCGCAACCGCCTCGGCGAGGACCGGATCGCCCGGCGGCTCGTAGCGCAGCCGATAGAGCGCATCCGGAAAGCCAAAGAAGTCGTGGACCGTCTCCGGCCGGACGGCGGTTCCGACCGCGACCCCGCCCTCGATCTCATAATGGGCGCTGACGACCAGGATCGCCTTGGGCTTGCCGAGCGATCGCCCGAGCGTCTTCATGAAGTCGGCGGCGGGGACGTCGCCCAGGGCCAGGGTCGGCGCCCCATGGGAGACGAAAAGGGATGGCTGCGTGGACATGGCTGAACCTCCGGGCCGGCAATTGTTCCGCCCCTATGAGGTCGGTCCGGTTCCCTTGTTTGTCAGCCGCCCGATCCCGCAAGGCGTTCTTGCATCGCCGCAAAGGGAGCGCCGTTCACACACCCGTGAGTTTTTGAACGGTCATTATACTTTTTCCTTCCCGGCGATTGAACCAGGCGCGGCGGAGGGCTAGGTGTCAGGGCAACGCACCACCGAAAGGAACCCGATCATGTCTACGATTTCCCCGCTGATGCCGCGTCAGGCCGTTCCCGCCCTCACCGTTCAGACCGTCCAGGGCGGCACCTGGACGCTCGCCGACCAGCAGCCGGACAACTTCACCCTCGTTGTATTCTATCGCGGTCTGCATTGCCCGATCTGCGGCACCTATCTCAAGGATCTGCAGTCCAAACTGGCCGATTTCGCCGCCAAGGGCGTCAACGTCGTGGCAATCTCCTCCGACGGCCAGGAGCGGGCGGAAAAGTCGGCCCAGCGCTGGAAGATCACGGATCTGACCCTCGGCTACGGCCTCTCCCTCGACGACGCCCGCAAGTGGGGCCTCTACATCTCCAGCTCGAACGGCGCCACCTCGACCGGCGATCAGGAGCCGGCGCTGTTCTCCGAACCGGGCCTGTTCCTGGTCCGCCCCGACGGCACTCTCTATTTCGGTACGGTGCAGACCATGCCCTTCGCCCGCCCTGACTTCTCTCAGCTCCTTGGCGCGCTTGATTTCGTCATCGCCAAGGATTACCCGGCCCGCGGTGAGGTGGTCGACCACAAGGCCGCCGACGCCGCTTGACCCGCATCGCCTCCACCGGCCACCCTTAAACCGGCGGTTGTGGCAAAAGGCCCGGTGTTCCCGCCGGGCCTTTTTGTTGGCACGGTCCCGGTTTGGCGATTACCCTGCCGTCCCGTATCCGAAGGAGATCCCATGCGCGCCCTGCTTGCCCTTACAGCGATTCTGCTTTTCGCCCTGCCCGCCGCCGCCGACACGGATCTGAGTCGGGACCAGGTCAAGGAGATCGTCCGCGAACTGATCCGCGAAGAGCCGGAACTGGTGCTTGAGGCGTTGCAAACCCTTCAGGATCGCGAACGGGCGCAGGAGGAGGCCAATCGCCGTCAGCAGATGTCGGCGCTGGAGGATCAGCTCCGCCGTCAACCCCAGGATCCCGTTCTCGGCAACCCGGACGGTGAAATCGTCCTGGTCGAGTTTTTCGATTATGCCTGTGGCTATTGCAAACGGATCCACCCGGTCCTCAAGGAGGCGGTCGAGCGGCGCGGCAACATCCGCTGGGTGATGAAGGAGTTCCCGATCCTCGGGGAAAACTCCGTGCTTGCGGCCCGCTTCAGCCTGGCGGCCAGCAAGCTCGGCAACTATCAGGCCTTCCATGACGCGCTGATGAGCCATCGCGGCCGGCTCGGCCCGGGCGCGATGCAACGGGCGGCCGAGACCGCCGGAATCGACTTCGAGAACCTGCAACAAGTCGCGCAGGAGCCCTGGGTCGAGCAAACCATCGCGCGCAATCATCAGTTAGCCCAGGCGCTGGGGATTCGCGGGACGCCCTATATGTTCGTCGGCGACGAGACCGTCCCCGGTTTCGTCGACGCGGACCAGCTCGAAGAGATCCTCGTCCGCGTTGAAGCCGAGGGCTGAGACGAAAGATAGGGCTTAGGCCTCGACTTTCACGTCCGCGTTGGTCGTCCCGTTGCAGACGACACAGTTCCTGCCGCCGTTCTTGGCCTCGTAGAGCGCCGCGTCGGCGCGGGTCAGGACGCTGTCGAGCGTCTCGAAGTCGGTCAGTTCCGCGACCCCGACGCTGACGGTGCAGGACAGCGTATCGCCCTTCGCCGTCTCCGTTTCGCGGTCAGAGAAGGCGTGGCGAATTCGCTCGGCGACCGACTCCGCTTCGTTCAGCGCGGTCTCGGGCATCAGGCAGACGAACTCCTCCCCGCCATACCGGCCGAAACCGTCCTGGTCCCGGATCTCCGCTTCAGCCACCTCCGCCAACAGCTTGATGACCTTGTCGCCCTCGGGATGGCCGTATGTGTCGTTGACGTTCTTGAACCGGTCGATATCCATGATGGCGACCGACAACGCCCGATCATAGCGGTGCGCCCGCTTGATCTCCTCCTCGGCCTTCTCCACCCAGGCCCGCCGCGACAGACAACCGGTGAGCGGATCGCTGGCGGCGATCTGGCGCAGTTCGAGCTGGTCGATCACGATCTTCGCGAAGCTCGCCAGAATGTTCACCTCATGGGCCGGAAACTCACGGGGCTTGTCGTCGATGGCGCAGAGGCTCCCCACATTGTAACCATCCGGCGTCATCAGCGGGATGCCGAGATAGGCGCGGATATGGGGATCGCCGGTGACAAGCGGGTTGTCCTTGAAGGTCGGGTGCTGGGTCGCGTCGTTCACGACCAGCGGTTCGCCATGCTTGATGGCGTGGGTGCAGAACGAGATGTCCCTCGGCGTTTCCCTGACCCCGAGGCCCCGGCGCGCCTTGAACCACTGCCGATCACGGTCGATCAGGGAGACGGCGCACATCGGGACGTTCAAGGTGTTCTGGACGAGATTGACCACCGTTTCGAAGGGTTTTTCCTCTTGCGTATCGAGGACCTCGTACCGGTCGAGCGCCCGCTGACGACCTTCTTCGTCCTCGGTCTTCAATTCCATGATCATGGGTGTTCCCTCAACGACATGATTGTTTTCGCGAGTTCTGCCCGATAGGCGGAGAAGACGGCGTCCAAAGTCTGCTGGACCATGTCCTCAGACTGGCCGCCATCAAGCAGGTTCTTGGCGAGAGTCACGAGATTGGCCTGATGCGAGGCCAGGCTGCGCTGAAGCTGCTCGGGAATGCCGAGTTCCTCCAGCGGGGCGATGGTTTTCTCAACGAGGTCTTCCGGTGCAATGGGCATGATTTATCCCTATCCAAGACGCGACCCGACGGCGCGTTTCTCCCATTAAACCCCCAGGCATTGGGGCATTGTCATCCTGACCATCCGCATAGTGATAGGCAAAACCACCACCCATGGGGGAAACTGAGCCATCAAGTTTAACCAATCAGGTTGTGCAGGATTACCCAAATAGAACTAATAAATAATTAACACCGGGCCGCTCTATCGCGCAAAACCGGCGCCGCCCGCCGATCGGGCGGCCCTACTCCTTCGCGCTGGCGCAGTCGATGCAGGTCGGGACAGCCGGGTCGTGGGACAGACGCTTCGGCGCGATGGGTTCATCGCAGGAAACGCAATGGCCGTAGTCGCCGACCTCGATCCGCTTCAGGGCGGCGGCGACCCGTTTGCGTTCGATGTCACGCCGGCGTTCCTGCTCCAGCGCCATCGCTTGCACCTGCAGGGCGTCCATCCGGCTGAGGCGGCCGACGCTTTGCTGGTCCAGCTCGACCGCCTTGCGTCCCTCCGCCGATGTCCGGCTCAGCTCTTCCAGCTCGCCTTGGCGCACCAGGAGACGGCGTTTGGCGGTTTCGAGATCAAGCAAAAGTCCTTTCTCCATCCCGAAACCCTAGCCCAGCCTTCGAGCAAACCACAGGAATTTGATTGGCCGCGGGGTGCGGTCGCCCGTATCGAGAACCGTCACTCCGCAAGGACGGCCCATCTTGACACTCAACACCCCCGAAAGTTCCGCCGACAGCCCCATGTCCCGGCCCGCTGTGTTCATCGCGGCGGGACTGCTGGCGATCGGAACCCTCTATATCGCCGATCTGGTGGGTTCGAGAATGGCCGCCCTGTTCCTTGTCGGCGGCGGGTTCGGAGTGACCCTCTATCATGCGAGCTTCGGCTTCACGGCCGCTTGGCGAAGGTTCCTGGTCAACGGGCGGGGCCGGGGCATGCGTGCCCAGATGGTGCTGCTCGGCGCCACCGCCATCGTCTTCTATCCCGCTTTGGACACAGGCTTTCTGCTCGACCGCGCGGTCAACGGGTTCGTGGCGCCCGTCGGGTTCTCGGTGATCGCCGGGGCCTTCCTGTTCGGGATCGGTATGCAGCTCGGCGGCGGATGCGGGTCGGGGACCCTGTTCACCGTCGGCGGCGGCAATACCCGCATGGTGGTGACGCTGTTCTTCTTCGTCGTCGGCAGCGTCGCCGGCGCGCTGCATGTGGGATGGTGGCTCGATCTCGGCCATCTTGGCGCCGTCTCCTATGTGAAACGGCTCGGCTGGGAGATCGCGCTGCCGGCGGCCCTTGCCGTCTTCGCCGGTCTCGCCTGGCTGAGTCACGCCTACGAACGCCGACGCCACGGATCGATCCTGACCCGCGATCTGGGCCGGAAACCGCCGCTCCGAAGACTGGTCCAAGGCCCGTGGCCCGACGGCTGGGGCGTGGCCGCCCTCGTGATCCTGGCGGTCCTGACCCTCTATCTCGCCGGCCGACCCTGGGGCATCACCTCGGCCTTCACCATATGGGGCGGCAAGGGCCTCGACGCGTTGGGGATCGCCGTCGAGCCGATCACGAGTTGGGGCGCCGTCCAAGGCTCGATCTTCTTTCACACCACCAGTGTGATGGATTTCGGCATCGTGCTCGGCGCCTTGCTGGCGGCCGGCCTCGCCGGGAAATTCGCGCCGGTGTGGCGCATCGCCCCGCGCCCCCTGCTCGCGGCGATC
Source organism: Alphaproteobacteria bacterium (assembly GCA_024743275.1). GTDB lineage: Bacteria > Pseudomonadota > Alphaproteobacteria > JANSWW01 > JANSWW01 > JANSWW01. The sequence continues at coordinate 119,971 of JANSWW010000002.1, forward strand.
GTCGGGGGGCTCCTGCTCGGCTATGGGGCCAGGCTCGCCTTCGGCTGCAATATCGGCGCCTTCTATAGCGGGATCGCCTCGGGCAGCCTGCATGGCTGGCTGTGGCTCGTCAGCGCGCTCGCCGGAAACGCGGTCGGGGTCCGCCTCAGGCCCTGGTTCCGGCTGGAAGTGGAACGGGCCTAGGCAAGGGTTTTCGCGTCCTCCAGGATCATGTCGGCGGCCTTCTCCGCGATCATGATGACCGGCGAGTTCGTGTTGCCGCTGGTGATCGTCGGCATCACCGAGGCGTCGGCGATCCGGACCCCGGCGATCCCCCGCAGCGCCAGCCGGTCGTCGACCACGGCCATCGGGTCGTCGCCCATTTTGCAGGTCCCGACCGGATGGAAGATGGTCGTCGCGATGTCGCCCGCCGCCTTCCACAGATCCGCGTCGGTGGCGATCTGCGGCCCGGGCTTGAACTCCTCCGGCCGGTATCGCGCCAGCGGCGCCTGGGCGACGATGTGTCTTGTCAGCTTGATCGCGTCCGCCGCCACCTTGCGGTCCCGGTCGGTCGACAGATAGTTCGGCCGGATCGCGGGGGCGTCCATCGGATTCGGCGTCTTGAGGCGGACATGTCCGCGGCTGTCGGGCCGCAGGTTGCAGACGCTGGCGGTGAAGGCCGGGAAAGGATGCAAATCGTCGCCGAACTTCTCCAGGGTCAGCGGCTGCACGTGGTATTCCAGATTGGGCGTCTCGTAGGACGGATCGGACTTCGCGAAGGCCCCCAGCTGGCTCGGGGCCATCGACATGGGACCGGAGCGTTTCAGCATGTATTCAAGGCCGATCTTCGCCTTGCCGAACAGGCTGTTGGCCTGCTCGTTCAGGGTCTTGACCCCCTCAACCTTGAAGGCGCAGCGCACCTGGAGGTGGTCCTGCAGGTTCTCGCCGACCCCCGGCAGATCGTGGACCGTCTCGATGCCCTGGCTCTGCAGCACCGCACCGGCCGCGATGCCCGAAAGCTGCAGGATATGGGGGGATCCGATTGCCCCGGCGGAGAGCACCACCTCGCGGGCGACGTCGATCCGCGCCGGTTCCCCGTCCAGGCTCAATTCGATCGCGGACGCCCGCCCCTCCTCGATCACCAGGCGGCTGACATGGGCCTTGGTGAAGACGGTGAGATTGGATCGGTTCTCCGCCGGGCGCAGGAACGCCTTCGACGTGTTCCACCGCCACCCGCCGCGCTGATTGACGTGGAAATAGCCGCAGCCCTCGTTGTCGCCGCGGTTGAAGTCGTCGGTCTTGGGGATCCCGGCGACCGCCGCGGCCTCCTGGAAGGCGTCGAGGATCTCCCAGGACAGGCGTTGTTTTTCGACCCGCCATTCGCCGCCGGCGCCGTGCAGATCGTCGGCCGGGACCGCCGCCTGATCCTCTGACTTCTTGAAATAGGGCAAGACATCGTCCCAGCCCCAGCCCCCGTTGCCAAGCTGACGCCAATGGTCGTAGTCCCGGGCCTGGCCGCGCATGTAGATCATGCCGTTGATCGACGAGCAGCCACCCAGCACCTTGCCGCGTGGATAGTTCAGGGCGCGGCCGTTGAGCCCCGGCTCCGGCTCGGTCGAGAACAGCCAGTCCGTGCGCGGATTGTTCATGCAGTAGAGATAGCCGACCGGGATATGGATCCAGAGATAATCGTCCTTGCCCCCCGCCTCCAGCAGAGCCACCCGGTGCTTCCCGTCCGCGCTCAGCCGATTGGCGAGCACGCACCCGGCGCTGCCCGCGCCAACGACGACAAAGTCAAAAGTCCCTAAACCGCGCATAGGCTTCCCCCCGATGCCATTCTCTGCTGCCATGATCTGGCCAGCTTGTTTTCATTTTTCTGGTCTTCGTCCATCCGGGCAGCCACGCGGCCGCTCACGGGCCTGTGTCTCCCTTCGGGCCGACCTTAGGATATAACGGTCGGAACGATGGGGAGAAAGACCGGCCTTTCGGCGCAGCGGATCGGTCCGGCATTCGGCAAAGGAGTAGCCGCCATGCTGTCGACGTTCATCAGCAACCGGGTCCTGCTCATCCTCTGGGCGGTTATGGTCCTGACCCTGTCCTGCCTCGGAGCCGACGCCCACGCCGCAGACCTCACGTCCTTCCTTTGGCCGTCCTTCCTTTGGCCGTCCCTCCTTTGAGCGCTCCCGACTCTTCGTCTCCCCAGGGCTCTCCCCCGGGCCTCAACCGGACCGCCGACGGGCGGCTTTGCTGCGCCTGGGCCGGCGACGATCCCGACTACCGGCGCTATCACGACGAAGAGTGGGGCGTGCCGGTCCGCGACGATATCCGGCTGTTCGAGAAGATCACCCTGGAGGGCTTTCAGGCCGGCCTCTCCTGGCTGACCATTTTGCGGAAACGCGAGAACTTCCGAGCCGCGTTCGACAGCTTCGACTTCCACAAGGTGGCGACCTATGGCGCGGCCGATGTCGACCGCCTGCTGGCCAATGCCGGAATCATCCGGCACCGGGGAAAGATCGAAAGCGCCATCAACAATGCCGGCCGCGCCATCGCGTTGCAGCAGGAGACGGGCTCGCTCGCAGACTATTTCTGGAGCTTCCAGCCCCCCGCCGACGAGCGCCCGGCGGTGGTCACCTGGGCGTGGATCAAGGCCAATCCCACCACACCGGCGTCGAAGCGACTGGCCAAGGATCTGAAGAAACGCGGCTGGACCTTCGTCGGTCCGACCACCGTCTATGCCTTCATGCAGGCCATGGGATTGGTCAACGACCATGTGGAGGGATGCCACATCCGGCCACTGCGGGGGTGACTCTACGCTTCTAGTGCGGGATTTCGGAGTCGGGAACCCGCTCCAGCGTCGCCGCATCCCAAACCCGGACATCGTCCGACCGGAAGGAGGGGCTGAGTTCATCGTCGTCCCGGTTGGCGTCATAGCGTGACGCCCCCAAAATCTGACGAATGGTGCCATCGTCGTCGGCAACCGGCAGCACCAGGCGTTCGGAACGCTTCGGGATGTTCATTTTGCGCTGGGTCGAATAAAGCAGCGCCGGCCTTTCGATCACCATCCGCCAACGCTGGCCGATATAGCGGTAGTCGTTCTCCCCGATCACATGACGGGCCGGCCGTCCCATCAGAGTCTGGTTCCAGGACTGGCGGATTTCATCTCCCGCGAGCGTGCAATGGAACTCGCCATTGTCCTGAAGCCGATAGATCCAGCAGTCGGGAAGCAGTTTAGGGAAGGCCAAGGGATCGATGTCACGGCGGAGCGGAACAACCCTGTCCCCGCGCCGGGCGAGCCAATGATCGAGAAGCGGGATGAAATCCTCATTCTTGAAATCAATGCCGAAAATGCCGCTCATAATCGCCCCGCAGGTTGCAAATACCGAACCGTCTTTGCTCATAACTCGAACAAAAAACCCCGCCACCCTTTACTGAATTCGCGTTTATCCGATCCGACGAGCCGCCGTCCACAATTTCTTATGGTTAATCATCGTGTTAATCCGCCGCCGCCCCTTCTCCGCCGATGGCGGCGAGTTCCTTGTCGAGCCGGCGGCGGGTTTCTCCCCGGGGTTTCGTCCAGCGCGCGATCACCGCATAGGCGGCCGGCACGACGATCAGGGTGAAGACGGTCGCCGCCGCGACGCCGGAGAAGATCACCATACCGATGGCCTGGCGGTTCTCGCTGCCGGCCCCTTCGGCGAGCACCAGCGGCAGCGAGCCGGCCACCGTGGTAATCCCGGTCATGGCGATCGGGCGCAGGCGGATCACGCTCGCCTCGATGATGGCCTCCTTGAAGGCCATGCCCTGCTCCCGCAGCTGGTTGACGAATTCGACGATCAGGATTCCGTTCTTGGCCGCCAGCCCGACCAACATGATCAGTCCGATCTGGGTGAACAGGTTGAGCGTCCCGCCGGTGAAATACATCCCCGCAAGGGCGCCGCCGACCGCCATCGGGACGGTCAGCATGATCACCAAGGGATGCACGAAGCTCTCGAATTGAGCGGCGAGCACCAGAAAGACCACCACGACGCCGAGCACGAAGACAAAGAGGAGCGACTGGCCGCTGTCCTGAAGGTCGGCGGACTGGCCCTTATATTGGACCGAAACGGTCTCCGGCAGTTTCTCGTCCACCAACCGATTGAGATGGTCGAGGGCTTCGCTCAGCGGATACCCGTCCCGCAGGTTGGCCTCGATGGTGATCGCCCTAATCCGGTTGTATCGGTTCAACGTCGCCGGACCGGCATAGGTCTCGATCCGGACCACATTTGAAAGCGGGATGAGCTGCCCGGTCCGTTCCGAACGCACGAAGATATTGTTGATGTCCCCGGGACGCGTCTGATCCGCCGCCTCGCCTTCCAGCAGCACATCATATTGCTGGCCGCCTTCGATATAGGTGGTCACCACCCGGCCGCCGAGGAAGGTCTCCAGTGTTCGGCCGATATTCGATACGGACACCCCCAGATCGCCCGCCCGGTTCACATCGATCTCGACCCGGATCTGCGGTTTGGTCTCCTTGAAGTCGCTGTCGAGGCCGGTGAAGCCCGGATTGTCCTCCTCCACGGCGGAGATCAGGATGTCCCGCCACGCGGCAAGCTCCTCATAGGTGCCGCCGCCCAGCACGAACTGCACCGGCTTCCGGGTTCGGCTGCCGATCCCGTTCCGGCGCACCGGGACCGCCCTGACCCCGGTCAGGTCAGATAGATCCCGGCGCAGATCCGCCATGATCTCCGTGACGGGCCGCCTTTCGCCCCAGGGCGCCAGACCGGTGATGACGATCCCATTGTTGAAGTTTTCGACCCGCCCGAACCCGCGCGGGGAGCGCACCAGAATACGGTCGATCTCGCCCCTTTCCACATAGGGCATCATGCGCCGTTCGATCTCGTCGATATAGTCCTCCATATACTCGAAGGACGCCCCTTCGGGTCCGCTGATGAAGACATAGAAGACACCGCGATCTTCCTGCGGCACGTACTCCGCCGGTGTGTTCTCATAAAACCAGTAGGCGCCGAAGACCAATCCGCCGAAGAGCGGCAGCACAAGGATCGGCACCCCGACCAGGACCGTCAGAATCCAGCGATAGGCCTTCTGAATCGGCTGGAACAGGGCGTCGAGCACCCGCACGGCCAACGGCTTGCGACGTTCCTTCGGCCGCAACAGGCGGGAGGCGAGCATCGGCGAGAGGGTCAGCGCGACAAAGCTGGAGATCGCCACTGCGGCGGCCATGGTGAGTGAGAACTCCGAGAACAAGCGACCGATATCGCCCTCGGTAAAGCTCACCGGCACGAAGACCGCCAGGAGGACAACCGTCGTCGCGACAACGGCGAAAGCCACCTGCCGCGTCCCGCGATAGGCGGCGACCAGGGGCGTTTCGCCCAATTCGATCCGGCGGTGGATATTCTCCAACACGACGATCGCATCGTCGACCAGCAGCCCGATGGCCAGGACGATGGCGAGCAATGTCAGGAGATTGATCGACAGCCCCAGCGCATAAAGAATAATGCACGCCCCGATCACCGAGACCGGCACGGTCACCGCCGGCACCAGCATGGACCGAAAACTGCCGAGGAAAATCAGGATGACCGAGACAACCAGGAGAATGGCGATCCCAAGCGTCTTGAACACCTCGTCGATGGCGCCCTGGATAAAGACGGAGCTGTCGTAACTGTCCTGGATTGACATCCCGACCGGCAGATTGGTGTTGATCTGCGCGATCCGCGCCTTCACCACCTTGGCCACGTCCAGGGTGTTGGCCTGGCTCTGCTTGATAACGCCGATCCCGACCATCGGGATCGTGTTGCGGCGGAACAGGGTCTTTTCCTCCTCCGCCGCCTTTTCGATGCGTGCGACATCGCCGAGGCGCACAAGATCGGCGCCCTCGCCCTTGCTCAGGACCAGATTGTTGAAGTCCGAGGGCTGGCGGAAACTGCGGTCGACCCGGGCGATGAAATAGCGTTGCCGGGATTCGATACGCCCCGCCGGAAGTTCCACATTGTCGGCCCGTAGCGCTTCCTCGACATCGTTGACCACCAGTCCCCGGGCGGCGAGCGCGTTGCGGTCGAGCCAGATGCGCAAGGCATAGCGCCGCGCCCCGCCGATCCGGACACGGGCCACGCCGTCGAGGGTCGAGACCCGGTCGACGAGAAAGCGGTCGGCGTAGTCGGTCAGCTGCTCCGTGCTCATGCGGTCGCTTTGCAGGTTGAACCACATGATGACGTCGTCACTCGAATCCACCTTCTGGATGTCCGGCGGATCCGCCTCGTCCGGCAGGTTGTCGACCACGCCGGACACCCGGTCGCGGACGTCGTTGGCGGCGGCGTCGACATCGCGGCCGGTCTTGAACTCGATGTTGATCCGCGAGCGACCGTCCTCGCTCTTGCTTTCGATAAAGGCGATGCCCTCGATCCCGGCGATCCGCTCCTCGATCACTTCCGTGATACGGGTTTCGATGACCTGGGCCGCGGTCCCCGGATATTCGGTGTCGATCGAGACCACGGGCGGGTCGATGTTCGGATATTCGCGGACCTGCAACCGGTCGAAGGCGACCAGACCGAAGGCGATCAGAATCAGACTCATCACCACCGCCACCACCGGGCGGGTAACGGAGAAGTCGGAAAGGGTCATCCCTCGGCTCCCAGCGGGGCCGCCGTTCCGATACCGTTCTCGCCGGCCTCCTTGATCTCGATGGCCTGTCCGTCCTTGACCCGGATCGTGCCCCTGGTGATCACCCGGTCCCCCTCGCTGAGCCCGCTCAGGATCTCGACCTTACCACCGAAGCGCTGCCCGACCTCGACCTGGGTCCGGCGCGCGACGGGTGGCGCCCCCTCCTCCACCGCGAAGACGAAGGCCGACCGGCCAAGCGGGATCACCGCCTCCTCAGGCACCATCAGGGCGTTACGCGGATTGAGGCGCAGGCTCACGGTCATCAGCATGCCGGGCCGTAGCAGGCCGTCGGGATTGGGGACGATCGCCCGGCCGACAATGGTGCGGGTGACCGGATCGATGCTGGTCGACAGGGTCCGCACCGTGCCGAAAAAGGGCTGCTGCGCGAAAGCGGCCGTCCGCGCCTCGATGTCCAGCCCGGGCCTGAGCGCCGCGAGATAAACGGCGGCGACGGTGAAATCCAGCTTCAGAACCGAAAGATCGGTAAGCTGGGTGATCACGTCACCCGGTTCGACCAGATCGCCGACACTGACCTCGCGGAAGCCGACGACGCCGTCGAAGGGCGCCCGGATCGTCCGATCGGCGAGCCGCGCCTCAGCGACGGAGACGTTGGCGGCCGCCTCCTCCATCAGGGCTTCGCGCTCCTCGATGGTCGCCGTGGCGGTGAATTGCCGGTCTCCCAGGGTCTTCGCCCGCTCCCAGGCGGATTGACGTTCGGCGAATACCGCCCGTGCCGCCCGCAGGCTCGCCCGTTCCTCCTCGGAGTTCAGGATCACCAGAACATCGCCGGCCTCAACCGCCTGGCCGTCCTCGAATCGGACTTCCTGGATCTTCTCCGTCACATTGGCGGTAACGGCCGCCCGCTCATTGGCCTTGGTGGTGCCCAGGGCCTCCACCGGATCGTAGATCGGCTCGACGACCACCGGCGCCGTCACCACCGGCAGGGGCGCCTTTTGGGCGAGCGCGGGAACGCTCACCGCCGCAAGCGAGGCCAACAGGGCAAGAGCGGCGAAAACCGAACGACCGATCATGGGGGCACTCTCCGGAGGACAAACGGACAAAAGCGATCCGTCACGGGTGGGAATATAGTCCGGCCGGCGCGCAAAGACAGGCGGCCGCGATCAAACGTCCGTTGCCTCGCCGCCCGCCGGAACCTTGACGTCAGGCCGGTGTGCGCGGCGCGGCGACGATGATCGCCGCCCCGACCAGACAGATCAGCGCGCCGATCATATCCCAGCGGTCTGGCCTCATCCCTTCGACAGCCCACAACCAGACCAGCGAACTGGCGATATAGACCCCGCCATAGGCGGCATAGGCGCGGCCGGCGAAGGGGCTGTCGACCTGGGCCAACAGGAAAGCGAACAGGGCGAGCGCGCCCACGCCCGGAACCAGCCACAGCACCGATTTATCCAGCCGCAGCCAGGCCCAGAAGGCGAAACAGCCGGCGATCTCCGCGATGGCGGCGGCCAGATAGACGGCCCAGACGGACGGAAGGGAGGACAGCATGTCGGTTCCGGTGCGGTTGCGGACCGCACCATGATGACCGGCTAAGGGATCAAAAGGAAAGCCGCTCGTGCGTGGGCTATGTCTTGGCGAATCCGAGAAGGTGGCTGATATCCTTCATCATAATCCGGAACTTCTCCTTAGAGCTCGATTTGACGAGCTTCTTGTTCATATACGCTTCCCAGGTCTGGCGCTGGACCTCCGGATCGCGGCAGATCTTCACGAACTGCTCCCGCCGTTTGTCGGTCGTGTACCAGAAGCGCTGGAGCAGGCCGAGGATGAAGAACACCTTGCCATGTTCCTTCATGAACCGTTTGCGGGCCTGGGCCAGGGCGGACGCCCGACCGGTGACGAGGGCGAGTTCGACGGCCTCCGCCGCGAGCTGGCCGCAGAGCATCGCGTAGTAGATGCCCTCACCGGACGCCGGCGCGACCACGCCCGCCGCGTCACCGGCGAGGACCACATCCCGGCCGTTGTCCCATTTCTTCGCCGGCTTCAAGGGCAGCGGCGCACCTTCGTGGCGGACCATTTCCAGATGGTCTAGACCGGTCGCCTCGCGCAGCCGGGAGACCGAATTCCGCAGCGAGAATCCCTTGTGGGCGCTGCCGGTCCCGATGCTCATGGTCTCGCCATGGGGGAACACCCAGGAATAAAAGTCCGGCGAGAACCGGCCGTCATAATAGACGTCGCAGCGCCGGGCGCCGTAACGAGGCTTCGCATCGTCCGGATCGGGCGCGCGGACGATCTCGTGATAGGCGAAGACGCTTTTGATTTTCTCGGAGGCCTTGACCGTCTGCTTGCCGATCCTGGACCGGGCACCGTCCGCACCGATCACGAACCGGCCCTTGAGCGTTTCCATCTTATCGCCGCCCTTCGGCCGATAGGTGATGGTCGCAACGCCGGCCTCATCGCGGGAGAAGGTGTCGAAGGTGCCCTTGATCCAATCGGCGCCGGCCGCCGCGGCCCGTTGGCGGAGCCAGGGATCGAATTCCTCCCGATCGACCATTCCAACGAAGCCGCCGGTGATCGGCATGTCGACCTCCTTATCGGTGGGCGAGATGACCCGTCCGGTGGTGACCTTTGCCTTTATCAGGTGATCCGGGATATCGAAGTCGTGGATCAGCCGCGGGGGAATGGCACCGCCGCAGGGCTTGATCCGCCCCTCGCGGTCGAGAAGCGCCACCGAAAACCCCTGGGTCGCCAGGACATGGGCCGCCGTAGCGCCGCAGGGGCCGCCACCAACCACGATCACGTCATAGGGGCCGTCATGGGGCACGTCATAGGGTTCCATCCTTCTCTCCTCCCTGCCGAATGTCAGTCGCCCCCCGCCGGCTGACCGGCCGGGGGAACGAAGTCCTTGCTTGTCCGATCGCTTGCCCGATGGCTTGCCCAGTCTTGGGCGTCGGCGGCGTTGCGGCCGATGTCGCGGGCGAGCCAGGCCGCCAGAACGAAAATCCCGCCCTCGACGGCAAAGACGAGGCCATAGGCGAGCGGCGGATTATCGGCGACGGCCCGGACCAGATCGACCGAGGCGGCGCCCAGGAAGCCGCCGGCCCCGAAGGCGATGGCCTGAGCCGCGCCCCAAAGGCCCATCCGCAGTCCTTCGCGACGTTTGGTGCCTTTGCCGGCCAGCGTCATCATCGCGCTGATCGCCGCCACCGCGAAAACGCCGTTTCCGAAGCCGAGGAACATGACAGATGCCACCAGCGGCCAGCCTTCCGGCGCGGCGGCCGCCGCCGTCAGCATCCAAAGGGCCACCGCCGAGGCGAGGCAGCCGCTCAGGATAAAGCCCCGGATCACCCGGGGATTGCCCTTGGCGATCACGCTGCCGACGACCGCGACGAAGATCATACCGATCAGAACACCGCTGTTCTGCATTCCGGAAAGCTGGGTCGTCTCGCCGACCGTCATGCCGAAGATATGACCGCCAAAGGGCTCCAGAATCAGTTCCTGGGTGCTATAGGCGAGCATCGAGACGAAGACGAAGATGGTGAACTTCCGGGAATCGGTCTCGGCCCAGACCTCCTTGAGCGTCGCCATGAATTCCGACTTGCTGACGTCCTCGACATCGCTCGGATCGTCGAGGTGGCGGGTGCTGTTCTCCACCCCGGCGACCGCCACGACGCTGATCAGGAAGGCGATCCCGGCGATCCCCGCGGCGACGGCGATCAGCCGACCGAGGGAGAACGGATCGAGCAACTGCCCCGAAATCGCCGCCGTGATCACGAAGCCGGCGATCATCATCATCCACACGATGGTGGCCGCCGCCGGCCGCCGGCGCGGCGCCGTGCAGGTCGCCAACAGGGCGAGCAGAGAGGTCCCGGCAGCGCCGACACCGCCGCCGATCAACAGGAAGGCGACCACGGCCAGCGCCACACCGGCGGCCGTGTTCTCCGCCATGAGCGCCGTGGCCAGAGCGGCCGTCAGACCGCCAAGCGCGAGCACGGCCATACCGCCGATGATCCAGGGCGTGCGTTTGCCGTGGACATCCGAACGATGGCCGAATTTCGGCCGCAACATCTGAACCGCGTAATGCAGCGCCACCAAGATGCCGGGGAGCGCCGCCGGCAAAGCCAGTTCCACGACCATCACCCGGTTCAAGGTGGATGTGGTCAGAACCACGATGGCCCCGAGCGCCGTTTGAACAAGGCCGAGCCGAACGATCCCGATCCAGGTGAGGAAACGTGCGGGATGAACGGCGTCGGTCATGGTCTTCTCCCCTCCGTCCTATCCGGCAATTCCGGGCAACCCGCGGACGGCGAAGGCGCTGATCATCATGCCGCTGACGAACAGGGTGACGCCGGTCGCGTTGTACCAGGGCGCCAGGCCCTTCGGGTCGCGCATCAGACGGATCATCAGGAAGCCCTGGGCCGCGATCACGCCGGCCAGCAGATAGGCCTCAAGATCCGTTCCCCATTGGACCAGGAGGGTCAACACGACGAGCTGCGGCAGCAGCATCATCACGCAGGCGACCCAGGCCGCCCGCGCCGGGCCGAGTTGGACCGGCAGACTGCGGACACCGAGTTGCCGGTCGCCCTCCAAGGCTTTGAAATCATTGAGCGTCATGATCCCATGCGCGCCGAAACTAAAGAGCCCCGCAAGCAGGATGATCTTCCAGTCCGGAAACGCGCCCAACAGCACGGCGGCCCCGGTGAACCAGGCCAACCCCTCATAGCTGATGGCGACGGCGGAATTCCCGAACCAGCCGTTGCGTTTCAGGCGCAGCGGCGGCGCGCTATAGGCCCAGGACAGGACCATGCCGACCGCCGCCCCGGCAAAGACCCAGGGGCCGAGCAGCCACGCCAGGACGAGGGAGAGAGCGGTCCAGAAGATCGCCAGATAAAATCCGGTGTTGCCCGGCAGGCGGCCGCTGGGGATCGGGCGGTTCGGCTCGTTGATCGCGTCCACATGACGATCATACCAGTCGTTCATGACCTGGCTGGCCCCGCACAAAAGCGGTCCGGCCAGCACGACGCCGGCGAGGATCAGAAGCACATTCTCGGCGAACGGGACACCGGAGGACACCGCGCCGCAGGCGAACGCCCACATCGGCGGGAACCAGGTGATCGGCTTCAACACTTCGATGACAGCACTCGGCTGTATCCGTGCCGCACCGACGTTAAGGGTAGCGGGTCGCGTCATGCGAGAATGCTACGCCTGACAGGTCAAGCCGTCAATTTAAGTTTACACTTATATGGCGCGAATTTCGGAACGGTCGCGGATGCGACGGAAGACGTCCGACTCGCTAGTCCGAGTCGCCATCCCCATCGAGGCCGTAACGCCGCAACTTCACATAGAGACTTTGACGGCTAAGACCGAGCAATTCCGACGCCGAGGCCCGGTTGTTGTTGGTCAGCTTCAGCGCCGCCTCGATGCACAGACGCTCGATCACGTCGGTGGTTTCCTTGACGAGATCCTTGAGCGGCACCTGCCCGACCAGCTCGGTCAACTGATTGACCGAATGCGGCAGGGGCGATTCGTCCTCCGACGGCGCCTCGTTGATCCGTACCGGCTCCGGCCGGATCATGAACCCAATACAGGGCGGGTCGCCTTGCATCACCGCGACGGCGGAAACGTCGACGCTGATCCGCGTGCCATAGCTGCCGATCACCGTCATCGGCAAGGCACTGATCGACCCATGGGTCCTAAGGTTGGTCGACAGCGACGAGAAACTGGTCCCCGGACGGGTGAGCCACTGATCGATGTGCTCGCCTGCGGCCTGCTCCTCCGAACCGATTTGGGTCAGGGTAAGGAATGCCTCGTTACAGGTCAGGATGCCGCCGTCGAGATCCGTGACGACAAAGGCCTCCGGCGCGTTCTCAATGACCCTAAGCAGATGCGAGGCCGCACCGCGCTCACCCCCTTTGTCCTCGTCCGCCGCTCCGTCCGGCTGGGTCAGGCGGATGAGATAATGAGTGCTGCGGTCCTGCCGGAAGAGGGAGGCCGCAACCGAGATCTTCCCACCGTCGCGCCGGGCGATGACATCGTCACCGCTCCCATTGGCCCGCACCGTCGAGAGCAGTTGTTCCAACTCGTCCCGGTTCTTCGGCGTCAGCACCGAGAAAACCGACCGGCCGGTGATCTTGCGGATTTCGCGATCCAGCATTTCAGCGGCGGCCGGGTTCGCCTCCTGTATCTGCTGAGAGGCGACATCGACGACCAGAACCGCCTCGGACGCCAAATGGAAGAGCTGTCGATAGCGCGTTTCGATTTCCCGCAGCTTGGAGTAATCCCGTTCCATGGTGCGTTGGGCATCCATCAGGGACTGCTGCAGCGAAGCCAGGGTTCTCAGATCCCGCCCGACGGCAAGGACGGCGCCGCGCCGGTTCAAGCGGACGGCGTTATATAGAACGGGAATGTCGGCGCCGCCGGCGACCGGGTGATTGACCTGGCGCCACCGTCCGGTCTCTCCCTTCGCCGCGGTCTCGAGCAGAGCCTCGACCTTGGATTTCGATTCGATCGTGACCGTGTCGGACCATTGCCGACCGACCCAGCCCATGCGGTCCTGCGAGGCCAGTTCCGGCTGGCCGAAGGAAAGATCGGTGATGATCCCTTCGGGGCTTACGATCAAGGCGATATCCGCCGTGGCCGCCACCAACTCCGCCGCACCCGAGGCGTCGAGTTCGGAAAAGGCCGCCTCTGGCCGTTGGAATCCAACGGGCGAGCTGTCGGCGGAATACATCGACATAGCGAAAACAGAGCTCCTCATCATCACCAAACGGACCCGAGTAGTTATCCCAGAACATTATTGTTTCACGACATACCGCATCGTGGAAACTGTTATATGTTAAGATGGATTGCCAATCTACTCTGTCAATCTTTCCATTTGGTTAACGCAGCGTTCGGCGGTCGCGATCGCGCGATCGGGGTCGCAGACGATCGCATCTACGTCCAGCATTTGAGCCATTTCGGCCTTATCCTCGAGCATATGCCCACCGGCGATTATCTTGAGATCGCGGTTGGAGGATGCGTCCCGCATCCGGGACACCAGCGGGGCGACCGTATCGACGGTCAGGGCGTTGGAGACGGAAAGCCCGACGCAATCGAACCACTCGCTGGAAATGCGGGCGCACAGGCTGTTGGCCGTATCACCCGATGCTTCATAGACCGTCCATCCCGCCTGTCGGAAAAGATCGGTCAGCAGGGTCACACCGAAACTGTGCTGATCCCCCGGCAGTGTGGTCAGCAAAATCCGGTTGGCATCCTCGGTCGTCGGCACGGGGGGTAACAGGGCCCGCAGCCGATGGACGACCTGGTGCAGGCGGTTCAGCGCCAGCGTGACGTCGACGAAGCTGACCTTGTCCTCCTTCCAGAGATGACCGGCATGGGCCGCCGCCGGGCCGAGAAGGTGGAGGTAGATCTCCTTGAGCGGCATACCGCCCCGATAGAGCGCCTCGACGATCGTGGCGAGTCGCTCCGTCCCCTGGGTCATCACGTCTTCGCAGAATTGCTCGGACACCGCTTCGGACATCGGCCGGCCGCCATGGACGCCGTCCAGGATCGCCGGGTCACGTTCGCTGTGGGCGAGCATCAGGCGGGGGATGATCTCCGCCTCGATGGTCCGCTCCAGAAGGCCGCTCGCCCGGGCGCCGCGACTCTTCTCGAACCGATCGGATACCACGGCGCTATTCGGATCCGCGGTTTCGCCGTTGATCTTTTGCGGCGACTCCTCCGGGTCGTGGCGGCGCAGCAGATGGTCCGTTTTCGTCGATGTCTGGGAAGAAGTTTGGAGTCTGGAGGTCGATTCCGCCCCTGTGGCGCGCTTTTCCCAATTTGGATAAATCACTTCGGCCATGATGGCGATCCCCAAATGCCGGGGCGCCAGTAAGCTCGCCTTACTTTTGGGATGAAACACCCGTCTCATGGTGCGACCCCAGAAGTAAGCTGGCCGATGAGCCCCCCCTCTCGGGTTCCACTGTTCGCGGCACGGCAAGCGGCCGCTCCGGCTCTCGTTACCGGGAGTGGCTGATCCGTCCGTGGAACAATTTGGCGGATACGGTGGCACCCCAGGCCGGTATTAGGGATAGTTGAGCATTCTCTCATGTTTTTTGCAATCCCCTGTGGTCGCTTGGAGTTTTTCCGAACCAAACAACTGAGACTCTTTTATAGCGTCTACTCGTTTTGACGTAAAGCTTAGTTGACAGTCCTGATGGTCACCCATACCCTTCAATCATAAGGAAATGACTTATCGGGGCAGGAACATGCTTGGTTCGTCGGTAAATCGGGAGGCAACAAGACCGCTTTACACGCCTGAGGAGCGGCGGCGCCGCGACAGTTCCGTGTGGACCATCGTTCAAGGGGTCCTGGCGCCTCTTCAGTTCGCCGTGTTCCTCGTCAGCCTCGTCTTGGTCATCCGGTATCTCTGGACCGGGCTCGGCTATGAGGCCGCCGTCTGGTCGATCGTCGCCAAGACGGCTCTGCTCTACACCATCATGGTGACTGGCTCGATCTGGGAGAAAAAGGTCTTCGGCGTCTGGTTGTTCGCCCACAGCTTCTTTTGGGAGGACGTCTTCAGCTTTGTCGTCCTCGCGCTGCACACGGCCTATCTCGTGGTCCTGCTGACCGACGCCGTGCCGCCCCAGACCCAGATGATCATCGCGCTGGCGGGTTATGCCGCCTACGTCATCAACGCCGGCCAATTCCTTTTGAAACTGCGCGCCGCCCGGCTGTCACAGCCGGCGACGGAGGATCTGACAGACAATCGAATGGAGGCCGCATAATGGCCGTCACCGCCCCCTTTTCCACCCCGTCGGCAACGGCCCCCAAGGGCTGCACCGACCTTCCCGTGATCCGCGAACGCGGCCAGCGGGAAGTCTTCTGCGGCCTCACCGGGATCATCTGGCTGCACCGCCGGATCCAGGACGCCTTCTTCCTTATTATCGGCTCGCGCACCTGCGCCCATTTGATGCAATCGGCCGCCGGCGTGATGATCTTCGCCGAGCCGCGCTTCGGCACGGCCGTGATCGACGACCGGGATCTCGCCGGGCTCGCCGACGCCAATGAGGAACTCGACAAGGTCGTCAATCAGTTGCTCGACCGCCGGCCCGAGATCAAATTGCTGTTCCTGGTCGGGTCCTGCCCGTCCGAGGTCATCAAGCTCGACCTGCACCGGGCCGCCGAAAGGCTCAACGGCCAGGTCCGCCCGGGCGTTCGGATCCTGAATTACTCCGGCAGCGGCATCGAGACGACCTTTACCCAGGGCGAGGACGCCTGCCTCGCCGCCATGGTGCCGGCTTTGCCGCAGGCCGAAGCGGAGGCCCCGGCGTCTCTTTTGGTCGTGGGCGCCCTTGCCGATGTGGTCGAGGATCAGTTCCGCCGGTTGTTTGGACAAATGGGTATCGACCGGGTCGATTTCCTGCCGCCCCGCTCGGCGGCGGATCTGCCGGCGGTCGGCCCGAACACCCGCTATCTTCTCGCCCAACCATTCCTGGGCGATACCGCCCGACTGCTGGAAGACCGGGGAGCCGTTCGGCTGGCCGCACCGTTCCCGCTCGGCGTGGAAGGCACCACGGCCTGGCTCAAGGCGGCCGCCGACGCGTTCGGCGTGTCGCAGGACACCTTCGAGGCCGTCACCGCACGGGGCCGGGAGCGCGCACACCGCTCGCTGGAGCGCTATCGCGGTCAACTCGCGGGCAAGAGTCTGTTCTTCTTCCCCGACTCGCAGCTCGAAATCCCGCTCGCCCGCTTCCTCGCCCGCGAGATGGACATGACGCTGACCGAGGTCGGCACGCCCTATCTCCACCGCAGCCATCTCGCCGAGGAGATCGGCATGCTGCCGGAAAGCACCCAGCTCAGCGAGGGTCAGGACGTCGACAAGCAGCTCGACCGCTGCCTCGCGGCGCGGCCGGACATCACCGTCTGCGGCCTCGGCCTCGCCAACCCTCTGGAGGCCGAGGGGCTGACGACGAAATGGTCGATCGAATTGGTCTTCACCCCGATCCAAGGCTACGACCAGGCGGCCGATCTCGCCGATCTTTTCGCCCGTCCCCTGGTTCGCCGCACAAAACTAAGGGTCTGAGACGATGAAGCTCACGGTATGGACCTATGAAGGACCGCCCCATGTCGGGGCCATGCGGATCGCCACCGCGCTGAAGGACGTCCACTATGTTCTTCACGCCCCCCAGGGCGATACCTATGCGGATCTCCTGTTCACCATGATCGAACGGCGCAAGACGCGCCCGCCGGTGACCTATACCACCTTCCAGGCCCGCGACCTCGGCAGCGACACGGCGGAGATTTTCAAGACGGCGGCCCGCGAGGCCTATGACCGTTTCCAGCCCCAAGCGCTGCTCGTCGGCGCCTCCTGCACGGCGGAGTTGATCCAGGACGACCCGGGCGGCCTGACCGACGCCATCGGCCTGCCGGTCCCGGTCGTCCCGCTGGAACTTCCGTCCTATCAGCGCAAAGAGAATTGGGGCGCGTCGGAGACCTTCTATCACCTGGTCAGGAAACTGACCAAGGATCTGCCGAAGCCCGAGAAAAAGGCCGGCGCTCAGCCGACCTGCAATCTTCTCGGCCCCACTGCCCTCGGCTTTCGGCATCGGGACGATCTTAAGGAAATCAGTAAATTACTAGACCTTCTTAATGTAAAAGTTAATGTGGTGGCGCCGTTCGACGCGACGGTCGCGGACCTCAGGCGGATCCCCGAGGCGGACTTCAACGTCATGCTTTATCCGGAGATCGCGGAAACCACCGTGCGTTGGCTGGAGCGGCAATTCGGCCAGCCCTACACCAAAACGGTGCCGATCGGGGTCGGGGCCACGCGCGACTTCATCGGCGAGATCGCCGATCTGACCGGCGTCGATCCCGAGCCGCTGCTCGCCGACCTGCCGAGCAACATGCCGTGGTGGACCCGCTCGATCGACAGCACCTATCTCACCAACAAGCGGGTGTTCATCTTCGGCGACGCGAGCCACGCCGCCGCCGCCGCCAGGGTCGCCCATGAGGAGATGGGTTTCGAGGTCGTCGGCCTCGGTACCTATTCCCGGGAGTTCGCCCGGTCGATCCGCGAGGCGGCGGAGAAATACGACGTCGAGCCGCTGATCACCGACGACTATCTCGAGGTCGAGGCGAAGATCCAGGAACTCCAACCGGAGATGATCCTCGGCACTCAGATGGAGCGGCACATCGCCAAGCGTTTCGGCATCGGCTGTGCGGTCATCTCGGCGCCGGTCCATGTCCAGGACTTCCCGGCGCGCTATTCGCCGCAAATGGGTTTCGAAGGGACCAATGTCCTGTTCGACACCTGGATCCATCCGCTGATGATGGGTCTCGAAGAGCACTTGATCGGCATGTTCCGGGAGGACTTCGAGTTCTCCGACGATGCCGCCCCCAGCCATCTGGGGCATTCCGCGGCCCGGCCGGAGCCGGCCAACCGCGATGTTCCCCAACCGCACCAATCCCAAACGGACGTTCCCGGGGTCCCACGGGACGCCGCCGCAGGCGTCGCCGTTCTCGAACGTCCGACAACCGAAGCTCCGGCCCACGAGACAGCCTCCCCCGGGACGGCCCCCGACACCGAGGGCGCTCCCGTCTGGACGGTGGAGGCGGAAAAGGAGCTCAAGAAAATTCCCTTCTTCGTACGCGGCAAGGCCCGCCGCAACACGGAGGCCTACGCGGCCGAACGCCAGATCGGCCCGATCACCGTCGAGACGCTCTACGATGCCAAAGCCCATTTCGGGAAATAACGCCGCCGACCCGGCGACGGTGCTCCGCTTCACCGAGGAGCAGGCCCCGGGCCGCGCCGCCCGACAGCCCAAGGCGTCGGACGCGCTCGGCCGGAACGCGCCGATCAAGGTCGTCATCGTTACTCTGGACAGCCATCTCGCCGGCCCCGCGGAACGCGCCAAAGCCGGCCTTCTCAAAGATATACCGGGGCTGGAAATCGCCTTTCACGCCGGCACCGACTGGGAAGACAATCCGGCCGCCCTCGCCCGCTGCCGCCACGATATCGCCACCGGCGACATCATTCTCGCCTGTATGCTGTTCGTCGACTCGCAGATCCAGGCGATCCTGCCCGATCTGCAGGCCCGGCGGGACCATTGCGACGCCATGATCGCCTGCGTTTCCGCCGGCGAGGTCATCAAGACGACCCGGCTCGGCCGCTTGTCCATGGCCGGCGAGGCGACCGGCCCCCTCGCCCTGCTGAAGAAGCTGCGCGGAAGCGGTAAGAAAAAGGGGACCAGCGGCGCCGGTCAGATGGCCATGCTGCGCCGCCTGCCGCGAATCCTTCGCTTCATCCCCGGCACGGCCCATGATCTCAGGGCCTATTTCCTGACCATGCAATACTGGCTCGCCGGGTCGGAGGAGAATATCGGCAACATGATCCGCTTCCTGGTGAACCGCTATGCCAGCGGCCCACGGGAAGCGCTCAAGGGCTCGATGAAGCCGAAACTGCCGGTCGATTACCCAGACTGCGGCGTCTATCACCCGGACATCGAGGGCGGCATCGGACGTAGCCTCGACGATTTACCGAAACCGAACGGCAAGACCGCCGGCACCGTCGGGCTTCTGATCATGCGGTCCTATGTGGTCTCCGGCGACAGCCGCCACTACGACGCGGTGATCCGTGCCCTTGAGGCCCGCAAGCTGCGGGTCATCCCGGTGTTCGCCGCCGGTCTCGACTGCCGCGAGGCGGTGGACAGCTTCTTCCTGGAGAAAGCCAAGCGTCGGCAAAAAGGCAAGCCGATCATCGACGCGATGGTCTCGCTCACCGGCTTCTCCCTGGTCGGTGGCCCGGCCTATAACGACGCGGCGGCGGCCGAGGAGATGCTGGCCCATCTCGACGTACCCTATATCGCCGCCCATGCCATCGAGTTCCAAACCCTGGAGCAATGGCGCGATTCCAGCGCCGGGCTGCAGCCGGTGGAGGCGACGATCATGGTCGCCATTCCCGAACTCGAAGGGGCCACGAGCCCGACCGTGTTCGGCGGCCGGGCGGCGACCGCCAATGACGGCCAGACCCGGGACATGCGCCCGGAAACCGACCGGGTCGAATCGCTTGCCGACCGGGTGGCGAAGCGGATCGCGCTTCGCCGCAGCAAGGTCGCCGAGCGCAAGATCGCGGTCGTCCTGTTCAACTTCCCGCCCAATGCCGGGGCCACGGGGACGGCCGCCTATCTGTCGGTCTTCGCCTCCCTGCACAACACCCTGAAGGCGATGGCGGCGGAGGGCTACGACCTGGGCGACGCGCCGCTGCCCGAGACGGTGGACGACCTGCGGGTCCATATCCTGGAGGGCAACAGCGCCCAGTACGGCACCGACGCCCATGTCGAAGCCAAGGTCAGCGCCGAGGACCATGTCCGCCGCGAACCGCATCTCGCCGAGATCGAGGCGCAATGGGGCCCCGCCCCGGGCAAGCAGCTCGCCGACAGCCGCAACATCTTCGTGATGGGCCGGCAATTCGGCAACGTCTTCGTCGGGATCCAGCCCGCCTTCGGTTATGAGGGCGACCCGATGCGGTTGCTGTTCGAGAAAGGGTTCTCGCCGACCCATGCCTTCTCGGCCTTCTACCGCTATCTGACCGAGGAATTCGGCGCCCACGCGGTCCTCCATTTCGGGACCCACGGCGCCCTGGAGTTCATGCCGGGCAAACAGGCCGGCCTGGGCGCGACCTGCTGGCCCGAGCGACTGATCGGCACGATGCCGAACTTCTATCTCTACGCCGCCAACAACCCGTCGGAAGGCACCATCGCCAAGCGCCGCTCCCATGCGACGATCGTCACCTATCTGACACCGCCGGTCGCCAGTGCCGGCCTCTATAAGGACCTGATCGACCTGAAATCCTCGGTCGACCGCTGGCGGGGCCTGCCGCTCGACGAGGAGTCGGCACGGGAACGGGCGAGCCTGGTGGAACTGATCCATGCCCAGGCGAATGGGCTTGAACTGACCCCGGACGACCCGATCACCGCCGAAACGGCGGATGTGCGGATCGCCAAGATCGCCGCCGACCTCAACGAGATGGAACATGCGCTCATTCCCCAGGGCCTGCACGTGGTCGGGGGTGAGTCGTCGCGGTCCGAGAGGGCCGACATGCTGGCGATCATGGCCGAGACCACCGGCGCGGACTGGTTGGACCGGGAGGCGGTCGAGGACCTCGCCAACGGTATCGACCCGCGCGACTTGCTGGCCGAGAAGGGCCTGAGCCGGGACGCGGACGCGGTGCGGATGGCGGGCGATCTCGCCACCGCCAACCGCCTGATGCAGGAAAACAGCGAGATCGAGGGCCTGCTAACCGCGCTGGAAGGCCGCTATATCCGGCCGGTGCCGGGCGGCGACCTGATCCGCACTCCTCAGATCCTGCCGACCGGCCGTAATCTCCACGGCTTCGATCCCTACCGGATCCCCAGTGCCTATGCGGTGGCGGACGGCGCCCGTCAGGCCCAGAAGATCATCGAGCGGCATATGGAGGACGGCAACGGTCTGCCCCGCTCAATCGCCCTGGTGCTGTGGGGCACGGACAATCTCAAGACCGAGGGCGCACCGATCGCCCAGGCCCTTGCCCTGATGGGCGCGGAGCCCCGGTTCGACAGCTATGGCCGACTCGCCGGCGCCCAGCTGATCCCACTCGATCGATTGGGCCGGCCGCGCATCGACGTGGTGGCGACGCTGTCCGGCATCTGCCGGGATCTCCTGCCGCTGCAGACCAAGATGCTCGCCGAGGCGGCCTGGCTCGCGGCCTCGGCGGAGGACGAACCGGTCGAGCGCAACTTCGTCCGGGCGAACGCGCTTGCCCACATGAAGGCCCATGGCTGCGATTTGGAAGAGGCGGCCCTTCGGGTGTTCTCCAACGCCGACGGCGCCTATGGGGCCAATGTCAACTATATGGTCGACAACGGGACCTGGGAGGAAGAGGACGAACTGGCCGACGTCTATACGAAGCGCAAGTGCTTCGCCTATGGCCGCAACGGCAAGCCGGTCGAGAAGAAGGAACTTCTCGAAGGCATCCTCCAGGGCGTCAGCCTCGCCTATCAGAACCTCGAATCGGTCGAACTCGGGGTCACCACCATCGACCACTATTTCGACACCCTGGGCGGGATCGGCCGCGCGATCCAGAAGACCAGCGGCGAAGCGGCCCCGGTCTATATCGGCGACCAGACCCGGGGCGAGGGCAAGGTCCGGACGCTGAACGAGCAGATCGCGCTGGAGACCCGGACCCGGATGCTCAATCCGAAATGGTACGAGAGCCTGCTGGAGCATGGCCATGAGGGGGTCCGCCAGATCGAGGCCCATCTCACAAACACCGTCGGATGGTCGGCCACGACCGGCCAGGTCGACCCCTGGGTCTATCAGGAACTGACGCAGACCTTCGTGCTGGACCCGGACATGCGGGAGCGCCTGGCCCAGCTCAACCCGAAAGCCTCCGCAAGAATGACGAGCCGCCTGCTGGAAGCCCATGAGCGCCAGTACTGGCAGCCGGACGAAGCAACCCTCGAAGCCCTGCGCCAAGCCGGCGAGGACCTCGAGGACCGCCTGGAGGGCATCCCCTCCGGCGCGGCAGCCTGAGACAACAAAGGAGCAAACCCATGGCCCCACTCGATAATCTGCCGAAAGGAAACGACCGCAAAGGCGACGGCGACGGCAGCGTGCAAGTGCATATGGACCCCAACAACAAGATCGACGGGGCCAAGGTCTTCGCCGTCTACGGCAAGGGCGGGATCGGCAAGAGCACGACCTCTTCCAATCTCTCCGTCGCGTTCTCGAAACTGGGCAAACGGGTCCTGCAGATCGGCTGCGATCCGAAACACGATTCGACCTTCACGCTCACCAAGCAGCTGATGCCGACGGTGATCGACGTGCTGGAAAGCGTCGACTTCCATCCGGAGGAACTGCGGATCGAGGACTTCGTCTTCGAAGGATATAACGGCGTCATGTGCGTCGAGGCGGGTGGCCCCCCGGCCGGTACCGGCTGCGGCGGCTATGTGGTCGGCCAGACCGTCAAGCTCCTAAAGGAACATCATCTCCTGGAAGACACCGACGTGGTGATCTTCGACGTGCTGGGCGACGTGGTCTGCGGCGGTTTCGCGGCCCCGCTGCAGCATGCGGACCGTGCCCTGATCATCACCGCCAACGATTTCGATTCGATCTACGCCATGAACCGGATCGTCACCGCGATCCAGGCCAAGTCGAAGAACTACAAGGTCCGACTCGGCGGCATCATCGCCAACCGCAGCACGGACACCGATCAGGTCGACCGTTTCGCCGACGCGATCGGGCTGAAGCGCACCGCCCACTTCCCGGATCTCGACGTCATCCGGCGCTCGCGCCTGAAAAAGGCCACCCTGTTCGAAATGGAGCCGTCGCCGGAACTGGAGGCCGTCCAGCAGGAATATCTCCGTCTCGCACAGGCGCTTTGGGACGGCGCGGAACCCCTGAAGGCGGCCCCCATGAAGGACCGCGATCTCTTCGAATTGCTCGGCTTCGATTGAGGAACTGACCCCATGCCCACCGCCACCTTCCAAAGCCGAAAACAGGAGCTTGAGACCTATTTCGACCGCACCGCGGTCGATGCTTGGTCGAAACTCACCTCCGACGCGCCGGTCAGCAAAATCCGAGCGACCGTGCGTGCCGGCCGGGACGAGATGCGCAACACGCTGCTGAGCTGGCTGCCGCAGGACCTCCGCGGTGCCCGCCTGCTCGACGCCGGCTGCGGCACCGGCGCGCTCTCCGTCGAGGCGGCGTCCCGGGGCGCCGAGGTGGTCGCCGTCGACATCTCGCCGACGCTGGTCCAGCTCGGCCGGGAGCGGCTGCCCCATCATCTCGGCGAAGGAACCATCGACTTCCGCACCGGCGACATGCTGTCTGCCGACCTCGGACGGTTCGACTATGTTGTCGCGATGGATTCGCTGATCCACTACCGCCCCCAGGACCTGATCGCGGCTTTGGAGAAACTCGCCGAGCGGACGCGGGAGGGCATTCTCTTCACCTTCGCGCCGCAGACGCCGCTCTTGACCCTGATGCACACAGTCGGAAAGCTGTTTCCGCGGAGCGACCGGGCACCGGCCATCGTGCCGGTGAGCGAGGCCAAGGCCCGCCGCCTGATCGGCGGGACGGGCGATCTTGCCGGTTGGCAGGTCGGCCGGACGCATCGGGTGACCTCAGGGTTCTACATGTCCCAGGCCCTGGAGATCTTCAACACCGCCCCCGGTTCCAGAACCCCTGGCACCAGCGCTTCCGAGAGAGATCGGGGGGACGAACGCTGATGTCCAAACTCGGCGAGACCATGCAGCTCTATTGGAAGCAGCACGCCGCGAGCCTGCTGCCTTTCGCGGATGCGGCCTCCACGGAGTTGCCGCTCGCCCGGCTGCTGCGTCTCTCCCTGTTCCAGGTCGCGGTCGGGATGGCCATCGTTCTGCTGAACGGCACGCTCAATCGGGTGATGATCGTCGAAATGGCGATCCCGGCCTGGTTGGTCTCGGTGATGATCGCCCTGCCCATGGTCTTCGCCCCCTTGCGGGCCCTGATAGGGTTCAAATCCGACACCCACAGAAGCTTCCTCGGCTGGCGGCGGGTGCCTTATATCTGGTTCGGCTCGATGCTGCAGTTCATCGGGTTGGCCATCATGCCCTTCGCGCTGATCCTGTTGTCCGGCGATACGAACGGCCCGCTTTGGGTCGGCGACGTGGCGGCCGGGGTCGCCTTCCTCCTGATCGGCGCGGGACTGCACACGACCCAGACGGCGGGCCTCGCGCTCGCCAACGACATCGCGCCGGAGGCGAGCCGCCCGCGCACGGTCGCCTTCCTCTACATGGTGCTGCTGGTCGGCATGGGGGCGAGCGCCCTGCTGTTCAGCTGGCTCCTTGCCGACTTCAGCCAAGAGGCCCTGATCAAGGTTATCCAGGGCGCCGCCTTCTTCACCATGGTGCTCAACGTCGTGGCCCTGTGGAAACAGGAAGTGCGCCGGCCGGACATCACCGCGCCGAGCCTCGAGCGCCCGCGGTTCCGGGATGCCTGGCGGACGTTCTCCCGGCAGGGTCGGGCGCTGCGCCTGTTGGTCGTGGTCGCCCTCGGCACCGCCGCCTTCTCCATGCAGGACATTCTTTTGGAACCCTACGGCGGAGAGATCCTGGGCCTGAGCGTCGGCCAGACCACTCTTTTGACCGGTATTTTCGCCGCCGGCACCCTGGCCGGGCTGTTCCTGGCGGCCTGGGCCATCGGCAAGGGATTGGACAGCTGCCGGCTCGCGGCCCTCGGGGCGTTGGTCGGCCTGCCCGCCTTCGCCGCCGTGATCTTCGCAGCCCCCTTGGACTCGGCGCTGCTGTTCCGGATCGGGACGGTGCTGATCGGGCTCGGCGCGGGACTTTTCACCGTTGGCACCCTGACCGCCGCGATGGCCCTGTCGAAGGCATCGAACGATTCGGGAGAAACCTTGCCGGAGGACGGATTCCTGAGTGGCAGCGGTCTCATTCTTGGCGCCTGGGGGGCGGTTCAGGCGACCACCGCGGGCATCGCTATCGCACTCGGCGGCATTGTTCGGGACGTCATGACGTCGCTCGGCGAGGCCGGCGCGCTGGGGCCGGCGCTCACCGACCCCTCGGTCGGCTACAGCGCCGTCTACCACATCGAGATCGTCTTGCTGTTTTTCACGCTCGCCGCCGTCGGACCGTTGGTTCGCGGGGCGCGGCATTCGTCAACCACGTATGGATCGAAATTCGGAATGGCCGAGTTCCCGGGCTAGGGCATGAGCCCCGGGCGGCCGGAAGTAATTGATCGGGCTTTATTGCCACTGGAGGAAAGACCATGGGCGCCATTACTGGACATATCGACGTCGCACAGATCGTGCTGTACGCCTTCTGGATCTTCTTTTTCGGACTGATCCTCTACCTCAACCGGGAAAGCCGGCGGGAGGGCTACCCGCTCCATTCGGAGATCGACGACCTGCCGCTCTACGGCAGGGACCATCCGAAAATGATGACCCCGAAGATCTACAAGTCCCATGAGGGCTTCGAGGTCCCCTCGCCCGACTATAAGCCGGACGACGTCAGCAACCTCCAGGCCGTACCGCTGCACCCCTGGCCGGGTTCACCGCTCGATCCGGTTGGCGACAAACCGATGCTCTCCGGCATCGGCCCGGCGGCCTATGCCACCGGCCGGCGGAACGAGCCGGAGACCACCTGGGACCACAAGCCGAAAATCCTACCGATGCGCAAGCTGCCGGAGTTCGAGATGGCGAAGAACAGCAGCGACATCCGCGGCTATGACGTGGTCGGGAAGGACGGCGAAACCGCGGGCACCGTCGCCGATCTGTGGATCGATCAGGAAGAGCAGATGATCCGCTATCTCGAGGTGCAATGCGCCAATAACGGACCCAAGGTCATCCTGCCCATGACGCTGGCCCGGATCGGCTGGATGGACGACGCGGTATTCGCCGAATCCGCCACCGCCGATCAGTTCAAGGACTGTCCCCAGCTCGCCAATCCCGACCAGATCACCTTGCGGGAGGAGGACATGGTCTCGGCCTATTTCGCCTCCGGTGAGCTCTATAACAGCCACGATTGGAAGATGTGAGCGTCATGCACGACGATTTCGACTTCGACCCGGTTCCGGGTCTGCCCGAGGAGCTTCCCAAGGGAGAGCGGATGCTCTGGCAGGGTGCTCCGGACTGGCGCCGGATCGCGATCTCGGCCCTGCATGTGCGGGCCATCGCGATCTATTTCGGGATCCTGGCGATTTATCGCGGTGCCGAGGCCATCTATGAGGGCGGTGGGCTTGTCGATGGCCTGAT
Organism: Alphaproteobacteria bacterium; assembly: GCA_024743275.1. Classification (GTDB taxonomy): domain Bacteria; phylum Pseudomonadota; class Alphaproteobacteria; order JANSWW01; family JANSWW01; genus JANSWW01. The sequence goes on from JANSWW010000002.1 coordinate 146,333, forward strand.
CGCCGCCCTGTGGATCGTCCCGCTCGCTCTCGGAGCTTGCGGGATCCTCGCCCTCATCGCCTATTTCATCCACCGGACAACGATCTACACGATTACCGACAAGCGGGTCGTGTTCCGAATCGGCGTCACCCTGCCGATGACGATCAACGTGCCGTTCACGTCGATCCAGTCGGCGGCCTACCGCGCCCATGGCGATGGAACGGGCGACATCCCGATCCAGCTCGACGAGAACAGCCGGATCGCCTATCCTCTGCTGTGGCCCCATGCCAGGCCCTGGCGGCTGAAGACCCCGGAGCCGATGCTGCGCGGCGTTCCGGAAGGCGAAAAGATCGCCCGCCTTTTACAGGGCGCTTTGGCTGGCGAATCGGTCGAAAAATTGATGTCGATCAATGTTGAGACGTCGAAAGAAACGTCTGATGGACATGCTGGCGACTTTGTGCCGGCCGGCTGAATAGGGAGGGGGCGATGACAACCAGCGATCTGGGACGGCAACCGTCTGAACCCACTGGCAATATGGCGAAACCGCAGATCGGTCATCCCGTGGGGGGTCATCCCGTGGGCGATTCTTTCTTCGATCGCCCGTTCCCGCGCCCGGCGCTCTATGCGGCCGGCGCCCTGATCGGATTTTCGATCCTCTTTGCCGGAATCGCGGCGCAAACCGGTCTCGGCAAGGAAGAGGTCGTTGTCGAGAGCGAGATCGTGCGGTCCCAAACCCTGACCTTCGCGGACCGCGAAGACGGGGCGGTGATCGTCGCCACCGCGGACGGTGACATCCTCAAAGTGGTCCAGGGCGACGCCAGCGGCTTCATCCGCGGCGTTCTCCGGTCGTTGGCCAGGGCCCGCGCCGCCCAGGGACACGGACCGGAAAAGCCCTTCACGTTAACCCTGTGGGCGGACGGGCACCTCGCCCTCGACGACCACGCCACCGGCCAACGGACCTATCTCAACGGGTTCGGACCGACGAACTACCAAGCCTTTCAAAGCTTGATCATCCCAGGGGAGGCAAAAAAATGACATTTCTGAGACGACTGTTCGGTGAGAGTTTCGATGTGGGCTGCCGCATCGACATCGAACATACCAATGAAAGCCTGCATGTTCATGTGGAGTTGGATAACGACCTGAAGCTCAATCCGGGCGACAAGGTCACGGTCCACGGGGCGCCGGTCAACGTGCCCTTCGGTGGGACCTTGAACCTGACCCGTCGGGCCACGGTGAGCCGCGCCAATGTGCTTTCCCGGCTGTGGACCCGGCTCACCTCCGAATTCGAGATCACCGAACTCTACGAAGTCAGCTTCTCTGAAAGGAGAATGTCATGAACGCGCAGAACCCGAGCGGCATCCCCACGCCCACACCCCGCGAAGACGTGTCGGGCGAATTCGACACGATGGCGATGGCGCGGGAGGACACCATCCTGTCGCCGCGCTTCTACACCACCGATTTCGACGCCATGGACAAGATCAACGTCGATCCCGTCCGGGCCGAGTGGGAAGTCCTGATGGACGACTTCCGCGCCGATCCCAACAAGGGTCACTTCAAGCGGACCGAGGAGTTCGAGGGCGCGACCCTCAGATTGCCGGAGGGCCTGCGCGAGGAATTCGTCGACTTCCTGGTCAGTTCCCTGACCGCCGAATTCTCCGGCTGCGTGCTCTACGCGGAAATCCGCAAGCGCATGAAAAACCCGGATATGCAGGAACTCTTCAAGGTGATGAGCCGGGACGAGGCGCGCCACGCCGGCTTCATCAACGACAGCCTGAAGGATTTCGGGATCGGCATCGATCTCGGCTTCCTGACCAGGACGAAGAAGTACACCTTCTTCAAGCCGAAGTTCATTTTCTATGCGACCTATCTCTCGGAGAAGATCGGCTACGCCCGTTACATCACCATCTACCGGCATCTGGAGCGGCATCCGGAGAACCGGTTCCATCCGATTTTCAAATGGTTCCGGGAGTGGTGCAACGACGAGTTCAAGCATGGCGAGGCCTTCGCCCTGCTGATGCGGGCGAACCCGCATCTGCTCGCCGGCCACAACGTGTTCTGGGTGAAGTTCTTCCAGCTCGCGGTCTACGCGACGATGTATGTGCGCGACCATGCCCGTCCGCATTTCCACGAGGCGCTGGGCGTCGACCCGACCGAGTACGACCGTCAGGTCTTCCAGGTCTGCCGGGAAATCTCGAAGCAGGTCTTCCCCGTGCTGCTGGACATCGACAATCCGAAATTCTTCGAAAGGCTGGAGGCGTTGCGGCAGTGCTCCGACGCGCTCTATGCGGCGAAGGAGGCCGGCGGCGTCGTCAGTCGGGTGAAGCAGGGCTATTACACGCTCAAGGCCGGCTCGATCTTCGCCCGGCTCTACATGATGCGCGGCATCGACAACAAGCTGCCGGAGGACGTCCGGCTGCAGCCGGCCTGGTAAGGCGAGGTCAGGTCCTGGCCTGAAGGGAGTCGATCCGTGTTGTCCACCGCCCTCGCCGCCGTCTACGCCTTGTTCATCTGGTGGTTCAGCACCGGTCTGATCCTCTATTTGGACAAACAGCCGCGGCGGCGGCACGCCCTCTATATGGCGCTGGCGACCCTGGTGTCGATCGGGGCGGTCTATGCCCTATGGGTAACCAAGGACCGCGACACGGTGGCGGCCATGGTCTGTGCGTTCACGGCGGGCCTAACCTTGTGGGGCTGGAACGAGATGGCCTTCCTGATGGGCTATATCACCGGCCCCCGCAAGACCCCCTGCCCGCCCCGGGCCGGCGGTTTCCTGCGCTTCGGTTACGCGCTCGAGACCATATTGCACCATGAGCTGGCCCTGCTGGCGACGGCGACGGGGCTCGCCATCCTGCTGCATGACGCGACCAACCAGTTCGCGCTGTGGACCTTCCTGGTGCTGTTCGGCGCCCGGCTCAGCGCGAAGCTGAACATCTTCCTGGGCGTGCGCAATCTGGCGGAGGAGTTCCTGCCGGATCATCTGACCTATCTCGCCAGCTATTTCCGGCGCTCGGCGGGCAACCCCCTGTTCCCGGTGACCGTCACCGCGACCAGCGCGATGACCGGAATTCTGGCCTTCGCGGCGATCAGCAGCCCGACCGCCGCCGGCCAGGTCGGGTTCACGCTGTTGACCTCCTTGATGGCGCTCGCGGTCATTGAGCATTGGATGCTCGTCCTGCCGATTCGCGAGACAGCCTTGTGGCAATGGGCGATCCCGGATAAGGATCTGCGCCCTTCCGAGGCCGAGCCGTCCTTGCGTGACGATTTGGCCGTTGCATCCCCAATACGACAAGAACAAGTAGACGGAAGTGAGGATTACTTTAGAATGTCCTCAAATAAACCGTCTCGGGAGTTTGGTGAGAAAACCAAGTTTGGTGAGAAAACCACGGGGGGTCGTTTCCTCGCGTCCACGGATGCCGACCGGATCCCGGCCCCGCTTCCCCAACAACAACCGCGAAATGCGGCAAAAGCGTAGGTGTCCCATGGATTACGAAGCTTTCTTCACAGAAAAACTCGATGCCCTCAAGGCGGAGAACAACTACCGCGTCTTTGCAGAGCTCGAGCGGAAGATGGGACAATTCCCGAAAGCCGCCCACCATGGTAAGGACGACCGCAGTCATGTCACCGTCTGGTGCTCCAACGACTATCTCGGCATGGGTCAGCACCCCGACGTCCTGAACGCGATGCACACGGCGATCGACCAGTGCGGCGCGGGGGCCGGCGGCACCCGGAACATCTCCGGCACCAACATCCATCATGTCGCCCTGGAGCGGGAGCTGGCCGATCTGCACCGGAAGGAAGACGCGCTGCTGTTCACCTCCGGCTATGTCTCCAACTGGGCGAGCCTCAGCACGCTGGCCAGCCGGATGCCGGGCTGCGTCATCTTCTCCGACGAATTGAACCATGCGTCGATGATCGAGGGCATGCGCCATTCCAAGGCCAAGGTTGTCCGGTTCGCCCATAACGATGTCGAGGATCTCGATCGCAAGCTCGGTGAATACGACAGAGGTCTGCCGAAAATCGTCGCCTTCGAGTCCGTCTATTCGATGGACGGCGACATCGCGCCGATCGAGGAGATTTGCGACATCGCCGACAAGCATGGGGCGATGACCTATCTCGACGAGGTGCACGCGGTCGGTCTCTACGGCGCGCGCGGCGGCGGCGTATCGGAGGAGCGTGGGCTCTGCGACCGCCTGACCCTGATCGAGGGCACGCTGGGCAAGGCCTTCGGGGTCCACGGCGGCTATATCACCGGCAGCACCGCGATGTGCGATTTCATCCGCAGTTTCGCCTCGGGTTTCATCTTTACCACAGCCCTGCCGCCGGCGGTGGCCGCGGGGGCCGCAGCGAGCATCCGCCACCTCAAGGCATCTGACAAGGAACGGATGATGCAACGGGACCGGGTCGCCACCCTGCGCCGCAAGCTCGATGCCGTGGGGATTCGCCACATGATGAATCCGAGCCATATCGTCCCGGTCCTGGTCGGCGATCCGGCGATCTGCAAGCGGATCACCGACGAACTGCTCGAGCGATTCGATATCTACGTCCAGCCGATCAACTATCCGACGGTGCCGAAAGGAACCGAGCGCCTGAGGATCACACCCTCGCCGCTCCATTCCGATGCGGACATCGACCATCTGGTCGGCAGCCTGACGACCATCTGGAAGGAATGCGGGCTGCTCAAGAACGCGGCCTAACCCAGAATCTCGACCGCCGCCCGAACCAGGGCGGCGTTGCTTGGCGCCGGGCGCCCGTCCGGCAGCAGCAGGCCGTCCTCGAACCCGACCCGGGCATCGAAGCCCCGTTCACGAGCATAGGCCACCATCGGCCATTGGCTGCTATCCTGGCCATGGACCAGAAAGGGGCGGTCTATTCCGGCGGATCTGAGCACCGCCACGGCCGCTCCGCACTCACGGACCGCTTCCTCCCCGTCGGGGCTCATCATTTCCATAAGCACTCTAAGGCACCGGGGCCCCAGCCCGGTGGCGACCAACCGCTCGGCGTCCGCCGCCGTCCACAGCCCCGCCTCCACCCCGATCCCCTTGGAGAGCAGGATCTCGATCACTTCCGGCGCGTCGTCCTCGACCAGATTGACCGACGCATAATCCGGCAGAACCGTCCAGCCGTCGATGAGCGCCTGACGTGCCCGTCCCCCCGGCGCGATCCAGGCCCCGGTACCGATGCCGACGGGCATGTCGGGAACCGCCGTTCGGACCGCCTCCAGCACTCTGGCAACGTCGTCGGGGGCGAGGCTTTCCGCGCCGGCGGCGTTGCGCGGATGCAGGTGAAGCGCCCCGGCCCCGGCGGCCCGCACCGCCTGCGCGTCGGCCGCCAGCTCGATGGGGGTGATGGGAACCTGCGCGACTTCCTTTTTCGTCCGTCCGCCGTTCAAACAGGCTTGGATCACAGCACTTCTCCTCAGCAAAAAGAAAACCCCCGAACCATAGGGGTCCGGGGGTTGAGAGTGAACTCTCCCGGCCGGATAGCGTGCCAGGGAGCGCTCGGGGTGAGAGGGTTACGGAAGCGAGCCCGGCTGCAGCAATGCCGGATAGTCGTTGGCCATCGGCGCACCGTAGAGCGGCTTGTTGATGCCGGCGTGGCAGGTGGCGCAATTGGCCTTCGGAGCATCGCCGTTCTCGCCGAGGCGAATGTCGGGATAAACCGGTTGCAGCGGATCGAGATATTCGACGTTGAGCTGGCGGGCCATCCGGATGCCGTGCCAGGCGGTGACCCGCTGGGGCGGGCTTTCCTCCCAGGCGCCGAAGTTCCGGCTGTTGTGGCAGAATACGCAGTTCACACCGAGACCCTCGGACATATGGATCATCAGGCCATAGGTCCATTCGGTACTCTTAATTGTGCCGTAGTCTCCATCCCGCTGCGGCAGGGCGTCGTCCATGTTCTGAAGACGGATGTTGTTGTCGTTGAGCAGGAAGGCGGTGAAATGGTCGTTCGGCAGGGTCGCCAACGCCACATTCTCGCCCGGACGGTTCTGTGAACCGCCATCCCAGCCGACGCCGATCGCGTCGTTGGACTCGTCGACCGGTTCTTCGAACCAGATGTTCGCCGGTACGGGCTGGCCCCGATGACAGGTGTAACAGGTGACCCCGACATTCCCGACATGGTCCTGCCACTGCGAATTGATCGTCTGGGTCATCTGGAACATCCGTCGGGAGACGACCTTGGTATAGAGGTCGTCACTGGCGAAGTTGCCCTCCTCCCCGTGACAGTAGGCACAGCCCTCCTCCGGAGAGACCCATTCGGTGACCGCCGCCATCAGGCGGGTGAACCGCGCATCGGAGAGGTGGCCCAGGACCTGGACGTTCTCATAGATCTCGCCGGCCGTCGGGCCCTCCTCCTCCTCGGGGGTCAATTCGTAGAGGACCTCCGGGGCGGCGTGGAACTGCTTCTCCTCCTCGCGGATCGTCTCATTGACGGAGACGAACATACCGGTGCCACGGAAGCCGGTCTGGGTCTTGTCGAGGATCACCGGCAGGCCGACCCCGCCGAGGACCACGAGGAACAGACCGAACGCGATCCCGACCTTGATGATGAAGCTGTTGAGCTTCATTTCCTCCAGACGTCTACTCATTGGGAACCTCCCAGGGGATCCACCACATTCGGATAAAGGTCAGGGTAGGACGGGGCGAAGTCATGCTTGACCGCCCAGAGATACCAGTTGTCCACCACGGTTCCGGTCAGCAGGATCCCGATCCCGCCGGTCAGCGTGGTGAGGACCGCGAACCACCAGGCCCAGCGGTGGATCGACTCCATCGAGGCGTTGAAGCCCATGCACCAGCGCCAGAACAGGGCGGCCCGCTCGGACGCGGTGCCGCGGTTGACGATCTGGTCGATCTCCCGGTCTCCCCCGAACCGGCTCACCGCCAGGATCGTCGCCCCATGCATCGCGAACAGCACGGCGGAGCCGTAGAGGAAGACGATCGAGAGCGCGTGGAACGGGTTGTAGAACAGGTTGCCGTAGCGGATGGAGAAGGCCGCCGTCCAATCAAGGTGGCTGAAGATCCCGTAGGGCACCATTTCCGACCAGCTGCCCAGAAGCAGCGGGCGGAACAGGCCGAGGACCAGGAACAGCCAGATCGCCGACGCGAAGGCCCAGGCCACATGGGTGCCCATGTTGAGCGCGATGGCCCGCCGGTAGGTCCGGATCCACCAGGTGATCACGGAGATCAGGATGAACAGGGACGACAGCATGTACCAGCCGCCCTGGTTCATCGGTGGGAAGGAGAGACCGTATTCGGGTGCCGGCGGCTCCAGAGACAGCCAGAAGAGCTGGCGGATGAACTCGAAGATGTTCCAGTCGACCTGGGCCAGGAAGTTGAAGCCGATGATATTGATCCCCAGGGTCCCGAAGATCAGCGAGACCACACCGTAGGCGCCGAGATAGATCGGGCCGATCTGCGCATTACCGAAGATGCCGACGATGTAGCTGAAGAAACCCGGTCCCGTGCGATCCCAAGCCTGGGAGTCATCGTGGGCGACCCCTTCCTCGATATGCCCGCGGACCTGGATCTGGGTGAAGATGTTCTGATACTGAGCCATGTCCAATCTCCTCCCTTAATGCGCCGGCCAGATCGGCAGATCGAGCCACCAACCCCACCACTCGGTCCAGGAACCGGTCCAGAACGGGCCGGAGATGACGATGCAGACGGCACTCCAGAAACCGGCGCTCAAGGCCAGGAACAGACCGAGGCGGTGAATGCCGAGAGTGCCGATCGAATAGCCGATCGTGTCGCGGAAGAACGTGTCCTCGTGATAAGGCACCCGGACATCCTTGCCCTTTTGCGGATTGACCGAGGAGAGAACCAAGCCGCCGTGCAGCGCGAGCGCGAAACAATTCGTGAAGAAGAAACTCACCGCGATCATATGCGCCGGATTGTAGTGGAAGTGCAGATACTGGTAGCCGACATTCGACACCCAGTCCAAATGGCTGAAGATGCCGTAGGGGAAGCCGTGCCCCCATGCGCCCATCAGCAGCGGCCGGATCACGACCAGGGTGATATAGGCGAACACCGCCACGGAATAGGCGACGGGAATGTGCGCCCCCATGCCGAGCTTCCGGGCGATCTCATATTGCCTCAGCGCCCACGAGACGAAGGCCCCGATGGCGCAGATCGTGATCAGCTGCCACAGGCCTCCTTCCGCCAACGGCGCGAAGGCGAGCCCGTAGCTCAGATCCGGCGGCGCGATGTTGATCTTCCAGACATTCCAGGTATCGCCCAGCGCGGCGCCCCATAGAATGAAGGCGGTTCCGAGCGCCGTGAAGAAGATCGTCGTGACGCCGAAGAATCCGACGAAAAACGGCCCGACCCAGAAATCGAACAGATCGCCGCCGATCAGCGTCCCACCGCGCACACGGTATTTCTTTTCAAAACTGAGCATAGCCATGGGCCATTCCTCACTCAATCACGCCGCTTTCGGTCCGGGGGCCGCGGGGCTGGTGATCCGCCGCGTACCGCCTGCGCCACCTGGCGCCTGGCCGTCCCGCCGAAGCGACCGGTTTTTCTAATTCTTTTGAGAGCGGGCGGGCCGATAACCGGCCACTGTCCCCAATTCGTTCCCCGCAGGTGGGGTACCGAAGATAGGGGGGCGGACGTCCGTCGCCCCGCCCGTCCCAAACCGCACGCTTCGCGTTACGCGATATCCCGTTTCATTTCCGAAACGTCGAGTACCGCCGGCGAAACGCTGGCAACTGCGTTGCCTTCGAACCAGTTGAACCGCTCCGTGCTCAGGACGACGAAGTGAATCATCACCGCGAGCGCGAATAGAAAAGCGGCCAAAGCAACAAGGGCCCGACGCGGATCGAAAAGGAGCCAAACTTTCCACATTTTCAGTCTCCTATCCGATGAGAGTCAGCGCTTGCTGCGCCGTCTGGTTGACACGGTCAATCATGGCGTATCCATCGCTGCCCGGAATCCACGGGCGCCACAGCCACACAAGGATGTGGGCGACCGTGCAAGCAGCGAAGAACATCATCATGCTTGAGACGAAGAGTCCGTGGAACTCTTTGGCTTCGGAGTCCGTGAGACCCGAAAGAGATCCTCTTTCCGCCATTACCTTTCACTCCTTACTCTGGCCCTAAAGGCCGTTACCGCCCTCTCCTGGCGGCGAGGACCGACGGCGAACCGGCCTTCCCCGAAAGGAACCCCGATCCCCGGCGGATACCCCGGCCGGCGCGAAACCGACCGAAGCTCGTCGCGCCGTCACGCCATGAAAATGAACGGGACGACGGTGTGAGCCGCGGCGCGCGTCTCTCCGAAGACGGAGGCGCGGGTCGCCGATTTGAACGGACGCCAGGACCGCGGCAGCAGCCTCGACAGCAGGATCACAGGCAGGAAGAGCAGAAAGCTGATCGCGAAATAGAAGCGATACTCCCATCGATACCGCATGCAGGTGCGGGGCTTGCTGCCGGTCCGCGGCAGAGGCTCTTTCCGGCCGGTCATTCCGTCCGAAAACGCGGGTGTCATGCTGGGCATCGAGTTCATGATCGCTCTCCTATCCTGAAAGCTCTGGTGTCAAGGCACGCACATGACGAAGGGAAACCGTGGTCTCCCCCTCTCTGCGTGCGGCCTGTTCCGCCGCGTCGCGCAATCGGCGTGCGGCGGAAATACGGGTTAGCACCGGATGTTCCTCGACTAGTTGGTCGAGCAGTGCCTGGGAGTCCTCGGCCCAGTCGAGCTCGCGATAGCGCGTGCCCGACGGGGTGGAAGACGGTGCGGACGCGGCAGCCGGGGCATGTCCCGGTGCGGGCGTGGCCTCCGCCTTGTCCATTTCGGTGCCGATGGGAAGGATGTGGAACAGGGCGTCGAACAGCCCGTTGCACACTTCCTGGATAAGGTAGGTGGCGCCGGCATAGCCCATGAACGGCGTGCCGGTGTGCCGGCGGATGATCGCCCCCGGGAAGGAGGCCGGGATATAGACCGCGCGCCCACCGCACTCGGCCATATACATCCGCTCGTTATAGCTGCCGAACAGGATCAGCGGCGGCGTCTCCTGAACCGCCCTGCGGACCGCCGCGTTGTCCGGCTTCTTCCCGGCATTGCGTTGGAAGGCGAACGTGCAGGGCAGCCCCATCTCGTCTTCCAGGAAATGCCGGACGCCGCGGGCATAGGTCTCCGTCGCGACGATGCCGAAGCTCGCCGTGGCGAAGAAATCCTGGGTCACCGAACGCCAGAGATCCCACAACGGCTTGATCGTCGTGTGCTTCTCCCGCTCGATGAACGGCTCCGGATCGAGCCCGGTCAGTTTGCCCAGTTCACGCAGGAAACGGGTCGTGCTGTCGAGCCCGATCGGCGCCTGCAGATAGGGCTTTTCCAGGGCCTCGCACAGCTTGCGGCCGAATTCCCGATAAAGGCAGATGTTGACGTCCGCGTCGACCAACCGGGCGACCTCCGAAAGGTGGCTGCCGAGCGGGAAAACCATGTTGACCTCGGCTCCAACCCCCTCGACCAGGCGCCTGATCTCGGCCAGGTCCGAAGGCATGTTGAAGGTGCCGTAGATCGGGCCGATGATGTTGACCCGCGGTTTGGCGCCCTCGGCGCGCGGCTTCGGTTTGGGCATCTTGCCCTTGCGCAGGCCAAATTCCTTCCACAGCCAGAGCATCGCCCGGTCCGCGCTTTCCCATTGATCCTCATCGATGGTGCGCGGCAGGAAACGCTGGATGTTGGTGCCGGAGGGCGTGACCCCGCCGCCGATCATCTCGGCGATGGAGCCGGTCACCACGACGGCGGGCTGATCGGGATCCAGGGTCTTGTGGGACCGCCGCATGGCGTTCTCGGTCCCCTCCTGCCCCAATTCCTCCTCGCCGAGCCCCGTTACCACGATGGGCAGCTCATGGGGCGGCAGCGCGTCGGTATAGTGCAGAACGGAGGTGACCGGCAGGTTCTCGCAGCCCACCGGGCCGTCGATGATCACCTGCATGCCTTTGATGGCGGTGAAGACGTAGACGGAGCCCCAATAGCCCCCGGCGCGGTCGTGATCGAGGACGAGCATCAGTTCACCCCCTCTTTTTTGAAGACGCGCGGCCGATGGCCATCGGCCTTCTTGTCGACCGGGCTCTTGTCCGCTGCCTTCTTGCCAACCTGACGGTCCTCGACCTTGGCATCGACCGCGGTCGGGGCCTCGATGACCTCCTTCTGCGCCAGGGCCACCTTTCCGGCCGCCTTCGGCTTCTCTTCCCAGACACCGGCGGTATCGCCGCTGCCCACGCCCTCGAAAAAGGCTGACATCCTGTCGAACCGGGCCTTGTTGCCCATCGCCCCGTTGACCACCTGGGCGAGCGAGCCCGCACCGGCCGGACCGAACAACGGCCGCGCCGAGATCAGGTTGGTGAAGTAAAGCCCGGGGATCGCCAGTTCCTTCGCCTTCTGCACCACCGGTGTGGTGCCGATGGCGAGGTCGGGCTTGAAGAACTCTACGGCGGCACAGTCGTCCTCCAAAGACGCCCTGAAGCGCACCTCGACACCCCGGCTTTCCAGCCACTCCCGGTCTTCCGCCGACCATTCGGTCTTCGGACACGCGGTGCCGACATAGAGGACGTCCGCGCCGCTTTCGACCAGCAGCCGGGCGACGAGCAATTCGCTGCCCTCATAGCCGGTAAGAGTGATCCGGCCGTTGACCGGTGCCTTGTCGAAGGCACCCCGGATCGCCGGCAGGAACATGTTCTGGGCCTGGGCGATGGCGTCCGCCTTGACCCCCGCCGCCTTGCCGATCCTTTCGAGCCAGGAGGCGGTCCCGTCGGTGCCCACCGGGCCGGAGCCGACGATGGGCCGGCCCGCCCGGGTGAACTCGCGATAGACGGCGGTATAGAAGGGATGCAGGCCCGCCACCACCACGGAGTCGAGTGCGGCGTACTGCTCCCGCCATTCCCGGGTCGGGACGACCGGTCCAGCGGCCAGGCCGAGCGGCGCCAGCATGGCGCCAAGCCCCACCGGGTCGGCCGGGAACATTTCACCGACCAGAGCGACCATGGGCTTTTCCGACCGGCCCTGTTTAGGGGCCATCACCGGACCGGCCTCGGCCTCCTCCCGGGCGACTTTGAGCATCGCGCCGGCGAGAATGTCCTTGGCTTCCGCATGGGTCGGCACGCCGAAACCCGGCACGTCGATCCCGATGATCCGGACCCCGTCGATCACCTTGGGCAGCATCTGCAGCGGCACGCCGGAGGCGGTCGGAACACAGAGATTGGTCACCACCACGGCGTCATAGTGCTCCGGATCGGCCATTTCATGGACCGCGTCGCGGATATCCTCATAGAGCTTGCCGGACACCAGGCTTTCCGAATTGAACGGCACATAGCCGACGGTCCGCCGGGCGCCGTAGAAATGGCTGGTGAAGGTGAGCCCATAGACGCAGCAGGCCGATCCCGAGAGGATCGTCGCGGTGCGCTTCATCCGGAGCCCGACCCGGAGCGACCCGAAGGCCGGACACATGCTCTGGGGCCTGTCGTGCGGCCCCATCGGATAGTCTTTGGCGTATTGCTCCAGGAGCGCGCCGTTCCCGGCTTTCTCCGCCGCCGCCCGCATCTCGCCGGCCGGCGCGTGGCACCCGATTCCAGTGGCCGCGGCCTCGCTGTCGCGCGCGGCCTCGGTCCCCGGGTTCGCCGGATCGGGGGTCGCCGTGTCGGGAATATGTGTGAGTTCGTCGGTCATCGCGTCCTCCCTCACACCTCGTCGTAGATGATTTCGAGGGACGGCTTCTGCGCGGCGAGACCGTCGCACATGTCCTCGAGCTTCGCCGGCGTGAGCGCCACGTCGCGGCCGACATCCTCCGACTTGAACAGGCCGAGAAGCTCGTCCTGGGTCAGGGGCGTGGGCTGCCGCGGCGGGGCCGAGGCCACATTGGTGGCGAGTTCCTCGAAAAGGCCGCCCCATTTACTCTCCGGCGTGCCGATGATCTGGTAGTTCGCGCTTTTCTTGCGGATCTCCTCATGGGCCGGAATCGCAGACAGGATCGGAATGTCGACCGCGTCCGCGAAGGCCTGGGCCTCACCGGTGCCGTCATCCTTGTTGATGACAATCCCAGCCACGCCGACATTGCCGCCGAGCCCGCGGAAATACTGAACCGCCGAGCAGACATTGTTGGCGACATAGAGCGACTGCAGGTCGTTGGAGCCGACGACGATCACCTTCTGACACATGTCGCGGGCGATCGGCAGGCCGAAGCCGCCGCACACCACGTCACCCAGGAAGTCGAGCAGAACGTAGTCGAAGTCCCATTCGTGGAAGCCGAGCTTCTCCATCAGCTCGAAGCCGTGGATGATGCCCCGGCCGCCGCAGCCCCGGCCGACCTCCGGCCCACCCAGCTCCATGGCGTAGACGCCGTCACGCACGAAGCAGATGTCGCCGATCTCGACCTCGTCGCCGGCCAGCTTCTTCTTGCTGGAAGTCTCCAGGATGGTCGGGCAGCTCTTGCCGCCGAACAGCAGGGAGGTGGTATCGCTCTTCGGATCGCAGCCGATCAGAAGCACCTTCTTACCCTGCTGGGCCATCATGTAGGAGAGGTTGGAGAGCGTGAAGCTCTTGCCGATGCCGCCCTTGCCGTAGATCGCGATGATCTGGGTTTCCTTGGCGGCCTTGGCGCCGTCGGTCGAGGTTTCGTCCGCGGGCGCGTGGTTCAGAATGCCGTCTGGGGGAGTCATGCCGTGGCCCTCCAGTCAAGAATCATTTTGAGGCAATGGGGGTCGCCGAAGGCCGTGCGATAGGCGGCATCCGCCTCCAGCGCGTCGGCGGAATGGGTGATCAGCCCGTCGAGGCTCAACAGCCCTTCGGTCAACAGGGAGGTGACCGCCGCCATATCCTCGGGCTTCCATTCGGCCGCGATCCGGATCCGGGCCTCGCGCATGAAGGCCGGCGGGAAGGCGAACTGCAGCGGATCGCTGTAGAAGCCGGCCAGGGTGATCTCGCCCCGCGGCGCCAGCCGCTGGATGAGCGTGTCGAGGAGACGGCTGTCGCCGGAGACATCGCAGATCGCGTTGTAGTCGCGGCGATCGTCTTCCTTGGAATTGGTGACGGTATACCCATCGGCGCCGCCCGCCCGATCGGCGTTGTTCTCCCAGACCGTCGGGGCCGGGCCGCCCATGGCGATGGACAGTCGGGCGATCAACCGCCCGAGGACGCCGTGACCGACGATCAGATCGGGATAGACGCCCTTGCCGTCGGCGATCGCATGAAACGCCGTCGCCGCCAGGGCGAGCAGAACGCCATTGGCGCCGAGCGCCGAATCGATCGTGACAAGACGATCCTCCGGCACCACCAAGCGGTTGGCGGCGCCGCCGAACAGGCCGCGCACTTCGCCGAAGCAGCGCGCGCCCGGCACGAAGACCCACTCGCCGGCCTTAAGCCGGGAGTCGGCCCCCGCCTCCGCGACCTGGCCCACCGACTCGTAGCCGGGAACCAGCGGATACCCCATGCCGGGGAACATCGGCATCTTGCCGGTGTAAAGAAGACGTTCGGTCCCGGTACTGATGCCGGACCAGGCGATGTCGACCAGCACGTCGCCGGATTCGCGGCGATCGAGCGGCAGCCGGGTAACCCTCAGCTGCTCTGGTTGGTCAAGGACGACTGCGACGGTTTCCAACGGGCTCTCCCCTCAGATCCTGGCGGCCCCGTACGATCCGCCGGGGCCTATGTTTTTCCTTGGCGGGGACCGATGTCCCCACAAAACGTTGTGACATCTGTCAGTTTAAGTTGACATTCTAACTTGTCAACAAAAGCTAACCCGATTTTAAGGATTATGTGTCAGGGCTTTGCCAGAATCGCCTGGACAAGCAGAGGCCGGCGGGTCTTGAGCAGCCGGAAGTCCCGGAAACCCGCCGCTTTCATAAGCTCCATGAGCTTTTCCGGAGTCCGGGAACGCCCCTTGCCCATGGCGAGCAGATAGAAGCCGAAATAGGCGTCTCCGATGGGCTCCGCCCCGCTCACACCCGCCATCGGCTCCGCCAACAGCAAGGTCCCATGGTCCGGTAGCGCCTCGCGGATCAATGAGAGCACGCGGATCACCGACTGATCGTCATGGTCGTAGGCGACCCGAATCAGCGAGATCACATCCGCTCCGGACGGCAATGGCCCGTCGAAGAAACTGCCGCCCGTCGCCGCGAACCGGCCCTCGAACCCCTCACGGGCGGCACGCGCCTCGGCCAGGGCGGCGACATGGGGCAGGTCGAACAGTTTGAGTGTCATGCCGGGATGACGCCGCGCGACGGCCGACAGGAAGGTCCCGTCCCCGCCCCCGACATCGAGAAGGGTCCGACAGCCCTGAAAGCCGAAGGCGTCGAGAATGTCCTCGGCCACCAAAGGTTGGGAGGCGGACATGACCCGGCTGTAATCCGCCGATGCCTTGGCATCGATATTCTCGAGATCGCGATGATCGGCATAGGGCCAGAAATCCCCGAGCCGGGTACGGTCATGCTCGCCCTTCAACAGGGCGACCGGATCGGCCAGGTCGGCATAGAGCAGACGGTGATGTCGGACCATCTCCGCGATGCCAGGATTGCCGAGAAAAGCGGCCCCCAACTCGCCGAGACCATAGCGTCCGCCCGACCGTTTTTCCGCAAGCCGCAGGGAGACGGCCGCGTCGAGCAGCCTTTGCGCCCCGTCCTCCGGAAGTTTGATGCGGCGGGCCAGCGTTTCGAGATCCTGGGGCCCGTCGTTGAGGACCGGAAACAGGTCCACCTCCACGCAGGCGGTCAGGACCTGGGAATAGGTGAACCCGGCGACGATGTCGAAAAGGTCCCGCGCCTTCTTCTTGGCGAAGGGCCGAAAGGCCGGAAAGGCGACCGCGAAACGCTGAAAGCGCGGGCTGGTGATCAGCCGGTCCCGGCGGGCGGCGATCCAGTCGCCGATACTCCAGGTCATCGCCGCCATCGCCCCCTCCCGCCGGACCGTGTCTTGAACCTTTCGTTAAACCGAGTGGGCCATCACCCGGTCGCGCGCGCCGCATTGCGGCATCAGCCGTTTCGCCTGGACCCGCACCAAATCCTGCAAGCCCCGGCGTCCCTCGCAGGACGGGATCGAATCGATCGCGTCGGTCAGAAGACCCTCGAGCTTGAGGATGGCGCCGTCGAGCCCGAACTCCTGAACGACGCTGGGACGGCCGAGATTGCTGTCCTGGTTGAGCGGCTTGCCCAACTCCTCTTCCGTCGAGGTCACGTCGCGGATATCGTCCGCCACCTGATACGCCTCACCCAGGGTGTCCCCCAGGGCCTTCCACGGGTGGGGGTCGGCGCCGGCGGCCTGCGCGCCCGCGGTCGTCGCCGCCACGAACAGGGAGCCGGTCTTGGCGCGGTGGTATTCGGCGAGATCGGCGTGATCCTCGCTCTCCCAAGCCTGACCAGCGGTAATGCCATAGGGCATGCCGACCGAGCGGGAGATGGTGGTGAGAAGACGGCCCACCCGGTTCGGGGCGGCGACCCCGCCACGGGCAAGCGCCTCGAAGGCCATAATGATCATCGCGTCGCCGGCCAGCACCGCCAGCGGCTCCGAATAGGCCTTGTGGACGGAAGGCTGCCCGCGCCGGATGTCGGCATCGTCGAAACAGGGCAGATCGTCATGGACCAGCGATGCGCAATGCAGAAGCTCGATCGCCGCCGCCGCCGAATCGACGAGGCCGGGAGCGGACCCACCGGTCGCCTCGGCCACCGCGATGCAGAGATGGGGCCGGACCCGGGCCCCGCCCGGGAACACGGCGTAGCGGATCGCCTCGGCCAGCTTCGGTGGGGCGCCGGGGGCTTCCGCCCGGGCGACGGCCTCTTCCAGCGCCTGCTCGATTCTCTTTGAATAATTCATCCCATATCCTCCAGCAGCGCCCCTCCTGGGACGCCTGGCCACCGAGGCGGGGGTTCCCTGGGAGGATGACTGTCAAAATATGTTGTCACATAGACTGTCAACTATTCTGGACATAGTTTAAGGTCGACGTCAACGAAAGGGAGCGACATGGACGGAATCGTTCGGTCTATCGCCGGCAAACGGGACAAGGTCGTGGTGGTCGGCGCCGGCGTCGGCGGCCTGTCCGCGGCCCTGCGCCTGATCGGCGCCGGGGCGGAGGTCCTGGTCCTGGAAGCCGCCGGCGCGCCGGGCGGCAAGATCCGCCAGGTGGAGATCGACGGCCGTAGGCTCGACGCCGGCCCCACCGTTCTGACGATGCGCTGGGCCTTCGAGGAACTGTTCCGGACCGTCGGGGCGGATCTCGACCGTCACATTCCCATGACACCGCTCCACGTTCTGGCCCGCCATGCCTGGGACGGCTCGTCGGGGAACGGTACGTTGGGGGATCGCCGGGACGGAACGCTCGACCTGTTCGCCGACGAGGCGGAGACGACCGATGCCATAGGCGCCTTCGCGGGCGCCGCCGAGGCCCGGCGCTACACCGCCTTTTGCGCCGAGAGCCGGAAATTCTACGAGACCCTGGAGGGTCCGTTTCTGAAGGGCGGCAAGCCGACCGTCGCCTCGGTCACCAAGGAGGTCGGTCTGCGCCGCCTGCCCGACCTTTTGGCGCTGCGCCCCATGGCGACCCTTTGGCAGGCCCTGGGCGGCCATTTCAAGGATCCCCGTCTGCGCCAGCTTTTCGGTCGCTACGCCACCTATTCAGGGTCCTCGCCGTTTCAGGCGCCGGCAACCCTGATGTTGATCGCCCATGTGGAACGCAAAGGGGTTTGGCAGGTCGACGGCGGGATGATCACCATCGCGAAGGGGCTCGCCCATCTGATCGAGGATTTGGGCGGGACCGTCAGGACCAATGCCCCGGTCGCCCGAATCGAGACCAAGGGCAACCGCACCACCGGTGTCACCCTGGCCGACGGCGAGTTCATCGAGGCGGACAGCGTGATCTTCAACGGCGATGTGGCCGCGCTGGCCGACGGTCTGCTCGGCGACGGCGTCCGCCGGGCCGCCCCCGGGACGGAGCGCTCCCGCCGCTCCCTCTCCGCTCTGGCCTGGCAGATGGTGGCGACGGTCGAAGGTTTCCCGCTGTCCCGGCACACGGTGTTTTTCGGCCCCGATTACCCGGCCGAGTTCAAGGCGTTGTTCGGCGGCCGGCTGCCTTCCGCGCCCACCGTCTATGTCTGCGCCCAGGACAGGGCCGACGAAGCCAACCCGAATTGGGGCGACCCGAACTTGGTCGACCCGAACTTGGTCGACCCGAACTTGGTCGACCCGAACTTGGTCGACCCAAACCGGGGCGAACCGGACCGGGGCGACCCGAACCGGGGCGGTCCCGAACGCCTGCATCTTCATGTCAACGCGCCGCCGACCGGCGACTATGCGCCCCCCAGCCGCGAGGATCTCGACCGATGCGAGGACGAAACCTTCCGCCTCATGGCCCGCTGCGGCCTTCACTTGCAGGACATCCGGGGGGAGACGGTGCGCACCGGACCGGCGGAGTTCGAGCGGCTGTTTCCGGCGACCGGGGGCGCGCTCTACGGCCCGACCACCCATGGCTGGAAAGCGTCCTTCGCCAGAGCCAGCCCCCGAACGCGGATCAAGGGCCTCTATCTCACGGGGGGCAGCGTGCATCCGGGCGCGGGGGTACCGATGGCCTGTCTGAGCGGGCAATTGGCGGCTGGGATGTGGATGGCAGACCGCGCTTCGATACGGGCGTAAATCCCGGCGGCTATCTCTGGTGGTATCTCGACGGGGTGAGCGACGACGGTACGCGCGGGATCACCATCATCGCCTTCGTCGGCAGCGTCTTCAGCCCCTACTACTATTGGGCCGGCCGCAAGGACCCCTATGACCATGTGGCGATCAATGTCGCGCTTTACGGCAAGGGACCGAACCGCTGGTGCATGACGGAACGGGGCCGGAACAGTCTCACACAGACCCCGGACCGCTTCACGGTCGGGCCGAGCCATCTCGAATGGGACGGGGAACGGCTCACCGTCGAGATCGAGGAGACCGCGGTTCCCCATCTCACACCGGTCCGCGGCCGGGTCACCCTGGTGCCCGAGCTGCCCCCGGGCGCGGAGGTCGCGCTGGCCGAGGGAGGCAGCCATCTTTGGCGCTGTCTGGCGCCGGCGGCCCGCATCACGGTCGAGATGGACCGCCCGGGCATTTCCTGGGAAGGCCACGGCTATTTCGACAGCAATGCCGGCGGCCGCCCACTCGAGGCCGACTTCGTCCGCTGGGACTGGTCGCGGGCAGCGCTGTCCGGCGGCAGGGCCAGCGTGGTCTATGACATGGTCCGGAGATCCGGGGAGGATCTCTCCCTCGGCTTCGAGTTCGGGCCGGACTGCGGCATGCGGTCTTTCGCGCCGCCACCGACCCGCTCCATGGGCAAAGGCCTTTGGCGGGTCGACCGCTGGACCCAGGCCGACCCGGATATCACGCCGAAGGTGACCGCGCGGCTGGAGGACGCGCCCTTTTATGCCCGTTCGCTTATCGAAACGAAAATCCTCGGCGAGGTGACGGTGGCGGTGCACGAAACCCTGGACTGCCGCCGGCTCGAACAGGCCTGGGTCAAATGCCTCCTGCCCTTCCGGATGCCGCGCCGGCCGTGATCGCCGGGAAAATGGCAGCCCTGCTGTCCTAGGGATTTCCTTTTGGGCCTCGAATGCCATATAAGGCCCACGCAATTTCCCAAAACCAGAACTCTGCGAGCGCCCCATGGATCTGCGGAACATCGCGATCATTGCCCATGTCGACCATGGCAAGACCACTCTCGTCGACAATCTCCTCCGCCAGTCCGGCACCTTCCGCGACAACCAGCAGGTCGCCGAGCGGGTCATGGACTCCAACGATCTGGAGCGCGAGCGCGGCATCACGATCCTCGCGAAATGCACCTCCGTCGACTGGAAGGGCACGCGGATCAACATCGTGGATACGCCGGGCCACGCCGATTTCGGCGGCGAGGTCGAGCGTATCCTGACCATGGTCGACGGGGTCGTGGTGCTGGTCGACGCCGCCGAAGGGCCGATGCCGCAGACGAAGTTCGTCACCTCCAAGGCGCTGAAGCTGGGTCTGCGCCCGATCGTACTGGTCAACAAGGTCGACAAGCCGGAGCAGCGCGCCTTCGAGGTTCAGGACGAGACCTTCGATCTGTTCGCCGCCCTCGATGCCACTGACGAACAGCTCGACTTCCCGACCCTCTTCGCCTCCGCCAAGCAGGGCTGGGCGGCGGAAAGCCCGGACGGCCCGCAGGAAGACTTCGCCCCGCTCTTCGATCTGATTCTAGAGCATGTGCCGGCCCCGAAGGTCCAGTCCGAGGACGGCAAGTTCGCCATGCTGGCGACCACGCTGGAGAGCAACAACTTCCTCGGCCGCCTGCTGACCGGTCGGATCGAAAGCGGAACGGCCAAGGCCGGGATGACCGTCAAGGCGATGAGCCGTGACGGCAAGCAGATCGAATCGACCCGGATCACCAAGCTGCTCGCCTATCGCGGGATCGAGCGGGTGCCGGTGGAAGAGGCCCACGCCGGCGACATCGTCTGCATCGCCGGGTTCCAGAAGGCTACCGTGGCCGACACCCTGTGCGACCCGGAGGTCGACACGCCGCTGGCCGCCAATCCAATCGACCCGTCGACCCTGTCCATCACCATGTCGATCAACGATTCGCCGCTCGCCGGCCGCGAGGGCGACAAGGTCACCAGCCGGATGATCCGCGACCGCCTGATGCGCGAGGCCGAGGGCAATGTGGCGCTGAACGTTACGGAAACGGATCAAAAAGATGCATTTGAAGTTGCCGGCCGTGGCGAACTTCAACTCGGCGTTCTGATTGAGACCATGCGCCGCGAAGGCTTCGAGATTACCATCAGCCGGCCGCGCGTGCTCTACAAGAACGATTCGGAGACTGGCCAGCGCCTGGAGCCGATCGAAGAGGTGGTGATCGACGTGGACGAGGAGCATTCCGGCACCGTCGTTGAGAAGATCACCATGCGCAAGGGCGAGCTGCAGGAGATGCGGCCGTCCGGCGGCGGCAAGCAGCGGCTGGTCTTCCACTGCCCGTCGCGCGGTCTGATCGGCTATCACGGCGAGTTCCTGACCGACACGCGCGGCACCGGCATCATGGCCCGGCTGTTCCACGACTACGCCCCCTATCGCGGCCCGATCGCCGGCCGCCGCGAGGGCGTTTTGATCTCCATGGAACAGGGCGACGCGGTGGCCTACGCCCTGTGGAACCTGGAGGACCGGGGGCCGATGTTCGTCCATCCGGGCGACAAGGTCTATCAGGGCATGATCATCGGCGAACACAACCGGGGCCAGGACCTGGAGGTGAACCCGTTGAAGGCCAAACAGCTTTCCAACGTCCGGGCCTCGGGCAAGGACGACGCGATCCTGCTGACCCCGCCGATCAAGCTGACCCTGGAGCGGGCCATCTCCTATATCCAGGACGACGAGTTGGTCGAGGTCACACCGGAGAATATCCGCCTGCGCAAGCGCTATCTCGACACCCATGAGCGCAAGCGCATGGCGAAGAAGGCCGAACAGGCTTAACGAGGGCCGGGCAGCGAAGCCGGCGTCACGAAAACGTCATTTGCTCCTCCAACGTCGTTTGTTTAGAACAAAAATAGAACAAATAGATAGGAGGGCGCGATGTCGATCGAGGCGTTGGCGGCGGATTTCGTCGCCTTGTGCAAGGCGGGTCAGCATGGCGAGGCCGGGGCGAGATATTGGTCGGACGATGTGGTGAGCCTGGAGCCCTATCCCGAAGGGCCGCACGCGGTCTGCAACGGCCGGACGGCCCTTGAGGCCAAGCACACATGGTGGTTCGAGAACACCGAGGTCCACTCGGCGGACTGCGAGGGGCCGTTCGTCCATGGCGACCAATTCTCGGTGATCTTCGAGATGGACTGCACCCTGGAGCCCTTCGGCCGGAAGCACTTCCGAGAAATCGGGCTCTATACCGTGAAAGACGGCAAGATCGTCGAGGAACGCTTCTTCGCCGCGCCGGCGGGAGAGTAAGCCTCCCTCTTCTCCCCGCTGAGTCAGCAAGCGGATTTGTCCCCTCATCCTGACCTTCTCCCAAGGGAGAAGGGGCGCTCTTCATCGCCGCAGGCAATACCTCTCCCCGGGGAGAGGTCCGAGCGAAGCCCAACGGGCGAAAGAGGGGTGAGCGGGACCCCCGGGGCTAACGATCCGCCGACACTCGCGGATCGCCCCAGAAACCCTCGGGCATCTCCAGATAGGGCTCCAAGCCCTGGTCACGGAAGACCCGTTCGGCGACGTCGATGGCCTCTTCCAACACCGCCGTTTCGTCGACGCCGAGGACCTTGCGGCCCCGCATGCGAACGACGCCGTCGACAATCACCGTGTCGACATCGCCGGCATTGGCATAGCTGGTGAGCCGCGAGACCACATGATTGAGCGGCACCATATGGGGCTTCATCAGGTCGACCAGAATGACATCGGCCTTTTTCCCCGGCTCCAGCGAGCCGAGATCGTCCTGCCGGTGGAGGCCCTTGGCGGCGTCGATGGTGGTCATCTCCAGCGCCTTGCCCCCGGGCAGCACGTCCGGATCGCGGAAATGCCGCCGATGATAGTGCTGCGCCTGGATCATATGGCGGAACAGATCGTAGCTCCGGTCGGGCGAGCCGGCGTCGGAGGAGATCGCCACATTGATCCCCCGCGCCATCGCCTCCGGCGCCGGACAGCGCCCGACGATCGACATCACCGCGCTCGGGTTGTGGGCGAGGGTCAGTCCCGCCTCTTCAGCGAGATCCAGATCCTTGCCGGTCAGATCCACCGCATGGCTGAACAGGGACCAGGGGCCGAGCGTGCCCAGATCCGCCCCAAAGCTGATCGAGTCCTTGTGGTGGCCATCCTGGGTGAAAAGGCAGCCGATTCGCGACCGCAGGTCCATCACCCGCTCGAAAAAGGCCTTCAGCACCGGATAATCCGGCACCCCGACGCCCCGTGTCGGGCTCCAGAGCGGGGACGAGAGAATGTAGTTCACCCGACCGTCATGCTTGCCCTGGCCGCCGGTCAGGACGGTCTCGACGGTGGCGAATTCGGTGTTCTCGTCGGTCAGGCGTTCCGCCCCGTCCTCGCCGCGCACGAAACGATGCGGAAACGGATGGCGGTTGGGACCGAGGGCGATAAAGCAACGCGTCCCCGACTCCCCCACGGCGTCGCCATAGGCGAGCGCGTAGTCGGGCGCGTCGTTGCGGATCACGTCGCTGCCGCCGCCAAAAAAGCTCACCGCCGTGGTCACACCGGCCTTGAGCCGTTCCAGGGACGCGAGCCGGGCCTCCGCCTCCCAGAACCGCCGGTCGGACCCGACGGTGTAGAGATGGATGCAGGCGTCGACCCAGCCATCGCCCTTGCCGCCCCCGAGATTCTTGGTCAGAGCGTGGCCGGCATGGCCGTGGCAATCGATCAGGCCGGGCAACACCGCCTTGCGCCGCGCGTCGATCCGCTCCGCGTCGGGGGCCGCCTGTTGGGCGACCTCCGGGCCGCCGACCGCCGCGATCCGGTCGCCGCGGATCAGCACCCAGCCCGGCTCCAACACCCGCCGGGCCGGGTCCAGGGTCACCACATGGCCGTTTTCGATCAGGATATCGGTCATGGCGCCCCCTTCCCCTCTGTTGCTCGCCCGCTCACTTCAACCTTCTCCCCCAGGGAGGACGGGATTGTCCACCTCTTGCGAGGAAGAGCGCGCCAGCGCGTACGGCAAAAGAAGGACCCCTCCCTTTGAAAGGGAGGGTTGGGGTGGGTTCCGAAAACCCCTCCAACCTCCCCTTGCGAAGGGGAGGCTATCGTGGCCCCTAGCGCTTTTTCGCCTTGCCCTCATAGGGGTTGTCGGGCTTGCGCAGCATCAGACGGATCGGCACGGCGGGAATGTTGAACCGCTCGCGCAGGCCGTTGATCAGATAGCGCTTATAGCTGTCGGGCAGGTCCGCCGGACGGGTCGTGAACAGGGCGAAGCTCGGCGGGCGGATGTTGACCTGAGTGATGTATTTAAGCGGCAACGGCCGTCCCTGGACAAGCGGCGGCGGATTGTGGTCCAGCACCGCCGTCAGCCAGCGGTTCAGCACGCCGGTGCCGACCCGGCGGTTCCAGACCTTATGAACCTCGATCACCGCTTCCAACAGTCTCGGGAAGTTGCGCTTGGCGAGCGCCGAGATGGTGACGATGGGCACGTCCTTGAACTGGGGCAGAGAGATGGCGACGGCCTGTTTGAAGCCCTTGAGATGCTCCTCCCGGTCTTCGATCGCGTCCCATTTGTTGATGCAGACGACCAGCGCCCGTCCCTCCTCGGCCGCGATCCGGCCGATGGTGAGATCCTGCTTTTCCAACCCCTGGGTCGCGTCGAGCACCAACACCACGACCTCGGCGAAGTCGAGCGCCCGCTTGGTGTCCCCGGCGGACAGCCGCTCCACCTTGTCCTGCACCTTGGCCCGGCGCCGCAGCCCGGCGGTGTCGACCAGGCGGAAATCCCGCGTCGTCCCGTCCGGCCGGGTCCAGGTCCAGTCGACGGCGATGGAATCCCGGGTGATCCCGGCCTCCGGCCCGGTCAACAGCCGCTCTTCCTCCAAAAGCGCGTTGACCAGGGTCGACTTGCCGACATTGGGGCGACCGACCACGGCCATCACCAGGGGGCCTTCGAACTCGACGTCCGCCGTTTCCTCTTCCGGGTCCTCCATCTGGGAGACGTCGGTCATGACCCGCGTCGGCCGCAGCGCCGCATCCGCGTCCTCCGCCGGTTCGTGCGCGAGCAGCGCCTCGGCGAGATCGGCAAGCCCTTCGCCATGCTCGGCGGAGAACGGGATCGGGTCTCCGATCCCAAGCCCATAGGACTCGGCGAGACCCGCCTGCCCTGCCCGGCCCTCGCATTTGTTTGCCATCAGGATCACCGGGGTCGAGCGCTTGCGGAGCACGTCGGCGAACACCTCGTCCAGCGGAGTCACGCCGGCCCGGGCATCGACCATGAAGATCGCCACGTGGGCGTCGTCCAGGGCGCGTTCCGTCTGTTCACGCATCCGGCTTTCCAGCGAGCCGTCATGGGCGTTCTCGTATCCCGCCGTGTCGATCACCCGAAACTGGATCGACCCGATACGGCCATGGCCCTCGCGCCGGTCGCGGGTCACCCCGGGGGTGTCGTCGACGATGGCCAGACGTTTGCCGACCAGACGATTGAACAGGGTGGATTTCCCCACATTCGGGCGCCCGACGATGGCGACCGTGAAATTGGGTAAGGGTTCGACCATGGGGGGTGCCTATCTCAGGGCGAGGACGTCGCCGTCGTCGGTCAGCAGGAACAGGGTCTCACCCGCGACCACCGGCGGCACCTGAACGCCGTCCGGCAGCTCAAGGCTCCCGAGGATCTCGCCGGTATAGGGAGACACGGCGATGGCTTCCCCTTCCGAGCTGACGGCGATCAGCCGGTCGGAGGCCAGGACCGGTCCGACCCAGCGGATCTCGTCCTCCTCGTCCTCCGGGTCCTCGAAGCGCGGCAACTGGGCGACCCAGCGCACCTGACCGGTTTCCTTGCGCAGGGCGACGATCTGGGCGCGGTCGGTCAACACGAAGAGCCAGTCGCCGGCGACCCAGGGCGTCTGTGTGCCACCGATCTCACGGTCCCACACCCGAAGTCCCGAGCGCACGTCGATCGCGGCCATCCGTCCGGAATGAGAGACGGCGAAGGCGAGGCTGCCGTCGATCACCGGCAGCCCGCGGATCGCGGCGAGGGCCGACAGCGCATCCTGGCGGCGCACGGCGATCAGCGCGTCCGTCCACAACACCCGGCCGTTCTCGATCCGCAGGGCGAAGACCTCGCCGGAGGTATAGGGCGCGACGACCACATTGTTGTCGACGGCCGGGCTGGAACCGCCGAGCAGTCCCGCGGTTTCCTGAATGCCGGCATGGGCCCAGAGCCGCTCGCCGGTCGCCTCGTCGAGGGCGAGGAGCTGATTGTCGACGGTGATCGCGAAGACCCGGCCGCTCGCGACGGAGGGGGCGGACCTGACCGGGGCGGAGGCGTTGCCGCGCCAGAGAACGTCCCCGCTCATCGCGTCGAGGGCGACTACCTCGGCGAAGCCGGTGGCCGCGAACAGCCGACCGCCGCGATAGGCGACCCCGCCCGCCCCGACCGGGGCATCCTCGTCCTCGGGGACCAGATCGACCTCCCAGAGTTCATCGCCGGTCGCCTGGTCGAGTGCGATCAACTCGCTCTCGGAATTCAGCACGAAGACCCGCCCGTCGGCGACGATGGGAGCCGCGATGAGGGAGGCGCTGCTGTCCGATCCACCACCGATGGAGGTCGACCAAATGACCTCCGGCGCGTCGGTCAGGGCAAGATGCCCCGCCACATGACGGGCCGATCCGCCGAGCTGCGGCCAATCACGGTTGACGAAGGGGCGCGGCAGCAGGACCGACACCTCCCGCAGGTTGGGATCCGGCTCAAGCTCCGCGTTGGCCAGGAGCACGGAAATCCGTTCGCCCGGCAGTCTCGGTGTCTGATCGGCGCCAAAGAAGGTGTCGCCGCATCCGGCCAAGGTAACGGCCAGCACCGCGCCCGCGGCCATCCGCGAAAAAGACATGGTCGATTACTCCAGGGCGGCGATCAGCTCGGCGGCCCGGGCCTGCAGGGTGGACGTGGCGTCATCCGCACCGACGATCTGGTCCAGGAACCCGCGGGCCTTGCCGCTGTCCCCGGCGGCCAGCGCCGCCACGGCCTGTAGCTC
Organism: Alphaproteobacteria bacterium; assembly: GCA_024743275.1. GTDB lineage: Bacteria > Pseudomonadota > Alphaproteobacteria > JANSWW01 > JANSWW01 > JANSWW01. Next base: position 172,938 of record JANSWW010000002.1, read on the forward strand.
GAGCGCCTGATAGCGCAGCGGATGACCCTCCGCCGTAAGGGCGACGACCGTCCCGTCGACGCCGGCGCTGTCGCCCCGGTCCGCGAGGATGGAGGCGGCAAGCAAGGCGGAGAGATCCTGCAGCAGCGGGTCGGCCTCCGCCGAGGTGGCGATGTCCCGATAGGTCGCGAGGGCCGCGTCGGCATCCCCCTGCTCACGGGCGATCGCGGCGGCCCGCAGGCGGGCGACCACGCTGTAGCCCGGTGTCGTCTCGCCGGCGAATTCGGTCAGCCGCTGGCGGAGATCCGCCTCGCCGCCCGACTGGAGAAGCTGTTCGAAACGGGCTGACGCGTCCGCCTTCTGCGAGGCTTGGTAGTTGTCCCAGCCGATCACGCCCGCAACGATCGCGACGACGGCCACGGCTCCGCCAATGACGTATTTGCCATAGCGAGCCCAAAGCTGTTTGGCGCGGTCCTCGCGCAGTTCCTCGTCAACCTCGCGGAAGATGTCCGCCACAATCCGTACTCCACTCAAATGAAACGGCGTTTTGCCTATCGCATACCCTATATACCAGGTCGCCTATAGGTAGGGTTGGCCAAACGTACCGTCCAGGGCTCGCATGCTCTACCCTTTGCCGCCGCGCAACGCAATGACACCGGCCGGCAGGCCGCTGTAAAAAGTTCACATTTCCGAAAAGCGGCGCTTGCGTGCCGTCGGGGGTTGCCCGACAATGCCGTCCGCACAGTTCTGGGACAGACTGGGGGAGAGCCGCCGGATGGGAGAGACCATACGCCTCGGCGACTACCGGAAAGGGCGCAAGAATCGCCGCCCCACTTACTTCAATCGCGACGAACTCAATCGCATTCTCAACGTCTACTCCAAACGGGTCGCCGCCGGGGAATGGCGCGATTACGCCATCGATCACACGGGCGATTTCGCGATCTTCTCGATCTTTCGCCATAGCCATGAACGACCGGTCTTCGGGATTGCCAAGTCGGTTTACGGCACCAGCACCAAGCGGGTCGATTATGCCCTGTTCGACGGCCAGAATCGCATAAAAAAATCAAGCGATCTCAATGATTTATTGAACTATTTTGAGAAACGACTTGTGCTCGTAAAGGGGTAATCGGCGGTCTCGCACTGACCTTTGGATTCGGTTGCCAGCAAAGAATGTTCGCGTTACGTTCCTTCGCATGGGACGGATGAAACGACATCAATTGGACGCGGAGGAAAGACAGCGTCAGGCAACCTGCCTCGGCGATATCGCCGACAGCGGCGTCGATGTCTTCTGCTGGTGCAATCGCTGCGGCCACAACGCGGTGATCGAGACCGCCCGTCTAATGGCCGAACTGGGGCCCGGCTTCCCGGTTCCGGAGATCGGGGCGAAGATGCGCTGTTCGAGCTGTGGCTCGAAGGATGTCGCGACCCGGCCATCCTGGCCGAGCCTGGGCCAGGTGACCCGACACGATTGAGCGACAGGATTGAAGGCGGCGGCGACGGCTTTACCGCGCCCTCTTTTCGCTGGCCCGGCCTTTGCATAGACTTATTCCGATGTGACATGTTCGAGGAAGCGAGGCCCAATGGATCTGGCGCTGATGATCGGTGTTGTGGTGGTCGTCCTGGTCGGCGCCGTCGTGTACAGCGTCATGAGCGCACTGATCACGGCGGACCGTAAGCGTGGCCGGCTCGACGCGCTCGACCGGACCCCACCGGACTATAAGCGCCTGCCGGACCGGCCGGTGGACCGCAAGATGGGCGCCTTGCCGGAAAACCCCTTCCCCGAGCGGATCGCCGAGACCAAAGCCAAGGCGATGATGGGCCGCTATGCGATCCAGAAGATCGTCGACATGGATCCGAAAGGGGCGGCCAAGGTGGTCTCGCGGTGGAACGAACAAGGTAAGGCCGAACGAGAATGAGTGAATTCGACCCCGATTTCGATCTCGACGACGATCCGCTGTCCCCGGCCGCCCTGGAGCGACGCCGGAAAAAGCGCCGCAAGATGTCACCGGACCGGCAGGCGGCCGACATCATCGATCTTCTGGAAGAGGCAATCGAGAACAACAAGGATCCGCTCGGCAAGGGCATGCGCATGTCCAATTGGCGACGCATGGCGAAACAGGAGATAGCGCTCTCGATCCGCAATGTGCAGACCGACATACGGCGCGAGGAGAAGCAATCGGGCGAAAAGACCGGCCGGCAGCTCATTCGCGGCGGGTTCATGTTGATGGCTGCCTGTGCCTCGTTCTTCGCCTTCTGGGGCGGGATCGCCCTGGTCGGCAAGGAGTTCGGTCTCGAAATGGGGCTGGCCGCCGCCGTCACCGCCCTGGTGCTGTCCATGGCCTTCGTCTGGCTGGGGCTCACCGTCGATCACCTGGGTCTCGAACCCGGCAGCCGCGGCTCCGTCGTCGATCCGGAAGCCCTCGGCCGGTTCGAGCACCGCGGCGGCGGTGACGACGACTCACCACGCTTCGATCCCGCGCGCCTGCCCACGGCACCGACCCGGCGCTGGTTGAAGCTCGGATAGTCCCCGCCCGATAGCGCTCCAACTCCCCGGCAAATGTCGGGATCGACAAGGTAATAGCCGGGTCGCCGGTTGTTGCCGCGCACCGGCTTGGCTAAGCTCCGACGCATCGGAACATAAGGAAACCCCGCGATGGCCGACCCGATCCGCATCCTCACGCCCGATGCGCAATACAAGGACGAGAACGAAACCGAACGGAAGGACGCGCCGGCGGCCTACGACTTCGAGACCTATCGGCTGTCGGACCCGGAAGCGATTCCGGACGAGAGCTGGCGGGCCGCCGATGTCCTTCTGTGCTGGCACGAATGCCCGATTTCGGCCGAGACCATCGCCAAGCTGGATAACTGCAAGCTGATCGTCCGCTGCGGCTTCTCGACCGATCACATCGACCTCGCGGCGGCCGCCGCCAAGGGAATCCCGGTCTGCAACATTCCGGATTTCGCCATCAACGAGATCGCCGACCACACCATGGCGCTGATCCTCGCCATGCGCCGGAAGGTGCAACTCTATCATTCGACACTGCGCGCCAATCCGGAGAGCGGCTATTTCCACGCCGCCGCCACCGTGCGCCGCATGACCGGCAACCGCATCGGCGTCGTCGGCCTGGGCCGGACCGGCCTCGCCGTCGCCCTGCGCGCCAAGGCCTTCGGCCTGGTGGTCCACGCCTATGACGTCAACCTCACCCCGGGTATCGAGCAGAGCCTGGGGATCGAACGGGCCGACCGTCTGGAGGATCTCCTGGGGGTGGTCGACATCGTCACGCTCCACTGCCCGCTGACCGACGAGACGGAGAATATGATCAACCGGGAAACGCTCGCCTATATGCGGCAGAACGCGATCCTGGTGAATGTCTCCCACGGCAAGCTGGTGGACCTGGACGCGCTCTACGACGCGCTCGCCGACTATCAGATTTCCGGCGCCTGCCTCGACGTGCTGCCGGAGGAGCCGCCGTCGACGGAGACCAGCAAGCTGATCCGGGATTTCCAGCTTCAGCCCGAATGGTTGTCCGGCCGGCTCATCCTCACACCCCATGCCGGCTGGTATTCCTATGAGAGCCAGGAGGATGCCCGCAGCAAATCCATCGAGCTCGTGACCGACCATCTCGAGGCGGGCCGACTGCGCAACTGCATCAACCTGGACGATCTGGTACTCAAATGACCGTCCAGGCCGAGGCAATCGTTATCGGTCGCCGGATCACAAGGATCCAGGCTCGTTTACGGGACGTGGATGTTGCAGACCGCGGTAGGTCCATAATCCACATTTGTTTTGACGACGACACCCGTCGAGATCTTGTCCGCCGGAAGGCCGCATACTTCATACCAATTGTTGCCCGAGGCATTGTATTGGATCGAGAGGGCGGTGTCGGCGTAGGCCTTCATGACAAGTGACGTGGGCGTCTCCTTCGACACGGCCTTGTCCACCACGCCGATGACCTGCCCCTTTTGAACAACCTGTATTTTCGCGTTAGAATTGTAATTATCGACCGTGATCTCGATGTCCGGCTTTGAATAGGTCTTCAGAGGCAGCAGATCAGGCCAACCATTCTTCAAGATCACCGTCGGATCGGTGCCAAAGGACGTCGGGGCGGTCGTCGGATGGGCCGGCGTGTTGGCCGCGAAATAGCCCGGCATCTGCCAGCAATCCTTGAACTGGGCCGCCAAATCCGTGACCGAACTCTCATGCTCGGCCGTCAGGGTCAAAACGGTGCCGGTCAACGCCGCTGTAAACAGGCCGTACCCGCCACCTTCCTCCATCAGCTGATAGGCGACCTGACCGGAGAGTTCAGCCCGAAGCTTCTCCGTCTTGAAGAGATGCGAGACGATTTTCCAATCCCGGGTCGGCCCAATGATGTCGCCGCTCTCCGACAGGAAAACCGGTACCGGGAGTTCCTTCGCCTCGTCGGCCAGGCCGTCATAGGCGGTCAAGGGCCCGCCGCTCTGGTAGCGATAGGTGTTGATTCCGATGAAGTCGGCCCGCTCTTCCGCGTTGTCGCCTTCCGTGTAATAGCGGGCGATGGTGTCCGTCCCGATCAGTCCCCTCTGCCAGGCATTCGGGTTCTGATTCGTCCAATTGGCCTGGGCGCCGTCCTGCATCGCCATGCCGACCGGAATGGTCCGGTATCCCTGGCTTTTGATGTGATGTTTCACATCGCGCACGAAGGATCTCATGGCCTGCGCCACATCCAACTCCAGCTTCACCGTCTCCTCAACCAATTCGGCATCGGTCTTTTGGTCCTTCTTCTCCTTCTTCTTGTTCTCATTGTAGAAATAGGCCGCCTGATTTCCGGGATACTCGACCTCGTTGCCGACGGAAAAACAGAACGTGTTGTCGTAGGCCTGGAATTCGTCGACGAGACGCGCGGCGTGGGCGAAGGTCGCATCGTCGTAGGCGCCGGACTTGTTGTGAACCGCGTGAGCGGCATCGACGAGCCCCACCATGACGTAGACGCCCTTCGCCTTGAGATAGTCCATGGCCTGGCGATGGGAATGCGCCGGATTGAGCCCGTAGACGCGGATACAGTTGATGTTGAGGGCGATGGCCCGGTCGAAGGCTTGACTCATCACGTCGAAGTACTGATCGGCCAAAACATCGTCATAGCCAAGCGCCGCGACCCCGGCCGCATCGACGGCGACGCCGCGTATCATGAAGCGGTCCTCCGTGATTCCGCCCGGCGTGAACCCGGGGGCGTTTTGGCTTGTGTACATGAACTGCTTTCCATGCACGTAGATATGCCGATTGGCGGCCGGCGGTGTCAGCGGCGGCTTATGTGCTTCACTTTCTGGTATCTGAGTCATGATCGATAACCTTCTGTTGTCGATAAAAGGACCTCCATTAAACCATCAACAGGTGCATATTTGAATATGCAAAACTCAAAGGGTTGTGTGTAGAGGATATTTTATCTACGGGTCTGTTACCCGTGCTGTGGAGAACGTTTCGATCCGGAAGAGACCGGATAGCGCGGCCAATCAATGACGGCGATCAGAGCCGGCGATCAGTGCCAGCGATCAGTGCCAGCGATCAGTGCCGGTGGCATCGTTCCCAAACGGCAGCCACCGGATCGCCACCGAGGTCGGCGGCGGACAACACCGGCACATCCCGGGTCCCGGCACGGGCGGCCAGCCCCTCCCGCAGGACCGGGCCGTCCCGCAGGGCGATCACCGCGGCGATCGGCAGGGCACCCGCCCCACCCGACGCCCCACCCGACGCCCCACCCGACGCCCCACCCGACGCCCCCGCCAAAGCGCCCCGGACCTGATCCGGCTTATCGAGCTGAACCACCATGGGTCGGGTCTCGATCGGTAGATCGGCGCAGAGCGCCTCCAGAGCCTCGGGATTCCCGTCCCATAGGACAAGCGACGCCCCGGCGGCGAGCAGCGTTTCGATCACCGGACGGGCGCCGGGGCCGGCGGCGGCGGTAACAATGACGGTCTGGCCGGCAAGGGGGTCGGACATGTTTTGAGGGTTCACGGCGTGGCGGGCGGATTGTCGAAGGTCATGACCATCTTAAAGTGAGGGGCCGGTTCCTGCAAAAGGCGCTGCTCGACGGCGAACCTTTTAACCGGCCGTTCGCGGATCACCGTCTCCCAGAACCGGATCGAGGGCAGGTTCCGGGGCAGTTGCATCACCTCCCAGACGCCCGGAAACCGGTCCATCAGCAGATGCACCGCCTTGCGCCCGGCGCCGGCCCGGCGCTTCTTCGATGTGACGAAGAACTCCGCCACATGGACGTCGACCCCCGCGTCGAGGTCGCCCGCGACGACGGGGGTGCGGATCAGCGCGAAGCCGCTCAGTTCGCCGTCAGCGCGGATCAGGAAGGCGTGCCGGCCCGGCACCCCGGCCCCCGCCTCGTCCCAATAGACCTCGAAATAACCGGGCAGCCTATAACGTCCGCTCTCCGGCATCCGCCAGCCGGGCTCCCCCTCCAAATAGGCGGAGAGATCGTAGAGATAATAGTCGGCGAGCGAGAGCAGAGCCGCCCGTTCGGCCGATCCCTCGGCCGGATGCAGGGTCAGCTCGGACATGCTCAGCCCTTGCCATCCGAGAGGTCGCGGACGAACCGACCGTGAAAGCCGTGATAGCCGTCCGGCTCCACCACCTTCAAATGGGGCGCCATGCGGGCGTGCAATGCCGGCAGCTTGTGGAAGGGCACGGTGGGATAGGCGTGGTGTTCGGCATGGTAGGGCATGTTCCAGGCGACGAACCGCACCAGCCGGTTGGTCAGCGTCGTCCGCGTGTTCTCGAACATGTCCGAGACAAAGGGACAGCGGCCATGCTCGGCCATCAGATAGAGGCGCAGAAAAGGCTGGCCCAGGAGAATCGGCACCCACCATCCATAGAGCAGCACCGTGCTTTCGAAAGCCAGCGAGCCGGCGGCGGCCAGGGCGTAGACGGCCAGGACGATCCGCGATTCGCGCGTCACCCCGGGCCGGCTGGCCTCCGGCACGAAGGGATCGCGGCAGCGGCCGGCGGCGTTCACCAGGAAGGTCTTGCCATGGCTGATCCAGATCAGGATGCCGGTCAGCCGCCAGAGATAGCCGGCGAGCGTCCTCGGCTCCCCGCCGCCCGCCAGTTCCGGATCCCGCCCGGGATCCTGGGTAAAACGGTGATGGGCCATGTGGAAGAGCCGGAACCATTCCGGCGGCAGGGTCACGGCGATGCCGCAGAGCCAGCCCACGCCCCTGTTCAACCAGTCGGACTTGAACGGCGTCCGGTGGGTCGTTTCGTGCAGCGGCGTGAACAGGAAGATCATCAGGATGCCCTGGGGCAGCATCAGCAGCGGCCAATAGGGGACCTTCAGGGCGATCAGCGTCCCCAATATCCCGATCAGCCCGAGATGGACGGCGAGACGCATCAACCCGGCGGCATCGGATTTCTCCGTGAGCGCCCGCCGCTCCTCAGCCGGCATCGCCCGGAGGAAGGCCCGATGATCCCCTGGATGATCCCCTGGATGACCCCCTGGATGACCCCCTGGATGACCCCCTGGATGATCTACTGTCCCGTTCATCCCTCCCCCGCTGCCCGTGGTCGTAAAAGGCGATTCCATCAGGTGGCCGCCATCAACCGCCCCTGGTCGGCCAGATCGTGTCGATCTCGCCGACCCTTGGCAAGCATGGATGGACCGGAGGGGCCCCGGCGTTGGACCGAATTCGACGGGAGGGGCGCCGATCCCGGCTGGTGTCCCGAATCCGAAGTTCGTTGCAGAATTTGAGGCGGCCCAAGACGGACTTCGGATTCGTAAGGACACGAGCAACCTATTGAATCTAGTGTGGTTTTGGATTTGAAGTTCGTTTGGGAGCGCGCTGTAGACAATTTGACGAGCTTCAAATCCACCACACTAGGGTCGGCTTTTCGCCCAGGCGATGAAGTCCTCGAGCACGGTCTCCGCCCGGTCGATGTCCTTTTCGTAAATAAAGAGATGATCGAAGACCGCCCCGCATTGCGGCCCCGCCTTGATCCCCTCGGCGTTCAGGCGTTCGAGAACCGGCTTCAGAAAACCGATCACATCGAAGGGGAGATCGCCGTCGGTCGACACCACCCGGAAGGGGCCGAAGCGGTCGCGCACCGGAACCTGCCGTGCCAGCTCCTCCGCGCTTTCCTGATCGATCACCACGGATATGCCCGCCTGGTCCCGGATCAGACAGGCGTAGCGGCCGGAAGCGGTGGAAACAGCCTCGGCGGCGGGGGCGGCATCGCCCTCCGCCAGGTCAAGCATCCAATAGCGTTCGGGCCAGGTCTTAAGGGTCATGTCGGCCCAGACGGCGATGGGGTCGATGGCCATGCTGCCTCCTATGGTCGTGCGGCCGAGGGACATTGCCCAGCAGACCGGCATGCGACAAGAGAGCCAGATGGCATGCCTGGAATGCCTTGCGACGGGACCGTCCTTTCCTCCACGGCAACCGGCTCGGTTCGCCCCCGTGCCGGGGTCACTCCCACTCCACTGTTTCCTGATACTCTAAGAGTTTGACTTGTAAGGTTTTTTTGACGCCACAATTTGCACATACCGTCAAGAATGCCGCCAGAAAACGTCGCTCTTGAAAACAAACGATAAATGGAGCGTGCGCTGCGGCAACCGTCTTTCTAGATTTATTGTCATTCATCGAGATTTTTCGGAATCTATCAAATAAAAATCGTATTTCTGAACCGAAATTCACCATGATAGACTTGAATTTTTTTGGAGTTTGACATTGAACCAGTTCTACCCACATAATCTGGAAACGTTACCGGATGGAGTGCGCTGCGTTGGAACACGCCAAGCATATGACTGGAAAGACGTCTCGCGTCGCCCGTCACCGCAAGAAGGTCGCGACCAGCGGCTCCAAGCGGATCGAGGTAACGGTTCCGTCTCGCGACGCACCTCTCGTTAAGGCGATCGCAGGAGCGCTTCGGTCGGGCGGCGAAGAGGCGAAACGCATTCGCGAGTCGCTGCAACCAATGCTACCCGCCCCAAGAGCAAAAACGGGACCGGAGCTGGTCGCCTTCCTCCGCGCCTCCCCTCTCGTGGGCGCTGAACTGCAGATCGAGCGGGACCGGTCGACCGGCCGCTCCGCTGATCTCGGCTGATGCCGTTTCTTCTCGACACCAACATCGTCAGCGAGACAATAAAGCCAAAGCCTGAAGAGCGCGTCCTCGCCTGGCTGGAAGCGCAAACTCCGGCGGAGCTATTCCTAGCGGCACAGACAATTGGTGAACTGGTCCGCGGTGCGCGGAAAGTGAAGGAAAAAGCGCGCCGCGAGCGTTTCGAGAAATGGATCGAGCAGGATCTCGCCGAACAGTTCGAGGGACGTGTATTGCCGTTCGACGGCGCTGCCGCCGTCCTATGGGGACGCCTCATGGGTGACGGGGACCGCACGGGCCGAACCCCCGCTGCGGCAGACGCTCAAATCGCGGCCGTCGCGCTGCAACACGATCTGACGCTGGTGACTCGGAACGTCAAAGACTTCAGACGCTTCGATGTCACGCTGACCAATCCCTGGCAGGGCAGCGGCGTTGCCTAGCCTCATGCCGCGCTCTATTCGCGAGAGTGGTAGAGGTGACTGCAGCCAACCCCGCGACGGCGAACGCGGCCGCCACCAGGGCTATAACCGAAGGTGAAAAGGACAAGAGCAGGCGAGAGTTTAGCGGGAAGCATGGCGGCGATGTCCTAGTTCCTCTCGCCTTACACTTAATGCCCGAGGTCGGAGGGGCAAAGTCGACGAAAAGGTAGCCTTATGCCCAAGGATTCTCGTAGAAGACATCGGCAACGAGCGAGATCGCCCTCTCAGCTTCTATCTTGTGTTTTTGGCGATTGAACCACTGCGCATCCACAGAAATAGCAGGCTCTATATTCTGTTTGAAATGAATCAATGAGTTTCGACGTATCCGAAGCCATTCAAGATCTTGCGAAAAACTAGATACTGCAAAGTTCGCTCGCATGCCGCCATCGCGCCCTCTTGGTACTTCAAGTTCTAACAAATGGGAGTCGACAATCGCAGCCGACAATAGGACGCATGAGACGAAGGCCCCTGCACAGAAGCACGCCTGAAGATCGACCAAGAGGCCGGTTGCATGCTCACTCATCAAGTAGGCACCGCCGCGCTTCTCAATGTCGAAAACACCTTCGAACCAGAGCCGTCGAGCGGACCACGTCTCTATGTCAGGGTGTTCAATTTGATCCATACCGCGACAACCTGCCTTCTTCACTCCCACTCGATGGTGCCGGGGGGTTTGGAGGTCGCGTCATAGGTCACCCGATTGATGCCCTTCACCTCGTTGATGATGCGGGTCGCGACCTGGCTCAGGAAAGTGTGGTCGAAGGGATAGCTGTCCGCCGTCATACCGTCGGTGGACGTCACCGCCCGCAGCGCGCAGGCATAGTCGTAGGACCGCGCGTCGCCCATCACGCCGACGGTGCGGACCGGCAGCAGCACGGCGAAGGCCTGCCAGATGGCGTCATAGAGCCCGGCCTTGCGGATCTCGTCGAGATAGATCGCGTCGGCCTTCCGAAGGATCTCCAGCTTCTCGCGGGTGATCGGCTGACCCGGAATGCGGATTGCCAAGCCCGGTCCCGGGAAGGGATGGCGGCCGACGATGCTCTCCGGCAGGCCCAATTCCCGGCCCAAATCCCGGACCTCGTCCTTGAACAGTTCGCGCAGGGGCTCGACCAGCTTCAGGTTCATTTTCTCCGGCAGGCCGCCCACATTATGGTGCGACTTGATGGTGACCGAGGGGCCGCCGGAGAAGCTCACCGACTCGATGACATCGGGATAGAGCGTGCCCTGCGCCAGGAATTCCGCGTCGCCGGCCTTGGTCGCCGCCTCCTGGAACACGTCGATGAACAGACCGCCGATGATCTTGCGCTTCTCCTCCGGGTCGGTCTTGTCGGCGAGCCCGCCGAGGAACAGGTCGCTGGCGTCCTCGTGGACCAGACGCATGTTGAACCGGTCGCGGAAGACGGTCACCACCTCCTCCGCCTCGCCCTGACGCAGCAGGCCATGGTCGACGAAGACACAGGTGAGCTGGTCGCCGATCGCCTCGTGGATCAGGGCCGCCGCCACCGAGCTGTCGACGCCGCCCGACAGGCCGCAGATGACATGGCCGGACCCGACCTGGGCCTTGATCTTGGCGATCGCCTCGTCCTTGAACGCCGCCATGGTCCAGGTGCCGGTGCAGCGGGCGACCTTGCGGACGAAATTCTCCAACAGCCTGGCGCCGTCGGGGGTGTGGACCACCTCGGGGTGATACATCACGCCATAATATTTTCGATCGTCGTCGGCGAAGGTCGCGAAGGGGGCGCCGGCCGAGGTCGCGACCACCCGGAAGCCCTCGGGCAGGCTGACGACGCGGTCGCCATGGCTCATCCACACCTGATGCTGGCTCTCGGGCTCCCAGACCCCGTCGAACAGGGCGCAGCCATCCTTGACGTCGAGCAGCGCGCGTCCGAACTCCTTATGATCGGAGGTCTCGACCGTGCCGCCGAGATGGTGGCACAGCGCCATCTGGCCGTAACAGATGCCGAGGATCGGGACGGCGAGGTCGAAGGCGATCTGGGGCGCCCGCGGCGTATCCTCACCGGTCAGCGAGGCCGGGCCGCCGGAAAAGATGATCGCCTTGGGATGAAACGCCTCGATGCGCTCCGGGTCGGTGTTGAACGGCATCACCTCGCAATAGACGCCGGCCTCCCGCACCCGCCGCGCGATCAATTGGGTGACCTGGCTGCCGAAATCGAGGATCAGAACCTGATCGTCCATGGGGGCTCCTTATCGCTGTCCAACGCTTTGACCAAACTCAACCATCCGCCCGGGGTATCGAGGGGGGCATCGATTCGAGCGCCTGCCCGATATCGTCCCAGTCATAGGCGGTTTCCATGATCCTCGAGCCGGCGAACTCCGCCTCGGCGGTGCCGGTGGGCACAGCCCCGCGGCTCTTGTAGAAACTGTCGGCGGCCGCATCCTCGGACCGGGCCCAGACCCGGCAGCTTCGGTGGCCGAGCGCCCTCAAATTGGCGAGCCCCCCGCGGATCAGCCCTGTCGCGACGCCACGGCGGTGAAAGGCGGTCTCGACATAGAGGGTGTAGATCTCCGCGTCCGTGTCCCTATGGGCGCCGCGATAGGGTCCGCCGGACAGGAAGCCGACGATCCGCTCCTTCTCCGCGCCGTTCTCGATCACCGGCGTCGTCGCGACCAGCACCAGAACGCCCTCCTCCGGATCGTCGATCGTCTCCGACCAGAACACGGCGGTGCGGATATCGCTCATCGCATCGATCACCACCTCGGCCAGGACGTCCTTGTAGAGCGTCCGCCAGGCCTCGACCTGGACCCGCGCGATCCCGGCCGCGTCGTCGAACTCGGCGGGTCGGATGTCGAGGGGAAGCGGCTCGGTCACGGGTTCTCTTTTCACCGCATCGCCGGAGGAAAGCAGGAGTCAGCCGCCCCGACGATAGTTCGGCGCCTCCCGGGTGATGGTGACGTCGTGGACATGGCTCTCGTTGAGGCCGGCATTGGTGATCTTCAGGAAGGTGCAGTTCTGCTGCATCGCCGGAATGGTCGCGTTGCCGGTATAGCCCATGGCCGCCTTGAGGCCGCCGACGAGTTGATGGATCACGGTCTGGATGCTGCCCTTATAGGCGACCTGTCCCTCGATCCCTTCCGGCACCAGCTTCAACGTGTCGCTGACCTCGGCCTGGAAATAGCGGTCGGCGGAGCCGCGCGCCATGGCGCCGACGGAGCCCATGCCGCGATAGGATTTGTAGGACCGGCCCTCATAAAGGAAGACCTCGCCCGGCGCCTCGTCGGTGCCGGCGAAGAGCGTGCCGAGCATCGCCGCGTCCGCCCCGGCGGCCACCGCCTTGGCGAGATCGCCGGAATACTTGATGCCGCCGTCGGCGATGGCCGGAACGCCATGCTGCTTACAGACCTTGGAGGCTTCCATGATGGCGGTGAGCTGGGGCACGCCGACCCCGGCGACCATGCGGGTGGTGCAGATCGAGCCCGGGCCGATGCCGATCTTGACCGCGTCGGCGCCCGCGTCGATCAGCGCCTCCGCCCCGGTGGCGGTCGCCACGTTGCCGGCGACGATCTGGGTATAGTTGGTCAGCTTGCGGATCGTCGCGATGGCATCCAGCACTTTTTGGGAATGACCATGGGCGGTATCGACCACCAGAACGTCGACCCCGGCGTCGAACAACGCCTCCGCCCGGGCGATTCCCTCCGGCCCGGTCCCAGTCGCCGCCGCCGCCCGCAGCCGGCCGGCCGTGTCCTTCGCCGCCAACGGGTGGGCCTGGCTCTTTTCGATGTCCTTGACGGTGATCAGCCCGACGCAGCGATAGGCCTCGTCGACCACCAGCAGCTTTTCGATCCGGTGCCGATGGAGCAGTTCCTTGGCGGCGTTCCGGTCGATCTCCTCGGCCACCGTGACCAGGTTCTCCTTGGTCATGAGGTTGCGGACCGGCTCTTCCATGTTGAGCGCGAAGCGGACGTCCCGATTGGTGAGGATGCCGACCAGCTTGCCGTCCGCCTCGGTCACCGGAATGCCGGAGATGCCGTTCTGGTCCATCAGGGCCAGCGCCTCGCCCAGGGTCGCGTCCGGGCCGATGGTGACCGGGTTGACCACCATGCCGCTTTCGAACTTCTTGACCCGCCGGACCTCTTCGGCCTGCCGGTCGATGTCGAGATTGCGGTGGATGACCCCGATGCCGCCGGCCTGGGCCATGGCGATGGCGAGCCGGCTCTCGGTCACTGTGTCCATGGCGGAGGACAGCAACGGAATATTCAGGGTGATGTCGCGGGTGACCTTGGTCGTGGTATCCGCTTCCGCCGGCAGAATGCTGGAGGCCTGCGGTTCGAGGAGGACGTCATCGAAGGTGAATGCGTCGCGGATTTCCATGGAGCCCAATCCCATAATGGCAAGCGGCGGGACGTAATAGGCGGCGCACTATACACCGGAAGCCCCGCATGTCGAGAGGCCGTGTCCCGCGCCGTCGGAGAAGCTGACTTGCGTCCAGGTTGACGGTCCCGGAGCTGGTAAGGGAGTTGGTAAGGGAGTTGGTCACTGACCGGGCAGTTGCGGTCACTTCGGTCAGGCGAAGAAATTCAAAGACCGGCCATCGTCCGGACCGAATGTGCCATCGGCCCATGTCTCGAAGGCGTAATCGAACGGCAGCAGGAGTTGTTTCACCGCGTCGGAATTCGGACCGCGCTCGATCAGGATCAGCGGCCGGCATCGCGCGATGGTCTCGAGCCCGCCTTTGATCACACTTTCTTCAAAGCCCTGCACATCGATCTTGATGGCCTGGGGAGACAGCCGGTAGCTGTCCAATGTCCGAAGCGGAACGGTGACCTCCCTCACCTCGGCAATGCCACCCAGTTGGGCCTCCGCGACCGGGGCCTCCACCGGCCCTTCCAACAGGGTCGCCGCCTAGGAAAACTCGGTTCCGGAAGACGCGACGGGGACGCTCAATGTTGCCTCCCCCTCGCTGTCCCCGAGCGCAACGATCTCGATATCCATAGTGCCGACGGACCGGGCGATCCGTTGCAGCGCCGGTTCCAGATGAGGATTGGGTTCGAAGGAGTGGATCCTGGCGGTCTTGTGGACGGCCCGCACCGAAACGGCCGACTGGCCCATATTCGCCCCGATGTCGATGAAGACCGCCCCTTGGGGCAAGGCGGCGAAGGCCTCGAAGTCTGCTTCATGCACCCGGCCGAACAGAAGATTCATACGAATTTCGAGATATCTAACGAAGTCGTAGAGCCAAGGCACACGCCGAAGGATCCTCATCAAAATGCGTCGCACGGCGTCACCTCTCATTCCTCGCTGGCCGGCCGGAACTCCTGTGCGATGACATAGGATTCAGCCGAGCCCTTGCGGCTGGCCGGGGGTTTCGCGTGCTTCACCGTCTCGAAGCGCCGCTTCATCTGATTGAGTAGGGTCTGTTCGGTCCCGCCGCGGAACACCTTGGCGACGAAGGTCCCGCCGGGGGCCAGCACCTCCTCGGCGAACATCAGGGCGGTCTCGACCAAGTTCATGATCCGCAAATGGTCGGTGCTGGCATGGCCGGTGGTGTTCGGCGACATGTCGGAAAGGACCACGTCCGCCTCTCCGCCCAGGATTTCCTTCAACCGGTCGGGAGCGGAGTCGTCCAGGAAATCCATCTCCAGAAAGGTCGCCTGGGGCAAGGGGTCGATCGGCAACAGATCGATCCCGGCGACCGTCGCCCCCGGCGCGCGCTCCAGCGCGATCTGGGTCCAGCCCCCGGGGGCCGCGCCGAGATCGACGATCCGCTTCGCCCCTTTGAGGAAATGGAACTTGTCGTCCAACTCGATGAGCTTGAAGGCCGCCCGGGAGCGATAGCCGCGCCTCTGGGCCTCCTGGACATAGGGGTCGTTGAGCTGCCGCTCGAGCCAGCGGGTCGACGACGCGCTGCGCCGCTTGGCCGTCTTGACCCGCTCGGCCATGCCTTTCGTTCGCCCGCCGCTCCTGCCGGAACCGCGCCGGGATCCACCTGTCTTCGACATGTCAGCTCAATCCATATGGGAAATCGGGGAAGTCCCCACCCGCTGCCGTCGGTCGCCGTCGGTGCGTCCGTGAAGAACCGGAGCGCCTTCGCCGCCGACAGCGGCCTGGGCAGCGGCCTGGGGTGTCCGCTCATCCCGCCAGGACCGTATCAACTGCAGAATGATGCCTTCGCGCAAGCCCCGGTCGGCCACCCGAAGCCTTTCCGCCGGCCACCGGCGCAGGATCGCCTCCAAAATGGCGCAGCCGGCGAGGACCAGATCCGCCCGGTCCCGGCCGATACAGGGATGCGAGGCGCGCGCGGCATAGGACATGTTGATCAGCCGCTCGGTGACCTGATTGGCTGTCCGGCGGCTGAGAAAACAACCGTCGACCCGGCTGCGGTCGTAGCGTGGCAGATCGAGTTTGATGCCGGCGAGCGTGGTGACGGTTCCCGAGGTGCCGAGCACCTGGACCCGTCCCCGGCGCAATTCATGGCCGATCTCGCCGTCGCCGTCGAAATCGCGCAGGGCAAAGAGGGTTTCGTCCACCATCTTTCGATACGTCTCCGGCGTCACCTCGACCCCACCGAAGGCTTCCGCCAGGCCGACCACGCCGACCGGGATGGAATGGGTGGCGAGCAGCGATTGATGCCCCTGCCGCCCGAGCCGCAGCCAACTCACCTCCGTGCTGCCGCCCCCGATATCGAAGACCAGGGCATAGGGCCGGTGCCGGTCGAAAAGGGGCGCGCAGCCGGTGAGCGCCAGGCGGGCCTCCTCCTCGGCGGAGATGATCTCAAGGGACAGTCCCGTCTCCTCGGCGACCCTGGCGATGAAATCGGCGCCGTCCGGCGCCCGGCGGCAGGCCTCGGTCGCGACCAGGCGGGAGGCGATCACCGTTCGCCGCGACATCTTGTTGGCGCAGACCTTGAGGGCGGCCATCGCCCGGTCCACGGCCTCCGGCGACAGGCTGCCGATATCGTCGTGCCGTTCCCCCAGCCGAACGATCCGAGAGAAAGCGTCGATCACCCGGAACCCGGTCGGACCCTCCTTCCGCACGGGACGGGCCAAGAGCAAACGGCAATTGTTGGTTCCAAGATCGAGGGCCGCGAAAACCGGCCCCTCCTGCCATCGCGGGGGATCGGTCGCACAGGACCGTCGGGGGGAGACGGTCTCCTCCCCATCGGTCCCTGATTTCCCTCCGCCCCGCGACATTCTGAAAAAACCCCTTCTCGAACGGCAATTTTTGTTAGCAAATGGCGCGTTGCGCTCAATTCCGGAGCACGACAAACACTGCAATCCTTTACCCTAACGTCCAGGCAAGCGGATAGTCCAGGCAAGGCAGTGCGATTCACCAATGCGGGGGGATAGAGACACCTGGACGATTTTGGTCGCGCTACCGTTTTGAATAGGTGGTTTCCAAGAAAAGGCTTGTATAACAAACATGTCATCGAGCTGTTTATAGGCGGAGCAAGTTGAGATGAAGATAAGCGCTAAAATTCCCGCATTCATTCTGGGAGGCGCTCTGGTCGCCGTCGTCGTCGTCGCGTTGATCTCGATCACGCAATCCCGCACCGCGCTGCTGGCGGGCGCCGGCGACAAGCTCTCGGCCATCATCGACAACAAATCCAACAATATGCAGGTCTACCTCCAGTCGATCGAGAATGATCTGCTGGCGGTCGCCGAAAGCCAAATGACGTCGAATGCGGTGACGAAGTTCGCGAATGGGTGGATCGCCCTTGGCGCAAATCAGACGGAAACCCTGCAAGCCCTCTACATCACGGAGAATAGTTTCCCGACCGGAGAGAAGGACAAACTCTACGACGCCGGCGACGAGTCGGCCTATTCCGCCTTCCACGCGGAGTATCATCCCTGGTTCCACGCGTTCCTGCAGCGGAACGGCTATTACGACATCTTCCTCTTCGATCTCGACGGCAACCTTGTCTACACCGTGTTCAAGGAGCTGGATTACGCGACGAATTTCGCGGCGGCCAATTCCGGCAAATGGGCCGCGACGGATCTCGGGAACGCCTACCGGGCGGCCCGCGACAGCGCCGTCGGCAGCATCTCCTTCTTTGATTTTAAGCCTTACGAACCGAGCTACGGGGCGCCCGCCAGTTTCATCTCGACCCCGATCGCGGACGCCAACGGTCAAAAGATCGGCGTGCTCGTCTTCCAGATGCCGATCGATAAGCTGAATGCCGTCGTGCAAAGCAAGGCGGGCCTCGGCCGGACCGGCTATGTCGCCCTGGTCGGTGAAGACGGTCTCTTCCGAACCGATTCGAATGGCGACGATGACGTCCAGGAAATTCTTCAGCGCCGCCTCGACGTGCCCTTCTTGGAGGCCGCCCTCAATGGCGAGACCGGCTATTCGGCCGTGACAATCGACGGTGTCCAGGAACTGACCGGCTATACCGGCTTCTCCTTCCACGGAACGCGCTACGCGCTGGTGGCGGTGGAAGAGGAACAGGAAATCGTCGAACCGATCAACGCGCTCACGCTTCAGATTCTCGTGCTTTCCCTCGCCGCTCTGGTGGTGATCGGTGGCATCGGCTTCTATCTGGCCCGAACGATCACCACGCCGCTCACGCTGCTGTCGGACACCATGAGCAGGATCGGCCAAGGAGAGCTGCAGCTCGACGTCCCCGCCACCGGCCGCAAGGACGAGATCGGCGACATGGCCGCCGCCCTGGTCGAGTTGCGGGACAGCACCCGCCGGGCGAAGGAGTTGGAAGCGCGCCAGGAGGAGGAACGGCTCGCCGCCGAGGAGCAGCGCAACAACGCCATCCGCGAAATGGCCGACATCGTCGAGACCGAAACCAAGCGGAGCGTCGGTGAGGTCGGCGAAAAGACCGACGGCCTGCAACGCACGGCGGAAGACATGCGTTCGGCCGCCGGCCTCGTCGACGACAACGCGGGCTCGGTCGCGGCGGCGGCGGAACAGGCCCTGGCCAACTCGGAAGCCGTCGCGGCGGCGGCCACGGAACTCGCGCACTCCATCAACGAGATCGCCGGCCGGGTCGGGGACGCCTCGTCGGTCGCGCAGACGGCGATGGGCCGGGCGGAGGACGTCAAGCGGGTCGTGGGCGGCCTGTCGGCGGCCGCCGAGAAGGTCACCGACGTGATCACCCTGATCTCGGACATCGCGGAACAGACCAACCTTCTGGCGCTCAACGCCACCATTGAGGCCGCCCGCGCCGGCGAGGCCGGCAAGGGCTTCGCGGTCGTCGCGTCGGAGGTGAAGAACCTCGCCACCCAGACCCAGAACTCGACCGGTGAAATCAGCAGCCAGGTCGATGAGATGCGCAAGGTGACGGACGAGGCGGTGGAGGCGATCGAGGCGATCGTCGAGACCATCCAGCAGATCGGAAGCTCCACCACCGATATCGCCGCCGCCGTCGAGGAGCAAACGGCCGCGACGGACGAGATCGCCCGGAACGTCCAGCAGACCACCGAAGGCACGCGCGAGGTGACGGAGCGGATCTCGGACGTCTCGCGGGAATCCCAGCGCGTCAACGGCCTGGCCGACGAGGTGGCGGCGACCGCGGCGACCGCCGGGAGGATTGATCAACTCTAACCTCGATCGTTCATTCGGGGACCGTGCCCCGTCGCGTCCTTTGGGTGGCGGGCTTGCCCTGAAGCATATTTTAGGTGGCGGGCTTGCCCGCCTGGTCGCCGCCGCCTTTATTGTAGGTCGGCAACGGCGACAGGGAGGTAAGCCGCCATGAGTTCTTCGGCCCATCCGGCGTTCGGCGATATCGGCGCCTGCGTCTTCGACGCTTACGGGACCCTGCTCGATTTCAATTCGGCGGTCGACCGCTGCCGTGACGAGATCGGCGGCAAGGCCGACAAGCTCTCCGAGCTGTGGCGGCAGAAGCAGATCCAATACACCTGGCTGCGCGGGATGATGGGCCGGCACCAGGATTTCTGGCAGGTCACCGGCGATGCCCTCGATTTCTCGATGGAGGCGGTCGGCCTCGACGATCCGGCGGTCCGCCGAAAGCTGATGGCGGTCTACCGGACACTCGATTGCTTCCCCGAAGTGCCCGCCGTCCTGCGCCGCCTGAAAGAGGCCGGACTGAAGACGGCGATCCTCTCCAATGGCGAGCCGTCCATGCTGGAAGACGCGGTCCGCCATAACGGGTTGGAGGATCTGCTGGACGAGATCCTGTCGGTGGAAAGCGTCGGAGTCTTCAAACCGGCACCCGCTGTCTACCAATTGGCCGTCGACCGGCTCGACGTCTCCAGGGAGCGGATCAGCTTCCAGACCTCGAATGCCTGGGACGCCGCCGGGGCCGGCCATTTCGGCTTCAAGATCGCCTGGTGCAATCGCTACGGCCAGCCGATGGAGCGCCTCGGCACGATGCCGGAGGCCACCATATCCACCCTGTCCGAATTGCCCGCCGTCCTCGGCCTGGATGCCTGACCGCCATGCTGCACCGCCCGGAGCCCTCAGGCGTTCTGCGTCACGTGACGGCCGGCGACGGCACCCGCCTCGCCTACCGTGTCTGGGGCGACTATCGCCATCATGCCCCGGTCGTCCTCTGCCTCGGCGGCCTCAGCCGGAACAGCCGGGACTTCGAGGATCTCGCCGAGGCGCTCAGTCCCACCCACCAGGTGATCGCCCCGGACTACCGTGGACGCGGCGAAAGCCAGTGGTGCGACTGGCGGCGCTACCGGCCGGAGGTCTATCTGGATGACGTCCGGCATCTTCTCGCCGCCGAGGACCGCCACCGGATCATCGTCGTCGGCACCTCCCTCGGCGCCTTTCTCGGGATGGCGTTGGCGGCTGTCATGCCGTCATCCATCGCCGGTCTGGTCAATAACGACGCCGGTCCCGACGTGCCCCAGGACGGGTTGGCCTATATCATCGCCTATCTCTCCCATTGGCATCAGTTCGAGAGCTATGAGGCGGCGGTCGAGGACCTGAAGGGCTTCATGCCGCCGATGTCGCTCGACGGCGACGGGGCTTGGCTGCGCTTCGCCCAGGCCACGTTCAGGGTCGCGGAAGGCAATGCGCGGATCGGTGCGCGCGCGGTGCCCGACTGGGACCCGGACATCATCAAGCCTCTGAAACAGAGACCTCAGGACGACACCGATCTGTGGGCGCTGTTCCGCGCCACCCACCCTTTCCCCAGCCTGCTGGTCCGGGGCGGGGTCAGCACTTTTTTGTTGGAGGAAACCGCCGCCAGGATGGTCGGCTCACATCCCCGCATGCAAAGGATCGATGTTCCCGGCGTCGGGCACACGCCCTCGTTGACCGAGCCCGACGTGCTTGCGACAATCCGATGCTTCATCGGCGATCTTTAACGACGTCCCAGGAGGATCTCGGCATGAGCCATCAGGCCCCCGACCCGTTGCCCAATCCTTCTGATATCATCGCCGCCGCCAACCGTTTGGCCGGTCATGCGGTGCGCACGCCGCTGCTGAATGCGCCCCTTCTCGACGACCTGGTCGGGACGCGGGTCCTGGTCAAACCCGAGATGTTGCAGCGAACCGGCTCCTTCAAGTTCCGCGGGGCCTATAACCGGATCTCGATGATTCCCGAGGCAGACCGCGAAAAAGGCGTCATCGCCTTTTCCTCCGGCAATCATGCCCAGGGCGTGGCCTGCGCCGCCCGCGACTTCGGCATCCGGGCGACCATCGTCATGCCGGCCGACGCGCCGCACATCAAGGTGGAGAACACACGCTCCTACGGCGCCGACGTCCGGCTCTACGACCGCTACCGCGAGAACCGGCAGGCGATCGGAGAGGCCTTGGCGGCGGAAACCGGCGCCACGCTGGTCAAGCCCTATGACGATCCGGGCATCATCGCCGGACAGGGCACGGTCGGCCTGGAGATCGCCGAGCAGGCGGCCGAACTGGGGATGAAACCCGACATCGTGCTGGTGTGCTGTGGCGGCGGCGGACTGGTCAGCGGCACGGCGCTGGCGCTGTCGGAATATCTTCCGCACGCCGACGTCTATTCCGTCGAACCGGCCGGCTTCGACGACACCGCCCGGTCCCTGGCCGCGGGCGAGCGGTTGGAGAACGCGCCGGGCGCGGCCTCGATCTGCGACGCGCTTTTGGCCTCGACCCCGGGCGAACTGACCTTCGCGCTGATCAGCCGCTTCCTCAAAGGGGGATTAATGGTGACCGACACGGAAGCGCTCGACGCCATGGCCGTCGCCTTCCGCTATCTCAAACTGGTCTCGGAGCCCGGTGGCGCGGTCGCGCTGGCGGCCCTTTTGGCCGGGCGGGTGGATGTTCGCGGCAAGACCGTCGCCGTCGTCATGTCAGGCGGCAATGTCGATCCCGCCCGTTTCCGGGAAGCCTTGGCGTAACCGCTCCCGGCAAAACCGGGATCACTCTCCGC
Source organism: Alphaproteobacteria bacterium (assembly GCA_024743275.1). Classification (GTDB taxonomy): domain Bacteria; phylum Pseudomonadota; class Alphaproteobacteria; order JANSWW01; family JANSWW01; genus JANSWW01. The sequence continues at coordinate 194,758 of JANSWW010000002.1, forward strand.
CGTCGCGGATTTTCCGCCACTTCGCGACATTGCGGTTGTGCTCGGCGAGGGTCCTGGCGAAGGCATGACCGCCGGAGCCGTCGGCAACGAAGTAGAGATAGTCCGTCTCCTCGGGATCGAGCACAGCCTCAAGCGCCGCGCGGCCCGGATTGGTGATCGGGGTCGGGGGCAGACCGTTGATCCGGTAGGTATTCCAGGGAGACTCGCGCCTGAGATCGTTGCGGAAGAGCTTGCGGCCCAGCGGCTCGCCCTTGGTCATGCCGTAGATCACGGTGGGATCGGATTGCAGCCGCATGCCGCGTTCCAGCCGGTTGACGAAAACGCCGGCGATCAGTGGCTTTTCCGAGAGAATACCTGACTCCTTCTGGACGATGGAGGCCAGGATCACCGCGTCTTCCGGCGTATCGAAGGGCAGTCCTTCCCGGCGGTCCGCCCAGAGTTCGGCGACAAGAGCGTCCATGGCGGCCTGCATGCGCCCGATGAGTTCCCCCCGGGTCTCGCCCCGTGTGTAGGAATAGGTTTCCGGCAAAAGGCTTCCCTCGGCCGGGACCGCGTCGATATCGCCGGTGAGCAGCCGTTCGCCTTCGAGAATCCTGATGGCCTCGACGCTGGCCGTGCCCTCCGGCACCGTCACCCGGTGCTGAACCGTTTTGCCGTTCACCAAAATCGCGATGGAGTTTTCGACGCTGACCTGGGCGGGGAAAAGGTATTCGCCGGCCTTAAGGGCGCGCGCCTGATCGGTCAACCGGGCACCGAAGAAGAACAGCCTTGGATCGGAAATCACCCCGGCATCGGCCAGTGTCTCGCCAATCGCCTGGACGCTGGTCCCCGGGTCAATCACCAGGGTTTTGTCCTCGGCCAGCGGCCCGGGCGCCTCGTACTGCCCCTTGGCATAGACGAAAACGCCGCCGGTCACGATGACGAGCGATAGGGCGGCGGCGAGAAGCCAGGCGACGACCCGCTTCAGTGCCGCCATCCGGACCTACCCGTCGAGCTGCTTGAAGACAAGCGAGGCGTTGGTGCCGCCGAAGCCGAAGGAATTGGACAAGGCCGCACGGATCTTCTTCTCCTGGGCGGTCTTCGGCACCAGATTGATGCCCGAAACACCCTCGGAAGGGTCGTCCAGATTGAGAGTCGGCGGGACCACCCCATGCTTCATGGCGAGGATGGAATAGATCGATTCGACGCTGCCCGCGGCGCCCAGCAGATGCCCGATGGCCGACTTGGTGGACGACATCGCGATCGATCCCGCCGCGTCGCCAAACAGGCGTTTGACGGCGCCATGCTCGATCTCGTCGCCCAGCGGCGTCGAGGTCCCGTGGGCGTTCACATAGTCCACGTCGGACGGGTTGAGTTTCGCGCGCTTGAGCGCCGCCTGCATGGAGCGGAAACCGCCATTGCCATCGGCCGCCGGCGCGGTGATATGATGGGCATCCCCGGAAAGGCCGTAGCCGACGACCTCGGCATAGATCGGGGCGCCGCGCCTTTTCGCGTGCTCCAGCTCCTCGAGCACCACGATCCCGGCGCCTTCGCCCATGACGAAGCCGTCCCGCCCCCGGTCCCAGGGACGCGAGGCTTCCGTCGGACGGTCGTTATAGCCGGTGGACAGCGCCCGGGCCGCCGCGAAACCGGCGACTCCAAGACGTCCGATGGCGGCCTCCGCGCCGCCGGCGACCATCACGTCGGCATCGTCGAACATGATCAGCCGGGCGGCGTCGCCGATGGCGTGCGCCCCGGTGGAACAGGCCGTGACAGGCGCATGGTTCGGTCCCCGGAACCCGTGCCGGATCGACACGTGGCCGGAGGCGAGATTGATCAGCGCCGAGGGAATAAAGAAGGGAGAGAGGCGCCGCGGACCGCGGTCGTGCAGCACTTGCGAGGCGCCGTCTATGGTGGTCAGGCCGCCGATGCCGGAGCCGATCATCACGCCGGTCCGGTTGAGCGCCTCTTCGTCGGTCGGGGCCCAGCCCGCCTCGCGAATGGCTTCCTCGGCGGCGGCGATCGCGAGCAGGATGAAGCGATCGATCTTCTTCTGATCTTTGGGCGACACCCACTCATCCGGACTGAAACCGCCGTCTTCCCCGCCCCCTTCCGGCACCTGGCCGGCGATCTTGGCGGGAAGATCGGAGACATCGAAACTCTCGATACCTGTGATCCCGGATTGGCCCTCGGTCAATCGCCCCCAGTTATGGGCGACACCAACGCCAAGCGGGGAAACAATCCCCATGCCGGTTACGACGACTCGTCTCATTTTGCTTTTCCGGATGGCAGGGCCGGCGCCGCGGTCTGGACAATCCTGTCAAACCGCGGCGCCCGGCCGAAATCACGAAGGGGTTTGGCCCTTAGGCGCCTTCGGTGCTCTTCTTGATGAAGTCGATCGCGTCCTGAACGGTCTGGATCTTCTCCGCCGCGTCGTCCGGGATCTCCGTACCAAACTCTTCTTCGAACGCCATCACCAGCTCCACGGTGTCCAGGCTGTCGGCGTTCAGGTCTTCGATGAAGTTCGCGCTCTCGACAACTTTGTCTTCTTCCACACCCAGGTGCTCGACGACGATTTTCTTAACGCGCTCAGCGACGTCACTCATTGATCCGTATCCTTAAGTTTGACCGTCATTATTATGGACCCTGACGGTAAGCGAAATACTCCCAAAAAACAGGGTCCGGCTCATTAACACACTTCCCATGCTCCCGCTACCCACGACCCCGAGGATTGTGGAGAGCCGGAGCAGGGGCCCTAGATCATGGCCATGCCCCCGTTCACATGGAGGGTTTGACCGGTCACATAGGCGGCCTCGTCACTGGCGAGATAGGTCACCGCCGCCGCGATTTCATCCGCCTGACCAAGTCGGCCTGCGGGAACTTTCGTCAAGATCGTCTCGCGCTGTTTTTCGTCCAGCACATCCGTCATCGCCGTCTCGATGAATCCGGGCGCGACACAGTTGGCCGTGATGTTGCGGTTTGCGACCTCCAAGGCTGTTGCCTTGGTGAACCCGATCATTCCGGCCTTCGAGGCGGCGTAATTCGCCTGCCCCGGATTACCGGTGACACCGACCACGCTGGTGATGCCGATGATCCGACCGGTCCGCCGCTTCATCATTCCGCGCAGCACCGCCCGCACCAGCCGGAAACCGGCGGTCAGGTTGACATCCAGGACCGTCTGCCAGTCCTCGTCCTTCATGCGCATCAACAAGCCATCCCGGGTGAGGCCCGCGTTGTTCACCAGGATGTCGAGGCTCCCCATCGCCGCTTCGGCTTCCTTGACCAGGGCGGCCGGAGCCTCCGGGTCGGCGAGATTGGCCGGGATCACGTGACAGCGCTCGCCGAGCTTCGCCGCGACCGCCTGCAACGCCGCTTCCCGGGTACCGGTCAGCGCGACCGTCGCCCCCTGCCGGTGCAGGCTCGTCGCGATCGCCGCGCCGATCCCGCCGGATGCGCCGGTGACCAGCGCCGTCTTACCGCTCAGATCGAACATGCCGCCTCTCCCTTGGCTCAGCCCAGATCGGCGACGAAGGCCGCCACGTCTTCCGGGGTTTGAATCGCGCGCCCTTCGACGCGCTTGTCGATGCGACGGTTGAGGCCGGTCAGAACCTTGCCGGCACCCATTTCGACCGCTTCCGTAACACCACGTTCCGCCAGCGCCTCGATGCCTTCGCGCCAACGCACCCGTCCCGCCACCTGACGGACCAGAAGCTCGCGGATCTCGTCCGGGCTTTCCACCGGGGCCGCCGCCACATTGGCCATCACCGGCCGGGCCGGCGACTGGATCTGCGTGTTTGCCAGCGCCTCGGCCATCACATCGGCGGCCGGCGCCATCAGCGAACAGTGGAAGGGCGCCGAGACGGGCAGTTTCATCGCCCGCTTGATCCCTTTTTCCTGCGCCAGTTCGATCGCCCGGTCGATCGCGGCGGCATGGCCGGACAGCACCACCTGGCCCGGGGCGTTGTCGTTGGCGATATCGCAGACCGCCCCGTCGGCCGCGGCCGCTGTGGCGATCTCCTCCGCCTGGTCGAGCGTCGCGCCGATCAAGGCGGCCATCGCCCCCTCGCCGACCGGCACCGCCGACTGCATGCTGTCGCCGCGCAGGCGCAGCAGCTTGGCCGTATCGCCGACCGCGATCGCGCCAGAGGCGGCCAGTGCGGAATACTCGCCCAGCGAATGGCCCGCGACGTAATCGCAAAGTTCGGCCAGAGACCGACCGGATGCCGCCTCGATGGCCCGGGTCGCCGCCACGGCGGTCGCCATCAGGGCCGGTTGCGCGTTGCGGGTCAGGGTCAGGGTCTCCTGATCGCCGCCGAAAATCAGATCGGAGAGTTTCTCCCCCAAGGCATCGTCCACGGCCTCGAAGACCGCGCGGGCTTCGGGATGCGCTTCGGCCAGCGCCTTTCCCATCCCAACGGTTTGCGATCCCTGGCCCGGAAACAGAAAGGCCCGGTTGGTGGCCCCATCATCGGCCCGCGTCATGGACGTTCCCCCAGCAGCGTTCTCGGACGGATGCGCCCCACCCGTTCGAATTCGGTGGGCGTTTTCTAAGGACCGCAACGAAACTGTCAAGTTCTTGCCGCGCGGCGAGTACAAATTGTCCCCCTCATGACCCGTGAGAGATGCAGCAGAGCCGCGAAACCCGCGCCGATACCTGTTCGGTTTTTTTCAGAGCCCAGTGAGGCGTACCCCAACCTCGTGGCTGTGGGAGGAGGGAGGACGAGAACGAACGGGTAATCCACCTGCCGCCAACAGGTTATCCACCGTTTCCTCCCCGGCTATTTTCATCTCCCCCGGCGCATATTGGTTTCGGCATGCTATGATGATGCTATGACCGATATCTCCAATGTCACCCCCCTGCGCCACGACGAAACGCCGGCCTCCATCGCGACCGAGCAGGCCTTGCTGGGCGCCCTGCTGTCCCATAATCCGGTGTTCGAGCAAATCGGCAGCTTCCTGAAGGCCGAACATTTCGAGGACCCGGTGAACGGCGCCATCTTCGCCGCGATCCAGCGCCTGATCGACCGGGGTCAGGCGGCCAATATGTTGACGCTGCGCGACATCCTGAAATCCCAGCCGGTGATCAAGGACAACGGGGTCGAGATAGAACGCTATCTCGCCGATCTCGAAGGCGGCGTTCTCACCGTGGTCGGGGCGAAGGACTATGCGCGCACGATCTACGACTATTACCTTCGGCGCCAGTTGGTTTCCCTGGGCCATGACATCGTCGCCGACGCCCGCGAGGTGACGCTCGACGCCAATGCCGAGACCCTGATCGAAAAGGCCGAGGGGCAGCTCTTCAATCTGGCCGAGACCGGCGATACCGAACGGGGATTCAAGACATTCTCCCAGGCGATCATCGAGTCGGTGAACATGGTGGAGGCCGCCTATAAGAGGGACGGCCGCCTGGCCGGCGTTCCGACCGGCCTGATCGATATCGACAAGCTCCTGGGCGGTTTCCATAACTCCGACCTTTTGATCCTGGCCGGGCGCCCCTCCATGGGGAAGACGGCGCTTGCCACCAACATCGCGTTCAACGCCGCAAAGACCCGCCTCGACCAGGACGACGACCGGACCTTCCACGTCGCCTTCTTCTCGCTGGAAATGTCGGCGGAACAGCTCGCCACCCGGATCCTGTCGGAGCAGTCCAAGCTGCCGAGCGAAAAGATCCGCCGCGGCGAGATCTCCGAGGCGGACTTCGAGCAACTCGCCCTCGCCGCCCAGCAAATCGAGCGCCTGCCGATCTTTATCGATGATACCCCGGCGATCAGCGTGTCGGCCCTGCGGACCCGGGCCCGGCGGCTCAAACGGCAGCACGGTCTCGACATGATCGTCGTCGACTACCTGCAGCTACTTTCCGGGACGGCGGGCCAGCGCGCGGAGAACCGGGTCAACGAGATCTCCGACATCACCCGGTCGCTCAAAGCCATCGCCAAGGAACTGAACATCCCCGTTCTCGCCCTCTCCCAGCTCTCCCGACAGGTCGAACAGCGCGAGGACAAGCGGCCACAGCTCTCGGACCTGAGGGAATCCGGGTCGATCGAACAGGACGCCGATGTCGTGATGTTCGTGTTCCGGGAGGAGTACTATCTGACCCGCGCCGAACCCGGCCGGAAGCCGGAAGAGAACGAGGAGAAATTCCTCGAACGGCATCGTGGTTGGCAGGAACGCTGCGAGGAGGCGCATGGCAAGGCGGAGGTCATCGTCGGCAAGCAGCGACACGGCCCCACCGGCAAGGTCACACTGCTGTTCGACGGCAATACGACCCGATTCGATAATTTCTTGCCAGATGACCATGCACCTGTGGCATACTGACGTTCTGATGCTACAGGTCGGTAGCACCAATTGACACTCTTCCCCTGGAAGAGGTCGGCTTTAACCAGCCATGAAGAGGGGCTTCATCGTCAGGGATGGCCCCTCTCGCTGTATCCGGCCCGTGACATCCCCTTTCAAAGCCATCCCCTTTCAAAGCCATCCCCTTTTCAAGACATCGCCCTTTCTCCTTGCATCCCCGTCGCGGATGTGCATATTCGCGGCTCCTCATAGCTCCTTGCCGGCGGCAAACGCGTCGTCGGCTATGTCCCGATGGGCGGGACCGAGATATCCGAAGGGAGTGCCGATATGGCATTGTACGAAAGCGTGTGGATCGCACGCCAAGAGCTGTCGACCACGCAGGTCGACGCGCTGATCGAACGCTTCAAGGGCGTGATCACCGAAAATGGTGGTGAAGTGAAGAAGGTCGAAAACTGGGGCCTTCGCCAGCTCACCTACAAGATCAAGAAAAACCGCAAGGGCCACTTCGTGCTCTTCAATCTCGACACCCCGCCGGCGGCGAAGGACGAGATGGAGCGCCAGATGCGTCTCGACGAAGACATTCTGCGCAGCCTGTCCGTCAAGGTGGATGAGCTGGAGGAAGGCCCGTCCGCGGTCATGCAGAACAAGGACGGTGATCGCCGTGACGGCCGGGGCGATCGTGACGGCCGGGGCCGCCGCGACGACCGGGGTCCGCGTGAAGACCGGGGTCCCCGTGAAGACCGGGGTCCGCGCCGCGAGCGCTCCGAAGGCACCGAAGTCGCGGCCGAATAAGCCGGCGACCGACAAACCCTTTCGAACAAGGAGATAGAACGATGCGTGGTCGTCGTCCTTTTGTCCGGCGCCGGAAGAGCTGCCCGTTTTCCAGCAGCACCGCGCCGAAGATCGATTACAAAGACGTGAAGCTTTTGAGCCGCTTCATTTCCGAGCGGGGCAAGATCGTCCCGTCCCGGATCACGGCGGTGTCGGCGAAGAAGCAGCGTGAACTGGCCCGCGCCATCAAGCGTGCCCGGTTCATCGCCCTTCTGCCTTACCTTACGGATTAACGGAAACAGGGGGATAAGCCATGCCGAGCCAGGTGCGGCACGGACTTATCCCGGGGGCGCTCTCGGCGTTCCTCTACCTGCTTTTACCGCTGAGCGGTGGAATCGGGTTGCTTCCTGGGCTTGTCGCCCCGATGCCGGTGATTTACGCCGCCCTCGCCGGCGGCAGGGTCAACGGAATGGTCGCCGCGGGTTTCGGCACGGTTGTCGCCCTTGCGGTGGAAACAGGGTTCGGGCTCGGTTACCTGCTGTCGGCGGGGCTACCGGGCCTCGTCGCCGGTCTGGCGCTGACCTGGCAGCGTCCGGACGAGAACGGGCAACCTGTCTACCGTGGTGTGGACGGGCTGGTTGTGACGGGAACGCTCTACGCGCTCGTCTGTCTGATAGGCAGTTTCGCCTATCTTTCCGGCGGCGTCGGGATGGAAGCGACCCTGCGGGAGGTCTTCGCGGAGACCTTCGAGGCGTTGCCGCCCGAGTTCGGCGCGGACGTCCGCTCGGAGATGCTCGACATCATCGTCGGCATCACACCGGGCGCGCCGCTGGCCGTGTTGGGCGCGACGTTGGTCGTTAACGGGCTATGGGCCGCACGGATCGCCGCTAAGCGGGGATTGTTGCAGCGCCCGCCCTTGAATTTCGCCGCGTTGCGGATGCCCGATTGGGCGTTCGTCGCTTTCGCGGCCGCCTTCGTGATCGCACAGATCAGCGACGGCGACATCGGGTTCATGGCCGGACAGGCCGGTATGGTGCTCGCCATGCCGTTTCTGCTGGTCGGGTTGAGTGTCGTGCACGCGTTGACGGCCGGTCGGCCGGGTCGCGGCATAATGTTGGGTTTCACTTACGGGCTTCTGATCCTGGGGATCTGGCCCGCAATCGTGACGGTGGTTGGCCTCGTGGACCATGTGTTCGGTCTGAAGGCCCGCTTCGGGGCGCAGCGCTCCGGGAAAGATGAGGAGTAGAAAGATGCAGGTCATTCTTCTGGAGCGGATCGAAAAGCTCGGCCAGATGGGCGACGAGGTCACGGTGAAGCCGGGTTTCGCGCGGAACTATCTTCTGCCGCAAGGCAAGGCGCTGCGGGCGAACAAGGAAAACCGGGCTCACTTCGATCAGCAGAAGGCGCAACTCGAGGCCGATAACCTCAAGCGCAAGTCCGAGGCCGAACAGGTCGCCGGCAAGATCGACGGGCTGATGGTCACGCTGGTGCGCCAGGCCTCCGAAATGGGCAACCTCTACGGGTCGGTCACCGCCCGGGACATCGCCGAACAGGTCGTCGCCGCCGGCTTCACGGTCGAAAAGCGCCAGATCATCGTCGACAAGCCGATCAAATCGCTCGGCATCGAGGACGTACGGGTCCAGCTCCACCCGGAAGTGTCGGTCGTCGTCAAGGCCAACGTCGCCCGCTCCCTTGAAGAAGCCGAGATGCAGGCGCAGACCGGCCAGGCCATCGTCGGCTCCCCGGACGAGCGGGAAGACATGATGGCCGAGGAGGAGGCCCCGGCCGAAGAGGTCGTCGCCGAAGAGGTCGTCGCCGAAGAGTTCGCCGCCGAAGACATCGCCGGGGAGGCCGCTCCGGCCGAAGGCGAAGAAGCCACGGCCTGACGGCCCTTCCCCTCGTACCGAGGGGTTTGACAAATCCAGGGCGCCGCAGCACCTTCCCCGGAAGGCGTTCCGGCGCCCTTTTTGTTTCCCTGGACAATGGTGCCCTCTCCTCGCGTCGAAGGGTGCCAAGCGAGTGCCCTCCCCGTGAGCCAGCAATCCGTTCTCCGCATCGATCTCGACGCGATTGCCGCGAATTGGACCTTGCTCGACCGCCATGCGGAGCGGGCCGAGGTCGGCGCGGTCGTCAAGGCGAACGGTTATGGTCTCGGGATCGAGCCGGTGGCGAAGGCCCTCCACGCCGCCGGCGCCCGCCGCTTCTTCGTCGCCACCTTGAATGAGGGCGTGATCCTGCGCAGCCATCTGGCGGCCGCCGAGATCGTCGTCCTCAACGGCGTATTGGCCGGCGACGAAGAGTTGATGGTGAGCCATGATCTGCTGCCTGCCCTCAACGATCCGGGCATGGTTCGGCGCTGGCGTGACGCCGCCCGAACGGCGGACCGACGGCTTCCCGCCTATCTACAGATCGACAGCGGCATGACCCGCCTGGGCCTGGACCGGCCGGGCATCGAGGCCCTTGCCAGCGACCCCGAGGCTTTCGACGGTCTGGATATCCGATTCGCGATGACCCATTGCGCCGTCGCCGACACGCCCGACCATCCCGGTAATGCCAAGCAGCTCAGCCGCTTTCGCGCCGCACTGGCACGCTTCCCGGGCCTCCGGGCCTCCATGGCCGCGTCGTCGGCGATCTTCCTCGGCGACGAGTATCATTTCGATCTGGTCCGGCCCGGGGCGGCTCTTTACGGGGTGCGGCCGATCGACGGGGAGCCCAACCCGATGCGCCAGGTCGTCCAGCTCGAGGCGACGATCCTCCAGGTCCGGGCCGCCGAGGCCGGAGACGCCGTCGGCTATGGCGCGACTCGCATTCTCGACCGTGACAGCCGGATCGCGACCGTGGCGTGCGGCTATGCGGACGGATTTACCCGGCTGATCGGCGAAGCGGGCTCGGCGAGGATCGGGGCCTTCATCGCTCCGATCGTCGGCCGGATCTCCATGGACCTCATTACGCTCGACGTCACCGATCTGCCGGAAACCGCGGTCCTGCCGGGCCAACGCGCGACGCTGATCGGCGACCATTTCGACATCAACGACGCGGCGGACGCCGCCCGGACCATTGGCTACGAAGTCCTCACGGGTCTCGGCCACCGCTTTTTCCGGGTTTACGAAGGAGGGGCCGCCTGATGCGCCTGTTGCAGCCGGTCGGTGCCGCGTTCCTCGCCTTTCTGGGCGCTGTCGGGCGTCTCGCCATGTTCGCCGGACAGGGGGTGAGCCATGCCTTCCGCCCGCCCTTCTATGGCCGTCTGATCGGCAAGCAGATGGTCGAGATCGGCTACTACTCCCTGCCGGTCGTCGGGATGACCACGCTTTTCTCCGGCATGGTGCTCGCCTTGCAGAGCTATACCGGATTCGCGCGGTTTTCGGCCGAGGGAGCCGTGGCCACCGTCGTCGTCCTGTCGATGACCCGGGAACTGGCGCCGGTCCTGGCGGGGTTGATGGTCGCCGGGCGGATCGGTGCGTCCATCGCCGCCGAAATCGGCACCATGCGGGTGACCGAACAGATCGATGCCCTGACCACGCTGTCGACCCATCCGATGAAATACCTCATCGCCCCCAGGCTGATCGCCGGGACGACCATGCTGCCGGTCCTGGTGTTGATCGGCGATATCATCGGGGTGTTCGGCGGATATCTCGTCGGGGTCTACAAGCTGGACTTCAACTCCACCATCTATCTCGAGAGGACCATCGAGTATCTCGAGACGGTCGACGTGGTCTCAGGGCTCGTGAAGGCGGCGGTCTTCGGGTTCATCGTAGCCTTGATGGGCTGCTATCACGGCTACAACTCCAAGGGCGGCGCCCAGGGTGTCGGCCGGGCGACGACCAACGCCGTGGTCTCCGCCTCGATCCTCATTCTGATTTCCAACTACTTCATCACGGAGCTGTTCTTCTCCAAATGACCGCCGAGGCAAAACCACCGAAGATCTCGATCCGGGGCGTCAAGAAGGCCTTCGGCCCCAAGGTCGTGCTGGACGGGATCGACCTGGACGTCGACGAGGGCGAGTCGGTCGTCGTGGTCGGCGGCTCGGGCACCGGCAAATCCGTCCTGATCAAATGCATCCTCGGCATTCTCGACGCGGATAGCGGCAGCATCAAGATCGATGGAACCGAGGCCTGCGGCGCCTCGCGCCAGACCCGCGCCGAGTTGATCCGCAAGATGGGCATGCTGTTCCAGGGCGGCGCCCTGTTCGACTCCCTGCCGGTCTGGGAGAATGTCGCCTTCGGGCTGATCGAGGCAAAGGGCATGAACCGCAAGGCGGCCAGGCCCATCGCCCTGGAGAACCTCCACAAGGTCGGGCTGGCCGACCGGGTCGCGGACCTCTACCCGGCCGAACTGTCGGGCGGCATGCAAAAACGCGTGTCCCTCGCCCGCGCCATCGCCACCGGCCCGGAGATCATCTTCTTCGACGAGCCGACCACCGGCCTCGACCCGATCATGGCGGACGTCATCAACCGCCTGATCGTCGAGCGGGTGAAGGAATTGGGGGCGACGACCCTGACGATCACCCACGACATGGGCAGTGTCCGCAAGATCGCCGACCGGGTCGCCATGCTCCATGACGGCAAGATCATCTGGCAGGGTCCGGTCGCGGACATCGACACGACCGACAATCCCTATGTCCAGCAGTTCGTCTTCGGACAGGAGGAAGGCCCGATCCGGATCGGCGGTGCCCGCTGATGGCCCGGTCCCAGACCCGATATATCTGCCAATCCTGCGGTCAGGTTCATCCCCGGTGGGTCGGCAAATGCGACGGGTGCGGCGCCTGGAACACGCTTGCCGAGGAAGTGAGCGAAAAAGCCGGCCCGAAGGCGACAGGCGGCAAGGGCGGACGGCATCTCAGTTTCGTCGAGCTGTCCGGCGCACCGGAATTCGAACCGCGCCGTCCAACGGGCATCGCCGAGCTCGACCGGGTGCTCGGCGGCGGCATCGTGCCCGGGTCCGCCATCCTGGTCGGCGGCGATCCCGGCATCGGCAAGTCGACCCTGCTGCTACAGGCCGCCGCCCGGCTCTCGGAGGATCGACGGATCGCCTATATCTCGGGCGAGGAGGCGGTCGATCAGATCCGCATGCGCGCGATCCGGCTCGGCGTCGAGAAGTCCAGGGTCGCGCTCGCCGCGTCGACCAATGTGCGGGACATCGTCGCCTCCCTGGACCATGGCGAGGCGCCCGAAGTGGCGATCATCGATTCGATCCAGACCATGTATGTGGACACCCTGGAAAGTGCGCCAGGCACGGTCGGCCAGGTCCGCGCCGCCTCCCAGGAACTGATCCGGCTCGCCAAGCGCAAGGGAACCGCGCTCATTCTCGTCGGCCATGTGACGAAGGACGGCATGATCGCCGGCCCCAAGGTTCTGGAGCACATGGTCGACACCGTGCTCCATTTCGAGGGCGAACGGGGGCACCAGTTTCGGATCCTGCGGTCGATCAAGAACCGCTATGGCCCGACCGACGAAATCGGCGTTTTCGAAATGACCGAGACCGGCCTTGGCGAGGTCGCCAACCCCTCCGCCCTGTTCCTCGCCGACCGCAGCCAGGACGTTTCCGGGGCCGCCGTCTTCGCCGGCATGGAGGGGACGCGCCCGGTGCTCGTCGAGGTCCAGGCGTTGGTCGCCCCCTCGCCCCTCGGCACACCGCGCCGGACCGTGGTCGGATGGGACACCGGCCGCCTCGCGATGACGCTCGCGGTTCTCGAAGCCCGGGCTGGCCTCAGCCTGGGCGGCTACGACGTGTTCTTGAACGTCGCCGGCGGGTTCCGGATCCAGGAGCCGGCGGCCGATCTCGCGGTCGCGGCGGCACTGGTCTCCGCCGTCTCCGGCACTCCCTGCCCGTCCAATGCGGTGGTGTTCGGGGAATTGGGCCTTTCCGGCGAGATCCGGGCGGTGAGCCAGACCGAAGCGCGCCTCAAGGAAGCCGCAAAGCTGGGTTTCGATCGCGCCCTCATTCCGCGGGTGCAAAGCCAGTCCAAAAACCGCAAGAAGATCCCGGCGGCCGGACTCGGCCTCGACGAGATGGGAACGATCGGGGACCTGTTCGATCTCTTCCCCGACGCCCATCAGGCGGCGCGCCACGGCGATAGACGAGAACGGGCATGACATCGGGGACGACATCGGGCACGACATCGGGCATTGCGATCGGCATGACATGTTTGGATGGACGGTGCGGCGACCGGCGGGCCGCCGTTGACGATAGATGGCGGCGGTGACCAGATGTCCGATCTCCCCTTGAACAGCATCGACCTGATCGTGATCGGCACGGTCGTTCTATCCGGCCTGCTCTCGCTCTTCCGGGGCTTCGTGAAGGAGGTCCTTTCCGTCGGAAGCTGGGTCGGGGCCGCCCTCGTGGCGCTCTATGGGTTCGGATACGCCCAGCCGATCGCCCGCGAGCACATCGGATCGGAACTGATCGCCGATCTGGCCGCCGTGCTCGCCCTGTTCGTGGTGGCGCTCGTGGTCTTCTCGGTGCTGACCCATATCCTCTGCGAGATGGTCAAGGACGGGGCCGTCGGGGCCGTCGACCGTTCTCTCGGCTTCGGGTTCGGGGTGCTGCGCGGCGCCGTCATCGTCTCCCTGGCGGTGATCGTCCTCGACACGCTGATCCCGGACCGGACGGAACAGCCGGGTTGGGCGACCGAGGCCCGGACGCGTCCCTGGCTCGACGACGGTGCCCGCCTGCTGCTGGGCATGGTGCCGCGGGACTTGCGCGAGCAATTGCCGGTCGTCTCCAACGACCTCTTGGACGGGGTCGACCAGAGTCGGGAAAGCCTTGAACAAATTCAAAGACTTAACGATGCTGTCGATGGGCTGCGTAACAGCTCTGACACAAAACAGAATGCACCGGAGACCGAAGGCGGCTATAATCAGGGCCATCGGGATCAACTCAATCAATTAAGCAATGAGACGCAGTAACGCCGCCGGAGGGCCTAGCCTTTTCCGCGTGGCGTTGCAGATTTGTTAACGGTTTGGCGGCATAACATGCAACTTTCCGGCGGCCGGGCTGTGCCGTCGTTGTTCGACCGAGGAAAGGTGGTGGCGATGGGCACAACGCATCCGTGGCGGAATGCCGGACACGGGGAGCGCGATACTGGCTCCATGGACGCTGACGGCGACACATTCCACGACGACAAGTTCCATGAGGAATGTGCCGTCTTCGGGATCATCGGCAGCGACGCGGCGGCCGTCCACACCGGTCTCGGGCTCCATGCCCTTCAACATCGCGGCCAGGAAGCGAGCGGCATCGTCAGCTTCGACGGCGAACAGTTCAACGCCCATCGCGGCATCGGCCATGTCTCCGAGGTCTATGCCGACAAGAGCATCATGGCGCGGCTGGAGGGCTATGCCGCCGTCGGCCACAACCGCTATGCGACCACCGGCGAGCAGTCGATCCGAAATGTCCAGCCGCTGTTCGCCGACTTCGAATTCGGCGGGGTCGCCATCGCCCATAACGGCAACCTGACCAACGCCTTGACCCAGCGGTCCGGCATGGTCCGGCGCGGCCATATCTTCCAGTCGACCTCGGATACCGAGGTCTTTCTGCACCTGATCGCGACGGCCAACGGCAATGTGGTCGAACGACTGACCCAGGCCCTGCGCCAGGTCGAGGGAGCGTATTCTCTGGTGGCGCTGTCCAACGACGTTCTGATCGGGGTGCGCGATCCCCTGGGCGTGCGCCCGCTCTGCCTCGGTAAATTGGGCGACGCCTATATCCTCGCCTCCGAGACCTGCGGGCTCGACATCCTCGGCGCCGAGTTCATCCGCGACGTGGCGGCCGGCGAGATGGTCGTGCTGCGCCCGGGCGAAGAGATCATGAGCCTGCGGCCATTCCCGCATCAGCCGAAGCGCCTGTGCGTCTTCGAGTATATCTACTTCGCCCGTCCCGACAGTGTGGTCGAGGGCCAGAGCGTGTACGAGGCGCGCCGCGCCATCGGCGCCGAACTCGCCCGCGAGGGCGAACTGGAAGCCGATGTGGTCGTGCCCGTGCCGGATTCAGGCGTCCCGGCGGCGATCGGCTATTCGGCCGAGAGCGGGATCCCCTTCGAACTGGGGATCATCCGCAATCACTATGTCGGCCGGACCTTCATCCAGCCGACCGACGAGATCCGTCATTTCGACGTCAAGAAGAAACACAATGCCAACCGCGGCCAGCTCGAAGGCAAGCGGGTCATCCTGGTGGACGACAGCATCGTGCGCGGCACCACCAGCCGGAAGATCGTCGAAATGGTCCGTCAGGCAGGCGCCAAGGAGGTCCATATGCGGATCGCCAGCCCGCCGACCACCGACTCCTGCTTCTATGGCGTCGATACGCCGAGTCAGGAAAAGCTGCTCGCCCATCGCTTCACGGTCGAAGAAATGGCCAAGGAGATCGGGGTCGACAGTCTCGCCTTCATTTCCATGGACGGGCTTTACCGCGCCATGGGCCATGAGGGCCGCAACAATGCGTTGCCGCAGTATTGCGACGCCTGCTTCACCAGCGATTATCCGATCCGCCTGACGGACCGCGAAGAAGAAGGCCTGCAACGCCAACTCTCCCTGCTCGCCGAAAGCGCCTAAGTAGAAAAGCATGTCCCAAAAAAGTCTGGAGGGCCGCGTCGCCCTCGTCACCGGTGCAAGCCGGGGCTTCGGCGCGGCCGCCGCCAAGGCGCTCGCCGCCGCCGGCGCCCACGTCATTATCACCGCCCGCACCCAGGGCGGCCTCATCGAAGTCGATGACGCGATCCGAGCGATCCGGGAAGGCGACGGGCACGCGACGCTCGTCCCCCTCGACCTCGCCGACATGGAAGGCATCGACAAGCTGGGATACGCGGTCGCCGAACGGTTCCAGCGTCTGGATATCCTGGTCCACGCCGCCGCGATCATGCCGACCTTGAGCCCCATCGGTCATGTGAAGGCGAAGGAATTCGACAACACGATCCGGCTCAACCTGACGGCCCCGTTCCGGCTCGCCCGGGTGATGGAGCCGGTCCTCGCCCAATCGGACGACGCCCGCGCCCTGTTCCTGACCTGTGCGGAAGCCGGGGGACGGCCGTTCTATGGTGCCTATGCCGCGGCCAAGGCCGGACTGGAAGCGATGGTCACGGGATGGTGGACCGAACTGGAGAAGACCAAGATCAGGCCTTCCCTTCTCGATCCAGGCCCGATGGCCACCAAATTGCGGGCGGCCGCCTTCCCCGGAGAGGACCCCAAGACCCTGCCGCGACCGGAAGTCCCCGCCGACGGTCTGCCCGCCCTGCTGGTCTCCCCGCCGGCCCTGCGCTACAGGTGGACCGGGGACCGTTGGGGCTCTTGAGTCTCCAACACAGTTTTAGTTCATCCGGCCGGACCGCCGCCGCGTAAACAACCCCGTATCTTTACTACGGAGACTTGCCGGTGGCTCGCCCTGCGATTGTTTGGTTCCGAAACGACCTGCGCCTCGCAGACAATCCCGCCCTTCTGGCGGCTCTGGAGTCCGGCAAACCCATCCTGCCCCTCTACATTCTCGACGACGTCACGCCGGGCGATTGGGCGATCGGTGGAGCACAGCGCTGGTGGCTGCACCATTCCCTCACCTCTCTGGCGGCGCGCCTGGCGGAGAAAGGCGCGCGCCTGATCCTAAAGCGCGGCGAAGCATCGGCGGTAATGGACACGGTGATCGCGGAAAGCGGCGCCGACGCGGTCTATTGGAACCGGCTCTACGACGCCCCCTCCCGCACGCGGGACGGCCGGATCAAGGCGTCGCTCACGGAGCGGGGCCTGACCGCCGAGAGCTTCAACGGGGCGATGATGCGCGAACCCTGGGAGGTGACGACCAAGCAGGGTACGCCCTACGGCGTCTTCACCCCGATGTGGAAGATGTTCTGGTCGCTCGGCGATCCGAGCATTCCCATGCCCGCACCGGAGACCGTCCCGGGCGCCCCGGAAATCCCGTCGGACCGGCTCAATGACTGGACCCTGCTGCCGACCAAGCCCGATTGGGCCGGCGGCCTTCGGGAGGCTTGGACTCCCGGTGAACCCGGCGCCCATGACCGATTCGAGGGTTTCCTGGCCGGTGACGGGCTCGACCGCTACGACACGCAGCGCAACCGGCCGGATCTCGCCGGCACCAGCCGGATGAGCCCCCATCTGCGCTTCGGCGAGATCTCGCCGCGCCATCTCTGGCACCGGGTCCGCCAGGTGAGCGGCCGCGAGCTCTCCGAGGGTGCGCGAACCTATCTGCAGGAACTGGTCTGGCGGGAGTTCAGTTATCAGCTCGTCTACCACAACGACGCTCTGCCGGACGAACCGATCAAGGCGGACTTCGCGGACTTCCCTTGGGAAACGGACGAGGCGGGGCTTGAGGCTTGGCGGCGGGGCCAAACGGGGTATCCCATCGTCGATGCGGGGATGCGGGAGCTTTATGAGACCGGCTGGATGCACAATCGCGTGCGCATGATCGTCGGATCCTTCCTGATCAAGGACTTGATGTTGCCCTGGCAGCTTGGCGAACGCTGGTTTTGGGGTACATTAGTCGATGCTGATATCGCGTCGAATTCAGCAAGTTGGCAGTGGGTTGCCGGATGCGGGGCCGATGCCGCACCGTTTTTCCGGATCTTCAATCCGGTGCTGCAGGGGGAGAAGTTCGATCCGAACGGCGACTATGTCCGCAAATGGGTGCCGGAGCTCGCGGCCTTGCCCGCCCGCCTCATCCACAAACCGTGGGAGGCGAAGGGCGATGCCCTGCGGCGGGCCGGGATCATCCTTGGGGACAGCTATCCCGCGCCGATCGTCGATCATGGCATGGCGCGCAAACGGGCTTTGGAAGCGTTTCAACAAATCAAAAAAGGGGCTGCTTGATGGTTTTCACTGATGTGTGTGTCTCGACCGCGTCCACGGTCATCCGGTCCGCAGGGGTGATCTGACCCGTGCGTGTTGCGATTGTCGGCGCCGGAATCGGCGGGCTTTCGGCGGGCTGGCTGCTCTCCAAAAGCGGAATAGATGTCACGGTCTTCGAGGCGGAGGACCGGCTCGGCGGCCATGCCCATACCCGTCGGATCGACTATGACGGCACCCCGATCAGTGTCGATACCGGCTTTATCGTTCTGAATGACCGAAACTACCCGAACATCGAGAAGTTCTTCGACCTGCTCGATGTGGTGACGGCCCCCTCCTCCATGGGCTTCGCCGTGTCCGTCGACAAAGGCCGGATGGAGTATGGCGGTGGCGGGCTCGACCAGGTTTTCGCCCAGCGCAGCAATCTGCTCTCGCCGCGCTTCATCGGCATGACCCTCGATATCCTGCGTTTCTTCAGAGAGGGGAAAGCCCTTCTCGATGACGGCCGGGAAGCGAGCTATCAGCCGACCCTGGGCGAATGGCTCGACGAGAACCGCTATTCCAACACCTTCCGGCTCGACCATCTGTTGCCCATGGCGGCGGCGATCTGGTCCTGCCCGGTGGATACCATGAACGAGTTCCCGGCCCGGAGCTTCTTGCGGTTCTTCCTCAATCATGGGCTGCTCGACCTCAAGGACCGGCCGCAGTGGCGCACGGTGGTCGGCGGCAGCCACCATTATGTCAATCGCCTCGCCGAAACCTTCGGCGACAAGGTTCGTGTCAACGCCAAGGTCGTCTCTCTGGAGCGATCCGAGTCCGGCGTCGACGTGGTGACGGCGGACGGCGAACGGATGCGTTTCGACCATGTGGTCACCGGGGTCCATGGCGGCGATCTGCTGAAACTGGTGGCCCAGCCCGACGCGGAGGAACGGGATATCCTCGGCGCCTTCAAGACCCAGCCGAACGAGATGTATCTGCACCGTGATGCCGATCTGATGCCCAAACGCCGGAAGGTCTGGTCGAGCTGGAACTATATCTCCGAGACCGGCGTCGATGGCGGCCGGGCGGTCTCGCTCACCGATTGGATGAACAGCCTTCAACCCTTGCCGAAGGAGTGTCCGCTGTTCGTCTCGCTCAACCCGCTGACCCCGCCGCGGGACGATCTCGTCTTCAAGACCTCGACCTACCACCATCCGATCTTCGATACGGCCGCCATCGCCGCCCAGAAACGCCTCAAGGACATCCAGGGCCGGGGCCGCATCTGGTATTGCGGCGCCTGGACCGGTTATGGTTTCCACGAGGACGGCCTCGTCTCCGGCATCGGGGTGGCAAAGGCGCTGGGCGCAACGGTGCCGTGGATGACCGAGGTCCCGGCGGTCACGGACCGCTGGCTCGACGATTCCGCGGCGATCGGCGCGGCGGCGGACTGAGGGGACAGCGGATGGCGCAGATGGCGGACAATACGCCCATCTTTCCCGAGCCCGGCCTTTTCGTCGGCCAGGTGATGCATGCCCGCCTGAAACCGAAACAGCACAAGTTCACCTATTCCGTCTTCTCGATCCTGCTCGACATCGACCGTTTGGCGGAGACGGCCGCCGGGGTGCCGTTGCTGCGCTACAACAAGCCGGGAATGTTCTCTTTCCACGACCGGGATCACGGTGCGCGCGACGGCTCGCCCCTGCGACCATGGGTCGACCGTCATCTCGCCGCCGCCGGGCTGAGCGAGGCGGGTCATCAGGTGACCCTGCTCTGTTTCCCCCGAGTGCTCGGCTATGTCTTCAATCCGATCAGCGTTTATTTCTGCCGGCGGGCGGACGGGACGCTCGGGGCGGTCCTCTATGAGGTGAAGAACACCTTTGGAGACCAGCATGGCTATCTAGTGCCGATCGGCCGCGACGAGCCGTTGCCGCACCGGCACGCCTGCGACAAGGGGTTCTACGTGTCGCCCTTTATCGAGATGGCGATGCGATACAATTTCAAACTGACCCCGGCGGAGGATTCCTACTCCCTGGTCATCCGGGAAGAGGATAAGGACGGCCCTTTGCTGGTCGCGAGCCAGACCATGGCGCGGAAACCGCTGACGGCCCGTAACCTTTTGTTAACGTTCTTTACCTGCCCGCTTCTTACCCTCAAAGTAATGGGCGGAATTCATTGGGAGGCATTGTTCATCTGGATGAAAGGATCGGGTTTCAACCGGCGTCCGGCGCCACCGGCCGACGACGTCACCTATATCACGCCGGCCATGACACCGTCCCCGGGACGGCAACCGTCGTTTTCCCAGGCCGATTCGGCCTGACCTCGCCCCGTATGGAAACCTCAGGGTATCGTTCAGCAACTTCAGGACAGTTCAGCCATGGCTCTCACCGATCGCGATAGCCCGGCGCCGATGCCGGAAGCGCCATCCACAGCCTTTAAGGGCATGTTCCGTATTCTCCGACACATCCGTATGGGGCGGATCACCGTCATCGACCCCGCCGGCCGAACCTATGTGTTCGACGGACCGGAACCGGGTCCCCGGGCCATTGTCCGGGTCAACCGGGAACGGATGATCCGCCGGGTGCTCACACGGGGCGAACTCGGCTTCGGGGAAAGCTATATGGACGGCGATTGGGATACACCGTCGATCGCCGATGTGATCGAACTGGTCGTCGCCAATCACGAGGCGCTGCAGCAACGCTTCAAGAAGAGCTGGTTCACCCGGCTGACCGGGCGGCTCTTCCATGCGTTCAACGCCAATTCCAAGCGTGGCAGCCGCCGGAACATCCTCGCCCACTACGATCTCGGCAACCGCTTCTACGAGCGCTGGCTCGACCCGTCGATGACCTATTCGGCGGCCGTTTTCGAGCCGGGCGTGAACAGCCTGGAGACCGCACAGAAGAAGAAATACGAGCGGCTGTGCCAAATGCTCGACCTGAAGCAGGGAGACCGGGTCCTGGAGATCGGCTGCGGCTGGGGCGGTTTCGCCGAAGTCGCCGCCCGCGATTACGGCGCCCATGTCACGGGCCTCACCATTTCCGACGAGCAGCATGACTACGCCATCGAGCGCCTGACCAAGGCGGGTCTCGGCGAACGGGTGGATATCCGCAAGCAGGACTATCGGGACTGCCGGGGCCAATTCGACAAGATCGTCTCGATCGAGATGTTCGAGGCCGTGGGCGAGCGCTATTGGCCGGTCTATTTCCAACGGGTCCACGATCTTCTGGAGAAAGGCGGACGGGCCGCCCTGCAGATCATCACCATCGAGGACCACCGGTTCGACAATTACCGCCGGTCCGCCGACTTCATCCAACGCTATATCTTCCCGGGCGGCATGCTGCCCTCCCTTCCCAGGCTGAGAGCCTTGACGGAACGGCACGGCCTTCACTGGCTCGAGGATCAGGCCTATGGCCGCGACTACGCCCGGACGCTGAACAGTTGGGGCAAGAATTTCGCCGAGGCTTGGGACGGCATCCGGCCGCTTGGCTTCGACGAGCAGTTCCGCCGGATGTGGGACTTCTATCTCGGCTATTGCGAGGGAGGGTTCCGCGCCGGCAGCATCGATGTGAGCCAGATCGCTCTCAAAAAGCCGAACTGAGATCCGGTCCGGTGACACCCTCCCCCAACAGAGAGGGGCCCAATAAGCTGGGGCCGCTGGCGCTTTTCGGCTACGGGGCGGTCGGGTTTCCGCTGGCCGTGCTCGGCCTGCCCCTATTCATCCATCTGCCGACCTTCTATGCCGAGGAGATCGGGCTTTCCCTCACCGTGATCGGCCTTGTCCTGCTGGTCGCCCGGCTTTGGGACGGCCTGACCGATCCGCTGGTTGGGATGATCAGCGACCGCCTGACGACGGACAGCCGGCTGGGCCGCTACGGGCGCCGCAAACCGCTGATGGTGCTGGGCCTGCCGCTGACGATGCTGGGCGGCTGGATGCTCTTCGTCCCACCAGAGGGGGCCGGCTGGGTCCACCTGGGAGTTTGGAGCTTCGTGATCTATCTCGGCTGGACCCTGATCAATCTGCCCCATCAGGCGATGGGGGCCGAAGTCACGGATCAGTTTCACGAGCGCAGTCGGATCACCGGAACGCGGGAGGCCTTCATGGTCGCCGGCACGGTGATCGCCGCCGCCCTGCCCGCCATCATGGCCCCGGATACGGGCAAGGCCCTGCTCTATCTCGCGATCGGTCTGATGATCGCCCTGCCGCTCGCCGTCGGTTTTCTGGTCAAGGTCGTTCCCGATAAACCGCATGCCCCGACGGTCCGTCTGTCTCCCCGGGAAGGGTTCCGGCTGCTGCGCGAGAACAAGCCCTTCCGGGTTCTGTTGACGTCCTTTCTGATCAACAGCCTGGCGAACGGCCTGCCGGCTACCCTGATCCTGCTGTTCGTCACCCGAGTGATCGAGGCGCCGGGCCGCGAGGGCCTGTTCCTGATGGCCTATTTCATCGCCGCCATCGTCTCCTTCGCCATCTGGCTGCCGATCAGTAAGCGGCGGGGCAAGCGCCGGACCTGGCAGATCGCCATGGTGATCAACTGCGCGGCCTTTCTGCCGGTGCTCTATTTCGGCCCGGGCGACGAGGCGGCCTATCTCGCGGTCTGTATCGCGACCGGCCTGTGCCTGGGTGCCGATCTGGCGCTTCCCGCCTCCATGCAGGCCGATG
Organism: Alphaproteobacteria bacterium; assembly: GCA_024743275.1. Taxonomy (GTDB): domain Bacteria; phylum Pseudomonadota; class Alphaproteobacteria; order JANSWW01; family JANSWW01; genus JANSWW01. The sequence goes on from JANSWW010000002.1 coordinate 217,216, forward strand.
TGATCGACCTCGACACCGCCGAGGGCGGGCCGGGCCGGGCCGGGCTCTATTTCGCGCTGTGGAGCGTGGTCACCAAACTGGCCCTCGCCGGTGCGGTGGGTGTTGCCTTCCCGCTGCTCGATCTCGCCGGCTTCGACGCCGCGCTGGCCGCCGGGTCGGAGGGCGCGCGTCAAGGAGTCTGGGCGTTAATCCTGCTTTACGCCGCTCTACCCATAGCGCTCAAGATCCTGGCGATCCTCAATATGCAGAGCTATGACCTGACGGAAGAGCGGCATGCGACAATTAAACGACGTATCAGGAAAACCAATCCGGAATTTTCTTCGTAAAGAAAGTTGTCATGAAACAAATCAAACTAGTCGGCGCTTTGCTCTTTGTGCTTGCGTTGGCGGGATGCGGATCGATGGACGTGAAGGATTTCAAGGGAACGGAGCCGCGTTTCCGGATCGAAGAGTTCTTCGCCGGAAAGACCAAGGCCTGGGGAATTTTCGAGGATCGCTTCGGAAATCTCCGCCGGGAATTCACGGTCGATATCGACGGTTCTTTCGACGGCGACGATTTCGTTTTGGTCGAAGATTTTGTCTATAGCGACGGCGAGACCGAACAGCGGATCTGGCGTCTCAGAATTGTCGACGACCATCGCTATGAGGGAACGGCACCGGGCGTGACCGGCAAGGCCACGGGGGCCGCCTACGGCAAGGCGTTCCACTGGACCTATAACTTCGACTTGAAGCTCAAGGACCGGACGCTCAACGTCCACTTCGACGACTGGATGTATCTCCAGCCGGGCAATGTGGTGGTCAACAAGGCGACCGTGTCGAAGTTCGGGATCACCCTGGGCGTGGCGACGATCTTCTTCCAGAAAGTGGCCGAAGAACAGCAGGAAACCGCCTTCCTCAAGGAAGCGGCCGAGTAACCGTCAGGCAGTGGCTGTCAGGCAGTCGCTGTCAGGCGCTGAACCTTCCGATGATCCAGCGGATCACCGGGCCGATCAGCGGCAGCTTCGCATAGAGCTGTCCCGCCGCGTCCCAATGATCGATATGGGCGGCTATCCTGCCGTCTTCCGACAAGGTCACGACACTGGTGCCGGCGATATGCATCGCCCGTCCCCGCACCTCGAAATCGAACACCCACTCAAGAATCCCGCCGGCCTCGTCGACGGCGATCCGTCGCACCGTGAACTTCGCGTTCCGGGTGGTCCGGAACATATGCTCGAAGATGTGGATGAGCGCGTCCCGCCCCCTCACGTCGTTGAACGGGTCCCGGAAATGAATGTCGTCCGTCACCAGAGCCCCGAGGCCCGGCAGGCTTTCCGGCGTCAGGCTCTCGAAATAGTGAGCATAGGCCGCCAGCGCGCCGTGCTTCTCCGCCTGGGTCACTTTCCGGTGCCTTTGCTGATCAGCCGGAAGAACAGCGAATACGGCATCCGCTGGAACCGCCGCATGATGAAGGCGAACTTCCAGGGGAAGGTGATCTCGAAAGCGTCCTCCCTAAGGCCGTTGTAGAACGCCTCGACCGCGTCCTCGACCTCCATCAGGAAGGGCATCTTGAACTCGTTGAGATCGGTGAGCGGCGTCTTCACGAAGCCCGGGTTCACGACCTGGACCTTGATGCCGAGCCGGTCGCCGTCGAACTTCAGGGACTCGGCCAGGGCGATGACCGCCGCCTTGGACGCGCCATAGGCCGCCGCGGTCGGCAAGCCGCGCCAGCCGGCGATGGAGGCGACCAGCGCGAGATGGCCGGATTTCCGCTCCAGCATCCCCGGCAGCACGGCGTCGACGCAGTTCACCACGCCCATATAGTTGAGCTCCATGATGCGCCGGACCTCTTCCGCCTTGAAGGTCTCCATGCTGTCCTTCTCATGGGTCCCGGCGTTCAGCACGGCGAGGTCGATGGGTCCCGTCTTCTCCTCGATCGCCTTCACGCCGGCCCGGACGGCCTCCAGGTCGGTCACGTCGAGAGCGTGGGGCACGATCCCCGGCTGCTTCTCCGCAAGAGCGTCGAGCTTGTCCTGGGAGCGGGCGCTGACGGTCACGGTCCACCCCTCCCGCGCCATCTTGCGGGCCAGCGCCTCTCCGATACCGGTCGATGCGCCGGTTATCCAAACGTGCCGCTTTTGCGCGGTGCCTGATCGCTCTGCCATTGCCGGGTCTCCTTTTCGAGATCGTCGAGGAATATCTGGGCCTGATCCCGCATCGCGGCCACCTTGCCGGGGTCCATGCGGTCGAGCGTCCGGTAGATCATGCCGAGCCGGGGATTGCCCTTCAGCCGCTCCCGCTGCCGGGCGAGAAAATCCCAATAGAGGAAGTTGTAGGGACAGGCCTTCGGGCCGGTCGCGTGTTTGGGATCGTAGCGGCAGCCTTTGCAGTAGTCCGACATCCGGTCGATATACTTGCCGCTCGCCGCATAGGGCTTCGAGGCCATGATGCCGCCATCCGCGAACAGGGCCATGCCGGTCACATTCGGCAACTCGACCCACTCGAAAGCGTCGGCATAGACGACGAGATACCACTCGTTCACCGCGTCCGGATGGACATCGGCCAGAAGGGCGAAGACCCCGGTTACCATCAGCCGCTGGATATGATGGGCATAGGCGGTGCGTCTTGTCTGATCGACGGCAGCGCCGAGGCAGGCCATGTCCGTCTCGCCGGTCCAGTAGAAGGCGGGGAGCGGACGGGACGCCTCAAGATGGTTCATGTACCGATAGACCGGCATTTTCAGCCAGTAGAGCCCCCGGACATATTCCCGCCAGCCCAGGATCTGGCGGACGAAGCCCTCGACGGCGTTGAGCGGCGCATGGCCGGAGCGATAGGCGGCCTCGGCGGCCGAGCAGGCCTCCTTCGGGTCCAACAGGCCGATGTTGAGATAGATCGAGATCACCGAGTGGAACAGCGTATCCTCGCCCCGCGCCATGGCGTCCTGATAGTCGCCGAAGCGGGGCAGCCTCTTTTCGACGAAATCGTCGAGGGCCGCCCTGGCGCCAGCGCGGGTCACGGCGAAGTCGAAGGGCCTTAGATCCCCGAAATGATCGCCGAACCTCTCCTCAACGAGGGCAAGGACCTCCTCGGTGATCACGTCCGGCGCGAAGGCCGGCGATTTCGGCGGAAACACCTCGTCGGGCAGGCGCTTGCGGTTGTCCTGATCGAAATTCCACTGCCCGCCCACGGGGTCGGCACCGTCCATCAGGATGCGGTGGCGCTTGCGCATTTCCCGATAGAAGTATTCGAGGCGGAGTTGCTTGCGGCCCTCGGCCCAGTCGGCGAAGTCCCGGACCGAGGCGAAGAAACGGCTGTCGTCCAGGATCTCGACCGGCACGCCCAAGCGTGCTTCCCAACCCCGCATGGCCTGCAGGACACGGTATTCCCCGGGCTCGGTCACCGCCACCCGCGCCGGCTTGTGCCGTTCAACGGCCCGTGCGACTTCCTCGGTAAAGGAGCCCCGGTTGTCGGGATCGTCCAGCTTCACATAATCGACGCGGTATCCGTCGCTCTCGAGATCCGCCGCGAAATGGCGCATCGCCGAGAGGATCAGGGCGATCTTTTTCTTATGATGGGGGACATAGGTCCCTTCCTCCGCCACTTCGAGGAAAAGGACGACATCGCGTTCCGGGTCGATCCCGTCCAGCGATGAGACCGACGGCGAAAGCTGATCCCCCAGGACAAGCCTAAGGGTTCGGATCATCTTTGGGCGCCGAGCGCGAGCTGGTTGTTCTTGTCGAGGTCGAGTTCGTCGAGCGGCAGATCTTCGAGGCCGAATGCCCACCAGTCGGTATCGTCGTCCTGGGGCGGGACGCCTGGCAGCCAGGTGATCTCGCCGTCCTTGGTGGTCGCGATACCGCCTTGCCAGCGGCCTTGATCGTCATAGACCAGATCCAACATCAGATCCTTGCGGATAACATAGACGTCGTTCTCTTTCCGGGTCTCGATCTCCCGGATGATGCCCTTCTGAGTGCCGAAGACCGCGTCCTGCTCGGTGAAGCGGCGGTCCCAATAGCTGGTCGGGAACAAGGGGGCCTCCAGCAGACGGCCACCATCGACACCGTCGCGAATGAAGAAGCCCTCCGCGGTCAGCTCGCCGCTGGCGATCCAGGGCGTGCCGTCGTCGTCCGTGCGGGTTTCGATCCGGACCAGCTTGCCGTCGCGCCAGATCTCGCGATTCCGGTGGGTATAGTCGTAGAGCGTGATAAAGCCGAGCTTGACCTCCATATCGAGGGCGATGTCGACGATCAGATCGTCGCCCTGGCGGTCGAATTTGATACGGTGCCAGCCAAGCGTCATGTCGCCGCGTTTGATCTCATAGGAGACCTTGCCGCCATAGGGCAACGGATCGGTCGCCGTCACCGCCCCGGCCGGTTCGGTCAGGGCTGGGACGGCCAGAAGAACCGCGAGGCAACCGGTAAGAAATCGCTTCATCATGACCATCAAGACCTCAGTCTCAGGGTTGAGCGGCCGCCATCGACACCGATGACCTGCCCGGTGATCCATCCCGCCTGGGGCGAGAGGAGGAACTTCGCCAGTTCGGCACTATCTTCTGGTACGCCCAAACGCGGAAGTGGATGCATCGCCGCGATTGCGTCCCGCATTTTTGCGTTGCCGATCACGCCTTGCGCTATATCGGTTTCCGTGATGCTGGGCGCAATGCAATTCACCCGGACCTTGGGCGCCAGGTCGGCCGCCAGCGCCACGGTCAGTCCCTCGACAGCGCCTTTCGCCGCACCGATCGCCGCGTGGCTCTTGAAGCCCTGACGAACCGCCACGGTGGAGAACAGCACAACCGAGCCCTCGCCCGCCTTCAACGCCGGCTCGGCCGCCTGAACCGCCAGGGCCGCCCCCTGGGCGTTGAGCCGGAAGCTCTCGAGAAAATCGTCGGGGGTCAAAGCCTTCAGGGGCTTCAGGAGGATCGATCCGACAGCATAGACGAGCCCGGAAAGGCTATCCCCCGCGTCCCGGACCGCCTGTTTGATTTGCGCCGGGTCCGTCACATCGCAGAGCGAGTGGGTCGCGCCGACATCTCCGGCAAGCGACGTGAGCGCGGCCGCGTCGCGCCCCGTCAGATGAAGCGGCCAGCCTTCGGCGGTCAGGGTATGAACCAGCGCTTCGCCGATTCCACCGACGGCGCCGAAAATCAGGATCTTGTTTCTCATGTACTTACATACGGAAAGACCGCCGTCCCGGATGGACGGCGGCCTCCCTCAAGCGCGCTTATGTGGACAGGGATCAGCCGATCGGCTGGTCGTCGTCCCGGGTAATGGCGATCACGCAGGAGCGCGGCACGGCATTGCCGCCCTCGGGGAAGTGGCTGCCGCCCTTCTCGCCCGGGTGCTGGATGCCGACGAACAGCGTCCGGTAATCCGGGGTCCAGGCGAAGCCGGTGATCTCACAGCCGATCGGCCCGACCAGGAAGCGGTTGATCTCGCCGGTCTCCGGATCGCCGACGAGCATCTGGTTGTTCCCCATGCCGGCGAAGTCGCCTTCATTGGAGTAGTTGCCGTCGGTCTGGATCCACAGGCGGCCCTTGCTGTCGAAGGCGAGGCCGTCCGGCGAGTTGAACATGTTCTGTGGCGTCACGTTGCTGGACCCGCCATATTTGTCGTCGTGGACGGTCGGGTTGCCGGCCATGACGAAGAGATCCCACTCGAAATCCTCCGAGGTGTGATCGCTGCCCTTCGGCCACCAGCGGACGATCTGGCCGTAGTTGTTGGCCGCCCGGGGATTCGGGCCACCGACGGGCTGCTCGTCGCCGCCGGCATTGGTCTTCTTGCCGCGGTTCTTGTTGTTGGTGAGCGCGCAGTAGATTTCCGCCTTGTTCGGGTGGGCGGCGACCCATTCCGGACGGTCCATGGTGGTCGCACCGACCTTGGAGGCGGCCATCCGGGTGTGGATGGCGATCTCCGCCTCGGACATGCCCGTGGTCTCCGGCGTCAGGGCCAGCCACTTGCCGGTCTGGGCGTCGTTGAACTTGGCGACGTAGAGGGTGCCGGTTTCCAGCAGGTCCGTGTTGTCGCCGCCCTCGACATGTTTCCCGGCGGTGACGAACTTGTAGAGGAACTCGCCGCGCTCGTCGTCGCCGAGATAGACCACCACATGGCCGTCGGAATTGACCACCAATTCGGCGTTCTCATGCTTGAAGCGACCCATGGCGGTGCGCTTCTTCGGCATTGAATCCGGGTCGAGCGGGTCGATCTCGACCACATAGCCGGCCCGGTTCGGCTCGTTCGGCTCCTTGGAGATGTCGAACCGGGAATCGACATTCAGCCACCCATAACCCCAATCGGTGTGATCGATCCCGTAGCGGCTCAACTCCGGGCTGACCTCGTAGCTCTCGTCGGAACTACCGAAATAGCCGTTGAAGTTTTCCTCGCAGGTCAGATAGGTGCCCCAGGGGGTGCGGCCGTTGCCGCAATTGTTCCAGGTGCCGAGCGACACGGTGCCGGTCGGATCGCCGCTGGTCTTCATGAGATCGTGGCCGCGGGCCGGGCCGGTGATCTCCATCTTGCTGTCCGGGGTGATCCGGCGGTTATAGGGGCTATCCTTGACGATCGCCCACCGGCCGCCGGTCTGCGCCACCTCGATGACGGAGACGCCGTGGGCCATTTTGCCCTTGCGGTAGTCGTCCGGCGTGACGGGCAGACCGTCGGGGCGGTGACCGAAATGAACCCGGAGCGTGGTGTATTCGTTGTTCACCGCGAGAATGTGGCGGCCGTTATGGGTGAACAGCGCCATGCCGTCGTTACAATCGCCGAAGGCCCGGGCCTGACTTTCCGAGGTCCCTCGGTTCACATGGTCGAAGTCCTGACCGGACGACCACAGCGGCTCGCCCCAGGTCGCGACCACATTCCAGGAATAGCCGTCCGGCACGGTGATGGTGTCGAGGCCGTTGGTCTCGATCGGCATGAAGGGCAGTTTGGACTCGGCGCGGGCCGGCATCGGCGTCAGGGCGGTGGTGCCCATGACCAGGGCCGCGGTCCCGAAAGCGAGCCCGCCCCGCAGCATCGCCCGGCGGGTCAGAACGGTGTCGACGATCCGATCGAAATCGGTCGTCTCCGGCGGCGTCCGGCGGATCTCGTCCAACTCGTCGAACGAGTATTTTTCAAGCGTCTCCACGCTTTTTTCGACAGAAGACATGTCACTCTCCCAAATCCAAAGATGCAGCATACTAACCATGATCGATGTCAGTTAGATGAAAGATGCTTTCGCCAAACACGAAGAGAGGAATAAAATTTACTGTTCTGAATCAATATCTTAGACATTTTTCATTTTTTCCGTTGACAAAGCGGACGGTCCCGCCCCTTCTTATCACAGCGCGGATTTGAGGCTCAGCTTGTGGGCGCGCTCTATAAATATCCACTAAAGCGAGGGGACGCGAACCCGCCGCCAACGAGCCGCGGGTTTTTTTGTTCCCGCGGCCAGACGACCGGCCAACCCAGCTTCCCAGACCTTGAAAAGAGAGCCTCTTGTGCAACCTGAGGGGCGCTCCACGGAACGACATGGCGCTCCTCAAGTCGACAGGAGAACGACATGTCTACCACGCTGTCCGCCCGGAGCCCGCGCAAGGCCACCCGGCTTCCCGGTTTTAACCTTAGATCGGCCCTGAAAGCCGTCGCCGCCGTCGGCTTCGCGATCGGGACCACCCTGGCGCTGGCCGGGTTCACCGACGCCCATGCGGCCGACGCACCCGACCGCATCACGGTCGATTACGCCTACTACAACCCGGTCGCCCTGCTGCTGAAAAAGAAGGGATGGGTCGAGGAAGAGTTCGCGAAAGACGACATCAAGATCCGCTGGGTCCTCTCCCTCGGGTCCAACAAGGCGCTCGAATTCCTGCGCGGCCGGTCCACGGACTTCGGATCGACCGCCGGCTCCGCCGCCGTGGTCGCCCGGGCGGGCGGGCTGCCGATCAAATCGGTCTATGTCTATTCCAAGCCCGAGTGGACCGCGCTTGTGACCACCAAGGACAGCGACATCCGAACGGTGGCCGATCTCAAGGGCAAGCGCGTCGCCGTCACCCGCGGCACCGATCCGCATATTTTCCTGCTGCGCGCCCTCGACGAGGCCGGGCTGACCGAAAAGGACATCAAGCCGGTTCTGCTCCAGCACCCGGATGGCTACCGCGCCCTGGTCGGCGGCCAGGTCGACGCCTGGGCCGGGCTCGACCCCCATATGGCGAAGGGCGAGCTGGAGAGCGGCACCCCGCTTTTCTACCGGAACGCCGATCTCAACACCTATGGCATCCTGAACGTCCGGGAAGAGTTCGCGGCCAAGCACCCCGACATCATCGAACGGGTCCTGAAGGTCTACGAGAAGGGTCGGAAATTCGCCCTGGCCAATCCGGACGAGCTGCGTGCTGTGCTGGTCGAAGCGGTGAAGCTGACCGATGACGTCGCCCAGAAGCAGCTCGGCGAGCGGACCGACATCACCAATCCGGTGATCGGTCAGGCCCACCGAGAGACCTTCGTGGCTACCGGCGAGGTCCTCAAGAAGATCGGTGTCATCAAGCCGGACGTCGACGTTAAGCGGACCGTCAACGACCTGATCGACACCTCCTTCCTGGAACAGGTCTCGGCCAGCAACTAAACCGACCATCGGACGGAACGGGAGAACGGTTATGGCCGTCTTGGACGATATCAAGGAAACCATCGGGCTACGTTCCGACCACACGACCGGAGGAGCCGCATCGCGCGGCTCCTCTTTGCTGCCCGGTCGGGGAACCCTGCTGGGCTTCGCCCTACCCCTGGGCCTCGTCGCCCTGTGGCAGGTCGCCAGCGCGACCGGCTTCGCCGACCCGCAGCTGCTGCCCGCCCCGGGCGAGGTCCTGGGTGAGATCGTCGCCCTGTGGCAGTCGGGGGATCTCGTCGAGCACATCGCCGTCACCATGGGTCGGGTCGCCGGCGGCTTCCTGTGGGGGGCCGTCGCGGCCACGGTGCTCGGCATTCTGACCGGCACAAGCACCTGGGCCCGCCAGTTTCTCGACCCGACCATTCAGGCGCTGAAGGCGGTTCCGTCGCTCGCCTGGGTGCCGCTGTTCATCCTCTGGTTCGGCATCTTCGAGGATTCGAAGCTGATGCTGATCGCCGTCGGGGTGTTTTTCCCGGTCTATCTCAACCTGATGACCGCGATCCGCGACGTCGACCGCAAGCTGATCGAGCTCGCAAGGGTCAACGGCCTCAGCCGCTGGCAGACGGTCCGCTGGGTACTGCTGCCGGCCACCCTGCCCGCCTATGTCACAGGCCTGCGCGGCGGTCTCGCGCTGGGCTGGATGTTCGTCGTCGCCGCCGAGTTGATGGGGGCCAGCGAAGGCCTCGGCTTTCTGATGATCGACGGTCAGATGACCGGCCGCCCGGCCATCATCATCGGCGCGCTCATTCTCTTCGCCATCGCCGGTCAGATCACCGACAAGCTGCTGTGGCTCGCCACCCGCAAGCCCCTGGCCTGGCAGGACACCTTGGACAGCCTCGAAGGAGGGCGGAACAATGCTTGAGATCCAGGATATCTGCCGCCGCTTCACCACGCCGGACGGCGCGGTCGTCCGTGCTCTGGAAGATGTCAGCCTGACGATCCGGGAGCATGAGATCATCTCCCTGGTCGGGACCAGCGGCTGCGGCAAGTCCACCCTGCTGCGCCTGCTCTCCGGCCTCGATCACCCGACCGAGGGCCTGGTCCAACTCGACGGCAGGACCGTCGACAAGCCCTCGCCGGAGATCGGCATGGTGTTTCAGGAGCCGCGCCTGCTGCCCTGGCTGACGGTCACGGACAATGTCGGAGTCGCTCTCCTGGATACACCGAAGACCGAGAAGGCGGAGCGGGTCGCGGCCGTTCTGGAGAAGGTCGGCCTGACCAAATTCGCCGACGCCCTGCCCCGGCAGCTTTCCGGCGGTATGGCGCAACGGGTGGCGATCGCCCGCGCCCTGGTGCGCCGACCGTCGATCCTGCTGATGGACGAGCCCTTCTCCGCCCTGGACAGCTTCACCAAGCAGACCCTGCAGGATCACGTCCTCGACCTTTGGCGGGACGAGAGCTTCACCGTCGTTCTGGTCACCCACGATCTTGAGGAGGCGGTCACCCTCTCCGACCGGGTGGTGGTGATGCGCGGCAACCCGGGCCGGATCGACCGGGTGGTCGAGATCGACAGCAAGCGTCCGCGGGACCGGACCTCGGATGCCGTCCAGTCCCTCAAGCGGGACCTCACCGCCGCCCTGCATCTGAATTAGGGCTCTGCCTCGCCGGCCCTAGTCGGCGAAGGCGACCGCGAACTCGGGCCGCTCGGGCTGGTTCGGCTGGTCCAGGGGATGGGGCAAATGCGCCACCCGCTCCCTGCCGACCTCGGCCCGCGTGAAGCTGCACTCGACCGATAGCGGATACCCGTCCTTGGTCGGCAGCCCCGAATTGTTGCAATGGGTGTGGACCAGCGTCAGCCCGCAGCGGGAAATGAAATCCTCGATCTTGCGGAGATGCAGGTCGACATCGTGGAACTCGATCACCAGGCCTTCGATCCGCTCCTTGCGGGTCAGGATATCGTCGAGGATCCGGTATTCGTGGCCGCGGATGTCGACCTTAAGGAAGACCTTGCTCTTCTCGCGGTCGATGACCCGGTCGAGGATCGTCGCCAGGGTCATATGATCCGGACCGTCCAGGGTGCTGACGAAGGTCTTGTGGTGGACCACATCGCCGGAGAAGAAACGGCTGTATCCCAGGAAGAGCCGGGCCTGCGCCAGGATCTTCTCCGGCTTTTGGAACTTGAGCGCCGCCTTCACGGTCGCCTTCAGGAACGGCCCGGTGCCGATGCCGCCGTCGAAACAGTCGATGCAGACGGGGTTAAGGGCGCGGAACTGCTCCTCGAAGCTCCAATCCACGTTGACCCCGAGCCCGACCAGATGATCGGCGCGGCCGACGCTTTGGCTATCCACCAGATAGCCGCCGTCTCCGTCCCGACCGACCCGGATCAGCGAGCTACAGCGATAGGGCCGCAAATAGGGCGGCAAGGTCACTTGATGGGTCACCGGCCAGAAGCTCCGTTCCGTGCTCCGCTATCCCTCCGAGTAGGTCCGCCCGGCCCACCCTCTGTCAATGGGGTTCGGGGGCGACCATCCCCCGGCCCATACCGACGAAACCCGACCAACCTCCCCTGACGAAGGGGAGGTTCAAGAAAGGCCCCGCCCTTTGGAAGGGAGGAGTTGGGGTGGGTTCAGCCCCCCTCACGCCCGTTTGGTCCACCCGCCGCCTTCCTGCTGTTCGTAATAGGCCAGGTCGTGGCCGTCGTTCTTGTAGGCCCGCCAGCGCCGCCGGGCTTCGGCAAGCGCCGCCGGGTCGCGGCCGTCGAACACCTCATGGGTCCGCTCGACCGTGTCGATCAGTTCCGAGTCCGCGCCGTCGGTCAGAAATAGATAATCGGCGCCGTTGGGGTTCTCGTCCTTCTCGGTGAGCCAGACCGGCTGATGCGCCGCCATGCCGTCCTTGGCCGTGCCATGGGGCAGGAAGGAATCGTCCCGATAGGTCCAAAGCCGATCGCACAACGCCTCCACCCGTTCCGCCGTCGACGCCATGACGAGCGCGCGCTTGCCCCGCTGAAGGCTCATCTCGAGCATCTTCGGCAAGGCCGCGTCCAACGGCAGGTGGAGGAGTTGATAGAACCAGATCGTCGCCATGCCCGCAGCATAGGCAAAGCGACGCCGCCGCTCCAGGCTTTCGCGCCCGCCGGCAAAAGAGTAGAAAGGGGCTACGAGACCGCAGCAGCGATACCCCATGTTTCAACGCATCGACAGTTACATCTCCCGCCAGGTGCTGATCGCCATGGCCTTCGTCGTCGTGTCGTTGGTGGCGGCGATCTGGCTTAGCCAGTCGCTGCGCTTCATCGACACCATCGTCAACCGGGGCCTGCCCCTGTCGACCTTCATGTCGTTGACCCTACTGCTGCTGCCGAGCTTCCTGATCATCGTTCTGCCGATCGCGACCTTCACCGCGACCTTGTTCGTCTATCATCGCATGGTCACCGAGTCCGAGGCGGTGGTCCTTCTGGGAACCGGCTTCAGCCCGATGCGGCTGGCCCGTCCGGCATTGCTCGTCGCCCTCGGTGTGACGATCGTCCTCTATATCCTGCAGCTCTGGCTGCTGCCGGTCAGCTATCGCGAATTCAAGGAGCTACAGGTTCAGATTCGCAACAACTATTCCAGCGTCGTGCTGCGGGAGGGCGTTTTCACATCGATCGGCAACGGCCTGACGGTTTTTGTGCGCGAGCGGGCCGACGACGGCTCACTCAGAGGGTTGGTGATCCACAACGGCCAGGACCAACAGGCGCCGGAGACGATCATCGCCGAAGAAGGTGCCATCATCGTCACCCCGGACGGCCCGCGGGTCGTGCTGGTCAACGGCAACCGGCAAATGCGCGAGGCGGACGGCAGGCTTTCGGTGCTCTATTTCGAGCGCTATACGGTTGATTTCGGCGGTCTGAAACAGGAACTGGGCACCCGGTTCCGGGAGACCGAGGAGCGCTTTATCGGCGACTTGTTCAATCCGCAGAACCTTCCCAACGAGCGGTTCAGAGGCAAGTTCCTCGCCGAGGCGCATAACCGCCTTGCCTCGCCCTGGCTGGCGCCCGCCTTCGTGCTCGTGGGATTGGCGATCCTGTTCTTCGGGGACATGAACCGGCGCGGCAAGCTGAAACGGCTCACCCTGGCGGCCGTCCTGGTCCTCGGCGGGTTCGGAGGCTATCTCGGCATCCAGGGATTGGTCGCGAAACAGACGATCCTGTTTCCGTTGATCTATGCCATTCCGCTCATCGGCATCCTCGCCGGGTCGGCCGCCCTCATCTGGTCCGGCCGCACCCGGTCGGTCAAGCGCAGCCCGACGAACGACGATTTGGCCCGGCTCAAGGCCGGTATGCCGGGATAGCGAAGGGGTGGACCTGAGATGGGCATGACCTTGGCCTTCTATTACGCCCGGCAGTTCGCCGGGTGGGTCGCCGCGGTGTTCTTCGGGATCATGGCGATCGTTTTCATCGGCGACTTCGTCGAGATGCTGCGCCGCGCCTCGGACAAGGACGCGGTGGGGATCACCGATGTGATCGAGCTCACCCTGTTGAAGCAGGCGAATATGGCGCAGATCGTCCTCCCCTTCGTCATTCTGTTCGCCGGCCTGCTGTGCCTTTCCCGCCTGACCCGGACCAACGAACTCGTCGTCAGCCGCGCGGCGGGCCTGAGCGCCTGGCGGTTTCTGCTGCCGGCCCTGGTCGTCGCCCTGCTCCTCGGGGGCTTCCGGGTCGCGGTGTTCAATCCCGTGGCCTCGGTCATGACCGAGCGTTTCGAGCTCCTGGAAAACCGTCTTCTCGGCAATCGTGGCAGTTTTCTCAGCCTGTCGGAGACCGGGCTATGGGTCCGGCAATCGACCGAGGACGGAACCGCGATCATTCATGCGAGCCAGATCGCCCAGGAGCAGAATCAGTTCCTCGATATGATCGCCTTCCGGTTCAACGAGGCGGGCGATTTCATCGGCCGGATCGATGCCCGCTTCGGAGAGCTTTCCGAGGGCCAATGGCTTTTCACCGATGTTCTGCTGCAGATGGAGAACGGCCGCCCGACAGCACTGGAGCGCTTCGCGCTGCCCACCAACCTGACGCTCGACAATCTCCAGGACAGTTTCGCCGCACCCGAGACGATGTCCTTCTGGGAACTGCCGGAATTCATCGAGGTGCTGGAACAGGCTGGCTTCTCCGCCCAGCGGCACCGGCTGCACTTCCACGCCATGCTCGCCAGCCCGCTTCTGCTCTGCGCCATGGTGCTGATCGCGGCCGCCTTCTCCTTGCGGATGACACGGCGCGGCGGTGCGCTGGGGGTGGCCGCGGGCGGGATCGCGGCCGGGTTCCTGACCTATTTCGTTTCCGACCTCGTTTTTGCTCTTGGCCTTTCGGGTCGAATTCCTGTTGAACTAGCGGCCTGGGCGCCGGCGACGGTGGCAACATTGCTGGGGGCGGCCGTGATCTTTCATCTGGAGGATGGATAAACCATCCCCGTTCCGCGACGTGAACAAGGGCAGGCATTCGTGCACCTCAAACCGGCTGGACTTCTTCTCGCCCTGATCCTTTCGGCGGCCGCCACCCCGATCATGCTCGGAGCGGCGTCGCCCGCGGCGGCCCAACAGCCTTTCGATACCGATCAGCCCACCCTAGTGACTGCGGACGAGATCACCTACAGCGAGGAATTGGACACGGTCACCGCCCGGGGCAGCGTCGAGCTGAGCCAGGGCGACCGCATTCTGCGGGCCGATCGGGTGACCTATAACCGTCGCGCCAATCTGGTGACGGCGACCGGCGACGTGACCCTCCTGGAGGCCACGGGCGAGGTCATCTTCGCCAATTATGTGGAACTCACCGGCGACATGAAGGATGGCTTCGCGCGGGACATGCGTGTGCTCCTGACCGACAATTCGCGCCTCGCCGGCGCCAGCGGCACCCGGGTTGGCGGGACCCGGTCGATCCTGCGCAAGGGCGTGTTCTCGCCCTGCGATCTCTGCGCCGAGGATCCCGGCCGGCCGCCCCTGTGGCAATTGAAGGCCGAACGGGTCGTCCACGACGAAACCTCAAAGGACGTCATTTACAATGACGCGACCCTGGAGTTCTTCGGCGTTCCGGTGGCCTATACACCCTATTTCCGGCATCCGGACCCGACCGTCGAGCGCCGCAGCGGCATTCTGGCGCCGACCTACGGCTTCTCGGAGGATCTCGGGGTCAATGTCGGTGTGCCCTATTACTGGGCCATCGCACCGGACAAGGACGCGACCCTGGAGCCGGTCTACTTCTCCCGCGAGGGAATCATGCTGAAGACCGACTATCGTCAGCGCTTCGGGAACGGGATGATCGATTTCGCCGGCTCGCTGGCCTATGTCGACAACCGCGACGCCGGCCTTGAGACCGGCGACAAGGACTTCGAAGGGCATATCGACGGGACCGGCGAGTTCCACCTGTCGGACACCTGGCGGGCCGGCTTCGATGTGGAGCGGACCAGCCTGCGGACCTATCAGGAGCGCTACAATATCGGCGATCCGGAGACGCTGACGTCCAGGGCCTATGCCGAACGGCTCGACGGTCTCGACTTCTTCCGGGTCGAAACCATGGCGTTCCAGGGCCTGCGCTCCTTCGACGTTTCCGAGGAAACGCCGCTCATCGCCCCCTTCGTCCAATACGCGACGGTCGGCCATCCCGGCCCCTATGGCGGGCGGGTCAGCGTCGACGCGGAAGCCCTGTCGCTGACCCGGGAAATCGGGGCGGACCAGCACCGCTTCAGCCTGCTCGCCGGCTACGAACTGCCCTATATCGGCCCGATCGGCGACGTCTACCGGCTGCGGGCCACGCTGCAGTCCGATCTCTACTACGCCGAAGACGCCACCAACCAGATCGATCCCGGCGCGGTCGAAAGCGGCTTTGCCGCGCGCTTCTTCCCGCAGATCGGTCTCGAATGGGGCCTCCCTTTCGTCAAACAGACCGGGAATGTCCGGCAGGTCATCGAGCCGACGGTCCAACTGGTCGCCGCCCCGTCCGGCAGCACGTTGATCGAGGTCTCCAACGAGGACAGCCAGGCGCTCACCGTAGACGATTCGAACCTGTTCCTGCTCAACCGCTATACCGGCTACGATCGGGTCAGCGGCGGTAGCCGGATCGATTACGGCATCAAATACGAAGCCTATGGCCGCCGGGGATCGAGCAGCTTTTTCCTTGGCCAAAGCTACCGGTTGCAGACGGACAATTCCTATCTCGGAGGATCGGGCCTGGAGGACAACGCGTCCGACATCGTCGGCCGGATCCGCATCGCCCCGTCCCCCAATTTCACGTTCAACTACCGGTTCCGCTTCGATGCCGAGGAGCTGTCTGCGACTCGGAACGAGATCGGCGTGGCCGGGCGTCTGGGCCCCCTTTCGTTGGCCACCAATTACGTGCTGCTCGACGATCAGTTGGGGCAGATCGGCGTGGGGTCCCGCGAGGAGGTCTCGGCGGCTTTCACCCTGCGGCTTACCGACTACTGGAGTCTGGCCGGCCGGACCACCCAGTCGCTTGGCGAAGACGACGGCGGCCGCGACATCGCCGCCTCGCTGACCTATCAGGACGAGTGCTTCCTCATCGCCTTCGACTACGAGCGGGATTTCACGGAAGATATCGGCATCGAACCACGCGATGCGTTCTTCATCCGCTTTTATCTCAAGCATCTCGGCGGCTTCGGCACCAATTAGAGCAAGGTCCCCGATGTTGAATTCCGCCCGGCGGCGGGAGTACAACCAACGCAAGGCCCGTCGCCAAACGGCCCAACCTTAGAAGAACGCGCCCGACCATGATTTCGCCCCACGCCTTTCGAGTCCTCCCGCGCTTGCTCATGGTTCTCCCCATGTTGCTGTTCGCCTTGACAGTGGGCGGCGATCGGGTCGCCCGGGCACAGACCCTTGGGATCGCGGCGGTGGTGAACGAGGGCGCCATCACCATGCTCGATCTCCAGGCGCGGATCGAACTCGCCCTGCTTAATTCGGGACTGCCCCCGAGCAACGAGCAACGTCAGCGCCTCGCCTCCCCGGTGTTGCGCGAATTGATCGACGAGGAATTGCAGCGTCAACGGATCGAAGAGGCCGGGATCGAAATCGACGACCGCACCATGGCCGCCGCAATCGCCGATACGGAACGGCAGAACAACCTGCGGCCCGGCCAACTCCAAGCGATCCTCGAGCAGCGCGGCATTCCGGTCGAAACGCTGGAAGACCAGATCCGCACGCGCCTGGGATGGCTGCGTCTGGTCGGCCGGCAGTTCCGCCGTCTGGCCGCCGTGAGTGACGAGGAAGTGGAAGAGGTCTATCAGAACCTGCGGGAGACCGCCGACGAGGAACAGGAGCGCCTCGCCGAGATCCTGTTGCCCGTGGCGACCCCCGCCGACGAACCGGAGGTCCGCGCTTTCGCCGAAAGACTGGTGCGGCAGATCCGCGAAGGCGCTTCCTTTGGTGGCCTTGCCGAACAGTTCAGCGCCAGCCCAACCGGACCGGCCGGGGGGCAGCTCGGCTGGGTAAGCCGGAACGTGATGAACGACGACCTCTTGAGTGTTGTCCCGTCACTTCAGCCGGGGGATGTTTCCGACCCGGTCCGAACGCTATCGGGTTATCTGATCGTGAAATTGGAGAACCGTGGCTCTCCCTTCGCCAATCAACGGCGTCCGGAATCGCTGGAACTCTCCCAGGTCTTCCTGCCGGTGCGGGCGGACGACCCGGAGCGCACCGCCGAGGGGCAACGGGAAAAACTGGAACGGGTCGGACAAGAGGCCAGAAGCTGTTCGGACATGGATCGTCTGGCCGAGGAGCTCGAGTCACCGCTCGCCGCGTCGCTCGGCACCCTGTCGCCGGCCGACCTGCAACCCGATATCCGAAACGCGGTATTGACGCTGCCGGTGGGCGAGCCAAGCGAGATCATCGAGCTTCCGGCGGGCATTATGGTTGCGATGGTCTGTTCCCGGGAAGGCGGCGGCATGGTGCTGCCGAGCCGTCAGGAAATCGAGGAGCGCCTTCAAACCCAAAAGCTGAACGTGTTTGGACGCAGGCTGCTTCGCGACACGCGACGGGCCGCCTTCATCGACATCAGGCTTTGACGAGGTCCGCGATGACATCTGCCATGCCGGGCCGCCCCAACCCACCGCCGCCCCTTGCCTTCTCCATGGGCGAGCCCGCCGGCGTCGGGCCGGAACTCGCCCTGAAGATCTATGCCGGCGCGGCCGGGACCCTGCCGACTTTCTTCGCCGTGGCGCCGCCCGACTGGATGGCCCATGTGGCCAAAGGCCTGGCGCTGCCCGCCAAGGCGGTGCCGATTTCGGCGCCCGAGGAGGCGGAAGAGGCCTTCCGTCACGGCCTGCCCGTTCTGCCGCCACCGGAGAGTTTCGGGACGGCCCCGGTCTTCGGAAAGCCGGACGCGTCCAACGCGCGGGCGGTCCTCTCTTCCATTGAGGAATCGGTTCGGCTTATCCAGGCCGGACGGGCCGCTGCGCTGGTGACTGGACCAATCCAGAAGGAGAGCCTCTTGGAAGCGGGCTTTCCGCATCCGGGTCATACCGAGTTCCTGGCGGAGCTGGCGGGCCCCGGGCAGCAATCGGTGATGATGCTGGCGAACAGCTCTCTGCGGGTGGTGCCGGTCACCGTGCATATCCCCCTGGCAGAGGTGCCGCGCCGTCTCACGTCATCGCTGCTCGACAGTACGGCGCGGATCACCCATCGGGCGCTGATGCGCGATTTCGGCCTCACCGCCCCGCGGCTGTGGATCGCGGGTCTCAACCCCCATGCCGGCGAGGGCGGCAAAATGGGGCGGGAAGAGATCGAGGTCATGATGCCGGTGATCGAGGGGTTGCGCGCCGACGGTATCGATGTGGCCGGGCCGGTCGCCGCCGATACCATGTTCCGGGACAGCGCGCGGGAGCGCTATGACGTGGCCTTGTGCGCCTATCACGACCAGGCGCTTATTCCGGTGAAGACAATCGATTTCCATGCCACCGTCAACGTGACCCTGGGCCTGCCCTTCGTGCGCACCTCGCCCGACCACGGCACGGCGCTGGACATCGCCGGCACCGGCAAGGCCAACGCCAGAAGCCTGACCGAAAGCCTGCGCCTCGCCGCCCGCATGGCGGAAAGCCGGCGGGCGGAAGCCGCATAGATCCGGCGATGCCCGCGTCCCAATCCGACCCGATTTTGGATCTGCCCCCCCTCAAGGAGGTTATCGCCACCCACGGCCTCAGTGCGCGCAAGGGGCTGGGCCAGAACTTCCTGCTCGACCTGAACTTGACTCGGAAGATCGCCCGGCAGGCCGGCGACAGCCTGGCGACGGGCACCACCGTCGAGATCGGTCCGGGACCCGGCGGACTGACCCGGGCTCTGTTGCTGGAAGGGGCGGCCAGGGTCGTCGCCATCGAAAAGGATACCCGCGCCGTCGTCGCCCTGGAGTCTCTGGTGGACGCGGCCCAAGGCCGGCTCGAGGTGATCGAGGCGGACGCCCTGAAAGTCGATCCGCTGCAACTCGGTCCGCCCCCGCACCGGATCGTTGCCAATCTACCCTACAATGTCGGAACGAGACTGCTGCTCGGCTGGCTGGAGACGCCCGAGAAATGGGAGAGCTTCACGCTCATGTTTCAGCGCGAGGTCGCCGACCGGCTGACCGCCGATGTGGGTTCGAAGGACTATGGACGGCTGTCGATCCTGACGACCTGGCTCACGGAGGCTCGGCGGGTTATGGATCTGCCGCCCGCGGCGTTCACGCCGCCGCCCAAGGTCTCGTCCGCGGTGGTCCGCATCGTTCCCAGACCCGGGCCACTTCATCCCGCCCCCCGGAAAACGCTGGAGCGGGTGACCGAGGCCGCGTTCGGCCAGCGGCGCAAAATGCTGCGGCAGAGCCTCAAGGGCTTCGGAGACGCCCAGGCGATCTGCGCCGCGGCCGGCGTGGATCCCACGGCCCGGCCAGAGACCCTGCCGGTCGAGGTGTTCTGCGCGCTGGCCCGGACCGTCGCCGCATTCGAAACCGCTTGATCAGAAAAGACCAATTCCCCACTTGTTGTGCGGACTTAAACCGAAGGAGTTTTCCATGCGTCTTCTCGCGATCGCCGCCCTTGTGCTCGGCCTTATGGTGCCGGCAGGTGCCGAGGCCCACGACATCAAGGCCGGCAATCTGATGATCGACCATCCCCACGCGCTCGCCCTGCCGCCGTCCGTCAAAATGGGCGCCACCTATGTGACCATCAAGAACATGGGGGACACGCCGGACCGGCTGATCGCGGTCAAGGGAGACGCGGCGAAGAAGTTCGAGCTCCACACCATCATCAAGGAAGGCGATATCGCGAAGATGCGTGAGGTCGAGGGCGGCTTCGAGATCCCGGCCGGCGGCATGCTACATCTGAAACAGGGCGGCAATCACATCATGATGATGGGCGTCACCGAGCTGTTGGTCGAGGGCACCAGCTTCCCGCTCACCCTGGTGTTCGAGAAGGCCGGCGAGATCACCGTCGAGGTCGAGGTCGAAGCCCGCCGCGGCGGCGGTCATGACGGTCACGGGAAGATGACCCACTGACATCGTCCTAGGTCATGACCTAAAGCAACAACCAAGCCGCCAGACCGAGGAAGGCGAAGAAGCCGACCACATCGGTCACGGTGGTGAGGAAAACGCCGGAGGCCACGGCCGGGTCGATCTTGGCCCGGTCCAGGCCGATCGGGATGGCGGTACCGGCAAGGCCCGCCACGATCATGTTCACGATCATCGCCAGCCCGATGATGATCCCGATCATGACATCGGTGAACCAGACGCCGGCGACGATGCCGGTGAGCAGCGCGAAGGCGAAACCGTTGAACACGCCGACGGCCAGTTCCTTGCCGATAAACCGCATCATATTGGCCCGCCCCAAATCCCGGGTCGCCAGGGCCCGGACGGTGACGGTCAGCGTCTGAGTACCCGCATTGCCCCCCATGGACGCGACGATCGGCATCAGGACGGCCAAGGCCACCGCCTGTTCGATGGTCGCCTCGAAGACCGCGATCACCAGCGAGGCGGCGATGGCGGTTCCGAGATTGACGACCAACCAACTGAACCGCGACCGCGCGGTCTCCGTGATCGAGACGGTCAGATCGCTCTCGCTCACCCCACCGAGACGCAGGATATCCTCTTCCGCCTCTTCGGCTTGGACCTCGACCACGTCGTCCACGGTGATCCGTCCGACGAGACGACCGGCCTCGTTGATCACCGGAGCGGACACAAGGCCGTATTGCTGGAAGGCGTAGGCCACCTCCTCCTGATCGACCTCGACCTCGAATTTCACGAAGTCCTGCTCCATCAGGTCCGCGATCCGGGTTGGCCGCTTGGACCGCAACAGATGGGACAGGGCGACGATACCGACCGGCCGGTAATGCGGATCGACGATGAAGAGGACGTAGAAATCCTCAGGCAAACCGTCGCTCAACCGCATGAAGTCGATGGTCTGGCCTACGGTCCAATGGGCCGGCACGGCCACCAGCTCGCGCTGCATCAAACGACCGGCGGACGACTCCGGATAGGTCAGCCCCTCTTCAAGGACGGCCCGCTCCTCAGGCTTGATAAGCGCGAACAGGCGCTTCTTATCCTCGTCGTCCAGGTCTTCGACGATGGCGATGGCGTCATCGGAATCGAGCGCGTCGACGACCCGGGCCAACGCTTCGATCCCAAGGCCGGCGACCACCTCCTCCCGGACATCGTCGTCGAGATAGGCCAGCACCTCCGGATCGAACCCGTCCCCCAAGGTGGAGATGAACTTCGCCCGCTTGTCCCGGTCGAACCGCTCGATCAGGTCGGCGGTGTCGGCGGGGTGCAGATCGGCGACAAGGCCGGGGATTTCCGAAAGGCGGTCGTCCGCAAGGGTCTCCAGCAGCGTCTTTTCCAGCGCCGGGGTCAGACCATAGGCGTCATCCTCGTCGCCTCCGTCCTCGTCGAGAACGAAGGGTTCCTCTTCCGGCTCCTGAACCAAGCGGTCCCTCCGATCGGCGCATGTTCACGGCCCAACCTAATGGGAAAAGAGACGCCGGTCAGCAAGGAAGGTGGAGCGCCCCACCCGACCTCTCGCCGTGACCCGATCGCTTAGTCCAGATCGCTCAATAGGGCGTGACCTGATCGCCCGCCTCGCGCCGCTGGACATCCACCACCGCGAGCGCCGCGGCGTTGACGAGGCCGCGCACGGTGACCGAACTGGAGACCACATGGGCCGGCCGGTTCATGCCGAGCAGCATCGGCCCGACGCTGATCCCGTCGGTCAGCGACTTCAGGAGATTGAAGGAGATATGGGCCGCATCCAGATCCGGCATGACCAAGAGATTGGCCGATCCCCGCAGCTCGCAGTTCGGAAACTGACGCTCCCTGATCTGCTGGAAAATCGCGGCGTCCGCATGCATCTCGCCGTCGACGGTCATGTCGAATTCCGCCGCCCGGGCCCGGAGAACCGCCGCGGCCTTGCGCATCTTGACCGGGCTTTCGCCTTCCCTGGTGCCGAAGTTGGAATAGGACAGGAGCGCGGCCTTCGGGTCGACCCCGAAGCTGCGGATATAGCAGGCGGCCAGGATCGCCGCCTCGACCACATCGTCCACACCAGGATCCGCGGTGCAGTGGGTGTCGGTCATGAACACGAGGCCACTCGACAGCATCAGGATGGACAGCGCCGAGGCGGTGCGGACCCCCGGCGCAAGGCCAATGACCTGTTCGAGATGGATTCGGTGGGATTCGTGCGACCCGCTGGTGCCGCAGATGAGCGCGTCGGCGTCTCCCTTCTCCAGCATCAGGGCGCCGATCACCGTCGGATTGGAGCGCACGGCCAGCCGGGCGATCTCGGTGGAGACACCGCGCCGGCCCATGATCCGGTGATAGGTCCGCCAATAGTCGGCGAAGCGCCGGTCGTTCCCCGGATCGACGACCTCGAGGCTTTTGCCCACCTCGAGCCGGAGCCCGGCCCGGCGCAGACGCACGTCGATGACCTCCGGCCGGCCGATGACCACCGGCACGCCGATATTCTCGTCGGCCAATTGCTGGCAGGCGCGCAGCACACGGGTATCCTCGCCCTCGGCGAAGACGACCCGGCGCGGGGCGCTGCGGGCCCGCTCGAACACCGGCTTCATCAGGAAGCCGGTCTTGAACACATACTGGCTGAGCTGTTCGCGGTAGCGGTCCATGTCCTCGATCGGCTCGCGGGCGACACCGGAATCCATCGCCGCCTGGGCCACCGCGGCGGACACGTCGACGATGAGCCGCTGATCGAAGGGTTTGGGAATGATGTAGTCCGGCCCGAACCGCAGTTCCTCGCCGGAATAGGTGGTGGCGACCACGTCCGAGACCTCCTTGGTCGCCATGTCGGCGATCGCCTTCACGGCGGCGATCTTCATCTCCTCGTTGATGGTGGTCGCGCCGACGTCCAGCGCGCCCCGGAACAGGAAGGGGAAACAGAGAACATTGTTGACCTGGTTCGGATAATCGCTCCGCCCCGTGCCGATAATCGCGTCCGGGCGTGTCTGGCGGGCGAGATCGGGCATGATCTCCGGCACCGGATTGGCCAACGCCATCACCACCGGCCGCGCCGCCATCTTGCCGAGCAGTTCCGGCTTCAAAACCCCCGGCGCCGACAGACCCAGAAAGACATTGGCGCCGTCGATCACGTCCGCCAAGGTCCGGTAGTCGGTCTTCTGGGCATAGGCCGCCTTATAGGGATCCATCTGCTCCTCCCGGCCCTCATAGACAAGGCCGACGATATCGCAGACCCAGATGTTCTCGCGCCGCATGCCGAGCGAGACCAACAGGTTCAAACAGGCGATCGCCGCCGCTCCGGCGCCGCTGACCACCATCTTGACCTCTTCGATCTTGCGGTCCTGGAGTTTCAGACCATTGAGGATCGCCGCGGCGACGATGATCGCCGTGCCGTGCTGATCGTCGTGAAACACCGGGATCTTCATCCGATCCCGCAGGCGGCGCTCGATCTCGAAGCATTCGGGCGCCTTGATGTCTTCCAGATTGATACCGCCGAAAGTCGGCTCCAGTGCGGCCACCACATCGCAGAATTTATCGACATCGGTCTCGTCGACCTCGATGTCGAACACATCGATGTTGGCGAACTTCTTAAACAGGACGCCCTTGCCCTCCATCACCGGCTTGGAGGCGAGCGGACCGATCGCGCCAAGCCCCAGGACAGCCGTACCGTTCGACACCACGCCGACCAGATTCTGCCGGGCGGTCATCCGACTCGCCGCCTTCGGATCCTGCTGGATCAGCTCGCAGGCATGGGCCACGCCCGGGGAATAGGCGAGCGAGAGATCCCGTTGGGTCGCCACCGGTTTCGTCGGCACCACCGCTATTTTTCCGGGAGCCGGAAATTCGTGATAGTCCAGGGCTGCTTTCTTGAAATCCTCGGCCATGACGCGGCGGTTCCTCTCCCACTCCGGTTTTTCGTTGGTGGAAAGAGAATGCCCATTCTGGCGGATAAAGAAAGGCCCGCCGCGGCAAAAACCGCGCGGGCCTTTCTCGAAATTGGTGCGCTCGAGAAGACTCGAACTTCCACGGCCTCTCGGCCACAGCGACCTCAACGCTGCGCGTCTACCAGTTCCGCCACGAGCGCATAATCCAAGGCGTCCTGACTGAGGGCCGGTAGATCCCTCGACGCCCCCGTTCAAAGGCAAAGCCCCCTGACGGGAGCCGGGTTCTAACAACAAGGACCCGTCCCCGGCAAGCAAAATCTTGCCGGAATCCGGCACGCCCACCGGCAGGCCCACCGCCACGCCCACCGCCTCTTGGCAGTCCGTTGGGTATCGCGACTCGAAGGCCCGCATTCTGGGGTGGCGGACTCGATGGTGGCGATGATCAGTCACCGGCCCCGGCGCCCGGCCATGAGTGTCGAGGCGGCGCCGGCCGACCTCGCCCGCCATCGCGGCGACAACAAACGATCCAAAAGTGATCGACGCCTGTGTCGACCGCGTCGCCCGGGGCATGCTGGATGACCTGTCCGGGGACGGACGGGCGTCGTCCGCCTGAGCCCATTGCAAAGCCGCCGATGACCGCCTAGGGTCCGGCGCGCACGCGACGCGGACCTTTTCATGACCATGCAAGCCGAAGCAACGCCGCCCACCGAGGCCCCCCTACCCGTCGAATGGCGGATTTCGGAAACGCCGGTGCCCTACGAGACGGCCATCGCGGAGATGGAGGCGCGGGTCGCCGCCATCCGCGCGGGCACCGCCCCGGAACTGGTCTGGTTGTTGGAACACCCCCCGCTCTATACCGCCGGCACCAGCGCCGATCCCACCGACCTGACGGACCCGGACCGCTTCCCGGTGTTCAAGACCGGCCGCGGCGGCCAATACACCTATCACGGCCCCGGGCAGCGGGTGGCCTATGTCATGCTCGACCTCAAAAGGCGGACCGGCGGCAAGCCCGACGTCCGGCACTATGTCTGGCAGCTCGAGGAATGGATCATCCGCACGCTGGCCGCCATGAACGTCACCGGCGAGCGGCGGGACGGCCGGGTCGGCATCTGGGTCTGCCGCACCGACCGGAACCAGCCTCTGCGTGAGGATAAGATCGCCGCCATCGGCGTCCGCATCCGCCAATGGGTGACCTTCCACGGCATCTCCTTGAATGTGGAGCCCGACCTCGACCATTTCGCGGGCATCGTGCCCTGTGGCATCTCCGAACATGGCGTCACGTCCCTGGTCGACCTCGGCCTGCCGGTCACCCTGGCGGATGCCGACGCCCATCTGCGCCAAACATTCGATGGCGTGTTTGACGGGGTACTCGCGGAGTAGGGTCGGTCCCCCAACAAGTCGCGAATAGGCCCTTTCTGTCGTCCCTGAGGCGGACAGGACGGGGCGTTTCCGTCCTAATCCCCGGAAAACGCGCGGGAGGACGGCCCATGACCAATGAACGCCCCCAAGGAAGTGCCAGAGGGACCCGGCGGCAGAAAAGAGCCGCGCGCGGCGGAGACGGCCCGGGATTGACGGCGCCCTTCATCAGGCGTCGACTGCCCTTCGTCGACCTGCTCGACGATGAGGCGGCGGCCAAAATCGAGGCTCAGGCCGACTGGCTGGTTCAGGACAACGGGATCGAGTTCCGGGGCGACGACGAGGCCCTGCGGCTGTGGCGGGAGGCCGGCGCCGACGTCAAGGACACCCGGGTCCGGGCGCCGGCGGATCTGGTGCGGGCGCTCTGTGCCAAGGCGCCGCGCGAATTCATCCAGATCGCCCGCAATCCCGCCAAATCGGTCACCATAGGTGGGCCCAACCAGGTCTTCGCCCCGGTCTACGGCCCGCCCTTCGTCCGCGATCTGGACGGCGGCCGGCGCTATGGGTCGCTCGCCGATTTCGAGAAGCTCGTCAAGCTCACCGCGATGCTGCCGAGCCTGCACCATGGCGGCTTCGTCACCTGCGAGCCCTGTGACATCCCGGTCTCGAAGCGGCATCTCGACATGCAGCTCGCCCATATGCGGTTCTCCGACAAGCCCCATCTCGGCGCCATCACCGAGATGACCCGGGCCGAGGACTCGGTCGCCATGGCCCGCATTCTCCAT
The DNA here is from genome assembly GCA_024743275.1 of Alphaproteobacteria bacterium. Lineage (GTDB taxonomy): Bacteria > Pseudomonadota > Alphaproteobacteria > JANSWW01 > JANSWW01 > JANSWW01. The sequence goes on from JANSWW010000002.1 coordinate 243,260, forward strand.
GGCGACGCGACCTTCGAGTCCCACTGCGTGATCATGGGCAATGTGAACACCAACTCACCGCTGTTGGTCGACAAGGTGGTGACCGAGGCGATCCGGACCTATTGCGGCGCGGGCCAGGGGATCGTGGTCGCCCCCTTCATCCTTTCCGGCGCCATGGGACCGGTCAGCACAGCAGCGTCCGTCGCCCAGGCCCTGGCCGAAGCGATGATATGCTGCGCCTTCTCGCAAATCGTCCGGCCCGGTGCCCCCTTCGTGATGGGGAACTTCCTATCGTCCATGAGCCTGAAGTCCGGCGCACCGACCTTCGGGATGCCCGAACCGGTGCTCTCGAACTATGTGATCGGCCAGCTCGCCCGCCGGCTCGGTCTGCCGCTGCGCTGCGGCGGCTCCCTCACCGCGTCCAAGATCGCCGATGCCCAGGCCGCCTATGAGAGCGCGGACAGCATGCATTCGACCGTCATGGCGGGGGCGCATTTCGTGCTGCATGCCGCCGGCTGGCTGGAGGGGGGCCTATGTACCGGCTTCGAAAAGCTGGTCATGGACGCGGACCGGCTCGGGGCCTATCAGCGCCTGATGGATGGCCTCGACGTCAGCGCCGAAGGCCTCGCACGGGACGCCTATGACGAGGTCGAGCCGGCGGGCCATTTCCTCGGCTGCGGCCATACCATGCGGCACTACCAAACCGCTTTCTACGAGCCGGCGCTTTCGGACAGCGAGAATGTCGAGAGCTGGGAGGAGAAGGGAGCGAAGGATATGACCGTCCGCGCCCATGAACGGGTCCGGCATCTGCTGGACACCTACGAGCAGCCGCCCCTCGATCCTGCGGTGGACGAGGCGCTCGCCGCCTTCGTCGCCAAACGCAAGGAAGCGCTGCCCGACGCCTGGTATTGATCTTGGGAGAACCTGGAACGCCCCGCTTGCGAAAAGCACCAAAGCGTAAGGCTCAATCCGCGTTCCGGCGAGAGACCGCAAATCGTCCCGCCCACCCGCTTGATGCGGATTCGATTTTTAAAGGAAACTATAATGCAATATTAACGCTTTGCTTGAATACTTGAGGGCAATGGCCAAATGCCGCCCCCTTTATATGTTAATAAGCCTTAAGAAACTTGCCGACCGAGTATTTTAATCGAGACTTAACCTATTCCTGTAATGGTGCGCCGATCACCTTCATGAGGTAAGTCGGAATCATGACGCCACCCTGGAACATGCGACTTGCAGCCCTTGTTGCCGTATTGTCGGCTTGGGCGGCAACGGCACCTGTATACGCTTCGAACTGCGATTCATTTCCGAGCCTGCAAGGTCCGGAAATCGCCTTGAACGCCGCGGCGAGAGCCCCCTTCACCACCCCCGAAGGCACCGGGATCTTGGACTATATGATCTCCGAAGCCTTTGGGAAGCTCGACCGGAAGGCCAAGATCCATCACTTGCCACCCGAGCGCGCCCTGCGGAACGCCAATGAAGGGATCGACGATGGCGATGCTTTCCGGGTCAAAGGCATTGAGGAAGAGTATCCGAACCTGATCAGGGTGGACGCCCCCTATTCCGGCATGGACTTCGTCGGCTTCGCCCTCGATCCGGGGGTTTCCTTCCAAGGCTGGAAAGGGCTGGAGAATTATAGAGTTGGCTATATCCGCGGCTGGAAGGTTTTCGAGGCACGGGTCACCGATAGGACCGACCGGATCGTCGCGGAAACGCCGGACCAGCTTTTCACTCTCCTGGAGAAAGGCCGGATCGACGTGGCCCTGTTCAATCGCTGGATGGGGGTGGTGTACGCGAACAGCAGGGATGTTCACGATCTCCGGATCGTCGAGCCCTCTTTGGCAAAACTGAATCTCTACGTCTATCTCCATAAGAAACACGAAGAAATCGTCGCCCCTTTAACCCGGGCGCTCCAATGCCTGATCGACAATGGCTATCGCAAGACCGTCTACGACCGGGTCCTCCGACCGATCCACGAGCAGTTCGTCGCCCGCGGCGGCATCTCGACCTGGACCGGGTTTTGAGACCGCAGGCGGAGTTCGTGCGCTAAATGCCCCTCGACAAGGCCTCCTCCGGCGATACCCTTGAAAGTCCGGTATCGGCCAACCCTGGCTTGGCCCGCCGCTTGGTCCTGTACATCGTGCTCGCCAGTTCCAGCATCACGCTGATCATTACGTCGATACAGCTCTATCTCGAGTACCGAAGCGGTGTGAGCGCGCTTGAATCGAGGCTCGCGCTGATTAAAGAGATCTCCCATGAAAGCCTGGAAAGCGCGCTTTGGGAAACCAATCAAAGACTGGCTCAGGTACAGCTCGATGGGATCGCGAAACTGCCGGATATCCAATATGTGGTGATCCGGGAAGCAAGCGACATCTGGGTCGAGGCCGGGCGGGACGCGGAAGAGCGGGTTTTACGCACGGCTCATCCGCTCGTTATCGTCAACCGCGGCACCGAGCAACTGCTCGGCGAGTTCGAGGTCGTCGCCACCCTTGACGGCGTCTACGGCCATCTGATCGATCAGGCCGTTACGATCCTGCTTTCCAATGGCGTGAAGACGTTCCTCGTCGCGGGCTTCATGTTGCTGTTGTTCCAGCGCCTGGTTGTGCGCCATATCGTCGGCCTGAGGGACTTCGCGGGAAGTCTGAAACTCGGGGAAGAGGCGGGAACTGTCCCCTCTCTATCCGGCCATCGTCCCTTCCCGAATGAATTGGACGATCTCGGCGGCACCCTGGTTTCCATGCATCGGGACCTCAACGCCTCCTACCGGCATTCGGAGTTCGGCCGGCGCCGGCTGGAGCTTATTTTGGAAGCGATTGACGAAGGCGTGATGCTGACGGACCGGAAAGGCGTCATTCAGGATTTCAACGCCAACGCCGGTCGTATCTTCGGGAGGGCGCCCGATGCGCTCTCCGGCACAACACTGACGGACTTGATCGACCTTGATCCGGAGCAAGGTCACACCGGAGAAGAGGGCGTTGCGGCCTTCCTAAATGGTTCGCGCCGGGGCACCGGGCACCGCGCCGGGGGGACGGATTTCCCGCTCTCCATCAGTTGCGCGCCTCTTTCCGCCCCGGGGTTCGAAGGCTATGTCGCCACTTTGAGCGACATCACCGAGGCCGAGGCACGGGAGCAGGCGCTCACCGACGCCATCCGAAAGCTGGAGGAGGCGAACCATGCGAAGTCGCACTTCCTCGCCACCATGAGCCACGAGCTGCGCACGCCACTCAACGCCATCATCGGATTCTCGGAGCTCCTCAAGCATGAGAGCTTCGGCCCGCTGGGGTCCGACCGCTACATCGAGTATTCCGGAGATATCCACGAGGCGGGCCACCATCTCCTCGGCATCATTAACGACGTCCTCGATCTATCGTCCATTGAGGCCGGCACCCTATCCCTATCCCTATCCATGCAGCGGACCGATATCGCCGAGGTGGTGGAAAAAGCCGCCCGCTATCTGAAACCGCAGATCGACGCCCAAGAGATCGACCTTGTCATCGAGAACACCGAGAGGGACTGCTGCGTCACGGGCGATCCGCTGCGGCTGCGCCAAGTGCTCATCAACCTGCTTTCGAACGCCGTCAAGTTCAACCATGAGGGCGGCCGGATCACCGTCCACATCTCGACGAGCGACGGCTATCGGATCCTATCCGTCTCGGACACCGGCATCGGGATCCCGCCGGACCGCCTCATCGACGTGACCCTGCCCTTCCAACAAGTCGCCGCTACGCTGACCCGTGAGTATGGCGGCGCCGGGCTCGGCCTGCCGATCGCGAAACACATCGTCGAAATGCACAACGGGCAGTTGGAGATCGAAAGCCAGCTCGGCAAAGGGACCACGGTCAGCATCGCGCTGCCCGTGGCCGCCTGAAGGCCAGACGCCTCACATCCCCAGCGGGCGGGCGGCCAGGAGCGTTGCGACCGCGTAATAGGCATAGACCGACCCGAAGACCAAAAAGACCGATCCCGCGATCAATTGGATGAAGAGGTTGTAGTGCAGAAGGACGTCGCGGACCCGTGGGACCATGAAGACCCCGGCGACCATGCCGTGAAACAGAACCGAATTCAGGAAGAAGGCGATGACCGCCACCGCGAGATAGGGAATGGCGAGGTCCGCCAGGGGCAGCGTCGTCGAAAAGATGCTGGCGAAGAACAGGGCGGATTTCGAGTTGGAGATATTGACGAGAAAACCGGACCGGAAGGCCGCGGGCCACCGACGTCCCTTCCCGGCCTCCAAGGCGACAGCCGGCGTCGACGCATCACCGCCCCCGGCGAGACGTTCCTTGAAGCGGCTGACGAAAATGCCGACCAGCTTCGACCCGAGATAGACGAGATAAAGCGCGCCCATGAGGCTCAGCACGGTAAAGGACAGATCGCTTACCGCCTGCCCGCCGAACCAGATGCTCAGGATGACGCCGGTCGAAAAGATCACACCGGCGGATGCGATGCCCAGCACCGTCATCACCAGGGCGAGACGGCCCGCAGACGACATGGACAGCAGCATGAAATGGTTCTGTCCCGGCACCAGCATCGCAAGGGCTTGGATGCCGAGGCAGAACGCCAAGCCGTTCGCGAAATCCATCTAGATGACGGCTTGCAGCCGGGAAATCGACTCGTTGAAGTCCATTTCGTCGAACTGCGCGCCCTCCAGCCGTTTCATCGCGGTGTACAGATCGATCGTCTCCTCGCCGAGGACCGAGCGGACGATGGGATCGGCGGCGAAATTGGCGATGCTTGTTTCGAAATCCCAGGCGATGTCGCGCTCGAGTGGAGACGGCTCGGCCCCCTCCGGCGCGCCGCCGACATACCGCAGGCAGGCCAGCACCATCAGGATGGCCAGATAGGGATTGGCATCGGCGGTGGGGGTCCTCAGTTCGATACGATCCCCGCTGCCGTCGCGGAGAATACGCAAGGCCCTGAAGCGATGCCCCTCCCCCATATCGGCCTTCTTGGAGGAGAAGGAATCGATGTGCTGGACCAACCGCCCGTTCCGCGTCGGGCAGAGCGGTAGAAAGGGCCCGCCCAGCGCGGTCATCGCGGCGTGACACAGGGCGTCGATACCGGCGGCCTCCGGATCGGAGATGTGAAGATGGAGGTTGCTGGGCGACCCCGCCCGGTCCAGGACCGGCGTGAAGGTACATCGCAGACCATGGGCGGCGGCGACATTCCGCATCACGAAACGGGCCAGAAAGATCCGGTCCGCCTGCGCCAGCGGGCCGCTGTGCCCCAACGAGAATTCGAACTGGTTGAGGTCGTTCTCCTGGGAAAACCCCTCCCAGGGGATTCCCACATGATCGAGGGCCGCCATCATTGCGTCCAAACAGCCCTGCAGGGTCACAGCGGAGCTGAAGGCGTAGGCCTGACCGTCGGGCCGGAAGGACGGGATATCGTGGTGCGGCCGCAGGAAGAATTCAAGCTCGCCGCCGAACCGATAGCGGCCGAGATCCGAATGCTCCGCGATCAGATCCCTCAGGATTCGGCGGAAATCGAGCGGATGAGGGGCTTGACTTGGATCCGTGACCGTCCCGATGGCGACCGCCGACGCCCCGAACAGAAACTCCGGCAAAAAGGCCGGTCGGGGCGCGAAATCCAGGGCGACACCATCCTCTGGCCGGATCCGGATGTCGGCCGCACCGGACGGGGTGGCCAGGATGTCGAAAAGCTGGGGGATACCGAAAATATCCTTGGAGAACACGCCCGACGCACAGCCGATCTCCAATCCGTCCCGGTAGCCGTCATTGACGAGCTTTCCACGGGGAATGCCATGGGCGTCTGGGAAGATCAGGAAGGTTCTCGGCATCGCGGGCATCCTTGGTCATGAAGGATATCGCTATACACTTTTTCCGAGAATTCAAGGATTTCCCGATGTTCCGGCCGCGGCGGCGGCAACCGGCCGGTCTCGGGTGGCAGCACCGTCCGGCTGCTCTCCAGGGTCGCGTGGTATTTCGACTGGGATTGGGATTCCTCCGGCTTCCAGTCGCGGATCCGGCCGTCATCCCAATGCAGCAGGTCCGGCGAAAAGGGCACCCGAATGAACGCGCAGACCCGCTCGACAACCGGTTCGGGCGCGCGCCGGAACGCGTCGCCGTCCACGACAATCGTCTCCTGCCGCAGCCCCTTGACCCGGTCGTAAACCCGTTTGAGCGCGGTGAAACCGAACTCCTCCTCCGTGAAGTCGGGCTTGATCCGTACAAGCGAGGCGTAGACGTTTCTCGGATGCCGCGTGATGAACAGGTTCAGTGCGGAACCGAGCAGGTCATCGTCGATATACCGCTCGGCCTGGAACGCGAGTTCCTTCATGAACACCCGCTTCGAGGCGATTTCCATCAACATCCTGCCATTGGTCGCCGCCCGGCTGAACTGCTCGAGGTCCCGGTCGCCGGGAAGGTCGCCATAGCGGTCGGAGACCCGGTCCGGCCCGAAGTAATAGGCTTCGGTATAGGGCTCGTGGCAAATGTCGAGATGGGCGGAGTTCTTCATGACCCGCTCGAAAGCGGTGGAAACCGACCGGGGCGTCGCCCACAGGAAGACGGGCCTCCGGTCCACCGTGGCATCCGAAACGGATGCATCACGTCGCATAAGCGAAGATGTCATCGTAGGTCTCTCTTCTCCAGATGATGCGCCCCGCCTGCCCGTCCCGTAGGGCGACCGCCGCCCTGGGCTGATTGAAATTCGTGGATCTGGAGACTGTGTAGGCTCCGGCGTCGGAGATCAGAACCAGATCCCCGCTCTTCAGCCCGCGGGGCACCTTGGCCGACGCCATAACGACATCGCCCTCGTAACAAAGCGGCCCGCCGATCGCACAGTCGATCAGGTCGTCCGACGCATGCTCCCGCCCCGCGCCGACATCGAGAAACCGCAACCGCCGCGTCTCCCCGAAGGAGGCCGTCGGCAGGATATGCAGGCCCGCGTCGAGCAGCAGCCAGGTCTTGTCGTCGAACGCCTTTAGACCGATGACCCGTGTCAGCAGCGTCATGCTCGGCGAGAACAGATAGCGCCCCGGCTCGCAACAGATCTCCAAACCGAGCAGATCCAGCCTTTCCAACTCCCGGCGGAGCCCCCCGCAAAAGACGTTCAGATCGAACGCCTCCGGTTCCTCGGGCTCCATCGGTTCACCCATGCTCTGTTTGAGCGCGCCCCACCAACCCCGTTTCGCCCGCACCATGCCCGGGACCCCGAAACCGCCCCCGACATTCAGCTCTTCTACCGGAACGCCGCGGTCCTTGAGCCGGCGCACGAACGCGAGAACGGGGCCGAGCGCCTCGACCATCCGGTCTGCGCGGGTGATCTGGGAGTTAAGATGCGCATGCACCATCCGGAGCGTGAACCCGGCCGCCGCGATGCCGTCCGCCATCCTGTCCGCGAATCCCCCCTCGATCGGCCAGCCGAATTTGCCGGTCCGCTGCTTCAGGCGGTGTTCGTCGAGGAAGCTTGTGTCGGCGCTGGTGTAGACCGGCCGGCCCGGATTGACCCGCAGGCCCAAGCGGGGTTCCGGAATGGCGCCCGAACCGTGCAGGCCGGCCAGGATGTCGAGTTCTTCGGGCAGATCAACGTTGATCCCGACGCCGTTGACGGCCGCCCTTTCCAGTTCGTGGCGACGCTTAAGGGGACCGTTGAAGACGGTCTTCGCCGCACCGAGCCTGAGCGCGTGCTCCAACTCATACCCGGAAACCACGTCGGCGCCCAACCCCACCTGGTGCGCCGTACGGCAGAGCTGCGGCATATAGTTGGTCTTGTAGGAGAGATAGACGGTCCCGGTCGGAAACCATCCGGCCCACTGATCCCGGAAACCGCGGACCCGCGTTTCGAAATAGGGCTCGTCATAGACGAAGAGTGGAGTGTCATGGGCCTCCGCCAGGGCGACCGCCTCGCCAATCGACAGATCGAGAAAGGGCTCCACAACATCGGGGTCGCGCATCGTCACATCGGCCTTTCAGAAAGAATGGCGGTCTGCCTAGGTGTATTGGGCGCCGGAGCCCCCTCCCCAGCCTGGGTAACGGGCCTGGATCATGGGCCTGGATCATGGGCCTGGATCATGGGCCTAGGAGGCTTCGCGCACTTCCGCGACCTCGTCCGGATGCTCCGTCGCCCAATCCGATTCGCCGTTCCGCAGCGAGGCTTCCTCGAAATCGGTCCCGTAACGCCGTTTGTGCCACCGGTTGGTCGCGACGATGAAGATGTCCCGATGGCCCGGCCGATCCTCGTCCTCGGGCGAGAGGTCGGTCGCGTTGTGCCACATCTTGGCGTCTTCGTTGCAGACCACCTCCCCCGGCTCCAGGGTCCGGGCAAAGAAGGGTTCGCCGCCCCCGGTCGGCAGGAACTGGCTCTGGCCGCCCTTGACGTTGACCCGGTCGAACACGGCCACGATCTGCCATTCCTGGCCGTCCCGATGCGCCCCCTCGGCGATGGCGATACCTTGGATATCCTTCGTGGTGATCACCCGGATCTGGTGGATCTTCGCGTGGATGGGTTGGCTCTTGTCGAACCCGAACGTGTTGAAGATCGAGTTCATCTCGGTTTCCGGATGGACCTTCAGGGGCTCGAGATGCCGGGCGATGCCGCCGACCGCCTTGTTGAATTTGGGGTGCTGAATGAACGGCCGGTGCGGCAGCAGCTCCAGCCGCCACCGGCCCAGGCCCGGATCGTAGGTCGCCTTGAAGTCGTCATATCGGCGATAGCGATGCCGGCCTTGCGTCGCCGCCCCGCGGCCGGCCCCGCAATAGGGGTCCAGCGGCAAGTCGTCGAACGCGTTCTTGACCGCGTCCGTGATCTCGAACGTTCCCACGGCATAGGCCTTCGGACCGAGCTCGGTGAAGGGGCCGACATCCTCGTCGTCCACGATGTCATCGATTTTCCGGCGCTGCTCTTCCACGTCACCCTCCCTCGGTTCGAAAGGTCGGCAAACCACCACTCGCATACTTTGATATTTTAAATGCATCTAATTCGAATGATTGTGCGCGTTTTGAATAACATAATAATCATCTATTTCAATCTTAAAGTTTCCTCTTTCGTACCGTGCCGGCGTGGACATGCTTTGCGACCAGGGGCGGCTTCGCCCGTGCCGATGGGGGTTGGATGATTCAAAAAAAGCGCGGAAGGGGGATGGCCAGGACCGGACTGAACGGACCGGACTGGACGGACCGGACTGGACGGACCGGACTGGACGGACCGGTCGAAGGCTATCGGCGGCGACGGACCGCGATCACACCAGCACCGACAATCAGTCCTATCCCGAGCAAGCCCAGCGCGTCGGGGTGCTCGTCGAAGATCACCAGTCCCCAGATCAGCGCGAAGGCGACATAGGCGAAATCAAATGTCCCGACCGTTGATGCCGGTGCCGCCTGATAGGCGATCGCTGTTCCGACCGACGCCACGATCAAGAGTGCCGCCAGGATCACCAGGGAACGCCACTCTTCGAAGGCCATCGGGACGAACTCAGCGTCGAGAAAACCGGTCATCGCCTCCGGACGCATTGCCCCATACCCCAGACCGGCGACCCCGATCGAGATGAACATCGCATTGAGGCCGAGCGCGAGAGTAACGGGATGCTCGTTTCTGCAATGGGTCCGGGTGAGGATCATTGCGACGGCGTACAACATCGCAGCGAGGATTGGCAGCAAAGCCGCGGCTTGGAAGGAGTCACCACCTGGCCGCAAGATGGTGAGAACGCCCAAGAAACCTATGGCGACGGCTAACCATTGTACGGGACCGACGGTTTCCCCACCGAAAAGCGCCGCAAAAACAACGATGAAAAGCGGCAAGGTATAGTAGGCCGCCGCCGCAACAGGCAGCGGTAGCAGCGGGAGCGAGACGTAGTAAGCGATCCACATCGCCACCAGAAGCGCAGATCGGATGCCGATCCAGAACAGCGACTGTGGGCGAAGCGCGCCGGCTCCGAACATCAAAAGCGCGGCCCCGAGCAGCACCGGCAAAGCAAGGAGCGATCGCACGGCGAAAAGCTGCCAGATGCCGAAAGAGGCCCCAGCGCCCACCGCCTTGATCAGCGCATCGCCAAAGGATAACGCGAACACTGTCGCAAGGATCGTACCGACACCCAGGGGGACGTTATCCCTGCGGGTTGTCTCAGAGGACATCATGGCCACCCCACCATAGATCGACGAGGGCGCCATCCCTCGTCGATACCATAGGTTGATAACTAGCGCCCGTAAACGCGGGTGGCGAAATCCGGATAGAGTTTGGCGAGCTGATCCGCGATCGGACCCTGGAGCAGGGCGACCGTCTCCCGGTCAGGAACGGCCGTTTCCGGCACGTGATCCGGCTCTTCATAGGCGAAACCGGTCTGCTCCCGGATCTCCTCGACCGTATGGCCGGGATGCACGCTGACGAGCCGGAAACGCCCCTGACCCTTGTCGAAATGGAAGAGGCAGCGGTCGGTGATCAGGGCATAGGGCCCGCCCGGCCGAAACACCCCGGGCTCGCTCAGGCCGGGGGCGGAGATGTAATCGACACGCTCGACCAGGGTTCGGGGGGTGTGCTCGAGCCGGAAAAGGATCACGCGGGGCACCACGTAATACATATGCGCCGATCCGAAGGAGCCGGGGAAGCGGGCCTTGGGACGGTCCGGATCCCCGATGCTGACCAGATTGATGTTGGCCTGGCCGTCGATCTGCGCGCCGCCGAGGAAAAAGGCGTCGATCCGGCCCTGGCCGGCGCAGTCGAACAACTCCTTCGCCCCGTCGGTGAAGAAGTTATGATCCTGCGAGCCGAGAACGGAAACTTGTGGACGACCGCCGGTCCGGGCGTTGGCCAGCAGGGCCGCCGCCATGGGGATCGGGGAGGACGCCCCGATGGCCACATGGCCGAGGCCCTCGAGCATCTCCGCGATCGCGGAAATCAGAATGTCCTCCGGCAGAGCGTCCTGGGATTTATCGCCGGTCTGCGTCTCCACCGTCATGACAGTGCCGGTTCCGCTAGGGGCTCCAATACATGGGCGTCGAGATAGGCCTGAAAGCCCTCGGCGCTTTTCGCCTGACGGGCATAATCGCGCAGATGCACCGCGTCGGCGGCATATCCCTGGTTGCCGGGCAGCGCCTGGGGCCACGCCCCCCGGGCCACCTCGGCGAGTGCGGTGATATAGAGGCTGGGGATCGTCCCCGCCGCCGTTTCCACATCGTCCAGCAGATTGCCGTCGACGATCCGTTCCACCGTGATGACGGCCTGGGACGCGGCATGGGCCATGACCATGCATTCCCGCCGCACCCCGATGAAGACGTTGCCGAAGCGATCCGCCTTGGGGGCGTGAAACACCGTCACATCCGGCTTCAGCGCCGGGATGGCCACCACCGGGTCGCGCCCCTCGATGCCCTGCTGGGCGGCGAAGGGATTGTCGATGACCCGCCAGTCGGGACGCCTTGCCAGAATGTCGGAGCCGATCAGCCCCCGCATCACGCTGAACGGGGCGCCGCGTTCGGCCGCCTGGAGGCCCGCATGGATCGCCGGGCAAGTGGCGTCCAGCAGCCGCAGCTCACCCGCCTTCACCGCCGCGGTGAAGCGCGGCGCCAGCCCGTACTCGCCCATGGTGACAGCCGCCGTCTCGACCGTGTCGACACAGCCCGCCCCGATCAGGAGATCGCCCTGATAACCGAAGGCCGGCACGCCCACCAAATGAAGGCCCTTGGCCCGGCGCCGCACGAGCGCCCGGACCAAGGCATTGGCGCAATAGGAGTAATCCGGCGGCAGCGCGATCTTCGCCCCATCCGGGATGCGGGCCGCCAGCGCGGCCACGTTTTTCTCGAAAACGGTCACGCCGCCTCCTTCTTTGCCGTCGCCTCGCGGATGAAGGCGCCGATCCATTGTCCGAGCACGTCGTGATCGAGGTCCTTTTCGAGCGATTTCCAACCGCCCTCATAGACATGGGGCTCGAAGACATCCTTGCGCATCTCCAGGATCACCTCGACGATCTCCCGCACCATCTCGGGATGCCCCTGCATGGTGAGCACCCGGTCGCCGATCCGCAGCATCCCATGCGGGCAGAAATCCGTGGAGATCAGCGTTTTCGCCCCAGCCGGCGGCTCGATCACCTGGTCCTGATGCGACACCAGGACATTGAGGCGGGAACGCCCCTCCGGCAAGGCGGGCAGCATCCAGGGCTCCGGCGCCACGACATCCACGGTATGCGCCCCCACACCCCAACCCTTGTCCGACTTTTCGACCCTGCCGCCGAGGGCTTGAGAAATGAGCTGATGTCCGAAACATATCCCGACCAGGGTCTTTCCGGCGTCGTGGGCGTCGCGGACGAGTTGCTCGGTATCCGCGATCCAATCATGGTCTTCGTAGACACCCTTCGGGCTCCCCGAAAACACGTATACGTCGTGGGCATGCACGTCCTCGACCCGCTCGATCCCGTCGACCACCGCCACCTTGCCGAATTCGGCCTCCGGCAGGCTAGGCCTCAAAAGGTCTTCGAAGCAGGCGGCATAATCCGGTATCACCGCTTGGGCCGGTTCAGGCACATGGCCACACAGTACGGTACAGACCTTGAGGGAAGACATGGCAATTCACCGTCCAAATACAAAAGCAATAAGCCTTCTATATGGTTCAGCGAACGGGCTTTCGGCAACGGGTGAATGGCCAAGGCAAGTCTGGGATGTTCCAGCCGGCCCTTCCCTCTAGCGGACCACCAGAACCGAGATCGGGGCGTGGGTCGCCATATGCCCGGCATGACCGCCGAGGAGGTAATCGAGCATGCCGGGCTTATGGGAGCCCATGACCAACAGGTCCGCCTCCTGCTTTTCGATCTCGTCCAGCAGCATGCCGTGCAGTTCGGCGGCGGGGTCGGCGCAGACCACCGGAGTCGGCGCGAAGTCCACGCCATGTTTGCCGCTCTGCTCCTTGGTGAAGGCGTCGAGCTCGTTGAAGTACTTCTCCAGCAAGGGGGCGGCGCGGCTGAACCCGGTGCCGGTCACCCCGACCATGAGGGCTTCGGCGCCGTACTGCTTGGCCAGATTGGCGGCCATCGCGATGGCCTTCTCCGCCTTCTCCTGGTGTTCCAGATCGACCGCCACCATGATCTTCTTGAACATGTCCCTGTTCCCTCTCCGTCGGTGTTTTGCAAGACCTTCGGCGTTTCGATTGGCCGCCGCCTTGATCTTCGTCAAGCGGTCAGAGCCCGGTCGATCGCCCGTTTCAGTTCGGCCACCTCCGCCATCGGATTGGCGGCGACCTGGCGCAGCCACGACCGGCCGTCGATCCGGGTCAGCGAGGCGGTGCCCACCGGCAGGCTCGCGCGTACCGCCTCCGGCTGCCGGTGGTGCGGTCGCCAAAGAAAGACACCGGTGGTCGGCGGGCCGTAAACCGCGACATCTGACCGTTCCGATAGCCAGGCGTGGAGAGCCGCCGCATCGGCCATACCCCTGTCGATGCGCCGCGCAACACCTTCCCGCCCCCAGGCCATGAGGGTCGCGAGAAGCGGCACCGCAACGGCCCCATGGGATCCGAGGACACCGACATTCGGCAGGGCGAGATAGGACCCGCCGAAGGATACCGCCCGTTCCGCCGCGGCGTTGTCGCGAAACAGGACGAGCCCCGATTCCTTCGGTTGATACAGCCATTTGTGGGCGGAGACGGCGACCGAGTCCGCCCACTCGATGCCGTCCAAGAGAGACCCGTATCGTTTGGAGAGGCGCAACGGACCGGCCCAGGCCGCGTCCACATGGGTCCAGGCGGCCCGCCCGGCCAAACCGAGCGCGTCGATCGCGCCGTGATTGGTGGTGCCGGCCGTCAACACCAGCGCCGCCTTGGCCATCTCGCCCGGCAGGGCCGCCGGATCGATCCCGCCGTCCGCCAGGATCTCCGCGGCCACGGCCCGCAATCCCAGGAGATGGGCGCTCTTCGGCACCGAGAGATGAGCCGCCTTCGAATGGACGACGGTCTCGACGCCGGCGATCTCCCGCGCCGCCCACAGCGCCGTCAGATTGGCGATGGTGGAGCCGGGCGTCATGTGCCCGCCGCCCATGCCGAAGAAGGGCGTCAGCCAATCGACGACACGCGCCTCGATCTGCCGGGCCACCGGGGCGACATCCGGATGAAGCAGGTTCTGGTTGAGCGCGGCGTCCCACAGCGCCGTGACCCAGGTAACCCAGGGTGTGGGCGGGTCCATATGATCGAACCCGTGCACGGTGCCCAGATCCCGGGCGCCACCGACAACGAGCGGGGCCAGTGTCTCCAGCGCCGCCATCTCACCCATCCCCCCCTCGGGCAACCCCACCTCGGGAAACCCTGCCCCGGCAAGGCGATTCAACGTCCCATTCCCTCGCCCGTCTCCGGGGTCGGTCAGGAGCCGAATGGCTCTTATCAGGGCGGCCTCGTCGAAGGCGAAGGCCGGATCCGAACGGTCGGCCACGGACGGCTTGGACGGATTTTGCATGTTATCGGGCCAAAACTGCATTCCCAGGGTCGGTCACGCCCCTATGATACGCCATCCACTGTCGGAACCAAGAAAGGGGAGCGCCCTCATGCCGTTGGAGATGAACCGCGAGGTCTTTGTCACCTGTGCCGTGACCGGATCGGGAGGCACGCAGGACCGAAGCCCGCATGTCCCCCGCTCCCCGCAACAGATCGCCGACAGCGCCATCGCGGCGGCCAAGGCCGGTGCCGCGGTCGTCCACTGCCACGTCCGCGATCCGGAGACCGGCACGCCGTCGCGCAAGCTCGACTACTACCGCGAGGTCACCGACCGGATCCGTTCGGCCGAGGTCGATGTGGTCCTCAACCTGACCGCGGGCATGGGCGGCGATATGGTGTTCGGCGGCACCGAAAACCCGCTACCGACCGTGGAGGGCACGGACATGATCGGCGCGAGCGACCGGGTCGCCCATGTCGCCGCCTGCCTGCCGGAGGTCTGCACCCTCGACTGCGGCACGATGAACTTCGCCGAAGCCGACTATGTCATGACCAACACGCCGGGTATGCTGCAGGCGATGGGCCGGATGATGACCGATCTCGGGGTGAAGCCTGAAATCGAGGCCTTCGACACGGGGCATCTCTGGTATGCGAAACAGCTCGTCAAGGACGGCGTTCTGGAACCGGACGCCCTGGTCCAGCTCTGCATGGGGGTGCCCTGGGGCGCGCCGGACGACCTCAACACCTTCATGGCGATGGTGAACAACGTGCCCGACGAGTGGACCTTCTCGGCCTTCTCGCTTGGGCGGAACCAGATGGCTTATGTCGCCGCGTCGGTGCTGGCCGGCGGCAATGTCCGGGTCGGGCTGGAGGACAATCTCTATCTCGAAAAGGGCGTGCTGGCGACCAACGCCCAACTGGTCGAAAAGTCGGTGTCGATCATTGAGAATCTGGGCGCCCGGGTGATCGGCCCGGAAGAGGTCCGCAAAAAGCTCAACCTCACCAAACGGGCACCGAAATGAGCCGCCCCGAGATCACGAACCACAAAGCGGCGATCGTCGGCGGCGGCGTCATCGGCGGCGGCTGGGCCGCCCGGTTCCTGCTGATGGGCTGGGACGTCGCGGTTTACGATCCGGACCCGGAAGCCGAACGGAAGATCGGCGAGGTGATGGACAACGCCCGCCGATCCCTGCCCGCCTTGCACGAGGTGGCGCTGCCGCCGGAAGGAACCTTGACCTTCCGCGACCGGATCGAGGACGCGGTCGCCGGAGCCGCCTGGATTCAGGAGAGCATTCCTGAACGGCTCGAAATGAAGCAACGCGCCTTCGATCAGATTCAGGCGTTCTGCGCGGCAGACGCGGTCATCGGCTCGTCGACCTCCGGGTTCAAACCGTCCGAATTGCAATCGATGGCCGATGTCCCCGACCAGATCATCGTCGCCCATCCGTTCAACCCGGTCTATCTCCTGCCACTGGTCGAACTGGTGGGATCGCCGGATACCACGGCGAAGGCGGCGGACATCCTGACCGATCTCGGCATGAAGCCGCTCATCGTCCGCAAAGAGATCGACGCCCATATCGCCGACCGTTTCCTCGAAGCGGTCTGGCGCGAAGGCCTGTGGATGATCAAGGACGGCGTCGCCACCACAGAGGAGATCGACGACGCCATCCGCTTCGGCTTCGGCCTGCGCTGGGCGCAGATGGGCCTGTTCGAGACCTACCGGGTGGCGGGCGGCGAGGCCGGCATGGCACATTTCATCGCCCAGTTCGGCCCGGCCCTGAAATGGCCCTGGACCAAGCTGATGGATGTACCGGATCTAACCGACGATCTGGTGAAGACCATCGCCGACCAGTCGGACGCCCAATCCGGCCATCATACGATTCGCGAGTTGGAACGCATCCGGGACGACAATCTGGTTGCCATGATGCGGGCGTTGAAAGGCCGGGACTGGGGCGCCGGCGCGCTCTTGAACCACACGGACCGGAAGCTCGCCCCGAAAGAGCCCGATACGACGGAGCCTTTCGTCACCGTCGAGCGGACCGTGCCGATCGATTGGGCCGACTATAACGGCCATATGAACGAGAGCCGCTATGGCCAGGTCTTTTCCGACGCCGCCGACACCGTGATGCGGATGGTGGGCGCCGATGCCGAGTACATCGCGTCCGGGAAATCCTTTTTCACGGTGGAGATCACGACCAAATTCCTGGAAGAGACCCATGTCGGCGACCCGATCCGAGTAACCACCCAGGTCCTGCGGGGTGAAGGCAAGAAACTGGAGCTCTTCCACCGCATGTATCACGGGAAGGGCCAGCTTCTCGCCACCGGCCGCCAGCTTCTGCTCCATGTCGATCTGACCACTCGTCGGACGGCCCTGCCCGAGGGAGACGTCGCGGAGAAGATGGCCGCCCTCGCCCGCGCCCATGCCGGGCTGGAGCGGCCGGGCTAGGACGTCCGGCTTCGCCCGTCAGCGATCTGAACCGGGATCGGCAACGTAAACGGGAAGAGGTTGTCCTTGTGGAGAGTCGCCTAGCCCATTGAATTATGAGAGGATTCCCGAAACGTCATGAACAAGACGTTGGGGACAGGACGTTGGGAACAGGGCAACGACAATGACCGACATGGTATCGGAGCGCCAAAAGGCGCAGGAGATAACGGATATCGACGGGGATACCCACGACGCGGCGGAAGCGGACCGCATCGCCGCCCTGCGCCGCTATGCGATCCTCGATACCGATGCGGAGCCCGCATACGACCGTATCGTCAATCTGGCGGCGAAGAAGTTCGGCGCCCGCTATGCCCTGGTCAGCCTGGTCGACGTCAACCGGCAATGGTTCAAGGCCGTGTGCGGCCTGGATGTGCGGGAGACCGAACGCAGCGTGGCCTTCTGTGCAACCGCGATCCAGCAGGACGAGCCCCTGGTGGTCCGGGACACATTGGAGGACGAGAGGTTCCGCGATAACCCGTTCGTCACCGGCCGCTCCAAGATCCGGTTCTATGCGGGCGCGCCGCTGATCACGCCGGACGGATACCGGCTCGGCACGCTCTGCGTTCTCGACACGGAGCCCCGCTGGCGGTTTGCCGACGACGATGTCGAGTTTCTCCAAACCCTGGCGGCGGTGGTCGTGGATCAATTGGAGATGCGGCGGCTTTCCGGCAACGTCCTGCGCGAGATCGAGAGCCGGGTCGCGGTGAAGGGCAATCTCGATATCGCCGAATCGCAGATCCGCCAGTTCATCGAATTCGTGCCCCTGCCGGTGGCGATGGTCGACAAGGACATGCGCTACATCATGGCCAGCCGGTCCTGGCACGAGCTCTACCGGCTTGGGCCGGAGCCGGTCACCGGCAAAAACCACTACGACCTGTTCCCCGCCCTGCCCGATTATTGGAAGGAACAGCACCGCCGTTGCCTTGCCGGCGAGACCATCGCCGTTGAGAAGGACAGGGCCTATGGCGTGGCCGGCGAGGAAGCCTGGGTCCGCCGCCTGCTGCGGCCCTGGCGGAAACCGGATGGAGAGGTCGGCGGCCTCATTCTGTTCAACGAGGACATCAGCGAACGGGTCCGGATGGAGCGCCGCCTCGCACAGTCGCAGAAAATGGAGGCGGTCGGACAACTCACCGGCGGCGTCGCCCACGACTTCAACAATTTGATGGGCGTGGTGATGGGCAACCTCCAATTGCTCCAGCGACAGATCGGCGACGACCCGAAAGCGGCCCACTGCATCGAGTCGGCCCTTCAGGCGGTCGGCAGGGGCGCCGAACTGACCAAGCGCCTTCTCGCCTTCTCCCGCCGCCAGAAGCTCGAGAAGGACGTGGTGGATCTCAATTCGCTGCTTGGGAACATGACGGAGATGATCCGGCAGAGCCTTGGTGGGACAATCCTGCTCGATTGCCGCTACGCCCCGGATCTGGAACCAGTGGAAACCGATATCGCCCAATGCGAGGCGGCGATCCTCAATCTCGCCGTCAATGCCCGGGATGCGATGCCCGAGGGCGGCACCTTGGTGCTGGAGACCGCCAAGCAGCGCATCGACAGCACGGCCAACGCATCCGATTCGGAGTTGGCACCCGGAGACTATGTCGTCGTCACCGTCCGGGACGACGGGACCGGTATTCCGCCGGATCTCCTGGAGAAAGTGTTCGATCCCTTTTTCACGACGAAGGAGATCGGCAAAGGGACGGGCCTTGGCCTCAGCATCGTCTTCGGCTTCATGCAGCAAACCGGCGGCCATGTCCGGATCGAAAGCGTCCCGGATCGCGGCACGGCGGTACATCTCCATTTCCCGGTCAGCGCCCGCCCCCTTCCGGCGGAAGCGCAGAAGGCCGAGGCTGCAATGCCTGCTCTGCCGCTCAGCGGCGATGTCCTCCTGGTGGAGGATCGGGAGGATGTCCGCGAGGTTTCCCAATCGATTCTGGAGGATTTGGGCGTCACCGTGCATATCGCGGCCGGTGCCGAGGAAGCGCTCGCCCTTCTGCGCTCGGGTCAACCGCTGGATGCGATGGTCACCGACATCGTGATGCCCGGGAAGATGGACGGCCTATCGCTTGCGGAGATGGCAGGGCGGATCCGGCCAACTCTACCGGTGATTTTCACCAGCGGCTATGCCGACGCTGTTCTGGATCGGCCGGATAGTTCCGACATCTCAGGCAATCTGCTGACAAAACCCTATGCGCGCGAAGAAATTGCCGAAAAACTAAAACTTGTTTTTGATTTGTCTAAGACTAAAGTCATATTATGATATGCAACTTAACGTGGATCGGTCGGAGCATTGGGGAATGCACCGGCGGATTCGGTGACCACAGTGGGGACTGGGGCGAGGGAAACGTAGAATTTGACGCAGCGGTTGGGGACCGTCTGCGGAAAGAAGAGGCAAGACGATGTCTTCTGGGTCTTA
This sequence comes from Alphaproteobacteria bacterium, assembly GCA_024743275.1. Lineage (GTDB taxonomy): Bacteria > Pseudomonadota > Alphaproteobacteria > JANSWW01 > JANSWW01 > JANSWW01. Next base: position 262,489 of record JANSWW010000002.1, read on the forward strand.
TCTGATGATCTTGGACGACGATCCCCAGATCCGGACGTTTTACCGAACGGTCGCCGAAGGCCTGGGCTTCCGGGTCCACGATTCCGACCGCTATCTGGACTTCTGCGCGGCCTATGAGGCCGAGGTTCCGGATGTCATCCTGCTCGACCTCACGATGCCGAACACCGACGGCATCGAGTTCCTGCGCGATCTGGCCCGGCGCGAATGCCGTAGCGCGATCGTACTCAGCAGCGGCCAGGACGAGAAACTCGTCGCCAGCGCCTTCCGGCTCGGCGAGGCGCTGCAGCTCAACATGGTGGCGAACCTGGCCAAGCCGGCCACCCTCGACCAGTTGGAAAGAACGCTCTGCCAATTCCTTCCCGAAGAGACGGGCTAAGTCACCAGCGCTCGCGTCAGTCGACGGAGCCGTGGATCGCGAACTGATCGATCCCGGCATCCTGCGGCTTGATCATTCGGAAGCTCTCCCTGACCCCTGCCTCGGTCAACTCGCGCTGCACGGTCAGCAGGGTGTTGGGGTCCTGGTCCTCGCACAGTTCGGCCATATGCTCGATTTCGGCCAGGGCGACGGAGCGGGCGGCATCGATCGAGGGAGCGCCGTAGATCTCGACGAAATGCTGCGCCAGGCCGTCGGCGAGCCGCTCCACCTCGGCCGTTTCGGCGACCGTGACCGCGACGAAGGTGACCCGTCCGAAGGTCTCTCCGCCAAGCCACCCGTTCGCGAAGGCTTGCCGCGCCTTGCCAGTGAGATCGTCTTCGGTCCAGTTCGAGAACTCGAACCCACCCGAGATGCACCATTCCCCGGTCCGGGCCGGCGAATGGAAAACGTTCATGTCGCTTTCGTCGAAGTGAATGGCGCGGGCCAGTTTCATGATCCTGCCTCCAACAAGGCGGTTAACGGGATGAGACGCGTTTCCTCCGCGTCCCGCAACAACATGCCGAAATTCTCGTCGACGCCGAGAAAGGTCCCTTTGTGCCCGGCCTGGACGACATCCTCGCCCATTTGCCAGGCCAGCGGACGCCACTCGTTGTGCAGCGGTTTCCCGCCCTCGTCGGCCCAGCGGTTGATCCCGACCAGGGTATGGCGCGCCCAACTTTCCAAGAGACCGGTCGGGTCGACCTCGGCACATCCCTCGGCATAGATCGCCGTTTGATCGGGCGTTTCCCCGGGACGGTCGCTGTCCGGCCAGAGCGGAAGCTCAAGCCCGACGACCAGCCAATCGGGAACCTCCGCCGGATCGACCGTGGACGCCGCCACGCGGAGTCGACCGCAGAAGGCGCCGTTGACGAGAATGCGCCCATCCCAGGCGAGATGGACGGCCACTTCCGGCGGACCGAGCGCCCCGAGCGCGTTCTGGAAGCCGACGCCGCACAACGGCAGCATCGCCATCGCGTTCGCCAACGGGACCTCGGGGCCGAAGACGATCGCCGCTTTGAGGCTGTTCTGCCCGATGTTGTACGCCACCGTACCGGCGTCGCAGCCGAGCGCGGCCAAAGCCCGGGCCTTGTCGAAGGGGTCGGCTGCCCCCTCGACCGGATGGCCGGACATCAAGGGCGGGAAACTGGGTTCCATACCGTTTCGCCTCTCACCTATCGGAATGAACTCATGCCGAAACGCACTCAGGCCTTGCCGGCTTCGATCAGCGTCCGGGCGACCTTGCGGAAACCTTCCGCCTGGGCCGACCCCGCCTTGGAGACGACGATCGGCGCGCCGCCATCGGCCGCCAGCCGGATATCGAGATGGAGCGGGATCTCCGCCAGCAGCGGGATGCCCAGCTTCTCCGCCTCATGGGCGACGCCGCCATGGCCGAAGACATGCTCCTCGTGGCCGCAGGCCGAACAGATATGGGTCGACATGTTCTCGATCATGCCGAGCAGCGGCGTGCCGAGCTGTTTGAACATGTCGATCCCCTTGCGGGCGTCCAGCAGGGCGACGTCCTGCGGGGTGCTGACGATGACCGCGCCGTCGACGACGAATTTCTGGGTCAACGTCATCTGAACGTCGCCGGTGCCGGGCGGCAGGTCGACGATGAGGACGTCCAGAGCCCCCCATTGGACCTGGGTCATCATCTGCTGCAAGGCGCCCATCAGCATCGGCCCGCGCCAGACGACCGCCTGGTCGTCATTTGTCATCAGACCGATCGACATCATGGTCACGCCGTGATTGCGCATCGGCAAAATCGTCTTGCCGTCCGGCGAGGCCGGTCGGCCGGACACGCCGAGCATCCGGGGCTGGGACGGCCCATAGACGTCCGCGTCGAGCAAGCCGACACGGCGTCCCTCGGCGGCGAGCGCACAGGCGATATTGGCCGCGACCGTCGACTTGCCGACCCCGCCCTTGCCGGACGCGACAGCGATGATCCGATCGATCCCGGGGATCATCTCCGGCCCCTGGGCTTCCGAGCGGCGCGAGATGTTGATCTCCGGCGCCGGGGCGGTGGCCTTGTGGGCCGTCATCACGACCGACACCGTCTCCGCGCCCGGAAGGGCTTTGAGCTGGGTTTCCGCCTCGGCGCGCAGGGATTCCATCTCCTGGGCGCGGCGGTGGTCCACTTCCATCACGAACCGGACGCTGCCGTCCTCGACACTCAGCCCCCGCACGAGGCCGGCGGCGACGAGATCCTGCCCATTGGCCGGATCCTTGATGGTCTTCAGGGTCGAAAGGACCGTCTCTCTGGTCAGCGACACGTTACGACTTTCCTTCGATGCTGCCGGTGACGACATGCTCGAGGTCGAGACCGTCGATGGTCAGGACCACTTTGGCCTCGAAGCTCTTGCCCGCCGTGTCTCCGGCATCGCGCATGGCCTCTTCGATGGCCTGCTGCGAGGTCACCCCGACCTGCTTCAGGAATTTCCGCATCGACATGTTGAAATCTTCGCTCATCAGATCGCTCCCATAATTTTCATTTTTCTTGGCCTTTGGATGGCCCTTTCGATTTCCCGGCCGGAGATTGACGGATTTACGGTCCCGGTTCTACCATTTCAACGTATTTGGAAATAACAGGGTTCGTTGGCGTGCCTCTTGTCCTCGTCCTTCTTTTGAACGCCCTCCTGGTGTCGTCGCCCGCCCTGGCGACGGACCGGACCGGCGCGGCCGAAATCTCACCTGGCGAAAAAATCTCTCTTCTCCATTGCGGGCGATGCCACGTGGTGAACCACCGGAACCGGATGAACGCCATCGGGTCGACACCTTCCTTCGCGTTGATGAGGAGCTTCGCGGATTGGGAAGCCCGCTTCCGGGCGTTCTATACCCTGAAGCCCCATCCGGCCTTCACCCAGGTCGCCGATGTCACCGCGCCCTTCGACGAGAAGCTCCCCTCCCCCATCGCGCCGGTGGAAATGACGCTGGAGGAGATCGAGACCATGTTGGTTTTCGTCGAAGGGATCGAACCGGCCAATCTCGGGGCGCCGCTCAACAGCCGATAGCCGTCCGCTCCCGCCGAGTTAGTGATCCCTCCGCTTGCTGAAATAGTCGTCCGTGGTCCGCGGACGCGGCCGTTCCCCGCCGGCGAAGGGATTGTTTTCCATGTGATATTGCGCGTTGACCCTACAGTCGTCGCACATCTGGATCATCCGCGCCGCCTGCGGGTTCTGGAACATGGAGTGCTTACCGGCGAGCTTCTCCATGATCTTGTCGACCGTGGACTTCACCCCGAAGAGCGCGCCGCATTCGATACAGGCGAAGGGTTCCTCCTCATTCACCACCTGCTGCGTATAGGCGGCGTCGGTGAGATTGAGCCGCGGCTCCAGGGTGATGGCCTTTTCCGGGCAGAGATTGGAACACAGACCGCACTGGACGCAGGCGTCCTCCTGGAAGCGGAGCTGCGGCAGGTCCGGATTGTCGCCTAGGGCGCCGGTCGGGCAGAGCGACGCGCAGGAGAGGCAAAGAGTACAGGCATCCGAATCGACCTGAACGGCCCCATAGGGTGCGCCCGCGGGAAGCGCCACCATCTCGGCGTCCGGCATCAGCGCCTTGGCGGCGACCCTGGTAACCTGACGGCGGGTGCCGATCGGCAGAATGGGATCGTGGGTGACCGCCGCCACCTCGACACCGAACAGCGCGTCGGACAGCGCATCGGGATCGGCCAGATCCAGAAGACGCAGCTTGCCCTCCCCCGCGATGGCCTCGGCCAGGATCAGTTGCGCCTCCAAGGGGTCCCGCTCGGTCTTCGGCGACAACAGCACGTCGACGGCGCCGAACCCGGCCCCGAGAGCGGCCAGCATCTCGGCATGCCCGAACCCGTTCAGCGCATCGACCGCCATCGGAATGACGTCGGCGGGCAGCCCCCGGCCGAAACGGGCCGCGAGCGAGATCATTTCAAGACCATGGTCGCCGTCGGTCACCAGCAACCTCGGCGTCCCACCACCCGCCTTGCGGTAGGTCCCGGCCAGCGTATCGATACGACGGAAGACCGTCGCGACCGGCGGCGCGTCGTAGCTGATGGCCCCGGTGGGGCAGACCGCCGAACAGGCACCGCATCCGGCGCAGATCAGCGGATCGACGGCCACCGTCTCGCCATTCGGCGTGATCGCCCCCGTCGGACAGAGATTGAGACAGCGGGAACAGGCCGGCTGCTCGGCACGGGAATGGGCGCAGAGCGATTCTTCCAACCGGACATAGAGTGGCTGCTCGAAGGTCCCCACCATGTGCGAGGCCTCGAGCACCACGGCGGCCACGGCGGTCGGACTTTTGGGGTCGGCCCGAAGATACCCCTCTCGCTTCTCATGCGCCGGGAACAAAGCCGTTTCGCCGGAGAGGTCTACGATTATATCACAACCGGACTGCGCCCCATCCCGCGCCGGGGTAAAGGTGAACGCGCCACGGCCGCCGGGTTCCATTTCCTGAAACCCGTCGATCCGCACCGAGAAATTCCCCAGCGCCCCCTTGGCCTGGGCAAGTGTTCCGCGCACCACCTCGAAATCGCGGGAAAGCGGTAATACATCGGCATCGCCAGACAGCAGCAGCGTCACACTCAGATGGTCGGACAGCGCCCGGGCGGCCTCGACCGCGACCTCTCCCCCGCCGACCACGAGACACACCCCTTCGGACGCGACGTCCATGGTTTTGGGCGCTGGCGCCACGATCAGCGCCTCGGCGGCAAGCGCCGCCATTTTCGGCGCCGCGTCCGCCCCGTGGTCGGACCAGCCGGCCCGGTCGCGCAGATCGACAAAGCCCGGCGCGTCTACGCCCAATTCGTCGGCGAGTTCCTCGAACCGCTGCCTTTCCTGCTGGCAGGCGATGATGGCGTCCCCGTCCTTGATCGCCTCCGCGGCGTCGGCGATTTGGCTGGTACACAGCCCGGTATAAAGCTTCGAACAGGCGAGACCGGACGCGGCCCCAATAGCTTCCGGGTCCAGGGACTGCGTCCCCAGACAATCGCACAAAACCAGCTTTTTCGACATCTCATCCCTCGACGCTTCTGCGTTCCCATGGGAGCGGTCTCCGACTGCCCCGCTTTGTTATTTGCATGCAATACAGCCAGGAAATCCAAGCGACCGCAACGATTTCCATTCGAATTCAAACGAACCTTCGAAAAAGCTAATGGACGTCGCTATGCAAGCCGTGGCAAGATTTCACACGGTGGAAACGAATCTTACAAAACCACCAATACTAACGACGAGCCTGGAACCGCCGCAGAAGCGGACCACAGGCCAATACCGGCGTGAGGGCCGGGGGGATGAGGACAACGTTTTGGGCTCGAGTGCGCAAAACTCCGTAGCGATGCCGCTGGGCGTCGTGATCCGGAAAGTGCCCGGCGTCACCCGCTGGGCAAAATGGAACTGGAAGGCCGTGGCCGTACTCCCGGGTGCCGCGGATGCCGACTGGAAAATCCTGCGTGAGGAAGACCAAGCGGTCGAATACCACGCCGCCACCCGCCCCCTCGAACTCTTCGCCGCCGAAACGGAAGCCTATCTGAACGGGCTCGCCGACGAGATTCCGTCCATCTATGTGATCATGCGGACGCCGCTGGACAGCAGCGCCGGTCCTCTGGATGTGGTCCTGGTGACCGCCTCCCCCTATGAGGCGCAGGACTATGCCGACAGCGGCGAAGAGATCGTCGAGAAGGTCCCGATGCCGGACGGCCTGATCGCTTGGATCCAGTCTTTCGTCGACGAATTCCACGAGGAAGAGACCTTCGTCAAACGCCGCCGCGACCGGATCGAGACCGATCGGGTGGAGGACGGCAAAGGCGACCCCCGCATCTCGCAAATGAGCGACGTCTACCGGTCGCCCAACGCCAAACTGCGGGAGCGCCTCCATTGAGCGACACGGCGACCGACTTCTGGAGCCGCCGCAAGGCGCGCGTGAGGGCCGAGGCCGAGGCCGAGGTGGCCGCGCGCGCGGCCGAAGCGCAGAAGAAGGAAGTCGCCGCCCTCGAGGAAAAGACGGACGAGGAGATCCTCGCCGAACTTGAGCTGCCCGATCCCGATACGCTGCAGCAGGGCGACGACTTCTCCGCCTTCATGAAACAGGCGGTGCCCGAGCGTCTCCGTCGCCGCGCCCTGCGCCGGCTTTGGCTCAGCAATTCCGCGCTCGCCAATCTGGATGGCCTTCTCGACTACGGAGAGGACTTCACCGACGCCGCCACGGTCGTCGAAAACCTGCAGACCGCCTATCAGGTCGGCAAGGGCATGATGGAGCATGTCGCGAAGATGGCCGAGGAGGCCGCGGCCGAAGCCGAGGCCCAGGAGCGGGAAAACGCTGCCCCCGAGACCGGCGATCAGCCCGCCGGCTCCGAACCTCTAGAGGTCGAAACGCAATCCCGGGAAACCGCCGCGATCGCCCATCGTCCGGCGCCGCAAGCCGCCATGACCGTCGCGACCGAACCGCAGGCGCTCCCGGAGTTTCGGGAACCCGATTACCGCGAAACCGATCATGAGGCCGCCGTGGCCATGCCCGCCCGGCGCCGGATGCGGTTCGCCTTCGAAGAAGACGCCGCACGCTGATGTCGGCAGAGGATGAAAAGAACGAGATGACCGCGAACGCGCAACAGATGGATCAGACCGCGGAATGCCCCCCCGGAGCCGTGAGCCCGGAAGATCGGCTGCGCGCGGATCTCTATAACTTCCTGGGCGCTATTCTGGCTGGCCCGCCGGACGAGATGCTCCTGGCCCAGACGGCGGGACTGACCGGCGACGACAGCGATCTCGGGCAGGCGATCGACGCGGCCGCCCGGGTGGCCAAGATCAGCACGCCGGCGACGGTCGAGCGGGAGTTCAACGCCCTGTTCATCGGTCTGTCCCGTGGCGAGTTGCTGCCCTATGCCAGCTATTACCTGACCGGGTTTCTCAACGAAAAACCGCTCGCCGTGCTGCGCAACGACATGGCCGCGCGCGGCCTTGCCCGCGCCGACAATAAATTCGAGCCCGAGGACAACATCGCTTCCCTGATGGAGATGATGGCGGCCCTTATCGTCGGCCGCTTCGGTGTGCCCGCCTCGCTCGACGAACAGAAAGACTTCTTCGACACGCATATCGGCCCGTGGGCCAGTCACTTTTTCTCGGATTTGGAAGGCGCCAAGAACTCGATTCTCTACGCCCCGGTCGGCGCGATCGGCAAGGCGTTCATGGAGATCGAGCAGGAGGGCTTCCGAATGGCCGCAGGCTGACGCCTGCACTCCAATGGCGGGGGCGGGCCTCGTCAGAACTCTAAAGGGGAGACATGCGATGAGCGAGAAGAAGGATACGGCCAGCCGCCGTGACTTTCTGAAGCTTGCGGGCGCATCGGCTCCGGCGGCGGTCGCGGCAGCGGCGCTGGCGGGGACGAAGGCCGAAGCGGCTTCGCCTGCTGACCTTGCCGACGGCAAGATGCAGGACACGGCACACACGCGCGCCTATTTCGACAGCGCCCGGTTCTAAACCGAAAATGTCGGATACCCGGCCGAGGGTTGCGATTGGCCCCAAGGTCGGTTTCGAAGACCCCGCACGCGATGCGAGCGTGCATCCAGGGAGGTAAGTATGCTTAGGAAAAAGACCAACGGGGTTGCGAAACGCCCCCAGCGGACAAGTTTCCTCACTGATATCGCCGAGAAGTCGGTCGATCGTCGCGCGTTCCTGCGCGGCTCCGGTCTGGCGATCGGTGGTCTCGCCGCCATCGGCGTCACCGGCGGCACCGTCAAGCAGGCGGAAGCCGCTGTCGGGACCGGCCCGGTCGAACTGAAAAAGACCGTCTGCACCCACTGCTCGGTCGGCTGCACCGTCATCGCCGAAGTTCAGAGCGGCGTGTGGACCGGCCAGGAGCCCGGTTGGGACAGCCCGTTCAACCTGGGCGCCCATTGCGCCAAGGGGGCCGCGGTCCGGGAACACGCTCACGGCGAGCGTCGCCTGAAATATCCGATGAAAAAGGTCGGTGGCGAATGGGTCCGGATGAGCTGGGAAGACGCCATCAACGAGATCGGCGACGGGATGCTGAAGATCCGCGAAGAAAGCGGCCCGGACAGCGTCTACTGGCTCGGCAGCGCCAAGCACAACAACGAACAGGCCTATCTGTTCCGTAAGTTCGCGGCCTATTGGGGGACGAACAACGTCGACCACCAGGCGCGTATCTGTCACTCGACGACCGTTGCGGGTGTTGCGAATACGTGGGGCTACGGCGCCATGACCAACTCCTACAACGACATCCATAACTCCCGGGCGATCTTCATCATCGGCGGCAACCCGGCGGAGGCCCACCCGGTCTCCCTGCTCCACGTCCTCAAGGCGAAAGAGCAGAACAACGCCCCGCTGATCGTCTGCGATCCGCGCTTCACCCGGACGGCGGCCCATGCCGACGAATATGTCCGGTTCCGTCCTGGCACGGATGTGGCGCTGGTCTGGGGTATTCTCTGGCACATCTTCGACAATGGCTGGGAAGACAAAGAGTTCATCCGCACCCGCGTGTGGGGCATGGACCAGATCAAGAAAGAAGTCGCCAAGTGGAACCCGGAAGAGGTCGAGCGCGTGACCGGCACCCCCGGCTCGCAGCTCAAGCGCGTCGCCCGGACCATGGCCAACAACCGTCCCGGCACCGTCATTTGGTGCATGGGCGGCACCCAGCACACCAACGGTAACAACAACACCCGCGCCTACTGCGTGCTGCAGCTCGCGCTCGGCAACATGGGTGTGACCGGTGGCGGCACCAACATCTTCCGTGGCCACGACAACGTGCAGGGCGCGACCGACCTCGGTGTGCTCTCCCACACGCTGCCGGGTTACTACGGTCTGTCCGGCGGTGCCTGGGCCCACTGGTCCCGTGTCTGGGGTGAGGATCTCGATTGGCTCAAAGGCCAGTTCGACACCATGAAAGGTGCCGACGGCAAAGAAAAGAAGCTGATGAACCTCAAGGGCATTCCGGTCAGCCGCTGGATCGACGGTATCCTTGAAGACAAGGAGAACATCGAGCAGCCGAACAACCTTCGGGCCATGGTGCTTTGGGGCCACGCTCCGAACTCCCAGACCCGGATGAAGGAAATGAAGACGGCGATGGAGAAGCTCGACATGCTTGTCGTGATCGATCCGTTCCCGACCGTCTCCGCCGTCATGCAGGACCGCACCGACGGTGTGTATCTGCTGCCGGCCTCGACCCAGTTCGAGACCTTCGGCTCGGTGACCGCCTCCAACCGCTCCATCCAGTGGCGCGAGAAGGTCGTCGACCCGCTGTTCGAGTCCCTGCCCGATCACACGATCATCGCGAAGTTCGCGAAGAAGTTCGGCTGGTCCGACCGCTTCTTCCGCAACATCGCCCTGGGCGAGAACGACGAGCCGGTGATCGAGGACGTCACCCGCGAATTCAACAGCGGCATGTGGACGATCGGCTATACCGGTCAGTCGCCGGAGCGCCTGAAGTCCCACATGGCCAACCAGCACACGTTCGATCGGACGACGCTGCAGGCCATCGGCGGGCCGAACGACGGTGAGTATTACGGCATGCCCTGGCCGTGCTGGGGTACCGCCGAAATGGGTCACCCGGGCACCCCGAACCTCTACGACATGTCGAAGCCGGTTTCCGAGGGTGGTCTCACCTTCCGTGCCCGTTTCGGCGTCGAGCGGGACGGCCAGAACCTGTTGGCCGAAGGCGTCGCGTCGGCGAATTCGGACATCAAGGACGGCTATCCGGAATTCACCTACCAGATGCTCAAGGATCTGGGCTGGCACACGGAACTGACGGACGACGAGAAGCGGCAAATCGCCCGTGCGGCCGGCATTCCGGGCTTCGAAGACGGCGGTGCTGGCAAGGCCCTGCCGGCGGACTTCGACGAGAAGGCGGCCAAGGTCAACTGGAAGGTGGATCTGTCCGGCGGTATTCAGCGGGTGGCCATCGCCCACGAATGTGCGCCGTTCGGCAACGCCAAGGCTCGTGCCGTGGTTTGGACCTTCCCGGATCCGATCCCGCTGCACCGCGAGCCGCTGTACACCAACCGGCGTGACCTGGTGGCCGACTATCCGACCTACGAGGACCGGCATTTCTATCGTCTGCCGACCCTCTACGCATCGATCCAGAAGCAGGACTTCTCGAAGGAGTATCCCATCATCCTGACCTCCGGCCGTCTGGTCGAATACGAGGGCGGCGGTGACGAGACCCGGTCGAACCCCTGGCTGGCCGAACTCCAGCAGGACATGTTCGTCGAGATCAACCCGCGGGACGCCAACAATCTCGGTGTCCGGGACGGTGCCATGGTCTGGGTGGAAGGCCCGGAAAAGGGCAAGGTGAAAGTGAAAGCGATGGTGACCGAAAGGGTCGGGTCGGGCGTTGCGTTCATGCCCTTCCACTTCGGTGGCCACATGGAAGGCAAGGATCTGAGAGACAAGTATCCGGAAGGTTCGGACCCCTATGTGTTGGGTGAAAGCACCAACACGGCCCAAACCTACGGGTACGACTCCGTCACCCAGATGCAGGAGACCAAAGCCACTCTCTGCAAAATCAGCGTGGCATAAGGAGACTGAACAATGGCAGCAAGAGCAAAATTCCTGTGCGACGCCGAGCGCTGCATCGAGTGCAACGCCTGCGTCACAGCGTGTAAGAACGAGCATGAGGTGCCGTGGGGCATCAACCGCCGCCGGGTCGTGACCATCAACGATGGCAAGCCCGGCGAACGGTCGATCTCCGTGGCCTGCATGCACTGTTCCGACGCGCCCTGCATGGCCGTTTGTCCGGTGGATTGCTTCTACCAGAACGAGGAAGGTGTGGTCCTCCACTCGAAGGACCTCTGCATTGGCTGCGGCTACTGCTTCTACGCCTGCCCGTTCGGGGCGCCGCAGTTCCCGCAGGCGGGCAATTTCGGTTCCCGGGGCAAGATGGACAAGTGCACCTTCTGCGCCGGCGGCCCGGAAGAAACCCACTCCTCGGCCGAGTTCGCCAAGTATGGGAGCAACCGGATCGCGGAAGGCAAACTGCCGATCTGCGCCGAAATGTGCTCCACGAAGGCGCTGCTCGCCGGTGACGGCGACGTCGTCTCCGGCATCTACCGCGAGCGTGTCGTTGCCCGCGGTTTCGGCTCCGGCGCGTGGGGCTGGGGCACCGCTTACGGCCAGAAGGGCACCTAAGACCCTGAGGCGTTCACCCCTTTAGAGGGGCTGGAAAAGCTGGCGGGGGTGCGGTCGACGCATCCCCGCCTCTTTCCGTTGTGGTCCGGTCGTATTGTTCCGAATAAACGAAAATGAAACGGACCGGCCTAGTACCTGTTCAAAGACCTGAGGATCTGATTCATGGCTTTGCGAATTTTCTCCATCCTGATGCTGACCTTGATGGTCACCCTCGCCCCCTCGGCACCGGTGCTTGCCCAAGAGGCCGGCACGGAAGCGACGCAAGCGGACCCGCGGGCCGCGACCGGCGGCGCCACCACGCTCGAGGACATTCTGCGTCGCCAGGAAGGCCTCAAATACTCGAATGAATACCGGGCCGCCGAAACCGGCAACCCGGACAACGCCAAGAACATCACCGACCAGCTCGGCACGCTGGGCGGCGCCTCCGATCCGGATCTCTGGCGCGCCCTGCGTTTCGACACCGCCAACGTGACCACCCAGGCCCAAGGCCCGGCCGTCGAGGTTCTGATCCAGGACCGCGGCATGTGGTGGCTCGAACTCCGCGAAGGTCCCATCGCCACCTATGGCGGCTTTCTGATGCTCGGCACGCTGGGCGCGCTGGTGCTCTTCTATCTGTTTCGGGGCAAGATCCGGATCGACGGACCGAAGACCGGAAAGACGATCCTGCGCTTCGAATCGATCGAGCGCTTCGCCCATTGGCTGATGGCCGGCTCCTTCATCATTCTCGGTATCACCGGTCTTGTCTCGTTGTTCGGCCGGATGGCCCTGATCCCGCTGTTCGGGCACGAGTTCTTCTCGGACATCGCCATCGGCTCCAAATGGATCCACAACAACATTTCCTGGGCCTTCATGCTCGGGATCGTCTTGTCCTTCGTGCTCTGGGTCCGCCACAACATTCCGAACAAGACGGATATCGCCTGGCTCGCCGTGGGCGGCGGAATCTTCACCAAGGGCGTCCATCCCCCGGCGAAGAAGTTCAACGCCGGCCAGAAGTTCATTTTCTGGTCCGTGATCCTCCTCGGGGGCTCCATCTCGGCCTCGGGTCTGTCGCTGTTGTTCCCGTTCGAACTGCCGATGTTCGCGGCGACCTTCGAGAAACTGAATGCCGTCGGCATCCCGCAGCTCATTGGCCTCGGCGAGCTCAACACCGCGCTCACCCCGCATGAGGAAATGCAGTACGCCCAGCTTTGGCACGCCATCGTCAGCTTTGTGCTGATGGCGATCATCATCGCCCATATCTATATCGGCTCCGTCGGGATGGAGGGAGCCTTCGACGCCATGGGTTCCGGCGAGGTCGAGGAGCAGTGGGCGAAAGAACACCACGGCCTCTGGGTCAAGGAGGTCAAAGAGCAGGAAGCCCAATCCCGGGGCGGCCGGACGGCGCCGGCCGAGTAAAGCCGGGCCGCATCGGGGGTGACATCTCATGACCGGTATCACCGCATCGGCGGTGCGGACGAGGCTTGCGGGCCTCGCCCTCGCCCTTTCCGTCTGTGTCGGGGGCACCGTCACGGACAAAGAGGCGGCCGCGAGCGATTTCTTCACACTCAAAGGCCATGGCGGCCCGATCATGGGCATCGCCGTGGCCCCTGAATCGGGCAGAATCGCCACGGCCAGCTTCGACAATTCGGTGGGCCTCTGGACCCGGGGCCAGCCGGCTTGGCTCGAGGATCATCGCGCGGCGGTGAACGCCGTCGCCTTCATCGACGAAGCACGTGCGGTTTCCGCCGGCGACGACTTCGCCCTCGTGCTCTGGGACCTCAAGGCCGGTTCCGGCCAGCGCCTCGAGGGGCACACGGCCAAAGTCATCAACGTCGATATCGCGCCGGACCGCGGCACCATCGCGTCGGCAAGCTGGGACCGGCGGATCGGTCTGTGGCCCATCCTCTCCGACGGCAACGTCGGAACGCCCCGCTTTCTGACCGGCCACCAGGCGCCCGTGGGTGACATCGCCTTCAGCCAGGACGGAACCCGCCTTTACTCCGTCGCGGCGGATGGGTCCTTGCGGGTCTGGGACCTCGACGGCGAAGCGGACAACCGGGTTCTCTACAACCACGGTTTCGCGATCAATACCGTGCATGTCGACGAGGAGGCCGGATGGATCGCCTATGGCTCCGTCGACGGTGTGACCCGGGTGATCGACTTTCACAGCGAACTCGAAATCGGTACCTTCACCCTCGACAGGCGGCCGATCCTGGCCATGGCGGTCAATCCCGACGGAAGCCTGCTCGCGGTCGGCGACGGCGAGGGTTATATCATGGTGATCAACACACGGACCTGGGAGATCGAGCGCGACTTCCGGGCGACGACGCAAGGACCGGTCTGGGCCCTCGCCTTCTCGCCGGACGGCACCAACATCCATGCCGGCGGCCTCGACGACGCGCTCTATTCCTGGCCCGTCGCGAGCCTCGACGAGCACGGTCGGATCGCCGCCGACAACCGGACCTTCCTGGAGGATCCGAAGACGTTGCCGAATGGCGAACGGCAGTTCAAACGCAAGTGCTCGATCTGCCATACCCTGACGCCGAGCAGCGCCCGTCGCGCCGGACCGACGCTCTACAATCTCTTCGGTCGAAAAGCGGGCACCGTTCCGGACTATCTCTATTCCGAGACGCTCGACAATTCTGATATCATCTGGACCGAGACAACGGTGAAGGCGCTCTTCGACATCGGTCCGGACCACTACATTCCCGGCACCAAGATGCCGATGCAGGTGATCGCGGCGGAAAAAGATCGTCAGGATCTCGTCGACTATCTGCGCCAAGCCACGCAGCAAGAGGACCAACAACAATGAGAACAATGATCTTCGCCTTCGTCTTCACGGCGGTCATGACCGTCGGTGCGGACATCTTCCTCGACATGATCGGCTTCTCGGCCGAGGAACAGACCTCGGGCAACGCCGTGCGGCTCGACTGAAAACACCCCTCGGCGCGGCTCGCTTTGACGGACCGCGCCAATCGCCGCATTTTCCAGGAAATGCATCCCGGATAGAGGCCGCCCGAACATATGCAGGACTTCGCCGACTCCTTTCTGCTCGCCATCGGCCTGATCCTTTCGGGCGATGCGGAGCTGTGGGCGATCGTCCTCCTCTCCTTGCGGGTGTCGCTGACCGCCGTCCTGGTGGCCGCCGTGATCGGCATGCCGCTCGGCGCGTTGCTCGCCGTTGGGCGATTCCCGGGCAAACAGACCATCATCGTTCTGGTGAACGCCTTAATGGGTCTGCCGCCGGTCGTCGTCGGCCTGATGGTCTATCTCATGCTGTCCAACAGCGGCCCGCTCGGCGTGCTACAGCTGCTCTATACGCCGACGGCCATGATCATCGCCCAGGTCGTTCTGGTGACCCCGATCATCGCCGCGCTGACCCGGCAGGTCATCGAAGGGCTGGACGCGGAATACGCCGAGCAGCTCCGGTCGCTCGGCATCTCCAGGCTCGACTCGGTCCCGACCCTGTTGTGGGACGGACGCTACGCCCTGATGACGGCGCTCCTGGCAGGGTTCGGCCGGGCGATCGCCGAGGTCGGCGCGGTGATCATCGTCGGTGGCAACATCAACCATGTCACCCGGGTCATGACCACCACGATCGCGCTGGAGACATCCAAGGGCAACCTCGCCCTCGCCTTGGCGCTCGGCGCCATACTCATTCTCATCGCCGTGGCGGTGAACGCGTCGGTCAGCCTGCTGGGCACCACGGCGAGGCAGTCGGCCTATGCATGATTCGACCACCTTTCGCGATGTCGCGGACGGGGTGGGGATCCCGACCGAGGATCTGGACCGTCCGCTGCTGCCCCTGGTCGCCGAGAATCTCGCTTACAGCGTCGACGACCGGGCCCTGGTGGATATCCGGTCGCTGACCCTGCGGGACGGAGGTCCCACCGTCATCCTCGGACCCAACGGGGCCGGTAAGAGCCTGCTGCTGCGTCTGCTCCACGGACTGATCGAACCGACCAAGGGAGAGGTCCTTTTCGGCGGCCGTCCGGCCGACGAGACCATCCGCCGGCGCCAGGCGATGGTGTTCCAGCGACCTGTGCTGCTGCGCCGCTCGGTGGCGGCCAATGTCGACTACGCCCTCAAGGCCCACGGCGTTGCAAGAAGCGAGCGTCGGGAGCGCATTCTCGATCTGCTCGCCATGGGCGGGTTGACCGACAAGGCACGGCAGCCGGCCCGCACCCTGTCCGGCGGCGAGCAGCAGCGCCTCGCCCTTGTCCGGGCGCTGGCGACCGAACCGGACGTTCTGTTTCTGGACGAGCCCACGGCCAGTCTCTACCCTGGCGCCATCAAGGCTTTCGAGGCGCTGGTGCGCGATGCGGACCGGGCCGGCACGAAGGTCGTGATGGTGACCCAAGATATCGGTCAGGCCCGCCGGCTGGCCGACGAGGTCATCTTCATGTATCGCGGCAAGATCGTCGAGAAGTCCGCCGCCGCGACCTTCTTCGATGCCCCCGCCTCGGACGCCGCCCGGCAGTTCGTCGCGGGCGATCTGCTGATCTAAGAAAGACCGAAACGGGGAGAACCATAGAGATGCTGCGCCGGACATTCCTGGGACTGCTGACGGCCGCGGCCGTGCTGGGCACGGTGACAACCGCGAAGGCGGACGACTTCATCATCGTTCAATCGACGACCTCGACGCAGAATTCAGGGCTGCTCGACGCCATCCTGCCGATCTTCAAGGAAAAAACCGGGATCGAGGTTCGCGTGGTCGCCGTCGGAACCGGCCAGGCGATCAAGAACGCCCGGAACGGGGATGGCGACGTGTTGCTGGTCCACGCCAAACCGGCCGAGGAGAAGTTCGTCGCCGAGGGTTGGGGCGTCGCCCGCCAGGACGTGATGTACAACGACTTCGTGGTCGTCGGCCCCGGCGCCGATCCGGCCGGCGTCGGCGGCATGACCGACGTTGTCACCGCCCTCGGCAAGATCGCCGGTAGCGAGTCCATCTTCGCCTCCCGCGGCGACGATTCCGGCACGCACAAGGCCGAGCAGCGCCTTTGGGCCGAAACCGGGGTGGACGTCTCCGCCGCCTCCGGCGGGTGGTACCGCGAAACCGGTTCCGGCATGGGGGCGACCCTCAACACAGGGGTCGGGATGGGGGCCTATATCCTGACCGACCGGGCCACCTGGATCTCGTTCGGCAACAAGGGGTCCCACCGGGTGCTGGTGGAGGGCGATTCGAAGCTCTTCAATCAGTATGGCATCATCCTGGTGAACCCGGCGAAGCACGCCCGGGTGAAGGCGGAAGCCGGCCAGGCCTTCATCGACTGGCTCACCGGTCCCGAGGGACAGGCGGCGATCGCCAAATTCAAGATCGGCGGCCAGCAATTGTTCTTCCCGAATGCCAAAGGGGCCGGCGCCGCCGGCTGACGACGGTAACCGAATGCCCAAGAAACTCGACCCGGCCGCTCTTCAGGAGCGGCTGGCGACCGCGCTTGCGCGTGAAGATTGGACAAGTGCCGAAAGCCTCTTGACCGACTTGACCGTGGCGGCGCCCAACAACGCCCCGGTGTATTACAATCGGGGTCTTGTGCGTCGGCGGCAGGGGAATGGTGAGGACGCGCTGGCCGATTTCGAGAAAGCCCTGGAACTCGATCCCTATTACGACAAGGCGCTGTTCGAATACGGGGCGCTGGAATTGGAGAACGGGAATTGGGCGCGGGCGGCATCGGGCTTCGAGAGCTATCTGGAACTGGTTCCCGGCGACTTGGACGCCCGGCTCAATCTGGTCAACGCCCTGCTGCGGGCCGACCGTCCGGAGGACGCCCGGGCCCAGGCGCGAACCGCCGTCCAGATGAAGGAAAGTGCGGGACTGTTGCTGGCACTGGCGGAGGCTGAACGGGATTGCGGCAATCTCGACGCCATGGAGGCCGCCCTTAAGAAGATCGCCCAGACGAAAGGGGCCAAGAAGGATCCGGCCCTGGCCGCCCGGATCCTGAGCATCCGAAGCCAGGGAAACCGGGGCAGATTCTCGCTCAGGCCCTGAAAACGGCGCCCTACCGTTTGCGGCGGAAGGCTTTGCGATACAGCCCCGGGTCGGATTGCAGCCCGTCCTGCACCGTCAGATGGCGGGCCAACGCGTCCTGGGTCATCTCGGCGAAATCCAGCTTCAGGGCCTCCCGCTTCACCGGAAAGGCCTGGGCGACCGGTGTCCCGGCCTTGAGAACCCCGGCGAATTCCGGGTCGGTCCACAGGGCGGGGAAATGCACGAACCCGTCGGACCAGGAATCGCAGTCCACCTGCCCGGAGAAGGTCCGGAACGGCAGATCGAGACGGTTCACCGGATGGGTGAACAGGAGCGACCAGCCCTGGGGCATCTCGACGGTCCAGAAGTTGTTGAACTTGACGAAGAACTGGCCGGCGGCCGGGGCCGGCACGCCCGGCACACCGTTCCCCTGCTCCGGCACGTGGACGCCGATCGGCGAGCGGCTGGCCCGGGCCTTGTCATGCCGCGGCAGATCCCAATCCCAGCTCAGCTTACCGCCGCTCACCGTCACGTCGGCGGCGAGCGGAAACAGGATGCCGGACTGCATCGCGTCGAGAAAGGGCGGGCACTGCTTCACCGTGCGGACGGAAGTCCCGCCGAGAACCGGGCTCTGCGTCTCGGACGGCATCTCCCTGATCCAGGCCGGCATACCGGCCGCTGCCGGGACGGGCCGCGGCAAGAAACCGTCATAGCCCGGAAGACAGCGAAATCTGATATCCATCAGCCCTTTGCTTTGCGGTCCCTACGGCGTTGCATCAGGACATAGGTAACCGCTCCGGCAACGGTGATAAATACAAAGATGACCCCGATGGCGTTGATCATCGGCGACAGACCGAACCGCATCCGCGACCCGATCTCCGTCACCAGGGTGTACGAGCCGCCGATGGCGAAGAAGGTGGTATTGTAGTTCTCGATCGACTGCAGGAAGGCGATCACCGACCCGGTCACGATGGTCGGCATCAGGAAGGGCAAGGTGATGCGCCGAAACACCATCACCGGCGACGCGCCGAGGTCCAAGGCCGCCTCTTCCAGAACCCGGTCCTGACGTTGGAGGCGCGCCATGAACAGCAACATACAGTAGGACGCGATGAAACAGGCCTGGGCCACCATCGCCGTGAACAGGCCGGCCTGAACATTGAAGAAGTCGCGCCAGAAGATCATCGTCGTGACCCCGAGGACGATTCCCGGCATCAGGATCGGGGAGACGAGCACGGTATAGAGGAAGGTGCTGGCCCCGGACTGGAGCCGGGTGAGGATCAGCGCGCCCGACAGGCCCAGCGGTATGGCGATGGCGATGACGCCGAAGGCGATCAGGATCGAGTTGAACAGGCCCTGAACGAAACGCTCGTCATAGGGCAGTTCCTGGAACCAGCGCAGGGTGAACCCCTGCCAATCGGTCACCGACGGGGTCGGCGAGGCGTTGAAGGCCGCGATCACCATGAAGATCAGCGGCAGGAACATATAGGCGAAGAAGATCACCAGATAGGCGTTCAACAGGGCGTTCGACCAATCGGTTTCCCGCTTGGCGGTGACCACGCTCGCACGCGGCGTCGTGCCCGGCTTCGGGGCGGAGGCGGTGTCGAGCGTCGTCATTTGGCGATGTCCCTGATTCCGACCTTGAAGATCGCCATATTGGCCAGGATGAAGATCACGCAGGCGACCAGCAGGGCGAGCGAATAGGCGGAGCCCTCATACCAACTGTCGGCCTCGAAGAAGCGGCGGTAGATCAGCTGGCTGAACCAGTCGGGATGGAGACCCCGGCCGACGATCTCCGGCACGGCGATGGACCCGGCCGACAGCATGAAGGTCATGATCGAGCCGACGGCGATTCCCGGCTTGGCGTGGGGAATAACGACACGGAAATGAATGCGCCAGGTCGACGCCCCGAGATCGCGGGCCGCCTCGATCTGGTTGCGGTCCAGGGTGTCGATCGTGTTGTAGATCGGAAACACCATGAACAGGATATAGGCATAGACCATCACCGTGAACACGGCCCCGTTGGAGGCGACGAAACGGATCCCCTCCCCGGCTTCGAAATCGATCAGGCCGACCGCGTCGAACACCCAATTGAGGATGCCCTGCTTCTCCAGGATCATGACCCAGGAGAAAATCCGCAACAGCTCGTTGATGGCATAGGGGATCACCAACCCGACCATCATCAAAGTGAGTTTCTCCGCGGTCGGCATGCTCGCCGCCGCATAGGCGACCGGATAGCATACGACGAAACAAAGCAGCGTGACGCAGAGCGCGTAGAGCAGCGTCATCAGGAAGATCTCGACATGGATCGCGCTCATGTCGGTGAAGTTGCGAAGGGAATAGGAGGTCTCGACGCCCTTGATCTCGCTGCCGTCCGTCTCCTGGGCCTCCAGGGTGGCGATCCGGCCCTCCAGGGTGGCGATCCGGCCCTCCAGCGCCGTCCGATCCCGGGGCGTCCCGCCCGCACCCGGCGACGGGACTCCCACGGACGGAACCCCCACGGACGGAACTGGCGGCGACGGGGCCGCCGAGGGACTCGGTGTTAGGCTGGGGGACGGCAAGCCCGCCCCCACGGACGGCACCCCAACCGAGGGCACGCCCACGGAATCGGTCGACGGCGTCTCCGCAGCATCCAGGACCAGTAGCTCTTGTTCGAGGGAGAATTTCTCGGTGTAGAGCCGGTCGATCTCGAGCGCGAGCATGGCGACTTCACCGCCCCGGTCCTCATAGATGAAGGCCCGGTCGACCATCCGCAGCGTCGGCACCAGTATCATCAGAACGATCCAGATCGCCGTCAGGCCGACGAAAAGGCCGGTCAGCCCCTTGCCATAGCTCTTGATCAGGCTGGTCATTGAGCCGCCTCTTTCGCCACCGCCCCATCGGCCATGATCAGCGCGTCAGCGCAGGAAAAGGCGATCTTCTGGGCGCCGTCCAGGTCCCGCCCGGCATCGCCCGCATTGGTCAGATGGACCGCGAAGGTCCGGTCGTCCGCCTTGAGGAAGAGGTTGATGAACGGGCCTTCGAGGTCCCGGCGCGCGACCGTGCCATCGATGACATTCATGGCATCGGCCGGCTGGTCCGTGATCGTCGCCCGCTCCGGCCTGAAGAACAGCGTCACCTGATCGCCGACGGACAGCGCTTCCGTCCGGCGGCCGCGCATCGGGCCGAAGGGGGTGTCGATCCGGGCGTAACCCGCCTCCACCTCGGCGACCTGGCCCGGCACGCGGTTCTGCTCGCCGACGAAAGTGGCGACGAAGGGCGAGGCCGGGGCGTTGTATATCTCGTCCCCGGTACCGACCTGTTCGAGACGCCCTTCATTCATCACGGCAACGCGGTCGGACATGGTCAGCGCCTCGCCCTGGTCGTGGGTGATGTAGATAAAGGTCACGCCGGTCTTGCGCTGGATGGCCTTCAATTCGGCCCGCATATGCTGGCGTAGCTTGAGATCGAGGGCCGAGAGCGGCTCGTCGAGCAGCAGCACCGCAGGCTCGACGGCAAGCGCCCGGGCCACCGCGACCCGCTGGCGCTGACCGCCCGAAAGCTCCGTCGGCTTCTTGTCCTCCTGACCCTTGAGCGCCACGAGGTCGAGCAACTCCTCGGCGCGTCTGCGGCGGGCGTCCTTGGCGACGCCACGTGCCTCCAGACCGAAGGCGACATTCTCCCACACGGTCATCAGCGGAAAGAGAGCGAGATTCTGAAAGATCAGCGCGGTCGGGCGCTTGTTGGGGCCGATGCCGGTCATCTCCTCGCCACCGATCCGGACCGAGCCGGTGCTGGTGTCCAGGAAGCCGGAGATCATGCGCAGGATCGTGGTCTTGCCGCAGCCGGACGGGCCGAGAATTGAGAAGAACTCACCGGCGCGGATCGTCAGGTCCATCGGCTGCACGGCGGTGAAGCCGTTCGGAAAGGTCATCGAGACCTGAGAGAGCACCACGTCCTGTCCACGCATCGCCATAACCGGTTTTTCCCTGAAAGAGACTGCTAATGGGGAATACCCCCTCACGCCCGGGCAACGCTCGACCCTCTCCCGCGGGGAGAGGATCTTGAATGCGTTCCCGCTCCCCCCGGGGAAGAGGGGCGGGGTGAGGGGGATGTCCCTTAGACCCTCAAGCGCCCTCAGGCGTTGGTGATCTGGTCGACATATTCCTGACGCAGCGGGGCGAACCACGGCGTATCCGCCTGCCACCACCACAGATTGGCCAGGTTCTCGGCGTTGTAGACCGCGTTGAACTGCTTCTTGTACTCATCGCCGGCGTGATCGGCGGCCCCTGCGACAGCCGAGTTGTAGCCGGTGTTGGCGGAGAACATGCCGGCCATCATCGGATCGAGCATGGCGTTGATGAAGGCATAGGCCTGGTCGAGGTTCTCAGCACCCGACGGAATGCCCATCGAGTCCATCCAGGTGATGCCGCCCTCTTTCGGCATCCCGTAGATCCACTTGGAATCTTCGCGATTCAGCAGCAGACCGGTGGTGTCCCAGGTCTGGCCGATATTGGCGCCGGCCTGCTTGAAGGCGTTCGTCGCTTCCGTGGCGTTGTTCCAGAAAGCGGCGATGTATTTCTTGTTGTCGATGACGAATTTGGCACAGGCGGACCACACCCGGCGGGCATCGTCTTCCGACTTGTAGACGTCGAGCATACGGTTGGACTTCAGCTCTCCGATGGAGTCGAGATAGAGGCCGACGCCCATGATCACGGACTTCTGACGGAAGGCGGCCTTGGCGTCGCCCTGGAAAAGCGAGCCATAGGAGACTTCGCCAAGCGGCATCGCCTTGGAGTCGTAGGTGATCGCCTCGGTGCCCCAATCGAACGGCAGCAGCATGCGCTTGCCGCGATAGGTCGCGCCAAGCTGGACGGAGTCACGGACCATCGACGGGATCAGGTTGGCGATGTTCAGCTTGGCTTCGTCGAGCGGCTGCAGCAGATCGTCGCCATAGTAGTTGTTGCCGTTGGTGACCGACGGGAAGATCACGTCGAAGCCCTTGCCGCCGGCGGCCTTCAGCTTCTGCTCCGCCTCGTCGTTGGAGCCGAAGGTCGAAAGATTGATCTTGATGCCGGTGTCGCCCTCGAACTTCTTGATCATGTTCTCCTGAACATAATCGCCCCAGGCGAAGACGTTGACGGTGCCGGAGCTGGCGAGCGCATCGCCGGCGCGCAGGATGGCCGGCGCGGAAACGGCGGCGCCGGTGACGGCAGCGCCCTTCAACACGGTACGACGGGTGAGAGTCATGGTCAGTCCTTTGATCTTTTGAGGTTGCCACGACAGCAACAGCGACCGCGCCGCCCCGAGGCGGACACCGGACCCTGAGCTGTCGAAGTGGTGCCGGCGACGAGGTCCCCCCTGTGAACGCCCTACGCCTTGGGCTGCGATACCACCATCACCCGGATAGCCAGATTTCACTTTGACGAATTTATCGTTTCAGTTTTCGGGCGCATTTATGACAGTTCCCGCAATGCGGGCTATGTTTGGTGGGTACTCCAGGCGGAGTTTGATCCAGGTCATCATGGCGTCCCACACCCAGTCATAGAGTATCGCCCATGACCAATACCGCCTTCCGGACCGAGACGCTCACCAAGGTCTACCAGACCGGGGACGTGGCCGTGCATGCCCTGCGCGGCGTCGACCTGACGCTCCCTCTGGGTGAAATGAGCGTGCTGCTGGGGGCGTCGGGATCCGGCAAGTCCACACTGCTCAACATCCTCGGCGGCCTCGACACCGCGACGTCCGGCCGGGTCTGGTTCGAGGATATGGAACTAACGGCGATGGGCCAGGCCGACCTGACCCGCTACCGCCGGGATCATGTCGGCTTCGTCTTCCAATTCTACAATCTGGTGCCGAGCCTGACCGCCCGCGAGAATGTCGCCCTGGTGACCGAAATCGCGCGCGACCCCATGAAGCCAGCGGACGCCCTGGCGCGGGTCGGGCTGGAACACCGGCTCGATCACTTCCCGGCCCAGCTCTCCGGCGGCGAACAGCAGCGGGTCGCCATCGCGCGGGCGATCGCCAAACGGCCGGAGATCCTGCTCTGCGACGAGCCGACCGGCGCCCTCGACAGTCAGACCGGCATCCGGGTCCTGGAGGCCCTGCAGCATGTCAACGAGGAATTCGGCACGACCACGGTCGTCATCACCCACAATGTCTCGATCCGCAAGATCGCCCACCGGGTGATCAATCTCGCCGACGGTCGGATCGTCAGCGAGCATGTCAACACGCACCGGCTCCAGCCGTCGGAGGTTACCTGGTGAGCGCGCTCGACCGGAAAGTTCTGCGGGACCTCGCCCGGCTCTGGGCCCAGGGCCTCGCCATCGCCATGGTCCTGGCCGCCGGGGTGGCGACCCTGGTCCTCGGCATCGGCGCCCAGAATTCCTTGAGCGAGACCCGGGCGGCCTATTACGAGCGCTATCGCTTCGCCGACGTCTTCGCCGGCGCCAAGCGCGCGCCCGAGGAGGTGGCGGACCGGCTGGCCGCCATCCCCGGCGTCGCGGCGGTCCACACCCGGATCAAGGAAGTGGCGCTGCTCGACATCCCCGACCAGTCGGAACCCGCGACCGGCGTCTTTCTGTCCCTGCCGGTGACCGGCAGACCGCGCCTCAACGACTTCTACCTGCTGAGCGGCCGCCTGCCGGACCCGGACAGCCGCCACGAGGTGTTGGCCAACGAGACCTTCGCCAAGGAGCACGGCTTCCAGGCCGGCGCCACCTTCGCCGCGATCCTCAACGGCAAGAAGCGGGATCTGGTGATCACCGGCGTCATGATGCTGCCGGAGTACATCTACGCCCTGGGGCCGGGCGACCTGGTCCCGGACGGCCGCCGCTTCGGCGTCTTCGCCATGCCGTATAAGGCATTGGCGGGGGCGTTCGACCTGGACGGCGCGTTCAACGATGTGGCGGTGGATGTTCTACGCGGGACGACCGAGGCCGCGGTGATCGACGCGGTCGACGAGATCCTGGCCCCCTATGGCGGCGTCGGGGCCTACGACCGAGAGGATCACCAGAGCAATGCCTTCATCGACGCGGAGCTGGTCCAGCTCCGCTCCATGAGCTTCGTGATCCCGCCGATCTTTCTCGCCATCGCCGCCTTTCTGGTGAATATCACGATCGCCCGGCTGATCGCCCTGGAACGCGAACAGATCGGGTTGATGAAGGCGATCGGCTACTCCACCTGGGCGGTCGGCTTCCACTACATGAAGCTGGTAATGCTGATCGCGCTGGTCGGCGTTGTGATCGGCTGGGGGGCCGGCTGGTGGCTCGGGCGCGGGCTCACCCGGCTCTATGGCGACTTCTTCAATTTCCCCTTCCTGATCTTCACCATGCGGCCGGACATCTATATGATCGCCGCCGGCGCCGGTCTGGCCGCGGCCGTGGTCGGCGCGGTCAACGCGATCTCCGGAGTCGTCCGGCTGCCGCCCGCCGTCGCGATGTCGCCCCCCGCCCCGCCCCGCTACCGGAAACTGTTCACCGAGCGTCTTGGCCTTCTGAAACGCGCCCCGATGGCTCTGACCATGGCGCTACGGAACATCACCCGCTGGCCAATCCGGGCCAGCCTCACCACCCTGGGCCTGGCGCTCTCGATCGCGACCTTGGTCGGGGCCATGTTCGCCGAAGCATCGGTCGATCTGATGCTCGAGGCGACCTTCTTCGGCGCGGAACGGCAGGACGCGACCCTGACCTTCACCGAGATCACGCCGATAAGGGCCGTCGAGGCGGCCCGGCAGTTGCCCGGCGTTCTCAGGGTCGAGCCGTTTCGCACCGTCCCGATCCGGCTCAGCAAAGGTCATCTGAGCGAAAGGACCAGCTTGAGCGGAAAACCGCTGAACGGGGACCTCAGCCGGGTCATCGACTTCGATCTGAACCCAATCTCTTTGCCCGATCAGGGGATCGCGATGAGCGACATGCTCGCCGACCTGATCGACGCTCGAAGAGGCGATCTCGTCACCGTCGAGATCCTGGCCGGCCGGCGCGAGACCCACGAGGTTCGGGTCACCGCCATCGTCCAGGACTTCTTCGGCCTGAGCGCCTACGCCAACATCGCGACACTGAACACGCTTCTGCGGGACGGCAACGCGGTCGACGGGGTCCATATCGCCTTCGATGCGAACGACCGGGAAGATCTGTTCGCCCGGGTCAAGGAAATCCCGGCCATCGCGGCCATCGCCCTGCAGGGCCGGTCCTTGAAGCTGTTCCGAGACATCGTCGAGCGCAATATCCTGACCATGATGTGGGTCTACACATTGCTTGCCGTCGTGATCGCCTTCGGTGTGGTCTACAACTCGGTCCGGATCCAGCTCTCAGAACGCGCCCGCGAGCTGGCGAGCCTCAGGGTGCTCGGCTTCACCCGGGCGGAGGTCTCGTTCATCCTTCTGGGCGAACTGACCCTGCTCTGTCTCGTCGCCATCCCGCTCGGCTGGGTGCTCGGCTTCGGCATGGCGTGGATCGTTATCCAAGGTCTTCAGAGCGAACTCTATCGGGTGCCATTGATCGTTAACCGCGACACCTATGGCTACGCGACCGCCGTGTTCGTCACCGTGGCCGTCGTTTCCGCCTTGGTGGTCCGCAACCGCATCGACCATCTCGACCTGATCGCCGTTCTCAAGACCAGAGACTGAACCCGGGGACCCGTCCATGGAACGCCGCCAACTCCTCTATATCGCCCTTGTCGTTCTCATTCTCGGCGCAGCCTTCGCCTGGGCCTTCCGGGAGCCGCCGGTGCCGGTCGATCTCGCGGTCATCGGAACCGGGGACATCGAGGTGACGGTCTCGGAGGAAGGGGTGACACGGATCCGCGAGGTATTCACGATCTCCGCCCCGGTCGCGGGCCGGACGCTCCGGGCGCCGCTCGACGAGGGCGATATGGTGGTCCGGAACGAGACCGTGGTCGCGATGATCGAACCGCAGATCCCCAGCTTCCTGGATTTCCGTCTGCGCCGGGAAGCGCAGGCGGCGGAAAAGGCGGCTGCGGCCAACCTGGACCTCGCCAGGGCGGATCTCGTGCGCGCCCAGGCCGAGCGGCGCTTCTGGGAGACCGAGTTCAACCGCAACCAAGCCTTGCGGGAAAGCGACACGATCTCCGAGCGGAAACTGGAACAGACGAGGATGGAGCTCGACATCCGGATCGCCGCCGTCGATCAGGCCGGGGCCCGGGTCGAGGTGGCGCGGCAGGAACTCGCCCGTGCCCAAGCCCTGACTCTTGAGCCGGACGAGGAGCTCGCCAACGCCCAGAGCCCCTGCTGCCTGCATCTGCGCAGCCCCGTGTCCGGGCGCGTGCTGGACGTGATCGTAGAGAGCCAACAGGTGGTCGCCTCCGGCACGCCGCTGCTCACTGTGGGCGACCCGAAGGACCTGGAAATCGTCGTCGACCTGTTGTCCGCCGAAGCGGTCAAGGTCGAGGCGGGGGCGCTGGCCCGCATCGACCGATGGGGCGGCGAGGGTCTGCTGGACGCCCGGGTGAGAAAGATCGAGCCGACCGGATACACCAAGGTTTCCGCCCTCGGGATCGACGAGCAGCGTGTCGACGTCATCCTCGATATTGAAAGCCCACCGGAGGCTTGGCGGGAATTGGGGCACGACTACCGGGTTTTCGCCGACATCACGATCCTTCGCCGCGAGGGTGTGATCCGCCTGCCCATGGGCGCGATCTTCCGGGAAGGCCGCGATTGGGCCGTTTTCATCGTCGAGGACCAGCGCGCCGTCCTGCGCCGGATCGAGATCGGCGCACGGAACAGCGATATGGCGGAGGTGGTATCGGGGCTCTCACCCGGCGACCGGGTCATCCTCCACGCCAGCGACCGGATCGCCGACGGCGTGCGGATCACGGAGCGGGACGGCTGACCCGCGCGGCTTGATCGAAATAGGCGATTGGCGGCCGAAACCCGGTCAGGGCAGCCAGTCGGAGATCACATAGGGGACCAATTCCTTGGGCACTTCCGGATGGTGCCAGGAATAGATCGTCTTCGCGGCATTGAACGCGACCTCGTCGGTCGCGCCCGAGTCACGCAGGGTCGAATAGGCCCTGGTCACCGCCTGATGACAAGCGGCCGAGTTTCCGCAATTGGCGATATCCCGGAGGAGGATTCGTTTATCCGTCATGCCCGCTCTCCACTCTGTAGGCTGGCCCCACTCAGTTCTTCGGTTTGATCCGCACCCCGAAAAGCTCGAGGTGATGATCCACCAGGTCGAAGCCCAGGTCTTTGGCGATCTGCTTTTTCAAATCCTCCAAACCCTGGTGGTAGAATTCCAAAACCTCACCGGTTTCGATGTCGATCATATGGTGATGGTGGTCCTGGGGACCGGTTTGGGGCTCGTAGCGCGCACGCCCGTCCCCGAAGTCCCGCTTGACGACGATGCTCGCCTCTTCGAAGAGCTTCATGGTCCGGTAAACCGTCGCGATCGAGATCGACGAATCGATCTCCTTCACGCGTTCGTAGAGTTCTTCCGCATCGGGATGGTCGCCCGATTCGAAAAGAACGCGGGCGATCAGCCGGCGGGGGGCGGTGATCCGAAGGCCGCGCTTACTAAAAAGAGCGTCGATCCCGTTCGGGCCATCGAGATTGATCTGTTCGCGTTCGTGTACTGCCATGCTCGTCTCCTGATCCCGATGCGTTCGGGCGTTTTCCCTTCCCCCAAAGGGCACGACGCCGCCTGACCGATCTCCGGCCCGCACTGGGATGAACTCCGGGGCTGTTCCTTCTTTTACAGCATAGCGCGGAATTTTCCACGCCCAATGGCCATAAGGCGGTCGACTTTGCCCGAGGCCACCAAACGGCGCAATTTCGCCGGCTCCAAAAGACCGACGCAGGACAGATATCGACGGTCCCACCGATGACGGTCCCGGCGAAACGGGTGAGGATGACCATGCCAAAACGGCCCCGAGACAACGGTCGAGAACAAGCGGGCCGGACAAAGGAAAGATGAACAAGCCGGGAGAGGAACATGAGAGTTGGCGTACCCAAGGAAATCAAACCGCAAGAGCATCGCGTTGGGCTGACCCCCACCGCCGCGAAGGAATATGTCGCCCACGGCCATGAGGTCGTCGTCGAGGCCGGCGCCGGTGCCGGGATCGGTGCCGCCGACGAGGCCTATCGCGCGGCCGGCGCGACAATCGCGGACGGGCCGGCGGAGATCTTCGAGACCGCCGACATGATCGTGAAGGTCAAGGAGCCGCAGCCCAACGAATGGCCGCAACTCCGCGAGGGGCAGATCCTCTACACCTATCTCCATCTCGCCGCCGAACCCGACCTCACCCGGGGCCTCATGGAGACCGGTTGCACGGCGATCGCCTATGAGACGGTCACCGATCACCATGGCGGGCTGCCCCTCCTCGCCCCCATGTCCGAAGTTGCCGGCCGGCTCGCGATCCAAGCGGCCGCCCATTCCCTGGAAAAGCACAATGGCGGCGAGGGCCTGTTGATTGGGGGTGTCCCGGGTGTGAAACCGGCGACCGTCGTGGTGATCGGCGGCGGTGTCGTCGGCACCAACGCCGCGAAGATGTCCGTCGGCCTAGGCGCCGACGTGACCATCCTGGATCGATCCATCCACCGGCTGCGGGAACTCGACGACCTCTTCGGCGGTCGCATCAAGACCCATTTCTCGACCCGCGACGCCCTGGAGACGGACGTCGCCGCCGCCGACGTGGTGATCGGGGCCGTGCTTGTCCCGGGTGCCTCGGCACCGCGGCTGGTCACCCGCAAGATGATCGGGACCATGCGGGAAGGTGCGGTGATCGTCGATGTCGCGATTGATCAAGGCGGATGTTTCGAGACCTCCCGGCCGACGACCCACGCGGACCCGACCTTCATTGTCGACGGCGTCGTGCATTACTGCGTCGCCAACATGCCGGGGGCGGTCCCAAAGACCTCGAGCCACGCGCTCAATCACGCGACACTGCCCTATGGGATCGAGATCGCCGACAAGAGCCTAGATGCCCTGATAAACCCGCATATCCGGGCCGGCCTCAACGTCCACAGGGGAAGGCTGACCAATCGTCCGGTGGCTGAAAGCCTCGGGCTGGACTATGCCGACGTCGATCGTATTCCATCGAAGCTTTGACAGGGGAAGGCGGTCTTCGCGCCGGTGACGACCGCCTCTCCCTTGGGACATGATCTTTCCGCCCAGCATGGGAAACGTTGTCAGAAAAATCGAAGCACATGCGTATTTGCGATATTTTTAAACAAATATTAAGTCTTAGGACGACATAAGAGCGAGTAGAGGTAACGCAATCACGGTTGCAGTATTAGAATTCAGTAAGACGGATGCCAAATCATGCCAACCGACCCTTCTTGCAGGACAAACTTATGGCCCACCAAAAGTTGTATAGAGCAAGGAAAAAACGAGGCGTTTCGACCCAATCTACGTACCACTACATTTAGTCTTACATTTTTAATGTCAGTGATGCTGGCCATTTCACCCAAGAATCTAGCGGCTCAGCAAGACACCAACGCGACGACGAAACTCTCCCTTGAATATCTCATGAATGTCGAAGTCACCACGGCCTCGAACCGGCCGGAGGTGGCGAGCGACGTGGCGTCGGCGATCCATGTCCTCTCACGGGAAGAGATCCTGCAAGCGGGCGTCACGAATATCCCGGACGCCCTGAGGCTGGTCCCCGGCGTCAATGTCGCGCAGATCAACCGCAACTCCTGGGCCATCAGTATCCGAGGCTTCAACAGTCGCTTCGCCAACAAGCTGCTGGTGCTGATCGACGGGCGCAGCGTGTATACACCGTTATTCTCGGGGGTCTTCTGGGATCATCACAATGTCCCGATCGACAACATCGAACGGATCGAGGTGGTCCGCGGCCCCGGCGGCAGCGTTTGGGGGAGCAACGCTGTCAACGGCGTGATCAACATCATCACCCGTCACTCCCTCGACAGTCAGGGCAACGAGGTGGTCGCCAGCGTCGGCACCGAGCCCTCCGGATCGCTCTACGCCCGGACCGGCGCCGTTCTGAACGACGATGCCACCTATCGCGCGTCCTTCCGCCTCGACGGGGCGGCATCCTCGGACACCCCAGGCGGCCGGGACGGGAACGACGATTGGCGTAACGCCCAAGCAGATGTACGTGTCGATTGGTCGCTTTCTTCGATCGACGATCTGATGATCAGCGCCGGGGTCAACGCCGTGCGCAATGGCGATCTCGCCCAGGTCCCGGCCTTCACAGCGCCCTATTCCATGGTCGAGGAGCATGAAACGGAGCGTTTCGGCCTTCATCTGCTGGCACGCTGGGACCGGCAATACACCGAGGACGAAAACCTGATGGTCCAGGGCTATGTCGATCATCGGGATAACGAGGTCGGCACCCCCGAGGCTCAAGACGCGCGGACTGTGGTCGATTTCCAGACACGCTATTATCGGCCGGTCCTGTCGGAGGGGCGCGTTCATGTCGGCGGCGGCGTCCAGGTCACGAAGGACAGTCTGGACGACCCGACCTTGATCCTCAGCATCTCGGACGACGACGAAACCGTTTACATTCTCAACGCCTTCGCCGAAGGCAGTTGGGACTTCCTCGATGACCGTTTGACGGTCACGGCCGGGACCAAGATCGAGCATCATTCGATTTCCGGGACCGAGCTTCAGCCCTCTGTCCGCCTGCTCGCCCGCCCGGCCCCGAACCAGACCATCTGGGCCGCCGTTTCCTCCGCGACGCGCACGCCGTCCCGGATCGAAAACGACGGAACCATTCGGCAGTCCGTCATTCCACCGGGGACCCCGCAGAACCCCGGTCCCCTTCCGGCAACCATCGCCACGGTCGGCACCCGGGCGCTGGAGGCGGAACGGGTCATCGCCTACGAGATCGGCCACCGGGCCCGGATCACCCCGCGGCTATCGACGGACGTCACAGCCTTCTACAACGACTACGAGGATCTCGCACTCAACGCCTTCTTCCTTGGAACCTCGGTCAACAACGACTACGGCAGCCCCTTCGTCGAGATCAGCAACCAGATCAACAATGCCGGCAGCGCGACCGTCTACGGCGCCGAAGCGAGCGCCACCTGGGAACCCTGGGACGATGTCCGGATGCGGGGCGGGTACAGTTTCCTTCACGAAGACTTCGACAACACGTCCGGTGTCGTCGAAGGCAACTCCCCCCGGCATCAGGCCTTTGTCCAGTCCCTCGTATCCTTTGGCCAGGGCTGGTCCATCGGGGCCACACTCCGCTATGTCGACCGCCTGGATAATGTGGACGCGGACGGATATGTCGATGCCGATCTCAGTATCGGCTGGATGCCGATGGAGACCATCAAGCTGCAATTGACCGGCCGAAACCTATTCACCGACGGTCGACGTGAATTCGGGACGGAGAACGAGACCTTTCCGACAATCCTGGCGACGGACCTGGAACGCTCCGTCTTCGCCACCCTGCGCGTGACATTCTGAGGCCGATCCCGTGCGCGCCTGGCCCCTTGCAAGAGCTAACCGAACGAGGCCATCGATCTCGAAAACGGTCGGCTGGATTCTGGTGCTTGCGGCGCTCTGGTGGCTCCACCCGTCGCAGCCGGCCTTGGCGGACAGCGAATCGCGACTGGAAAACGCCATCAAGGCGGGCTTCCTGTTCAACTTCGCCCGCTTTACCACATTCGACACACGGCTTCCGGCATCCACAGACTTCAGCTTCTGCGTCGACCTGAACGCCATCGATCCAGAGGCGTTCTCGGATTGGGAGAATGAAACCTTGGACGGTCGGATGGTCGCGGTCCGCTTCACCGGCGCCATGCCGCCCATTCTTCCCGGGCTCGCATGCGATGTGCTCTATCTCGGCAAACAGTCTGTGGCGAGCCTTTCCGAACTCATCGGATTGCGGGCCGATGGCAGCACGCCGCTGCTGGTGGCCGAAACGGAGGGCTTTGCCCGGTCCGGGGGCCATATCGAGCTTTACCGCGAGGGGCGCAATCTACGCTTCCGAATCAATATCGGACAAATGCGCCGGGATGGACTTAACATCAGCGCCCAGGTTCTGAAATTGGCCCAGATCGTCGAAACGGACGAAAGCGCCGAAGGAGGTCGCGGTGATTAGGGTCCGGAACCAATCGATCCGCACCCGGCTGATCTGGGCCACCACCCTGATCAGCACCGTCGCGATCGCCATCACGATCCTGCTGTCGGCGATCACCGCCTACCAAGACGCAAAGACGGCGCTGACCCAGCAGATCGATACCGTCGGCGCGATCCTGGCGGAAAACCTTGTCACGCCTCTGATCTTCAACGACGACAAAGCGGCCGCCCGGATCATCCGGTCGGCCCGATCCCAGGGCGGCATCCTCTCCGTCATCGTTTTCGATCCGGATTGGGGCATCTTCGCGGAGTACGGCCAGGGGAGTTGCCCGGTCGACGGCCGGGTCGGCGACAGCTTCGAGGATACCCACGTCACCTCGACCTATACGGTGCAGGACGGTGCGGTCGTTGTCGGCAGTCTCCAGATCTGCACGTCGCTCAGGGATCTCAACGACGCCGTCTATGGGATTCTGGAACTCAGCCTCGTTCTGATTCTAACCGCGGTCGTCGTCGCCTGGTTCCTGGCACGTCTCTTGGCCCGCCGGGTCTCGCAGCCCATCGAGCATCTCGCCTCGGTCATGGACGCGGTCACCATCGACCGGGACTTCGGCCGCCGCGCGGAAAAGTCGACAGACGACGAGATCGGGACCCTGATCGACGGCTTCAACGAGATGATCGAGAACATCGAGGTTTATAGCCAGGAGCTGGCGGAAGCCCGCGATATGGCGGAAGCGGCGAACGAATCGAAGACCCGCTTCCTTGCCACCATGAGCCATGAATTGCGCACGCCGCTCAACGCGATCATGGGCTTCTCCGAAGTGATCAAGGATCAACTCTACGGCGACAAGCCCGACATCTATCAGGCCTATGCCCGGGACATTCATAAGAGCGCGGTCTTCCAACTCGATCTCGTCAACGACCTGTTGGACATGTCGCGCCTGGAAGCCGGCGCCTACGACATCCACGAGGGGACGGTCACCCCGGCGAAGCTCGTCGAAGAAAGCGTCGAGCTCTTTCAACAAAGCGCCCTCAAGAAGAACCTCGAATTCCATGTCAAGGTCGCGCCGGAACCGCTGGCGCTGAAGGTCGACCCCCGGGCGATCAAACAGGTCATCGCCAATCTTCTCGGCAACGCCATCAAATTCACGCCACGGCTCGGCGAAGTCGTGCTGAATGCGGGATCGACCGACGATGGCGACTATCGGATCACGATCAGTGATACGGGCATCGGTATCAAGGAACAGGACCTGGACCGCGTCGTCTCCCCCTTCGAACGCGGCCACTCTCACCTGACCGGGCAGTATCCCGGGACCGGACTGGGCCTCTCGATCTGTAAATCCATCATCGAGAAACATGGAGGCCGATTGTCGATCGACAGTCTCTACGGAGAAGGCACGA
Source organism: Alphaproteobacteria bacterium (assembly GCA_024743275.1). GTDB lineage: Bacteria > Pseudomonadota > Alphaproteobacteria > JANSWW01 > JANSWW01 > JANSWW01. Next base: position 296,338 of record JANSWW010000002.1, read on the forward strand.
CCGTCTCCGTCACCATCCCCGCCCACCGAGTCGCCGAAGAGCGCACGGCGGCGACGGTGCACCGGCTCAAGGTTTAGGGTCTATCGTCACAGGATCTCGTCACGACCTGAGCGTTTCCCCGGGAACAGGTTTCGATGGGTAGATTTTTTCGATTAATTGACAGCATAGGAATCGAAAATACACTATTGCGCGCATGGGCATGTCTATTCTTCTGATTCCGGGAGAATTCGACGTTGAAACAGGAGACCGCGCATGATCGCCGCCAATGACGCCCCGATCCGCCTCTGGATCATCACATCGCATGGCCGACAGGCTCTCGAAGGCCTGCCCGACGACCGGCTGATCGACGTCCTGACCCGGCATCAGGTCCCTTGGTCCGCCCTGTCGATCTACGCCAAGAGCCAGGATGGGGAGAGTCTCGAATTGAAGTCCGGCCTTGATGCCCGGCTATCGGAATTCTCCGAACACGGTGAGTTGTTTCTCTACTTCAACCGCAATGTGAACCCGTTCAAGTTCAGCCTTACAGATCTCAACGTGATCCCGCCCTCCGAACAGGGCGCGCAGTCGACCGAGTACATCTATCAAGAACTCCAAAACAATGAGTCTCAATGCGTCTCCTATCTCAAGAAGCTGACGCCCGACGAGTGCCGCGACATCATCGCGGCCCGGGTCGGCGACACGGTGCGGGAACATCTTCCGAAGGGCTCCACGCTGGTGGTCGGGGTCAGCGGCGGCGGCGATAGCAACGCCATGCTGCACGGCCTCACGCAAATAGACGATCACGATCTCACCATCGTGCCGATGATCATCAAGGGGATCCCCGATTGGGACCAGGGCGTGCCGCGGGCCCAGGCCCTGTGCGACCGCTACGGACTGACCCTGACTATCGTCGAGGAACCCGACGTCCGCTCCATGCTCCACCTGGAACCGGGCAATGACAGTCTGATCGAGCGCTTCGAGCGGGAATTCGAAGGGGACGATTTCGAGTTCCTCGGCACGCTGCTTATCCGCCTGGCCCTGTCGAAAAAAGCACAGGAGATGGGCACACCCTATATCTGCACCGGGATCAATCTCGAGGATATCCTGTGCGAATGCCTATTCCGGATATCCTCCGGGCTGAAGCCGGCCGCCTTCCCGGCGCGCCGGATCGGCGACGCCACCTTGCTGATGCCCCTCTGGCTCTGCCCGAAGAAGATCATCGACGGCTGCTTTCCGACCTTTTCCAAGGACAATTACGACGCCCGTTATCCCTGTTTCTCGCTGGGCCGGAACCTCTACTACAGCATGGCCTATGCGATGCAGTCACAGTTCCCGGCGGCGACGGACCGGTTCGTGCGCGGCCTGTCGGAGGAGAGCTTGCGGGATCCGGTCACCTACAGTCTGGACGACCAACTCGGCTTCCACACGGAACGATTCGTGCCCTTCCCCCTGCGGGAGAAGTTCCGCCGGATGCAACGCTCTACCCACTAACCCCCATTGGAGCCTCCCTTGGGCCGGCCAGGTGCGTGAAAGGCCTATGCCAGGGCGGTTTTCCGGGGCTCGGACGCCATGTTGTGCCAGCCCGATGCGATCTCGTCGGTCCGGAACAGGGAGGCGACGGGCCGCTCCAGGTCGATCAACTTGCTGGCGACCGTGATGAAGTCCCACCGGGCGGACGGGTCCAGCGCGTCGATATCCATGTCGGCACGGATCCGGTCCCAGGCGACCGGCTCGCCCGCGACCGCGCTTTTGGCGAGGCGCGCCGCATGCTCCGGCGAGATCAGCCCGGCTCCGCGCAGCCGGTCGAGGGAGGCAGCGAAGTCGAGATCATGGGCGGGATGCTCCTCCTCAAGGCGAAGGCGCCGGTCCGTCGTTTCCTGGAGCGCCGTCGGCACGGGCGGATGAGCGAGCGCGTCGACCATGGCCCGGCGTTGCGTTCGGTCGAACAGAATACCCAGTTCCCGCACCACATCGACCGGCTCGTCGGCGACATGGACGAAGTTCAGCACCTGGTTCGGCGGGGCGAGCTGTGAGCGAAGGCTGTCTCCGGTCCGCTTGTGGGCGAGCGACGATCCTTTGAGCCCCGTGAGCCGGACCGACGCCGGCAGGTTCCGGTCCACCGTCTGATCGACCAGCAGCAGCACCAATATGTCGGCGGACGGATACCAGTAGGAACAGAAGGCGAGTCGGTCGACCGGGTAGACATGCCAATCATGCTCCCAAAGCGCCCGCATGGAATGGCGGTTGAACCGGGTCGTGGCGCTGGCCACCGGCAGAAACCCGCGGCCGACACAGAAATCGACGATTCGCGCGAGCCGCCGACCGACGACCGCATCCGGCTTGACGCTGAGCAGCGCTGTTGCGCCGAGAATCTCGGCGGCGCTCTCCCCGAGTCCGTTCTCCACATCCTGCCAGGCTTCCCGGAAATAGAGATCCTTGCCGAAAGCGGATTTTTTTTCCGGCAGAACAGTCAGAGCGTCCCAGGGTAGCTCTCCGCCAGGCGTGCAGTTCGGTGAGCGGCGGCGCCGCAGAGGGTCTTGAGCTGTCATTCCGTCGTCTCCCTTGCGCTGCCTACCCCATGACGTCGCCGGTTTGCAAGCGAACCGGCCTCTGGAGACCATAATGCGAATGGAACGACACATTCGGCCTCGGTAAGGGAACCATGTTCATAGAGATATCCGTCAGGCGCGAGAAAATTGCTCCCCCGGGCGACGACCACAAGGTCGCCCACCCGCCCGCGTGCCCGCGAGCCCGGGGCGAAAAGCTGATCGGCGGCGAACAGATCGACATCATCGGGCAGCATCTCGGCGAGCGCTTCCTGTAACTGCCCGAGAACGCGGTCGGGGGCATGGAACCAACGGGTTCGGCCCGCCCCGCCGAGCGCCGCGCCGAAATTATCGGCCAACCTTGTCAGACCCCGCGCGAGAACCGGGTCGTGACATGTCGGCACCAGACCGTGATCCGAATGGGCGACGACCAGCATCCCATCCGCCGCCCAGTCCCGGGCGAGCCGCCCCACCGTGTGAAGCACCGCCGTCACATGACCGTCATAGCCGTGCCGGTGGATATACTGATCGACATCGACAAAGCACCAGACCAGCACGGGACCCGCCGCCTGTCGCCGGGCGACGGAGACGGCGCCGGTCAGCCGGTCGGCGACGAGGTCCGGCGAAGGCTCCGCCCCGCCGGCATAAAAGGTGTATCCCCGCACCGGTTCGGCCCCGGCGAGCAGCACGTCGCGATAGCTGCAGTCGAGTGGCGACCAATCGCCGACGATGGCACGGGGATGATACCCATTGCGCCAGGCGTCATGGAAAATGGTCTCCATCGGCGGGACTTCGAGTGGCCCGCGATGGGTGAAGACATCGATCATGCCCTGGGACGGCAGGGCGAAACGCACACCTGGAATGCCGTGGGTGTCGACACCGAGGCCGGTCAAGGCGCTGAGCCACGCGGTCGATGAGGTGGTCGGGAAGACGGACCGCATCGGTTCAAGGCCCCCGTCGCCCCAGAGACGGTCGCCCCGGATATCGTCGCCCTGGATATCGTCGCCCCGGATATCGTCGCCCCGGATATCGGCGGCCCAGATATCGGCGGCCAGCGCATAGGGAATGCCGTCGATCGCCAGAACGACGATGTCGCGGGGCCGTTTGCATGCCGCTTCCGCCGCCATAAGGTCGGCCAGTCGCGTACGGAAGGATGTGATCGACGGGATCATGATACCCGTTCCGTCCTGGCAGGTGCCTCGCGCGGTGCGCCGGCCCCGTCGGGGGATCGATCAGGAGACCCATCGGGGTATGCCTCGCGGCCGACCACTTCCCGGGCCCATCGGTCGAGTTCGTTGAAGACCCCGCTATCGGATCCTGGCCGGCCGGCGCTCAACTGAAAATACCGCAGGCCTTCGGCCGGAATACCGATCACCGTGAGCCGGGGGTCGACGCCGCAGCCAACCGCGATCGGGTGGTTGGCCGGATCGAGATCGAGCGCCCCGGGAACATGGTCTGGCGCCCCATCAAGTCCTGGATTGCGCCATTTCCGGATCAGGCCGCGGTCGAGCAGATTCCGAAAGAGCGGTGCGTCCGACCGTTCGGGGTCGAACGGCTCCATGCGTCCGTTGATCAGGACGCTCGCATGGCGGGTCGTGCCGGTCAGCCCCCCCGTGACCCGGAAGCCGGTTTCGTCCGCCGCAATGGACGGCCGCGGGCCGATCGAAAGGTCAAGGACACCGGCCTCGACCAACGCGAGGACCTTGCGCATGGCCTCCAGCCCGGCGCCGTTGGACATACGCTGATAATGGCGGTGATAAACCCGTGCGAAGTCGCGCTGGGAGGCGGCCGTAACCCCGCCTTCGTCGAGAACATAAGAGAACACGGACCGCAGATCGCGCCAGACACCATCGACCGCCGCTTTCACCGGATGGGCGAGATTACCCTGGGCGGCCGCCCGCACATCCGCCCTCAGAAACGAGACCATCCGTTCGCCCCAATCCGCCCCCTTCCAGGCGTGCCCGGTTGGCACGGCATCCTCGCCAAGGGGATGAAACAGATCCCGCCACTGGAAACGCCGCTCAAAGGGCAGGCCGAGGGCGTCGGCGGCCCCTTCCACCGGGGCCATCAGCAGCGCGATCCCCTCCTCCGGCGATAGCGGCGCGTCATGGCGAAAAAGGGCCACCCGATCCTCGATGGCCCGAAGGACGCCGTCGCCGAAGGCTTCCCCTTCGGTGATTCGATAGAAGACGAAGGCCATCTCCAGGACGACCAGCGGAAAGATGTGGCGTCCGAAATCCAGCTGCCTGACGATCCTGCCGGCAATGTCATTGGGAACGCCTTGGTGGGTCCGCAGCCGGTCGACGGTCTCGTTGGTCAGGAAGTGGGGCCGGTGGGCGAGCCTATCGTGATTGCGGCCCGACCCGTCGCGGGCCTTGTCGTTCCGGGGCCGGGCCTGGGCCGGCAGCCCGCTGGGGGAGAGGCCGATGATCGTCCCGGGCTCGCGGCCGGAGGAAACATAGCGCAGCGGCGGGCAGTCGGTTCCGTCCGGACAGGGCTCGAAACGCCCGCCCCGTCCCTCCGTCAGATAGAGGATCGCATCGATGGCCGTCAGCCCGAGGCTGAGGACGCCAACGGTCGCGCCCGGCGGCACGGCCGCCTCCGTCAACGAGGCTTCGAGAGGATAGGCCGCCGGAACGAACCCGGGGAGCCCCATCAATTGACCGGGCAACGTGTCCGGATGAGGCCGTGTCGGTGTGTGACCCGTGACCAGAAGGACCCGGGCCACGTCGAAACTCCGCCCAAGGGTCGCAACGGAAAAGCCGCCCGCCCTGGGCGCGATATCGACCACCTCGTCGGCGAAAAGGTCGACATCCACATTCGGCGTTGTGCGCAGCAGGGCGACATAGCGGTCGAACATGGCCCGCAAAGCCTCGCCATGGAGCGCCCGGGACGGCACATCCGTCGGATCGAGGTCATAGCGCGGATCGCCGGTTTCGTCATATCTGACACGGCACCACTCGTGAAAGCTGGGCCGGAGCACCCGGGGGAGCAGGGGCACCCCCAGGCGTGTCCCGGAATCATGGCTTTCGTCGGCCGCGAAGCCGATCTGACTGGCGACCCGGTTCATATAGCTGGTGCCCGGCTGCCGGTCGCTATGGGTGGCGCCGGCCCCGAACCGGCCGGTCCGCTCGAAGATGACGATCAGAGTACGCTCGGCCGGAGGTGCGGCAGAGAAATACGCCGCCAATCGTTCGACCGCATAGGTGCAGCGGGGACCGCCGCCCACGATGGCGATGGCCGCCTTTTTTCGGTCTTGCCTTCTGTCTCGATCCGGCGTTTCCCCCATGGGCCGTCCGTCCCCCGCGCTGTCCGATCCTTTTTCGGGGACCGACACCACGCCTGGAGTCGAATAAACACACCGAAAAAGCCCGCAATAGTCGCAATTCTGCACACTGTCCAACGGGATTGTCCATAGGCTCCCCAGCCCACCGCCCCTCAGCCTCGTTTGTTGCGCCAGCACAGGAACGCCGGGTCGCCGTAGACCGCGTCGTCGCCCAATTCCTCCTCGATGCGGAGCAACCGGTTATACTTCGCCGTCCTGTCCGATCGGGACAGCGAGCCGGTCTTGATCTGGCCACAGCCGGTGGCGACCGCGAGATCGGCTACGGTGGTATCCTCCGTCTCCCCGGAGCGGTGCGAGATCACAGCCGTGTAGCCCGCCTTGTGCGCCCGGTCGACGGTGGCCAGCGCCTCCGTAAGGGTGCCCACTTGGTTGACCTTCACCAGAATGGAGTTGGCGACACCGGCGGCGATGCCTTGCTCGAGATATTTGACGTTGGAGCAGAAATTGTCGTCTCCGGTGAGCTGGCAATGCCCGCCGATGGTCTCGGTGATCAACTTCCAGCCCGCATCGTCGTTCTCGGCCATCGGATCCTCGATGGAGATGATGGGATAGTCGGCCACCAGCTTCGCGAGATAGGCGGCATGCTCCTCTGGGGAACGGACCAAATCCTCCCCGCCATAGTGATAGCCACCGTCCTTCCAAAACTCGGACGGGGCCGGGTCGAGGACCAGCGCGACATCCGTTCCGGGCCGATATCCAGCATGCAGGATGGCCGACAGGATGTACTCGATCGCCTCCGGCGCCGTCCGCAGATTGGGCGCGAAACCGCCCTCGTCGCCGACATTCGTCTGATGGCCGTTCTTGGCGAGTTCGGATTTGAGGACGTGAAACACCTCCGCACCGATGGTCACCGATTCCCGGAAGGTGGCGGCGCCGACCGGCATGATCATGAATTCCTGGAAATCGAGCAGATTGTCGGCGTGCTTCCCGCCATTGATGATGTTGATCCCGGCCGCCGGCAGGATGCGCGCATCGACCCCGCCGACATATTTGTAGAGCGGCAGGCCGCGACTCTGAGCCGCCGCCTTGGCCGCCGCCAGGGAAACGCCGAGGATCGCATTGGCCCCGAGACGTCCCTTGTTCTCGGTGCCGTCCAGGTCGATCATCACGCGGTCGAGGGCCGCCTGGCGCAGGGCGTCCATGCCCAGCAGCGCGTCTTGGATCTCGCCGTTGACCGCATTGACGGCGTTCATCACTCCGCGCCCCAGGAAGCGCTTCCCGCCATCGCGCAACTCGACGGCCTCGCGTTCTCCGGTTGACGCCCCCGAGGGCACCGCAGCCGTTCCGAATGCGCCGTCTTCGAGATGGACATCGACCTCGACGGTGGGATTGCCCCGGCTGTCGAGAACTTCGCGGCCGACAATGGCGGTGATGATGGACACGGTCCGGTCCTCCTATGGCGTTCTCGCCGCGATTCACGGGGACCACCCTAAAATCGCTAGACGCCGAACTGTTGATGCAAGGTCGTTTTACTATAAATATTGAATAAGTTTTGCAAACTTTGCGTGGGTAGGAAGTGGCCTTGGAATGGGAGCCTTCATGATCGCCGAGATCGTTGCCGACCGGCTCCGAAGGGCGCCCATCGACCGGGCGATGGCCTGGATCGCCGACCTGTGCCGCCACGACCGCTATCAGGCCTCGCTGGGCATCAACAGGGCCGCCGAGTTCGTCGCCGATACCGCCCGCTCCGTCGGCGTCGAGAACGTCACGATCCAGCGTTTCGCCGCCGACGGACGGCGGGCCTGGTGGTCCTTCGACGCTCCGCGTTCCTGGACGCCGGTCGAGGCCCGTCTCGAGGTGAAAGGAAAAGGGCGGGACGCCTTTACCGTCGACCACGCCGCCACCCCCTTCACCATCGCCACCTATTCCGCGGCCACACCACCGGGCGGCGTTACGCTGCCGCTGGTCGTGCTGACCGAAACCGCCAAGGCCGATCCGGATCGGGGCGGCATCGCCGTCGTCGACCGGGAAACCTATGCCGCCCCCGACCTGATCGCCCGGGTCACCGCCTCGGGCTGTCGGGGCTTTGTCACCGACGGCCCCGCCAAGCCCGCCGACCGAAGAGATTCCCCCGGCCGGGTCGAGTTGCCGCCGGGCTGCCCGCTCTTCGCCTTCAGCATCACGTCGGACCAATTCCGCAGGGTCCGCACGGCGGCATTGTCGGCGGGGGCGGCGACCGCCCGGATCCAAATAGATAGGACGGCGCCAATGCCCGTGGTGATCGGCACGCTGCCGGGCGACCTTCCCGGCGAGATCTGGCTCACCGGCCATCTCTGCCATCCCCGGCCAGGGGCCAACGACAACGCCTCCGGCGTGGCCGGGACGCTGGCGGTCGCGGCGCTCGAGGCCTCCTTCCCCCGCGCGAAGCGGAAGACGCTGCGCTTCGTCTGGGGACCCGAATTCCTCGGGGCGGCGGCCCTGCTGCACAGTTTGAGTGCCCGAGGCATCCGGCCTGAAGCGGTCATCAATCTCGACATGATCGGCGAGGACCAGGCCTTGTGCGGCTGCCCTTTCGTGCTGGAACGGTCGAGCGGCCATATGCCGGACCCGCTGAGCCCGCTCGCCGAATTGATCGTCGCCGAAGTGTTCGCGCAAACCAACGATGCCCCGGGTCGGTGGATTGCGACACCGTTCCAGGGCTTCTCCGATCACGCCATTTTCGTAAGCGCGGCCGAGGGCTGTCCGGCGGTTCAGTTCTGCCACGCCCCCGACCCCTTCAATCACTCGGCCGCGGATCGGCCGGACAAGGTATCTCCGCTGGAGATGCGACGATCGATCGCCGCCGCCTCGGCCTTGGCCACGATGATCGCCTCGTCAGAAGACGTCGCGGCCAACCGTCCCACCGCCGACCTCCGAACGATACCGGGGGACGCAAGGCCAATCCGCCGCGATCGGGGGCCGGTGAACATCAGGGCCATTGTGGCGGCTCTATCCCCCGGGTCGCGCGAGCGTCTATTGGCGCTTTTCCGGGAGGACCGAATGAACCATGCCGTGCTGATGAGCTTGGCTCTGCGGGTGGATGGCGTGCGTGGCCCCCGCCAGATCGTCGAGGAGAGCTACGCCGCCCTTGAAAGACCGGTCGAGGAGAAGATCGGGATGCAGATGCTTGACGCGCTCATTGAGGCTGGATGGGCCGAATAACCGGCCCCAAAACACTTCGGGCCGGCTTTCGCCGGCCCGAAAGGATGAATTGGGGGCCGGCTTTCGCCGGCCCGAAAGGAACACTTGGACGGCTCAGTTACTGAGCGCCGGTCTCGCAGCTTGCGCCACAAATGGCTTCCAGACCGAACTTCGACGCCGAAACAGCCGTCTGTGTCGTGCGCATCCGCTCGAGGTCGGCGACGGACATTTCCGCGGCGCGAACGGTGGTGCCGGTGCCCAGCAGCGCGACATGCTCTTCCTTGAGGCCGAAATTACCCTTGTGAACCGTAGAGAGTTTAGTTTTCATGATCGATCACTCCTTTAACGTGATTACGCAAATAAGTATGCAACACACTTTTAGCGTGTCAAGCATGAATCCAACAATGTTCTATTTTGGTTTTTCACTCTTTGGTTATGAAACCGGTATGGGAACGAATACGACAGGCGGCTGGACCGGACCTGGAAAGGCGCGGCCCGAAGTCAATTGCCAATCGGAAAAATTGCTTAATTTCAGAGCCATAAGATCAGACCTGCCACGAAAGCCGACATGGTGCAAAAGAAGACCATATAGCTTGGATACGGCACGGGAGCCGCAGCCCCATATCCCGCGGAATGGAAGACAACCTTTCCCGCTCTATTAGTAGACGAGTTTCGATTTTGCGCTTGCTTCCAATCGATCCTCAGAAATACCCTTTTTGAGGGATTTGACCAAAACTCATGAGTGTGAGTGTTCCGGCGCTTGAATAACGGCGGATGGGAAAAGACCGGAACCGAAGACCGAAGGGGGCGGTGTGGGACGCGAAAAGACCGGGTTGAGACTGGGCGCCTTCCTGTATCCGACGGGTTATCACGTCGCGGCCTGGCGCCACCCGGACACCCCCGCCGATGCCGGCGTCAATTTCCGCCATTTCGCGGACCTGGCGCGAACGGCGGAGCGGGGCTGCTTCGACTTCCTGTTCCTTGCCGACAGCGTCGCCATGCGCGGAACCGACATGCCGGCGTTGAGCCGGACGGCGGTGCGCTATGTCGCGCAGTTCGAACCGCTCACCCTGATCGGCGGGCTGGCGGCGTTGACAGAGCGGATCGGCCTGACCGTCAGCGCGACCACGACCTATACGGAGCCCTTTCATCTGGCGCGCATGCTCGCCTCCCTCGACCATATGAGCGGCGGGCGCATCGGTTGGAATCTCGTCACCTCCCAGAACCCCGCCGAGGCCTATAACTTCGGCCTCGAGGCCCACCCGCCCCATGGCGAGCGCTATGCCCGGGCCCATGAATATGCCGATGTCGTGAGGGGGCTTTGGGACAGCTGGGACGACGACGCCTTCTTGCGCGACAAGCGGTCCGGCCTTTTCTTCGATCCGGACAAGCTTCATGTCCTGGATCACAAGGGGCCGCATTTCTCGGTCCGGGGTCCGCTCAACATCCCCCGATCGCCCCAGGGCCGCCCGGTCATCATCCAGGCCGGCTCTTCGGAAGACGGTCGGACACTGGCGGCATCCGTCGGGGAGATCATCTTCACCGCCCAGGATACCAAGGCGGGGGCTCAGGCGTTCTATGCCGACATGAAGGCCCGGGTCACGGCGGAGGGCCGGAACCCGGACGAGGCGATCGTCATGGTCGGCGTCTTGACCTATGCCGGCCGAACCCGGGCCGAGGCCGAGGACCGGGTGGAGGCGCTCCAAGCGCTCGTCGACCCCATCGTGGGCCTCTCGCTACTGGCCAGCGAGTTGGGCGGCGTCGACCTTTCCGGCTGCGATCCCGACGGACCTCTACCGCCCCTGCCCGCCTCGAATGCCGGTAAGAGCCGTCAGCGCCTGCTTGTCGAGATGGCGGAACGGGAAGACCTCACCATCCGCGATCTCTATCGCCGGGTCGCCGGCGGGCGCGGCCACCATCAGCTCGTCGGATCGCCGGAGGATATCGCCGACAGTTTCGAGGACTGGCTGGCCGACGGGGCGGCCGACGGGTTCATGATCATGCCCCCCGCCCTGCCCCAGGGCCTCGACGACTTCGTGGCCCTCGTGGTGCCGGAGTTGAGACGCCGCGGCCTGGTCCCCGACGCCTATCGAGGAACCACGCTGCGCGATCATCTCGGCCTGCCGACGCCGGTCTCCCGCTATGCCTGAGGGCGACGCAAACCAGGACGCGGCCTTGGCGCGGGAATGCGATGTTGTCCTGGCGCGGGCTGGGATCACCGTACCGGAGGATCGGCGCGAAGGCGTGCTGGCGGGCTACCGCGAACTCCGGGGGATCGCGGCCGTTCTCCGGCAGGCCCGCCCCGCCGAGAGCGAACCGGGCACCAAGTTCGATATCGCAGCCGTTCTGAGGACCGGTGAGTACCATGACGCCCCTGACTGAACCGGGACTCCATGCGCTGGGCATCGCCGACCTCGGCCGACGCCTCCGGTCCGGCGATCTCACCGCAACCGGTCTCACGGAGCATTTCCTGGAGCGAATCGCGGCCATCGATCCGACGATCAACGCCTTTGTCACCGTAACGGCGGAGCGGGCCAGGGCCGACGCGGCACGGGCGGACCGGGACCTCGCCGCCGGCCGGGACAGGGGCCCGCTGCATGGCATCCCCTATGGCCTCAAGGACATTTTCGAGACCGCGGGTCTTCCCACCACCTGCCAGTCGAAGATCATGCGGGATCACATTTCGACGGAGGACGCCTTCGTCGAGACCAAGTTGAAGGCGGCCGGCGCGGTGCTGTTGGGCAAGCTCGCCACCCACGAATTCGCGCTCGGCGGCCCCAGTTGGGAGCTCCCTTTCCCACCGGCCCGCAATCCCTGGAACACGGACCATTTCACCGGGGCCTCCTCCACCGGCAGCGGGGCCGCCGTCGCCGCCGGGCTGGTGTGCTTCGCCCTCGGGTCGGACACCAGCGGATCCGTCCGTGGACCGGCCTGCCATTGCGGCACCTTCGGGCTGAAGCCGACATACGGCCTCGTCTCCCGCAGAGGGGCCTTTCCGCTCTCCTATGCCCTCGATCACATCGGCCCGCTGGCCTGGACGGCGGAGGATACGGCCCTGGTCCTGGAAGCGATCGCCGGCTTCGACCCGCTGGACCCGGCGAGCGTCGACCGCCCCGCCGTCGACTATACAAGCGGGATCGGACAGGGCGTGGCGGGCCTGCGGATCGCCTATCCGAGGGGCTTTTTCGCCGAAGGCTGCGATGTCGAGGTCCTGGCGGGCCTGGACCGGGCCGCCGCCCTCTTCACGGATCTCGGCGCGGGAGTGCGGGAGATCGAGCTGCCGGATTTCAGCCTGTTCAATGCGTGCGGCCGAACCATCATGATCGCGGAAGGCTATACCATCCATGAGAACGACCTGAGGACCCGGCCGCAGGACTACGGGCGCTACACCTATCAGCGTCTGGTCATGGGAGCGGCGATCACCGCCGCGGATCTGGTCCAGGCCCACCGCCTGCGCCGGGAACTCGCCATCGCCGTCGACCGGGCGGCTTTCCGCGATCACGATGTGATGCTGACCGCCTGCACCCTGGCCCCGCCGGTCCGGCTCGACGTCTTTCCGGCCCATTGGCCACCGCCGAAACAGGCATCGGCGACACACACGATCCCCTTCAACGTCACCGGACATCCGGCCCTATCCGTCCCGGCCGGTTTTACGGCGGACGGCCTGCCCATCGGCCTGCAGTTGGTCGGGCGGGCCTTCGACGAGGCGACCCTGTTCCGTGTGGCGGACGCCCATGAGCGTGTTCAAGACCCTTCATCGGCGGCCGAGAGCCAGCCGACGGCACAGTCCTCGTCGATCTCCCCCCGCTCGCCCGGCAGATCGCGCGCGATGTAGTGCGAGGCGAAGACGAAGAGGTCCAACGGATCGGCCCTGTCCAATGCGGCGCCCATTGCCGCTTCGAAAGCGCGCAGATCGAGCCGGTAACCGCCGGCCAAACACCGCTCGATCATCGCCACCGCCCCATCCGCCCCCGTCCCATCCGCCCCCGTCCCGTCCGCCCCCGTCCCGTCCACACGTACCGTCTCGGCGAGGCTCCACAGGCGGTGCGCGGCCGCGGCCGGATCCGCGTCATGCGGCGGCAGCAGACGCTCGGCCTCGACCAGGGCAGCGTCGAGGCGCCTACCGGCGGTCTGGAAATCCTCCCCGGACATCGCATCGAGGAAGGCGGCACGGCCGGCGGCCGGGACACAAACCGGGATCTCCCGCACCGTATCGGCGGGCTCGTCGGCGGCATGGATGAAATTCGCGATGCTGTTCGGGCTCGCCAGCAGGGTCCTGAGGTCGCCCGGCTTGCGCTGTTCGACGCGGGCATGGCCCTTCATGGTCTTGAACCGGATGCTGGCGGGGATGCCCGGAGACGGATCCCGGTCGCGAAAGGCGACCAGGACATAGGGCAGCCCGGACGCCCAGCGGGTATAGAGCCGCACCTTGTCCAAGGTCCCCCGGCGCAACTGATAGCGATAGAGCCCGTGATAGAGCGGCGCCGAGTAGGCGTGTGTTGTCACCGCAACCGGAGCCAGCCCCCGCTCGGCGAGGAAGCCCAACGCCATCCGAACCCGGCGGCCCCCTATCGCATCGGGCTTGAACATCAAAAGGGCGGTTCGGTGCAGCACATCCGGCGCAAGCGCTCCCCACCTACCGCGACAATCCGCGAGCCCCTCCCGGAAGAAGCTGTCTTCCCGGTAGAGCTCCGCCTTCACCGCCAGGGAGGTCATGCGCCGCCAATCGATCGGCGCCCCGTCAAAATCCGTCATGCCGCGCTTTCCCCGCCTCCCACTGTTCCCCAACACCGAAGCCCGATCATTTCACATGTTCGCACAACGTTTGAAACCGAGTTGACCCCAATCGCACTTTTTCATATCATTTTCATCACTTTTTTAAACTAGGTGTAGAAGGAGGTCAGCGTCATGTCTGCCCCGAAATTCTCAGCCCAATTGTCCATGAACGATGTCAGCGCGATCAATGCTTTGGCCAAGAGCGCCATCCATCAGGTCGGCGCCAGCGCGGCTTCGGTCCATCTGACCGTTTCCGGGACCCGCTCCGCCGTCCTGCAGTTAATGGATCAGCTAAAGGACCAGAACGCCGAGATGTCCGCGGTGATCGCCCTGCGTGGCGACCGCCCCGCAAAAGGCTAGGTCCAAGGGGTGACGCACGCCGACATCACCCTTGATCTCCTGCGCTGGGCGGCGACGCGGGATCAAGGGCTCGCGGCGGCCTTGCGTCCCCGTCTCAACGATCCCGGTCTGCAGGAATTCCTGATCGGCCGCGAGGTCGATTCGCTCGCCCATCTCGTTTCGGGCACGATTAGCGGCCGCCAGCGCGTTTACGATCAGGTCCTGGCCCATCAGGCCGAGGCCCTCCAAGAAGTGATGGAGGTTTTTCTCAAGGCCGGCATCCGGACGGTGACCTTCAAGGGATCCGAATTGGTGCCCCGGAACTATGACGGGCACTCCCTGGGCCTGATCGCGGATTGCGATGTATTGATCCCCCGCGACAGGATCGAGGAGGCGCGCGCGGCGATGTACGGCCTCGGCTTCCGCCACGCGATCTTCGTCGCCGAAGCGGGCGGGCTGGTCTCCCTGGACGTCGCCGACATCGCCGGCATCGAGATCCAGCATTACGAACTGGCACCGTTCCGCAAAGCCATCGAGATCGATCCGGACGAGGCCGTGCTCAAGGTCCTGGCGCATGGCGACGTAGGCCCGCTGCACTGGGCCGGCGACCGGGTGATCCTGGTCCTGGAGATCGACGTTCATCACAACGTCGCCTCTGACGCCGATGTGGAGATGCTGTTCGACCGCGCGGTGCCGAGGGAAGGCGGTCCGGGCGAGACCCTGTCGCCGGCCGATCACGTCTGGCTCAACCTCAGCCGCTATTACAACGAGGTCGCGCTTCACAATAAGACCTCGCTGCGCCCGATCGCCTACACGCTGCCGGAAATCTCCTCCGGCAAGGTCGATTGGGATGTCGTGAGCGAGGCGGTCGAGGCGCTCAAACTCGGCCCGACGCTATACTATTTCCTCGCCTTCTGCGACGCCATCACCGGCGGCATGGTGCCCCCGGCGATCCTGGAACAGACCCATCCCCTGCGCACCAACCGGATCCGCGATTGGGGATGGCAGGTCGGCAAACTGCTCGACAGCGTCGATCCCGCACCGGTCGATATGGCGATGCCGCTGGACAAGGCTCTGGCCGGTTAGCCTTGGTCGAGCCCCCAATGCCCTAGGCGGGAACACCCATGCCGCTCGCCATTCAGTCCTATCTCACCCATCCGGCCCTGGCCGACAGCGACGAAACTCTCGTGCTGTCCTGGACCTCGGACGAGCGCGGTTGCCTGGACCGGAATGTGGCCGCGGTTCTGGCCGGCGCCCTGGCCGAGGAGGCCAGCGGAGGTCTGCCGCAGCTCGGCCAATACTGGGTCAAGGACCCCTATGGAGAGGGCTTTCTGGGCCCGGCGGTCCGCCGCTTCTTCGACCTCCCCGAGGAGGGAAGCACGATTTTCTGCGGCGCCGGGGTCAATTCGCTGCTCCACGCGCTCGCGGCCCTAGGCCGCGAGCGGCGCGCCTTGATCGCCGGCAGCAGCTATCCGGACCTGCCCTATTGGGTGGCGGGCCAAGGCGGAACCTGCTTTCCCATTGGGACGGCCCCGCAAGCGTGGGCAGCGTCCGATGGTGAATCGGCCGTTTGGCGGGACGCCGGATTGGTCTTTCTCGAACGGCCGAGCCTGATCGCCAATCGACTTGCGGACACGGAGGATATCCGCCGGCTTTGCGATATCGCCGGCCGGAGGGGTGTCCCGGTCCTGATCGACGAGTCGAACGCGAACTACGCCCCGCCCTCTTTCAGCGCCGTTCCCTTCACCGCCGAGTTCGACAATCTGATCGTGCTGCGCGGGTTCTCCAAGGCCTACGGGCTCGGGGGACTTCGGCTCGGCTATGCGATCGCGTCGGAGGCGTTGCGGCGAACGCTGGCCGCCATCGTACCGCCGCTGCTGGCCTCCTCGCTTTCGCTCTACCTCGGCCGCACGATCCTCGACCTGGGTGATATCGGTATAGGCCTGCGGCGGGCGATTTCCGACAGCAAGCAGGAGGCAACTACGCTGTTCCACACATCCGGGATCGATCATGCGACCCCATCCAGTGGCCCACTTCCCTATCTCTTCCTCGAAGCGGACGATCCGGCGATCGAAACCCATCTCGCCCCGCGCGGCATCCTCGGCAAGCAGCATCTCCAGTGGTCGCCGGAGCATCGCGAGGTCCGCCCGCTTTATCGGCTCAGCGTCCCCTTGGCGCCCGCCCGCCGCGCCGCTCTGAGGGCGCGCCTCCGACCCTAGGAGACCCTGCGTCATTTATCGGCCCTGCCTTTAGGCGGCGTTTTGGGGCATGGTCGCGGCCCCTCCGTTCGGCGAAAGGCGTTCTTTGATGTACGAGTTCTATTCCGACACCCAGACCAGGGCGACCCGCGCGATGCGCGAGGCCATCCTCGATATCGAGCTCGGGGACGAACGCCATGACGCGGACCCGAAGACCACCGAGCTATGCGAGCGGATCGCCGATATGTTCGGCATGGAGAAAGCGGTCTTCCTGCCGTCGGGGACCATGTGCAACGAGATCGCCATCGCTGTGCACACCAGGCCCGGAGACGAGGTGATCTGCGCCCGGGAAAGCCACATCATCTTCGCCGAAAGCGGCGGGCCGGCCGCCCTGTCCGGGGTGATGATGCATCCGATCGACTGCGCGCGCGGACTGATGACGGCGGAGCAAGTCACCGCCGCCATCCGGCCCCGGTCCAGCCATGCCCCGCGCAGCCGGCTTCTCAATCTGGAGCAGACCTCGAATCTCGGCGGTGGGGCGATCTGGCCGGCGGACCAGCTCCACGCCGCCCGCAAAGCGGCCCAGGACGCCGGCCTCGCCGCCCATCTCGACGGTGCCCGAATTCTCAACGCCACGGTGGCGACCGGACGTGCGCCGAAGGACTATACGGACGGCTTTGACAGCGCCTGGATCGCCTTCACAAAGGGACTCGGCTGTCCGGTCGGCGCGGTGCTCGCCGGAAGCCGGGATTTCATCGCCGACGCCTGGCTCCTGAAACGCCGCTGGGGCGGGGCGATGCGGCAAACCGGCGTGTTGGCCGGCATGTGTCTTTATGCCCTCGACCATCATGTCGACCGCCTGGCCGAGGATCACGCGCTTGCCGCCTTCATCGGCGGTGAGCTGGCGGCGTTGCCACCGGTTCGGCGGGTCGAACCGGTGGAAACCAATATCGTGCTCCTCGACCTCGCGGAGAACGCGCCGGACGCCCGCGCGGTGGCCGGTTTCCTGAAAGAACGGGGTGTGACGGTCACCGTCGTCGGTCGACGGCGCCTCCGGATCGTCACCCATCTGGATGTGGATCGGACGGGCGCCCAGGTCCTGATCGACGGATTCGCCGCGGTGCCGACGATCTCCTGACTTCGGAAGTGAGCGAACTTCCCACGGGTCGGCCTTGGGTGGGTCAATCGCCGTTTAGGTCATGACCCAACCTCGTTTTCCGGACAGCCTACTGCCGGATCGGCGCCGCCCGCCGTCGGATCGCGGCGACCACGCTCATGCCGGTCAGGGCGGACGACCGGGGATTGCCCGGCAATCCCTTCCCGGCGATCGAGAACGATAGCCGGCCAAAGGCTCCCTCCGCCTCGACCTCATGGATGTTCTCGCTGACGGACGGATCGGCGATCAA
This sequence comes from Alphaproteobacteria bacterium, assembly GCA_024743275.1. Taxonomy (GTDB): domain Bacteria; phylum Pseudomonadota; class Alphaproteobacteria; order JANSWW01; family JANSWW01; genus JANSWW01. Next base: position 314,048 of record JANSWW010000002.1, read on the forward strand.
TTCCACATGGGTATCGTCCAGACCGGTTCCGGCCATGGCGATCGATGCGGCCACATTCGCGTTTTTGGGATATCGCAGGGCCGCGTCGCGGGCCGTCCCTGAGAAATGCGCCGCCGCGTCGGTCAACCCGTCGAGATCGAGCACGTCTTCGGCCGGCGATCCCTTCCACCCCTTGGGCGGTTTACGGCCGCGATAGACGAGGCGCTCGAGCCCGCCCTGCTTCGCCGCTTGGACCGCATCGATGGCGCCGATGGCGCCGGAGGCGAGCTCCAGAACCGATCCACCCTCAAGCGCGGCGGCCTTCAACGCGTCGACCAGCGACTCGTCGGCCAAAGCCCCGGTGGAGACGGTGATCAGATCGATGCCCCGGGCCAACAGCGCCGGACCGTGTTCGCGCAGGGCCGCATGTCCGGCACAGTCGACGGCCAAGTCCACCTGCCCGTCGACCGCGTCGAGCGATGTCACCGGCGCGATGCCGTCCCCCAGCACCTCCCGGGCCGCCGCTTCCCGGCCCGGCCGGCACAGCACCCAACGGATCCGGGCGTTGTCGTCCTCGTTCAGGCAATCGGCCACATAGGCCCCGATGGCACCGAATCCGATCAGCAAAATGTTCATGATCTTTATCCCGATTTCGTTCCACGATCCGACCTTAGAGGTCCGCATCCCGCGGCGAAACCAAGATCCGCCCCGCGTCCCCGTCGCTGGCATCGAAATTGCTTCATGTGATTTCGCCGCAATAGAGGGATAAGCGCATGAAAACCAAGAATTCCAAGTTCACCGAAACCGATATCCGCCTGTCGAGCCCGATCAAGGAGGCGGACGAACATCCGGAGATGGTCGATTTCTACATCGACTCGGCCTACACGCTGCAGGTCTCGAAGGATCTCGCCGACAAGGCCCATCCGTCCCAGGCCCATCGCAACGCCATCGCGACCGCGTCCCTGGTCTATCAGGCCATGACCGGCGCGGAGATGGACGCCGCGGTTCAGAACGTGATCACCCTCATCCCGAAGAAGAAGACCGCCAAGGGCGTTCCCCACGGCTGGTGAGGCGACATTGGTTTAGCTCATGACCTAGGGTTAAGCCCTGGCGCGGCCCCCGGTCCAAGGCCGGGCGACCGGCGGGTCACCCTAGGTCATGGACTCACGGAAAACCGTCAGAGGAAGACCTGATGAGGGTCTTCGGCAATTCCGATTGGCCCCAATCGGTCGGATTCTACTATTCTCCCCCTAGTCCCATCATTTAGTGCGACCAAATGTCTGGCACGGCCTCCGCCGCGATACCGGACCGGCCCCGCAAGAAGGGTGTCGCCGACCTCTGGCAGCCCGGGATTCTGACAAGGGAGAAGTGAGTAGTCATGAACGAGATGAACACCAAAGCCGGCAAATGCCCCGTCATGCACGGCGGCAACACCGGCATGGACAACCACGTCACCAAGTGGTGGCCCAACGCGCTCAACCTCGACATTCTGCACCAGCGCGGCGCGCGGTCGAACCCCATGGATCTGGACTACAATCACCGTGAAGCGGTGAAGGGCCTCGACTATCAGGGCGTCTGGAACGACGTCAAAGCGCTGATGACCGACAGCCAGGAATGGTGGCCGGCCGACTGGGGTCACTATGGCGGCCTGATGATCCGTCTTTCCTGGCACGCCGCCGGCACCTATCGCCTGGGCGACGGCCGTGGCGGGGCCGGGACCGGCAACATCCGTTTCGAGCCGCTCAACTCCTGGCCCGACAACGCCAGCCTGGAAAAGGCCCGCCGCCTGCTGTGGCCGGTGAAGAAGAAATACGGCAACGCGCTGAGCTGGGCCGACCTGATCACCATGGCCGGCACGGCGGCCTATGAGTCGATGGGCCTGAAGGTCTTCGGTTTCGGCTTCGGCCGGGAAGACATCTGGGGTCCCGAGCTGGACATCAACTGGGGCAACGAGAACGAGATCCTCGCCCCGACGGAAGAGCGTGTGGAAAGCACCGCCGACGCCGACACGATGTACAACCCGCTCGCCGCGTCGCATATGGGCCTCATCTACGTCAACCCGGAAGGGGTGAACGGCAACCCGGACCCGGCCGAAACCGCCAAATTCGTCCGCACCACCTTCGCCCGGATGGCGATGAACGACGAAGAGACCGCGGCCCTGACCGTCGGCGGCCACACCGTCGGCAAGGCCCACGGCATGACCGCCGATCCCGGTCCGGAGCCGGCGGCCGCCCCGATGGAAGCCGCGGGCTTCGGCTGGGCCAACGACAAGTTCGACGGCAACGCCAACACGGCCCACACCTCCGGTCTGGAGGGCGCCTGGACGTCCAACCCGACGCAGTGGGACAACGGCTATCTCGATCTTCTGTTCAAATATGAATGGCAGGTCGTCAAGTCCCGTGCCGGCGCCCAGCAGTGGGAGCCGATCGACATCGCCGAAGAGGACAAGGTCCCCGACGCGACCGATCCGTCGATCAAGCACAACCCGATCATGACCGACGCCGACATGGCGATGAAGGTCGACCCGACCTACCGGAAGATCTGCGAGAAGTTCCACGCCGATCCGGCCTATTTCGCCGACACCTTCGCCCGCGCCTGGTTCAAGCTGACCCACCGCGACATGGGTCCGAAGGCGAACTATTTCGGTCCGTTCGTGCCGGCCGAGGACCTGATCTGGCAGGACCCGATCCCGGCCGGTTCGACCGGTTACGACGTCGACGCCGTCAAGGCGAAGATCGCCGCCAGCGGCCTGAGCGCCGCCGAGATGATCGCCACCGCCTGGGACAGCGCGCGGACCTTCCGCGGTTCCGACAAGCGGGGCGGCGCCAACGGTGCCCGCATCCGTCTCGCCCCGCAAAAGGACTGGGTCGCCAATGAGCCGGCACGTCTCGCCAAGGTGCTCGGCGCGCTTGAGCCGATCGCGGCCGAGACTGGCGCCTCCGTGGCCGATGTCATCGTCCTGGCCGGCAATGTCGGTCTGGAGCAGGCGATCAAGGCGGCGGGCCACGATGTCGCCGTGCCGTTCGCGCCGGGCCGGGGCGACGCCACCGACGCCATGACCGATGCGGACAGCTTCTCGGTGCTGGAGCCCTATGCCGACGGGTTCCGCAACTTCATGAAGGACCAGTATCCGGTCAGCGCCGAAGAGCTGATGCTCGACCGCGCCCAGCTTCTGGGCCTGACGGGTCCGGAGATGACGGCGCTTGTCGGCGGCATGCGCGTCCTCGGCGTCAACCATGGCGGCTCCACCCATGGCGTGTTCACCGATCGGGTCGGTCAACTGACCGCCGACTTCTTCGATGTGATCACCGACATGGCCTATAAGTGGGTTCCGAAGAACGACGGCACCTACGAACTGCAAGACCGGAAGACGGGTGCGGTGAAATACACCGCGACCAGCGCCGATCTGGTGTTCGGGTCGAACTCGGTCCTGCGGGCCTACGCCGAGGTCTATGCCCAGAACGGCAACGAGGCGAAGTTCGTCAAGGACTTCGTCGCCGCCTGGACGAAAGTGATGAACGCCGACCGGTTCGATCTGCTCTGATCCCCGGTTCCGGTATCCTGTACGCAAAAGCCCGCCATCCGGCGGGCTTTTGTCGTTTCGGGAGGAGCGTCCCGGTCAGCGCCCGGCGATCTTGAGCCGGCGGAGCCGGGAATAAAGCGTGCTTGCCTTCATCCCCAACAACTCCGCCGCCCCGCCGGGCCCCGAGACCCGGCCGCCCGCCGCTTCCAGGGCGGCCTTTACGTTATGGACCTCCCGTTCGCGGCGACGGGCCTCGCTTTCGATCTTCGCCGGCGGGAACGGTACGCGTGTGCCCTCCACCTCGGCCCGTTCCGGCATGTCGAAGTTCAGGCGGCCGCCCTGGGCGAGGATCACCGCCCGCTCCATGACATTCTGCAATTCGCGGGCGTTGCCCGGCCAGGAATAGGCCAGGAGCTGTTCGACATTGGCCTTGGAGAGCACCGGGGCCGGCACGTTGAGCCGCTTCACGGCGAGTTGCAGGAAGTGTTCGGCAAGGGGCCCGATATCCTCCGGACGATCGCGCAGCGGCCTGAGGGAAATCGGAAAGACGTTGAGCCGGAAGTAGAGGTCCTCCCGGAACCGGCCGGCCGCGACCTCCGCTTCCAGATCCCGATTGGTCGCGGCGATGACACGGACGTCGATGCGGCGCGTCGCGTTGGCTCCGACCCGCTCGAAGGTGCCTTCCTGGAGAACCCGCAAAAGCTTGCTTTGCAGTTCGAGCGGGATCTCTCCGATCTCGTCGAGAAACAACGTCCCGCCGTCGGCAAGCTCGAACCGGCCCACCCGGTCCCGGACGGCGCCGGTGAAGGCGCCACGCACATGGCCGAAAAACTCGCTTTCGAACAGGTCGCGCGGGACCGCCGCGCAATTGACCCGTATCAACGGACGTTCGGACCGGTCGCTGTCCTTGTGGATCGCCTGGGCGACCAGTTCCTTGCCGGTCCCGCTCTCACCGATGATCAGCACATTCGCGTTCGTCGGGGCGACGAGTTCGATCTGCCTGACCGTCTGCGAGATCGCCGCCGACCGTCCGATGATCTCATTGTGATTGCGGCTCTCGCGGATTTCCTCCTGAAGATAGGCATTCTCCATCTCGAGACGCTGTTTGAGGCGCGCGACCTCCTCCCCCGCCTCGCGCAGCCGCTTCTCATTCTCCTTCCGCTCGGTGATGTCCCGAAAGATGATCACCGCGCCGGTAACGTCGCTGCCATCCACGATCGGCGTGGCGCTGTATTCCACCCGGATCGGCCGCCCGTCCTTGCGCCAGAAATACTCGTCGTCGACCAGGTTCATCTTCGCATGCCGGAAGGCGTTGTAGATCGGACATTCGGAGGCCGGATAGGGCCGACCGTCCGCATGGTGATGATGGATCAGGGCATGAATGCCGCGGCCGATCAGGTCGGCGGCACTCCAGCCGAGCATCTCCTCCGCCGCCGGATTGACGAAGGTTGTCCGGCCCTCGGTATCGACGCCGTAGATGCCGTCCGCCGCCGAGGTCAAGATGAGATCATTGATCCGCTCCGCCTGGCGCGCGAGACGTTCGAGCCGCCGCCATTCGAGAAGCCCGCCCTGCACCACCGCGTCGGCCTCCTCCACCTTGTTGCGCCGGGCCCGTTCCTCCAGATCATGGGCGATCATGACCAGACGGTCGCCGGCACCCGCGTCGCTCACCGCCGCCTCATATTCGAGCGTGAGCGTCCCTCCGCCCCGTGTCCGCCCCTGAAGCGCACGGGTCCAGGCCCGGCCGCGATCCAGCACCTCCTCGGCGAACGCGATGAGCTGGGGGACCGTTTCCGGATGAAGCCGCGAGAATTTCTCGTCCTTGAGATCCTCCGCCTCGAAAAGGCGGGCCGCCGAATCATTGGCGGCGATCACCAGGTCCCGCTGGGGATCCACCACCATACAGGGTGCCCCGACGGATAAGGCCAAGCCGCCGAACCACGCGGACTCGTCCCGGGAGGAATTATTCAATTTCGCAATCTCATTCTGCAAATTCATAATTTACGAGGATGCATAATTCCGATTTTCCTGCAAAGCTAAAAAAGAAATCAACCTAAACACCTGATTTTTATAACTATTTTTTCATCCTTTTGCACCGCAATATTCTGGCACGGATTCTGCGGATATTCGCACGGCACAAACTCCCCTGGGGGCGCGAAAAACACTGTCGAAGGAGAATCAGGATGTCCGTGAAAAGTCTCGACAACCCGTATAGCGGCGATACGGATCTGGTGCATGGCGCGTCCTGCACCTGTTCAGATTGCGGCAAAGGCCATCATCACGCCGGGGCCGAGGACCTGCCGCAAAGCGGCGAGGCGATGCTGGAACGGGCCGTCGAGAGCGCCGTGGTGCGCGCCGTGTTCGGCCATAACGAGTTTTCCCGCCGGTCTTTCGGCAAAATGCTGGGCGGGGCGACCCTCGCCGGCCTGATCGGCTCGGTGCTGCCGCTCGACAAGGCGAAGGCGGCCATTCTCGACAATCTCGGCACGCCCGAGAAGACCGACCTGCAGATCGGTTTCGTGCCGATCACCTGCGCCACGCCGATCATCATGGCGCAGCCCATGGGCTTTTATGAGAAGCACGGCCTCAACGCCAGCGTGATCAAGACCGCCGGCTGGGCGGTGGCGCGCGACAAGTCGCTCAACGGCGAATACGACGCCAGCCACATGCTGACCCCGATGCCGCTCGCGATGACCATCGGCGCCGGGTCGACGGCGGAGCCCTATCTGATGCCCGCGGTCGAGAACATCAACGGCCAGGCGATCGTCCTGCACAACGACCATAAGGACAAGAACGATCCGAAGCTCTGGAAGGGGTTCAAGTTCGGGGTCCCGTTCGAATACTCCATGCATAACTTCCTGCTGCGCTACTATGTGGCGGAGGCCGGGCTCGATCCGGACACCGACATCCAGATCCGCGTCGTGCCGCCGCCGGAGATGGTCGCCAATCTGCGGGCCGGCAATCTCGACGGCTATCTCTCGCCCGATCCGTTCAACCAGCGGGCCGTGTGGGAAAAGATCGGCTTCATCCATATCCTCACCAAGGACATCTGGGAGGGCCATCCCTGCTGTGCCTTCGCCTGTCCGGCCACGCTCGCGACGGAGATGCCGAACACCTACGGCGCCCTGCTGAAGGCCATCGTGGATGCGACCCAATACGCCGCCAAGCACGAGAACCGGAAAGAGATCTCGGCGGCCATCGCGCCCGCCAACTATCTCAACCAGCCGGTTCCGGTGATCGAGCAGGTGCTGACCGGACGCTTCGCCGACGGGCTCGGCAATGTCCAGAACGTGCCGGACCGGATCGATTTCGATCCCTTCCCCTGGCATTCCATGGGCGTTTGGATCCTGACCCAGATGAAGCGCTGGGGCTATATCACCGACGATATCGACTACAAGGCCGTCGCCGAACAGGTCTATGTCGCCGGCGACTGCGCCAAGATCATGCGGGATCTCGGCTATGAGGCCCCGGACGTCACCTACAAATCGCACACGATCATGGGCAAGACCTTCGATCCGTCGAAGCCGGAGGAATATGTCGAGTCCTTCGCGATCAAGCGGGTCTGATCCCATGGACTGGAATCTTCGACTCTCCCTGAGGGTCCGGTCGATCATCCTGTCGCTGGTGATCCTCGTGGTCAGCCTGGGGGTTTGGGAGCTGTCGATTTCGACCGGCGGCTCCGACCGGCCGCTGACCGAGTACGAGATCCTGACCGGTGGCGGCGCACCGAAGGCGGGGGTCCCCCCGCCCTCGGACGTGATCGCCAAGGCGTATGAAGAGCTCTCCCAGCCATTCTACGACAACGGGCCGAACGACAAGGGCATCGGCATTCAGATCGGCTACTCGCTCTACCGGGTGTTGAGCGGCTATTTCCTGGCCGCGGCGATCGCCATCCCGGTCGGTTTCCTGATTGGCATGTCGCCGCTGATGTACCGGGCGCTCGATCCCTATATCCAGATCCTCAAACCGATCTCGCCGCTCGCCTGGATGCCGCTCGCGCTCTTTGTCATCCAGGACAGCCAGGCCTCGGCCATCTTCGTGATCTTCATCTGCTCGATCTGGCCGATGCTGATCAACACGGCGTTCGGCGTCGCTGGGGTGCGGCAGGACTGGGTCAACGTCGCCCGCACCCACGAGCTCAATAACATGAGAACCGCGCTCACGGTGATTTTGCCGGCCGCGGCCCCCACCATTCTCACCGGCATGAGAATCTCAATCGGCATCGCCTGGCTGGTGATCGTCGCCGCCGAGATGTTGGTCGGCGGGACGGGGATCGGCTACTACGTGTGGAACGAGTGGAACAATCTCGACCTCACCTCGGTGATCTTCTCGATCATCATGATCGGCTTTGTCGGCATGGTCCTGGACGCCTTCTTCGGGATGATCCAGCGCCGCGTGCAGTATAGCGAGTGAGGACGCCATGACCGCTCCATTTCTAAAAATCGAACAACTCGCCCAGCGCTTTCCGTCGCCCGACAAGGGCGGCGATCAGCTCACCGTTTTCGAGAACGTCAATTTCGGGATCGAGAAGGGCGAATTCGTCTGCATCATCGGCCATTCCGGCTGTGGCAAGTCGACCATCATGAATGTCCTGGCCGGCCTGGGCGAGGCGTCGGAGGGCGTCGTGGTGATGGATGGCCGCGAGGTCAAAGGCCCCAGCCTCGACCGCGGGGTGGTGTTCCAGAACTACAGCCTGCTGCCCTGGCTGTCGGCGCTGAAAAACGTCACCTTCGCCGTCCGGGCCCGTCATCCCGGTTGGTCCAAGGAGGAGGTGAAGGCCCATTCCTACAAATATCTCGAACTTGTGGGCCTGACCGGCGGCGCCGAACACCGCAAACCGTCCCAATTGTCGGGCGGCATGCGCCAGCGGGTTTCCATCGCCCGGGCGTTCGCCATCCAGCCGAAGCTGCTGCTTCTGGACGAACCCTTCGGCGCCCTCGACGCGCTGACCCGCGGCTCGATCCAGGACGAGCTTTTGAGGATCTGGCAGGGAACCGATCTCACGGTCTTCATGATCACCCACGATGTGGACGAGGCGATCTATCTCGCCGACCGGGTGCTGTTGATGACCAACGGCCCCTATGCCCGGGTCGCTGAATCGGTCGAGGTCGGGATTCCCCGCCCCCGCTCGCGCGACGAGATCGTCGAGCACCCGAACTATTACAAAGTCCGCAATCATCTCGTTCATTTCCTGGCCCGCCGCTCCAAAGAGCTGGCCGGCAAGGAACACGCATCGGCCAACGGACAGCCGGAAACCGTCCGATTTCCAGATCCCCAAGACGAAGCATCCGAACGGGACGAACCCGTGAGGCCAACGCTTCGCGCCGTTAACGAGTAGAGGAGAGAATCCCCATGAAGGAATCCAAATTTGTCGACATGGCCATGGACAAGGACGATGTCGCGGCCATGATCCTGTCCGCGAAACGCAATGCGGGCCTGACCTGGGAGGGGATCGCGGAGAAAATCGGGATGTCCCCGGTCTTCACCCATTCCGCCTCCATGGGTATGAACGCGATGCCGAAGGACAAGGCGGAGATACTGGTCTCGACCCTTGGCCTGCCCCAGGAGGCCGCCCTGGTGCTCGCCGAGCCACCGACCAAGGTGTGGGAACAGACGGTGCCGACCGACCCCTGCATCTACCGCCTCTACGAGATCGTCGGCGTCTACGGACCGACCATCAAGGCCCTGATCAACGAGAAGTTCGGCGACGGGATCATGTCGGCGATCGATTTCGACATGCAGATCGAGAAGGTCGAGAACCCGAAGGGTGACCGGGTCAAGCTCACCATGACCGGCAAATACCTCGCCTACAACAGCTGGTAAGCGCGTGGAGAGGGCCTTTCCCAGGGGCCGGGGCTCTCTCCCCTCTCGCGGGCCGTGACACATCCCTGATATCCGACCCGACCGATCTTGTTGATGGCGCAGGCTTGCGGCGGCACTGCTTATGGGCTTCGATCTCCGCTCCCGACGGCAGCGAAAAGGAGCCCCCGAATGTCATCGATCAGCCACCATATGATCGCCGAGGCGCCGCAGCCGGTCGCCCCCTTCTCCCATGCGACCGAGACCGACGGCTGGATCTTCGTCACCGGTCAGATGCCGACCTGGCCGGACGACCCGGACCGGCCGCTGCCGGACGGCATCGAGGCTCAGACCCGCCGGGTAATGGACAACCTCGTCATCGTGCTGAACGGCCTGGGGCTCGGCCTCGAACATGTGATGCAGGCCCGGGTGTTCCTGACCGATTTCGAACGGGACTATGCGGCGATGAACAAGACCTATCGAGGCTATTTCGCGGAGGGCAAGCTGCCTGCCCGGACCTGTGTCGGGGTGACCGGGATGGCCGTCGGCGCCCTGGTGGAGATCGACCTTGTGGCAAAAAGACCCTGACCACCCTTCCGGCCTTTCGGGTTAGGATTTGAGCCAAGTACCGACGAAGGCCTGATCAAAAGGCGGTCCCGATGCGGAAAACCCTCAAGATCCTGCACACCCTGGCGACCTGCGGCCTGATCGGCGGCATGGCCGTCTACGGCATCCTGCTGCTCGACGTGCCCCGCGACGCCGCCGCCCACGCCGATCTCCGGGCCCATATCGCGGCGATCAGCAATTGGGTGCTGCTGCCCTCTCTCGGGATCGCCCTGGTCTCCGGCCTGGTCGCCATGGCGGTCCACCGCCCGTTTCTGGAGAAAAGATGGGCCTGGCTCAAGGCCGCGCTCGGCATCCTGATGTTCAAGGGCGTGCTGACCCTGATCGGAGCCAAGGCGGGATATGCCGCCCGGGTCGCGGGAGAGGTCGCCCGGGGCGAGGCGCCGGCGGACGCGCTCGACGGACTGCTGACCTATGAGTGGTGGACCCTCGGCATCATGATGGCGCTGTCGGTTTTGAACGTCGTCCTCGGGGTTTGGCGCCCCCGGCTCAAGGCCACGCCCGCCAGGATACCGGCCGCCCGTGCCGGTGCGCCGGCCGAATAGGAGCTTCCGTCACCGACGGGATTTGCGGAACCGCCCTCGTGTTGTGGATTTAAAGTTCGTTTTGAGCCGCCTCACATTCCGCAGCGAACTTCGGATTCGGGACCCTAGGATATGTATCGCGGCCGCTATATTAATGATTGCAATTAGGCGTTCTTTGATTGTTTTCTGGTTGCATGCGCACCAAAGCGACAGGATATTCAATCCCAACCCGTGATCTTCCGGTGAGCCCGCCCCATGCCGTCTGACCGCATAGGGACCGGACAGGGCCCCGATGTAGGGCCGAGGCGCCCCTTGGGATTCGACCGCATGAGGATCAAGGAGGGGCCACACGGCCTCGGTCTCGAGGCGACGGGACCGCTTTCCCAGGGAACCGTGATCTTCGACGGATGCCCGGTGCCGGGGACCGTGGGCATCATGACCATCGGTGGGCCGGAAGCCGCCCGCGATCTGGAAGAGATGCCGGATTTGAAATCGCATCTGCTTCAGGTCGGCAGGGACTGTTGGTGGGGGGGGCCGGTTCATGAGACCGCCTACCGACTGGCCCGCCTCGACCGGCTCTTATCGTCCCGCCCAGAGGATCCGGTGGCCTTGGTCTCCAAATGCTGGACCCTGGCCGAGGTGAACACGAACGGATGGCGCCATCTCGCGCCGCCGGACGGAGCCGGAGATGCACAGGACATCGCGGCACGGCTTCTGTCCGTGGCCGGCGACCATGCCGATACCCATCGGGTCCTCGCCTATCTCGACCTGAGCAACGGCGGCACGGCGGCCGCCCTGGACCGCGTCGACCGGGCCCTGGGCATCGACCGGTCGACCGACACGCTTTGCGACAAGGTCTTTCTCTTGACGCTTGTCGGTCGCTTTCGCGACGCCTACGCACTCGCGGCGGCGTTGGCGGGACGCGCCACAACCCCGCTCAGATCTCTGGCCCTCGGGCTGTTGTCGCTCTTCTCCGACTCCCCGTCGAATGCCGCGATTCATCTCGAAGCCTCGCTTGAGCAGCTTCGGGATGCGCCGGAGGCGACGGATGGCCTTCCCGAGGCGTTCGATCACCCCTGGGAAACCTGGGGATACACCTCGAGAGTGTCCCCATGCGCAAGCGGACGCCGCGGTCGATGCGGCACCACTTTCCTGCCCCATTGGCGTCTTCATGTGATCGGCCGGTTCCTGCTCGCGGCGGCCTTGTTCCGCCAGGACCGGGCGGATTTGGCGGCCCGCCATTTGGCGGACGCCGAGATCATGGGTCCCGGATCGCTTTGCATCGCGATGGTGCGGAAATGGCTCGATGTCTCAGGCCTTCCGGAGATCGATCTGCTGTGCCGCGACCTGGAATCCCTGGGCGTCCCCGAGACCAGGCCCGTCGAACCGCAATATCTCAATCACTCCTGCGATCCCAATGTCGTCTTCGATGCGGAGTTCACCTTCCGAACGCTCCGCAACGTTCGGCGGGGCGAGGAGTTGACCTTCGACTACACGACGACAGACGAGGAGATCATCGCCTTCGACTGCGTTTGTGGCGCGGACCAATGCCTGGGCATCGTGCGCGGCGCCCGACATCTGTCCCCGGACGCGCTCGACCGGCGCCGGCCACTGTTGTCGCCGTATATCGGATCGCTGATGGGCGCCTCTCATAATTGCAGATCGGACGGGTGACGTGTCGTTCCCCGGTGCCTTCTTCACCTGGCCTTTCCGTCGCCGCGTTCCTTCATCGCCGGTGCCGTGGGCCTGAGGAATGTTCCGGGATCCGACCTTCCAACCGATCCGGGAGGCCCGATGGCTGGGTTTCGGCTTCGTTTTGGGATTCTCTTCCTGTTTCGGACAGACCTATTTCATCAGTCTGTTCACGAAGGAGCTCCGCACCGAACTCGACATCAGTCACGCCACGCTCGGAAGCGCCTATATGCTGGCGACCCTTGCCGGGGCGGCAGGCCTCGTCGGGCTCGGACGGTTGGCGGACAAATGGCCGGCGGGCGTGCTAGGCGGAACGGCGGTGGTGTTTCTCGCCGCGGCGTCCTTCGCGCTCGCGCACGCATCGTCGCTGGAGATGCTTCTGGTCGCCCTGTTCGGCCTACGCCTGTTCGGGCAAGGGATGACCCAACATATCGGGACGACCGCCATCTCCCGATGGTACAACCGCAACCGTGGCAAGGCCGTCGCCGTCCTCGGCCTCGGCATGCCGGCGAGTGAGCTGATCATGCCCGTGACGGCGGTCGCCCTGGTCGAGCTCCTGGGCTGGCGGCAAACCTGGCTGACCTTCTCGATTGTGCTGCTGGTCTTCTTCGCCCCGGTGGTCTTCGCCCTGGGCAGACGGGACAGGGACCCGAGTTCGGCGGCACGTCCGACGAAGCAAATCGCCCCGGAAAGCGCCCCGGAAAGCGCCCCGGACAGGGGAACAAGCTGGCGACTGCGGGAAGCCCTGAGACATGGTCTTTTCTATGTGATCATCGCCGGCGCCCTGATCCCGCCTTTCGTCTTGACCGGCGTTTTTTTCTATCAGGTCGATCTCGTCGGTGAAAAAGGCTGGTCACTACAGCTCTATGCCTGGTCGTTCACGGTCTATGCGTTGACATCCCTGTCCGTGGGGTTCGTTTCCGGCTGGCTGGTCGACCGGATGGAGATCTCCCGCATCCTGTCTTTCTGCCTATTGCCCATGGCGGTGGGACTGACGATCCTCTGGCGGGTCGACTCGATCTGGGCCGCCCCGGTCTTCATGGCGTTGTCCGGAACGACCATCGGCTTCGCCTCCACGTCCTTGGTCGTCATATGGCCGCGGATCTACGGGACGCTACATCTCGGCGCGATCAAGGGGGTGACCCTTGCCAGCATGGTCGTGTCGACGGCGATCGCGCCCGCCGTCTTCGGTCTCGCCCTGGAACGCGGCATCGAGATGGTCACGCTGATCCAATGGTCCGCCATCCTGACCGGCCTCGGCGCCCTGATGCTGATCGTCGCCCGCCCCCGCCTGAAGGCGGCCGCCGGCTCCCCGGTTCGGTGAACCGGAACCCTCAGACCGGATAGGGGGGTTTCGTATATCCCATCGGCGACAGCGTCAGGATCTCGCAACCCTTGGCCGTGACCACGATCGAGTGTTCGAATTGGGCCGAGAGGGACCGGTCCCGCGTCACGGCCGTCCATCCGTCGTTGAGGATCTTCACGTCCTTGCGTCCGGCGTTCAGCATCGGTTCGACGGTGAAGATCATACCCTCTTCCAGGGTCAGGGTGTCGCGTTCGCAGTAGTAATTGAAGACCGCCGGGCTGTCGTGAAAGATCAGTCCCACACCATGGCCGACAAAGGACTCCACGATCGACGCACGATTGGGCTTCGCGACGCTTTCGATCGCCTTGCCGATCACATTGATCGGACGCCCCGGCGCGACGGCGGCGATCCCGGCCATCATCGCGTCGTAGGTCGTGTCGACCAGCTTGCGGCCCTTCTGGGGGACCTTGTCGCCGCACAGGAACATCCGGCTGGAATCGCCATGCCAACCATTGTCCAAAATGGTCACATCGATGTTCACGATGTCGCTCTCGGCGAGGATTTTCGTTTCGCTCGGGATTCCGTGGTTCACGACATGATTGACGGAGATGCAGGACGAGGCCGGATATCCTTTGTATCCCAGTGTCGCGGGAACGCCACCGAGGTCCCGCATGAAGCCGTCGATCAGGTCGTTGAGCTTTTTGGTGCTGACCCCCGCCTGGACAAGGGGCGTTATCTCGTCGAGGACCGTGGCCGCCTTCCGCCCCGCGCTCCGCATGTTCTCGATGTCGTCGGCGTCATAAATGGTGACCCGGCGACCCTGAAGGTCGACGTCATGAGACAAAGGCCGTTTCTTGTTCACTGCTACTTCCCCCTGGCTTCAACGGCAGTATAAAGACCAAAGGTCACCATTTTCGTCTAGAGGTCGTATTTTGCGAAGTGCGTTTCAAGCATTTTGGCGTTCACCGTGTTTTGCGCTTTTCATCACCGGGAAGCCGGGTCCCTCGCCCCGAATTCGATAGACCGGATGGCTCAATGGGGGTCAGGCATTTCAGATGGCTCTAATGTTCTTTGAAGACAATTCAACCCATGTGAGCTACGCTTGACGTGGATCAAAGCTCTTCAACAGCGGATAAGATAGCTCAATGCTCAGCAAACCGTTCCTGACCACGCACGAGGTGGCCGAGTTGTTGAAAGTCGGAGAGCCCACGGTCCGCACTTGGATCCACAATCTCGAACTGCGTGCGGTGCGGCTCGGCCGTGAATACCGGGTCGCCGTCAAGGATCTGGAGGCGTTCGTGAACGAACATGAGACACGGCCGCCGAGCTGGGAGGCGGAAGACGACTGCCCACCCGGCCCCGCTTCGGATCCCGATCAAAGCCCCGACCCGAATCCGGCCTAGCGATTTCGAGAGCGACGACCATGCCGCAGCCCTCCCGCACATTTCAGAACAACCTGAAATGGCACAGCCGCACGCCGGAAGATGCGTTTAATACGCTTGAGACGTCAGGATCGGGGCTTCCCGACGCGGAGGCGGATCGGCGGCTGGCCGATCACGGCCCCAATCGCCTGCCCGAGCCAAAGCGGGACGGCCCGGTCATCCGCTTCCTCCGCCAGTTCCACAACGTCCTGATCTATGTGCTGCTCGCCGCCGCCGCGACGACGGCGGTCCTCGGCCATTGGATCGACACCGGCGTCATCCTGGCGGTGGTGGTGGTGAACGCGATCATCGGCTTCCTGCAGGAGGGCAACGCCGAGAGCGCGCTCGCCGCGATCCGGAAGATGCTCGCCCCCCGGGCCACCGTGATCCGCGACTCGCAACACCGGACCCTGCCCGGCGAGGAGGTCGTTCCGGGAGACATCGTGGTTCTGGAGCCCGGCGATCGCGTCCCGGCGGACCTCCGCCTTTTCAGTGCCCGGGGATTGAAGCTTCAGGAAGCGGTGCTGACGGGCGAATCGGTCGCCGTGGACAAGGGTGTCGCCCCGGTCCCGGCGGAAAGTGTCGTCGGGGATCGTACCTGCCTCGCCTTCAGCGGCACCATGGTCGCCGCCGGTCAGGGGCGCGGCGTGGTCGTCGCGACCGGCCCCAATACGGAACTGGGCCGGATCAGCGGCATGCTGGCGGCGGTCGAATCGACGGTCACGCCCCTCACCCGTCAGATGGGCATTTTCGCCAAATGGCTCACCGTCTTCATCCTCGCGGTCGGCGCGGCGATTCTGATCGGCGGCACGCTGACCGGCGACCATGACTTCGCCAGCCTGTTCATGACCGTCATCGGTCTGTCGGTCGCCGCGATTCCGGAGGGCCTGCCGGCCATCCTGACCGTCACGCTCGCCATCGGGGTCCAGACCATGGCGAGGCGCAACGCGATCGTTCGGCGCCTACCCGCCATCGAAGCGCTGGGGTCGGTTTCCGTGATCTGTTCCGACAAGACCGGCACCCTGACCAAGAACGAGATGACCGTGGCGGAGATCGTCACGGCGGAAAACCGCTTCGCCCTGACCGGCACGGGCTATGCCCCCGGCGGGGCTGTGCTGATGGGCGGCGAGGAGATCGATCCGAAAGGGCAGACCCATCTGGTGACGCTGGCCCGCTCCGCCATTCTGTGCAGCGAGGCGGTGCTCGCCGGCGAGGGCGACGACCGTCATGTGATCGGCGACGCCATGGAAGGCGCCTTGCTGGTCATGGCCGGCAAGATCGGCCTCGATCCGACGGGCGAGCGGCGGGCCTGTCCGCAGACGGACGCCATTCCCTTCGACGCCCGCCACCGCTTCATGGCGACCCTGCATCACGACCATGAGGGCCATGCCGCCGTCTATGTGAAAGGGGCGCCGGAACGTCTGATCGCCATGTGTGTCGACCAGCAGCGGGCCGACGACAGCCGTGTGCCGCTGGATCCGGCCCATTGGGAGGCGGAGGCCGAGCGGCTCGCCGGCGGCGGTCACCGCGTGCTCGCCATCGCGGTCAAACGCATCCCGGCCGGGGTCCAGGACCTTACTTTCGACGAGGCCGAGGACGGCCTCACCCTGGTCGGGCTGGTCGGGTTGATGGACCCGCCCCGGGACGAGGCGATCGAGGCCGTCGCGGAATGCCAGGCGGCGGGGATCCGCATCAAGATGATCACCGGCGACCATGCCGGAACCGCCCGCGCCATCGCCCGCCGACTCGGCCTCACCAACACCGACGATGTCCTGCAGGGCACCGACATCGACGCACTCGACGACGCGACGCTCCGCCAGCGGGCCATGACCACAGACGTTTTCGCGCGCACCAGTCCCGAGCACAAGCTGCGGCTGGTCGAAGCGCTACAGGCCGAAGGGGCGGTGACCGCCATGACGGGCGACGGGGTCAACGACGCGCCGGCCCTGAAACGGGCGGATATCGGCATCGCCATGGGCGGCAAGGGCACGGAGGCGGCGAAGGAGGCCAGCGAGATCGTGCTGGCCGACGACAATTTCGCGACCATCGCGGCGGCGGTGCGGACCGGCCGGACGGTCTACGACAATCTCAAGAAGGCGATCGTCTTCCTGTTGCCGGTCAATGGCGGCGAGTCCCTCAGCCTGATCCTGGCCATTATGCTCGGCCTCACCCTGCCGATCAGCCCGGTGCAGATTCTCTGGGTCAACATGGTGAGTTCCGTGGTCCTGGCCATGACCCTCGCCTTTGAGCGGGCCGAGCCGGGCATCATGCGGCGTCCCCCGCGCGCGCCCGGCGCGCCCCTGCTGTCCGGCTTCGTCCTGTGGCGGGTGACCCTGGTTTCGGCCCTGTTCAGCCTCGGCATCTTCGGCAAGTTCGCCCTCGCCCAGGCTCAAGGGGCCAGCGTCGAGGAGGCGCGCACCATCGCGGTCAATACCCTGGTGGTGATGGAGATCTTCTATCTGTTCTCGGTGCGCTATCTGCACAGCCCCTCGCTCACCCTGCGGGGGCTGGTGGGGACGAGGCCGATCCTGATCGCGATCGCCGCGGTGACGGCCCTGCAGTTCCTGTTCACCTACGCCCCGTTCATGGAGGCCTTCTTCGACACCAGGCCGCTCAGCCTTCTCGAAGGGCTGCAGGTCCTCTCGGTCGGCGTGGCCCTGCTGCTGGTCCTGGAACTGGAAAAGCGAATTGTTCCCGCCCTGATCGGACGCGGGCGCCGGCCCGCGGCGAAACCGGGGGTGGGAACACGCAAAGCGCCGGGAGAGAGCCGTGGCTGACGCGATCGCGGGGTATGTCTTCTATGAGATCGCGGCCCTCCTGGTGCTGGCCGCCGGCGTGGGCTTTGTCGGGCTTTTGCTGCGGCAACCGCTGATCGTCAGCTTCATCGCGGTCGGGATTCTGGCCGGTCCCTCGGGGCTCGACATCGCCCAGTCGGACGCGCATATCGACCTCTTGGCGGAACTCGGAATCGCGGTGCTGCTATTCCTCGTCGGCCTGAAGCTCGACCTGACCCTGGTCCGCACGCTGGGTCCCGTGGCTCTAATGACCGGCCTCGGCCAGGTGGCGTTCACCACCGTTTTCGGCTTCCTCATCGCGCTGGCGCTCGGCCTCGACACGGTCACCAGCCTCTATGTGGCCATCGCGCTCACCTTCTCGTCCACCATCATCATCGTCAAACTGCTCTCCGATAAGCGCGAGATCGATTCGCTGCATGGCCGGATCGCCCTCGGCTTCCTCATTGTCCAGGACATTGTCGTGGTCGTCGCCATGATCGCGCTGTCGGCCATCGGTGTCGGGGCGGCGGGCGATTCGGCGGCGAGCGACGTCCTGATGGTCTTCGGTTACGGGGTGGCCATGCTGGTGGCGGTCGGCCTGTTCATCCGTTTCCTGGCGACCCCGCTGGTCGAACGCCTGTCCAAGGCGCCGGAACTGCTGGTTTCCTTCGCCATCGGCTGGGCGGCCCTGTTGGCGGCGGTGGGCCATTATCTCGGCTTCGGCAAGGAACTGGGGGGTCTGCTAGCCGGCGTGTCCCTCGCCTCCACCCCGTTCCGGGAGGCGATCGCCGCCCGTCTGGCGACCTTGCGCGATTTCCTGCTGCTGTTCTTCTTCATCGCCCTGGGTGCCGCCCTCGACCTTTCGGTTCTCGGCGACAACGTCTTTGCGGCCCTCGTGCTGTCGCTCTTCGTGCTGATCGGCAACCCGCTGATCGTCCTCGCCATCATGGGCGCGATGGGCTATCGAAAACGCACCGGCTTTCTGGCCGGCCTCACCGTCGCGCAGATCAGCGAGTTCTCGCTGATCTTCATGGCCATGGGGGTAAGCATCGGCCATGTCGCGGACGGCGCGCTGGGCCTGGTGACCCTGGTCGGTTTGGTGACCATCGCCGCCTCCACCTACATGATCACCTATTCCCACCTGCTCTATGGCTGGGTCGAACCGGTGCTCGGCGCGTTTGAGCGACGCTCCGCCGGCGCGAAGGAGGATAAGGGAAGCGCCGGCGAGGGCTACGACATGATCGTCTTCGGCCTCGGCCGCTACGGCTTCGCCCTCGCCCTCGCCTTGAAACGCGCCGGACGGCGGGTCGTCGGCGTCGATTTCGACCCCGAGGCGGTCCGGTTCGCCCGCGACCACGGCATCGACGCCCTGTTCGGCGATGCCAGCGACCCGGAGTTCCTCGCCCATCTGAAACTCACCACCGTCGAGTGGGCCATCGCCGCGATCCCGGAACACGCGACCGGCATCACCCATGAGGATGCCCGCCGCGCGTTGCTGCTGGGGCTCAAGGATGCAGGCTACAAGGGACGGATAGCGGTGGCCGCCCACAGCGACGCCACCTCGGAGCGGATGCGCGACGCGGGCGTCGACCTGGTGCTGATGCCGTTCCGCGACGCGGCCTCCCAGGCGGCGGAGTTGGTCCTGACCGGAACGCCGCCGGAAACCGCGGAGCCGGTCGATCCACAAGGCCAGAAGGAACTTATTCCATGACCGATGCCCCCGCGACCCTGGCGTTCCGCCGGCTGCTGGTGATCGCCGCCAATGACGACAGCGACGCAACCCTGTTCCGGCGCGCCGGCGCCCTGGCGGAGGCCTGGGGGGCGGGCCTCGACGTACTCCACGTCGTAGAGCCGCCCACTGAGATCGACCGCATCGCCAAGGCGATCGGGCTGCGCGTCGCCGATCTGGAAAGCCGACTCGAAGCGGACGCGCGGACCGCCCTCTCCGCCCGGCTCGCCGAAGCGCTGCCGGACGTGCCGGCCAAGCTCCATATCCAGGTCGGCAAAACCTTCATCGAGATCATCCGCCATGTCGAGGCGCAGGGGGCGGATCTCGTGTTGAAGGCGGCGGAAATGCTCGGCGGGAACCGCTCCGGCCTGTTCGCCAGCACGGATCAACATCTGCTGCGAAAATGTCCCTGCCCGGTTTGGCTTGTCCCGCCTTCCGCCCGGCCGCGGGTAGCCACCATCCTCGCGGCGGTCGATGTCGACACCGGCCAGGCGACGGCCCCGAAAACGCTCGAGGGCCTGAACGAGGTCCTGATCGACACGGTCGTTCGGCTCGCGGTCGCGGAAAGGCGCGCCGGCCAGCCCGTGGAGGTCCATCTGCTCCATGTCTGGGACGCCCCCGGCGAAGGAATGGTGCGGCTCTGGTCCGACAGTTCCGATCCCACCCGGGCGGTCGACGACTATGTCGGCGCGGTGGAAGCGACCCACTGGACCGCCCTGGGGGCACTCGCCGAGGCGGCCCGGACCCGCTGTTCGAACGACGGGCAAGCGGATGTCGCGGTCCGTCCGACCCTGCTGCGCGGAAAACCGCGGGAGGTGATCCCCGCCCAGGCGGTCGCCCTCGACGCGGACCTGTTGGTGATCGGCACCATCGCGCGGACCGGAGTCCCCGGCCTGATCATCGGCAACACCGCGGAGGATGTGCTCAACACCGTCGAATGCGCCGTGGTGACCGTCAAACCACCGGGCTTTATCAGCCCCCTCTCCCGCCGATAAGGCCTACAGGCGGAAGGGCTGAAACACCGCCTCGAGTTCCTGGTATGTCTCCATCAAGCCCTCGCGATAGATGTCGGCGGTATCCGGGTCGTCGTCGTCGAGGCTGTCCTGGATATCCGACATCAGCCGTCCGAGGCGGTTGGCGCCGCACGATTTGGCGGCCCCTTTGATGGCATGCACCTTGGCCCGGGCCGCTTTGAAATCGCCGCCCTCGAAGGCGAGATCGATCTCCTCTATCGCCGGCTTCACCGTCCCAAGGAAGCCCATCACGAAGAACAGCGCTTCCTCGTTGAACGCCCCGAACGCGTCGTTGAGGGCATTCGGGTTGAAGACATCCGGATCGACGCCCCCCAGATGACTATAGGGATCCGAATCGTCCTGCCCGGGAGGTTCATGAGCGTCTTCCACGACGGTCCGGAGGTCGAAGACATTGGGGGCATAGCGCCGCAATTCCGCCTCCAACCGGGCGATCTCGATCGGTTTGCGCAGATATCCGTTCATCCCGACGCTTTCGCACATATCCACCGTTTCCGGCAGGACGTCGGCGGTCAGCGCGACAATCGGCAGAGGCGGCCGTCCGGCGAGCGGCGTGCCCTTCGCCCCCTCCCTTTCCAACGCCCTGACATTCCGGGCCAGTTCGAAGCCGTCCACGACGGGCATATGGCAGTCGGTGAGCAAAAGCTGATAGCGGTCCCGCTTGAGAAAGGCGAGCGCCTCCGCACCGTCGACCGCGATGTCGTGGGCGACACCGAGCCTGGACAGCACCCGTTCGATGACCATGCGGTTCGTCGCATTGTCCTCGGCCACCAGAACGAGCGCGTCGTTGTCCCGCGCGGTGTCCCGTTCCGGTGGTGTGAACACAACCTCCGCCTCGGACACCTCGGCGAGCGCGTCCCGCGACAACTCCCCGAGGCCGACGGCGACGAAGTCCCACAGCCTATGCGCCCGGACCGGCGTCGCCATGGTGCCGAGCAGATCCAGCCCGCCCAGCATCCGCCGGTCGATGTTCAGCGCCGACAAGGCCAGGTGGGGAGCCACAACCACCGTCGCGATCGCCGTCTTCGCCCAACCGGCGGCCAAGCTTTCCGCCCAGGCCCGCAGCGTGGTTACGCCGGGACGGCCGCTCAGCAGAATCAGATCCGGCTGTTCCACATCCGCGAGATCGGCGGGTGTGGCTTCGGCAAAGGGGGCAACAGACGCAATGTCAGCCAGGGCCAGCAGACTCGCGATACTCTCCGACTCGCTTGCATCGAAGCCGGCCAGCACGACCTTCGCCCGCGACAGATCGATCTCCGGCCGAACCGCCTCCGCTTCCTCCACGCCGACAGGCAATTCGAACCAGAAGGTAGAGCCCCGGCCAGGCTCCGATGTCACCCCGATCTCCCCGTCCATCATCTCTACGAGTTGTTTGGAGATGGCCAGTCCCAATCCCGTCCCGCCGAACCGACGGGCCGTCGAGCTTTCCGCCTGCGAGAACGCCTGGAACAGGTTCCCGACCTGCTCGGCGGTCATGCCGATCCCGGTATCCTTTACCGCGTAGCGCAGGCGCCGCCGCGGCCCCGCCCCGACGACGTCGACCACCAGGGTGACGGCCCCGCTTTCGGTGAACTTGATCGCGTTGCCGATGAGATTGAGCAGAATCTGTCGGACCCGGGTCGGGTCCCCCTTCGCCAGGGAAGGCAACGTTTTCGGAAGATGGACGGTAAAAAGAAGCTTCGCCGCCTCGGCCTTTGGCGCCATTAAGTCCATGACCCCTTCGATCTGCTCCAAGGGGGAAAAGTCGATGGATTCGATCGGCAGCTTGCCGGCTTCGATCTTCGAGAAGTCCAGAATGTCGTTGATGATGGTCAGCAACGCTTCGCCGGATTGCCGAATCGTCTTGGAGAACTCCTTCTGCTCCGGGGTCAACTGGGTTTGATCGAGCAGCTCGGCCATGGTCATGACGCCGTTCATGGGCGTGCGGATCTCATGGCTCATGGTCGCCAGAAAATCGGCCTTCGCCTTCGATGCGGCCTCGGCGAGCTTCTGAGCGTCGCGGAGATCGTTCTCCATCGCCTTGCGTTTGGTGATGTCGGTGACAACCGAGACAGACCCGCCGTCTGCCAACGGCGTCTTGCGCAAGGTGACGACCCGTCCCTCCCGCGTCGTCATCTCGATCTCGACGAATTCCTCCGCCTCGAAATGGCGGATGCGGGTGCGCACCTGTTCGAGCGGATCGCCGGGGCCGTAATAGCCGTCACGGGCCGCCGCTTCCAGCACCGCCTTGATCGGTTTGCCAACCTCGAAAAGATGCTCGGGAATCCCGAGAATCTCGATATAGCGATCGTTGAACAGCTGATAGCAAAGCTCGCCGTCCAGCATAAACAGGCCGTCCGACATGTTGTCGAGCGCGATGCGAAGCTGCTCCTCCTTGCGGGAGACCTCCCGCGTGCGTTCCTCGACCGTCTTTTCCAACGAGTCCGCATGGGCCTGCAGTTCCCGCATCAACTCGCCGCGGGTCTTCTCCTCCAGGACCGCTCTCGCCTGAAGCCAGGCGTCCCAAGGGTCCCGCACGCCTGCCGGCAACGCCTTCTTCGCAACGAGACCATGGCGCCCCAACCCACTATCGGCAGACCGGACATCATCGAACCAGGGAAAATGATGGGCGGCGTCGAAGGCGACCGGCGCGGCAAAGGTGAGTTCCAGCGATGCCCGCTTCCCGTCCTCGACCAGGCGGACCGCCAGTCGGCCTTCCCCCCCACCGGCGATCACCCACCGGCCGAGTTCCGAGACGGCGATCGCGATACGGCCGCTGTCGATCTTGGCGAATCCCAAAGTGAGCGTCGCCGCATACACCTTGCGACGCGCCTCCGACACCGACAAGTCGTCGACCATGCTGAGTTCGACAATGTTGGTCATTCGCCTCCCCCAAAAGGACAAATCGACCTTGAACGACCGCTCCGCGTGCTTCGCCATGGAAGGCAAGCGACGCGTTTTCAACTTCTATCCGCGAATCGGCCGGACGTTAACCGTGATCCGCGGCCGGCCCCGCCCTCTCGACCCTGCCCGGCTCCTCCGGCGGGTCGATTTCCGCATCCATTTCCGTCGTCTCCGTCCCGGCGCCGCCAAGCAGGTCCAGCGCATGATCGAGCGTGAGAGCAGTCCGGACGGTATCGACATCGACGTCCAACTCGACGAGGGCGGCCGCGATCGCCGGCTGGATCCCGGACACGACCACATCGGCGCCCATCAATTCCGCCATGCGAACAATGCCGAGGAGCGCCTCGAACTCCGAGCCGTCCATGAATTCGAGACTGGACAGATCGATCACCACCGATGTCGTCCGGGTTTTCGGCAGAAGATCCAACAGCTCCGTGCGGAAACGGGCCGCCGTCTCCGGGGTCAGTTCCCCTTGCGTGGTGGCGACCGCGACACCCCGAGCCAGGGCGATGGGAACCGATTCCCGGGCGGCCGAATTCACGTCAACAACCATCGCCAGTCTCCTCCGCCGACACTTGTCCAGCCCCTCCCCTCAACGTGGGTCCCCGAACCCGGAAGACGCCAGGCTTACCCCCTGGCTTTGCGGGCCGCATTTCACGACGAGGCAGGAGACATCGTCGTATTTCCTGCCGAACCGGCGCACGATTTCATGCGAGGCGACGCTCGGCTCGCCCGCCAGAATATCCGGATACTCCCTGAGATTGACCGTCGACGAGATCCCATCGCTGTGCAGGACCACGACGTCTCCTAGAGTCAGCGGTTCCGTCTGAACCCGGACGGTCCGGATCGCCAGTCCGAGAGTGCCCGGCTGGGAAATCAGCTCCCGCCGCCCCCTTCCGAAAACGCAGGCGACGATATTGCCGACCCCCACGAACTCCATTGTCGCCTCCGATGGGCGCAGCGCGCACAGCCCGATGGCCGCCCCCACGGTTCCCCGCAATTCATCGTGCAGTCCGCCGATCAGGTCGGCCACCGTCCTTGAACCGTTCTCCCGGATCCAGTCCTCGATCCGCTGGCTCACCGCATGGGCTCGCGGTCCATGGCCCAGCCCGTCCGACACAACCGCCAATACCCGGTCTTCGCTCTCATGGACGAAGGCGGCGTCGCCGCAGAGCTCCTCGCCGGGATAGGACCGGACCGTCGCGGAATAGGACAGGGCGTGCATCACGTCTCACCGCCGCAGGATGGTGAAGGTCACCCGGGTGCCTTGACCGGGCGCGGACTGGATATCGAACCTGTCCACCAATCGCTTCACGCCCGGAAGGCCCAGGCCGAGGGTGCCGGAGGTGCTATAGCGATCCTCTAGCGCCTTTCCGATATCCGCTATGCCCGGCCCGGAATCAAAGGCCGACACCTGGATACCGCTTCTCGCCCCGGCGAAGGCGGATCTGTACTCCATATGCCCGGAACCGGCGTATTTCAGGATGTTGCGGCCGATCTCCGAGGCCGCCGTGATGACCTTGGTCGTCTCGGTGTTCTCGAAGCCCCTCGCCCTGCACCAGGCCCTCAGGTCGGCGATGGCGATATTGAGATCCCTGTCCGAGGCGATGGCGACGCGCTCGTCTTGATCGGGGCTTCCGGCACTCACGACGCACCCTCCGGGCTATAGGCGGACAGGGTCACCTAGGCTTTGCTGACCGAGACCCCGATCGAGGTGAAGGCCGCTTCGAGCGCGTCCCGCAGCGTCGCCGTGGTGCGCACGCCACCGGTCTCGATCCCCAGATCGACGATGGTCTGCGCGATCGCCGGCGACAGGCCGGAGATCATGCATTCGCATCCCATGAGACGCGTTGCCTTGGTGATTTTGATCAGGTGATTGGCCACGGCGGTATCGACGACGGCGACCCCGCTGATGTCCAGGATAAACACCCGGGCCCGCGTCTCGTCGATCTTCGAGAGGATCGCCGACATCACGTCCTGGGCCCGTTGCGAATCGATGAAACCGACAATGGGCAGCAGCAGGATGTCGTTCCAGATCGCCGTGACCGGCGTCGACATCTCCATGATCGCGCGATGCTGGGCCTCGATCTTCTCCTCGGCGGTTTTACGTTGCGTGACGTCGGTCGCGAACTTGACCACCTTATAGGGCTTGCCGTCCCGATCTAAGAACGGCGTGTAGGAGGCCTGTAGCCATACTTCGTGGCCGTCCTTTCTAAGACGTTTGAACTCGGCAACCTGATGTTCGCCACGGCGCAGGGATTCCCAAAACGCGCTGTACTCTTCGCTCGCTTTGACATCCGGGCCGACGAAGATGCTGTGATGTTTGCCGACGATTTCGTCGAGGCCATAGCCCATCAGGGCGAGGAACTTGTCGTTGGCCGAAAGGATCGTCCCGTCCATCCGGAACTCGATCACCGCCTGGGAGGCGATCATCGCCTCCGTCATCTTCCGCTCGGTGACGTCGGTCGCGAATTTGACGATTTTGTAGGGGTTGCCGTCGTCGCCGAAAATCGGGTTGTAGGAGGCTTGCAACCAGACCTCTCGCCCATCCTTCGCAATCCGTTTGAACTCGGCCGCCTGATACTCACCCCGGCCGAGGGCCTCCCAGAAATCGATGTATTCCGGAGAGTTGGCAAATTCCGGTTCGGCGAAGATCCGATGGTGCTTGCCGACGATCTCGTCGAGGTCGTATCCCATCATGGCCAGGAAGTTCTCATTGGCCGAGAGGATCGTTCCGTCCAGGTCGAACTCGATGACGCATTGGGATTTGTTGATCGCCTCGATCTGACCCTTGAAGTCCGCGTCGCGGGAAACCGCTTTTCGCGACGCTGTCTTTCTGGTCCCGGCCCCAGTCCCGGATCGTGCCTGAGAGGCTACGGATTTCTTCGCCATGCAGAACACCCCCTCTGTTCCGGCGGCTGCCGGACGGCAACCGGATATGACCCGGCCGGGCACCGGCGGCCGGCTGGGACGAGGCCCCGACCGGTCGCCACCATTTCCCGACTGCCCCAAGTGAAGCAGGAAAACGGCATAGAGTTAACCAAAATGATATGGGCGACCCCTCTTCCACTTGTGGGCGTGTTTCTTTTGTCGGCAAACCAGCTTTGAAGCAGCAATGGAGAAATAACTTCACGCCTGTGACGCACGATGTCGAAAGCCTTTGACCCTGGCACCGCCGTGGGCGTCTGATAAGGACCGGCCAACGGCGGGATCGGGGGAGGCCATGGCTCGGCAGAACGGCGCCGTGGAACGGACTGAGGAGAACGCGCCTTCATCGGTGGCTCTCGGGGTCGGCCTCATGCTCGCCGGCTGCGGGCTGCTCACCGTCAATGACGCGTTCATGAAGGCGCTGGTGAGCGAATACGGCGTTGGGCAAGCCGTTTCCCTGCGGGGGCTGATCGGCACCGTCATGGTGGTTGCCGCCGCCCCGTTCATGGGCGGCTATCGGGCCCTACTCCCGAAGACGACGTCGCGCGCCGCCATTCTCACCGGGCTGGCGCTCGCGAATTACTTTCTGTTTCCGTTCAGCCTTCAATTCATCCCGCTCGCCGACGCGATCATGCTGGCCTATTTGAGCCCGGTGGTGGTCGTCGCCCTCTCGCCTTTCCTGTTGGGCGAGACGGTGGGTTGGCGCCGCTGGAGCGCCGTCGCCGTCGGTCTGGCAGGGGCCGCCCTGGTCATCGATCCCGGCGGCGGAGCGTTTCATCCGGCGGTCGCGGCCCCCCTCGCCGTGGCCTTCATCCTCGGGTTCCGGGACATCCTGACCCGGCGGTTCATTCGCGGCGAGAGCGTGCTGTCCATGGTCCTGCTGGCCAATCTGGGATCGGGCCTGCTCGGGCTGACGACCCTCGCCCAAGGCTGGCGGCCGATGGACGGGACGAGCATTCTTCTTGTCCTGCTCGCCGCCGCATTCGTCACGGCGGCGCAGTATCTCATGATGGCGGCCTTCCGGCAGGCCGACGCCTCGCTGCTGTCCTGTTTCAAGTATTCGTCGATCCTTTGGGCTGCCGCCCTGGGCTGGCTCTTCTTCGACGAAACGCTGACGCTGGCGGACATGGCGGGCGCCGTCCTGATCATGTTCTCCGGCGTGCTGATCACGCTCCGCACCAGCCGCAAGGCCAGACGATAGCACCCAAAAAGAAGGCGCCGCCCGGGTGGGCGGCGCAGCCCATCAGATTACCGGAAAGGCGGACGGTCGACGCATGGCACCCCTTACCCGGGCTTCATCTCGGAACGCGGCAGGACGATGTTGAACCGCTCCCGGATGGCTTGATCCACCGCCTCCGGGACATGGCCGGGGAAACGGGTCGCCAGGATCTCCTTCTTCGCCGCGATCGCGTTCTGGACGAGATCGGGACGCCCCTTTTCCAGCCACTCCTTCGGGCTCGAGCGGTCGCCGAGCCGCGGATAGATATACTCCGTCTGCATCATGCTGAGCGTCTGCGCATGGCCGAGATAATGGCCCGGCCCCTCCACGCAGACCTGGCGGATGGTCTCGAAGGCGAGGGTTTCGTCGGTTACCTCGATCCCTCGCACACAGCGCAGGCACTGACCGATCATGTCGTCGTCGATGATCAGGCTTTCCGGGCAGAAGCTGAGCAGGGACGCGTGCATGCCGACGCTCTCATAGATCAGATTGAGCCCCGAGAGACCGGCCATGACATTGGCGATGCCACGCTCGTATCCCGCCTGCATATCCGGCGCCTTCGAATCCGACATGCCGCAGGCGGACCCGCCCGGCAGATCGTAAAACCGCGCCATCTGCCCGCAGGCCGCGGTCAGCAGCCCCTGCTCGCCCGACCCGCCGGACATCGCACCGGTGCGCAGGTCCGAGACGAAGGGCCAGGTCCCGAAGATCGCCGGGTGACCCGGCTGGATCGAGTTGACATAGACGACCCCGGCCAGGCATTCCGCCACGGCCTGGGTCACCGCCCCGGCCAGCGGCGTCGGCGCTGTGGCCCCCGCCTGCCCCGCCGACAGCAGCAGGATCGGCATGCCACCGCGGATCAACGTTTCCATGACGAGGCAGGACTCAGTGGCGAACTTCATCGGCGGCACGACGAAGCAGTTCGAGTTGGAAACGAAGGGCCGGGCGCGCCAAGCCTCCTCCGACCCGGCCACCATGTGCAACATCTTCAGCCCCATCTGGGCCCGCTCCGCGCTCGTGAAGGAACTACCGCCATGTTTGGAGGTCCCCGAGATCACGGCATAGAGCGTGTTGATGTCGAGATCGGTCGGGTCGGGCGTGTCCCGGGGCGTCAAGGTCCGCTGGAAGAAATGGACATTGTCGAGACCCTCGACGATCCGGGCCGCGTCATAGAGATCCTTAACCGCCGGATCGCGGTTCTCGCGGGTCTCCGGGTCGTAGACATGGACCGCCGCCCCGGCCGTTCCATAGTGGACCCGGTTGCCGCCGGGCCGGATATCGTGCTTCGGGTCCTGACCGTGCAAGGTGATGTCCCGCCCGGCCAGAGCCAGCATGTCCTCGACCAGCGCCGGCGGGAACCGCAGCCGGCCGTCGTCGCCCAGAACGGCCCCCTTGGCGGTCATCGCGTCGATCCCGCTCTGGGGCGCGTCGGCGAGCCCGATTTCTTCCAGCAGGCGCAAGGCGGTATGGTGGATCTTCTGCACGGCGGCCTCGTTGAGGGGTTGGTACTGCCCCCCTTCGAGGCCGGCCCGCACAGGACGCATCGCCTCGGCGAGCGGGGCGGCCCGCAACGCCCGGCGGGCCTCCCGCCCTCCCGGCCTGCGGCGGTCGCCAGCGGATTTAGTCGCGATCGGCTCAGACATATCACGTCCTCCCTTGATAGGATCAGGCCCGGACTCGTTCGGCGGTCGGGTCGTAGAGGGGCTTCAGGGAAACTTCGGCGGCGACACGGGCGCCCGCCACATCAATCTCGTAGCGGGAGCGCAGTTGATCGGCGGCACTCTCGCCGTCCTGACACGGGACATAGCCGAGCCCGACGGCACCGCCGAGATAGTGACCGTAATTCCCGGAGGTCAGATAGCCGACGATCGCACCGTCCCGCACGATGGGCTCGTTATGGAACAGCAGCGGCTCCGGATCGGTCAGCTTGAACTGCAGCAGGCGGCGGGACAGCCCCGCCTCCCGCTTCCGCATGACCGCCTCCCGGCCGATGAAGTCGGGTTTCTGAACCTTCACCGCAAAGCCCAACCCGGCTTCCAGCACATGGTCCTCGTCGGTGATGTCGTGGCCGAAATGGCGGAAGGCCTTTTCGATCCGGCAGCTGTCGAGGGTATGCAGTCCGCAGAGCCTCAGCCCGTGCGCCGCCCCAGCCTCCTCCAGGGTTTCGAACACATGGGCGGCTTGGTCCGTGGAAACATAAAGCTCCCAGCCCAGCTCGCCGACATAGGAGATCCGGTGGGCCCGGGCGAGGCCCATGCCGATCTCGACCTCCCGCGCGGTCCCGAAGGGATGGGACGCGTTCGAGAAGTCGTCCGGCGAACAAGCGGATAAGACGTCGCGGGCTTTCGGCCCCATCAGGCACAGCACCGCCTCGGACGCGGTCACGTCGGTCACGACCACGAAGGAGTCCGGATTGATGTGCCGCCGCAGCCAGGCGAGATCGCGCTGCAGCGTCGCCCCCGGTGTGACCACCAGGAAGGCCGTCTCGCCGAGCCGGGTCACCGTGACGTCCGCCTCGATCCCGCCCTTGCGGTTGAGGAACTGGGTATAGACGCAGCGGCCGACCGGGACCTCGATGTCGTTGCCGCAGAGCCGGTTGAGCTGGAAGGCCGCGTCCCGTCCCTCGACCCGGATCTTCCCGAAGGAGGTCATGTCGAAGAGGCCGACGCCGGTCCGCACGGCCATATGTTCGGCCCGGCCATGCTCGAACCAGTTCTGGCGCTTCCAGGTATAGCGGTAGACCGGCTCCTCGCCCTCCGACGCGAACCAGTTCGCCCGTTCCCAGCCGGCGGCCTCGCCGAAGCAGGCGCCGCGGGCCTTGAGATGCTCATGGAGCGGCGAGCGCCGGATCCCCCGCGCCGTCTCCGGCTGGCGATAGGGGAAGTGGTCCGCGTAGAGCAGCCCCAGGGTCTCGCTGACCCGCGAGCGCAGATAGGTTCGGTTGACCTGGAAGGGCTGGGTACGACGGATATCCACTTCCCAGAGATCGAAGGGCGGCTCGCCGTCATGAAGCCATTGCGCGAGCGCCATCCCCGCCCCGCCCGACGAGACGATCCCGATCGAGTTGTAGCCGCAGGCGACGAAATAGCCCTTAAGTTCCGGCGCTTCACCGAGATAGTAGCGGTCGTCCGGGGTGAAGCTCTCCGGCCCGTTGAAGAAGGTGCGGATGCCGGCCGTCGCCATCAGCGGCATGCGCTCCACCGCCATCTCCAGGATGGGGGCGAAATGGTCGAGATCCTCCGGCAACTCGTCGAAACAGAAATCCTCGGGGATGCCGTCCATGCCCCAGGGCTTGGCCCTGGGCTCGAAGGCTCCGAGCATCATCTTCCCGGCGTCTTCCTTGTAGTAGGCGCACTCGTCCGGCACCCGCAGCACCGGCACCCGGCCCAATCCCTCGATCGGTTCGGTAACGATGTAGAAATGCTCACAGGCATGGAGCGGGATCTTCACGCCCGACATGGCGCCCAACTCGCGGGCCCACATGCCGGCACAGTTGACGACGATGTCGCTGTCGATCCGGCCGGATTCGCCCTGATCGTCCGTCCAGTCGACGCCGGTCACCCGGCCCTTGTCGCGATGGACGGCGGTCACCTTGACGCCTTCCTTGACGGTAACGCCGCCCTGGCGGGCACCCTTGGCCAACGCCAGCGCGATATTGGCCGGATCGCATTGGCCATCATGGGGCAGATGCACCGCCGCCGTAACGTCGTCGACCGCGACATGGGGATACATCGCCTTGACGTCCGCCGCGCTCACCTCGTGAACCTCGACGTCGAAGGCGCGGGCAAGAGCCGCCTGCCGCAGGATCTCCTCCTTGCGTTCCTCGGTCAGCGCCAGGGTGAGCGAACCGTTTTGGCGCATGCCGGTGGCGATACCGGTCTCCTCCTCCAGCTTCACGTAGAGATCGGCCGAGTACTTGGCGAGGCGGGTCATGTTCTGACTGCCGCGCAATTGACCGACCAATCCGGCGGCATGCCAGGTGGTCCCACAGGTCAGCTGTTTGCGCTCCAGCAGAACCACGTCGGTCCAGCCCAGCTTGGCGAGGTGGAAGGCGAGCGAACAGCCGGAGACGCCGCCGCCGATGATGACGGCGCGGGCCTTTGTGGGAAGGGACCTCATCCTGCCTACCCCCGGAGCCGGTCGTTCGCCGGGTCGTAGAGCGGCGCGTCCGCCTGGACCACCGCACTCCGCCGCTCACCGTATATCTCGACCTCGACCGCCGTTCCCGGGACCGCCAGATCGGAGCGGATGACCGCAAGCGCGATCGACTTCTCCAGCCGGTGCCCCCAATCGCCGGAGGTGGTCTCGCCGACCTTGTCGTCGCCGTGCCAGACCGTCGACATATAGGGCGCGTCATAGCCGTTGGCCTCGACCACCAGGGTCGCGAAACGCTTCGTCACCCCCTCCTGGCGCTGCCGCTCCAGGGCTGGCTTACCGAGGAAATCGGGCTTGTCCCATTTCACGAAGCGGTCCAGCCCGCCTTCCAGAATGGTGTAGTCGGTCGAAAGATCGCCCTTCCAGGCACGATAGCCCTTTTCGATCCTGAGGCTGTTGAGGGCGTACATGCCGAAGGGCTTGAGTCCGTGGGCCCGCCCCGCGTCCCAGATCGCCCCGTAGACCTTGGCGGTCTCCCCGATCCGGCTGTGCACCTCCCAGCCGAGTTCGCCCGCGAAGGAGACCCGGAACAGCATCACCTCGCAGCCGGCGATCTCCGTCTTCTGCCAGGTGAGCCAGGGCAATGACAGGTCCGCGTCGCAAACGGAGGCGAGGATCGCCCGGGAATTCGGTCCCGACAGGATCTGGCAGGACCAGTCCAGGGTCTGATTGGTGATCGTGATCCCGCCGCCCTCGGGCAGATGACGCATCAGCCAGTCACGGTCGTGCCATTCCGCCGTCGCCGCTGTGATCAGCAGCAGCTTGTCCTCGTCGAGCCGTGCGATGGACATCTCGGTGACGATCCGCCCGCCCTCGTCGGCGAAATAGGCGAGGCCCAACCGCCCGACGCGCGGCACCACGCCGGTGATGAGCGACCGCAGCCATTCGGCGGCCCCCGCCCCCTCGACGAGGAAGCGGGAGAAGCCGGGCAGATCGAGGATGCCCGCCGCGTCGCGGACCGCCAGACATTCCTCCTTGATCCGCTGGAACCAGGGACCTTCCCGCTTCCAGGTCAGGGTCGATTCCTCCGACACATCGTCGCCGGGCCGGGCGAACCAGGTCGCCCGCTCCCATCCGGCGAAGGCCCCGAACTGGGCACCCTGGGAGGCCAGGAAGTCGTGGACCGGGGAGAGCCGCTTGTTCCGTCCGGCGGGCCATTCGTGATGCGGGAAATGCATGCCGTATTCGTGGCCGTAGACCTCCATCGCCTTGGCGACGCAATGGTCTTCGTCGATATAGCCGGTGAAACGGCGCGGATCACAGGACCACATATCCCACTCGGTCGCCCCCTCGACGACCCATTCGGCCAGCACCTTGCCGGCTCCGCCGCCCTGGGCGATGCCGAAGGTGAAGACGCAGGCCTCGAAGGCATCCGGCACGCCGGGCATCGGGCCGATCAGAGGATTGCCGTCCGGGGTATAGGGGATCGGGCCATTGATCACCTTGTTGACGCCGACCGAGCCGAGGATCGGCACCCGGGCCATGGCGTCTTCGATATGCCATTCGATCCGCTCCAGATCATCCGGGTAGAGCTGGAACGAGAAATCGTCCGGCATGGGGTCGTCAGCGGTCACCCAATGCGCTCGGCAGTTCCGCTCATAGGGTCCGAGATTGAGGCCGTGCTTTTCCTGGCGGAGATAGTAGGAGCTGTCCACATCGCGCAGCAGCGGGAGCTTGTGGCCGGTCTCGGCGGTCCATTTCTCAAGCTCAGGGATCTCGTCGGTCAGCAGATATTGGTGGGACATGGAGACACAAGGGACGTCCCGCCCGAACATCCGGCCGATCTCCTTCGCCCGGTAGCCGGCGGCGTTCACGACATATTGGCAGCGGATCTCGCCCTTCTCCGTTTCGATCACCCATTCGCCCCTATCCCGTCGGGCGCCCGTCGCCGGGCAGAAACGAACGATCTTCGCGCCCAGGTCACGGGCGCCCTTGGCCAGGGCCTGGGTCAGCTGGGCCGGATCTATGTCGCCGTCATAGGGGTCGTAAAGCCCCCCGGCAAGGTCATGGGTTTCCAGAAAGGGATAGCGGTCCTTCAGATCGGACAGGCTGGCCATCTCCGTGTTCATGCCCTGATAGCGGCCCATCCCGACCACCCGCTCGAACTCCAGCATCCGCTCCTTGGAGTGGGCGAGACGGATCGAGCCGGTAACATGATAGTTCATCGGATAATCGACCGCCTCGGCGAGCCCACGATAGAGCTCCGCCGAATAGCGCTGCATGTTCATCACCGACCAACTGGCGGAAAAGGTCGGGACATTGCCCGCCGCATGCCAGGTCGAGCCGGAGGTCAGCTCGTTCTTTTCCAGAAGGACGCAATCGGTCCAGCCCTTGAGCGCCAGATGATAGAGGGCCGAGACGCCGACGGCGCCGCCCCCGATGATCACAACCCGTGCCGTTGTCGGTAACTCAGCCATCAGTGTCTCCCCCTCTTTTCGAGACGCTTATCCCTGTTGTCAGTAGATCGGTGGCGCGATCGCCCAAATGACCACGACGGGTTCCGCGCCCGCGTTCCGCCACCGGAAAGGTTCGTTCCTGAATCTGAAACTGTCGCCCGGCTCCAACGTGAACCACTCGCCGGCGATCTCGAGATCCAGCGTGCCGCTCACCACATAGCCCGCCTCTTCGGTCTCCCGCTGGGAGGCCTCCGGCAGCGCGGCACCGGGCATGAAGACGGAGCGAACGAGCTCAAAACTGCCACCGATATCCGGGGACAGAAGCTCCTCGACCAGGCCTTCCTCATTGTTGCCGAGCGGCCGGCGCGCCGACGCCCGGACGATCCAGCCGCGCTCCTCCTCCGAGGCGGCATGGTTGGCGAAGAAAAAGCCGACGGGTAGGTTGAAGAAGGCCGCCATCTTGCGAAGATCGCGGATCGCCGGCTCGGAGACTCCCCGCTCGATCTGGGAGAGCCAGCCGACGGAGCGGCCGAGCGCGGTCGCAACCTCCTGCAAGGTCAAGCCACGGGATTTTCGAAGAACGCGGAGGGTCGCACCGATGGCCTCGGGATCGTCGGCGGCCACATCCGTGCCGCCCGCCATCTCCAGGAATGCCGCCTGCCCCACCGCCATCAGACCGCTCCATCTCGACGATGAAATTATGCGGTCAGTTTTTCATAAAAACGCGGTTTCAACAATCGGATTTCACATCGATGGGGATGCTGGTCTCAAGTTATGGAATGTGGGCCGTCAGGACGGCCATGGCCCGGACCGCCCAATCGATCACCTTCTGCAGCGCGATGATGAGAGGCTCTTTATCCGGTCCATGATCATGCATGGTTTGGTCCTGTCATGAATCCTGTGGAGCGGCCGACGAGAGCCAGGGTCGAAGCTTTCTGAGTTCGGAAAAACATGAAGAAAAGCAGACGGTTGCGTCCTATCCGCGGTGGTTCTGGAAGCGCCGATCCCTTCCGCGATCCGCCCACGGATTTCCAGCCCAAACCCATACCCCCACGGAATCGAGACAGATCGTTACGAAAGCGCCTCGCTCGCCAGCGTTCTCTCCGGATCGTCAACCGGCCGCCCGGCGTTATCGTCCCATCGAGAAGAACTCATCGTTCGGGCGCATCGCGGTGACATTCGCCATCCGATTGCTCAGCCCGAAGAAGGCCGCGATCCCCGCGATATCCCAAATATCGTCCTCGTCGAAGCCATGGCCGTACAGCGTGGCGAAATCGGATTCTCCGATGGACCGGGAATCCCTCGATACCTTCATGGCGAAGTCGAGCATCGCCTTTTGCCGGGGTGAGATATCCGCCTTCCGATAGTTGACCGCCACCTGATCGGCGATGAGCGGATCGCCCGCCCGGACCCGAAGGATCGCCCCATGGGCCACAACGCAGTACTGGCAGCCGTTGTCATTGGACGTGGCGACGATGATCATCTCCTTCTCCGCCTGAGAGAGCCCACCCTCCCGTTTCATCAGGGCATCGTGATAGGCCATGAACGCCCGGAACTCGGCGGGCCGATAGGCGAGCACCGCGAACACATTGGGAATGAAGCCGATCTTCTCCTGTGTCTTGAGAAAGAGGGCGCGGATGTCCTCGGGCAGGTCCTCCAGCGTCGGAACGGGAAAACGGCTGATCGGAAGGTCTGTCATGATCGCGGGTCCTTTCATCCACTCGAGACCCGGAATTGAACAAGACGCCGGCGCACCCGAGCCCCCGAGAGATCGCAGCCCAGGCTTGCTCTCGTGTCATGGGCTGCGCCGCGGCGCCTTCCGCCGCCGTCTAAAACCGAAACTGAAAGGTTGCCTCGACGAAGGTGATGGCCTCGTCCGGACCGGTCGATTGGATGACCTTACCCGGGAAAAAGTGGGTGAAGACGATCGAAAAAGCCGCCCGCGGCGACATCTCATAGGCCGCGTTGACCGACCAGGCCGTCCCCACATGGCGGCCGTCCCCACCCGACCGGACGATCTGGCCCGGCGGACCATAGACCGCGTCCGCCTCCTCCAGACGCCAGAAGACGTTGACGTCGGTGCCCACACTCACACCGGGTAGCGGTGCGGTGGAGACCGAAGGCCGGACATTGTAGAAGTTCCGCGGGCCCAGAACCGCCGCCTCGGAGAAGTAGTTTCCCCGGGGGAACATCGGATTGAAGGTCTCCAGCCGATTGTCGGAAGGATCGCTGTCACCGCTGGCGATGTTGGCGCTCACGCCCAGACGCGGCGCCCAGGCCAGCGTCCGGAACCGGTAGCCGGTGTCCGACGCAAAGGTCCAGGCCCGGATATCCCCGCCGTCGAAATCGCCGACCTGGTATACGCCTTCCCAATTCCAATCCCAGTTACCGGCCGCCCCGAACGCACGCAGGCCGACCGACGTCCGACGCTCCTCCCCCCTGCCCTGAAAGTAGCGAGCCCCCTCGTCCACATAGCGAAGGACGTAGAAGTCCGCCTGGCCCAGGGGCAGGACCCCTTCCCGTGCCGTGGCATAAGCCCCAAAGAGGCGCTCGTCATCACTAGGCGTATTATCGAAACTGCCGGGCAACGGCACCACCGGTCGGGCGGCAAGGCCCGTCACAACGCCTAGGGCCGAGTCGACGCCGAATCGGACCGCATCGAAGGTACGCCGGACGTTGGGCCCTTCACGCATGTCGATCAGCCGGCCACTGCCCAGCCGCATTTCCTGGCGCCCGGCGCGCAGCCCGGCGATGCCACCCAGATCGCGCAGCTCGACGAACAGGTTCTGGACCGCTAGACGGTCCTCGTCCACCGGGCTGGGCCCGGCTTTGCGACCGATCTCGTTGGCGCTCGACAACTGCCCGAAAATGCGGAGGTGATCCCCCAAGCCGAGGTCGGCATGGGCCGTATAGCGCTGAAGCCAGACCCCGGCCTCATCCTGGGGATCGTCGCCGAAACCGGGATTGTGGGTGTACTCGTAGCGTTGGCGGATCTCGCCGCCGAGGGTGAGCCGCAGGGTGCCGTCATCCGCACCGACCACCGGGCAGGCCTTGCGGTCGTCATAGCGGGACAGGACCGGCTCGACCGGACAGTCGAACAGCGCGTGGGCGGGCGGCGGAAACGCCGCGGCCGCGACCAAGGCGACACAGAGTGGGAGAAGCCGGCGCACAGGTCTCAAGCGGCGGAGACCCGATGCGTGACGACGGGTCCCTCCTCCCCCTGATGGAAGGCGTTGACCCGGTCTTGCACCGCCTTTTCGGTTTGACTGACCCGTTCGTGGTGACGGAGATGGCTGATCCAGGAGGCCTCCAGCCAGGTTTCCACCAGGCTCTCGGGATCGTCCGCATCCCGAAGAACCGTCCAGCCATAGCCGCCGTTCCGCCTGCGGGCATCGGCGAGCTTTTCAATCTCCGACAGGAAGGCCGGCTGATCCTGTTCCGCGACCCGGTAGTGAATCTGGATCATCACCGGTCCCCTATCGCCTTCCACCGGACCCGCGACAACAGGATCGGGCCAATGGCTGGCCGAGCTGAGATCGAGCGCCTCGCCCTGGTTGAGCTTCGCCGGCCACGAGACCGCGATCCCAGCAAGGGCGCCGATCCCGGCGACGACCAGGGCCGTCTGGATATCGAAGGAACTCGCCACCTGCCCCCACAGCAGGCTGCCCCCGGCCATGGCGCCGGAAAACAGCATCAGAAACATCGAAAGGCCCCGGGCCCGTCCCCAATCCGGCAACGAGACCTGCACCGAGTAGTTGAGGCTGGACAGAACCGCGATCCAGGCCAGGCCGCCAACCGCCGCGGCCCCAGCCGCGACGGCGACGGTCGTGGTGGTCGCCAGCACGAAGAGAACCGCAGCGGTCAGCGCGCTCGCCACCGCGACGGCCTTGTTGGCGCCGAGCCACTTCTTGATCTGCGGTAACAGGAGCGCCCCGCCGACGGCCCCGGCCCCGACACTGGTCAGCAGGACGCCGTATGTCTCCGGCCCGCTCGCAAGCACATCCTTGGCGATCAGCGGCAGCATCGCCCAATAAGCGCTGGCGAACAGGAAAAAGGCGAAGGCCCGGACCACGGTGGCCTGGAAAGGCTTGTTGTAAGCGACATAACGGACCCCGGCCGCGATCGCAGGCGCCAGATGCTCCGGCGGCAGCTTGGACTGTGGCCGCGCCTTCGGTTTCCACCAAATCAGCGCCGCGATGATCCCGATGAAGGTCAGCGCGTTGACCGCGAAGGGAGCGGCGAGCGATACGCCGACGATCAGGAAGCCTGCAATGGCCGGGCCGATGGCACGGCTGATGTTGATCCCCATGGAATTGAGGGCGATCGCCGAAGGCAGCATGCTGCGCGGCGTCAGGCTCGGGACGATGGCCTGCCAGGCGGGCGCCAGGAACGCTGCGCAGCTTCCCATCAGGAAGGTGAAAAACAGCAGCCGCAACGGGGTCATCGCCTCCCAATGCACCATGAGAGCGAGCACCGTCGCGACCGCCGCCATGGCGACGTTGACCCAGATCAGCAGCTTGCGACGGTCAACCAGATCGGCGACCGCGCCGGCGACCATCACGAACAGGAAAATCGGCAGCGTCGTCGCCGCCTGGATCGAGGCGACGAGCATCGGCGACGGATCGAGCGTGGTCATCAGCCAGCCGGCGCCGACATCATGCATCCAGGTCCCGATGCTGGAGATCACGGTCGCGATCCACAAGACGGCGAAGGGCGCCTCGCCGAAGGGGGC
Organism: Alphaproteobacteria bacterium; assembly: GCA_024743275.1. Classification (GTDB taxonomy): domain Bacteria; phylum Pseudomonadota; class Alphaproteobacteria; order JANSWW01; family JANSWW01; genus JANSWW01. The sequence goes on from JANSWW010000002.1 coordinate 352,763, forward strand.
CCAGGCGGAAGGCGGTTTCGTCGATTGGCCGACCGGATCGGCGTTGTCGGAGGAGGTCATGAGAGGACGAGATCCGTTCCAAGAAAGCCAAGCGTCATCGCCAGCACCAACAGGGCGCCGACCAGTTTCGGCGGGGCCGGCAGCGGAATATCGAACCAGCGGCAGACGGCACCGATCCCAAGGCCCATCGCCACCGCGATCGCAAGGTCAGTCATGGCCGATCCCTCCTATACCGCTCGCTCCTTTGCCGGTCGCTCCTTTGCCGGTCACTCCTTTGCCGGTCACTCCTTTGCCGGTGACTCCTTTACCGGTCGGGCCGCCGCACAGCGGTTCGGTTGTGCATTTCCTATCGAACCAGTGGTCCACGGCGAGGTAGCCCAAAGTCATGGCGACGACGAGCAATGCCCCCGTCAGCACTGGCGGCGCGGGCAAGGGCAGCTCCACTAAGCGGCAGATCACACCGATGGCGACGCCGAGAAAGAGGCCGATGGCGATCTTCATGGCACTACACCGCGAAGCAGGAACAGCCGAGCGCGCCCCAGAACGACTTTTTGTCCGAGACCGGCAGCGGCGTGTTCCAGGCGATCCCGTGGTCGTGTCCATGAACCCCACAGCTTGTCGAACAGCCGCAGGCGGCAGCAAATTCGGCGTTCCCGGCCTGTGCCTCATTGCGCTGACCGGGGCTGGTCTCCGCATTCACCGGTGACCAGGAAGGAGACGCCGGCGGGAGCGGGGGCGACAACTCCGCATACACATCGTCGCCATAGACGATCTTGCCGCCGACGACGGTGAGTACCGAACTGATCTGGCGGACTTCCTGCGGCGGAACGGACATGTAGTCGGCAGACAGCACCGCCAGATCCGCATACATGCCAGGCGCCAGCGTGCCTTTGACATCCGCCTCACCCGAGAACCAGGCCGACCCGTGGGTCCAAAGGCGCAAGGCCTCTTCCCGGCTCAACACGTTGCCGTCCTCATAAAGCGACATGCCACCGAGCGTCTTGCCCGTGGTCATCCAGTAAAGGCCGACCCAGGGATCGTAGCTCGCGACCCGCGTCGCATCGGTGCCGGCACCGACCGGAACACCGGATTCCAGCATCTTGCGCATCGGTGGTGTCAGTTCTGCGGCGTCCGCGCCATAGCGGTCGACAAAATACTCGCCCTGGAACGCCATCCGGTGCTGAATCGCGATGCCGCCGCCCAAAGCATGGATGCGCTCGATATTGCGAGGGGAAATCGTCTCCGCATGGTCGATGATGAAGCGGGTCCCGAAAGGCTGTCGGCCGTTGACCCGTTCGAAAACGCTCAGAAAACGGTCGATGCTCTCGTCATAGGTTGCGTGAATGCGGAACGGCCACTTGTTGGTCGCCAGCAATTCGACGATCGGCTCCAGTTCCGCTTCCATGACCGGCGCCAGATCCGGCCGGGGTTCCAGGAAATTCTCGAAGTCCGCGGCGGACCAGGCGAGGTTTTCGCCTGCACCATTCATCCGCAGCATGTCGCTGCCGGCCCCCGGTTCGGTCATCCCGACCCAGCGTTCATAGTCGGTGAGTTCGGATCCGGGCGCCTGGGCAAAGAGATTGTACGCGACACGGACCGTTAGCTGCCCGTCGTCGTGAAGCCGCTGAATGACGTCATAGTCCTGCGGATAGTTCTGTCCGCCGCCGCCGGCATCGATCACGCTGGTAATGCCGAGGCGGTTCATCTCCCGCATGTAATGGCGTGTCGAGTTGATCTGATCCTCGACCGGCAGCTTCGGTCCCTTGGCCAGCGTCGAATAGAGAATCAGCGCCGACGGCTTGGCGATCAAGAGGCCGGTCGGATTCCCCTTCGCATCCCGCTGGATCTCCCCGCCCGGCGGATTCGGGGTGTCCTTGTCGAAGCCGAGCGCCTGGATCGCGGCTCGGTTGATCAGCGCCCGGCCATAGAGGTGCAGGATGAAAACGGGCGTGTCCGGGGCCGCCGCGTTGATTTCGTCCAGCGTGGGCATCCGCCGTTCGGCGAATTGAAACTCCGACCAGCCACCCACCACGCGGACCCACTGTGGCGCCGGAGTCCGGTCGGCCTGCTCCTTCAACATGCGCAGCGCGTCGGCTAGGCTGGGAACGTTTTCCCAGCGCAGTTCCATGTTGAAGTAGAGACCGCCGCGGATCAGGTGGGTATGGCTGTCGTTGAGGCCGGGGATCACCCGGCGCCCTGCAAGGTCCACCTGTTTGGCCGACCCCGCCGTCGCCATGATGTCCGCATTGGACCCGGTCGCGACCACCTTGCCGTCGGCAATCGCGATCGCTTCGGCTTCGGGCATCTTTGGGTCGAGCGTCGAGATACGCCCATTGTAAAGGACGAGATCGGTCATGGTAGAGGTCTCCTTCCTAGGTATCGCGATGATCGCCGAAGGTGATCACGGGCGACCAATCCGGGCTGATCGGCGGCACATGGCGCAGGTCGTGGCGGGCGAACTCGTCACGCCCGTAGACCACACGTCCGTCCATCACGGTCAGATCGGATTTCAACTTGGCGATCTCCGCGTCCGTCACCTGGAAATAGTCCCGGTCGAGGACGACGAAATCCCCGAGCTGGCCTGGGGTGATCGCCCCCTTCCTGCCGGCATCGCCGGTAAACCAGGACGATCCCACGGTCCAAAGCCGCAGCGCTTCTTCCCGGGTCAGCAGATTGTCGTCGTCATACATCCGCAGGCCACCCCGCGAGAGGCCGGTGGCCAGCCATTGGATCGAGAACCACGGATTATAGGAAGTGACCCGCGTCGCGTCCGTGCCGCCGCCCAGCGGAATGCCCAGATCCATGAGGAAGCGGAAATTCGGGGTCTTTTTGAGCTTCTCCGGCCCGTAATTGGCGACGAAGTCCTCGGCCTGGAACTGTAGGCGGTTCTGCAAGGCGACACCGCCGCCCAGTTCCGCGATCTTCTCCAAATTGCGCTGGGAGAAGGTCTCGACGTGGTCGATGAACCAGCCCGGCGTCAGCCCCGCACCCTTTGAGACGTCCTCGTAGACCTTGAGGAGCCGGTCGCCGGTTTCGTCATAGGTGATGTGCTGGCGGAACGGCCACTGGTTCTCGCCGAGAACGGTCATGATCTTGGTCTGGATCTCTTCCGCATCCCGATCGATGTCCGGCCGGGCATCGGCGAAGATTTCGTAGTCGTAGGAGGCCCAGCACAGGTTCTCGCCCGCACCGACAAAGCGCAGCACGTCGTCGCCCTGGCCCGCCTTGAAGATCTTGGTCCAGTCCTGATAGTCGGAAAGTTCCCGGCCTTTGACCTGTGGGAAGCTGTGGTAGCCGATCCGTGTCGTCAGCAGATCCCGTTCATGCATCCAATTGATGACCTGATAGGGATCGGCGTCCGGGAACTCCATCCCGCCGCCGCCGGCGTCGGACACACTGGTGATGCCCAGGCTGTTGAGTTCGTCCATATACTGGAGCGACGAGTTGATCTGGTCCGGAATCGAGAGTTTCGGCGCTTGGGACAGCGTCTTGTACATCAGCAGGCCGGACGGTGCCGACAGCAGGCGGCCGGTCGGAACGCCGTCGGCGTCCTTCTCGATGATCCCGCCCGGATAGGTCGGGTGGCCCTCCTGGTCGTAATTGAAGTAGGAGATCGCCCTGCTGTTGAGCAGGGTCAGTTTGTAGAGGTGGTGGATCAAGACCGGATGGTTGGGCGCGACCGCGTCCAGTTCGGCGACCGTTGGCAGGCGCTTTTCCTTGAACTGGAACTCGGAGAAGCCGCCGGCGACCCGGATGAATTGGCCTTCCGGCGTCCGCTCGGCCTGAACCCGCAGCAGATGCAGCGCCTCCTCAAGACTGTCGGCGGTATCCCAACGGACTTCGAGATTGTAGTTGACGCCGCCCCGGATCGAATGGGTATGGCTGTCGATCAGGCCGGGGATCACCCGCTTGCCTTTGCCGTCGATCACCTGTGTGAACGGCCCTTGCAGGCCACGGACATCGGCCTCACCGCCGACGGCGACGAATCTACCGTCTTTGATGGCAAGGGCGGAAGCTTCCGGCCGCTGGGGATCCATGGTGGTGATCCGGGCGTTCAGCAGGATCAAGTCCGCGTCGCCCGCCTGTGCGAGTGCCGGTTGAGACCCCACCAGAAGCGCACTGGCCGCGGTACCACCCAGAATCAGGGCCTCACGTCTTGTAACTGCCATTGATCTCACTCCTCTCAGTAATGGCCGGGACCCGCTGGGGTCCCGGCCCAATGATCAGGCGGCGTTGGCGCCGGCCTCGCTGGCGTGGGCGCCGAGCGCCCATTTCGAGAACTTCACCTGGATGCCGTAGGGGGAGTGGCGGTGGAGAATGTCCATCACGCCCTCATAGGTCTCGCCCCGCGCCCAATCCTGCTGCAGTTCGAAGACGGTCTGGAACGATGTCATCGGAACGGCGCCCGCCTGCTGCAGGCGCGACACGGCGCGCTCATGGGCCTCGACGGAGGTATCGCCGCAGGCATCGGTGGGCACGAAAATCTCATAACCTTCGGCCAGCATATCCAGGGTCGGAAAGGTCACGCAGGCAGAGGTCCACAATCCCGCCAGAATGATCTTCTTGCGACCCGTCGCCGCGATCGCCTCGCGGAACCCTTCGTCAAGCCAGGAGTTGATCGAGGTCCGGTCGACCACGTCCAGACCAGGGAACAACTCGGTCACTTCCGGCATGAAGGGTCCGGAGAAACTGTCCTTCGCGACCGTCGTCAGAACGGTCGGGAGGCCGAAGACCCGGGCCGCGCGGGCCAGAGCCTGGACATTGTGCATCACATCCAGCCGGTCGTGGCTTTGCACGCCCTGGTACATCGCGGGCTGAAAATCAATGAGCACAAGTGCACAATTACCAGGTGTCAACATTTCATGGAAGTTCGTCATGGCACATCTCCTCGAGTCAGTCGGTTATCGAGCGATAAATCGCGAGCTACGGCGCAATAATGCTCAGGCCCGGAGATGGGACGGGACGTAACCCCAGGCTTCCATTGATGAAGTCGAAATTGTATAATTGTGCGATGAATGCTTCCAAGGCACAGGTAACGAGGATCTCGGGGATCGAGGTCGCCGAAGATCGGTTCACCAGTGTGAACGGTCCACCACTGACAACATTGCCTAGTTGGGGGATGCTGATTGAGACGGAAGAGGTCGCCTATAATCTCCATCCGGCGATCGATTTCGAGGTTCACTACGTCGTATCGGACTACGTTCTCATCCATGGCTATAATGGCGTGGAAGGGCGATTTGCCTTGGATGACGGGGCGATCGGGCCGTGGCGGCTCGACGCGCGCACGACCTGCTTGATACCGCCGGGCCAGCGTGTCCGGGTAATCGCGAACACCCCTTTCGAATTCATCGGCCTTGGGATCTCGCCCGCGCGTGTCCACCGGGTCGCCGCTCAGGTCGGCCAGGACTGGCCGGGCTTGGAAACGATGTTCTCGACGCTCGATGCCGGTCTCGCCACGCTTTGCGCCGAGATCCGCCGCTGCATGATCGCGGAACCAATGGCCTCCGGCGGCTATCTCGACTGCCTGACGGACGCGGTGCTGACTCGCCTTATCGGCTGGCACCTTGCGCCGATGTCCGAGAGCGCCGAGGGGCGGGAGATGCTGTCGCCCGCGATGGCGCGGCGAGTTGGTCAGATGATCGAAGACAGGATCGACGGTCCGATCCGGGTGGGCGACTTGGCGGAGGCGGCGGGCCTGAGCCGCGCGCATTTTTCGCGAGCGTTTTCGCACAATTTCGGCGCGCCTCCGCGGGATTACATCCTGTCGCGCAGGATTGCCCATGCGCGCGGACTGCTGACCGATACGGATCTCTCCGCGTCCGAGATCGCCATGCGTTGCGGTTTCGCCAACCCGTCTCATCTGACCACGTCTTTCAGGCAAGAAATCGGCCTCACACCCACCGACTACCGTCGGGCGATGACAGAAAACCAACCGTCTTGAAGTCCTTCCCGCGCGGGGGTCGTCCCGCGGGGGAAGGCAAAGGATAAGGCCTTACGCGGAGGGCGCGGCCACGGGGTCCAGCCGCGGGCCGTGCGTCACACGCTCTTCCGCCTTGTGGACCATGGTGTAGGCATAATCGACGCCCATGCCGTAGGCGCCGGAGTGCTCCTTCACAATACCGATGGTGGCGTCGTAAGTGTCCCGGCGGGCCCAGTCGCGCTGCCACTCGAGCAGCACCTGCTGCCACGTCATCGGCACCACGCCGGCCTGGACCATGCGGTCCATGGCATAGTTGTGCGCGTCGACAGAGGTGCCGCCCGACGCGTCGGCGACCATGTAGATCTCATAGTCGGCGTCGTGCATGGCCGAGAGCGCGAAGGTGGTGTTGCAGACTTCTGTCCAGAGGCCGGAGACGATCACCTTCTTTCGGCCGTTGTTGGCCAGCGCGTCGCGCACTTTCTGGTCGTCCCAGGAGTTCATCGAGGTCCGCTCCAGCAGCGGGTGATCCGGGAAGACGGCAAGCAGTTCCGGATAGGTGTGGCCGGAGAAGCTGTCGGTCTCCACCGTGGTGATGGTCGTCGGCACGTCGAACACTTTGGCGGCTTTGGCCAGAGCCACGGTGTTGTTCTTCAAGGTCTGGCGGTCGATCGACTGGACCCCGAACGCCATTTGCGGCTGATGGTCGATGAAAATCAGCTGGCTGTTCTGCGGAGTCAGAACCTCGGTTTTGCTCATGATCTATCCTCAAGCTGGTCAAATAGTGGACTATCGCGGCCCATTGAGGCCGAAGCGCGCCGGTGGGCGCTTGCTGCGTCATGTGTTTTGCCCACCCTTTATTTGCTTTCAGGAAATTGCGTTTTGTTTTTCACATTCTTGCCGGCGCCGAAATCGCGCTCCATCTTGGTCGAGAGAAGACAACGGCGTACCGGAAACCGAGGAGACGGAGTGATGGGCGATCATGCCTTCGAACACGATCCCGAGCATTGCGCGGTCTATCGCGGCTTTCTCGGGTCCCGAACCCCAGCCCTCATGGGACTGGACAAGCGATGGAATATTCCGACGGCCCGCCACCGCGCCGAATTGGCGGGCGAGGCCCCGTTTCCGGGTGTCGACCATTACGTGATGACCTTCCATATCGGCGGTGGAAAGGCACGGCGGGTCGACCGGCCAGACCTCGCAAGGGTGGCCGAGAAGGGCGCGCTCTCTTTGCAGGCCCCCGGGTCGTCCGGCGTGTTCTCGACAGAAGGCGTTGTCGACTACGCCCACCTCTATTTCCGGCAATCCCTCTTGTGCGAGGTCGCCGACAATACGACGGACGGCGTCCCGGCCGAGGTGACGGACTTCTTCGGCATCAAGGACACGGAATGCGCGGCGGCGGTGAAAACCTATGTCACCAGGGCCGCCGATCCGGAAGACATCGCCTCGCCCATCGAAATGGACAGTCGCGCCTATCTGATCGCGCTGGACCTTTTACGCGCAAACCACCGCCGCCTGCCCCTCAAACAGGCCGAACTGCTCTCACCCTCGGACACCCGGTTCCGCCGTGTGCTGCAGATTATCGAGGACCGGATGGCCGAGCCGCTCCGGATCAGCGAATTGGCCAGGGAAATGGACATGAGCTCTTTCCAGTTCCTGCGCGCCTTTCGGGAATCCATTGGGGTGACCCCGGGCAAGTATATTGCCCAAAGACGCGCGGAACGGGCGCGGGACCTGATCGCCGGCGGGGACCTTCCCCTGGCCGAAATCGCCCACCGTGTCGGCTATTCCAGCCAATCCCACATGACCCGTAAGATCGGCGAGGTTTACGGAATGTCGCCGAAGACCCTCAGAATGAGCCGGGACTAAATACCTAGCAGCCGATAGGTCGCACAACCGCCCTTCTTCTTCGGAAAACAAGGATTACAGGGGAAACCCGAACCGAAACCATTCCACCGGAGTTCCGCGCATCCCGCCGATCGGCGATCAGACAAGCTTCGCGAGGGCGGCGTCCAGCGCCTCGATGTCCTGCGGGCGAACGAGCGCCCCACCCTCGTTGTCGAAAGCGTTCCCCCAGCCGCCGATCCCGACCGTTGCCCGCAAATCCATACCGAAATGGGGTGCCGACGCTTCGACACTGCCGAGGACACCGGCTCCGGCACGGCCGCCCGGAGTCGCCGCCAGGGCGACGGTGGGTTTGTCCTGATAGACCTTGCGATCGATCCGGCTCATCCAATCGTAGATGTTCTTCCAGGCGGACGTGTAGGAGCCGTTATACTCCGGGAAGGAGATCAGGAGGGCATCCGAGGCGCCGATCCTGGCATAGAAGTCCTTCGCCAAGTCGTGCACACCGCCGGACTTTTCCCGATCGATGGAATAGATCGGCATTTCGAAGTCGTTGATGTCCAACAGCTCGACCTGGGCATCGGGCCGGTATTTCTCTTTGAACCGGGCACTGGCGTGGCGCACCAACGCAACATTGATGGACGCACTGTGATTACTGGCACCGAAAGCGAGCAGGCGCATAAGTCTGGGCTCCCCTGTCTATGCGAAACGACCGCTCCTAACCTGGAACGCGGTCGTCACAAATCAAATGATCGTTGTGCACAAGGTCTCTTGGGACCTGATGAGGCACAGCCGGGGACCCCGGCCCGGGTCGCCGGCCCCTTGCGCCTTCCGGGTTGGCCGGCACCGGGCTATTCTCGCGTTGACCGGGTGGCAACGGGCCACCGCTCCGCGCCGTCGCCTGATGGCCGTGTCTGTCTCGGAGAGTTGTCATGCGGATCGTCACGCTGTCCTTGTTGGCCGCAATCGCTGTCCCGGCGCTGGCGGTCGCCGCCCCGCTAAACCTCACCGTTGTTCACGTCAACGACATCGACCGGATGGAAGCCGACGACGGTCGGGGCGGGATCGCCAAGCTGGCCGCCATCATCGAACGCGAGCGGGCCGACGGCGGCCATGTGCTGGTGACCCATGGCGGCGATACCATATCGCCGTCTCTGCTGTCGGGGATCGATCAAGGCGCCCACATGATCGATCTCTTCAACACCATCGGCATCGACGTGATGGTTCTCGGCAATCACGAGTACGACTTCGGCCCCGAGATAATGGTCCGGCGGGTGGCCGAAGCGCAATTCCCCGTCCTGTCCGCCAACTCCATGACCCCGGCCGGCGGGCTGCCGGAAGGCGTGCGCGACAACGCGGTGTTCGCGTTCGGCGACTGGTCGGTCGGCGTGATCGGCCTGACCACGCCGACGACGGCGGTGCGATCCTCCCCTGCTCCAATCGCCTTTGGCGATGTGACCGCGACCGCCGCCGCCCAAGCCGACGCGTTGCGCGCCGATGGCGTCGATGTGGTGATCGCCCTGGCGCATACGACGATTTCCGAGGACGAGGCCCTGATCGCGCAGGGAGCGGTGGATTTCATCCTGGGCGGCGACGACCATGATCTGCGCATCAAGTGGTCGGGCGGCACCGGTTTCGTCGAGAGCAATAGCCAAGCGAACTATGTGACGGTGATCGACTTCAGCTTCGACAAGGACACCAACCGCGACGGTGGCGAGCGCCTTGTGTGGACCGCCGACTACACTGTCATCGACACGGCGCACATCGCGCCAAGCAAAACCGCCGCCGCCGCCGTCGAGGGCTATGTCGCGAAGCTCGACGCGGAACTCAACGTGGCCATCGGCACAACCGAAACACCGCTGGACACCCGGCGGTCGTCGGTGCGCGGGGCCGAGAACGCGTTCGCGAATCTGCTGACGGATGCCATGCGCGAGGCCGTCGGCGCCGATGTCGCCATCACCAATGGCGGTGGAATCCGGGCCGACAGGGAATACGATGCCGGGACGACCCTGACCCGCCGCGACATCCTGAGCGAGTTGCCGTTCGGTAACCGTACGGTTCTGCTGGAGATGACCGGCGCCGATATCGTCGCCGCCCTGGAAAACGGGGTCAGCCGGGTGGAGGACCGGGCCGGCCGGTTCCCCCATGTCTCCGGCATGACATTTCGCTACGACATGACGCAGCCGGCGGGCGACCGGGTGGTCCGGGCCATGGTTGGCGATGAGCCGCTCGACCCGGCCCACACCTATCGACTGGCGACCAACGACTTCATGGCCGGTGGCGGCGACGGCTATGGGGTGTTCCAAAACGCCCGGGTGCTGATCGACGAAACCTCCGGCGATTACATGGCGAGCCAGTTGATGCGCCATATCGAAACCGCCGGAACGGTCTCCCCGACCGTCGAAGGCCGCATAACGCGGGCGGAGTAGGCCCGCGCCGGACACCCGGCCGACCGCCGAGCGGCGTGAGCGGCATCGCCGCGGTTTGACATTTGTTCGCGACGACATGCCGCGCCCGCTCTTGTCGCCCGCACGTGCCCCCCTAATTCCGTGGCGGTTGCCGCCGAATGTCACGAAGGTTCCGTCCGCTCGCAGACCGGCCGAGGCCGGGGTCGCGCCTGATCAGAGGTTTGCCATGAATATGATTATGCCCGCCGTCGCCACCGAGGCGTCAGACCAGCAGCCGTCATCGGTCCCACCGACGGCACAGGAAGCGCATGAGGCTCTGGATGTCCTCCGTCGCCTCGCGGCCCACGCCCCGGCGGACGCAGCGGCACTGGGGCTGTCGTTGCCGGCCGGCAACGGGCACGTCGCGCTCAATCGAAGCTACCCGTCCGAGTTCATTGCCGACTCGGACTACAAGGCGACGCTGCCGGATCTGCAGAACGGACCGGAAAGCCTGATCAAGGGTTCTCATGCGCCCATCCAGCATGTCGGCATCTCGAACTTCCGACTGCCCCTCGACTATCGCAAACGCGATGGCGGGCTGATCAACCTCGAGACCTCGGTGACCGGATCGGTTTCCCTCGATGCAGCCAAAAAGGGCATCAATATGAGCCGCATCATGCGGACCTTCTATGGGCATGCGGGCGAAGCATTCGATCATGCCCGGATCGAGGCTGTCCTTGAAAGCTATCTTGAGGATATCGAGAGCGCGGCGGCGCGGCTCCAGCTCTCGTTTCGGTATCCCATGATGCGGCCATCGCTACGCAGTGGTCTGGAAGGCTATCAGTACTACGACGTTTCCTTCGAGAGCGTACGGAACGGCATCAAAAGCATGCGGATGCTGCATCTCGACTACGTGTACTCGTCAACCTGCCCCTGCTCGCTGGAACTCTCGGAGCATGCGCGGGTCTCCCGCAGACAGATCGCGACACCGCATTCCCAGCGCTCGGTCGCGCGCCTCTCGGTCGTCGTGGAAGGAGATCGCCCGCTCTGGATCGAGGACCTGGTGGGCCTCTGCAACGCCGCGATCCCGACGGAGACGCAGGTCATGGTCAAACGCGAGGACGAGCAGGCCTTCGCCGAGTTGAACGCATCGAACCCGATCTTCGTCGAGGACGCCGTCCGACTGCTGTGCGAGGCGTTGAAGGGAGAGGATCGGATCGGCGACTTCCGCGTCGTCGCCAGCCACCAGGAATCGCTCCACAGCCATGATGCGATGTCGATTCTCACCCAAGGCGAGACATTCGCGCAGGCCAGCCACGACCCTCGGCTCTTCTCGACGCTCATCCACACGAGTTGAAGCGGGACTCCGTCGCGGTCCCCGCCACGGTGTTCCGGGTGACCGGCACCTGAGCGATGTCTCCATGCGGCCGACTAAACCCGTCTGTCGGACCTTATTCGCGCCGGGCCACGCAATCCCACATCGTGAGAACAGGCGCCTTCCGGCTAGCGTCCCGCCGTCGGCGGCCTCATGGTATGGGGGAGGTTGACCATGCTTACACTTTACTATGCGCCCGACAACGCATCGCTCGTCCTCCGCCTCGCCTTGGAGGAGGCATCGCTGCCCTATGAAACGATCCTCGTCGACCGCGCGACCAACGCCCAGAAGGCACCCGACTATCTGGCGTTGAACCCCACCGGCCGGATCCCGACCCTTGTAACCCCGCAAGGCGTTATGGCTGAAACAGCCGCCTGTCTTCTCTGGCTCACGGACAGCTATCCCGATGCGAACCTCGGTCCCTCGCGGGATGACGCAAGACGCGGGCGGTTTCTGCGCTGGTTGTTCTATCTCTCGAACACAGTCCACGCCGATTTGATCCGCATCTTCTACCCACAGCGCTTCGTGCCGGCAGAGGGCATCGATCGGCATCACGAGACGATGACCAAGCAGGTGCTTGCCCATTTCGAGATTCTTGATGCCGCGGTTCGGAACGACCCATCCATTTTCGCGCCCCCCTCGGCGCTTGCGCTCTATCTTGGCCCCCTACTGCGCTGGTCCGCGCTCTATCCCTCGTCGGCCAAGCGTTGGCTCGATCTCGCAACTTTTCCAGCCCTCAAGAAACTCGCTCGGTCTTTGGAGGCGCGTCCAAGCGTCAGAACCGCGACTTTGGCGGAAGGACTTGGGGACGCGCCCTTCACAAAACCGAAGCCGCCAAATCCTCCGGTCGGTTCCGCCATATGACGCGACATGGGCGTTTGCGGCCAAACGCTGGATGACGCCCTTCGCCGGGGGTGCGCGAAACCGTTTCGAACCGTCCGGCGACGCTGCTATATCGACACCGGATCTTGTTGGAGGGAGGGGAGCGTCATGTTCGACCTGATCGTCAGGAACGCCACATTGGCGGATGGCCGGACCGGCATCGATGTCGCGTGCAAAGACGGCGTGATCGCCGCTGTCGATGAGGGGATCGCAGCCGAGGCCGGCGAGGTCATCGATGCGAAGGGCTATCTCTTGTCGCCGCCCTTCGTGGATCCGCACTTCCACCTGGATGCCACCCTGTCCCTGGGGACCCCACGGATGAACGTCTCCGGCACGCTTCTGGAGGGCATCGGCCTGTGGGGGGAACTCAAACCCCTTCAGTCGGTGGAGGATATCGCCACCCGGGCCTTGAGGTATTGCGAGCTGGCGATCGCGAAAGGGATCGGCGCGATCCGCAGCCATGTCGATATCTGCGACGATGAACTGAAGGGCGTCCGCGCGCTCCTGGACGTCCGCGAGAAGGTCTCGGACCACATCGACCTCCAGCTCGTGGCCTTTCCTCAGGACGGTTTGCTGCGGGACCCGACGGCGAAGGACAACATGATGCGCGCCTTGGAGATGGGCGTCGATGTCGTCGGCGGCATTCCACATTTCGAGCGCACGATGTCCGACGGCGCGGAAAGCGTCCGCATGTGTTGCGAAATCGCGGCCGAGCGCGGGCTGATGGTGGATCTCCATTGCGACGAGAGCGACGATCCCCAGAGCCGGCATATCGAGACGCTGGCTTTCGAGGCCCGGAGACTTGGCCTACAGGGCCGCGTGACCGGATCTCATCTGACCTCGATGCACTCGATGGACAACTACTATGTCTCCAAGCTGATTCCCCTGATCGTGGAAGCCGGGGTGAACGCCATTCCCAACCCGGCGATCAACATCATGCTGCAGGGGCGGCATGACAGTTATCCGAAACGCCGCGGCCTGACCCGTGTCCGTGAGTTGCGCGACGCCGGCGTCCGCGTCGGTTTCGGGTCGGATTGCATGATGGATCCTTGGTACTCGCTGGGCAAAGCCGACATGCTGGATATCGCGTTCATGGGTCTGCATGTCGGCCAACTCGCGAGCCTCGACGACATGGCTTGGTGTTTTGACGCCGTAACGGAGAATGCCGCGCGAATCATGGGCCTGGACGGATACGGGATCGCCAAGGGCTGCGACGCGAATTTCGTCCTGCTGCAGGCAAACAACAAGATCGAGGCGGTTCGGCTCAGGGCTCACAGGCTGGCCGTTATTCGTCGCGGAAAGCTCATCTGCCAATCGAACGAAGTGACTTTCGGCTTGACCGTTCTGTCTGGCGCGGCTCTGAACGAAGCGCGTTTGACCTGACCACAGGCGACGCCGAGACGGCCATGAAACACGCGGATTTGGAACCGGGTTTCCAAGATCGCCGACACTGGACTGAAACCGCTCACAATGGAGAAGACGATGACCGGACACGGGTACGACTCTGGACGCCTCAACCTTCCCTTCGTCGGCATTCCGACCTTTGCCAAATCTCCCTATGTCCAGAACTGGGATAGCATCGACGCCGACGTCGCCATTCTCGGCGCACCATTCGACTTCGGCACGCAATGGCGGCCCGGCGCGCGTTTCGGTCCGCGCGCCGTTCGGGAGGCGTCGACCCTGTTTAGTTTCGGTCACGCGGGAGCATACGACCACGAGGACGACGCGACCTATCTCGATGCGTCGGTCAGGCTCGTCGATATCGGTGACGCCGACATCATCCATACAAAGACGGAAGAGAGCCATGCCAACATTCGGCACGGTGTTCGAAAGATCCTCGATGCGGCGGCGCTGCCGGTCGTTCTTGGTGGGGATCACTCGATCAACATCCCCTGTATCGAAGCGTTCGCCGATGATTGCGACCAAAACGGGCCGATCCACATTGTCCAGATCGATGCCCATCTCGATTTCGTGGACGAACGCCACGGAGTGACGATCGGACACGGAAATCCGATGCGGCGCGCCATAGAGAAATCCTATGTCTCGGGCATGACGCAACTGGGGATCCGCAACGTCTCCTCGACGGCGAAGGATGGATACGACGATGCGCGGGCGCGAGGCTCGGACATCTTGTCGGTGCGCCAGGTGCGGAGACTTGGAACGGAGGGCGTGCTTGCCCGAATGCCGCGAGGGGGCCGCTACTACGTGACCATCGACATTGATGGCTTCTGTCCGTCAATCGCATCCGGCACCGGCACGCCCAGCCATGGTGGTTTCCTCTACTATGAGGTCCTGGAAATCCTTCAGGGACTCGCCCAACGCGGCGAGGTGGTCGGGATAGACCTGGTCGAGGTCGCGCCCGCCTATGATCCGACGGAGAGCACGCAGATCCTCGCAGCTCAGTTGCTCTTGAATTTCCTCGGCTTCATTTTTCATGCACGAGCTGGGTCGTAAAATCTGCTAGGCGCCCTTCTTCGCCACACTCTCCCGAACCGTCTGGATGAAACCAGCCAAGACAGGGTAGGAGATGTCCGAACGTCGCCAGGCGATATCATACCGGCTCTCATACCCTAAGGTGTTCGGGAGGATCGACCGCACACTGTCCGTGCCGAGCAGGTTCTCGGCATAGTGGACAGGTAGAAACGCCAGATAGGCCCCTGAAAGCACCAGATGGGCCAACCCCTCAATGTTGAAGGCACGTGCGACATAGCGAAAGGACTGGTGCGGTTTCGGCATGCCCGAGACCGGCACATAGCCTCGTTGCGCATGATCGTGGAGCGCGACCTCCTCAAGGGTGATGGCATTCTGATCGGCGTCGAACAGGGGGTGACCAGGGCCGCAATAGAGTTCCATGCGGGTCGACGCCAGCCGCTCATAGCTCAGATTGGCGACTTTCCTGGGAAAGAAGCCGAGTGCGACATCCAGCTCACCCTCCGCGATGGCATTGGCGAGCTGATCCGGCGGCTGAACATGGATGGATAGTGTTACGCCGGTATATTGGGCGCGATAGCGACGGATCACATCGTCCACGCTGAAGCCTGGATTGGTAAGGCTGTTGTCGATGACGCCGACGGTGAGTTCGCCACCCTTGTCGCCATGAATATCCAGGAGCTGGACGGCGAAATCATCCACATGGGAAAGCAGTCTTTCGCTGGCATCCAATACGGTTCGCCCCTCCTCGGTCAGGACAAACCCGCCCCGACCCCGGTGGCATAGCCGCATGCCCAGGCGTTTCTCCAAATTGGAGACATGAACGCTGATGGTCGACGTACTGATGTTCAGCTCGTCTTGCGCCGCCGCCAATCCCCCACAGCGGCACACCGTCATAAAGACGCGCAGTAACCTCAGATCGGCATACTGAAGGTGATGCGGGTTCATCGGACTCACTTTGATAACGGTCAAAGTAGAGTTTGAAAGTTTGATATTTTCGCAAGCGCGAGATTTGGTCAACACTTTCGTATAGCGCATGAGGTTTAAATGGAACGAAACGTAATCCGATCAGGTTCCAAGCTCGCTCCGTCGAGCTTTTCCGCAGCGCCGCATGCACTGTCCCTGAAGGGAATTGTGAAGCGCTATGGAGACCTCGCCGCCGTCGATGGCGTATCGCTGGACATCCCAAGAGGCTCCTTCCTCACGCTTCTCGGTCCCTCCGGCTCCGGAAAGACGACCATTTTGATGTCCATCGCCGGTTTCGTCCGGCCGACCGAAGGCGACATCCTTCTCGACGGCGCTCGAATCAACGATCTGCCGCCCGAGAAGCGCAACTTCGGCATGGTTTTCCAGGGCTATGCCCTCTTCCCTCATATGACCGTCGCCGAGAATGTGTGGTTTCCGTTGCGGGTCAGGGGGCAGTCCTTCCCGGAATCCGAACGGGCGGTCATGGATGTCCTGCAACTCGTGCAATTGGATCATCTCAAAGACCGGCTCCCCTCCGAGCTCTCGGGAGGTCAGCAACAGCGGGTGGCGCTGGCCCGGGCGCTGGTCTTCAAGCCCGACCTCCTGCTTCTCGACGAGCCGCTTTCAGCGCTCGACAAAAAGCTGAGGGCCGATCTGCAATGGGAACTGAAGGACCTGCACGAGAAACTCGGGACCACCTTTATCTATGTCACCCATGATCAGGAAGAGGCACTCTCCATGTCCGACGAGATCGTCATCCTGCGCGATGGCAAGATCGAACAGATGGGCAAACCGGGCGACCTATACGAGAAGCCGGCCACCAGCTTCGTCGCGGACTTCCTGGGCAAATCCAATTTCATCAGAGCCAGGCTAATCGCCAGCACGGGTCCCGATCAGGCGACCTATGCCGTCGGCGAGCAGGAATTCAATCTCCGTCCGGCACCGGCGACGGTCGGACCAGGCGAGACTGTCGCCATCGCGCTTCGCCCGGAGAAAATAGACATCAGCGTCACGGAGCCTGAGACCACGAACCGGCTCAAGGCCACGATCCGGCAATTCAATTATCACGGGACGAGTTTCCATCTGCGGGTGTCCGCCGCACCGTTGGGGGACCTCTTCGTCACGGTTCAGGCGTGGCGGTGCGGGATCACGCCGTCCATCAACGGCGAACTCTGGATCAGTTGGGAACCCGAAGCAGGGGTGGTGGTGAGGGAGACCGTCGCCATCGACGACCGTCCGTCTCCGGACGGCGTTTGATGTTCAGCAAAGAGAGAACAGAGGAGGTGACCATGTCGATCAGAAATACGATTTACGAAAAGGATCTCTACGACGACGAAGAGCTCTTTCAGCAGGATTGCATCGAAATCGCAAAGGAACGCCTGAACCGGGGCGAAATCGATCGCCGGACGTTCGTCAAGGCGCTGAGCTTCCTCAGCCTGGCGCCGGTGACCGCGATAATGGCGCCGGGCTCCGCCAAGGCGGCGAGTGAACTGGTTGTGGTGAACTGGGGCGGACCTGCCGTCGACGCCTATATGAACGCCTTCGGAAAACCGTTCGAAGAAGCCACCGGGGTGAAAGTGGTGATCGACGGTACCGGCCCGCTCGGGTCCAAGATCAGGGCCATGGTGGAAGCCGGCAATGTGGTCTGGGATGTCTGCGATACCGGTGCGGGCACAACCTTGGTGCTTCAGGATGCGGGCGTGATCGAGCCCATCGACTACTCGATCGTCGACAAATCCAAGGTCTTCGGCGATTTCGCCTTCAGCCATGGGGTCGTCAATTACATGTTCAGCTTCGTGCTGGCCTATAACCAGAAGCGGCTGGAGAAAGTCCCGGCGAGCTGGGCGGACTTCTGGGATACCTCCGCCTTCCCGGGGATGCGCACCATGCGGAAGCAGCCGAATGGCATGATGGAGGCCTGCATGCAGGCCGCCGGCAAGTCGCTCGACGAGGTCTACCCGATCGACATCGATCTGTGTGTCGAGAAGTTCAAGGAAATCCGCGACGACGTGATCATCTGGGGTTCCGGTTCCCAGAGCCAGCAGCTGTTCCGCGAGGGTGAAGTCGTAATGGGCAACATCTGGCACACCCGGGCCAACCTGCTGCGGCGCGATATGAAGGGCGATGTGGCCTGGACCTGGAAAGGCGGATGTGTCGCGCCCGGCATGTGGAACGTTCCCGTCGGCAACCCGGCCGGCAAGGATGCGGCCATGCAGTTCATCGCCTCCAGTCAGGATCCGGACCAACAGATCGAACTGTTCAAGGTCATGGGTAACGGCCCGGCCAACCCGGCGGCCGCCGCCAAGGTGCCGGAAGACCTCCGGGCCTTCGATCCGGGGCAGCCGGAGAACTTCGCCCTGCAGGTGCCGTTCAACGGGTTCTGGTATCGCGAGCAGCATTCCAGCGGCAAGACCAACGACCAGTACTCCCGCGAAGTCTGGCTGCAGGCCCAGGCCGGCTAGCCTTCGACGATCGCCGAACGGAAGAGACGCGAAGGGGCGGGCGACAATGATCGGAAGATCGCTCAACCATGGAAGCTATTGGGTTCTCATCGCACCGGCGGTGGTGCTGATGGTTGTGTTCTATGTCTTCCCGCTCCTTCAAGTCCTTTGGATCAGCGTGACAGAGCCCACCTTCGGGTTCGGGAACTATGAGGAGTTGTTCACCAACAGCTTCCTCCACAGGATCTGGCGGACCACGGCGTTCATTTGCGGCATCACCACGGCTCTGACCGTCGTGCTCGGCTATGTGGTCGCCTATGCGATGGCCCATGTCCGTGAGCAGCAGATGACGGCCATGATGTTCTGCATCCTGCTGACATTCTGGCTCAGCGTCCTGATCCGGGCCTTCGCCTGGGTGATGCTGCTGCGCACGGAGGGGATGATCAACAACGCCTTGATGTTCATCGGGGCGATCGACGATCCGCTGCGTCTGTCGCGGAATCAGTTCGGGGTCATCGTCGGCATGGTTCACTTCATGCTGCCCCTGGCGATCCTGCCAATCTACGCCAATCTTCGCGGCATCTCGCAGAGCTATGTGGCCGCCGCGCGCGGTCTCGGCGGATCCGGCTTCCAAGCCTTCCGCATGATTTATCTCCCACTCAGCAAACCGGGGATCATCGCGGCCACTATTCTCGTTTTCGTCTTTTCGCTCGGATTCTTCATTACCCCCGCGATCCTCGGCGGCGGGCGGGTCGTCATGGTTTCCGAGTACATCCGTGTCGCCTTTGAGGAGACCTTGCTCTGGGGCAAGGCGACGATGTTGTCCTCCACCCTGCTCTTCGGCGTGTTCCTGCTGCTGGCCATTGTCAGCCGCTTCGTGAATCTGCGCCGCGTCTTCGGTGCCACATGACAGAGGCCCGGCTCACTTTCGGACGCTGCATGGTCCTGGGACTCGCCTGGACGATCCTCGGCTTCTTGGTCCTGCCGATGGTGGTGATCTTTCCGGTTTCGCTGACCGACCAATACTATCTCTCGCTGCCGCAAGAGAGCCTTTCCCTCGAACATTACGTCAAATTCTTCACCAATGAGATTTGGCTTTCAGCCACGGGCCAGAGCTTCATCATCGCCACCTGTTCGACCATCGCGGCCGTGATTCTCGGGACCCTGTGCGCGATTGGCTGCTGGCGGATTTCCAGCCGGGCATCCGAAGCGGTCCGTGCGTTCATGCTGCTGCCGATCATCGTTCCGACCGTGGTGCAGGCCCTGGCGCTTTACCGCTTCTGGATCGACCTTCGGATCGTCGATACCTATTTCGGCGTGATCTTGGCCCATACCCTGATCTGCATTCCCTATGTGGTGATCACCGTTTCGGCATCGCTCGCCAATTTCGATCTTCGGGTCGAGCAGGCGGCACGCAATCTCGGGGCGTCGGTCAGCCAGACGATCCGAATGGTTGTGGTGCCCCAGATCATGCCCGGGATCCTGTCGGGGGCGATCTTCGCCTTTACGATCTCGTTCGATGAAATCGTCACGGTTCTCTTCATCACCAGCCGCCACATCTACACGCTCCCGAAGCGCATTTGGAACGGCATTCAAGATCATCTGGACCCGACGATCGCCGCGGTCGCGACCTTGTTGATCGTGGTCACGCTGCTGTTGCTGTTGGCGGAACTCTGGCTCAGGAAACGGCGCGACGCCGCCCGGGCGAACCGCTGAACCGATGTGGAGGGAGGTCCCATGGCCGCGAAAATGACCGAACCGAAACAAACCGCTTTGGACTGGATTGCGGCCAATGAAGCCGCCCTGTCCAAGGATCATATGACCCTATGGCATTTCCACGAACCGGCATGGCGCGAGTACAAGTCCGCGGCGTGGTATGTCGACAGACTCCGGCGGGAAGGTTTCACGGTCGAGGCTGGCTCGGCCGACATGCCCACGGCGTTCTGCGCCACCTATGGGACGGAAGGGCCGGTGATCGGCTGCTACGCGGAATATGACGCGGTACCGGGCACGTCCCAGGACCCGGTCCCGTACCGCAAGCCCCGCGACGGGGTCGCCGAGTTCGCCGCCGGCCATACCGATCCGCACTCGGCCCTCGGCATGGGTGGGCTGACCGGGGCGCTCGCCATGAAAGCGGCGATCGACAAGCACGGGCTCAAGGGCCGCATCAAATTCTTCGGGGAGCCGGCGGAGAAGACCTGTGGCTCGAAGCCGATACACGCCTCGCACGGCTATTACGATGACCTGGACGCCATGATCAGCTTCCACCCCACATCGTTGCCGGCGCTTTCGAACACGGCGGTTTGGGAGACCCATTGCGGCTGTTACTGGTCGAAAATCTTCACGTTCACATGCCGCCAGCCGGAGACCTGGGGGGCCGCGGGCGAACGCAGGGGGGTGGCCAACAACCATTCCATCGCCCGGGCACCGGGAGCGATCGATGCGCTGTGCCTCATGTATACGACCACCAAATACAACAAGGAGTTCATGCTGCCGCATACCGGCAGTTGGACCTTGAACGAAGCGATTTTCGGCACCGGTCTCGCCACTTCCGACAATCTGCCCCCCAGGATCAGCCAGATTCAGTATGCGTGGCGCTGTCCCACCATCGAGATGGCGGAAACCATCGACAGGGTTCTGGAGAACAACGCCAAGCATGTTGCAGGCATCACCCATTGCGAGGTCGAAAGCGGGTGGGTGACCAAGACGCGTCCCGGACTTGCCAACAACGCCTTGGCCGAGATCACCTACGGCAATTTCGAGATGGTGGGCCCCCCGAACTTCGACGGCGACGCCAAGGAGTTCGGCCGGGAAATACTGCGCAATCTCGGCTATGACGTTTCGGCCGACGAAGAGCCGTTTCCCGCGGAACTGGAAAGGCTGATCCCGCCAAGGGAGGGTGAGGCGAAGCTGCGCACCATCCTGCCCTCGTGGCAGAAGAACTACACCTCGGACGATTACGTCGATTACACGTGGCATACGCCGACGGTCCGTCTCTATGTCGGACGTCCCGCGATCAAGCCATTGCCCGACGGCAAGCGGGTCCCCTTGTGGTGCCATTATGCGCTGGGGGGCGTGCCGGCCGCCATGGACCCCATGTATCTCACCGCCGGCAAAGTCATCGCCACGACCGGCCTCGAGCTCATGACGGATGCGGCGGCCCTAAAACGCTGTCAGGACGAGTTCAGGGAGCGCACCGGAGGCGGCATCGGCGGGAGCCAATGGATTCCCCCCCTTCTGGGCGAGAACTTCCCACCGCCGATCCACTTTCCCTGGCCCGAATATGTCGAAACCGTGCGCGGGGTCGATTGGATCGCGCCCCGGGATAGCCGGATGGACAAGCCCCAGGATACCTAACGCCAACAGCAAGACCGCAAGAAAAACAAAGAGAGGGAGCCGTCATGTCCACGATGACCGAGTTCGAATACCGCTACAATATGACCATCAAGACCTTTCCGTCCCATGCGGAACCGGCCTTCGAGAGCGACGATCAGCAGGAGTATGTCTGGGGCGGTCGCTGGGGCTGTGACAACGATGTGGGGCGTCTGCGCAAGGTCCTGATGCACCGGCCGGGGGACGAACTCGGCATTCTCGATCCCACGAAACGTCTCGAGCATCTCAACTCCTTCGGCGATGTGGAGGGCCAGACATGGTATTGGCGTGGCGACACGCTGCCGTCCTTGGAAGAACAGCAGGAACAGCATGACGCGCTGACCAAAGCACTCGCGGAAGAACAGGTCGAGGTGGTCTATCTGGATCGGTGCGCGCCCGGAAAGCATAAGTCGATCTACACGCGAGACAGCTGCATCGCCGTCAAGGGCGGGGCGATCGTTACCCGCCTCGGCCCCAAGGTCCGCCGTGGCGAAGAGGGGCCGGTCACGGAAACCCTGGCGAAGATCGGGATGCCGATCCTGCGCACCATTCACGGGACCGGGCTCATGGAAGGTGGAAGTTTCGTCTGGCTCAATCCGACGACGGTCGCCATCGGCCGGTCCAGCCGGGTCAACGAGGAAGGGACCCGGCAGGTGGAAGAGGTTCTCAACGCCCAAGGGGTGGAGGTGATCCGGGTCGATCTGACCGGCTACCGGCTCCACATCGACGGCGCCCTGGTGATGATCGATGTCGACACGGCCATCATCAACCCGCTGCAACTGCCGTTCTGGTTTCTGGAGAAACTGCCGGAACTCGGCATCAAGGCGATCGAAATACATCCGGACGATCATGGCGGCGTGGTGAACTGCCTCGCCGTTCGACCCGGTCGGGTCTTGATGCAGGCGGGACTGTCACCGCGGACCGCCGAAATCTTGGACAAGCTCGGGATCGAGATCGTGCCGATCGAGTATGAGAAGATCATGCAAGGCGGCGGCGGGATCCACTGCTCCACATCGCCTCTGGTCCGCGATCCGATCTCCTGACCGGCGTCGGATCCATGTCCGAGACCTTGTTCCGACCGGTGGGGACGTTCATGGGGGTACCCCAGACGACAGACCTGTCGACGGCGAAGGCGGCGGTGATCGGACTGCCCTTCGACTGGGGTCAGCATCCAAAGCGCGTCGGAGCCCGATTGGGACCGGCGGCGATCCGGATGATGTCGACGGATATGGTCCGGCGGTTCCGCCCCGACGACCCGAAGTCCCTGGACCCTTTCGAGGCGCTGGGCGTGGTCGACATGGGGGACGCCGCGGTCCCGTTGGACGATGTCGACGCCGCCATGGAGGTGATGACCCAAGCCGTTTCCGTCGCCGTCGACGCCGGCACGGTTCCGATCTGCCTGGGCGGCGACGGGATGATCTCGGTACCGTCCATGTCGGCGCTGGCCAAACGCCATCCAGGGCTTGCCGTCCTTCATTTCGACAGCCACACGGACGCCTATCCTGAAGAACCGAAGGACGGCGGGAACGAGGTCGACCTGAACCCAGCCACCACCTTCATTTATGGGGCCGCGAAAGGGTACATCGATCCAACCGCGTCGCTTCATTTTGGGCTCAGGGGCACGACCTATGTCCCCGGCGTCTACGACTATGCCCGACAGCTCGGCTATCAGGCCCTTCCCGTGGAGGTGTTGGCGGAACTCGGCACGGACCGGCTCCTGGCCCGGTTCAAAGAGGTGTTGGGAGACCGGCCGGTATTCGTGTGTTTCGACATGGATGTGTTCGACCCGTCCTGCGCCCCTGGCGTCTTCACGCCCGCCTGGGGCGGGCTCACGGCCCGAGAAGGACTGACCCTGATCCGCGGTCTCAAGGGATTGAATATCGTCGGCTTCGATATCAACACCGTCGCCCCGCTCTATGATGTTCAAGGCATGACCGCTTGGCTCGCGGCGACGGTTGCCGCCGAGTTCGTCCACCTGATCGCGGCGGAGGAAAGCTAGAGCGCCGGAAGAAGACAGCCGCGGCATAGGGAGTGCCCAACCATGACTTCGCAATCGTCCCTCATCGATGTGGATCAGTCGGTCTTGGTACTGATCGATATCCAGGATCACTTCCTCAACAAATACGACGCGGCGAAAACCCAGATGCTTCTGGCCAAGACGGTCTGGCTGATCAAAGTCGCCGATGTCTTAGGGGTCCCGGTGATCGCCATGGGGGAGGATATCGCCAATGTCGGCCCGGTGAACGACGCGATCGTGAGCGCCCTGCCGCCGGGCACCGAGGTCCATAGCAAGGATTTCTTCGGGCTTGCCGGGAACGATCGGATCCTCGGGGCTTTGGAGCAAACCGGCAGACGCACCGCCATTTGTGTGGGAATGGAAACGGATGTTTGCGTCGCGCAGACAGCAATCGGTCTGGTGGATCGGGGCTACCGTGTCGTGACTTTGAAAGACGCGGTCGCCACCACCGAATGGGATGAGAAAATCGGCCTCGACCGCATGCGCGATGCGGGGGTCATCATCAGCTCGGTGAAGGCCCTCTACTACGAGTGGACCCGGAGCGTGTCCGGATGTCGACGGATGGACAGCCTCGCGCCGGGCCTTGTCGCGGCGAAACCGACCGGCTTGGTTCTATGAGGGCGAACGAGTCCCGCCGACCTCAACAGACCGTCGCCGTTGGGAGCAGGTCGCCCAAGCCCGACACGCGACGGACCCCACTACGGTGACGGGAGGATGAAAGATCCATGGTTCCAACGCATGAAGAAGGTCGCGAGAAACTCCTAAAGTGGCTTGCCGAAGAAGGGGAGGCGATCATCGATTTCCTTCAGGACTTGCTGCGCGCGCCCTCCCCCAACCCGCCCGGCAACACACTCGACGTCGCCCGGGTCGTCCGGGACTATCTCAAGGCGCAAGGCCTCGAGCACAGGGTGATCGATCCTCATCCGGAGATGCCGAACATCGTGGCGAGCTTCGAGGGAGCCGCCCCGGGAAGGCATCTCGTCTTGAACGGCCACATGGATGTCTTTCCGGTCTCGGAGGATCGTCATGGCTGGTCCCACGATCCATGGGGAGCCGAGATTTCCCAGGGGCGTCTATATGGGCGCGGCGCATGCGATATGAAGCCCGGCACCACCGCTTCGATCGTCACCTATGCCCTGCTCCATCGCTTGAAGGACCGGGTGAAAGGTAGACTAACGCTGACCTGTGTGTCCGACGAGGAGACGTTCGGCCCCTGGGGCGCGCGCTATCTCATCGAGAACCACCCGGAAGTGCACGGCGACTGTCTATTGAATGGTGAGCCGGGAGGGCCGGAATCGATCCGGTTCGCGGAACGCGGCCCCCTGTGGATAGACTTTATCGTGCGGACGAAAGGGGCCCACGGGGCCTACGTCCATGCAACGGAGAGCGCGACCAAGGTGGCGATGGCGGTCGCGCGCGATCTCGAAGAACTCACCGAGATCGACGGCGAACTCCCCCACAATATCGCCAGTGCCGTCGATGCCGGACGCCCCGTTATGGACCGGATGATGGGTATGGGCGCCGGCGACTTGGCATCCAAGGTGACCTTGAACATCGGCCTCATCCAAGGCGGCGAGAAGGTCAACATGATTCCGTCCGAATGCCGGTTCTCGGTCGATCTGCGCCTTCCGTTGGGAATCGACAAGCCCGCACTCCTATCGAAGGTCGACCAGATCGCCTCCCGTCATCCAGGGACCGAGTGGCGGGAAGTCGGTGGAGACGAGCCCTACTGGTGCGATCCCCATCACGAGATGGTCGAGATCATAAAGCGCAACGTAGCCGCGTTCGGCCACCCGGAGCCGACCCCCATCATCAGCCTGGGAGGGACGGACGCCCGGCTTTGGCGGGCCATCGGCGTCCCCGCCTATGTCTATGGCCCCTATCCACATGGGATGGGCTCGCACGACGAATATGTCGACCTCGAAGAGTTTCTACACGTCGTCCGAACGCACCTTCTGTCTGCTTGGGACTATTTGTGCGCCTAGGGTCAGGCCCCATGTATCCATTCGGCTCCGCCAGGGATATACCCTCGCTCCGCATCGTCAAACCGGTTTGCCGGGGTCGGCCCGCGTTCCATTCGCGTAGGCAATTCTCATGCGGCAAAGGTTGGGCTACACCTTACCGCCGGCCCGAAAGCTGTAGTCCCGGAGTGCCCAGATGTTCGAGCGATTGTCGAGTTGCCACAATTTCCACGACTTCCGGAGACTTGCCCAGGCTCGCCTCCCAGGTCCGATTTTCAACTACATCGACGGCGGCGCCGACGATGAGGTGACCTATCGCAAGAACACCGAAAGCTTTGAGCGCGTCGATCTTCTGCCCAACGTGCTGCGTGGCGTCGACTCGGTGAACATGTCGGTCACCGTCATGGGGTGCAAACTCGACATGCCGTTCTATTGCTCGCCGACGGCATTGCAGCGACTTTTCCACCACAAGGGCGAACGTGCGGTCGCGGCCGCGTCGGCGAAGTTCGGTACCATGTTCGGGGTGTCGTCCCTCGGGACAGTGAGCCTCGAAGAACTGCGCCGCGCCCATGATACGCCGCAGGTCTACCAGTTCTATTTTCACAAGGACCGCGGATTGAACCGCGCCATGATGCAGCGCGCCAAGGAGGCCGGCGTGGACATCATGATGTTGACCGTCGACAGCATCACCGGCGGCAATAGAGAGCGTGACTTGAGAACCGGATTCTCCATCCCGTTCAGGCTGACGCTCGGCGGCATGGCGCAGTTCGCCCTGAAGCCGATGTGGGGCTTGAACTACGTCACCCACGAGCCGTTCCGGCTGCCGCAATTGGAGGAGCATGTCGATATGGGCCGCGGCGCCGTCTCGATCGGAAATTACTTCACCGAGATGCTCGACC
Source organism: Alphaproteobacteria bacterium (assembly GCA_024743275.1). Taxonomy (GTDB): domain Bacteria; phylum Pseudomonadota; class Alphaproteobacteria; order JANSWW01; family JANSWW01; genus JANSWW01. The sequence continues at coordinate 379,255 of JANSWW010000002.1, forward strand.
CCTCCATGAACTGGAAGGACGTTGAAGAGATGGTCACGCTGTGGGACGGCCAGTTCTGCCTCAAAGGCGTGATGTCCGTCGACGATGCGCGCCGCGCCGCCGACATCGGGTGTACCGGAATCGTCCTTTCCAACCATGGAGGACGGCAGCTTGACGGATCGAGAACGGCGTTCGACCAACTCGGCGAGATCGTCGATGCGGTCGGCGACCGGATCGACGTGCTCATGGATGGCGGTGTCCAACGCGGGACCCATGTCCTGAAGGCATTGGCCATGGGTGCGAAGGCCGTCGGCATCGGCCGCGCCTATCTCTATCCGCTCGCCGCCGCTGGCCAAGCCGGGGTCGAACGGGCGCTGACGCTGATGCGGACCGAGATCGAACGAGACATGAAGCTGATGGGCGTGCGGTCCGTCGACGAGCTGTCGCGGGACCACCTCCGATGGCCAGGGGCCGACTAGGTCATGACCCAGTCTGGGGTCGATTTGAAGCTCGTCACCTTGTCCACAGCGGGCTCCCAAACGACCTCCAAATCCAAGACCACAGGAGATTCAATAAGCGGCTCATGTCCTTACGGATCCGAAGTTCGTCTTGAGCCGCCTCATGTTCCGCTACGAACTTCGAATGCGGGACCGAACACCCAACGTGCCCCGCGTCGCTTATCTGCCCCGCCTTTAGGCGACGTTCTGGGGCATGGACGCGGTCCCTCCAGACCACACAATATGCGAATGATTATCAAACGCATTGACAGAAGGGATTGCCGTATCTACTCAAACGCCTGACAGGGTCGGTCTTTCGGCACCGACGCCTCGGGAAATGGCGATGCCGGCGACAACGGTTTCGCCTGAACAGGCTCCACGGGCCGCATCCAGGTTTGGACGCTTTCGCCGGTTTGGGTCATGGTCCCGCTATCGCGTCCGGATGCGACCAGACAAGACCACCGGGGAGAGGCGCCCCGGACAGACAAAGGGGTGGACATGTTTTTGAGGAAGCTGGTTCGAGTCACCGCCATGACGACCGCTTTGGCCATGGGTCTTCCGCTCCCGGCGTTGGCGTCCGAGGCGGGCCTGTCCATCGAACTCAACAAGCTGGAATCGCGCGAGAGCGGATGCCGGGCCTATCTCGTTCTCCAAAACGATACCGAACAGCTTTTCTCGTCCCTGAAACTGGATCTGTTTCTGTTCGATGGGGACGGTGTGATCGCGCGCCGGGTGGCGCTTCAGGCGGCTCCTCTGGACGCGGCGAAGACCATCGTCAAGGTTTTCGATCTGAAAGGACAACGGTGTGACGGGATCGGGCAATTGCTGCTAAACGATGTCAGCGAATGTGTCACCGGGCAAGGCGCCGTGGAGGGCTGCGTGCGCATGATCACGACGCGCTCCCGGGCGGAAGCGCCCTTCATCAAGTAACGACCAGGAACCCGCCGGACCGCGGAGGGAGTAAATACTATGGATCAAGCCGGATTGAGTGACGCGCCAGAAGCGGTCGGCCTGCTCGGTCAGATGCTCGGCCTGTTGGAGACCGGGGGACCGGTGGTCGGCATCCTCTTCGCCTTGTCAGTGGTCGCCATGGCGATCGTCATCGCCAAACTCTGGCAGTTCGCGGCCCTCTCGGTCGGCAAACGCCGCGCGGCCGAACAAGGCATCGCGCTGCTGCGCCGGGGCCAACCGATGGAAGCGCTGCTCACGGTCGAACGCTCCACCAACCCGACGGCCCAGGCCCTCGCCTTGGTGATCCGGGGCCAGCGCCGCGGGATCGATGAAGCCCGTATCCGCGAGGAGGTTCAGTGCTTCTGCCAGGATCAGCTCTCCAATCTGAGATCCTGGCTGAAACCCCTCGAGGTGATCGGCGCGCTCGCCCCGCTGCTCGGTCTCCTCGGGACGGTGCTGGGGATGATCGAGGCGTTCCGACAACTCGAACTGGCGGGCAGCCAGGTCGATCCGTCGATCCTTTCCGGCGGCATCTGGGAAGCCCTGTTGACGACGGCCGTCGGCCTCGCCGTCGCCATCCCCGCCGTGGTCGCCTCGACCTGGTTCGAGCAGCGATTGGAGCGGTTGTCCGGCGAGATGGAAACCCTGATCCCCCGTGCCTTCACCGAGGATCTTTCCGACCACATGCCCCAGGAGCGGGACCATGGTTCAGCTGTCGCCTCGGTCGCCGGCCACGATTGATCTGGGCCGCGCGCGGCGGCGCCGGACGATCATCGGCCTGACGCCGCTCATCGACGTTGTCTTCATCCTCCTGGTGTTCTTCATGCTGGCGTCCAGTTTCCTGGACTGGCGGTCCATCGCCTTGGACACCCCGTCGGCGGGCGGCGCGGGCACCCCTCTGGAAGGCACGCTGATGGTCGTGCTCGCGACCGAGACCGTTCGGCTGGCCGGCACCGACATGAGCGATGCGGCCTTCGAGCGACGCCTCGAGGCCCTGCTGGCCGAGGACAAGGACCGCAGGATCATCGTCCGGCCCGGGAGCGATGTGGACATGCAAAGAACGATCACGGTGCTGGACCTGATCGCCGCTGCCGGAGGGACCAATATCGGCCTTTCGAATCCGCCCTCCGCCGCCGAAGGCCGCCAGCCATGAGGCTCAGCCGGCCGAAAGCGCGTCGGGACGAGGAACGCATCCTTCCGCTCATCAACATCGTCTTTTTGCTGTTGATCTTTTTCATGATCGCGGGCCGTCTCTCGGCGGGCGACCCGTTTCAAGTGACGCCGCCCAATTCGATGAGCGAGGCCATGCCCCAGTCCCGGGATGTCATGATCCTGATGGGCGCCGAAGGGCAATTCGCCCTCGATGGCGCGGTGATGCCGAAGGACGCGGTGCTCGAACGCCTCGAGCGGCAGATCGCCGACGGTACCGACCTCGCGCTCCATCTCAAGACCGACGGGGCCGCGTCCGCCCAGCTTGTGGTTGACTTCATGGCCGAGCTGCGTAAAGCCGGCTTCCAGGAATTGACCTTGCTGACGGTTCCAGGAGGTTAGCAATGAGGCTTCGCGCCCGGCATGGAGTGATTGCGCTGGGGATCGCCGGCGCCATCCATCTTGGGATCGCGGCCCTGATGCTCGATCGCGAAGCCGAAAGAGGTGCGCAGAACGCCGGGCTTGGCGGCCTGACGGTTTCCCTGGCCACCGGAGGGGCTCCCGGCCAACCGACGGAGACGGTGGAGACCGGCGAGGCCGCGGAAACCGTCTCGGGAACCACCGAGGCGGAGACCGTAGAGGCTCCGGAAACCGAGGCCATAGAAGAGACGGAAACCGCCGAGGCGGTTGTCTTGCCGATGCCCGTTCCGATCAAACCCGAGTCGGTCGAAGCCGAGCCGGTCGAAGCCGAAGTCGTCGAAGCCGAGCCGGTCGAAGCCGAAGTCGTCGAACCCGACGTCGTCGAACCCGAAGCTATCCACGCGGAGGTCGAGCCGGCGCCGGTTGACCCGGAGAGTATCCAGACGGTGGTGGCGCCAACACCGGAACCGGTCGCGCCCAAGGGGGTTGAGACGGTGTCTGAAAGCCCGCAGGTCGTTGTTCCGGTGCGGCGCCCGCCCCGCCTTCGGCAAACTCCGCGCCCGGTCGAGCCCTCCCCCCTCCCGACACGCAAGCCGACCCCCGCACCCGTGATCGAACAGGCCGCAACACCGGCTGCAACAACGGCTGCAACTCAGGCTGCCACACAGGCCGATCCCGCTCCGGCGCCGCGGGGACATCGGGCCGCTTTGCCCCCCGTTTCCGGGACGGGCGGCAGCGCCGGCCCGACGGAACAGCCGTCGCGAAACGAAAGCCAGGCGGGCGGCGGCACCCCCGGCGCCACCGCCGATTACCTGACCACGTTGCGGCTTTGGTTGGAGAAGCATAAGGAATACCCCCGCCGGGCAATGCAGAGGCGCCAGGAGGGCACCGCCATTCTCGCCTTCGTGGTCGGCGCGGACGGGGCGGTGATCAGTCGCGAACTCAACCGTAGTTCCGGGTTTTCCCTTCTGGACCGGGAAGTCATGGCGATGATCGAGCGGGCCCAACCCCTGCCCCCGCCGCCAAAGGGCCTCGGCCAGAACCAACTCGCCGTCAAAGTGCCGGTGACCTTCATTCTCGGCCAGAGGCGGTGACGGCCGCCGGCATTCCGCAACGCCGGACGGCGCCAAGGCGGAAACAGTGATGTTGGCACTGTCGATCAACGAAGCGCCTTCGTCGTCATGGGCCGCGAGGGTAATCGGATTGATCGTCCCCTTCAGGGCCGCGGCCGGTGTGACGGTCACACCGGCCAGAGCGGAGTGGATGTCTACAATCGTCGCAAACGCCAATTCGATCATGTCATCAGCCGGATTGGTGTCGCCTGTGACGGTTGAGAACGAGCCCAAGGCCGTCCGATCAGTGATCTGTCCGCCTGCGGTCCCAGCACGGAAAGACGTGCAGCTGTCGCCGTCATTGTCCTGGGTGACGATATTGTTATGGCCTTCTGCCCGCAGGACTTGGGTTTATCTCCGGCCCGTCTCTGGCAAGCCCCCCCTTTGAACGAGCTAGCCCTCACTACGCTCCATGTAGCGCGGTGATTCACGGAGAAATCACGGTGCTTTTGTTTGGTGTAGCCGTCGCTGGACGATCCGGCGACGGCAATCACAGGAAAGGAGTGCGTCATGGCGGATTACGATGAAATCGCTTCGGATGTGCGGGTATCGATCAAAGAGGCCGTCATCGAAGGAACCACGATCAGAACGATCGAATTCAGTTTCGATCTTGTTCCGAGCGACGCGCCGCTCGGCGGATTGGGGATGGCCCTCGATAACTGGGACCTCTTCCTGAAAAACAATGTCGTCCCCAAAATCCATTCGAAGAACCCGGCATACAGCGTCTTGACCGTTGAGCCGGACGACGCCCCCGACACCCACGGCAGCCCCCTCTCGGCCCTCCGGGAGTTGTATACGGAACGGCTGTTCGAGGCGCTGCTCGCGCAAAGCAACGGGGGGAACCAACAATGAGACCCCAGCGTTATCGGATCGCAATCGCGTCGATCCTTTCCGGCCTTTCCTTTTGGGCCAATCCCGCCCAGGCCGCCGACGTTTTAACCGCCGAGAACTTTGCCGCGTTTTGCGGTGAGGATCCTCAACCCGGCACGGTGGCGGATATCGAAAAAATCGCCGAATGGATTGTCGATCAAGCCACGCGGCCGATTGGACTTGAGCGGCGTCTTGAGTTGTTGCGGGCCGGCCTGGCGCGCGCCGAGGACGCCGGCTACGCCGATACGCCTTTCATGTACATGGTCGGGCCGGCGTCCAAAAACGACGACGACAACGATACCATAGGCAAGCCGTTCGGCGACTTCGGTGACGACACGGCGAAGAGAGACCTGGCCAACGCCGCGGCGCACCAAATCGCCAAGTTGCGCAATGACGTTCTCGACGAACTCGAAAGCTACCATCAAGCGCCACAACCGCGCTATAAAGCCAGTGAAGAGCCGGGTTTTAACGCACGACGGCTTTTTGAGACCGACAGCGGCATCACGATCGAATGCTTTCAGGACCACGCCGCCTCACGCGCCGGCACGGATGGCGGGTCCTTATTCGATGGGGCTTTTCGGCTTACCAAGACGGTCGACGATCTGACCAAAATGGGCAGCGATGGGACCCGAGAAGGGGCATTCAGCGATATCAAACCGGCCGAAATCTCCTTCATCGAGGATATCGAGAACGACGGATCGGATTTCGGCATCGATGCGACGGCGGGGATCGTCATCAATGCCGATGGCGGGCGCTTGCTTCCCTATGTGCAATACAAACATCTCGAAGCCGCCGGCGCCTCCACGTCGGCCGACATTCATACGCTGGCGCCCGGATTCGAGTATCGGGGAAGACGGGTCGGAAACCGTGTGGCGGCAACCTTGGGCTTTGGCGCCAAGGCCGTCTTAGACCTGGAACAGGACTCACGCCAATTCGTCGGAAATGCCTCGCTCACGCCGACGATCCAGATTGGCAAACGACGCCTTTTCGGGGAACCCTTGCGGGTCGGGAGCGTTTTCTTCCGGCCAGACCTGACCCTCGTCGGCAAAGCCGCCGGCGTCCTCGACGCGGGCAGTAACGTGGACCTTCAGACCGTCGACGGTTATCTCGCGGTGGGAGGATTGGCCTCCGTGAGCATCACCCTGCCGGGGGTCAGAGTGGTGCAGGACTTTACGGCGCAGGCGTCCTTCAATCACCTGCAATACGTCGCCGGGGGTTTGAACCGGGACAATGCCAACCGTCTGGACGCGGCCTTAAGCTATCAATTCCCGGATTACAGAAACCTTTCCCTGAGCTTTGCCTACAGCAACGGCGAAGACTTGGATACGTTCTTGGAAGAGGAGTCCTACCGGCTAGTTCTTGGCCTGAAATTCTGAACACTGAAACGTCGCTTTATGGGGGTTGGGTTTGGGTAACTGCGAAAACGCAGATCCTTTCGAGCTATTGGCCAGTCGTTGCGACGACCGGTTCGATTTTGTCACGCCCTACTCGCCGGGGGTCCACGTCTGCGGGATGATCGCCGATCCGGCGAAAGTCGGGTTGGCGGAGGAACCCGGCAATCGGATTTCGGCCGGCGGTCGTGGCTTGTCGCGACAACAAGCCTTTCGGGGCTGCGTCGGCGAACTTGCTGAAAAGGTGGCCGCCAGAGAGACGCCGAACGATCCGCGTGTCGTCAAGGGCGGCTTCCGGCTCGATGAGGCCAATTTTGAAGCCAAGAACCGTCGCTGGCTTCTCAATGGACTCGGCCTTTCACCCGAAGCTAGGAAGGGCCTGGTTCTCGATGGCATCGAAGGTCGGTGTTTTGTAACCGGCCGCCCTGTAATGCTTCCGGCGGAGGCGGTGCTATGGCGCCGATCCGAAGCGCGGGCATGCCCCCGCCGACCCCACTCCACAGGGCTTGCCGCCGGGCCGGACATTGCGTCGGCGGAGCGGAGCGCCCTGTTGGAGATCATCGAGCGGGACGCCTATGCCCTGTGGTGGTATGGCGGAGGCTCCGCCATCCGCTTTCACCTTGACCGGCACCGTTGGCCCGAGGCGACTAGGATCGTCCGGTCAACACGGTCGTCCAAGGCGTCCCGCGACGTCTTTTTTCTGCTGCTCGCCAGCGATTTTCCTGTCCCCGTCGTCGCCTGTTGCTCGGCATTCCAAGATGGCGGCACCGCGATCATCGGACTGGCGGCTGCCTTAAGCCCCGAGGACGCCGTGATCCGATCCTATCTCGAGCTCTGTCAGATGGAGTTCGCATATCATTTGGCCGTGGAGAAAATGACCCACCTTGGCGAGGGTCGACTACAGCCTACCGACCGGCTCTGGATTGCGCGCGGCAAAGCGATAACGGTCAGCGCGTTGCCCAACATCGTGGCCCCCGACACCGGCCCCGTCCAAACGGCTCCGGCCGATTGGCCGCAAATCCAGGCCTGCTTGACCGAAAAGCGGCATCTCACCATCGCCAGCGCGCTCACCAAATCCGCTGCCGATCCACCCGTCGCCCGAGTGTCCTGCTTCGGCATGCAGGGACCGGACCCGGAATGGGCGACCGCTCGGCTTCGCTATAAGTCTTTGCGGACCGGCGTCCGTATAAAAGACCGCATGAAGGTAGTCGCACCTTTGTAGCAAGCTTGTCTTTAGATTGTCCCTGGGTAACCTTGTATTTAACTCGGGATGGTGGCGGGGCGGTCATGGCAACCGAAACCTCGCAAGACAGCACGCATGTCTTGCGATTGATGGGAAAATTCTCTCTTTTTAGTGATAAGTCGGGTGAGTTTCGCTTGGCGAACCGGAAGGCGTGCGCCTTACTCGGCTATCTGGCGCTCAAACAAGAAAGCTATGAGACGCGCGAGCGGCTTGCCGGCCTACTGTGGAGCGGGTTTCCGGAAGAACAGGCGCGGGCGTCTCTTCGGCAATGCTTGCGCTATCTGCAGACGGCACTCACGCAAGCCGGGTTCAACGGGCTTTGGCGGGACCGCACCCATATCGGCCTCGAACAGAGAAATTTGGATACGGACGTTCGGAAAACCCTATCCCAGATCCGGAACGGTTGTGTCGAAGACGGGATGGTGACCGGCGACGCCATGCCGGAGACGATCTTCTATGGCTTCGAAAGCGTGGACCCGGCATTTGCCGCCTGGCTCGCAGTTACCCGCCAGTCCTGGCACGACATCTTTATTTCCGAGCTTGAATCGGTTCTGGCGGCGGCAAACACGCCGCCACGCGAGGCCCATGCAGCGGCCACCTCGATCATTCAACTCGATCCCACCCATGAAAAGGCGCGGCGCCTATTAATGAGACAGGCGGCCGAAAACGGCAATGTCGGCGCGGCGCTGAAGCATTATCAGATACTCTGGGACATACTGGACCGGGAATACGACCTGGAGCCCGATATCGAAACGCAGGAACTGGTTGCCGCCATCAAGCTCGGGCATTTCGAGCGGTCACCATCCGCGCCGCCGCAACCGATAGCGGCCCTGAATACGCCATCGTCACGCACACCGCCGCAGAAACCGGATCCGCAGGTCGGATCGGACCGGGGGACGCCCGGCGCGGCTTCAACGCCTTTCGAGACCGCCTCGCCCGCTTCTCCGATCATTCGGGTCCTGCCGTTTGAGAACACGGGTCCCTCGCGGGAACACGATTACATCGCGATTGGCTTTAGGCGCGACTTGGTGGCGACGCTTATCCGGTTTCGTGAATGGGTTGTCATAGAAACCGACGGAGTCGCCGGCCCAAGACCCGTGGCGCCGGCCACATCAACCGAACGCATGCTCTACGAACTCGCCGGAACCTATTCCGAATTCGGGCATGGGTTCCAGTTGGTCTTCACCCTGAAGGATATCGAATCGTCTCGCTATATCTGGAGCGAAAAACTCAGCCTCTCGAAACAGAATTGGTATGCCGTTCAGCAAGAGATCGCCAGCCGGTTGGCAATGTCGCTCAATCACTATCTGTCGTCCCATCGGCTTGCCCGGATCGCGCGGCAACCGACACTGCCGGCCGAGGTACATGACCGTTGGCTTATCGGGAATCAATTGACCCAGTACTGGACGTCCGAGAACGAGGCGAAGGCCGAGGAGATTTTCAGGAGTATCACCAAGGAAGTCCCTCGCTTCTCGCGGGCGTTCAGCAGTCTGGCGACGCTCTACAACACCCGGCATCTGCGCAATCCAGGCGTTGCGCGCAACAAGAATCTGGAAGACGAAGCGCTGAGGCTGGCCCAAACGGCCCTCGGCCTCGATTCATTGGACACGCGCAACCAAGCCGTCGTGGCCTGGTCGTATTTGATGCACCAGCGGTTCGAACTCGCGGAACTTCACTTCGATCTGACCTATGAATTGAACCCGAGCAGCCCGCAAATCTTGATCCCTTGTGCCCATGGGTTGAACTATTGTGGACGTCACGATCAGGCCCGCGACATGGCCGAGACGGCCATCCGCCAGGCCGAATTACTGCCCCGGTTCCATTGGGGATACATCATGTGCATCCGGTTCTTCCTAGGCGATTTCAAAGGGTGCCTCGAAGCGAGCGACTTGGCGGGCGACGTGATTACGGACCTCTTGGGGTGGCGGGCGGCGGCCCTAGGCTTGCTGGGACGTCAGGAGGAAGCCGCAGAAGCGGCACGGCGCTTCAAGACTCTTGCGCACGCACGATGGCGCGGCGACGGTCCCGCCAGCGACCAGGCGATCGTTTCCTGGTTCAAGGGCTGCTTTCCGATCCGCAAGGAAGAAGACCGGAAGTTGCTGCGGGAAGGCTTGCGCCTTGCGGGCCTTCCCGCGGCAGAGATCCAAAACGGCGATTACGGGCCACAGTGGCTAAGGGTGTAATCCGCAAACCGCCTCATATAAAACTCATAGTCTCCCTTCTCATTCGGTGCCTTCGCGCATTCGTCGCAGTAAAAGGCCGGGGCTGTGTATTGGGGTAGTGGATCTTTCAAAAGCTCGAAAGGTGGGATCATGATGCAGGGGTTTTCGACCGTTTGGAAATAGATCGAAACTCCACTCGTCACCAAGGGGTCGAGCGTCACGCCCCGGTTCTCAAGCCAACGCCGCCCAGAGAAAGGGTCTCCCGAAATCGGGTCGCCGGGGGCAAGCGGTGCACCACTCTGGCGGTTCTCGTAGACCCGCTGAGAGAGACCTCGGCAAGCCTCCGCGAAGGCGACGCGATCCGCTGGCTCGAGGATCAACAACTGTCTTGGCATCTGCTATCTCCTTAATGGTTTGGGGAGGGTTGCTCACCGGCCATGCCGTGACCGCTGAACGCGATAAAATCTTTCATGGAAGGGGCGGCGATGAGCGGCTCCACCAGATTCAGATGCTTGCGAGCCTCTTCGGTGAGCGGCGCCTGGGAAACGATGAGTTGGTCGAAAAACGTCCGCGCGATGATCTCCGACCCCAAAGGGCCAAGGCGTTGCCCGTCATGACGGCATGATGCCTCAAGCAGAATGTATAGAAAAAGCGGAGTATCCTGCCCGAGCCTCAAGACATCGACGTCGCTGAGTTGGTCTTCAGGCTCCACTGCAGTGTCGTACTCCGTCCAGGTCAACAACGTTTGTTTGAGCTTGCACAGAGTTTCGGTGATCTCCGTTTGGCTAAGCTGTTTCTCCACCCCAAGGGCCGCCGCCAGTTTCTGCCCGTCCCACAGGCCCATTTCATAGCCGCTTTTCAGCGTCTTTAAGATGACTCCGGCCTCTCGGCGTTGATCCGCCTCCTGCTCGTTTTCGCCACCGCTCGGGAGTCGGTTGGAACTCGCAGGTTGGATCTTCTTGGTCAGGTTTTTGACCTTTGCGGCCTTTTGATCATCGAAGAACATCGGCCACTCGATGACCCAATCCGCCGGCAAGGGAATTAGGCTTTTGCCATCGAAAGCTCTGGCAGGCCCCACAAGCTCGGAGAAATTGGCCCGACGGCTGACACGTCGGTTCAGCTTGTAGTTATTTAGAACAAGCGCGTGGCCGAACCGAAAGGCCCCCAGCGCGAACTCAAACGGGATATGTTCGAGACGGTCGGGCCGATGCTCCATACCGCCCGCCTCCCGTGCCGCAGCAAAGCGTCGGTGGTGCCGTTCAAACGCATCCTTTTCGACCAGTCGGCGCAATCCGTCTTCGACCAGGATCTTGTGGTAGACATGTGTCATCAACTCCCGGGCGACAGAGAAATGCCGTTGGCGGCGCTCGATCTCGGCCTGACGGTCCCCAGCAATCGCCGGTTCGATCGCATCCAAGAGATCGATCAGCCTGTTGTGAGCCTTGTGAAAGATAACCGTGAGCTGGCTCAGAATAAGGTTCTCGTCATTTCGGAGATCCGCAATCAAGGGGAAGAGCATCCCTCCACTCCCGGAACCACCCTCGGGCACCTCCAAACGGGCGAGATCATCCCATCCCTGGTCCATGGAGACTCCAAAACCGGGGCGGGTCCTTCCGAGCAACAGGCGGCGGCGAGGCAGGCTGTCGTCGCCCTCGGGTTGATAGAGTTCCCGATTGCCGGCAGGTCCGCTCCCATAGACGGAGTCGAGCCGCAGGGCGTTGCGCCGCGTATTCCCGACCTGAACGTCCGCCGCGTTGGCGTCGAACACTTTGAAGAATGTCATGTCATGAGCGATGAATTGATAGAAATATGTGTAACCGGCCGGCAAGCTTTCATGAAAGGCATCTGGGCGGTTCCGGTTGACCCCATAATAAATGATCAGACGGGAAAGCCGATAGAATAGGGCCAAGGTCCTGGTCTTTGCCTCCCCTTCATTCACCGCAGGGACACCTTGGTAAACTTCCTCAGGCAGCGGTGCCCTCAAAAACCAATTATACGGCTCAGATCTCCGCAGATTTTCCGAGTACAGCCTGGCTGATCCGCCCGTTAATTTTAGGTCTAACGGCGACCCGACTACCCTCGGTTCATCATTACCATGCAGCATTGACCCGATACCCCTGTTTGTATGTTTTGTTTTCTATGTATAGCAGCACAATTGAATTCTATCGTACCGAAACTGGAAGAAATGGCCCGCTAGCTAGGCCAGCGGGCCCAGGTTGAGGGAGAAAGAAAGGAACCGCCTAGACGCGGCGCCACGGACCGCATCGCTTGCGGCGCTTGAGGCCGACCCGGACGGCACTCGCGACCTCGACCCCCTTCGCCTTGAGACAAGTCTCGAGGTAGAGCGTTAGTGTGGATGCAGCGACGGCGAGATTGCCGGTCAGGATGCCCGCCAGAATTCCGGCCGCCAAAGCTTGCTTCACGCAGTCTTCGACCATGTCGACGATATCGACATTGGTCGGCCAGCAGATTTCCGCTTCGATGATTTGTTCGCAATTGCGCCGATACAGAACCGGAACATCCAGGCAGATTCGCTGACCAAAGACACGTCGGCACTGGCGCTCCATCTCCGTCTTGACCTCGGGCCACCCTTTGATCTTCGCGAGGGTCATCCGATGGCATTGCTCGGAGGCCATGACGACCATCGAGACCTCGTCGGCGATTTCGTCACGCCAAAGCGCGTTCTTGGCATCCGCCTCGAAAGCGACAAGTTCCTGCCCCTCGACAAAATCCGCCTGGATGATGGGCTCACCACCAATGGGGAAGAACTCCTCCACAGCGTTGTTGGCGCCGTGGACCCGAACCCCCACAACCCAATCCGGCATGTCGTAAAAGAAAAACGGTTGGGCAGGGATTTCGGAAACGATCTGCGCGACATCGCCTGTCGGCTCTTCGGCGACAAAGTCGAAATCCTGGATACCGTCCGCCGGCGGGTCGACATAGACCCGCGGTACCAGCATCGCATTTGTCCAACCCGATGTGGGCACCTCACCCACGGCTTCGACAAAGGGTATCGGTGGAAAGGTCCGTAGCTCGCCGATCCCGACGGATTTCACGGATGTAACCTGTTTGATCGCCATAATGCTCTCCTTCATTCAGATGGGCCGGTTGGCCTTTGGCTGATGGAGGAAAGGAAGCACCAACTTGCGTGAATCTGCCGTGAAAGAGCCCGGACGACGCTCTTAGAACGTCATCCCAGTTGAATGGTCTGAACCGCTCCGGGTTTGCCGGAGGCTGATTTGGTTTAGTTACGCGGCCATGGGTTCAGTTTCCAGAGCTGCGTAGAAGTTGGTCTCGGCTTCGGCTGGCGGTATGTTCCCGATGGGCTCAAGCAGACGGCGGTTGTTGAA
>JANSWW010000008.1 GCA_024743275.1 Alphaproteobacteria bacterium
CAGGCGAAGTTAACTGCGTGGTTTGTAACGGCGTGGGCGAGATCGACGATGATGACGATCTCGCGCCGATGCCGCCGATGCGGTGCGACCACTGCAACGGTACTGGCATCGTCGATCTAAGCACTGACTAAGAAAGGTTCCTCGCCATGCTTAGGCCGCGAGACGAAAACGGGAGATTTATTCCCTTTGCCTGTCCAGACCCAAACTGCGGTGGCCATCTTGTGTTGGTTGACCAGAGGCGCGAACCCTACCGCGACGAGGGTTATGAGTGGGTTTGTAACGGCCTAACCCACGACACGGAAAACGGGCCTTTGAGGGCCTGCGATTACACCGTCGATGCGCCGAATGACATTAATCCTTATGGATAGAAAGAAAGGTTCATTTAGCGAGGCGTCTTAGCCGGGTTACCGGGGGTGCTGCTAAGATCGGTCTAGCCAACTGGCACAGCGGCCATATAGCCCGCTCGACGGCGAAGAGACTAAGGCGTCTCGCTAAATGAACTGAGAAAGAAAGGCTCCCGCCTGCCATGTGTAAGCCGGGCATACGAAGGCGCTAGGTTCAACGAACCTTGGGTTACTCCCTAAAATGCCTGCTAAGTTATTGAAAGAATGGTGCTGCCGCAGAGATTTGAACTCTGGACCTCTCCCTTACCAAGGGAGTGCTCTACCACTGAGCTACGGCAGCAAATCGCCGACCGGGAGGCGCGCTTTTGAGGCCGCCCCGTGCGAAGAGCCGGGAAACTGCCACAAGCCTTTCCGCCGTTCAAGCGCTTTCGTCGACTTATCAGCAAGCCTGCTTCGTGGTAAACACATACCAATATCTAGCGGGTCTATGGAGGCGCAAACGCTAGACTCGGCATGAATGGTTGGAGCCATGGCGCGAGAGACGAGCGATAAGGAAAAACAGCGCGCCGAAAGGCTCGCCGCGGCGTTGCGCGACAACCTTAAAAGACGTAAGGCACAGCGGTCCGCCCGCCGCACCGGCGTGGCGCGCGACGACGAGGACTCCCCCGACCAGGCCCCCGACCAGGCCGCCGACCAGGCCCCCGACCAGGCCCCTGGTCCGCCTGCCCCGGAATTGCCTCCGGATCGCCATGACCGCACCCACCGGGACGGGGAGACCTGACCGCCCACAGCCCACGTTTTGGACCGCATTCTTAGGAAGTTTCATGTTCAACGAAAAAACGCCGGCCGACCAAACGGCCGGTACCGATGGAGACAGCCTCGCGCGCCCCGCCGCGCCCGCGACCGCCATCACCGCCGCCGTAAAAGGGCCCGAGGGCAAAGAGACCCCGATAACCGAGACGTCTTTAAGAGGGACGTCCGCAAGAGAGACTGGCATGGATCGCATTCGCATCATCGGCGGGACACCGCTCCACGGGGTGATCCCGATCAGCGGCGCCAAGAACGCCGCCCTGCCGCTGATGGCGGCGGGACTTCTCACCGACGAGACGCTGGTCCTGGAGCGGGTCCCCGGTCTCGCCGACATCAAGACCATGACGGCGATGCTGGAGCATCTCGGCGCCGGGGTTGTCTCGGTGCCGGGGCCGAACGGCGACCGCGCCCTCGAGATCACCACGCCCACGCTCACCGAGACAACCGCGCCCTATGATCTGGTGCGGAAGATGCGGGCCTCCGTGCTGGTGCTCGGGCCGGTGCTCGCCCGCACCGGCGTGGCCGAGGTCTCGCTGCCGGGCGGCTGCGCCATCGGCAACCGGCCGGTCGATCTCCACCTCAAGGCCTTCGAGGCCCTGGGCGCTACGATCTCGCTGGAGGGGGGCTATATCCGGGCGACGGCCGAGGGTGGGCTGACCGGTGGACGCATCGTCTTCCCGATGGTGTCCGTCGGGGCGACAGAGAACGCGCTCATGGCCGCCGCTCTGGCGAAGGGCGAGAGCACCATCGTCAACGCCGCCCGCGAGCCGGAGATCGTCGATCTCGCGCGCTGCCTCAAGGCGATGGGGGCGGAGATCAGCGGCGAGGGCACGGGCACCATCACGGTGACCGGGGTCGAACGTCTGCACGGCGCCACCCACCGGGTGACCGCCGACCGGATCGAGGCCGGCACCTATGCCATGGCCGCGTCGATCACCGGCGGCGAGTTGACCCTGACCGGGATCGAGGCGGAGCCCATCGCGGCCGTGATCACCAAACTTTCCGAGGCGGGCGTGGAGGTCACCGAGGTCGAAGACGGTCTGCATGTCCGCAACCGCAACGGCCGCATCGGCGGCGTCGACGTCATGACCGAGCCCTTCCCGGGCTTCCCGACCGATCTCCAGGCCCAGTTCATGACCCTGATGGCCGTCTCCAAGGGGGCGGCCATGATCACCGAGACGATCTTCGAGAACCGGTTCATGCATGTGCCGGAGCTGTGCCGGATGGGGGCCAACATCACCGTCCATCACGCCTCGGCCCTGGTGCGCGGGGTGGAAAGACTGAAGGGCGCGCCGGTCATGGCGACCGACCTCAGGGCCTCCGTCTCCCTGGTGCTCGCCGGTCTGGCGGCCGAAGGGGAGACCATCGTCAACCGGGTCTATCATCTCGATCGCGGCTATGAGCGGATCGAGGAAAAGCTCTCCGCCTGCGGGGCGACGGTTGAACGGCTCACCGATTAACGCGTAGAAAGTCCTGGCGCGTCGCTCATCCTGGGCGGGGCCGACCGAGCGCCACAGCCCTTTGGGTCGATACAACCCCAGGGGATCGACACAACCCAGCGGATCGCACAATCATGTCAGAGCTCACCAAATCGCCGGAGTATCGGCCGTTCCGGGTTCAGGCGGCGGACGCCGAGGATTTGGCCGTGATCTCGGCGATGCTGCAGGATGCGGCGGTGCCGGTGGTGGATCTCGCCTATATTCCCGGGGAGAATCGGTTGGCCTTCGTCGCGTCCCGTTATCTTTGGGAGCGGTCCGAGGGCGGCGAAGCCCCGGGTAATCGGGTGCGGTGTGGCGTCGTGATCTCCCATGTCGTGAAAGCCCAGCTCAAGAATCTCGATATCGCGGACAAGGAAAAGATCCTTGCGCTTCTCGCCGTCGCCTATGGGAAGGGGGAGGACGGCGTGCTCGACGAAGTGCGGCTGATCTTCTCCGGCGAGGCGGAAATCCGCCTGCTGGTCGAGAGCCTGACGGTGCAGGCCGAAGACTATGGCGATCCCTGGCCGACCCTGTTCAAGCCCGGCCATCCGGCCGCGGCGGAGGGGTGACGGCAGCCACCTTTCGACCCCGGGCCTTTACGGGGACGCGATCTGTGGTAAAGGACCCCCATGACGACGATCGATATGACCGATATGGCGGCTCCCGCGGTGGCGGCGGCCCGCGAAAAGCTTGTGATGGCGCTGCCCAAGGGGCGGATTCTGGACGAGGTGATGCCCTTCCTCGCCCGCGCCGGGATCGAGCCGGAGCCCGCCTTTTTCGACGACAAGAGCCGGAAACTGCGCTTCGAGACCAACGAGCCCTCGCTCGATATCATCCGGGTGCGGAGCTTCGACGTCGCGACCTTCCTCGCCTTCGGGGCGGCCCATCTGGCGGTGGCCGGCAACGACGTTCTGATGGAGTTCGCCTATCCGGAGATCTATGCCCCGCTGGATCTCGACATCGGGCATTGCCATCTCGCCGTCGCGGCCAAGGTGGAGGTCGCCGAGGGCGACGACCCCAGGCTTTGGAGCCACGTCCGGGTCGCGACCAAATACCCGAACATCACCCGGCGCCACTTCGCCGCGCGCGGCGTGCAGGCGGAATGCGTCAAACTCAACGGCGCGATCGAGCTGGCACCGCTTCTGGGGCTGTGCCGGCGGATCGTCGATCTGGTGTCGACGGGCCGGACCCTGCGGGAGAACGGCCTGGTCGAGGTCGAGCATATCGCCCATATCACATCGCGTTTCGCGGTGAACCGGGCGGCGATGAAGACCCGGCCCCGCGACATCAATCATTGGATCGACCGTTTCGAGGAGGCCGCGAATGGCCAACGGTAATGGGCCGATGCGGCTGGATGCCTCGGCCCCGGATTTCGAGGACGCCTTCACCGCGCTGCTGTCGTCCAAGCGTGAGACCGACGCGGACTTCACCGCCTCCGTCGACAAGATCGTCGATGCGGTCGCAGAGGAGGGCGATGCCGCCCTGTTCCGCTTCACCGAGCAATTCGACCGGCTCGCCCTGACCGGCGCGACCGTTGCCGTGACGGCGGCCGAGATCGCCGCCGCGGAGGCGTCCATCGACCGCGAGACACGGGCGGCCCTGGATCTGGCGGCGGCCCGCATCGAGGCGTTTCACGCCCGGCAGATGCCAGAGGATTTCTCCTATACGGACGACGCCGGGGTCGGCCTCGGCCTGCGCTGGACCGCGGTGCAGCGGGTCGGCCTCTACGTGCCGGGCGGTCAGGCGGCCTATCCCTCCTCGGTCTTGATGAACGCGCTTCCGGCCAAGGTCGCCGGCGTCCGGGACGTGGTGATGTGCGTTCCCGCCCCGGACGGCAGGCTCAATCCGCTGGTGCTGACCGCCGCCAAGGTCGCCGGCGTCGATCGGATCTTCAAGGTCGGCGGGGCCCAGGCGGTCGCCGCCATGGCCCATGGCACCGCCAGCATCCCGGCGGTCGACAAGATCGTCGGGCCGGGGAACGCCTATGTCGCCGCCGCCAAGCGCAAGGTCTTCGGCAAGGTCGGGATCGACAGCATCGCCGGCCCGTCCGAGGTGCTGGTGGTCGCCGATGCCGACAACGATCCGGACTGGGTCGCGATCGATCTTCTCTCCCAGGCCGAACATGACGCCGACGCCCAGGCGATCCTGATCACCGACGACGCCGCCTTCGCCGTTTCCGTCGCCAAGGCGGTCGACGGGCAGCTCGCCACCCTGCCGCGCCGTGACGTGGCGGGGGAGAGCTGGCGCCGGCACGGCCATATCATCGTGGTCCCCGATCTCGACGCGGCCGTGCCGCTGGTCGACCGGCTGGCACCGGAGCATCTGGAATTGGCCGTGGCCGATCCCGAGGCGCTGATGGCGAAGATCACCAATGCCGGGGCGATCTTCCTCGGCCGTTACACGCCGGAGGCGGTGGGCGACTATGTCGGCGGGCCCAACCACGTGCTGCCGACCGCCCGGACCGCGCGGTTCGATTCGGGCCTTTCGGTGTTCGATTTCCTGAAGCGCACGACCACGGTGGCCTGCACGGAAAAGGCCCTGAAGGCGATCGGCCCCGCCGCCGTGACCCTGGCCGAGGCGGAAGGGTTGGATGCCCATGCACGATCGGTGGCGATCCGCCTGAATGCTCGCTAGACTGATCGGATGTCAGAGACTTTCCGCATCTCCAAAATCGATCTCGACGAGCGCAGCGTCGTCCGCCGCGCGCCGGAGGTCGAGCATGAACGGGCGGTGGCGATCTTCGATCTGATCGAAGACAACATGTTCGCCCCGAAAACCAACGGCAGCGGCCCGTTCCATGTGGTTCTGTCCCTGGAGGACAACCGCCTCGTCTTCGACGTGCGGGAGGAAGACGGCGTCAAGGTCGACCGTATCCTGATCGCGCTGAGCGGCTTCAAGCGGATCGTCAAAGACTATTTCGAGGTCTGCGAGAGCTATTTCGAGGCGATCAAGACGGCCTCGCCGAGCAAGATCGAGGCGATCGACATGGGGCGCCGCGGCCTCCACAACGAGGGCTCGGAGCTGCTGCGGGAGCGTTTGGCGGAGAAGGTCGAGGTCGATTTCGACACGGCGCGGCGGCTGTTCACGCTGCTCTGTGTTCTGCAAATCCGGGGATAGCCCCCGTGGCCGATATTCCCGGCGCCATTCTCTTCGCCTGTTCGGAAAACTCGATTCGCTCTCCCATGGCGGAAGCTCTGATGAAGAGCAAATGGGGCACCCGGATCTATATCGATTCGGCCGGCGTCCGGGCGGGCGAGGCCAATCCCTTCGCCGTCGCCGTCCTGGAGGAGATTGGGGTCGACCTCTCTCGGCACCGGCCGAAGACCCTGGACGCGCTCGAGGACGATAGTTTCGACGTCATCATCACCCTGTCGCCGGAGGCCCACCACAAGGCGCTGGAGATGGTGCGGGGGTTGGCCTGCGAGGTGGAATACTGGCCCACCATCGACCCGTCGGCGGTCGAGGGCTCGCGGGAGGCGGTGCTCGATGCCTTCCGCGACACGCGGGATTCCATCGAAATGCGGATCCTCAAGCGTTTCCCGAGATTGGGGGCGCCAACCGTTTGAACGACCGGGGAAGGGACAAATGGACTTCGAGGACAAGAGGGCGTTGGTGACCGGTGCCGCCGGGGGCATCGGCGGCGCCGTCGTTTCCCGGCTCCGCGCGGCGGGCGCCCGTGTCGCCGTCGCCGACCGCCGGCTCGACGATATCGAGGCGGACGCCCATCTGCCGGGCGACCTTCTGGACCGCCCCTATGCCGACGGTCTCGCCGGGGCGGCGCATGAGGCCCTGGGCGGTCTCGACATCGTCGTCAACAATGCCGGCGTGATCACAAGGGGGCCGGTCACCGACGCCACCGACGCCGATTGGGATCTCTCCGTCGGCGTCAACGTCGAAGCCCCGTTTCGGATCTGCCGGGCGGCCATCCCGCTGATGGCGGCGGGCGGCGGCGGTGCGATCGTGAACGTCTCCTCCTGTTGGGGCGGCAAGGCGCCCGGGCCAAACCACGCGCTCTACTGCATGACCAAGGCCGCGCTGGCGTCGCTTACGCAATGTCTCGGGATGGACCACGCCCATCAGGGGATAAGGGTGAATGCGGTTTGCCCGAACGAGGTCGACACGCCGATGCTGCGATCCGGTCTCGCCATGCGCGGCTTCGATCCGGATACGGCGGTCGCGGCGTTGGGGAAAACCGTGCCGCTGGGCCGCCTCGCCGAGGCGGGCGATATCGCGGATGTTGTGCTGTTTCTCGCCTCCGACGGCGCCCGCTATATGTGCGGTGCGTTGGTCGAGGTGAATGGCGGGAAGCCGGTCTCATGAAGCGCTTCGATGGCAAGGTAGCGCTGGTGACCGGCGGCCGGTCGGGCATTGGCCGTGCGATTGCGGCCCGCATGCGGGACGAAGGGGCCCGGGTGATCACTGCCCAGCGGGGGGAGGACCCGGACTTCGAGGCGCTTTCCGCCGACTTCGCGGACCCGGAAAGCCCGGGCCGGGTGGTGACCGATCTCATCGGGCGCGCCGGACGGTTGGACGTGTTGGTCAACAATGCAGGCATGATGCGCGAGGCCTCGGTGGAGGATATGCCCCTGGAGGACTGGCAGCGGACGCTTTCGGTCAACCTGACGGCGCCCTTCCTGATGATCCGGGCGGCGCTTCCTCACCTTCGCGAGACCGGGGGCGCCATCGTCAATGTCGGGTCGATCGAGGGGCTCGGGGCCAATCCGGGCCATGCGGCCTATTGCGCCAGCAAGGCGGGTCTGCACGGCTTGACCCGCGCCGTGGCTGTGGACCACGGGCCGGAAGGGATCCGCTGCAACGCCGTCGCACCCGGCTGGATCGACACGGACCTCAACCTGGATTTCATCGAAGGGATGGAAGACCCGGCGGCCTTCCGCCGGGAGATCGGGCGCATCCACCCGGTCGCCCGGACCGGCAGACCGGAGGAGGTGGCGGCCCTGGTCGCCTTCCTCGCCTCCGACGAGGCCGGATTCGTCACCGGCCAGGTTTATACGGTTGACGGCGGCCGGACCGCCAAGTTGAGCCTACCCTGACGATGGACCGTCTTTTACGCCACCCCAGTTATGCAACCCCAGTCTTCACTTGATTTTGCGCTCGATACCCGTCACTTAACGGGCACTTCTGCAATTCGCTGGTAAGGGTACATGTCGAAAGAGGAAATGTTGGAATTCCCGGGCACGGTGACGGAACTGCTGCCCAATGCCATGTTCAGGGTCGAACTGGACAATGGCCATGAGGTGCTTGCCCACACGGCGGGAAAGATGCGCAAGCACCGTATCCGCGTGCTGGCGGGCGACCGCGTCAATGTGGAAATGACGCCGTACGACCTGACCAAGGGCCGCATCACCTTCCGCTTCAAGTAAGCCGGGGCGGCCGCGTCCTTGACCGTGTCTCCCCCAGTGACGGTCGAACCGGCGGGTCCTCCGACGGTCCGTCCTTGGCTGATTTTGGCGTCCGCCTCGCCACGCAGGCGCGACCTGCTGGCCCAGATCGGCGTCCCGCCGGACAAGATCCTGCCGGCGGACATCGACGAGAGCCCAGCGCCTAGAGAACTCCCCAGACAGCATGCCGAACGGCTCGCCATCGAGAAGGCGCGGGCCGTGGCGGCCCTGCCCGAGGCGGCGGGGGCCGTCGTGCTGGCCGCCGACACGGTGGTCGCCTGCGGCCGCCGCATCCTGCCGAAGACCGAGGACGAGGCCAGCGCCCGGCGCTGCCTGGACCTGCTCTCCGGCCGGCGCCACCGGGTGCATGGCGGTATCGCGGTGATCGACGCGCAAGGCCGCCTCCGCCACCGGCTCGTCACCACCCAGGTCGGCTTCAAGCGGCTGTCGCCCCAGGAAGTCGCCGGTTATCTAGCTTCCGGCGAATGGCGGGGCAAGGCCGGCGGCTATGCCATCCAGGGCAAGGCGGCGCTTTTCGCCACCTTCCTGTCGGGCAGCTATTCCAATGTGGTCGGGCTCTCCCTGAGCGAGACCGGCGGACTGTTGGAGGCCGCGGGCCTCCGGCTCTGGCCCTGAGGCCCCGATGGGCGGGGAGGGCGCCGTCTTGATCGCCTACCGTCGGCCGGGCGAGACCCGGGCGGGGCTGCTGCGGGACGGCCCGTCGCAGGATGGACGGATCCAGGATCTGCGGGTCGACCGGGATGGGGGGCTTGCCGCCGGCACGATTCTGCGCGGCCGGGTCCTCCGCGTCGACCGGTCCCTGAAAGCCGTCTTCGTCGATATCGGCCAGCGCGCGCCGGGATTCCTGCCGCTGACCAAGCTGCGCCGCGGGACCGACCCCCATGAGGGCGAAAGCCTGATCCTCCAGGTCGCCAACCCGCAGACCCATCAAACGGGGAGGGAAGACAAGGGCGCGGTGCTCACCGGCGATATCGCCCTGCGCGCCGATCTCGCGGTTCTGACCCCCCGTACGGCGGATATCGTCGTCTCTAAGAAAATTGGCACCGGGGCGGACCGCAAACGCCTGCGGGAGAGCCTTGCGGCGGCGCTGCCGGAGGGCATCGGCGCCATCGCCCGGACCCGCGCGGCCGAGGCGTCTCCGGAGGCGCTGGCGGCGGAAGTGCGGGACCTCTGTGCCCGCTGGGCCGCGATGGAGAAGCTGTCGGGCCCGGTGCTGTGGTCGCCGCCGCCCGGCTGGCACGATCTGGCCGACCACGCCACGGCCTTCCGGGGAGAGCGGCTCGCGCCGCCGCCTGGTTTCGCCGCAGCCGCCTTGGCGCCGGGAGACGCGGATCTGCTCGACGCCGCCGTCGAGGCGGCGCTGGAGCGCGCGGTGCCGATCGCCGGCGGCAAGGGGCGGCTGGTCATCGACCGGACCGAGGCGCTGACCGCCATCGACATCGACGGCAGCCTGCCGGCCAAGGCCCTGGCGGAGGCCGCCTTCGCCGAGATTCCCCGTCAGATCCGGCTGCGCGGGCTGGCCGGGATCGTTGTGATCGACCCTCCGC
Source organism: Alphaproteobacteria bacterium (assembly GCA_024743275.1). GTDB lineage: Bacteria > Pseudomonadota > Alphaproteobacteria > JANSWW01 > JANSWW01 > JANSWW01. Next base: position 9,600 of record JANSWW010000008.1, read on the forward strand.
GTCTGAGGCGGGCCGATCTCGGGCCGGTGGTCGACGCCCTCTCGGCGGTGTTCGCCGGCGACCCGGTCGAGACCGTGGTCCACGGCCTGACCCGGGCCGGGCTTGTCGAGATCACCCGCGCCCGGACCCGGCCGACGCTGGCCGAGGTCCGCGCCGGGGATCCGATGCTGACCAGGGGGCTCGACGCGCTCCATGCCGCCGTGCAAGACGCCCTGGCGGAGAAACGGGGATCGGTGACCCTGACCCTGGAGAAAGCCGTGGCGGCGCGCCTGAGAGCCGAGGAACGGGCGCTGATCGAAGCACGGGAGCGGTTCGGGGTTGCGGTCGTCCTGGAGGACGGTTAAGTGGCAAACAGTTGAGTGGCGGGTGGGCACCCGCATCCCCTTTGTCTATGCGGAGACCTCCCGAGGCCGGACCCATGACCAAGAAGAAGAGCAAAGCGATATGCGCCCAATGCGGCAAGCCGATGGGCGCCGACAAGACCCACCGGCCGTTCTGCTCGGCGCGCTGCAAACAGCTCGATCTCGGCCGCTGGCTCGGCGAGAGCTACCGGATCGAAACCGAGGAACCGGCCGATCCCGAGACCCTCGATCAACTGATGGCCGGCGGGACGGTCGCCCCCTTCCCGGGACGGCGGGGGGAATAGCGAAATCGGCAAAAAAGCGCGGTCTGGGTGCTTGACCGCCTGCCGCCGATGGACTATCACCCCGGTCTCTCTTGCGTCGGACCCGCCCCGCCGGTCCCGGCGCCGATGCCCAGGTAGCTCAGTTGGTAGAGCAGCGGATTGAAAATCCGCGTGTCGGTGGTTCGAATCCGCCCCTGGGCACCATTTTTTCCTGAAATTTTGGTGATACCCCGCGTTGTGCTCGACCCGGCGTCGCATTTGGTGTTGTTCTCCAGTGATGTCAGCGGTTAGCCTTTGAATTCCACGGCGGTCCCGTGATGTCGGAGCGCCGCCAGCCCATGGGCATGCCTAGTGCCGCGCCCTCTTCATCAGCAGATCCAAAGCTCGAGTTCTTGTGCATCCGCGATCCCTCTGGCGATAAATCAGTGTGAGCTGAGACCGTATTGACCTGACAGTTTACGCCACACCCGAGCCGACCGAGGACGGGTCGGGTGTGGCCATGCCGCTCCTTATTGGGGTTAGGATTTGTTCGCCAAAAACAATCCAGCCAGTCAGGAGAAGCGACAGGACCACGAAGGACAAGGTAGCACGACGCAAGCTCTCCCTGCTCGAACTTGCGACCGAGATGAACAACGTCTCCAAGGCCTGCAGGATCATGGCTGCTCGCAAAAGTAGTTCTATGAGATCCGGCGCAACTTCCAGACCTATGGCTCGGAAGGCCTGATCTACCGGCTGCCCGGCGCCAAGGGGCCGCGTCCCAACCGGATGACCGAGGAGGTCGAGACGGCTGTCCTCGACCACGCCCTGAAGCATCCCGGCCATCGGATGACACTCATTCCGTTCCGCTTAGTTCCGTTCCGGCCAATCCGCCGGGATGAGCTTTGCTCCGGAGGACTTCGTCCAACGTTCTCGGGTTGCATTGACATACCGGCTATCGTCGCTGATGTAGGCATGCTCAATGAGAATCACTTGAAGACCGATCCGGCGAGCGGTCTCATCGAACAGGACGTTTACAATCTTTCGCATTGCCTGCCGTTCACTATCAATTTCCATCTCTTCCAGGCTCTTCTCGTCGCCGCCCTCCGGGTAATATGGACGACTAATCTGATCGATTACCAAAAGACCAGGCACAGGACCTCGGATGGTCTCAAAATGTTTTTGAAGGGCAAACAAAAGGGCCAAGTGTATTGATAGATAATTTTGATCTGAACCAACTTCCGCTAACGATAGCACAGCGCGCCTTTCCGATTCGATCAAGGACAGCCTCGGCATGGCAGAGAATTGAATTCTAGCATTTGTAGCGGGAACCTCAGTCGGAAGCTCGGCAAGCAATTCTGTCGCGTAACCTGAAACCATGGTCTCGGCGTCTCGTAGTCGATCTCGCTTGGCTTGATGATCAACCCTGTCCTGAAGTTCCGCGATTTCGTTCTGCAGAGGCCGCAGATCGACCGTTGGAAGATCAAAATCTTCCGCTGTTGTTTCCAGAAACTGGCTCACTCTACCGATGACGAGAGTCCGAGCTTGAGCGAGCGTAGCGGCTCGTCTTGAAGCTTCGGTTTGTCGAATGATCGCAGTGATTTGTGTCTCAGCTTCTCTGAGACGCATTGATCTTGAACCTATCTCATCTTCTACCTGAGAGAGCTGCTCAATCAGCTCCGGACGCAATTGATCGACCGACGCAACCTCTTCGCGAATGATGCTTAGGGAGGCATGGATTTGCTCGGCCATATTGTGGCCCACGTCTGTCTCTGCGTCACAAACCGGACATCGCCTTTCGTCAAGCTTCAGGTGTTCCACCAAGGCGAGCTTATGGGATTGTCCTGATACAGCTGTTTCATACCCACGCGCCTCACGGATTGTTCGGTTCAACGATCTTCGTTTGTCCCGTAGGGCTGAAATCTCCGCCACAAGAGACTGGCGCTCTGTTTCAAGCGCATCAAGCTCGTCACCACCCGAGGCACTCGTTGTTTCTACGTCAGAACTAACAATCCCTCGTAGTTCTTCCAGGAGGACCTGATCGGGAGCAGTCGAGCTTGGAGGAGCAACCAAACCAACTTCTGCCGCCTGACTCAGTAGCGCCATCGAACGCTCTGTCAGGCGGCTTTGACTTCTCTCTCGGGCATTCGCTTCGTGTTGAAGGCGCTTCAGAGCGGCTTCTAGTCGCCTAAGGCGACGCTCCGCAAGTACACTTTCCTGATCAACCGCACCCAGGAAGTACGGAAGTGTCGCTCGAATATCTCGCGCCTTGTCTGCCCGGTTCAAGTCATGGAGCAATGTGGTTTTACTCACAATTACGTCGCCGGACAAGAACAGATAAGGCGTAACATGCCGGACCGTCGCCCGGCCAACCTCTGATTTGAGCGCAGTGTCCGGATCTTCGATATCGCCAATTCCAAAAGCGCGTTCAATCTCCTTCTTGGCATGCTCCCTTGGCGTTCGACCTTCCAATTCGTCAGCTGTCATCGGCATCTCAAGAGATTTACCGGTTCTAATGAACATTTGTCCGGTGCCTTTGCCTGCCTTTGGTATGCTCCGGCCAGCAATCAAGTGAAGATCATCCTTCACCCATTGAACGGCAACAGCTTCCGCATGCCCTCTGACATACCAAGGCAGATCGCAACTTGTTGAGCCAAGACAGTAGTCAATCGCATCGATAATTGCCGACTTGCCGGTGCCAGATGCTCCGGTGATTACATTCACTTGGTCTGGCTTGAAATCAATTGTTCGGCGTCTCCCCTCCGCGCCAAAAAAAGCAATGCTAAGAATATTCCAACGGCTCATAACGTTACCCCCAAAGCGGAAAAAACCGATCCCGCTGAGCCTGCATCGCCCATCCAAGCACCAAGTCGCTCAGCCCTGCGGATTGCTTTCTTTGGCTCTATCGGCAACCTTCCCACAGGCGCTTTGATCGGTGGCTTAGGACCGAGGGTAATCGTACCGCCATCGACAAGTGCGAGCGCTTTCGACGCTAGACCCAGCTTCAACGTGGCTGACACCATGTCAAGCGATGCATCAAGTCGCGCACCTAGGTTTGGCCGAATTTCTGGATATCTGTTGAGCCAGGCGAGAAGCCCTGTTGAGACGTTGGTCTCGGAAAAAGACCTCTCTGTGTCTCTCGACATTGCAATGGGTAGAGCAAGGTATATCAAGGCAATTGATGGGTTCTGAGCAGAGACTGAATGGTACTCACGACAAAAGCCTATTGCCGCATACGCTCCGAATGCAGGGTTTGTTTCGGCATACAAATCGTGTGCTATCGTCAACTTTCAAATCCCAACAGCGTTCGGAAATCTGGGTGCCACCCAACCCGGCCGGTCGTAGAGAGGACTTGGAAAGAGCCTCTGACGTAGTAGGGAGCCGTAACCGTAGCGGCTATGGATTCAATATCGTTTGGGGCGTCAAAATGGCTCCATTTCAAAAGTGCATGCCCTTTCGCTTTTGCTTCGTCATCGCTTGCTCCATCGCATTGTTCACAGATTTCCGTATGTCGATCAGCCCATTCCTCTGTGAGTCTTTCATCGTATCGGAGAATGAGGTCATGCCTTGACGGATTTTCCGTTGACCACGCTGATCGGGTTTCCCGAGCCCGCCATTCCTCCCGTATTGCTCGGCTTAACTCGCTGCTCGAACCGTCCACTAAGGAGATTTGTTTCTCGATCATGCTGTCAGGTCTGTAAGAGGCCGGCGGGTTTACGGTCTCGAATGGGTTGGGGAGTCTGTCTAGTTCAATGTCCGCGACAATTTCTGAATGACGTTGAACGACTTCAAAGCGAGAGATCGCCTTCTCACGCTTGTTGCACATCGAATAGAGGACTTGTCGATCCCACCACTCGACAAGCCTCTTAGCAACCTGTGGGCGTTTTTCCGCAGGCACCGATTTCAGATCGTTCGCCAACTCTTCCTCAATGGTGGTGACGTTTGGCTGTCCCGGCTTCAGCCGCGCCGCTGAAATCAGTTTTGACTTAATGTCCGCGCCTAATCCCAAAAAAGCCTCGCAACCAGCTACTCGCTCAGCGTGTGGCAGCGTAGGCTTTCCAGAAGACTTTGCGTCAGCGCGTTCTCTCTGAACCCGTTCCGCCTCTTCGTTAAGCGCAATGATAAGATCACTTCGATCGGAATCTTCATCCAGCAGCGCTTCTAAAAGGGACCCTGCTTGTATATTAGCGACGCTGACCAAGTTGAATCTGGTTCGCGCCATGTCGATTTCGGGAAGAACGTCGATCCAAGCTCGAAGTGTTTTCCATAGTGAAACGCTTTTCAGCGTAAGCGGCGAAGGTTTTTCTACAAGCGTATGTTTTAGTTGTTCAAGAAAGGTCGCACCGGACGCAGTCAGCACCACGTCGTCAAGCGTTTCGATGTAGATAGCAGCATCATCATCAACCTCACGCCACAACATCAGAAGGGCGTGAAGGCCCTGATAACGAAACCCCAATGCAGCATCTGAGGCACTATGGGCAGATGTTTCTTCCACTTGATCGAATTCCGCTCTGGAATACTCCCCACAGACTCAACTTATGCACTAAAGAATCTGGAGTGGATAGCGGTATGTCAATCCCGAAATAGATGTTCAGATTTTTCGGCCTCTTGTGCCAGTTTTTGTACAGAGACGGTAATCGCATTACAGTTGCCAGTTTGGCGGGGTCGGTTTAAGCGGCTTTGCGTTTCGTTCCTTCCTTTTGGCTCTGGTTCTTCGGCAAGCCGTCGATGAAGGCCTTGGCCTGGGGCCTCCCGTTCATGTCACGGCCCTGGTGCGAGCGCTTGGTGTTGTGGGTCTTGAGGAAAACATCGAGGTCGGCCTGCATTTCCTCGATTCCCTCGTAGAACTTGGTGCGCCCCATGACTCTGAAGTGCTCGTCGAGCAGCGTGCGAGGCCGAGGCCCGTCGGATGGCGAAAGACTTCTACGCCGAAGCCAGGGTCAAGGCGGGCGGGGGTATGCCGATGAAACGCCGGACCTTCCAGAACGGGACCGCCGTCATCGCTCCGGAACATCCGCCCACCGGTAACCATACTTTCAGAGATCGGCGGACTAAGGCTATGCTCGCGTCTGGGCCGGCGCGTCGGTCGCCGCGCCGACGGGTGGTTGCGAAAGTGGCGGTTGCGAGAGGCGGTTGCGAGAGGGGAGCGCATGCTGTTACGCGACAAGGCGCAGGTGTTGGTGCGGGAGTGGCTCGCTCTGCCCAAGGCGGAGAACGGCCTGCCGCTCAAGACCGATCACGTGGGCGTTTCCCGCGCCGCCGTATCCCTGAAGAAGATGGCGTAGAGGCAAGGGCATACCAACAAAGTGAGGACGGTCCCCACGATCAGGCCGCCGGCGATGACGACGGCCAAATCATAGAACAACACGTCGCGCGACAGAATAATGGGCGCGAGGCCCAACGCCGTGGTGCAGGTGGTCATGACGATGGGCTGCAGGCGCTGAACGCCCGCTTCGACAATCGCCTCTCTCATAGCCCGTCCGTTCTCGCGTTCGATCTCGATACGGTCGATCAGGACGATCGCGTTATTGATAACGATCCCCATCAGGGCGAGGAAGCCGAGAATGCCCATGAAGCTGAAATTGGCGCCGGGAAAGATCAGCAAGGAGCCGGAAACCCCGGTGATCACCAGCGGGATGGTCAGAACGATGATAAGCGGCTTCTTGAAGCTGTCGAACTGCCAGATCAGCACCAGCACCATCAACGCAAGAGCGAGCGGGAGATTGGCGAACAGATTGCCCTGGGCCGTCGCCGAATCTTCGATCTCGCCGCCCTTCTCGATGCGATAGCCATCGGGAAGCGACTCGATCAGGGCCTGGACCTCCGGGGCCACATGGCTATCCAGGCCGGCCGCCGTGAACTGGGTCGATTTGCCGGAAATCGTGACCACCCGCTCCAGGTCCCGACGCTGAATCCGGCTGTAGGAGGGAACACCGTCGAAGGTCGCCACTTGCAAGAGCGGCACCGGGTTGGCCCCGTCCAGGCCGACATTGAGCGTCCGCAACCGGTCGATGTTCGTGCGCTGATCCCCTTGAGCCCGCAAGACGATGGGAATGGCGTTGTCGCCGAGACGGTAGTCGCTCACGGTGACGCCGCTCAGCTGACTTTCGAGCGCGTTGGCGATTTGTTGGCTGGTCACGCCAGCGCGTCGCGCCGCCGTCTGGTCGACGCGGACCTCGATCGTCAGGCTCGGGTTCTCCCAATCATGTTGGACGTCGCGCGAGCCGGGTGCGTCCCGCAGGATCTGTTTCAGCCGCTCGGCGGCCCCGATCAGAACACCGCTGTCTTCGCCGACGATTCTAAACTCGACCAATCCCGCTTCGCCCGGACCCATGGACATGGGTTTGGCGCTGATGCGGGCCTCCGACAAACCGGCGACGCCGAATTCCTCCACCTTCTGCTTCAGGATTTGGACGTCTTCCGAGCGCTCAACATTGACCAGGAGATAGGCCACGTTCGGGAAGCCGTCGATGGGCTCCAGGGAGAGGTAGAAGCGCGGTCCGCCGGATGCGATGTAGGCCGCGGCGGAGACGACTTGGGGATTGCGCTCCTTATCCATCAGCCACCGGGTCAGCTTGTCGACCACGTCTTGGGTCGCATAGGAATTCGCGCCCACCGGCATGTTCACGATAATCTGGAGTTGTGTACGCTCCGAGGCGGGGAAGAAGGTCTTGGAGGTGAACTGGAAGAGCCAGGCCCCAAAGAACAACGACCCGATCGCGCCCAAGATCACGAGATAGCGCGCCTTGATCGCCGTTGTCAGGATCCCGCGATAGACCTGATAGACGCGACCGCTATAGAGCGCCTTCTCGTCACTCGACGTGTCGCTTTTGATGAACCAGACACAGAACATCACCAGAAGCATCAAGGCGACGAACCAACTGACGAAGAGCGCGATCGCGATCACAAGCGAGATGGACCGGGTATACTCCCCGGCCGAGCCCGGGGCCAGCATCAAGGGCATGAAGGCCAGGATGGTGGTGAGGGAGGCGGCGAGCAGCGGCGTCGAGAGCGCGCGGCCCGCTTCCAAGCCGGCTTTCAGGCGGTCCTGTCCCTGCTGAATACGGGCCTGGATCTCTTCCGCGACGACGATCCCGTTATCGACCAACAGGCCAAGAGCGATGATGAGCGAGGCGAGCGACATGCGCTCGAGCTCGATCCCGAAGACCCGCATGACGAGGACCGACATCAGCATGACCAGAGGCACCATCGCCCCGACGATCAAACCCGTGCGCAGCCCCAGGAACGCCACCACGACCAAGAGAACGATAATCACCGTCTGCCATAGATTGTTCAGAACGCCGAAGACCGCGAACTCGATCTCGTCGGGCTGATAAGTGATGTAGTCGAACGCCATGCCCAGGGGCATGGTGGCTTCATAGGAGGAAACCAAGGCGCGCAGGCTCTCGCCGAACTCGAAGCTGTCGAAATTGTCGATCATCGACACGCTGAGGATGACCGCCTCCTGGCCGTTGAACGCCGCCGGAGAAATCGGCGGATCGGCATAGGCCAGCCGGAAGGTCGCGAGATCCTGCAGATAGAAGGTGACGCCGTCCACCCGGACAGCGAAGTTCTCCACGTCTTGGAGGGTGCCGAAGTCGCCCGTGGGCTCGACGATGATCGTCGATCCGTCGGCTTCGATCCGGCCGCCCGGCAGGATGACGTTTTGGGTGGCGATGGCGTCGACGATCGTCTGCGGGGCCACGCCCAACTGGGACAGCCTGACCACGTCCAGGTCGACGAAAACCCGCTGCTCACGGACACCGAAAAACTCGACCTTGCGGACCCCGGGCACGCGGGCGTAGACGAGCCGCCGCAAGTCTTCCGCCGCTTCCCGGAACTCCCAGTTTTCGAACCCGTCGCCCGTGATGGCGATGGTCGCCATGGCGACGTTTCCCTTGTCGTCGAAGACGAAGGGGCCGGCGGTGCCGTCCGGCAGGTCGTGGATGACGTCGCCCATCTTGTTCCGAAGGTCGATCCAGATTTGGTCCATGTCCGTGTATTCGTCGTGGACCTCGACATCGACCTGCGACCGGCCGACGGAACTGGTCGACGTGATATGCTTGATCTCGGCAATCTCGCGCAGTTTCTCCTCGACCTTGGTGGTGATCAGGTCCTCGACCCGCTCCGCCGACAGGCCCGGATACTGAAAAATCACCGACGCGTTGCGGATCTCGATCTTCGGATCTTCACGCGAGGGGTGGCTGATGAAGCTGAACGGGCCGACCAGGACGCAGGCGATCATGATCGCCAGGATGAAGGACTGGTTGTTGAGGGCGAAACGGGTCAGCATCGCGCCTACTCGAAAACGCTGTCGTCGAACAAGGTCACTTGCATGCCGTCATGGAGGAAGCTTACGCCCGCCGTCGCGATGATGTTGCCGGCCGCCAGGTCGTCGCCGACGATCTGCAGCACATTGTCCTGTACATCGACCACGGAGACGGACACTTCGGAAACGGTTCCGGTGGTCGCATCGAAGACGAAGACGGTGGCCTCGGACTGTGCCGCGCCGCGGGCCTTGACCGCCCCGTAGGGCACCATGAAGGCGGTGCCCGTGTTCTGTGTCGCGAACTCCAACACGATCTCCGCCGACATCCCCGCACGCAAACCCTCCGGCCGGTCGTCGAGGGCGATTTCGATCGGGTATGCATTGGCGTCACCGGCCAAGGGGGCGATCTCGTCGATCCGGCCCGAGGCGGTGGCACCCCCCAAGGGCGGAAAGCTCACGATCACCTGCTGGTTGATCCCGACGACGCTGATCAGCGTCTCCGGCAGCGTCGCCTCAACCTTGGGATCGCCCGATTGGAGAGCGTAGAGGGTTTGGCCGGGGCTCACCTCTTCGAACACCTCGACCGATTTTGTCGCGATCACCCCGTCGAAGGGCGCTTTGAGTTCCGTCTTCGACAGGTTCCGGCGGGCCAAGGCAACCTGGCTCTCGGCGGCATCCACAGCCGCTTCGGCGGAGCGTTTGCGCGCCTCCGCACTGTCGAAATTGGTCTTGGTCGCGAAGCCCCTCCCGAACAGCTCGCTTTGTTGTTCGAACTTTCGGTTGGCGTCCTCGAGATCCGCGTTTGCACTGACCAACTCGCTCTCGGCTTGCCGCAAGGTCAGGGTATAGGGCTCGGGATCGAGTTGGGCGAGCACGGTGCCTTTCGTCACCTGGTCCCCCACATCGACGGTCATCCGGATGACTTGCCCGGATACCTCGAAGGCCGCGTTGGACGTCAAATCCGCCTTGGTCTCGCCGGTCAGCACCCGCTGCTGCGCTCCGGCGCGAACCTCCAAGGTCATGTTCTTGATCGCCCGGATCAGCGGCTTGTCTTCCGTCGGGCTCGGCTCCTCGCATGCGGTCAGGCCAAGCGCCAATCCGAAGACAAGCATTGCGGTTACCGCTCTTGGCATGAGCTGGGTCATCCAAGGGTCTCCCAATCATCATTCGGACCAGGGCTTGGTGCCCGCTTCATTATGTTGCTGCACCGGTTTCGGTGGGAACCGGCCGTTTCGGTTTCACCTCGACGGCGGCGGAGTTCGCAATCCAACCTAACGATTGGCCTCGATATCGTCTTTGGAAACAAGGCCATCCCCATCGCGATCCATTTTGCTGAAAGCGTTCTCGTACGCACCCAGTCGCTTGACCAAGCGTGCGCGCCCCAAGTCGTCTTCGGCGTTGGCGTTCACGAACACTTCAAACTCGTTTCGCGACAGTGCCGAATCTCCATTACTGTCTGCCTGTTCGAAGTTCTCTTTCAACAGCGCCCTCCGGTGATCCTCCTTCGCGTGTGCAAGGGTCGGGAGGCTAATGGCGAGAACAAGAGCGAGTAATGGGCTGGTGACGCGCTTCATGGTGTTCACCTTCGACAGTGGTTTCGAGTGGCTTATCTTTTTCGAGCCAAAGTCAAATGGGTCGTACCTTCAAATCTGTCCCGGCCCGCTAGATTCTGTGGCAAGTCGCAGGCTTCGAGTTTGAACCGCCGCCGCGCATCGGGGATGAGCGATCAGGCCTTCCCGCTTACCTCACGCCACGAACATGGCGCGTTGTTCCCGAGCGTGTAGTAGGTCTCGGCACTCAATTGATCGGCGGCTGTCATTTCGGCCCAGACCTCGTTAACGCGCTCCTCGGCGCCTTCTTCGCCGGCGTCGCGGGCTTGAAGCAGCCAAGCCATGGCGAGCGGGAAGTTGGTCGTGGTTTCGTTGGTAACCTGCTCGTATATGCCAAAGGAAACGCGCGCCAACACGCGAGGGCCGTCGAAGACATCCCCGGTCAGAATCTTGCCCAAACGGAACATCGCCGGCGAGTAGCCCTGTTGTGCGGACCGGCAAAGCCAGTCCACCGCCTTCTGAGTGTTGTAGATACCACTGCCTTCATTGATCGAACAGCAATGGGCATCCCCAACTTTATACTGCGCTTCCGCATCGCCATTTTCGGCGGCTTCAATGTGGTTCGCGATAACGACCTCAGATTTTGCCGCGATCGCGCCTTCTACTGGGATCGCCGCACAACCACTACAAAAAACAGCCAAGAAAACTGTCAATAGAGCAGCTTTTGCCGATCGTATTTCCATAGATTTTTGATATTCCATATTCCGAGTTCTTGCCATGTGAGCGGTTGCACTTGGCAAGGCAATGTATACGAGGCTTTTCCCAGTGAAAGCTCTCAACTGGCCAAACAGCATTCAGTTCTGGCCAGTTTCTTCGACCGAATGACGGCTTCTTCGGAACGCCGACGGGGTGGCGCCGGTCCATCGCTTAAAGCTCCGTGCGAAGTTGGAGGGCGTATCGAACCCGAGGTCGTGGGCTATGGACTTCACCGGTAGCGAGGTGTTGGTCAGCATTTCCCTGGCGCGGCGTTCCCGCACCTCGTCCACGACCCGTCGGTAGGAGGTTCCCGATCGCTCCAGACTACGGCGCAGGCCGCGCTCCGAATATCCCAGTGCCGCCGCGGCGGTGGCCAGCGGGGTGCTGAGATTTCGTTCCTTCTCCAAAAATGCAATGACTTGGTTGATGATTGTGGTCTTGAAGGCGACCTGGGCGGCGTATTGCGCGCAAAGACCGATCAGGCGCGTGTGATTGATCGGATCCGCGCCGGGCAGGGCTTGGTCCAGGAGGTCAATGGGAAAGAAAAGACGGTTTTCGCTTGCCCCAAAACGAACCGGAAAGCCGACATGGGGTGCGATGGCAGACCAGCCGTCCGGTTCGCCGATCGTCACCTCGGCACGCGATGCGACCCGGGATCTTCTGAGCATCGCCTTGCACAGGCCCTCACACATGACCAGGGCGCTCGACAGCACGAAATAGGCGATGTCATGGAGGGGCAGTTTGGGGCGAACGCGGATCGCCGCTTCCGTTGGTTTGGGGTCTCTGGCGATGTCGGCGTAGGTGAATTCGATGGCCGGGAAGGTAAGGAAGAAATAGCGGTTCACGACTTCCAGGGCGTCCCGAAAACGCGCCGCGTTCATGGCCGCGTAGGCGGGAAGACCGATGTAATTGGGCTCAAAGCGTAGCGCGAGCCTCACCCCAAGATGCGGGTCTCCGCCCACCGCCATCGCGTTCCTGACGAAATGGTAGAGCGGCCAAAAGCCAGTTCTGTAGGTCGGATCGTCGAAGTGGCCGGGCGTCAGACCCGTCCCCGTCAATAATGAGTGGGCGTCGTGGCCGTCTTCCCGCAGCGTCCGGAACATGAACCCCGGATAGTTCATCGGGAGCGCCGGATCGTCCGGTGAAAATGCCTTCTGATACATTCCAGTTAAAGCCATCATCAGCGAAGTCCGACGTTGCCTCAGTGAGGTGCAAAAAAAGCCTTTCGATGTCCAGCCCCTGCGACGGACTTTCATCTATTTTAGTGTCTTCGCTCCACGGCGGTCGATCGGCCGGGCGCGCTGCATCAAACTACCCCTTGCCTTTTGCGGGTCATTCCGGCGAACCGATTGACACAAACCTCTCTTCACAGAACTTGAACGTATGGCCCACCCCGTCTGCAAGGGTTTTTGGTTCGTAGCCCTGGTCAGTCGGCGTCAACGTATCCTGTCTCGTGGTCTGGCCCTGGCCAAGATGGAGATCCGCCAGCCGGCCCATTATTGCACCGCCGCCGCGGCGGATGCGCCGAAGGAGCGTCCTCGTCTCAGGACAGCCCATACCATCCGCCCCTCGTCGTCCGTCCAGACCCGTCGATTGCGACCCTTCGCCACCCAAAACCCCGATAGTGTCCATTATCCCTGTTGGACACTATCCAACTCTAGCCCCACCCGTCCGAGCGGGTAGACCGCACGGATACGGTGGCATCAGAAATCAGTGGCCCAGATTGGAGGGATTGGGTCATGAACTCATAAATGCCATCGGTCTCTGTTCAGGCCGGATTTGGATGGATTGGAAGTGAAGGTTTCGCAGAAAAATTCTTGGCATTTTTTAAGAAATCTTCACGACAAGACGTCAAATCCGCCGAACCGCTGTGCGGCCATCGGTATAGCGCCGATCTCCATCGTCGAACCGGCTCACCGATGCGCCGCATCGCTTTCGCTGTTTCTCCTTACATCTCAACGTTCTACCGATGGCAGAGACCGATGGGATTTATGAGTTCATGGCCTAGAGCATATGGTCTCGATCGCGGAGCTCACTGAGCTTTGCGGGAAGTTGAGGGCAAATCGTTGGTTTTTTCGTTGGTATCTTCTGCAGTAGTATTTTGATTATAATAGAATTATCAATGATTTGAAGTTTTAATGCGACGCCGCCCCTGGGCATCATTTTTTCTTAAAGTCTTAGTTCTGCCCAGCGCCGTGTTCGACCCGGTGTCGCCTTGGGGCTCAACTATCTCATTCAATTGGCGTGTATCAGAGCTGGAAACTCGCAGGTGCGGGCGAGCCAATTCCGTTGTGAACATCGTCCCGTGTCTTTCTTCATGCCCGCCTCCAACACAAAGTCAGAGCCCCCGTCATCGCTCCCGAACATCCCCCACCGGCGAGCACTGTTTCAGATATCGGAAGACGACGGCTGTTCTGCACTCTAGACTGGTACGCCGTTCGCCGCGCCGACAGGCGGTTGGGAGAAGGGGGGCGAGAGGGGAGCGCATGCTGTTACGCGACAAGGCGCAGGTGTTGGTGAGGGAGTGGCTCGCTCTGCCCAAAGGGGAGAACGGCCTGCCGCTCAAGACCGATCTCGACCCCATTCCCATGGCCTCCATCCTGCCGGACGTCGTGCTCTACGAACGCGTCCGGCCGGACTTTTTCAACATCCGCCTGATGGGGACCCGGGTCTGCGACCGGATCGGGGTCAAGGGGAAGGGGATGAACGCGCTGGACCTGATGACCGATACGTTCCGCGATCTCGCAAGGGAGATGTTCGACAGGGTTCTGTCCGAGCCCTGTGCCCATCACTTCGTTGTCGAGGATCGGATACAGACCGGCCGGATCTGCACGGTGGAGGTCGTGCGGTTGCCGCTTGCCCTTCCCGACGGCACCGGCCGTTTTATCGTGTCCTCCACCCATGAGTTGTCGACGGTGCGCTATACGGCCGCCGAGGAGAGAACCGAGCTTCTCACCAATCCCCTTCAAAGCTCTTTCATTGCCTTGCAGGATCTTCAACTTTATTTGGACCGGTCGATGACCGCCCCTCCCGCCGAAGCCTAAGGGCGCGTCGCGCGCCTCTCCGAAAGCCGCAAAGGTCTGTCAGTAGAACTCATGGAAGACGGTAATCTCATCAGCCAGGTCTTTCTGCCGATTTCGCTCGCCTTCATCATGTTCACGGTGGGGATCGAGTTGACGGTGGCGGACTTCAGGCGGATCGCGGTTCAGCCGAGGGCCTTCGCCGTGGGGGTGGTGAGCCAGGTCGTCGTTCTGCCCCTCGTCGCCCTCGGACTCATCCTTCTGTTCGACGTGAACGCCGTTCTGGCCGTCGGCGTGATGATCATCGCCGCATGCCCCGGCGGCGTGACGTCCAACCTCATGACCTATCTGGTGCGGGCGGACACCGCGCTGTCCGTCTCGTTGACGGCGCTGGTCAGCCTTCTGTCCGTCGTCACCATTCCCGTGATCGTCGGCGGGGCGGTGGTCTTTTTCATCGAGGCGGAGGAGGCCCCGGATCTCTCCGTGGCGCGGACCGTCGTGGGGATTTTCCTGATCACCACGGTGCCGGTCATTCTGGGCATGGCGGTGAACCGGTTTTTCCCGGTGTTCGCCAGGAAGTTCGATCGGATCGGCCGGGTGGCGGCCACGGTTCTTTTCATCGCCATCATCGCGGGCGCGATCTTCAGTGGCAGGGAGAACATCGTCACCTACTTCGTCCAGGTCGGCGGCGTGCTTGTCGCGCTGAACATCGTCATGCTCGCGCTCGCGGCGCTGCTCTCGCGGACAGCGGGACTGGGCCGGGATCAGCGGGTGGCGAACACCCTCGAATGCGGCCTGCAGAACGGCACGTTGGGGATTTTCGTGGCGCTCAGCCTGTTGGGCAGCGAGGAGATGATGATCCCGAGCGCGGTCTACAGCCTGATCATGTTCCCCTCGGCCATCGCGTATATGGTTTGGGCACGGCGCACCCGATAGGAGGATACGTCCGCGGCGAGGGCCTGTTCGGCCGCTGCGCCTGCCGCGCGAAACCAAAGGGTGGAGCACCTGACGGGACTCGAACCCGTACTCTCCGGCCCCCAATGCCGGTGCTTTTGGGTAGCCACAGCTTTCATGAGCTTTTCCGCAACGGCCTCTCAACGAACAGCGATGCCCTGGGTGACTGTCTGTATCCTTGCCGTTGTTTCCGAGCTCCAAACCGGGGCCGCCTCTAGCCAATTAAGCTACAGGTGCATTGATGAACTCCACACTTGCGAAAACGGGACACTCGGACCCTTTCCGTTTGATCCAATGGCCGGTATCCGGCCGATGTCTCCTCCTTTCTCTTTCTCAAGCCGTCGAATGTTCGGACCGTAAATGGTCCAGGATCGCCTTCCGGTCGGGCTTGCCGGAGGACAACAGGGGAAAGCGGGGCATCACGTCCACATGCCGGGGGATCATATAGTCGGGCAGTTCCCGCCGGAGACGCTCCCGGATATGGGCGATGGGGCCGTTCACATCGTCGCTTTGCCCGCTGTTGAGCAGCACGGCGGCGGCCAGCACCTGTTCCGCATAGGGCGTTTCCAGCAGAACGATTTCCGCGCTATGGACCTCGGGAACAGCGCAGATCACCCGCTGGATCTCGTTCAGATGCACACGCCGGCCGCCGATATTGACCTCGTTGTCTTTCCGGCCGTGATAGTAAATGCTGCCGTCGGTCAAATAAGAGCAGACATCGCCCGTGCGATAGTATCGGACCCCGTCGCGCAGCTCGACGCGCGCGTCCGTCAGGTCCGGGCGGTTCCAATACGCGATCATGACTTGGACGCCGCCGACCAGGAGTTCACCCGAAACACCGGGCGTCTCGATCCAGGCGCCCTGGTCGTCGACGATCCCCGCGCGCACATGCTTGAGCGGTTTTCCGATCGGATAGAGCGCTTTGCGGTCCGGCTCGATGTCCTGGATCAGGTGCGCCGTCGACGCACAGGTCACCTCGGTCGGGCCATAGGCGTTGATCACGCACGTCCCGTCGTTCTTGGCCAGCCAGCGCTGCACCGTCTTGATGTCCGGCACATCCGTCCCGGTGAGAATGGTCCGCAGCCGCGGCAGAGGAGCGGTCTCGAAATCCTCCGCCTGAGCGATCAGCCCCAGCATCATGCCCCATGCCGAAAAATGCGTGACCCCGTTCGCGCGGACCCAATCGAAGAGAAGATCGGGGACCACGACATCGTCATAGACATGGAGTGTCGCGCCTTCGTAGAGCGGAAACAGCATGTCCATGAGATAGACGTCGAAATGCAGCGGCGAAAAGCTCGCGCAGACGGAGCCTTGGCGAACATCGTAGATCTCCCGTGTCCCCTCGAAGAAGGGGGCCAGGCTGCGGTGGGCGATGGCGACACCCTTCGGATGGCCGGTGGAGCCGGACGTGTAGATGCAGTAGGCGGGCGCATCGGGGCGGTGGGCCGACACCGGCGGATCGGGCGGAACCTCATCAAGGTCGCTGACGTCGAGCAGATTATCGAGGTCGTCCAGCGTGATCACCGTGGCCGATGCCGCATCGAGATCGGCGACCATGCTGGAAAAATCGGCTTCGGTGATGATCACTTTCGGCTCGATGTCCCGGAGAATGTAGTCGAGCCGCGCCGCCGGCATCTGCGGGTCCAGCGGCACATGAATACATCCGGATTTGAATGTCCCGACGATGGCCGCCACCGAGAGCGCGCACCGGTTGGCGAGCATCGCCACCCTATCGCCGGGGGCGCAGCCGAGCGACCTGAGCTTGTGCGCGAAACCACCGCTGAACCGGGAGAGGACGGCATAGTTGATGACATGCCGTGAATCCGCCAGGGCGGTCTTGGCGGCGATGTCCCGCGCGTGAGCCTCGATCCGGGCGATCAAATCCTGACTTGCCGCGGAATGGCGCGCATGGGGGGTGGCTTCAATGTTCATGGGCCACCCTTTCCTGCCCAACCGTTTCCTGACCAGTCCGGTCCTGCCCAATCCGGTCCCGCCAATGGTCGCTTTGCGCGAGCATGACCGGGTTGCCCAAACGGCCCCACAACTCCTCGGTCAGGTGGGGGGCGATCGGGTTCAGCATGATCAGGAACTGCTCGACCGCCCGCCGCAGCAACTCGATATTGCGGCGCGTCGCATGGGCGCGCACACGGTCCGAGTATTTCTTGAGTTTATCCCACAACAGCATCAGGTCGTTGCAGACGGCCTGGAACTCGATCCGCTCGTACCCGGCTTGGATCTTGCCGCTGCCGACATGGAGGGCATTCGCGAACTTCTTGTCGGCATTGGTCATCACCGGGTCGCCGTCCATGTTCGGCAGCGTTTGACCCAGCACCGGGACGAGATCCAGAACGCCGTACCAAACGCCGGTCAGGAAGCGCCGGGCGGCGGCGGCCTTCTCGTCGGACCAGTTATAGTCGCTGTCCGGCCGGGCCGCCCACATGCTCTGGAACCGAACCGAATCGACGCCGTATTCCGCGATCAGGTCCGTCGGGCGCACCACATTGCCGAGGGACTTCGACATCTTGCGGCCGTCCTTCAGCACCATGCCGTGAAAGATTGAGCTTTTGAAAGGCTCCGACATGGGAGTCAGTCCAAGCCTGTCCAGCCACTTCAAAACCACCCGGAAATAGAAATTGGCGACCGTGATGTTCTCGGTCCCGCCGATGTCGAAGTCGCACGGGACCCAGTAGGTCACCGCGTCCGGATCGTACATGCCATCGTGATAGTGGGGATTGCAGTTCCGCATATAGGACCAGGAACTGTTCACGAAGGTGTCGAGCGTACTGGCTTCCCGGCGCGCGGGGCGCCCGCAGGCCGGGCATTGGGTCGCCATGAACCGCTCGTGGTGTTCCAACGGATTGCCGGGGCGTGTCATGTCGACGCCTTCGGTCGGCAGCAGCACGGGAAGATCCGCTTCCGGAACGGCAACCGGTCCGCAGTGGTCGCAGTGGATGATCGGAATCGGTGCGGACCAGTAGCGCTGGCGGGAGATGCACCAGTCGCGGACCCGATAGGTCTCGCCCTTGCGGGCCGCCTCGCGATCGATCAGATCCTGGGCGATGGCGGTCTCGGCCTCCGAGGAGGCGAGCCCCGAATGGCACCCGCTGTCGACCAGGTGACCCTCACCCAGATACACCGCATCGGAGCCGGCCGTCTCGGGGACGCCCGGGGAGATGACGGTCTTGATCGGCAATCCCATCGTCACCGCGAAGCGATGGGCGTTCGTGTCATGGGCGGGGCAGCCCAGAATGGCGCCGGTCCCCAGATCCGCCTGGACATAGGGCGCCACGCATAGCGGAATTCTCTCGCCCGTCAAAGGGTGCGTGCAATAGCGGTCCAGGAAGATGCCCTCGGCACCGGGATCCTTCATGCGCTCGACGAGCGGGGTGGTGCACCAGTCCCGAAGCGCCGCCAGGACCTTGTCGGCATCCGGCGTGCCGGTCACCAGGTCCGGCAGATCCGGATGTTCCGGCGCGAGCCCGATGAAGGTTGTGCCATAGATCGCGCTTACCTTCGTGGTAAAGACCTCAATGGTCGTGTCGCTCCCCTCGATCGGGAACTCGACGAACAATCCGGGAAGGCAGCCGATCCAGTTCCGTTGCAGCACTTTGGCGGAGGGCGGGAAGTCGAAGGTCTCCAGACCGTCGAGGAGCTCCGGTGCGACGCTGTGAACATCGATGTACCATTGTTCCTGCTGTGTCTTCGTCGTCTGCTCTTTGCAGCGCCAGCAACGACCGTCCTCCACCTGCTCGAAGGCCAGCGCCGTTATACAGGTTTCACACCAGTCGGACCACTGTTTGGACCGGTAGATCGCGCCCGCCTCGAACAGCTTCAGAAAGATCCACTGTGTCCACTTGTAGTATTCCGGGTCGTGATAGGAGAATATCTTCTCCGCGTCGTAGCTGAGGCCTAGCCCGAACAATTCGTCCGTCATTTTTTCAATGCACTCGTCGAGCCATTGGGCGGGCGTTTTCCCGACCTTTATGGCGGCATCTTCGACCGGCAATCCGAGAGAATCGAAGCCTTGCGTATACAGGACATTGTACCCCTGTAATCGCTTATACCGCGTGACGGTGTCCCCGATGGTGTAGTTGCGAACATGCCCCATATGGAGCTCGCCGCTGGGGAATGGCGGGTATTCATAGGCGAAGAAGCGAGGCTTACCAGGGGTCTGCCGCGTCGCGAACACACCACTCTCGCGCCAACGCGCCTGCCAGCTTTTTTCTATGGTGATTGGCGAGTATGAGTCCGACATCGAACCAGACGACTCCCTGCCCCTGACGACTCCCTGCAAGAGCCTGCGCCAACCCAAGTTTGCGCTTAAGCGTGCATCGATATATGTTTAATGCAATTTTTAGGCTGTATGAATGCGGTCGTCAACGGAAAAATAAAAGGGAAATTTCTGTTTATCCCGTTTTGATTTATTATCCAATTCAATGGCTTGGTCCTCGGTGAACGACCGCGAAATGGGCCGGCGGGTCCCTCAACATGGATAGGCGTTGGTGGGTCCCGCAGCTCTCGATTGTCGGCGCCTCGTGGTAGCCCCCGTCGCGTGGCGATGGGGGCTACCGTGATGCGGTTTCACATCGAGGATGCGGTCCTACACCAATTCCAGGGCATCTTTTCCAGGGCATCTTTTCCAGGGCATCTTTTCCAGGGCATCCATTCCAGGGCATCCATCCAATCGATTGCTTCGTCACTATCCGCCGATTACGCGGCTTTCAGTGCCTCAGCAACGTTTGGAGCCGCTCTCGCGGCTGGGGCCGAAGCGTCGGCTGGAACTTTAGCTGGCTCGGGGTTTTCACTCGCCAGCTTCGCCGATACTTCCGCTGGGGTCTGAGCTGGATTCACTGGATCTTGTGAAGCCGTAGCCAGAACCGCGCGATGGTCGTTCAGGTTTGCCATATTCTATTCACCTCCTTTCTATCATTCTCCAGAAGTTGCACCGGACGCATCCCGCGCGGAGGGCGACGGTCGCCCGGGGTGGGGGACCCCAATGGAGTCCTCCCCCAGCCGCCGGTCGCGGCCTCAGACGCGAGCCGCGCCGCAAAACCGACTACAGAGTCCGTTTTGCATAAAAATACTAGCAGTGACATAATATCTATACAAGTTTTGCGACAGTCGAGATGGTGGGCGTCTGGCGAAGAATCCGCGCCCACCGAGCACCAAGGTCTAGGTTATGAACTCATAAACGGAGCATGGTCTTGTTCGACCGAATTCTTCCTCCGACTGTCGCCTGCGCCCACTTTATCGGGGACGATCCGGACGCATCGGTTTTCCCCTCCGAGGAAGCGGTGATCGCTCACGCGGTTGAAAGCCGGGCTCGGGAATTCCGGACCGCCCGCGCGTGCGCCCATCGTGCCATGCGGACGCTTGGGATATCTCCCGCGCCGGTTCTCTCGGGAGAGCACGGGGAACCCCTCTGGCCCCTTGGGATCGTCGGCAGCATATCCCATTGCCGTGGCTATCGTGTCGCCGCGCTCGCCAAGAACGACGCGGTCCTAGCGCTCGGCGTGGATGTCGAGCGCTATGAGGCCTTGCCCGGGGGAACGCCGGGGACCGTTTGTACCTCGCGGGAGATGGACTGGCTTGCCTCGGCGCCCGCCGGCTTCCACTGGGACGTCCTGTTCTTCGGCGCCAAAGAAGCTGTATTCAAGGCCTGGTTCGCGCAACACCCGGGTTGGCTGGATTTCGAAGACATCGAGATCGCGTTCGAGTCGCGGCCTCAGAGTTTCAGCGCGACGGTCCGCGCCAAAGGCTGTGTGGCCAAAGAGTACGCCGGGCGGTTCGCAATCGAGCCCCCCTTCGTGGGAACAGCGGTCGTTGTGATGGGCGCCGACCAAAACCGGCCTGGAAAACCGACCTGGAAAGCCGATCTGGAAAGCCGGCCTATAAGCGCTTCTCAAACCAGTGATGGGCATAGGGTTCGTCGTTGAACGCGTCGACTTCCCGATACCCTTCGTTGCGGTAAAGGGCTTGCGCTTCTCTCAACGTTTCGTTGGTTTCGAGATGAAGCGTGGTGAATCCGGCCTCCTCGGCCAGCGTCTCGAGCTTGCGCAGGATCTTTCGGGCCACGCCCCGCCGCCGGGCCGTATCGGACGTCCACATGCGTTTGATCTCCGCCGTCTCGGAATCGACGCGTTTCAGGGCACCGCAGCCGACGGGATCGCCGTCGATATGGGCCAAAACGAAGTAGCCCGCCGGCGGAACGAGGTCCTTCTCGTCCGCCGGGTTGCTCACCGACGGATCGAAACCGTTGCCGAAGCGCCGTGACAGTTCCTCGAAATACTGACCGACGCACCATCGTGCCTCGTCGCTTGCCGGCGCGCTGACACGCACCTCAACCGCCCCGGTCTGCCCACAGTCGCAGGGTTTCGGCGTCTTTCGCCGTTGACGGTATCGGCTCTCTTTGAAGGGCAGGCCGAAGCGATCCCGCAGGGTGCCCATGCGCGGCTCGCGCGGATAATAGCCGCGATCCCGTAGCACCGGCAGAACCTCCGCCACGAAGTCGTCGAGCCCGAATCCAAGGACCGGGCAGCCCAGCATGAAACCGTCCGCCGCGCCGCCGTCGATCCAACGGATCAACTCGTCGGCGATTTGCTCCGGCGTTCCGATCAGCGATTCCGAGGTTCCGATATGTTGGCGGATCGTCGCCGTCTCGAAGGCGACTTCGCGCAGGGTCTGGCCGCGTTCCCGGGCGATGCGCTTGATGGCGTCGCTGGTCGAGCGGAACCCTTCCTTGCCGATGTCCCCCAACTCGGGAAAAGCCTCATCCAGCGCATAGACGCTGAAGTCATGCCCTTCGAAGAAATGGCTGAGATAGCCAAGGGCGTCCTCGACGGTCAGAAGGTTGCCGATCTCTTTGATCTTTTCCCGCGCGATCGCCTCCGTTTCGCCGACGATCGGGCCGATGCCGGGAAACACCTTCACATGGTCCGGATCGCGCCCGTGGGCGGCCGCGCTCTCCTTCACCCGCCCATAGAAGGTTCGGGCGACCTCGAAGGTGCCGCCATTCGCGAACACCGCGTCCGCGAATTTCCCGGCCATCCGAATACCGTCCTCCGACGCGCCGGCCTGGAAGATCAGCGGCTGTCCTTGTTTGGACCGGCCAATGTTGAGTGGCCCCTCGACCTTGAAGAAGTCGCCGTCGTGATTGGCGCGGTGCATTCCCAACGGGTCCATGTATCGGCCCCGTTCCCGATCGAGCAAGAAGGCGTCGTCGTCCCAACTGTCCCAAAGCTTGCGGACGGCCTCCATGTAGTCCTCGGCCATCTTATAGCGCAGGGCGTGTTCCGGATGCGGGCGGCTATAGTTCCGTCCCGATCCCTGCAGGGGCGACGTCACCGAGTTCCAGCCGGCCCGCCCGCCGCTGATCGCGTCGATGGACGCGATTTGCCGGGCAACCGTATAGGGGTCGCTGTAAGAGGTGGACACGGTCCCGACCAAGCCGATCGTCGACGTTGCCGCCGCCAAGGCGGAAAGGAGTGCGACCGGTTCGAATCGGTTGAGGAAGTGGGGGAACGACTTTTCGTGAATGTGGAGGCCGTCGGCGATGAATACGAAATCCATGCCGGCGGCCTCGGCCTTGCGCGCCCTCTCGACGTAGAAGTCGAAATTGAAACTGGCGTCGGCCGGGACGCTGGGATGCCGCCAAGCGTTCATGTTGACGCCCGCACCCTGCAGCATCACGCCGAAGTGGATCTGCCGGTTTGTCATTGGGCCGCCTCCCGGGGTGCGAACGACAACGTGGAGCAGATCTTGTGCAAGTGTCCCTCGGTGATTGTCTTGTGTTGGTCCGCCAAGGCTTTGAACGCCCTGAACGCATCGTCGAGGTCCCGGTCGTCCAGGGAGTATCCCATGCCTTCGAGTCGGGCGCGGAGCGCGCTGCGGCCGCTGTGTTTGCCCAGAACGAGCTGGGTCTTGCCCAGCCCGAGTTCCGCGGCGTTCATGATCTCATAGGTCTGGCGGTTCTTCAGAATGCCGTCCTGATGAATGCCGGATTCATGGGAAAACGCGTTCGACCCGACGATGGCCTTGTTGGGTTGCACGGGAATGCCCGTCAACCGGCTGACCAGTTTGCTTGTCCGGCCGATTTCCCGGCGGTCGATGTTGGTTTCAAAGTGGAACATCGCGCGCCTTGTGTGCAGCGCCATGACCGTTTCTTCCAAACAGGCGTTTCCCGCGCGCTCGCCGATTCCGTTGACGGTCACCTCGACCCGTCGGGCGCCGTTGACGATACCGGCCAGCGTATTCGCCGTGGCGACCCCGAGATCGTTGTGGCAATGCACGCTGATCAGCACGTCAGGTCGGTCGGAGAAATGAGCGCGCAGGCGCTTGATCAGCGCGCCGAACTCCTCCGGCATCGCGTATCCGACGGTATCTGGAATGTTCAGTGTCGTCGCGCCGGCCGTCACCGCGGTCTCAAGTACGTCGACCAGGAAGCCCGGGTCGCTGCGTGTGGCGTCCTCCGGGCTGAACTCCACGAGATCGCAGAGGGCACGCGCCTGGGTAACGGACCGGTGTGCGGCGTCAATCACCTGGTCGCGTGTCTTGCCCAGCTTGAACTTCATGTGAATGTCGCTGGTCGGCAGTACGATATGAAGATAGGGCGCCTGCGCTCCCTTGATCGCTTCCCAGCAAATCTCGATATCCCGCCGGTTGGCCCGCGCCATGGCGGCGATGGCGGGCGGGGCGTTGTATCCGGACGGCAACTGCCTTTCCGCCTGGCCGACGGTCTGCGAAATGTGTCGAACCGCCTCGAAATCGTCGGGGCTGGAGGCGGGAAACCCAGCTTCGACAACGTCGACTCCGAGGCGCGCGAGCTGTTCGGCGATTTGCGTCTTCTCGTCGGAGTTCAGGGTCGCGCCCGGGCTTTGCTCTCCGTCTCGAAGGGTCGTGTCGAAAATCTGGACACGCTCAGTCCGCGTGGGCTGAGTCGGTTGGACGTCTCGCTCCATGTTCATTGTGACCTCCCGTTTTTTCTAGCAGGTGGCCGAGCTCCGCGTTGACGACGCCAAGAACCCTCTCGTGGTGCACCTGTAGGAAGAAATGGTCGCCTGGGAACCGGAAGAACCGGGTCTCCTCTGTCGTCTGATCGCGCCAGCCGTCGAGACCCTCCGCGCTGACAAGGTGATCGTTCTCGGCGGACAGCACGACGATCGGGCAGGCGAGCGGTGCCCGGTCGACGTACTCGTACTGTGCGGTGATCGTCAGATCGGCGCGCAGGCGCGGTAGCCACAGCTCCTGCAGATCCGGATCCCGCAGAAGCGCTTCCGGCGTGCCGTTATACTCCCGGACCGCATCGATGAACTCGGCGTCCGGCAGCTTCTCCATGCCCCTGTCCACCCATTTGAACTGGGGAGCGTTGCGGCCCGACGCGATCATCAGGCGCGGCAGGGGGAATCCGCGGGCGCGCAATTCGGTCACCACATTGTAGCCGATCAGAATGCCCATGCTGTTGCCGAAGACGGCATAGGGCCTGTCGAGGAGCGGGGAGACCGCATCGGCGATCGAGGATGCGATCTCCTTCATGTCGGTCAGCAGCGGGTCTCCAAGCCGGAACTCCCGGCCCGGCAACTGGATCGCGGTGAGCTCGACGCCCGCCGGCAGTGCCTCCGCCCAGGAGCGGAACAACGAGGCCGATGCGCCCGCATGGTGCAGGCAAAAGAGCCTGAGACGCGGTTCCGCATCCCCGCCGATCCGCACCAGCCAGGGGTCGTCCGGATATTCCCGCGTGCCCGTCATCGGGACCGGGCCCGGCCGCGCGATCCGGCGTGGGCCGTCGTGGTGAGGACGGCCGCCCGGCCGCCGACCTTACATGACGGAGAATTTCTTGAACGCATCGACAACGCTCTCTCCATTCTCGATGGCCCGGCGGACCTTTTGCTCCAGATCGTTCTTTTCAATCGCGCGCGTGATGATCTCCTCTTCCGCCTCGCGCGGGATGGCACACACCCCGTCATTGTCGCCGAAGATCAGATCCCCCGGCCGGACCCGTGTCTTGCCGACAACGATCGAGCATCTGTAATCGACCACATTGTGGCGCCCCTGCAGTCCGTAGGCGTAGGAGCCATGGGAGAACACCGGAATGTCGAGATCGACGATCCCGTTGGCGTCCCGGACGTTTCCGTTGATGACCATGCCCGCCGCGCCGAGCGCTTTGGCCCGGGTGATCAGCATGTCCCCCAATCGGGCGGCATGCACGGGGGCTCCGGTGGCGATGTAGACCTCACCGGGACGAAGATCCTCGATCGAATCGAAGAGCAGGCCGAAGGGCTTGGAATCGAATCTCTTGGGCGCGCCGTGGGGGATGGGCGGATCGTCTTGAACGGGCATGGCCCGGCCCACCAAGACCATATCGCTCCGCAAGGGTTTGATCTGGTGGGGCAGCATTGGGTAGAGAAAGCCCAGTTGCTCCATCACGTCGCTGACCGGACAGGTCGAGAGCTGCGACCTCAATAGCTGAAACAGTTCCTCGTCCGATTGCCAAAGCGCCATGTCGCGATCCCTTTCTCCGTTGGGCTTCTCATCTCAAGGCAGAAACATCTCCAGCTCTTTGTTGACCTGCGTGGAGAATGCTTCTTCGTCTTCGTGCAGGAAAAAGTGCCCCCCTGAAAAACCGTCATGGCAATGGAAACTGTGCGCGGTCTCCACGCGCCAACTGGCCAGCCCTTCGGCGCTGACCATGTCGTCCTCACGACCGTGGAACACAGCGATTCTGCTGTTCAGTGGCGGCTGTGGGCGATACTCGTAGGTCTCGTAGACGGCGCCGTCCGCCCGGATGCAGGGCAGCAACATCTCCAGAAGGACGCTGTCCCGCAGCAGGGCGTCGGGTGTCCCCTTGCAGGCGCGAAGGATCTCGATGAACTCGGTGTCCGGCAGATCGTGCCGCTGGCAAGCCGGTTTATGCCGTGGTCCGTCCTGTGACGAGATCATCAGGAGGTCCGGCTGCGGCAACCCCCTTTGGCGCAGCACCCGCGCCAGTTCGAAGCTGATCGTGGCGCCGGTGCTGTGCCCGAACAGGGCGAACGGCCTGTCCAGGAGCGGGGGCAGATCCTCCATCAGCGACGTGATGACGTCGTCCATCGAGCACAACGGCGGCTCGTCGATCCGGGCTTCCCGGCCTGGCAATTGGATCGCGACGACTTCGATCCCGCCCGGAAGCCAGCGGGACCAGGGCCGGAACAAGGAGGCTCCGGCGCCGGCGTAGGGAAAGCAAAACAGCCGGTAGACCGCGTTGGCGGTTTCATCCTGGGGTTGACGGTCGAACCACGGCGAGGTCATGGCTGTTTTGCTGTTCCCTGGCTTGGCGCCGAGGCGCCGCTATTCGGCCGCGACGGGACTGGCTTCAATCGGCAGGCGCGTGCGGTTGTGCTTGTAGGTGTCCTCGCCCTTGACCAGAACGGTGGAGTACCGGTCGAGCGGCAGCACCTCGCCGAAATGCTTGAAGCTGTCCTGATCCGAGTAGACCTTCACGTGGGTCGGGACGAACCGGGTCGCCCAGCCGAAGCGCGTCGAGTTCGTGGTCGTGTTCGGGTTCGAGCCGTGCATGCAGCGCGACGTGAACAGGAAGAACTGCCCCGCCTTGACCTCCATGTGCACCGCTTTTTCCTCGTCCGGTTTCCAGTCCGGGTCGAGCTTCAGCAGGTCGTAGTCATATCCAAAGAAGCCCGACTTTTCGCCCGAATTGTTCAGCTTGTTGATGTTCTCGGGCTCGAACGGGATGTTCCGCTTCTCGTCGAAATACCAAGTCCGATGGCTGCCGGGCATGACCTTCAAGCACCCGTTTTCCTTGGTCGCGTCGACCATGGCGATCCAGGCGGTCAGTTCCCAGGGCTTGCCTTCCTCCGCGGCGGTCGGTTCGATCTTCTCCGTTCCTTCGAATTCCACGAAGCTCTCGGCCTGATGCCAGTCCGTACCCTCGTCGCCCGGATATTTCGGGAACCATTCCGTGCGCCAGCTCAGGACATCGGGTCCGAGAATGCTGGCGACGCGGTCCACCAGTTTGGGATGGCTGATCATGCGGTTCAGCTGCACCAAATCCAGGTGTCGATCATAGTTGAGGCGGCTTTCGGGGAATGGAGCCTCGCTGGTATCCAAGATATCCATGCGGACTTCTTCCCAGATGCTGGCCATCTCTTCAGGCTCGTAAAGCGTAAAGGGGCCGACAAATCCATTGTCGTTGAAAAACTTCAGTTGTTCTTCGGTCAGAGCAAAACTCTTGGTCATTGATCCTACTCCCAGACTGCAAGGGGGGACTTATTGATTGACGGCGGTTTTCGGCGCGCCTGCCTCCAGCAGTTTCGCGTCGATATCAGCGCTGATCGCGGCCACGGTGGAGTGTTCTCTGTGGAAGAAGAGACGCGGAGACGGCGTTGCCCCGATCTCTTCTTTGATCTGCTTGAGAATTTCGACCAGATTGAGCGAATTCCCGCCGACGTCGATGAACCGAACGTGCGAGCCAATCCCTTTGGATCCGATCACGCGTTCCCAGATTTCGATGACTTTGGTCTCGGTATTAATGGCACCATCCTCCGCGTTAGAGGTGAACGGCAATCCAGCACCAAGGTGTCCGATAGGCCCTTTTTCGACGGTTTTTTGCTTTTGTTATGGTTCCTATTCTCAACCTATGGCGCTGTGCCCGATTATTTATGCGCTGGCCCTATATGCCAAACGCGCGACCAAAACGGTTATGAAGCACTTATTTTCTTCTAAAAATAGCATCAGAAAAGATTTCATGCAAGTTTTGCGATACAATTTGGATCATATTTCGGTAATCCGGCAGTGATTTGGCGGCTTTTAGTGGGGGCTGAAATGAAGGCTGCCCCGTCAGAGAGGGGGCAGGTCAGAGCACCATCACATCAGAGCACCATCACAAGGGACACCGCGCCGACCAGGATCAGGCTCAGCGCCCAGACGACATCCAGGTTGAACCAGCTCCGGGTCAGGAACTTGAGGCCCAGCCATCGATAGACCAGCACCGCGACCCCACCGCCGGAGAGCGTCATCGCCAGGGTGTGGATCACGGCCACGATGACGGCGACCACGATCCCGTTCTGCAGGAGGATCCCGGCGGCGGCATGGCCCGCGTCCGTCTCGACGGTCCGGCAGATGCCGAGATAGATCGGCACGAGCATCAGGCCCGCGCCATGGGCGGTCGCCACCAGAAAGGACCAGAGCACGAGTTGCGACGGCGGCACGCGGGCGAGAAAACGCGGGTGCCGTCGCCAGATCAGCAGGCCGGCCCCCAGGGCGATCACCAGGCAGGCGGCGCCGATCTGGATCTCGGTCTGCCAGGCGGCGAGGAACAGCAGGGCGGCGAATGGCAACAGGATCGCCGCCATCGCCGCCAGATGGCCGAGCGCCAGGGCCGCGACGGCCTTGTAGAGAAAGCTCTCCCGCCGCTCCATCAGCGCGGCGGACACGGCGAGCGGCCATCCCATGCCGGGGTTCACCCCGTGATAAATGCCCGATGCGACAACGGCCCCCCAGAGAGCCGTTGTCGTCGCGATCGGCTCCACCCGTCAGACGGACGGATAGCAGAAGCTATCGGTTGAGCAATCGCCCCCTTCCAGGCGGATCTGATGACTGCGATAGCCGTCGGGGAACTCTACCCAGAAATCCTTGGCCAGGGTCAGCCCGCCATTCTCGCCGGCATGGGCCATGACCATCGCCGCCCCCCGGTCCCCCGGATAGAACTGATCGTCCCAGGTCGAATAGAGCGAGTTCGTCCAATAGACCCGTTTGCCGTCCCGGCTGATCTCGACCATCTGCGGGCCGTAGCCGAAATCCTTGCCGTTCGGATGCTTGGTCTTTTTCACGATGCCGCCGATGTCCACCTTGCCGGCGAGTGTCGGGTTCATGGGGTCGGACACGTCGTATTGGTGCATCTCGCCCAGACCCCAACAGGCGACATAGAGGAAGCGGTCGTCCAGGCTCAGATCGATGTCGGTGACCAGGGGCGGGACCGCCCCGAAGCCCTTCAACAGGTCCGGCAGATCTTCCGGATCCGCCGGCTGGGGATCGATGGTAATGGTCTTCTTCGCCTCGAAACTGCCGTCCTCCTTGCGCCACCAGGTGAAGATCGCGCCTTGGAGATTGGTCGTGTCCACGACGACGCCGACGAAGCCGTGATCCTTCGCCGGGTCGTGGGCGGGCCGGATTTCCAGCGCCATCTGATGATTGGCGCCGAGGTCGATGGTCTGGACGTTGCGGCGTTCCCGCAGGTTCCAGAAATGGATGCTATGGCCGTATTTGTTGGCGAGCAGATCCTCCGGCACGACACCGTTCTCGAATTGCGGCGGCAGCGCCCATTCGGAACTCACCATGTAGTCGCGCGGCAGGTTCCACCAAAAGTCGTAGTGCTTTTCCTGCTTGCCGCGGTCCATCTCATAGCGCCCGAGAATCTCGAAGGTCTCGCAGTCCATGATGAAAATGCCCGGCGGGCCGTCGGTGCCGTCGGCCCCGCCGCCGCCCAGCGTGCTGACATAGATCCCTTCCGGCCCGCAATGGATCGTGTGCGGCCGGGAATAGCCGGTCTTCTCGAACACCTCTTCCGGTTCGATGATCTTGTGGATCTTGGCGTCCAGCGGATCCTTCACATCGATGACGTAGATCCGCGACGAGCGGATGCCCGGGATGATGAGATATCGCCGCTCCAGAAAAGCGTGACCGGACAGCGGGGACAGCGCGGAGGAGCAGGCGTTCCAGCCGAAGTGATGAAACTCGTCGCCCGTGTTCGGCATGAAGAGCGTGTGGACGATCTGGCCATAGCTTTCCGAGGTCGGATCGACATCCACGACGGCCAACCCGTCGGGCCTTGAGCCGTCGGGGCTCAGCATCAATGTGAACGCCACGTTTTCCGCCGGCGCCTGCATCGCCATTCTCGGCGTCGCATGGAAGGTGGGATCGGGCCTGATATTCATGGTGGTTTGCCTCCCCTGGCTGATGGTTCGTTTTCGGTTGTTTTTTGTATTGTGGGAAGCGTGCCATGGAATGGAAATATAGGCAATTTAGACCGCTGTGCGATGGCCGGGAAATACGCCTCAAAAGGGTGTCTTTGTCGTGTTTCCCAATGATGTGCTTTCTTCGGTGGAAAAACTCTGGTTTAGGAGATTCTAAACTTAAGGCCAGGAATACCGGAAAGCCTCTATCCCAAAAAGCTCGAGCACCCCTTGAAGTAGTAATCTATCCCCCAGGCGCATCTACTTAATTGATTTTTAAGCGACGTTTACTCCTGGTTAACCAGTGCTTCCTAAACTTAAGAAATAAGCGTTTTGACTCCGGCTTGCCGCCCGGCGGGGAAGACAGCATGAACGTCCAAGCATCTCTGGGACTGGATTCGGAAAGGATGGGCGGCCACATATCCGCCTCGTCGGCCGTCATTCAGCTGCTGTTGGACGCCATGAGTGGATCTTGCGCCCTATTGGACGGGGGCGGCGTCATTCGGGCCGTCAATGCGGAATGGCGGGAATTCGCCGAGAAAAACGGCTACCGGACAGGTCCCGGTGAACGCGGGTTCGGCGTCGGCCAGAATTATTTCGGCATCTGCGAGGATGCGTCCGGATCCTGCGCCGACGGCGCCGTCGAGGTCGTTTCGGGTATGCGGGGTATCCTGACGGGCCGTATCGAGGTCTTCGAGTACGAATATCCCTGTCACTCACCGAGCCAACAGCGTTGGTACAAATGCATCGTCAAGGCGTTCGCGGCCGCCGATACCTCATGCCGGTGGTTGCTGGTTCAGCATGTCGACATGACGAAGCATGTCTTGATCCGCCGCAACGCGAAGGCGTCGCTCGACCGCCTGGACGGCATTGCCGTGATGTTGGGCATGGAGTCCTGGCGGCTCGCGACCGACGATGTCCTTGAGATATCGGATCGGCTTCGGGGGCGGCTCGCGATCGAAGACGGACGGCGCCTCCTGCTGGACGACTGGTTCGCGGGGCTGCGCGTCGCGGACCGGAACGGTTTGGCGCACAGCATCGATATGGCCCGGAAACATCCGGGCGAGATCCAGACCAGCATGTTCCAGATGGCGATGCCGACCGGCGCGGTGAAACGCTTCTTGTGGCTGGGCGTGGAAAGCGTCGCGATCGAAAGCGGCCTCGGCGAGATCGTGGCGTATGTTTGTTCCCTGGACGACCGCCATCTGAGTGCCCTGGCGGAGAGCCTCATTCAAAGCCAGTTCGAGCAGGTCCTGAACCGGATGCCGATCCGGATCGCCGGTCTCGGTCTGGACTGCCGCTATGATTTCGCCAACGAGGAGTTCCTGGAGCGGGTTTCGGTCGAGCGCGACGAGATCGTCGGTCAGCATGTGAGGGATGTTCTCGGACCGGAGGCCTGGCTGAAGCTTGAGCCGAAAATCCGCCATGCCCTCGCCGGAAACGTCGTCGAGTTCGAAACGACCCTTAGTCTCAAGGACGGCACCCGGCTCGATCTCGACATCACCTACATTCCCAGACACTCCCCCGCCGGCGAGGTCGACGGCTTCTATGCCATCGTCAAGGACATCGGAAAGCACAAGGACCGGGAGCGGGACCTCAAGCGCCTGCGCGAGGAGGCGGATCAGGCCAACCAGGCGAAATCGCGCTTTCTCGCCTGCGCGAGCCATGATCTCAGGACGCCGCTCAACGCGATCATCGGATTTTCGGACCTTATGCTGGAACCCGATACGCGGCTGCCCGAGGCGGTCGCGCACGAATATCTCGGCTATATCCGTGACAGCGGGAAAACTCTGCTGGGGATCGTCAATCAGCTTCTCGACCTCTCCGAGCTCGAGAGCGGGAAGCGGAAATTCAATCCGAAGTCCTTCAGCCTGCGCACGGAGGTCGAGGCCTGTCAGCGGTCGCTGACCCACGCCTGCGAAGGCAACGGCGTCGTTCTGACCGTCAACGATCTCACGAGATGTCCGCTCGTGCACTCGGACCAGCTCGCCGTCCGTCAGATCGTCCAAAATCTGGCGACGAACGCCGTGAAATTCGTCGGTGCCGGCGGGACGGTGGGGATAACTCTTGTCGAGGCGGGGAATCGGCTGAAGGTCACGGTCGCCGACAACGGTCCCGGTATTCCGGCGGAACAGTTGGAAAGGGTGCTCATGCCCTTCGAGAAGGGCGCATATGACGTCGCGCGGTCCTCCGGCGAGGGCTACGGCCTCGGGCTTTCGATCTGCAACACGCTTGCGACCTCGCTCGGCGGAAGCCTGGAGATCGAAAGCCAGGTCGGGGCGGGCACGGATGCGATCCTGACCCTGCCGAAGGTGATGCCGGGCGGCACGCCGATCCCCTGCGGCTGTCCGCTGGTCGGGCCCTGCCAGTCGGGCTGCTGAGGTCCCGGTTTGTTTACGCCGGCGCCGGGCCGAGCGAACCGCGCATTCTGATTTCCGGGTGAAGTTCGACAGCGCCCTCGGCGGGCTCTCCATTGATCAGGTCGATCAGCAGGCGGGCCGCCCGGCTCCCCATCCTGCGGTGCGGCACATGAACCGTCGTCAGCGGCGGATCCACGACAGTGGCGAGTTCGATGTCGTCGAAGCCGGTGATGGAGAGATCTTCCGGCACCTTCAGACCCAGGCCCCTGGCCGCCTGGATCGCGCCGACGGCGAGCACGTCGTTGCCGCAGATCACCGCCGTCGGCCTGGGGGATCTGGACATCAAGGCGTCGAGCGCCTTGCGACCATTTTCAAAGGAGTACCGCGTTTCCACGACGGTGAGCGCGTCGTCCGCCAGGCCGGCCTCCCGCATCGCCTGACGGACCCCGGCGACCCTTTCCCGGGCCCGGTCGTTGCCGGCGGTCTCCGCCGAGATCATCCCGAGCCGCCGATGCCCCCGCCTCAGGACCTCGGCCGCCAGTTCCGCCATGCAGCCGCGGTTGTCGAAGCCGATCGCCGGCCTGGGGATCGATCCGTCATAGGCCCAGGCGATGACACAGGGGATGCCGTGCCGTTCCAGGAATTGGTAGATCGCCTCCTCCCGGTGATAGCCGATCAGCAGCAATCCGTCCGCCCCGCGCGCGATCAGACTTCTGATCTGCTCCTCCTCGACGGCCGCGTCATATTGCGAACTGGCGATCAGCAGGGTGAAGCCCGCGTCGCGCAGGGCTTCCTGGAAGGCCTGGATGCCGGTCGCGAAGATCGCGTTCTCCATCGTCGGGATGATCGCGCCGATCGTCTGGGTCCGCTTCGCCGCCAGGGCGCGGGCCCCGAAATTCGGCATATAGCCGAGCTCCCTGACCGCCGTCATCACCCGGTCCAGGGTTTCCGCCTGCACCAGATCCGGGGAATTGAGGCAGCGGGACACGGTGGCGGTCGACACGGCCGCCCGGGCGGCGACGTCGGCCAAAGTCGGGCGGCCGGTGGTGGGGCGGTCTATCGGGGCGCTCTCGTTTCGGCGACTCATGCGTCCACCCAAGCTATGGAAAATGCACTGTCCGGAAGATTCTTACAACCGAGGTCAGGTGTTTGAACAATTTGCGATGAAAGCGCTTGCAAAGACAAGATGTAAGGGCTTACATTGCGTTTGACCGGATCTATGGCCAAGGAGGGGAAATGTTTCTAGCGATCACAACGATCCTTGCCGCGGTCTTTGTCGTGAACGTCGTTCTCGGCGCCTACGGCTTTTCCCCGTTTTTCGGTGATATCGGCGAGATGCTGCTGCTGCTGGCGGCGGTGTTGAGTTTCGTCGTCGTCATTCTGCGGGCCGAGTCGGCAAACAGGAGTCAGCAAAAATAAGACTCACTACAAAACCCCAGGGAGGCAAAAATGTTCAAGGAAAACAAAGAATTAAAAGCGGCTGAACGCCGTAATTTCCTCAAGCTCGCCGGCACCGGCGGTTTTACCGCCGCGATGATCGCGGGCGCGGGCGGGTTCCTCTGGTCCGACGAGGCGGTGGCCCAGACCCGGTCCGAGGAGCGCGAGCGTGAAAAGGCGGCCGATCACGTCATGACCGTGGCGACGGCCTATATCCTCGGCGCGTCGCGCAGCTATCCCATCCTCCAGCTCGATCTCAAGGAGAACATCCAGAACGCCACCAACGGCAAGGTTTATGTCAAGCTGGCGCCGGGCGGCCAACTGGGGGCGGGTGGCGCGCTCGCCCAGAAGGTTCAGGGCGGCACGATCCAGGCGGCCCAGCACTCGCTGTCGAATTTCGCCCCCTTCGCCTCGGTGGTCGATCTCATCAACCTTCCGTATTTCTGCGGCTCCAACCAGCGCTTCACCAATCTCGTGACGTCGCAGGCCTGGAAAAACGAGGTGCACCCGAAGATCGAGGCCTCCGGCTTCAAGGCGCTGTTCTACATCGTCATCGACCCGCGGGTGGTCGCGGTGCGGAAGGGCGGCGACGCCGTCCTGTCTCCGGGCGATCTTTCCGGCGTCAAGTTCCGGGTACCCGGATCGAAGATGCTGCAGCAGTACTATCGCATGGTGGGCGCCAACCCGACGCCGGTCGCCTGGGGCGAAACCCCGTCGGCGATCAAGCAGGGTCTGGCCGACGCGCTCGATCCCTCGGTCGGCGCGCTCTACGTCTTCGGCTTCAAGGATATCCTGAGCCATGTGACGTTCACCCAGGCGGTGCCGGACAGCCAGGTCTACTCGCTCAATCTGGAATGGTTCAATTCGATGCCGTCGGATGTCCAGGAAGGGATCGAGTTCGCCGGGGAGATCACGGCGCAGCAAAACCTCGCCAAGGTTCCGGCGGCCCGTGCCTATGCCAAGGCAGAGCTGGTCAAGTCCGGGGTCCAGTTCCACTCGCTGAGCGACGACCAACTCGCCGAATGGCAGGCGACGGGCGGCTATCAGCGGTCCGAATGGGACGACTTCAAGCTCGAACTGGCCGGATCGATGGACACCTTCAGCCGCTTGGAAGAGGCGGCGGGGACCATGGGGCGCTATTACGTCCACGACGCCTAAGCGGTCTCCACTTGGCCGGGGGCGGCGGTCTTTGGGCCGTGCCCCCCGGTCCCGTCACTCAGTTTCAGCACGTGATTCGCGGCGCCCGCGGGCGCCGATCGGAGAAGGTGTATCCGGGAGGCCGCAATGGCGCCAATCTTACGAAATCTAGACCGGAATGCCGAGCGATGGCTGCTGCTGGTCTTCTACAGCATGCTCGTCGGGACCATGGCGGTGGAGGTTCTGCGCCGCGAGATCCTCGCCTATTCCTCGATCTGGGGCGAGGAGATCGTCCGTTATTCCTTCATCTACCTCGCCTGGATCGGCGCGGCGGCGGCGGTCAAGGAACGCGGGCATCTGCGGATCGACGTCATCCTGCACTATCTCGGGCCACGGCCGAAGGCGTTGATCTACATCCTCGGCGACGTGGTGATGGCGGGGGTCGCGGTGGTCGCCCTTTACTGGTCCATCGAAACGGTGCTCGTCTCCGCCAAGTTCGGCTCGGTCAGTCACGGCCTGCGGGTCTCGATGGTCTGGTTCCTGATGGCCGTCCCGGTCGGTTTTTCGCTGGTGCTGTGGCGCCTCACCCAGTCCTTCATCCGGGATATCCGCGACTTTCGTGACGGCAGGCCCGTCTACGAAGGCACGCGGTTGTTCGACTGAGGAGACGGCCCATGCTCTGGAATCAACTCAATCAACAACCGCTGGAGCTCGGCTCGGACTTCTATGTCCCCGTCCTGCTCTTCGTGCTCCTTTGCGCGCTGGCAGTGCCGATCTGGGCGTCCATCGGCGTGGCGGCGATCGCCATGCTGCTCATGTCGGGGGCCCTGCCGCTCTCCCTGGTCGGCGAGAGCCTGTTCGACGGCATCGACGCCTTCGCGCTGACGGCGATCCCGCTTTTCATCCTCACCGGGGACGTGCTCGTGCGGACCGGGCTCAGCCGCAAATTCCTCGACGTCGCGGAGGCGTTGACCTGCTGGACCAAGGGCGGTTTCGGCTCGGCCACCGTCCTTGTCTGCGGCATGTTCTCGGCGATTTCCGGGTCGGACGCGGCCGGTGCCGCGGCCGTCGGGCGGATGACCATCGACCGGCTGGTCGAGTCCGGCTACCCGCGGCCCTATGCCTGCGCCCTGGTGGCCGCGGGGGCCTGTACGGGCATCCTGATTCCGCCGTCGATCGCCTATATCATCATCGGCCTGGTCCTCGGCATCTCGGCCTCGACCCTGTTCCTGGCGGCCGTCATTCCCGGTATCGCCATCCTGATATCGATCCTGATCACCAACATCGTCGTGAACCGGATCTACGCCTATGAGGGCGGCGGGATGATCTCGTTCTCCGAATGGCTGGGCAATCTCGGACGGTCGATCGCGTCCGGCTGGTATGCCTTCATCGTCCCGGGGATCATCTTCTACGGCATCTTCTCCGGCCGGCTGACGCCGACCGAGGCGGGAGCGACGGCGGTCGTCGTGACCATCATCCTGGGTTTCGTCCTGGGCACGCTGAAGCTGTCGGATTTCCCGGAGATGCTGGTCAGTTCGGCCAAGGTGAACGGCGTGATCCTGCCGATCATCGCCTTCTCCCTGCCGCTCGCCCAGGCGCTGGCGATCCTCGGCGTGCCCCAGGGCTTCGTCTACGCGGTCACCTCCCTGACGGAGGAGCCCTGGATCCTGATCCTGTTGATGATCGTCATCCTGATCGCGGCCGGCTGCGTCATGGAGACAACCCCGAACATCGTCATCCTGGCGCCGATCCTGAAGCCCCTGGCCGACAGCATCGACATGAACGAGATCCAGTTCTGCGTGATGATGATCACCTCGCTCGGCGTTGGGTTCATTACGCCGCCCCTGGGGCTCAACCTCTTCGTTGTCTCGGGCCTGACCGGCGAATCGATCCTGAAGATCGCCATGCGGGCCATCCCCTTCGTTTTCTTCATGCTGATCGTGGTCCTGTTCATCGCCTATGTGCCTGAGATCTCCACGACGCTTCTGCCCCCCACCTACCGATAGGGAACACCCATGCCACGCGACTATCTCAAGAAGGCGACCCTGACGGCGGCCACCGGCGCTTCCGACGTCCATGAGACCGTCCAGACCATCCTCCGCGAGATCGAGGAGGGCGGGGACGCGGCCGCGCTGTCCTATGCCAAGAAGTTCGACCGCTATGACGGCAAGATCGTCCTCGGCCAGGAGGATATCGAGGCGGCGACCGCGCAGGTGCCGGACCGGTTGAAGCGGGATATCCAGTTCAGCCATGACAATGTCCGGCGGTTCGCCGAGGCGCAGCTCGGCTCGCTCAAGGATATCGAGGTCGAGATCCTGCCGGGGCTGACCGCCGGCCAGAAGAGCATCCCGGTCGATGCGGCCGGCTGCTATATCCCCGGCGGGCGCTACAGCCATATCGCCAGCGCCATCATGACGGTGACCACGGCGAAGGTGGCCGGCTGCCGGCATATCGTCGCCTGTTCGCCGCCCCGCCCGGATGTCGGGATCGCGCCGGCCATCGTCTATGCCGCCCATCTCTGCGGCGCCGACACCATTCTCGCCATGGGCGGGGTGCAGGGGGTCGCGGCCATGACCTTCGGGCTGTTCGGCCTGCCGAAGGCGAACATCCTGGTCGGGCCGGGCAACCAGTTCGTCGCCGAGGCGAAGCGTATCCTGTTCGGACGGGTCGGGATCGATATGGTCGCGGGACCGACCGACAGCCTGATTCTGGCGGATGCCAGCGCCGACGCCGAGGTGGTCGCCGCCGATCTCGTGGGGCAGGCGGAGCATGGCTACAACTCTCCCGTCTGGCTGGTCACGGACAACCGTCCGTTGGCCGAGCGGGTTCTGGCGCGCGTTCCCGAGCTGATCGCCGACCTGCCGGAGGTCAACCGGGACAACGCCACCGCCGCCTGGCGCGACTATGCCGAGGTCATCGTCTGCTCCGACCGGGAGGAGATGGCCGCCACCTCCGACGAATACGCGCCGGAACATCTGACCGTCCAGGCGACGGATCTCGACTGGTGGCTCGGCCGGTTGAGCTGCTACGGCTCGCTGTTCCTGGGCGAGGAAACCACCGTGGCCTTCGGCGACAAGGCGTCCGGACCCAATCACGTGCTGCCGACCTCCGGGGCCGCGAGCTACACCGGCGGTCTCTCGGTCCACAAATACATGAAGGTCGTGACCTGGCAGCGGGCCACCCGCGACGGCGCGAAGCCGGTCGCCGAGGCGACGGCCCGGATATCCCGCCTCGAAGGCATGGAGGGGCATGCCCGGACCGCGGACATCCGGCTCAAGAAGTACTTCCCCGGCGAAGCCTTCGATCTCACTGGCGGTGCGTAAGGGGCGGGCATGCGATCCTTGTTTGACCTGACAGGCCATGTCGCCTGTGTGACCGGCGCCAGTTCGGGGCTGGGACGGCGGGCCGCCACCGTGCTCGCGGCGGCCGGGGCCAAGGTCGTCGGCGTCGCCCGGCGGGAGGCGGAATTGGCGGTCTGGGCGTCGGAGACCGGGGAGGGGGGCGCGACGGTGACCGCCGATGTGGCGGATCGGGACGGGATCGAGGCCCTGGCCGAGGCCGTTGCCCGTCCCTTCGGGTCGCCGGACATCCTGGTCCATGCCGCGGGCGTCAATACGCGGGAGGCCGCGGATGAGGTGACGGTGGAAGGATGGGACAAGACCCTGGCGCTCAACCTCACCGCCCCGTTCTTTTTGAGTCAGCGTCTGGTGCCGGCGATGAAGGCGAAAGGCTGGGGGCGGATCGTGAACTTCGCGTCGTTGCAAACGGAGCGCGCCTTTCCCGGCGGGATCGCCTATGGCGCATCGAAGGGCGGGATCGGTCAGCTCACCCGGGCGATGGCGGAGGCGTGGTCCGGCGACGGGATCAACTGCAACGCCATCGGTCCCGGCTTCTTTCGCACGGAGCTGACCGCCGCCGTTTTCGCCGACCCGGCGCGGGCGGCCCGGAACGCGGCCCAGACCTGTATTGGCCGGAATGGCGAGCCGGAGGACATCGACGGTCCCTTGCTGTTCCTCTGCTCCGACGCGTCGGCTTATGTTACCGGCCAGGTGTTGATGGTGGATGGGGGGTTCACGGCGAAATGAAAGCGCTGGTCTATATGGGCCCGGAGGCATTGAGCTTCCGGGAGATGCCAGACCCGTCCCCGACCGATGGGGAGGTGCTGATCAAGGTCGACAGCGTCGGGATCTGCGGCTCCGACATGCATGCCTATCTGGGCCATGACGACCGCCGCCCGGCGCCCCTGATTCTCGGGCATGAGGCCGCCGGCACGATTGTCGGCGGCGCCCGCGACGGGGAGCGGGTGACCATC
Organism: Alphaproteobacteria bacterium; assembly: GCA_024743275.1. Taxonomy (GTDB): domain Bacteria; phylum Pseudomonadota; class Alphaproteobacteria; order JANSWW01; family JANSWW01; genus JANSWW01. The sequence goes on from JANSWW010000008.1 coordinate 48,938, forward strand.
AACCCGCTGGTCACCTGCGGCGTCTGCCCGGCCTGCCGTGCCGGGGCGGACAATCTCTGCCCGGATCGCCAGATCATCTCCATGCCGCCGCGCGAGGGGGCGATGGCCGAGTGGCTGACCATGCCGGAGAACAATCTCGTCACCGTGCCGGATAGCCTGTCGCTGGAGAAGGCCTCCCTGGCCGAGCCCATCGCCTGCGGGTGGCATGCCGCCCGTCTGGCGTGCGACGCGCTGCGGGCGCGGCCCTTCCTCGACGGCGTTCTCGTCATCGGCGGCGGCGCCATCGGGGTCGGAGCCGCCCTGAGCCTGATCGCCCAGGGTTTCGAGGACGTCGTTATCGTCGAGACCAACGAGAAAAGGCGCGCCTTCGTCGCGGAGACCTGCGGGCTCGCGACCCTGCCGCCCGACGCGGTCGGCGAAGACCGGAAACCCGGCCTGGTCGTCGACGCCGTCGGGCTCGTCGCCACCCGCGCCTTCGCGTCGAAGCATGTCGCCCCCGGCGGGGTCATCCTCCATATCGGCCTCGGCTCGGCCGCGGAGGGGCTGGATATTCGGCGAATGACCCTGCAGGAGGTCACCTTCATCGGCACCTACACCTACACCATGGCCGATTTCCGGACGACGGCGGCCGCCATGTTCGACGGCCGTCTCGGGTCGCTGGACTGGGCCGACAGCCGCCCGCTCTCCGATGGCGCCGACGCCTTCGCCGGCATCAGAGCCGGCGCGGTCGGGGCTCCCAAAATCATCCTCAAACCCTTCGCATAAGGAGATCTCAATGTCTGAAATCCCGCATCTTCTCGTCCACGAGCAAGCCGACAATGTCGGTGTCGTGGTCGTGGAAGGATTGACGGCCGGTACGGATATGCTGTGTTGCATCACCCACGACAACTCGACCTTCCGGCTCACCGCCGGCGCCGATGTGCCGATCGGTCACAAGATCGCCCTCACCGATCTCAAGGCCGGGGATACGGCCACGAAATATGGCGAGGATATCGGGAAGATCATCGCCGACATCCCCAAGGGCGGGCATGTCCACGTCCATAACTGCAAGACCAAACGCTGGTAGGATCGAAGAAAATGGCATCGCAATACTCAAACCTGACCGTCCAGGCCTATCGGCGGGACAATGGCCGTGTGGGCGTGCGCAATCACGTTCTGATCCTGCCTCTCGACGACATCTCCAACGCCGCCTGCGAGGCTGTGGCCAACAACATCAAGGGGACGATGGCGATCCCCCATGCCTATGGCCGCCTGCAGTTCGGGGAGGATCTCGAGCTTCATTTCCGGACCATCATCGGCACCGGGGCCAATCCGAATGTCGCCGCCGTGGTGGTGATCGGGATCGAGCCCGGCTGGACCCAGCGGGTCGTCGACGGGATCGCCAAGACCGGCAAGCCGGTCCAGGGCTTCTCTATCGAGCAGAACGGCGATCTGAAGACGATCATGAACGCGTCCCGGGTGGCGAAGGACTTCGTCCACTACGCCTCCGAACTGCAGCGCGAGGAATGCGCCTTCTCGGATCTGTGGATCTCGACCAAATGCGGCGAGAGCGACACGACCACCGGTCTTGGCTCCTGCCCGACCGTCGGCAACATGTACGACAAGCTGCTGCCGGAAGGGATCTACGGTTGTTTCGGGGAGACCTCGGAGATCACCGGCGCCGAGCATATCTGTAAGGCCCGTGCCGCCAACGAGGAGGTTGGCGAGCGCTGGTACAAGATGTGGAAGGCCTATCAGGACGATGTGATCTTCGCCCATCAGACCGACGATCTCTCCGACAGCCAGCCGACCAAGGGCAACATCGAGGGCGGGCTCACCACCATCGAGGAGAAGGCCCTGGGCAATCTCGAGAAGATCGGCCGGACGTCGCGCTATATCGATATCCTGGAGCCGGCGGAAGAACCGCAATCCGGGGCGGGGCTCTACTTCATGGACAGCTCCTCGGCCGCGGCCGAATGCGTGACCTTGATGGCCGCCGGAGGCTATGTGATACACACCTTCCCGACCGGCCAGGGCAATGTGATCGGCAACCCGATCGTCCCCGTCATCAAGATCACAGCCAATCCACGGACCGTCCGCACCATGAGCGAACACGTGGATGTCGACGTCTCCGGCATTCTCCGCCGGGAAAAGACGATCGACGAGGCGGGGGACGATCTGATCGAGATGATCCGCCGCACCGCCAATGGCCGGCACACCGCCGCGGAGGCCCTCGGCCATCGCGAATTCTCGATGACGAAACTCTACCGCAGCGCCTAAAGCCAAATCGGGCGTTATTGACTCACGTCGCGATGTCGTAACGCCCGTGAATTTGCCTCTAAAACCATAAGGTAGAGCGGATTCACGCACGCTTTGACGATCGTGAAGCGATCCAGAAATCGCGCGATCTGCTCCAGGTGCCGAGGGGAGGGCGGGCCATCGCCATCCCGGGATCGTCATCAACCCCGTCAGGATTGCCCGGTCGATGGCCGCCGGGCAGGCGTTATTGGAATGAAGAAATGTCGTTAGGATCGGCGCAGGTCCCTTCCGCCTGGACGCGACGCGCCGCGCGTGCCCGGGCGTTGCTGCCGGGCATTTTCGTTGCCGGAATCATCGCATTGGCGGCTCAGTTCATCTCCGACCATTATGGCGCGCCGGCGATGCTGATGGCGTTGCTGTTCGGGATGGCGCTGAACTTCCTGCGGGAGGACGCGACCTGTGCGCCCGGGATCGCCTTCTCGGCCAGGACCGTGCTGCGGCTCGGCGTCGGGCTTCTGGGCCTCAGGATCAGTGTCGACATGGTCCTGGCCCTCGGCGCCGATGTGATCCTGCTGGTGGTCGGCGGGGTTGTCGCGACCATCTGCTTCGGGCTTCTGGCCGCGCGGTTCTTCGGGTTCCGCTACCGCTTCGCTTTTCTGTCCGCCGGCGCGGTCGCGATCTGTGGCGCGTCCGCGGCCCTCGCCATCGCCGCCGTCCTTCCGAAGGACGAACGCAGCGAGGAACGCTTGGTCTTCACCGTCGTGGGCGTGACCGTGCTGTCGACCGTGGCGATGGTGCTCTACCCGATCGCGGCGACGGCGATGGGCATGGACCATCAGGCCACCGGCGTCTTTCTGGGGGCGACCATCCACGACGTGGCCCAGGTCGTCGGCGCCGGTTTCTCGGTGTCGGATGCGGCCGGGGAGACGGCGACGCTGGTGAAGCTGATGCGGGTGTCGATGCTGACCTTCGTGGTTCTGGCGGCTGCGTTGCTGGTCCGTCGGATGGCGGCGGACCATCCGGGGTCGACCGAGCGCCCGCCGCTGCTGCCCTGGTTCGTGGCCTTGTTCCTGGTGCTCGTCGCGGTCAATTCGGCCGACTTGCTGCCGGCGGCGATTCCCGAGACCGCCAACGCCGTCTCCCGGGCCATGCTGTTGATGGCGATCGCGGCGGTCGGGCTCAAGACCTCGCTCGGGGAGGTGGTCGGGGTCGGGCTCCCCGCCATGGCCCTACTGGTCGCCGAGACCCTGTTCCTCGCCGCCCTGGTCGCGGTCTTCCTCGTCTTCGTTCTCTAGATGTGAGCTTTCAATAGGTTGTCCATTCGGTCCCAAGGAGGGAGGCGTTCGTGAGACCCTAGGTCATGACCTAGGGCTTGGCTTCCTCATAGATCGGCCATACGTCGGGGAATCTACTGTTGGCGCCCCGGGTCTCCTCTAGGCGTTCCGAGCCGACGCCGGCCTTGATCATGAGGGCCGTCAGGTCCTTACCGTAGAAGTCGATGCAGCGGGCCACCACGGTGCCGTCGGGCGCGGTCCCGGCGGGCTCGCACTTGATCGGATTGCAGTGCCGCAGCAGGCGGGCCATCGTCGCCTTGGAGTGTCGGCCTTCGGGCAGGCTCATGGCCGGCGTTTCCAGCCCCCAGAGCCGAACCGTGGCGTCCGCGCTGGCGATGAAAAGCGTGTCGCCCGTCACCGTGATCGCGTTACCGGCGATCAAGCCGTCTTCGGCTTTGGCCGGCGTGCCAAATGTCGTGAGAAGCGTCAGCGCCGTTGCGACATAGACGCGTACCGGAGATGCCTGAAGGCTTTTGAAGGCCATACTCATCACTCCCGGGTCAATTAACGCAAGCCATCATACCCCGATAACGCAGACAATAAACCCCAGCGTCCCGATTGGAATACCAAAAGGTCTGTCCGCGTGGAATGGTTCCGTATCGAGTCGCCGGACTGACGGATCTCCCCCTGTGGCGGGTTGCGACCGGGAAGGCATCCCGCCCGCGTCGCAGATCACGATTGCACCGCATGTTTTATGGCGGCTTGAAATCGCGGTCGTGATAACCTTCCGTTAAGGAAGTTGAGCGACAGTCAAGTCAGGTGCGTCGTTAACCGGGAGAGCTCGCACGATGACCGACGCCATGAAGTCGGCCCTTGAGGTTTTGGCGGCCGCGACGGAACAGCATCTCGGCACCCATCCGGTGTCGCGGTCTGTGTCGCAATTGGCCGACCGCCCGAGCGACTCGGACCTCAAGGCAGCGAAATCGGTGTTTGACCGGCTACCCTCGGAAGACCGGATCCGGGTCAGCAAGATCGCGGAGAACGAAGCCCGGAAGCTTGCCGGCAAAGATGCGCCCAAGAAGAAGCCCCCGGCAAAGCCCGACCTGTCCCGGGCCGACATTTCCGGCGTCGGGGCGATCGACGATTTGTTGGAGGATCAGGTGGGGGATATCGCCAAGGGCAAGCACTCCCTGTTGTGAGGCCCGCCGGCCACACGATCATCTCAGCTCTGCTCGCGCCGAGGTGCCCGACCCAGAATTCCAAACCCCAGAATTGCAAACCCCAGAATTCCAAACCCCAGAATTCCTAAACCCAGGCTATCTGACGAGGGCACGGCCTTCGTTGTTGATCACGAAGAAATCGACACCGTAGCTGTCCCCGACTTCCAGTTTTCCAAGGCCCTGCCGGATCAGCCGGCCCGCGTTCTCGCGGGCGGAAACCTGCCGCAGCAGAACCGACCCGTTCGGGTCGACCGCGGCGATTCGCAGCAAGGACATTTCCGATGGGGAAAGCTGTCGCCGGGTTTTCGTTGCAACCGTCATATGTCCCTCCCTGACATCAACGCGACAAACATACTTTAAATTTTACCGATTTTTAACAATTTATTAACCATACTATGTGCGCATCCGGTTGGTCGGCTATCCGAAACGGTGAGGGCCGGAAGGTCCGAAGCCCTCGGCATGGCTGGCATCCTGGCCGTTCGCGTTACTTCGGCCATCTACGATGTTATGCCTTCGGAGTTGCGCCCGCCTGGCGGCGACGACCGGACCGCATCAGAAGGACAGCACGTGGCGAGCGATCTCGCGCAGGATAAACCCGTCCCGAATGTCGCTGTCGGCATCGGGTGGATGCTGCTGACGACCTTGTTGTTCGCGTCCGTCACCGGCATCGTGCGCTATCTCGGTACCGAGATTCCCGCCGCCCAGGCGGCCTTCATCCGCTATCTCATCGGCACGATCATGATCCTGCCGCTGATGTACCCGCTCCTGTCGCGTCCGCCGTCCAAAGGCTCCATGCGGATCTTCGCACTGCGTGGGCTGCTCCATGGCGGCGGTGTCATTCTCTGGTTCTATGCCATGGCCCGGATCCCGATCGCCGAGGTGACCGCGCTTGGCTATACCGCCCCGATCTTCGTCACCATCGGAGCGGCTCTCTTCCTGAAAGAGACGGTTCATTTTCGCCGGGTCGCCGCCGTGATCGCCGGGTTGGTCGGCGCCCTGATCATTCTCCGGCCGGGCTTCGAGGAGATATCGATCGGCCAGCTCGCCCAGCTCGGGGCGGCACCGCTCTTTGCAGGCTCCTTCCTCATGGCGAAGAAGTTGACCGATGGCGACGACCCGACGGTGATCGTCGGCATGCTGTCTGTGTTCTGCACCCTGACGCTGCTGCCCTTCGCCCTCTATCATTGGGTGACGCCGGGATGGGACGAGATCGGCTGGCTGACGCTGACCGCCGCCTTCGCGACGGCCGGTCACTACACCATGACCCGGGCCCTGCGCGCGGCGCCGATCACGGTGACCCAGCCGGTCACCTTCCTGCAGCTTGTCTGGGCCACGGCGATGGGCCTGACCCTGTTCGGCGAGCCGCTCGATCCGTTCGTCTTGCTGGGAGGCGGTGTGATCATCGCGGCGGCCACCTTCATCTCCCACCGCGAGGCGATGCTGTCCCGCCGCAAGATGACCCCGCCGGCCCCCGCAACGAAATCCTAGCCTCTATTTGTAGCCTCTATTTGTAGTCTCTATTCGTAGTAGGCGCGGGCGTTGGCCTCCAGCATCGCCAGGATATTGTCCCAATTCTCCTGGAAGGCCTCCCGGTCGAGGGTGAGTCGGGCGAACCGTGCGTCGTCGAAGGTGTCGTAGGCTCCTTTCATGGCACGCTTGTGTGCACCGGAGGAGATGAAGGCGGCCAGGCTCTTGCCGTCCCGCCAGACCGTCGCCGTCCAGGCCTCGTCCCCCAGCAGCTCCCGGCGCTTCGAGCCCTTGATGAAGCCGGGTGCGGCCTCAAGTTGTTGGTCGACCTCGGCGACGTAATCCCAAAACTTGTCGCGCAGCGCGCCGTCGTCCTTCAGCGTGATGTGCGTGATGCCGACGACGACGCTGTCGGGGGGTCCCGCCGGGCCGTAGCCGGGTCCGGAGAAGGGCGTGGAAAAAGCACAGGCGGACAGCAGGAGATAGACTGCGAGCGACGCGATGATACGGGGCATCGGGAACTCCTGAAGCGGCTTCGGATGTTCCCTCCTACGCGAACGGCCCGAAAGTGGACCCTTGGTGCCGCTCCGCTTTCAGGCGGCCGTGGTCCCGGCGAAGGCCCGGTGGGCGATCTCCGGGAACCGGCTGAAATCGTTGAACGCGTACTGATGGGGCAGGTCCCGGATCGGCACTTTGCGATACCCCTCGGTAAACAGCGCGAAGGGAATGGCGGCCCGCTTGGCGGTCTCGGCGTCCACCTCGCTGTCGCCGACATAGAGCCGCCGGTCGGCATCCAGATGGGCGAAGGCGTGCTGCAGCGGGGCGGGGTCCGGTTTGCGCTCCGCAAGGCTGTCGCCGCCGACGACGACGCGGAAGAAGCGGTCGAGATCGAAATCGGCGAGGATCTTGTCGCTCGGCGCCTTCGGCTTGTTGGTGCACACCCCGAGTAGGAAACCCTCATCCTCCAGCCGGGTCAGGGTCTCGGCCAGGCCCGGAAACATCGTGCTGTGTGCCGTCGGGGCGGCGTCGTAATGGGCGAGGAACGTCTCGATCATCCGGGCATGGCGGTCCGGTTCCATTTCCAGATCGCAGGCATGGATCATGCGTTCGACCAAGGTCGGCACGCCGTTCCCGATGAAGGACTTGATCAGCTTGAAGGATAGCGGGGTCAGCCCCTCGTCGATCAGGACCTTCTCGGACGCGGCGTGGATGTCCGGCGCGCTGTCGATCAGGGTTCCGTCGAGGTCGAATACAATGGCTCCGGTCATATCGGTCACGCCGCTGCTTTCCATTTGATCGAACAGCCCATGGAAGGGATTTGCTCTGCAGGCCCCTTGCCGGTTTCCGCCACCTGTTTCATGGCCTCGTAGAGTTCGCGCCGCAGGTCCTTGGGGCCCGCTTGACTGCGCGAGGCGTCGAGACGGCCGCGATATTGCAGCCCGAGATCGGCGGCGAAGCCGAAAAAGTCCGGGGTGCAAACGGCGCCATAGGCCCGCGCCACGCCTTGGTCCTCATCGTAGAGATAGGGAAAGGTGAAGCCCTGGTGCGCCGCCTCCTCGCGCATTTTCTCGAAACTGTCTTGCGGATAGGTCAACGCGTCGTTCGAGCTGATCGCGGCCACGCCGATCCCGAGCGCCTGCAGATCCCGTGCGTCCCGGACGATGCGGTCGATGATCGCCCGCACATAGGGACAGTGGTTGCAGATGAACATGACCAGCAGGCCGGTCTCCCCGGCGATGTCGGCCTTGGCATAGGTCTTCCCGTCGGTGGCGGGCAGCCGGAAATCCGGGGCCGTCCATCCGAAATCGCAGATCGGGGGTGTCGCTGCCATCGTCGTCTCCTCTCGCATCGCGCATGAATTCACAAATGGCGCGCCACGCGCCAGCGGAAACCGCGCCGGGCGCCGATCTTGTTGAGCGCGCTTCATGATGCTAATGAAATTAATGAATAGTATTCTTGAGTTAGAAAAAATTGAATGCCGCGCCCTGAACTCGTCACACTGAAGCAATTGCGGACGATCCGCGCCATCTCCCAGGCGGGCTCGCTCGCCGGTGCCGCGAAGCTTGTGCACCTCACGCCTCCCGCCGTGCACACCCAGCTCAGGATGTTGGAATCCCATCTGAAATGCCGGCTGGTCGACCGAGGGGCCGGGTCGGAGACGCGGCTGACCCCGGAGGGTGAGGCGCTCTGCCGCGCCGAGGACAAGATCGAGGCGATCCTGCGCAGAGCCCATGGTGAGATCGAGGCCTTGCGCCACGGCTTGAAGGGGATGGTTTCCCTGGGCGTGGTCAGCACCGGGAAATACTTCGCCCCGGCGTTGGTCGCCCGGATACGGGATGCCTATCCAGACATCGAGGTGGCGTTGCGGGTCGGGAACCGGGACGAGATCATCAACCGGCTGCGCCAGGGATCGATCGACATGGCGATCATGGGCCGTCCGCCGCGCGACCCACAGGTGGTGGCGACAACGGTGGGCGATCATCCCCATGTCCTGATCGCCTGTCCCCGCGACCCGCTGGTCGGCCGGAAGGACGTGACGCCGGACGAGTTGCTGGAAGAGACCTTCATCGCGCGCGAGCAGGGATCCGGGACGCGTATTCTGATGAGCCGCTTTCTCGATAAGGCGCTCGGCAGTCGGCCCTATAAGAGCACGGAGATGGACTCCAACGAGACCATCAAGCAGGCGGTGATCGCCGGCCTCGGGATCGCGATCATCTCCCGCCACACGGTGGTCGAGGAATTGAAGACCCGACGTCTCGCCACGATCGATTTCGCCGGTCTGCCGCTGGTCCGCCAATGGTTCCTGATCCACCCGGAGGCATCGGAGCCGACCGGGGCGGCGGCCGTGGTCCACGACTTCATCCTGGCGCAGGAGGGCCGGTTCCTGCCGGTCTGAGTGGCTGTTTGCCAAGATCTTTCGGGGCTTCGTGAAAAGCTTGGGAAGGCGCCACCGGTTCCCCATATCGCCCAAAGACCCTTTAAGGCGGAAAGCCCGATAGAGCGGAAGAAAGACGGATATGGATATCAATCGATTGGTTTCAGGCATTCTCGGATCGCAGACCGGCGGCGCCGGGGGACAGGCGACGGACCGGTTGCGCGAAGTGGCTCAGAAGGGACTCGGCGGCTTGCCGCAAGGGGCGATGGGCGGGGCCGTCGGCGGCGTCGCGGCGGGCGGACTCGTCAGCCTTCTGCTGGGTAGCAAAAAGGCCCGCAAGCTGGGCGGCAAGGCGCTGACCTATGGCGGCATGGCGGTCGTCGGGGGGCTCGCCTACAAGGCCTGGCGCGATTACCAGGGCCGACAGCACGGAGCGTCGGGGACCGTCGCAAGCCCCGGAGCCGGACTTGAAGCCGCCCCCGAAACAGCCTTCGACCCGGCCCGCCAGATCGACAGCGCGGGGGGCGACATGCGCCTCGGCCTTCTTCGGGCGATGATCTCGGCGGCCAAGGCGGACGGCCATATCGACGCCGCCGAACATGACAAGATCAAGCAGCAGATCGACGCCGCCGGCTTGTCCGGCGAGGAAAAAGGCTTCGTGCTCGACGCCATGGGACAGGCGAGCGATCCGATCGCCGTCGCGCGGTTGGCCGCCGACGAGCCCCAGGCGGCCGAACTCTATGTCGCCTCGGCCCTGGCCATCGACATCGATACGCCGGCGGAGCGGCAGTATATGGACAGGCTCGGCGACGCCCTGCGGCTGCCGGCGGATCTCCGCCGGTCGCTGGAGGCCGAGGTCGGCCAGGCGAAAGGCGCCGTCGACGCGAACTTCTGATCCCCCGAAATCACTTCTTTTCAAGGTTCTTTTTGCCCGGCCAACGAGCGATACGCGTGTGTCATTGGATTTACGCGTGTGATGATTGATGTTGGATTACCAGTATAGGTAATCAATGGGAGGATAGGGCAATGAATGGGAGTGTTGATGACGTAATTATTAAAATTCTTAACGGGTTGATCGCGCAAAAACTGCCGGAGATCACCTCTACCGTCGATAACGCGATCAAGAGTTCCGGTCACGACCCCTGGCCGAATGTCGCCAGTGGCCATGACAGTCCGGGGTCCTACTGCGTCCATATCCCGATCGTCGGCAAGGAATGTGTTTCCGCCGGCGCGAAGTACAGCCTGAAGAATATGACGGGTCTCAGCACCCTGGATCTCGACAGCGTCGTGATCACCTCTGTGTCGAATGTGGACAACGCTTTGTCGAAGATCAGCTTCGAGGGGCAGGGCGACGACGACAAGTCGGATTTCCTTCAGGCGGTCGGGCACGCCCCGGACGCGGCGAGCGGGTCTAGCTTGACCGGAGTGGTCGCGGTGAAGGCGCATCTCAAGAGCAGTCTGAAACTCGACGTCTCCGGGAGCGTTTACGCCAGCATCGCGGGGCTTCACCCGAGCGTCGGGCTCGGTGGGTCCGTCACCGTCGACGGGGTGAGCGCGTCGGGCTCAGGCACCGCCGGGATCTCCATGTCGGGCGGTCAGGTGTGTTTGAACTCGGTCAGCATCAATACGCTCAATCTCCAGGAAGCCAATATCTCGGTCCATCTGAACGGGCTGGGGGTCTTCGGGGGCCTGCTGAGTTCCGTGGTGACCCTGATCGTCAACCTGTTCAAGAGCACGATCACCTCGCAGATCGCCCCGCTGGTCCGGGATCAGTTGGAGGATGCGGTGAAGGGGCAGCTGCCGCTGTGCGGCGATATGTAGGTCCGGAAAGCCCGGAAAGCCCGGAAAGCCCGGAAAGTACGGACTGGGCCTCGCCCTAGACCGACGTCTTCTCGATCTCGAGGACGATGTGGATGTAGTCCATCGCATGGCCGGCTGGATCGGCGGCCACGCGGTCTTCATAGCGGCGGTAGAACAGATCGACGAGACTCTGGGCCTCCTCGGCCGGCCGGCCGGAGAGCGCGGTCCTGAACACAGTCTCCGACCATGAGCGTAGGGTCGGCACCAGATTGGCGGCGAACTCGGCCGCCGACATCGCGCCGCCGGCCTCGGCGAAGGCCTGCTCATAGGGGCAGCGGGTGTGGCGGCTGCCGGCCGAGACCAGCCTGAGCCCCGCCCGGGAGACCGGGGAGGTCTCGTCCAGCAGGGGGGCGGTGAACTCGGCCTGGGTCCGGTAATATTGGGCGAAGGTCGCCCGGTCGAAATCCTCCGGCGTGATGCGGCCTTCGTCCCGCATCTCGGACCAGAGGGTCGCGAACATGTCGAACATTTGCACGCCGCCGGTGTTGCCGAGATAGCGGCCTTCCTCGTCGATCCCGAAATTGACGCAGAGGAAACGGCCGCCCGGCTTCAGTTCCGCCGCCCGGGCGAGCAGAATGCGCTCCCAATCCTTCCGCGCCTGGGCGGCGAAACGCTCGGCCTCCTCACCGACGGCCCCGACCGCGTGGACATGGTTGGTGATGTCACAGGGGGTTTCCGACACATAGTGCATCGCCGTCGCGGAGAAGCCGAAATCCAGACTGTCCTTGGGGAAAAGCTGGCTATGAAAACCGGTGCCGCAGCCATGGACGGAGACGCCGTCGAACGCCTTTTGGTAGGCGAAGGCCGGATCGCCCTGCAGCCCCTGCATGGTCCGGAACAGGGTCGAGAAATCGTTGGAGGGCAGATCGGTGTAGGTCAGGACGATCTCCCGGTGGTCGCCGGCGTCCCGCAGACCCTCGATGAGCCGATACCACATCTCGCGGCTGGTGCCCCCGTCGGCGGAACCGTAATCCGCGAGCCGGAGAGGCTCCTTGGCGCCGGGTGCCGGCGGCAGCGCCGCCCGCACCATGGGCAGGGCGTTGTTGATCGCGATGCGGGCACCGGCGGTCCTTTCCGAGTAATAGCCGCCGCTGCGCATGGATAGGACGCCCTGGGTGTTGCGGGCTTGCTGGTCCCCCCGCGTCATGGCCTGTGTCATGAACTGTCCTCTCCGTGCTGTTCTGTCCTTAAATCGATGTTGTGGCACTCCGGGTCCGGATCCAGGCGGTCACCGTGCCGGCCTCCTCCGTCGCGGCCGCGAAGAGATCCGGGATTTGCGGCCAATCTTCCTCGGTGGCGGCGGTCTCCAGGGCTTCGAGCGCGGCCCGCAGTCGCTCGGCGCAGGCGTTGGCGGCCGCGCCTTTGGCGGCGTGGCTCGCCTCCCGCAGGTCCCTGGCTTCTCGGTCGGCGATGGCGTGGGCCATTCGCCCGGCCAGTTCGTCATAGGACGGCTCGAACAGGCCGAGAACACCGACGATGAACTCCGGATCGGAGGTTCCGAGCACACGGGCCAGCAAGTCGACGTCGATCGGCGCCGGGGTGTTCCGAGGGACGTGCGCCTTCTGGGCCAGCCCGGCGAGTTCTTCCTCATTGACGGCTGGAGCGTCGATCGCCGTCCACACGCCGCCCGCCATCCAGCGGGACAGGGTGGCGCTCATCCGTTCCAGGGTGACGGGCTTGGACATATAGTCGTCCATCCCGGCCGCGTGGCAGCGGTCGGCCTCGCCGACCATCGCATTGGCGGTGAGAGCGACGATCGGGATCCGATCAGCGCCGCTTTTCGCCTCGTTGGCGCGAATGCGGCGGGCGAGCTCGTAGCCGTCCATATTCGGCATATGGCAGTCGGTCAGGACCAGGCCGTAACCCTTGCCTTTCAGCATCTCCAGGGCCTCGACCCCGTCCTCGGCGGTCTCCGACGCGATCCCCAGCAAGGCGAGTTGTCGTTTCACCACCATCCGGTTGGTCGCATTGTCCTCCACCACCAGGACGAGCCGCCCCTCGGCAAGGGCCTTGTCGGCATCGGGCGGCGTGACACTCTCCGGCGCCGACCGGACGGGGGCCACCGCCTCCAAACTCTCGTTGCTTGCCTTGCCGAGCATGATCGCCGCGGCCCGGATGAGCGCTTCCCGCCGGGGCGGGCGCGGCAGGCTGATGGCGCGGTCGTCCGCCGTGTCGGCGCCGATGATCCAAAGGCCGCGGGCCGTCGGGTCCTGCGGATTGATCGACAGCCGTGGGGCGACGGTTGCCATCGCTTCGGGGCCGAGGCGGCCATCGATCGCCAGGACGTCGAAACGCTCCCGCCATCCGGCGGCGTCCGGCAACGTCGCATCGGTGACACGGAGGCCGGCATCTTCCAGGAGGGACCGCAGCATGGCGTCGAGTTGCCGGGACCGCCCCATGAGGGCGACCTGGTTGCCAGCGAGGTCCAGCTTGTCGATGGCGGCTTCGACCTTGTGCGCGCACGGCTCGACGGTCAGTTCCACAAAGAAGGTCGAGCCTTCGCCCACCATGCTTTCCGCCCCGATCTCGCCACCCATCAGGGTGACCAGCCTTTCGCAGATCGACAGTCCCAGGCCGGTGCCGCCGAACCGGCGTGTGGTATCGGCTTCGGCCTGGAGGAAGGGTTCGAAGAGCTGCGGTAGCCTTTCGGCCGGAACGCCGATGCCGGTGTCGACGACCTCGAAGCGGAGGATCTTCTTGGACGGATCGCCCGGATGGTCGGAACCGAACGCGCGGAGGACAACCGACCCCTTCTCGGTGAACTTGATCGCGTTGCCGGCGAGGTTCGTGAGGATCTGGCGAAGTCTGACCGGATCGCCCAGGAAGGCACGCGGCGCGCCGGGATCGATCAAGACGGCGAGGTCGATATCCTTCGAGCCGGCGCCCGGTGCCACCGTATCGACTACGCTCTCCATCAACGTGCGGAGGTCGATCGTTTCCTCCTCCAGCTCCAGACGGCCCGCCTCGATCTTCGAGAAGTCCAGCACGTCGTCGATGATCCGCAGCAGGACCTGACCCGATTCGCGGATGGTCTCCAGGATCGAGCGCTGGTCGTCATCCAAGCGGGTTTGCCCCAGGACCTCCGCCATGCCGATCACCCCGTTCATCGGTGTCCGGATCTCGTGGCTCATGGACGCGAGGAAGGCGGATTTCGCCCTGGTCGCTTCCTCGGCGATGTCGCGGGCGTCGAGCGCGGCGCGTTCGGCCTGTTTTTGCGGCGTGATGTCGACCATCACGTTGATCCGGCCGCCGTCCGACAGTGGCGAGACGAGATATTGGACATCGACCTGGGTCAGGTCGAAGGAGAATTCCCGGATGTAGTGGTCCTCGGATCCGTAGGTCTTGTTGCGGTAGGCCATGAACTCTTCGAAGGTCATGTCCTTGCCGCGGTTGTGGGCCTCGAAGACGAAGCGGGAGAAGTCCTCGAAATGCGGGCGCTCCACCAGGACATCCGCGGGGAAGCCGGTCAGTTCGCAGTATTTGTCGTTCCAGAACTCGATATGCCGGTCGGCATCGAAGACCAGAACGCCGACCGGGATCGAATGAAGGATGCCGCGTATCCGCTCCCGGGTTTGTTCGGCGGTATCCCGGGCCCTTTCCAGCCGCTTCGATTGGTTTTCGATCTGCTCCGCCGCCTCGATCCGGCTGCTGACATCGAGGAAGACACAAACCCATCCGCCCGTCGGAATAGGATTGACACGAATCTCCACATGGATACCCGAGCCTATCCAGTGTTCCGTGACGGCCGAGGATCCGGATGTGGTGAACATCGCTTTGCGCCGCGCGATATAGTCCTCAATGGAGCGGACATCGTCCCGTTTCTCGACGTCCTCCTTCTGCAACGCGCCGAGATTCTCGAAGGTCCGCCATTCCGCGATTTCCTCGTTCGTCAGGCCGGTCATGTCCGTATAGGTCTTGTTCCAGACCTCGAACCGTAGGTCGGGATCGTGGATGACGATCCCGGCCGGCATAGCGTCGAGCGCGGTCTGAAGGTTCTGGCGGTACTGTTCCGCCCGGTCCTTCGCTTCGAGCAGTTCGGCCGCGGCCTTGCGGTCGTCCGTCACGTCGATCCAGGAGCGGACCCAGCCGCCTTCCGGCGTCGGATGGTTTTCGACCCTGAGGACCCGCCCGTCCCGCAGGATCCGCTCATAGGAGAACGGGCTGCGTTTCTCGTCCAACTCGTTCCAATTGGCGAGCTGCTCCGTCAACGCGTCTTCGGAAAGATGGTCGAAGTCGCCGCGTTCCCGGCGGAAGGCGACGAAGGCGTCATGGGTCAGGGTGCCGATAAGGTGGTCCGGCACCTCGAAAAGCGACTTGAAGCGATGGTTAAAATAAAGGAAGCGGCCGTCGCGATGGACAACGGCGATGGCATTCGGGATCGACCGCATGACGGACTTCAGGATATCTGACTGGCTGGTGAGATCCTGGGCGATGTCGTCCTTGTCGAGACGCGATTCGATCTCCTGGATCAGCATCGCCTGAAAGCGCCGGGCGAAGCGGTCGAAGAAGAAAAACATGAAGACGAAAAGGCCCGCCAGGACCCCCAGATCGTATCGCTGATAGGTTAGCAGTACGATGACAACCGGGGACAGCAGGGCGACCGAGTAGAATCGATAGGCGGGGACATGGGCGGACAGAGTGCTGACCGCGCCGCCGGACAGACCGCAGAGGATCATCACGATCCAGGCCGTGATCTCGAAATTGTCCGGTTCGAAGAACAGCACCGGCAGAGCTCCGAAGGTGCACCCGGAGATGAAGGTGATGACCTGGAACAAGGTCGCCCAGCGCCGGGCCTGGGCCTCGTCGGTGAGCGATTTCGGGAACCGCCTGTAGATGGCGAAGCGGATGACGGCGAAGAGCAGGGTCACCGCACCCCAGATCAGCACCAGGCCCGGATCGTCGCTGGTGTTGTAGAGCAGAAAGGTAACGGCGATCGCCACTGTGCTGTGGCCGATGAAGGCGTCCTGGGTCTGATCGACGAAAATGCGCAGCCGTTCGATCAGCAGGCGTCGGGACATAGACGGCGTGGCCGTCTCCCCCAAGCCGTGACCTTGGTTCTCGACATCCGGCACTCTGTCCCTCCGAATGGATCAGACGGGACCTTCGTCCCCACGCTTCCGTTAAGGCCAAATTAACCTAACTGTGGACCGGAAGCGCAAGGAAGATCGTGCGGCGCCGCGGCAACGGTCAGCCGTGGGCTTGGCGCAGGATCGCTTCCTTGGGTGCGCCGAGTAGGGCGGCCACCTTGGCGAGGCGTGGGCCAAGGTCGTCGGTCAGACGCTCCTTCGACACCATGAAGGAGGGGCCGCCGACATTGATCGCGTAGAGATCGTCCCCGTCGAGGGACAGGACCGGCGCGGCGACCGCGTTCACGTCCGGGATCCAATCGCCGAAGGATGTACAGAAACCCTGTTTCTCGATCTGCTCCATCGCCTCGGCGACGCTCTCCCGGATCTGCTGGGCCTGATCGGGCACCTTCTCGTCCAGCGCCCGCAACAGATAGTCCCGCTCCGCCGGCGGCAGGCTGGCGAGGATCGCCCGGCCCATGGCCGTCGACTGGATCGGCAGCCGGGCGCCGACCTTCCGGCTCAGCGTGATGATCTGTGGACCGCGGGCGACCTCGAGGTAGACCACCGCCAGCCGGTCCCGCGCCCCGAGGGCGACGGTGGCGCTGGCGTGGCGGGCCAGTTCTTCCATCGCCGGCCGCGCCCGTTCCCGAAGTTCGATCCCTGCCAGCATGGCATAGCCGAGGGCGAGGACGCCCGGTCCGAGTTGGAAGGTCCCGGACCGGGGCGAGGAGACGAGATAGCCCAGTTCGGTCAAGGTGTGGGTCAACCGGGAGATGGTTGGCTTCGGCAGGCCGGTGCGGGCCGCCAACTCCTGGTTGGACAGGGCTGGATCGTCGGGCCGAAAACAGCGCAAGACCTCGAGCCCGCGCGCCAGCGCGGTGATGAATTGCCGGTTCTTCGGCTCGCTTTCCGTCAAATCGCATCTCCTTCCAGTTCGCGGGCCTGTTCGGCCCGGCCGTTCCGCCAGGCGAAGACCAACGGGCCGATGGCGAGGAGCAGACCAATGGCGGAAAGTTCCAGGTGGTTCAAGCCGATCATATCGTTGGCCGGAGCCGCGAAGAACAGGCCGCCGATGAACAGCACGATCCGGGCGCCATAGCCGGTTGCCCCGCTGCCGAGCCCGCCGATCAGGCTGACATAGCCCTGGAGCGCCATACTGATGAAGCCGACGCCGAGCAGGGCCGTGATCAGAACGACGATGACCTCCCAGGTCGGCGCTTCCCCGACCAGGGCGGGGTTCAGCACGAAGAAGAAGGGCGCGATATAGATGACGCCGCCGAGCTTCATCGCCTCGACCCCGGTCCGGATCGGATTGGCGCCGGCCAGGGTCGCCGCCGCGAAGGCGCCGAGGGCGACCGGCGGCGTGATGAAGCTGACCATCCCCCAATAGAGTATGAACAGATGGACGGCGAGCTGGTTGAGGCCGGCCTGTTCAAGGGCCGGGGCCAGTACGATGGCGAGGAAGATGTAACAGGCCGTGACCGTCATCCCCATGCCGAAGATGAAGGCGGTGATCGCTCCCATGATCAGCAGCACCAGCGTGTTGTCTCCGGCGATGAACACCAGGTCGTTGACCAGCGTGCCGGCAAGGCCGGTAGCCGAGAAGGACCCGACGATAAGCCCGATCCCGAGCAGGACCGCCGTCAACTCCGCGAGGCTACGGCCGACCGCGACCACGAGATCGCCCGCCGACCGTCCGGTGAAGCGGAAGCGATGCAGGACCTGGTTGATCACCAGCAGCAGGGCGGTGGCGTAGAAGGGGGCCAGGGTCTCCTGCCTCAGGCCGATCATCATGAAGATGAGCACGCCGAAGACGAAGAGATAGGGCCAGCCCTCCTTGGCCGCGAAGCGCATGGACGGTACTTCGGCGGGGGGCAGGCCCTTGAGTCCCTTGCGCGCCGCATAGGCGTCGATCTGCGCGAACAGACCGAAATAGTAGAGCAGGGACGGGATGGCCGCCGCCAGCGCGATCTCCACATAGGGGCGCGACAGAAAGGAGGCCATGACGAAGGCGGTGGCCCCCATGATCGGCGGCATCAGCACGCCGCCGGTGGAGGCACAGGCCTCGGTCGCGCCGGCATAGCGCGGATCGAAGCCGGTCCGCTTCATCGCCGGGATCGACACAGCGCCGGTGGTCAGCACATTGGAGATCACCGAGCCCGACATCGAGCCCATGAAGCCGGAGGCGAAAATCGCGACCTTGGCCGCTCCGCCCCGGAACCGGCCGACCAGCGCGAGGGCCAGATCGTTGAAGAACTGGCCGCCGCCGGTCCGTTGCAGCACCGCGCCGAACAGGATGAAGCCAATGACGAGATTGCCAAAGGCGGTCATCGGAATGCCGAAGGAGCTTTCCGAGGAAATGATGTGATAGGGGATTGTCTGCCAGAAATCCGCCTGGAAGCCCCGGATCGGTCCGGGCATGTGATCGGCGAAGGTCGGGTAGAGGGAAAAGAACAGCACGAAAAGAAAGATCGTGAAGCCGCCCGCCCGGCGGGTCGCCTCCAGGATCAGGAGATACATCACAAGCGATGCCCAGGACGCTTGATCCGGTGGCGCGTATTCCCATCCGCCATCGAGACTCATTTCCGCCGTCCAGGCGAAATAGGCGGCCACTCCCATGGAGGCGACGGCCAGAAGCCAGTCATAGAGCGGGGCCGGGCCGGACTTCGCACCCGTGATCCGGAAGGTCAGGAAGGCGATGGCGAGGAATATCCCGCCCAACAGGTAGAGATAGCGGCCTTCGATCAGCACGACCCCGAAGAGGGCGATGTTGAAGAGCTGATGGATGGCAAGCAGGATGGCGCCGAGCGTGCCGACAATAATGGTCCAGCGGGTAATCCCGGTATAGGTCGAAGCGGGCGCTTCCCCTGTTGGGGCGTCACCTGTTGGCGTGTCGCCTTTCGGCGACTCGCTCTCCTTGGGCATGGTCATGGAATGACGTTCCTAGAGACGAACGGGTCTGAAGACGAAAAGGGCCGCACATCTTTACGATGCGCGGCCCCAACGCCCATGGGTCGATCAGAAGACGACGGCGAAGCCGCCGGCCTTCAGGGCCTCGCGACGCTTGGCGTCCCAGGCTTCGTCCCAATTGTCCGGGTCGGCTTTCTCCAACTCGGCCCAGGCCGCCTGCAGGGCGGCCTGACGGGCGACCAGGTTGTCGTTATGCGCCTGAGCGGCATCGGACCAGACACCGATTTCCTTCCAATAGCGGATGGCACCGTCGTGATAGGGGGCGACCCACTGGAAGTCCTGGTTTTCCTTCGACCAGCCGCCGATGCCCGGCGCGTTGCCGTCATAGTCGGGGAACATTTCGACCATCGCCTTGGTCATGTTGTAGACGAGGTCCGCGTCCTGATCGGCCATGGCGACGAGCACCGGATAGGCATAGCCGGCGGTCGGGGTGCCCGGGGTGTCGTCGATGGTGGCGCCGACCTTGGCGTTCATCGGCGCGAAGAACGGAGCCACGTCCCTCATCCGCTCCAGACCTTCGGTGTTGTTCGGATCGATCGGGGGCCAGTAGAGGCCGCGCGGACCGGAGGCCGCTTCATAGGCCTTGCCGGAATTGGTCGAGGCGAAGACGGCGTCGACCTCACCGTTGACCAGGCCGGCCCAGGAGGCGCTGAAGCCGCCGAAGTCGACCCGCTCCACGTCGTCCCAGGTCAGCCCGCCATAGGCGAGATAGGCCTCGTTATTGACGTTGAGCGCCGGGGCGCCGCGGACATAGGCCACCCGCATGCCCTTGAGGTCGGAGTATTCGAAGCCGTCGCAGCCCGGCTTGCCGGCCTTCTCACAAACTTCCGCGGCGACACCCATGGCAAGTCCGACCCGGCCGCCATTGTTCGCCATCAGAACGCGCACCGGCAGGGGACCCCAGCCTTCGGCGCCGAACTGGAAGACGCCTTCCTGGGCCATGAAGGAGCCGCCGACGCCGGTGGCGGAGAACTGCACCCGGCCTTCCCGCAGCGGCGCGGTCCGGGCGATGTCGTTCTTACCCGGCAGCACCCGCAGGTCGACGCCGAGATTGTTCTTCAGCGCGGCACCGATGGCGACCGACTGGTTATAGCCCGCCGACCCGGTTCCATAGGCGGTCCAGGCGAGCTGGTCCGGCAGCGTGATGTCGGCGGCGAAAGCCGAGCTTGCAACCAGCGCGACACCGCCCGCAAGCAGCATGGAAACTTTTCTCATGGAACGTGTTACTCCCTTTGTGATCACGGATTTGGTGATTGGTATTATTGATTTTGCGAAACACTATTTCGCACTTGCGCAAAAGGGTCAATGCCTACCATCGGCGGCGATCAGCGGCCCTGGAAGGTCGGTTTGCGCTTTTCGATGAAGGCGGTCATGCCTTCTTTCTTATCCTCGGTGGAGAACAGGACCTGGAAGGCCTTGCGTTCAAGCAGCAGGGCGGTCTCCAGCGAGGCGCTCTCGCCATGGACGACGGCCTCCTTGATCGCCTGGGCGGCAAGCGCCGGCATCCGCGCGATCGAGGCGGCCTGCTTCAGGGCGAAGTCCAGGACCTCATCGTCCGGCACGCAGTCGCTGGCAAGACCCAGGGCGTGGGCCTCAGTGCCTGAGATCGGCTTCCCGGTGAGGTTCAGCTTCATCGACATGAACTTGCCGACCGCCCGGGTCAGGCGCTGCGTGCCGCCAGCACCGGGCATAATGCCCACGCGGATCTCCGGCTGGCCGAGTTGCGCGGTCTCGCCCACGACAATGAGGTCGCATGCCATGGCGACTTCCAGTCCGCCTCCCATCGCATAGCCCCGTACGGCGGCGATGACCGGCTGCGGGGTCGTGGCGACCGCATGCCAGTACCGCTCGGAACGGCGCTGGATGATCTCCACCGGGCCTTCGTCGACGAACTCCTTAAGGTCGGCGCCGGCGGCGAAGGCCTTGTCGTCGCCGGTCAGCACGATGCAGCGAACATCCCGGTTGTCATGCAGCGCCGTGAAGGCGTCGGCCATTGCTTTCCGTGTCGCCATGTTGAGGGCGTTCAGCGCCTCGGGCCGGTTGAAGCGGACCACGGCCACGCCGTCGTCACGGATCTCGGTCAGCACCAGATCGCTCTCGGACATTCCCTGTTTCCTTCCGTTTGCGTTTCGACCTGCAAAAAACAGTTTCATTATTGGCGCCGGATGCTAACAATCCGCCCCGACAATGGAAGTGCAAAAATGAGCCGGGCACGGCGTAGGGAGGTATGCATGAAGTCGGTCGACGCATCGGATTACACCTTGGGAGTTGTGGGTGCCGGTGCCATGGGGCAGGGCATTGCCCAGGTCTCCGTTCAGGGCGGCATGACCGTCCTGATCCAGGACGCGCGTGAAGGCGGTGCCGCCAAGGCCAAGGAGGCGATCGCTGGGCGGTTGCGCCGTTTGGTCGAAAAAGGACGGATGGCCGAGGCCGAGGCCGAGGCGGCGATCGGACGGCTTCATCCGATCGAAAAAATCGACGGTCTTGCCCCGGCGGACGCGGTGGTCGAGGCGGTGTTCGAGGATCTCGGCGTCAAGCAGGAACTCTTCAAGGCCATTGAGGCCGTCGTCTCCGCCGACTGTCTGATCACGTCCAACACATCCTCGATCCCGATCGCGTCGATCGCGCGGGTTTGCGAAAAGCGCGACCGCATCGCCGGTCTGCACTTCTTTAATCCCGTGCCGCTGATGAAGCTGGTCGAGGTGATCCGCGCGGCGGAAACCTCCGACGCGGCGGTCACGGCGCTGACGGCTCTGGGCAAACGCATGACCCGGACGCCGGTGGTGGTTAAGGACAGCCCGGGCTTCCTCGTCAATATGGGCGGACGGGCGTTCAGCACCGAGGGACTTAGGATCGCCCAGGATCAGATCGCGACTCCGTCCCAGATCGATGCGGTCATGCGCGATTGCTGGCATTTCCGGATGGGTCCGTTCGAACTGATGGATCTCACCGGAATGGACGTGAACTACCCGGTCAGCCAGATTGTCTATGACGGTTACATGCAGGACCCGCGGATCAAGACCGCGCCGATCCACAAGGCGATGTTCGACGCGGGCCGCTTCGGCCGGAAGACCGGCGGCGGCTGGTTCGACTATCAGGGCGCAGAGGCCGTTGGCAAGCCGTCGCCGGACCACGATCCGGCCGGTGCCGAGCCCGGCCCCGTGTCCCTGGTCGGGGACGACGGCCGGCTTTCCACCTTCTGCCGCGATGTCGGGCTGGCGGTCATTCCGGACGACGGGGCCTGTCCGCTGTTGGCCGCGCCCATCGGCAAGGAGGCGACGGAGGTCGCGCTGGAGGCCGGCGCCGACGCCAAACGTATGGTTTGTATCGACCTTCTGGGCGACACCGGCGCGCGGGTGACGATCATGACCGCGCCCGGCGCCGATCCCAACCAGCGCGACACGGTTGCGGCGGGGCTCATCGCCGGCGGCCGGAAGGTCACCGCGATCAAGGACAGCGCGGGGTTCATCGGCCAGCGGATGGCGGCCATGGTCGCCAATCTCGGCTGCTACATGGCGGAGATCGGGCTGGCGACGCCGGCGGATATCGATCTCGCCATGCGTCTCGGCCTCAACTATCCGAAGGGGCCGCTGGAGCTCGCCGAGCAGATGGGCGTGGCGAACTGCCATGGGATCCTGGCGGCGGCCCAGGCCTCGACCGGCGAGGACCGTTACCGGCCGACCGGGTGGCTGCGCCGGCGGGCGACGCTCGGTCTTCCGATCCACACCGAGGCGTGAGGCTGGACAATGGCACGGAACACCATTCTCATCACCGGTGTCAGCCGGGGTATCGGCAAGGCCCTCGCCACGCGCGCGGCCGCCGACGGCTATGAGGTCATCGGCATTTCCAGAAGCCCGGCGGCGGATTTCCCGGGTACCCACTATGCGGTCGACCTCGGGCACGCCTCCGCGAAGGAGGCCCTGCGGGAGATCGGCGAGAAGCACGGACCCTGCCGTCTTGTCGCGAATGCCGGCGTGATCCGCGCGGCCCTGGTGGAGGACGTGACGGACGGCGACTTCGACCTCACCATGCGGACCAATCTCCAGTCGGTCATCTGGGCCGTCCAGGCGATGGTCCCGGCCATGCGGGCGGAGAAGTTCGGACGTATCGTCACGGTCGGGAGCCGCGCCGCGCTCGGCAAGCTGGAGCGCAGCGTCTACGGTTCCTCCAAGGCGGCGATCGTCGGCCTGACAAGGACCCTGGCGCTGGAACTCGGCCCGGACGGGGTGACGGTCAACTGCATCGCGCCCGGTCCGATCGACACCGAACTGTTCGCCCAGAACCAGCCGGAGGGCTCGGACATCCGCAACCGGATGATCGCCCAGGTGCCGGTGCGCCGGGTCGGAACGCCGGAAGACATCGCCGAGGCCGCGGCCTATTTCCTCTCCGACAACGCTGGCTTCACCACGGGCCAGGTGATGCATGTCTGCGGCGGCCTCAGTGTCGGGGGGATGGTCGGATGAGCCCCGCTCACACCTCGCTCGACGATCTGCTCAATCCCAAATCCATCGCCATCGTTGGCGCCTCCGACGACAAGACCCGCATCGGTGGCCGCCCGGTCTCCCATATGATCGAGCAGAAGTTCGATGGGCCGGTCTATCCCATCAACCCGAAGCGGGACAGGGTGCAGGGCCTGCCGGCCTATCCGAGCCTGGCCGACATTCCGGGCGAGATCGACTTCGCGCTGATCGCGGTGCCGGCGCCGTTGGTCGCGGACCAGGTCCGCATGGCCGGCGAGAAGGGGGCGAAGACGGCCATGGTCTTCTCCTCCGGCTTCGGCGAGATCGGCGACGACGGCATGCGCATGCAGGAGGACCTGAAGCGGGCCGGGCAAGAGGCAGGGGTTCGGATCATCGGCCCGAACTGTCTCGGCCTGTTCAATTCGGAAACCCGTTTCTATCCCACGTTCAGCTCGACCATCGACCGGGCGACGCCGGTGCCGGGCGGGATCTCCATCGCCTCCCAGTCCGGGGCCTATGGCAGTCATATCTATATGGCGTCCCATTCCAGGGGCCTCGGCATTCGCTATTGGATCACCACCGGCAACGAGGCCGACGTCAATGTCGCCGAGGTCATCAAGCTGTTGGCCGAGCGGGAAGACGTCCACACCATCATGGCCTATGCCGAGAGTATCAAGGACGGCGACATGCTGGTCGACGCCCTGGAGACGGCGCGGGACAATCGCACCCCGGTGATCTTCATGAAGGTCGGACGGTCGGCGGTGGGGGCGGCGGCGGCCTCCTCCCACACGGCCTCCATGGCCGGCGAGGACGCGGTCTACGACGCTATTCTGCGCCAATACGGCGCCTGGCGGGTCAAATCCACCGAGGAAATGCTGGATGTGGCCTATGCCTGCCGGCCGCGGATCTATCCGGCGGGCCGCAAGCTCGGGCTCGTCACCATCTCCGGCGGGGCCGGCGTGCTGATGGCGGATGCCGCCGAGGATTACGGCCTCGACGTCTCGCCGATGCCGCAGGGCGCGCAGGCCGAGCTCAAATCGATCCTGCCTTTCGCCTCGCCGAGCAATCCGGTCGATGTGACCGCCCAGTTCTTCAACGATCTGAGTCTCATCCCCCGCTTCACTCGGATGATGCTGGACAGCGGCGGCTATGACGGCCTGATCGGCTTCTGGACGTCCGTCGCGGGCTCGCCCCATCTCGGCCAGCCGCTGCTCGACTATCTGACCGAGACCATGGCGGACTATCAGGACCGCTTGTTCCTGTCGGTAATGCTCGGGCCGGACGAGATGTGCCGCAAATACGACGATGCCGGGTTCCCGAATTTCGAGGATCCGACCCGGTCGATCGTCGCCATGGCCGCGCTGATGTATTTCGGCGAAGCCTTCGGCAAGTCGGCGCGGGCGGTTCCCGCCCTGCCGGCCCCGGCCGATCTCGGCGACGGCCCGTTGAGCGAGAAGGGCGCGAAATCCGTTCTCGCGGCGGCCGGGTTGCCGATGGTCGAGGACCGGTTGGCGACGACGGCGGCGGAGGCCGAGGCGATCGCCGCCGAGATCGGCGGGCCGCTCGCCCTTAAGATCGCCTCGCCCGATATCCTGCACAAGACCGAGGTCGGCGGCGTGAAACTCGGCGTTGTCGGCGGCGAGGAGGCCGGTGCGGCGTTCACCGAGATCGTCGCCTCCGCCCGGGCCGCCATGCCCACCGCCCGGATCGAGGGGGTGATCCTCTCGCCGATGATCGAGGGCGGGGTGGAGTGTATTCTCGGCGCCCGGATCGACCCGGTCTTCGGGCCGGTGGTGCTGTTCGGGCTCGGCGGGGTCTTCACCGAGGTGATGAAGGACGTCGTGTTCCGTCGCGCGCCCTTCGGCGTGGACGATGCCCGGGAGATGATCGAGCGGCTCAAGGGCGTGTCGGTCCTGAAAGGGGCGCGGGGCCAGCTCCCGGTCGATCTCGACGCCCTCGCCGGGGCGATTTCCAACCTGTCGCTCTTCGCGGCCGCCAATGGCGATCGGCTGGAAAGCGTCGAAATGAACCCGTTGCGCGCCTTGGCCAAGGGCTGTGTCGCGCTCGATGCCTTGATTGAAAAGAAACAAGAAAGCTGAAGGAAGCAGGAATGACCGACTATTTCTCGGGGCCCGGGCCGGAGGGCCGGTTCAAGGCCTATCTGGCCGAGGGCAAATTCATGATCCAGCGCTCGGCCAGCACCGGCGAGCATGTCTTCTATCCCCGGACCATCAATCCGGGTACCGGCGAGGCCGATCTGGAATGGGTCGAGGCCAGCGGCGACGGCACGGTCTATGCCACCACCGTCACCCGCCAGCGCCCGGAAAAGGGCGGCGACTATAACATCGCCCTGGTCGATCTCGCCGAGGGGCCGCGCATGATGGCCCGGGTCGAGGGCATCGCCCCTGACCAGGTCGCGATCGGCATGAAGGTCAAGGCGAAGATCGGCGAGTCGGGCGGTGAGCCCGCGGTGATCTTCGAGCCCGCATCCGCCAACGGGGAGGGCTGAGCCATGACGCATCCCGTGAGAGGCAAAGCCGCCTGTGTCGGGCTCGCCACCGCCGGGGTCGGCGAGGCGCCGGGCCGCAACGCGATGGAGATCATGGTCGAGGCGGTCCACAAGGCCCTCGACGACGCGCAGATCCCGTTGTCCCAGGTCGACGGCCTGTTCGCGGCGACGGCGTTCCATTCCATGGCGTCCATGTCGCTGGCCGAGCATCTCGGCATCCAGCCGAAATTCTCCGACGGTTCCAATATCGGCGGGTCGTCCTTCATGGCCCATGCCCTGATGGCCGCCATGGCCCTGGACTACGGCCTGATCGACGTGGCGGTGATCGCTTATGGCTCCAACCAGAAGACCGCCGGCGGCTTCAAGTCGATCTCCGAACCGATGCCCTATGAGGCGAAATACGGCCCGCGCAATCCGCTGACCGCCTACGCACTCGCGGCGGGGCGCTATATGCACGAGTTCGGCGCGACCCGGGAGCATCTCGCTCATGTCGCCGTCTCCGCCCGGCAATGGGCCAATCTCAACCCCGAGGCCGTCATGCGCGGCGATCTCTCGGTCGAGGACGTTCTCGCCGCCCGGATGATCTCCGATCCCCTCGGCAAGCTCGATTGCTGCCTGGTCACCGACGGGGCGGCCGCCATCGTCATGACCCGGGCGGACCGGGCCAAGGACGGACCGAAGACCCCGGTTTATCTGTTGGGCTCGGCCATGGAGCATCACCACCGGATGATCTCGGCCATGCCGTCGCTGACCACCACGGCCGCGGCCAAGAGCGGCCCGCGCGCCTTCGAGATGGCGGGGTATGGTGCCAAGGACATGGACACCGCCCAGCTCTACGACGCCTTCACCATCAACACGATCCTGTTCCTCGAAGACCTCGGCTTCTGCGCCAAGGGCGAGGGTAAGGACTTCGTGACCGGTGGACGCATTGCGCCGGGCGGTGAATTGCCGGTCAATACCAACGGCGGTGGCTTGTCTTGCGTCCATCCGGGGATGTATGGGCTGTTCGTCATGATCGAGGCGATTCGTCAGATCCGATGGTCCGCCGGCGACGACGAGGGCGCACGCGAGGAAGGCGGCTGGATTCCGGATACACGGCTTTGTGTCGCCCATGGCAATGGCGGCGTGCTGTCGAGTCAGGTCACAACCGTCTGGGGCCACGGGGACACTCTGTAAGGAGGCAAGGACATGGAACTCAACTATTCCCCCGAGGAGGAGGCCTTCCGTCAGGAAGTCCGGCAATGGCTTGCCGACAAGCTGCCGAAGGGCCTCTCCGACAAGGTGAGGGGCCATAAGCGCCTCACCAAGGAGGACTACGAGCTTTGGCATAGCCTGCTGCGCGAGCGGGGCTGGCTGTGCTGGCACTGGCCGAAAGAGCATGGTGGCGCGGCCTTCTCGCCGGTCGAAAAGCATATCTTCGAAGAGGAAATGATCGCCGCCGGCGCGCCGCGGATCGTCCCCTTCGGTCCCAATATGTTGGGCCCGGTGCTGATCGAGTTCGGCAGCGAAGAGCACAAGAAGCACTATCTGCCGAAGATCATCTCCGGCGAGCATCGCTGGTGCCAGGGCTATTCCGAGCCGGGGGCGGGGTCCGACCTCGCCTCCGTGAAAACCTCGGCGGTTCGCGACGGCGACCATTACATCGTCAACGGCCAGAAGACCTGGACCACGCTGGGCCACCATGCGGACCATATCTTCTGTCTGGCGCGGACGGACCCCAACGCCGCCAAGCCGCAGGAGGGAATTTCCTTCCTTCTGATCGACATGGCGACGCCGGGTGTCGAGGTGCGGCCGATCTACACCCTGGATGGCGAGCACGAGGTCAACGAGGTCTGGCTCACCGACGTCAAGGTGCCGGTCGAGAACCTGGTCGGGGAGGAGAACAAGGGTTGGACCTATGCCAAGTTCCTGCTGACCTATGAGCGGACAGGCATCGCCGGTGTCGCCTATTCGAAGCAGGCGCTCGCCCATCTGAAGCGGATCGCCGCCCGCGAACAGCAGGACGGCAGGCCGCTGGCCGAGGATCCGATGTTCGCCGCCAAGATGGCCGAGGTGGAGATCGATCTTCTTGCCATGGACATGTTCAACCTGCGGGTCGTCTCGGCGGCCGGGCAGGGCAAGGCGCCGGGTCCGGAAAGCTCGCTCCTGAAGATCAAGGGCACCATCGTCCGCCAGGAGATCACGGATCTCATGCGCCGGGCCGTGGGTCCCTATGCCATGCCCTTCGTGCCGGAGGCCTTCGACGAGGGCTACAACGAGGAGCCCATCGGTCCCGAGGACGCGATGCCGCTGGCCCGTCAGTATTTCAACATGCGCAAGCTGTCGATCTACGGCGGCTCGAACGAAATTCAGCGCAACATCGTCGCCAAGGCGATGTTGGGGCTTTGATGCAAATGTCGGTTCAGGTTTCCCCCTCACCCTATCCCCGAGGGCAGAGGGAACCCGCTTTACCACCTCTCCCCTGGGGAGAGGTGCGAGCGTAAGCGAGGGGCGAGGGGAAACCGGCCCTAGAGGAACAACACCATGGATTTCACACTTTCCGAAGAACGGCGGATGCTGGCGGAAACGGCGGAACGTTTCCTGCGCGACCGCTATTCGATCGACGTCCGTCACGCCAATGCCGACCGCGACGAGGGATATGATCCCAAGCTGTGGCGGGAGATGGCGGACCTCGGCCTGGTCGGCGCGCTGTTGCCGCCGGAGGCCGGCGGGCTCGGCGGCGAGGGCGAGGATATCGCCCTGGTCTTCGAACAAGTGGGCCGCGCTCTGGTCGTCGAACCCTTCCTGGCGTCGGCGATCCTCGGCGCGACGCCGCTTCTGAAAGCGGGCAGCGACGCCCAGAAGGCCACCCTGGAGCAGGTCGCGGACGGCTCGCTCACCCTGGCCTTGGCCCATGGCGAGCCGGGCGGCCGGTATTCGCTCTCCCATGTCGCGACCATGGCGACGGAGAGCGAGGATGGGTGGCGTCTCAACGGCGCCAAGGCGGTGGTGCTCAACGGGGACAGCGCAGGTTGCCTCGTGGTCAGCGCCCGGGTCTCCGGCGATGTGGCGTCCGAGGACGGCATCGGCCTGTTCCTGATCGAGGGCGGAGCGCCGGGCGTTTCGCGGCGGGCCTATGGGACCGTGGAAGGCGGCCAAGCGGCCGAGGTGACGCTCGATAATGTCCTGGCCGAACCGATCGGCACGCCGGGCGAGGCGTTCCCGGTTCTAGAAGAGACCATTGCCCGTGGCTGCCTTGCGCTGGCGGCCGAGGCGGTCGGGATCATGGAGGTCTCGAAGGACATCACCCTCGACTATCTCAAGACCCGGACCCAGTTCGGCCGGCCGATCGGGAAGTTCCAGGTGATCCAGCACCGCATGGTCGACCTGGTTCTCGAGATCGAGCAGGCCCGGTCCGCCGTCATGCTGGCCAGCGGCTATCTCGACGGCGCGCGGGAAGAGCGGGAGAAGCTGGTCTCCGCCGCGAAAAACCTGGCCGGCCGGGTCGGCCGGCTGGTCGCCGAGGAGACGATCCAGCTCCACGGCGGGATCGCCATGACCTGGGAATACAGCCTGCCGCATTACGCCAAGCGGCTGATCATGATCGACCATCTTCTCGGCGACAGCGATCACCATCTGGCCCGTTTCCAACGCTTCTCGGCCCAGGAGGCGGCGTGATGCAGCAGCCTGTTTCCGCCGCCCAAACACTGACCCGCCAGGACGGCGGTGTCCTCACCATCGTCAATTCCGATCCGAAGACCCGGAACGCCCTGTCCTGGGAGGCCATCGACGGATTGCGGGCGGCGGTGCTGGCGGCTGGCGAGGACGACAGCGTCCGGGCCGTGGTGATCACCGGTGCCGAGGGGTTCTTCTCCTCCGGCGGCAATCTCTCCGGCCTCAAAGCGCGGTCCGAGGCCGATTACAGCACCCGGCGTGGCTCGGTCGACAGGCTCCACGCCATGATCCGGGCGATCCGCGCCTGTCCGAAGCCGGTGATCGCGGCGGTGGAGGGCGGCGCCTCCGGGGCCGGGGTCTCGCTCGCCTTGGCGGGGGATCTCGTGGTGGCGGCGAAGGGAGCCTATTTCTCGGTCGCCTATGTCAACATCGGGATCACGCCGGATGGAGGCTCGACCGCTTTCCTGTCGGCCTCCCTGCCGCGTCAGTTGGTGACGGAGATGATCTGGTTTGGCGACCGTATCCCGGTGGAGCGGCTGCACGACTTCGGTGTCGTCAACCGGATCACGGAACCGGGTGGGACCTTGGCGGAGGCGCAGGCGATGGCGGATCGGCTCGCGAAAGGGCCCGCCCATGCCATCGCGGCGGGCAAGCGGTTGATCTCGTCGGGCCAGACCAATCCGGTCGATGTGCAGTTGGAGCTGGAGGGTGATGGGATTGCCCAGGCCCTCGGCGGCGCCGAGGCCCGGGAGGGCATCCGCGCCTTTTTCGAGAAGCGGAAGCCCGACTTCACCGCCGTCTGACGCATAATCCGGACCGGCTGCGGCAATGGCACGGGTTCACATCCCAGCCGTGTATGCTTATCTCGAAAGGGTCATGAGAAATCCTATCGAGACGACGCCAAGCCGTCGGCGCTTCCTGACGGCGGCGGGTGCGGCCGGACTGGCGGTCGCCCTGCCGGCCGCCCTGCCGCTGACCCCGCCCTTTGGCTGGTCGCGGGCCGGGGCGGCAACGCCCCTGCTGACCCGTGCCATTCCGAAGACCGGCGAGCGAATTCCCGCCGTCGGCATGGGCACCTGGATCACCTTCAATGTCGGTGGGGTCACCTCGCTGCGGGATCTCCGCGCCGAGGTGCTGCGGGAGTTTTTCCGTTGGGGCGGCGGGATGATCGATTCCTCGCCGATGTATGGCTCGTCGGAGGAGGTGCTGGGCTACGCGTTCAAACGCATCGGCGTCGACGACCGGCTTTTCTCGGCCACCAAGATCTGGACCGACTCGCCCCTGGAGGGTGTGAGCCAGATGGCCGATTCCTTCAGTCTCTGGGGCCTGGCCCGCTTCGACCTGTTCCAGGTGCACAATCTGGTCAATTGGGAGGAGCATCTTCCCATGCTGGTCGAACGCAAGGAGCAGGGGTTGGTCCGCTATGTGGGTCTCACCACGTCCCACGGCTGGCGCCATGACGAGATGCTCTCGCTGATGCGGCGGGACGACGTGGATTTCGTCCAGTTCACCCACAATATCGTGGACCGGGAGGCCGAGGACCGGCTGTTGCCCATGGCTGCGGATCGCGGCATCGGCGTGATCGTCAACCGGCCCTTCCAGCGCGGCGCGTTGACCCAACGCCTCGAAGGCGAGCCTCTGCCCGGCTGGGCCGCCGAATACGGCATCGAGACCTGGGCGCAGTTCCTCCTGAAATTCATCGTCTCTCATCCCGCCGTGACCTGCGCCATCCCGGCGACGACGCGGGTCGACCATATGGCCGAGAATATGGGGGCGATGGCCGGACCCCTACCCGACGCCAAGACCAGGCGGCGGATGATCGATTACGTCGAAAGCCTGTGAGGTGCTCGATCGCCTGATTCCCTATTCGGGCGAGGTCTACCGATTCGTGGTCGCCGACTATCTGGCCGCCCATTGGCCCTTGCAGGCTGTGGCGCTGGCGATCGCCGTTGCGCTGCCGCTGGCCGCCCGGCGGGGCGGGCCCGCCGCCGCGCCGGCGATCGGCGCGGGGCTCGCGGCCGGATGGCTCTGGGTCGGCGGGGCCTACTGGATCGGGACCTATGGCCAGCTCAATTGGGCGGGACCCTATTTTGGCTATGCCTTTCTCGGCCAAGCCGCCCTGCTGGCGCTCTGGGCGATCCGGGCGCCGCTCGGGAAACCGGCGATCGGCCGGGCGCTGCTGCCGCCGTCCGCTCTCATGGGGCTGGCCGTGGTTGCGGGCGCGGTCGCGGGAGGGGGTGGTCCGGCGTCCGTGCCGGCGCTCCTATCCGTGGGGCTGACCCCGCTTTCGCTGATACTGGTCACCGTGGCGATACTGAGGCTCGCGGGTTATCGGATGCCGCTTTGGCTGCTGCCGGTCCCCTTCGCCAGTCTGATTTGGGAGGGGCTGAGGGCGGTGGTCCACGATGAACCCTTTGATGGCATGGTCGTGTTGGTCGCGGCCGCCGCGCTGGTTGCCGGGGCGCGTTCTGGAAGGAACAGAAAACCTATACAATAGTATTGGTTTCATCAGTATTTAATCCCTTTGGAGATTCATGGTTAAGCTGTGTGGACTTGTTTGGCGTGGCTTTTGAAAATCGAGCAATTCCGACGGCTGCAATTTTATTTGTTATTGCCTTGCTTTTGCGGCTTATTTGTCGATGGGGGTCGACGATAGCCGGAGAGAGAATATGCGGTTGGTCTTTGGCGCGGTCGTTATTGCGGTGGGGGTCCTGATCGCAAGTCTCTTGCCGACGTCGGCAGTCGCCCAGGACCGCATCAGCCTCGCCTATTGCCAGGACTGCGCGCCGTTCCAGATGCAGACATCGGACGGCCGCCCGGATGGCATGCTCATCGACATTTGGCGGATTTGGCAGGAGCGCACCGGCGTCGAGATCGACTGGGTCCCGGCTCCCTGGGAACAGACCCTCGCCCTCGTGCGTGATGGCGCCGTCGATGGCCATGCCGGCCTTTTCAAGACCCCCGAGCGGGAGCTCTATCTCGCCTACGGCGCCGATATCTTCGAGACCAACACGCGAGCCTTCCTGCATCGCGATCTGCCGCGCGCCTTCTCGGTCGACGCGTTGACCAGCTATCGCGTCGGGGTTCTGGCCGGCGACGCGGTCGAGGAAATGCTCATGCGCCGGTTGGGGACGGACGGAATCAAGTCCTATCCGTCCTATACGGCGATCATGGAGGATCTGAAGGCCGGGAGGATCCAGGTCTTCGCGGCCGATACGGAATCGGCGTTGTTGCATCTCGACGAGGCCGGCCTGGTCGCGGATTACCCGACGGGCACCTCCCTCAGCCTCTATTCCAGCGATTGGCATGTCGCCTCGGCCAAGGGCCGAACGGATATCGTCCGGCTGCTCAACGCGGGTTTCGCGGAGATCGGGCAGGAGGAGATCGCGACCGTCATGCGGCAATGGGCCACCGGTTCTCCGGCGGCGGCGGACGGCGCGCTCGTCATCGCGCTGTATCAGGACTACGCGCCCTTCAGCTTCATCTCGCCCCTGGGAGAACCGTCGGGTCTGCTGGTGGATTTCTGGAACGCGTGGTCGGAACATACGGGCCGCAAGGTCCGCTTCCGGCTTTCGGACTGGCAGGGCACGCTTGAGGCCATGCGCAAAGGCTATGCGGATATCCATTCCGGGCTTTTCTTCAGCGAGGACCGGGACTGGTGGCTCGATTTCAGCGCGCCGATCCACCTCATCCCCTCGGCCCTCTATGGACCGGCATCCATTGCCAGCCCAACCTCCGCCGATCTGGGCGGAAAGCGGGTCGGCGTTTTACGCGGAACCTTTCATCAGAGCTATCTGCAGGACAATCTCCCCGAGGCGGATCTGGTACTCTTCGATGTCGACGAACCCATGGTCCTCGCCCTCTTGAAAGGGGAGATCGACTACCTGTTCAACGAGGTGATCCAGACCGATACGACGCTGGCCCGGCTCGGCTATGCCGGCCTTGTCCGGCGCGGCGAAACCCTGATCACCAATGAGTTGTTCGCCGCCGTTGGCCAGGGCAAAGCCGACCTGCTGGACACGGTCGATTATGGGCTGGAATCGATCCCCAAGGAGGAATTGTCCCGCATCGAGGCCCGCTGGCTGCCGAACCGGGCGGATCATTTCTTTGCCCCCTCGGTCTTTCGGGTGTCAGACGGCGAACGGCGATGGCTGGAGGCGAACGCACCCCTGACCGTGGCCGTCACCAATTTCATCGAACCGATCGATATCTTCGATGAAACCGGTGCGTATCGGGGGCTGAACGCGGACCTGCTTGGGTTGATCGAGGACCGGCTCGAGGTCGACCTGGTGCCCGAGGCCCGCAGCCAATGGACCGACGTGGTCGACACGGTCATGGCCGGCGAGGTCGATTTGGCTCTCAGCATGTCGATCACGCCGGACCGGGCGGCGGCCCTGGGCTTCACCAAACCCTATGCCAACGATCCGATCGTCCTGGTCGCCCGCAAGACCCGGCCCGACGTGACCGGCTTTTCCGATCTCAGCCGGTTGACCACGGGCATGCTCGACGGAATCGCCTTCGCCGGCACCGTCGCCGAGTTCGCGGAAGGCGGTGGGACGACCCGGCGCTTCGTGAGCGATGCGGAGGGGCTGCGGGCGCTGGTCGCCGGCGATATCGACGCCTATGCGACCACCATGGTGATGTTCGGGAACGAGCAGCGGACAATGCCCCGGCCGGAACTGACCGTTGTCGAAAGCCGCGCCCATGAGGGAGGCGCGCTGCGCATCGCCGTGCCGAAGGATCGCGAGATACTTTTGCGCCTGCTGCAACGGGCGGTCGATTCGATCCCGCAAAGCCGGTTGCGCGAGCTGCGCCGCGATTGGATCGATCCCCCGGCGTTCACCGCATCGGAAATACTGGCCCGTGCGGCACCAGAGACCCGGCGCAACGGCAGTGCGGTCATCCTCTCGGAACTCTGGTGGGCCATCCTGGGAGTGGTCGCCGGGCTGGTCCTGGTCTCCGTCCTGCTCCGGCATTTGGCGCGGCAGGACGCGGTGGCCGCCTTCGGATCGTCGAAGCTGATCCTCGGGGGTAGCGCCGTCCTGGTGATCTTTCTCGGCGGTACCGTCTTCCTCACCATGCGGACGTTGGACGTTCTTGAGCGCCAGACCCGTGCCCAGATCGCCGGCAATCTGGAAGCCAGCCTGATCGGCCGGCACGCTCATCTCAGAGCCTGGACCGACGATCAAACGCACCGCGCCGAAATGGTGGCGATGCATCCACAGATGCGCGATGCCCTGCAAAGCGTCGTCGAGGGGCGGGAAGGTGCCGTGGCGGAAATGCGTCAGGCGCTCGCCCTCTTCAATCTGGCCGACATCGCCGTGCTGGACCGCTTCGGCGATCCGGTCGTCGATCTCGTTCAGGACCCATCCGGCGCCTCCATCCCCTGGACCGATCTCATGCCGGCGGGATACCTGGAAGCCGGTGAGTTGACCCCGCTTTTCCTGCCGTCGATCTGGACCTCGGATTCCAACGGTCGGGATGCGGTCGACGCGGTGGACCCGTCGCCGCAGGGACGATCCTTGCGGTCCTTCTTCGGCGTTCCCGTGTCCTTGGGCAATTCGGAACGAGGGCTCTTGTTGATCAGCCCGGACAGCACCGACGATCTCAACGCCATCCTGGCCTATGGTCGGCTTTTCGACAGCGGCGAGATCTATGCTTTCACCCGGTCCGGCCTGTTGCTGACCGAGACGCGATTCCCGGACGAACTGATCGCCGCCGGTCTGGCGGAGCGGCCCGGGGACGAGGTCCGGACGGTGAGGCTGACCGACCCCGGTCCGGAAGGGTTGGGCGCCGGGGGCGATCTGGCGACCAATCGATCCAGCGATCTCACGCGCATGGCGACTTCGGCGGTGCTGGGCCAGACGGATGTGGATGTTGGTGGCGACGGTTATCATGACTATCGCGGTGTGCCCGTCTTCGGCGCCTGGCTTTGGGATAGCGGGTTCGAGATCGGCCTTGCCTCGGAAGTGGATGTGCAGGAGGCGCTCGGCCCCTATCGGACAGCCCGCAACATCGTGCTGGGGCTGGTCGGCGGCACGGTGTTCGTCGGCCTGGGATTGACGGCGTTCTCCTTGTGGTCGGGACGTAACGCCGCCCAGGTGCTGACACGCGCCAACGCGGAGTTGGAGGATCGTGTGGCGGAGCGGACCCGCGACGTGGACGCCGCCCGGATACGGGCGGAACGCAACGAGCATCAGTCGTCGCAAATCCTGCAAGCGGCGCCGGACGCCACCCTGATCATCGACCAGGATGGCATTATCCGATTCGCGAACCGCCGATGCGGGGCGGTGTTCGGCTGCGAGGCCGCCGAATTGATCGGGGCGAATGTCGACACGCTCGTCCCCGAAGATGTGCGGACCGGTCATGCCGGGCTGCGGCGCGGCTTCCTGCAGGCCGGTCGGGTCCGCGAGATGGGGGGCGGGCGCGATCTCTTCGCCCTGCGCCAGGACCGGACCGTCTTCCCGGTCGAGATCACCCTGAGCCCCCTGGAAACAGACGACGGGCAGTTCGTTGTCGCCTCGGTGCGGGACATCACGGAACGGAAAGCGGCGGCAAGGAAGATCCAGGAACAGTCCCAGCTAATTACCGACATCCTCGAGAATCTGCGCCAGGGCGTCGGGGCGTTCGACGCGGACGGCCATTTGTTGGTGTGGAACGAGCGCTATCGCGAGGCGCTCAGTTTCACGTCGGACGAGATGTTCGTTGGCCGGCCGCTGCGGGACATGGTCCTCCAATTGGCGCAGCGCGGCCTTTATGGCGAGGGCGATCTCGAAGAAATGGCACGTATCCGGGCCGAGGCGTTGATGAGTGGCGCGGTCACCCGGACCGAGGTCGTGAACGAGGGGCATGTCTACGATGTCAGCGCCGGCCCCACGCCCGATGGTGGGGTGGTGATCAGCCTGACCGACGTCACGGATATCAAGATGGCCGAGGAGCGTTTGCGCACCCTGCTGGAGACCTCCCCGTTGGGCTTCATCCTCACCAGGACCAACGGCGCGCCATTGATGGCCAACGGCGCGTTCCGCCGGATGTTCGGCATCGAAGAGGGGCAGCCGCTGGAGGATGCCGGGTCGGTTTACAGCAATCCCAAGGATCGGGACCGCTATGTCGAACGGGTCTTGGCCGACGGTGAAGTCGCCGGCTACGAGGTGAGCGTCAAGCGTCTGGATGGGAAACGCCTCTGGGTCTCGGTCAGTTCCCGTCTGGTCGACTATGACGGCGATCAGGCGATCATGGCCTTCATCGAGGACATCACCGACCGGCGCGCCGCTCAGATCAGACTGGCCGAGAGCGAACGGCGCGGGTCGCTGCTCCGCGAGGCGCTCGACAGCTTCTCCGACATGGTCATCCTCTACGACCGTGAAGAGCAGGTGATTTTCGCGAATAAGTCCTATCACGAAATGTACCCCTCCGCCCCGCCGCCGGCGGAGATCATCGGCTGGACCATGGAGGGCCTGCTGCGCCGTTCCCTCGACGCGGGCTTGATCCAGGCGCCGTTGGCCCAGACGGACCCCGAGGCCTGGATCGAGAAGAACCTGGCCGAGCGCCGGCGTGCGGAGGGGGGACAGGGCGAGACCCAACACCAAAACGGTCGCACCTACCGCTACCGCTATGGCCGCACGACCGAGGGTGGGCTGCTCATCGCCCAATACGACATCACGGAACAGAAGCGATACGAGGCCCAATTACAGGAGAGCGAGCAGCGGCTTTCGGCGATCCTCAACGCCAGTTCCGCCAGTTGCGTGATCGTCGGGGCGGACGGCCGCCTCGACTTGGTCAACGACCGCGCCGTGGAGATCTTCGGGCATAGCCGTGAGGAGATGATCGGCAAGAGCCCGGCCATGCTCTATTGGGATAAGGCCGAACGGGCGGACCTGCTTGCCGAGATCGAGGCGGAGAAGGAGGTCCACAACCGCGCGATCGTCATGAAGACCAAGTCGGGCCGGCGGATCGACGGCCTGTTGACCGTGCAGCCCTTGGAATTCTCCGACGGCGACAAATGGGTCAACTGGCTCTACGACGTTTCCGACATGAAGGCGCTGGAACGCGAGCTCCTGGAGGCCAAGGCGATCGCGGAGGACGCCGCCAAGGCGAAGTCGGACTTCCTGGCGACCATGAGCCACGAGATCCGTACCCCCATGAACGGCGTCGTCACCATGGCGCAGATCCTCAGCGAGACCCAACTGACCACGGATCAGCGGGAGATGACGCGCACGATCCGCCAATCCTCCGAAGCGTTGCTGACGATCATCAACGACATCCTCGACCTTTCGAAGATCGAGGCCGGCAAGCTGGCCATCGAGCGGGTCCATTTCGATCTCCTGGAACAGGTCGAGGGGGTCGCCGACCTGGTCGCGCCCCGGGCCGAGGCGGCGAGCCTCATGCTGCTGGTGGATATCGACGATCAGATGCCGGAAACGGTCGTGGGCGATCCTACCCGTGTCCGGCAGGTGCTGCTCAACCTTGCCGGCAACGCGGTCAAGTTCACGGAAGAGGGCGCCGTCACCATCCGGGTGCGCCATCTGCCGACCGACGGCGTGCAATACCGCATGCGCTTCGAGGTCGAGGATACCGGGATCGGTATGAGCCCCGAGCAGGTCGCTGGCCTGTTCCAGGCCTTTGTCCAGGCGGACAGTTCGACAGCCCGGCGGTTCGGCGGGACCGGGCTGGGCCTCGCCATTTCGAAGCAACTGGTCGAATTGATGGATGGTGCCATCGGGGTTGAGTCGGAAGAGGGCGAGGGCTCGCTGTTCTGGGTCGAGATACCCTTCGAGCTGGTGGGCGAGGCCTTCGTCAAGGCACCCTATGATTTGACCGGCGCGCGTGTCCTTCTGGCAGGCTACGATCCGCGGGAGGCGGAGACCCTCATGCGCTCGCTGCGTCTCGGTGGGGTCGCCGACATCGAATATGTCCAGAATGTAGATTCGCTCTCCCTGCCCGACGGGCGGGACGAGGTCGACCTGTTGGTGCTCGACGGCCGGCCCGGCATCCCATCGGTGGTCGAATGGGGGCGGATCGTTCCCGAACAGCTTGGGCTCGACCATCCGAATGTGGTCGTGACCGCTCCCCATATGGCGCTGTCGGCGTTGCAACTCGATCAGATGGCGTTTCCCGAAGACCGGTTCCTTGGAACGATCACGATACCGGTCCATGCCAGACGTCTTTGGGATTTCGTTGCCGTCGCGGTCGGCGCGCTGCCGATCGAGCGTCTGAACGAGGCGTCGGTGGCGGCACGGACCTTCGTACCGCCGGATGCCGAGTCGGCGCGGTCGCATGGCGCGATGGTGCTGGTGGCAGAGGACAACCCGACCAATCAGATGGTCATCGCCCGGGTTCTCAACCGGATGGGCATCGCCCACGAGATGGCGGCGGACGGCCAGATCGCCCTGCGGATGCTGGCGGAGAACCAATACCATCTGCTGCTCAGCGATTTCCACATGCCCGTCATGGACGGTTTCGAGTTGACCTCGCGGATCCGGACCCTCGAGCAGGAGGGCGAGGGTGGGCGGCTTCCGATCGTGGCGCTGACCGCCGATGTTCTGCCGGAGACGGCCAAGCGCTGCCAGGAGGTCGGGATGGACGGCTACCTCCGCAAACCGATCGAAATCGAGAGGCTCGAGGATGTTCTGCGGACCTACATCCCGGCGGCGTTCGAGATCCGGACGCTGCGTCAGCAAGAAGAGGTCCCGGCGGCCGTTGACAGCGGGGTCGAAGAGGTGGCCGAGGAGGGCTTGCGGGCCCATGTCGCCGGCGTCGATCCGGACATCTTCAATCCGGACGCCCTGCTCGATGCCTTCGGAGCGTTCGACGAGGACGCCGCCGACTTCGTGCTCGGCTTCGTCGACACGCTGGAAGGCGAGGTCGCGAAGATCGACCGGGCCTTCGCGGACGAAGCCTATGGCGAGGCCCGGCATGTCGCCCACGCCATGAAGGGGGCGGCGCTCTCGACCGGGGCGACGCGCATGGGGCGGCTGATGAAGGACATCCAGGATGCGTTGGACGATGAGGATCCCGACACGGCGGACATCTATCGGGACGGTCTCGCCGAAACCCTGACAGAGCTCCTGGACGCCCTGGCGCCCCTGCGGGCCGAGGTCCGGGGAAATGAGAACCCGAAAGAAGCAGTCAACTGAGAAAGAGCACGTCTATGGCCGGAGTTACACCAAGCTTGGAGACCCTTCGGGTCCTGGTTGTCGAGGACCAGCCCTACATGCGGACGCTTGTCGTTCAGACCCTCGAACGCCTTGGCGTGCGGCATGTCCATGAGGCGGAAGAGGGCGGTGCCGCCTTGAAGATGACGGTCCGCTTGCGCCCGGACATCGTTTTTTGCGACATCCATATGGAACCGGTTGACGGTCTGGAATACCTGACCAAGCTGCGGGCGTTCAAGAATGTGGAGATCGCGGGCACCCCGGTGGTCTTTCTGACCGCCGACGCGCAGGAAGGTACCGTCGTGAGCTCGAAAAAGGGCAAGGTCAACGGCTATATCGTCAAACCGACATCGGCCAAGGTCCTGAAGTCCAACATCAATCGACTGTTGGGGCCGGTCATCCCATGACGGAAACCGGTGGGGGGCGCCATATCCTGGATGGACATGTCCTGATCGTCGACGACGAGGGGTTCCAGCTGACCCTTCTGGCAAGGATCATGGACGGTCTTGGGATCCAGCATGTTGTTTCCGCCCGCAACGGCCGCGAGGCCTTGGAGATGGTGCGGCCCGACAATCCTCCCGCCCTGATCGTGACCGATTTGCAGATGCCCGAGATCGACGGCGTCGAGATGCTGCGCCAGATGGGCGAACGGGGGATCGCCGCCTCGGTCATTCTGGTCAGCGCCTACGATCCGCATGTCCTTCGGGCCGCCGAGACCGTCAGCCGGACCTTTGCGCTGAACATCCTCGGGACCATCGAAAAGCCGGTCTCGCGAAAGGCGTTGGAGCCGCTGTTGGAGAAGCTGCGGGGCATCGCCGCCTCGGCACGCACCGATCCTTCCCAGGGGACCATGGCGCGGATGGACCGCGGCACCATCCTCGACCATGTCGCCGCCGGCGATGTTGTGGCGGTCTTTCAGCCCAAGCTCGATCTCAGGACCGGCCGGATCACCGGGGTCGAGGCGCTGGCCCGCCTTCAGGGCGTGGACGGCGAGTTGATCCAGCCGGGCGCCTTCGTCCCGGTGGTGGAGAGCGACGCCGAGGTGGCGCTGACTTTCACACGGGCGGTTGCCAGGGCGGCCTTGCGGCCGTTCAAGCTGTGGGCGGCCCAGGGCGCGCCCGAGAAGATCTCGATCAACCTGCCGGCGGCCTGTTTGGGCGAGCCAGGCGTTTATGACCGATTGACCGAAACGGTGACGGAGGCGGGCGTCGCCCCCGACAAGGTGGTGTGGGAGGTGACGGAATCCGCCGCCATCGAGAATTTCGCGACCGCCCTACAGGTGCTGACAAGACTACGGCTGGCCGGCTTCGGCTTGGCCATCGACGACTATGGGACGGGCCATTCCTCGCTCGAACGGCTCGCCACCATTCCGTTCAGCGAGGCGAAGATCGACCGCGCCTTCGTGCGTGGCTGTGCCGAGTCGCCGGCAAAGCGGAAGATCCTCGCCTCGGCCATCGATTTGGTGCGCGATCTCGGCATGGACTGCGTCGTCGAAGGGGCGGAGAAGCCGGAGGAGTTGGAACTTCTTCGGGACCTGGGCTGCGACGTGGTGCAGGGCTATGTCGTCAGCGCGCCCCTGACGGCGGAGGCCTTCACGCTCTGGCTCGAGGGGCGTCCGGCCCCTTGAGACCCACCCGGCTACCTCATGATGTCAGGGCTCTGCGCACCGCATCGGCCAAATGCGGAAGCGGGACGCCGTCGAGATCGCCGCCGCGCACCAGCTTCTCCGCATCGCGCATGCCAAGCAGGGAAGCTCCCTCGGATGGGGCTAAAATCGTCTCGACGACGAGTTGCAACCACTGAAGTTCGGATTTCGGCCCCGGCGCGATATTGCCCAGGACAAAACAAAGGCCGTCCCAAATCTGCCACGGGCTGTCCGCTTCCGGGGCGTGGAGCGCGGTTCCGGTCTCTTTCGCAAGGCTGTCGAGGCCGCCATAGAGCCGAAGGCATCGGTCGACCTCCCGAAAGGTGACCGCCTGCAGCTTGTCGTCCGTCGTGCCCCACAGGATGGCCGCCAGGTACCGGACCTGCTTGTCGAGATCGCCCAGGTCCAGGGTCAGCGTTTGCACCGCCTCCATGAAGCCGGCCCGGCCGCCCACGGCTTCGAACCGGGCATAGCGCGCGGTCAGCCGGCGGGCCAGCCGTGGACCGCCGATGAACAGCCGGGCGCTGGAAAGCATGCGAAGAAGGTCCAGGATGGCGGCCTTCTCCCGCGTGTCCGAGAGATCCGCGAACCGCTCGGTCGTACCCACGAGATCGGCCAGTGCGAGGATCACCGCCTTTCGCGTTTCCGGTAACGCCCCCTCCTGAACCCAGTCGACTGCCCGGGTGGCGAAAGGGTAGGGAGACAGCGCGGCGACCTTGGGCGCGTCGCCGTCGATCACCACGGCGGCGGCGATCCAGATCAACTTCTCGATGGTGAAGGGCTGGGGCCCCGAGAGTTCCTGGATGATCTCGTCGTCGACCATCAGGTCGGCGATGAAGCCGTCGACGATGGCCGCCTCCGGGCGGTCCCGGCAGAGGGCGAAGAGATCGGTCAGGGCCTCCAATTTCGCGAGGCGCGAGCGGTAGGTGGAGAGGAAATGGCCGATCACCGCCTCCACGATGTGGCGATAGCGTGGGTCGTCGCCATGGGCGGCACGCTCCTCTGTGATCCGATCGACGCAGGCCGCGGGCGTATCGATCGAGGTCTCGCCCAGATGGTGGCCTAGGAAGGACGCCGACTGCTTCATATGGTCGATCATCGCCAAAAGGGCGTCCCGCCGTTTCATCGGTTTCTCACCCGGGGTCTGCTGCATGGCGGCGATCCTGAGGACCGTGGTCCCGACCTGGGTGCCGCCGTCCATGAGCCGTTCGATCAGCCTTTCGGAAACGAGGCATTCGCCGACCGCGACCTCCTTTTCGCGGAGCCACTCGTCGAACAGGCGATGCATGCAATAGCGTGCGGAAAGATCGAAGAAGTCGCGATAGTCGGCACAACGCCGGGCATCGTGAATGAAGGGCGGGACCGTCGCACCGTTATCCGTGACGGCCGCGGTCTCCTGTCTTTCGACGATGGGTAATCCGTCGTCGTTCCGGTCCATTCGGCGGATGCGGGCTGCCACTATTCCCTCGTCGGTGAGGAACCGCGATGTCATCCGGTGCCAGTTCTCCGACGCGGCGGAGGAGGCCAGGCGGTCCCAGTCACCCGCCCGGTGCACGTCGACCGTCACGGGGATTGCCCCTGAGTCCATGCCTAGACCGGGTCCATGGTCACGCCGAGGGCCTTTTCGACGGCGGATTTCATCTCCAGGCGCGAGGTCGGCTTGACCACGTAGGCGACGGCCCCGAGCTTCTCGGAGACCTTAACGGCCTCGCTGCGCATTTCGCTGGTGACCATGATCACCGGCATGCCTTTGAGAAGGGACGAGTCGCTACGGCGGAGATGGGTCAGGAAGGTCAGCCCGTCCATCGGCCGCATATGAAGATCGCAGACGACAAAGGCGGTCTTGACCGTTTGGAGAATCTCCAAGGCTTCCTGGCCGTCCCCGGCCTCGTGGATGATGCCGAAGCCAAGGCGTCTGAGGATCTTTATGGCGAACAGCCGGGACGTCGGTTCGTCGTCGACGACGAGAATGGGGATTTCTGAAACGTCCATAGCCACCTGGTCCGACTGTTGTATCGGTTGCTTATTGTTAAGCATCTCGTGAATTCTGTGGAGTGGGAATCGTCGCCTCTCGCCTATCCTCAGGCCGGTTCCGAGATGGAAACGCGCCATGGCCGAGCCCCGAAAGACAATCGACCTCCATGAGTCGAATGACCGACTATCCCACTGCTGTAATCCTGCGACAAAAAATTCTATTATAAATTGCGTAAATGATTGCGGAGAGATGCGTATTACCGTAACCATTATGATTCGCAGCGCCTATGGAGGCTAGTGGGCTGCCGGTCTTTCGACAGATGCGTGGTCGACATGAAAAGACCGAGTTGTACACTATGGCACTCTCGCCACCGGTGCTGCGGGAA
This sequence comes from Alphaproteobacteria bacterium, assembly GCA_024743275.1. Classification (GTDB taxonomy): domain Bacteria; phylum Pseudomonadota; class Alphaproteobacteria; order JANSWW01; family JANSWW01; genus JANSWW01. The sequence continues at coordinate 92,693 of JANSWW010000008.1, forward strand.
CGGTTCCTCCGGCTCAAGGTTGATCGATGACCTCGTTGGATACGCTATCCGAGATCTATCAAATGATCGCCGACCGTATCGCGCGGTCGCCGGGAAATCAGTTTCTGGCGGATCTCGTTGAGGTCATCTCCAACACCCTCGGTTCCGATGTCACCTTTGTCGGCCTCTATGACGACACCAAGAGCGCGATCGAAACCCAGTATCTCTTTCAAGACGGTGTCTTCGCCGAGAACTTCATCTACCCGCTCGCCGGCACGCCCTGTGACGGCGTCCTGTGCGAAGACGCCTGTGTGATCGAGCGGGACGCGATGACGTTGTTCCCGGAGGACAAGGCGTTGGCCGAGATGGGGGTGGTCGCCTATGCGGGCGCACCCCTGATCGGCAATCAGGGGTTGCCGATCGGTATCATCGTGACCATGAAGCGATCGGAGTTCGAGCGACCGGATATCGCCGTTCCGCTGATGCAGCTTTTCGCCTCGCGGGCGGCGGTCCTGATCGAGCGCAACAAATTGATCAGCGATCTGGAGGTGGCGCGCGCCAAGGCGGAGGCGGCCGACCGCGCCAAGACCCGGTTCCTCGCCATGATGAGCCATGAACTGCGCACCCCGCTCAATGCCATCATCGGTTATTCGGACGCGCTGCGGGGCGGGCATCTCGGCGTGTCCCTTGACCACTCGGTTCAGGAGTACATCGGCGAGATCAATCAGGCCGGGCGCCATCTCCTCCTCTTGGTCGACGACCTTTTGGATTACTCCCGGGTGGAATTGGACGAGTTGGAGGTAGACCCGACCTGGTTCCCGCTCGACGATCTGGTGGCGGACGTCGTGAACCATACCGCCGCAGACCTCGTGGAAAAAGATCTTGTGCTGGACCGGGCGATCCCCGAGGCGGCGAGCGTGCGCTTCGATCGCCGGCATCTCCGCCAGATCCTCATCAATCTCCTGTCCCAGGCCATCCAGCACGCGCCCGCCGATAGCTCGATGACGATCTCCTTCCAACCCGAAACGGAAGCGAAGGGCTGGCTCGTTCTGCGGGCTTCCTGGACAGTGCCCGAGCCGCCGACCGGGAGTTCCCCGTTCGAGGTGGAGACCCGCCCGACGGGTGGTCCCTATGTCCGGCCCGAGGCTTTCGGGTTGGGGTCGGCGGTGATCCGCGCCCTGTGCAAGGTAAACCAGGAGCGGTTGGAGGTTGAAACCCCTCCCGGCGAAGGGACGGTCCGCCGGATCAGCCTGCCCTTCCGGGTGGTCGACGGGGGGGATCGCCAAGCGGTCGCGTAAGCAGACGCTTATCCTGCGGTGGCTAAGCGTTCCGACTATGGCGCCGAACCGGCTTGGGTAAGATGTCATGGGCATCGCAACCGGTTGCCATGTTCCTTGCGGGTCTATCCCCTCACGATAGGACATGGCGCCAGGATCGGGAGATCACCGCAATGTCCAACAAGTTTACGACCACACTCTTTGCTTCGGCTTTCTCGCTGACCGGGCTCCTCGCCGCCGGCCCCGCCGCCGCCGTCGAACCTGTGATCGGCGCCCAGGTGGGAACCGACACCGCCGCCATCGAGAGAGCCTTCGCCGAAAGCGGCTATTCGGTCCGGAAGATCGAGAAGGAGTACGGACGCTTCGAAATCTATCTGGACCGTGACGGGCGCCGCCTCGAAGTCAAGGTCGACCAAACCACCGGCAAGGTGGTCGCCGTCGAATTGGAGGATTGATGACCGATATCCAATTGACGCCATCGAGACGTGTGGGATGGGACCCGTTGATCCGAATGACCCATTGGGGGATCGCGTTTGCCATCGTGATCAACGGCTTCCTGAGCGAGGAGGGATCTCAACTGCATATCTGGGTCGGCTACGCCGCCCTCGCGATGCTGGTTCTGCGCTTGCTCTGGGGGGTGGTCGGGCCGAAGGAGGCACGGTTCGCCAGCTTCCCGCCCAGCCTCTCCGCCGCGCGGGGCCATTTGGCGGATCTCTGGGCGGGCAACCATCGCGTCTACCCATCCCACAACCCGCTGGGCCGCCTCATGGTCTACGCCCTTTGGGGCACGCTGGCCGTCGTGACCGCGACCGGGATCGGCATGGCGGGCTCGCCGTTCAAAACACCCGCCGACGATCATGCCGGCCTCGTCTCCGTCGCGCTCGCCAACGACCATGAGGATCACGGTAAAGAGTATGGGGACGAATATGACGACGACTATGAGGACGAGGACGAGGGCAACGAAGTCCTGGAGGACATTCATGAAGCCGCGGCCAATCTCCTGTTGATCCTGGCGGGGGTTCATGTCGCCGGAGTGGTATTCGAAAGTCGTGTTTCCGGGACCAATCTGGTCCGCGCTATGCTATCCGGTCGACGGGAGGCGTAATCCGGAGGGCAGCGTGGCATGAGCGATACATCAAAGGAGCGGTCCGACCCGTTGGGCGGCAAGACGACGGTGCTTGCCGCCCTTTTGGTGGTTCAATCCCTCGCCGCCGTCTTCTTCCTCGGCGATGTCATCGCGGATATCAGCCTGGTCGGCTTCGATGCCCATACGGTGGTTGAAGCGATGGTTGCCCTCGCCTTGGTGCTCGGTGTCGGGTTCGGGGTCCTGGAGATGCGTCGGACGATCGACCGGGTCCGCCGAAGCGAGGAAGCGCTGTCCGTCGCCTCGGGCGCCTTTGCCGAGGTCATCGACGGCTATTTCCACCGATGGGATTTGACGCCGGCGGAACGCGACGTGGCTCTGCTTGCCCTCAAGGGCTTCGATGTGAGCGAGATCGCGGCGATGCGGAAGGTCGCGGGTGGTACCGTGCGGGCTCAATTGGCCAAGGTGTACGGTAAGGCCGGCGTTTCGAACCGGACCCAACTGCTTTCGATCTTCCTGGACGAGCTGCTGGGAGGGCCGGTCAAGAGCGGGATGGCTAGCGGAACAGCATGATCGGGATCAGGCAGCCGCGGACCATCTCCGCCGTCGTCGATCCGATGAAGAGCGTGCGCAGACGGGAGTGGCTGTAGGCCCCCATCACCAGGAGGTCGATCCCCTCCCGCTCGACCGTGTCGGCGATCACCTTGTCGGGCTGACCCGCGACGATCTCGGCCGAGACCTCGAACCCGCCCGATTTCAGGATGGTCTCGGCGTCGTCGAGCTTCTTCCGGGCGTCCGGGCGGTCCTGGCCGACCATGAGCAGCCGGCATCGCAGCCCGGCGAACAGGGGACTGCGGGCGATATGATCGACCGCCTTCATCGCCGTGTTCCGCCCGTCGAAGGCGATCAGGAAGGAACTGATCGGCTTGAACGCCCGGGAGGCGACCATGATGGGAATATGGCTCGACCGGACCACCCGTTCGAGATTGGAGCCGAGATGCAACTTGGCGAAATCGGCCGCCTCCCCCCGTTTGCCGATCACCATCAGATCGGCCTCCCGCTCCAAATCCAGGACGGTCTCGACCAGGTCCCCGTGGCGCAGTTTCGCCGTCACCCCGTCGATCCCGTCCTCCTGTAGGAAGGTCTTCGCCTCGTCGAGGATCAAGCGGCCGCGTTTCTGGGCCATCTTGGCCGTCTGGGCGTCATGCTCGGCCAGTTCCTCCAACAAGGCGGCACGGCCGTCGGCGGACAGATTGCCGCTCAGATTGACCGGTGCTTCCGTGCCGGTCCGGCGCCCGAGCACGTGGACGATGTCGACCGTGGCCTCGGTCCGTTGCGCGGCCCAGGCGGTGTGATCGCAAACGCTGCGGGAGTAGATCGAGCCGTCGATCATCGCCATTAGCTTGGTCATCGCGGGAGGTCCTTTTTCTTTCGGGCTCTTCTTGGGGCGTTTTGAAGCTAGTGGGCGATGAGCCGGTCGAGGGCGTCCGGTTTGTCGTGCACCGCGAGGCGGTCGACGATGGTCTCGCTGGCTTCGTTCAGCCCGACAATCTCCACATCGGCCCCTTCGCGGCGGAATTTGAGAACCACCGTATCAAGAGCGGACACGCTCGAGATATCCCAAATATGCGCCCGGGAGACATCGACGACGACCTTGTCCAGGGCCTCCTTGAAATCGAATGCGTTCAAGAAGTCCTCCGCCGAGGCGAAGAAGACCTGTCCCTCGACGACGTAGGTCCGGCCGGTTCCATCTTCGGACAGGGTCGAGGTCACCCGGAAGATCTGGGCGATCTTCCAGGCGAAGAAGATCCCGGACAATAGGACGCCGACCAGAACGCCGATGGCGAGATTGTGGGTCGCGACCACCGTGACGACCGTCGCCAGCATCACCATGGAGGAACTGCGGGGGTGGACCCGAAGGTCCTTCAAGGACTGCCAACTGAAGGTGCCGATCGAGACCATGATCATGATCGCCACCAGGGCCGCCATCGGGATCTGTTTCACCCATTCGCCCAAGGAAACACAGGCGATCAACAGGAAGATGCCGGCCAGGAAGGTCGACAAGCGGCCGCGACCACCGGATTTCACGTTGATCACAGACTGACCGATCATGGCGCAGCCCGCCATGCCGCCGATGAAACCGGTGCCGAAATTGGCGATGCCCTGGCCGACGCATTCCCGGTTCTTGTCGCTGGTCGTGTCGGTCAATTCGTCGACGATCGACGCGGTCATCAGCGATTCCAACAGCCCGACCACCGCGATGCCGGCTGAGTAGGGCAGAATGATCAGAAGGGTCTCGAAGGTCAGCGGGACGTCCGGCAGCAGGAAGACCGGCAGGCTGTCCGGCAATTGCCCCATATCGTCGATGGTCCGCAGGTCGAACCCGAAGCCGAGGCTGATTCCCGTCAGTACCAGGATGCAGATCAACGGCGAGGGGACGGCCGTCGTCAGGCGCGGGAGCAGATAGATGATCGCCAGTCCGCCGGCGACCATGACATAGGTGAGCCACGGAACCCCGATCAGTTCCGGTAATTGGGCGAGAAAGATCAGGATGGCGAGCGCGTTCACGAAGCCGGTCATCACCGACTTGGAAACGAACCGCATCACCGTCCCGAGTTTCAGAAGCCCGGCGCCGACCTGGAGCACGCCGGCGAGGATGGTTGCCGCCAGCAGGTATTCCAGACCGTGATCGCGCACCAGGGTGACCATCAGCACCGCCGTCGCCGCCGTCGCGGCCGAGATCATGCCGGGGCGCCCGCCGGTGATCGCGGTGATCACCGCGATCGAGAAGGAGGCGTAGAGTCCGACCTTCGGGTCGACGCCGGCGATGATCGAGAAGGCGATCGCCTCCGGGATGAGGGCGAGGGCGACGACGAGGCCCGCGAGAACGTCCTTTTTGACGTTGCCGAACCATTCGGCCTGAAGAGTGTCGAGCGCAGTGCGCATGGCGGATCCGTCTCGCTTTCGGTTTTGGAGCACGTCTTCACGGGGACGCGGCCTAACGGCTCGGCGGAACCCCGGCCGGGCGGAGGCGACGTTCCGACTTCGGCCTTTCATGAAGGGCTTTAGTTAGTCGGCCCCAAGGAAAGGACCAGGGGCAGGAACCAGGGTTTTGACCGAATTGATGCTGCGGTGCAACAGAGGAAAGGCGGTGCTTGCCAGATCGTTCCAGTCGTCGTTTGCTTATCGCCGAACCAAAAGATAAAGGCGAAGGGATCGATATGCCGGAAGCACAGGTAAACGGGGTGACCCTCAGCTATGAACTCGCCGGCCGGAAAGACGGTCCGGTCATGATGTTCTCCAATTCCCTCGGCACCGACCGGGGCATGTGGGACGGGCAGGTCGAGGCGTTCGGGGCCTCGTGGCGGATCCTGCGCTACGACACGCGTGGCCATGGGGGAAGCGAACTGACCGAGGGTCCCTACACGGCCGATCTTCTGGCCGATGACGCGATCGCCCTTATGGACCATCTCGGGATCGACAAGGTTCACTTCTGCGGCCTATCGCTCGGCGGGCTCACCGGTCAGATGATCGGCCTGAAGGCGCCGGAGCGTCTCTTGTCGCTGACCCTTGCCAACACGGCCGCCCAGTTCATGACGCCGGAGATCTGGAACCAGCGGATCCAGATGGTCAGCGAAGGCGGTATGGCGGCGATCGCCGACGCGACCATGGAACGCTGGTTCACCGAGGGATTCCGGCAGCGCGAGCCCGGGGCCATCGAGCGGATGCACGCCATGCTGAGCGCGGTCCCGAAGGAGGGCTATATCGCCTGTTCCTGCGCCGTCCGTGACGCGGATACGCGGGCGGCCATCGCCGGCATCGCGGTCCCGACGCAGGTCATCGCCGGGGCCCAGGACATGGCAACCCCGCCGGAGAAGGGGCGCTATATCGCGGACACCATTCCCGAGGCGGGTTTCGTCCTGATCGACCCGGCCGGCCACATCTCCAACATCGAACAGCCGGATGTTTTCAACAAAGCCCTGTCCGACCTTCTCGCCCGGGCGGCCGCTTAGCCCGCCGGTCCGTTTTTGCCGGCCTGTGCGGTTTTCCCAGCCTGTGCGGTTTTCCCGGCCTGTGATGGGGCGATCCTTGATGGATTTCCCGCGCGTTGCCGGATATTCTAACCTCTTGCGGGGAACTCAATCGTTAAGGGAATGACGCCCCCTCCATGACCTCGACAACGATTCAGTCCGACACCCGTCCCGTAGGCTCCGAGGTCAAATTCTTCGAGGTCTCGGACGAGCTTGGCGGTGCGCTCCGGAACATGCAGATGAAATATCTGTATGATCTTTGGGAGACCCATCGCGATGCCGGCAAACCGAACACCTCCGGTCTGCCTGAACTGTCGTTGTTTTCGCCCGAGGCCCATCCCTGGCTTGCCGGGGATCTGATCGTTGTTCGGCCCGAAAAGGGCGGGTTCCATTACGACCATTATGGCGGCCGGATCGCGTCCAAGGCCGGATTTGACATGACCAGCCGGAACACGCGTGACTTTCCCGGCCATCTCAGCCGGTTCTTCGCCGAGAAGTACCGGCAGTGCCTTGAGAGCCGGGCGTGCCTCTACACCATGCACCATGCCCAGGCGTCGCAGGCGGTGATCAGTTGGGAAAGGCTGCTCCTGCCCGTGCGGGACGGCGATGAGCCGGTCATCGTTTGCTACAACGTACCGCTCCATCAGAAGAACAGCATCTATGAGGCGATCCTGGAGAGCAGCCTGGACGGGATCGTGGTGATCGAATCGAGCCTACCGGGCCATGACGGTGAGACGGTCTTTCGGGTGGTGGCCATCAACCATGCCGCCGAACAGATCTTCGGGGTCAGTCATGACCACGCCGTCGGGAACGAGGTCGAGCAGGTTCTCCCCCTCGAGTACATCGGCCTGGAAGAGGGCTTCGGCGCGTTGATGGAAACCGGCGAGCCGATCCGCAAGGACGTCGCAATCGCAACCAATGCCGGTCAGTCCTTCTTTCGGGTCACCGCGGTCCGCGCCGACAGCAACATCGTCCTAACCTTCTCCGACATCACGGCGCTCCGGCAGAGCGAGAGCGCGCTCCAGTTCCAGGCCAACGAATTGGTCCAGGCCAACGAGTTTTTGGAGGAACAGGGACGGAAGCTGGCCAATCTGGCCGAGCAGGCGGAGCGCGACCGGGCGCTGGCGATCCAGAACTCCAGATTGATTTCCGAATTGTTCGATTCGCTGCCGATGCCGGTGACCTATCTCGACATCAAGGGGGTCGTTCAGGCCTGCAACGATCGTTACGCCGCCATCTTCAACCGGCAGCGCAACCAGGTCATCGGCCACCACTTCTCCGACATTGTGGAATCGGATGTCGTCCAATTGATCGAGGAGATGAACGCGGAGATCCTGCGCGCGCCAAGCGGACGGCAGACCTACGAGGTGAAATTGCGGGACGGTGAGGGGGCGGCGCGGAACTATGTCGTCCAGCGAGCGCTGATTCGCGGGGAGGACGGACAGGCCGTCGGGATCGCGTCGGCCCTCGTTGATTTCACCGAGGAGTACGAGCTGCGAAGTGAACTGGAACGGCTGGCGACCACCGACGTGCTGACCGGGCTGTTCAACCGCCGTGTCTTCACCCGCCGCGGCCGGGAGGAGATGGACCGGGCGCAGCGGCATGGCCAGCCGTTGGCGGTCATCCTTTTCGACATCGACCGGTTCAAAAAGGTCAACGATACGCTCGGCCATGACGGTGGCGATCTGGTCCTGCAGCGGATCAGCAATCTGATGCGGGACGAGCTGCGGAAAGCCGGCGACCTGATGGCACGTTATGGCGGCGAGGAGTTCATCGTGCTGTTGCCGCAAACCGATCTTGAAGGGGCGGGTATCCTGGCCGAGCGTCTTCGGGTGGTGTTCGAGGCCGAGCCCGTCGCGATCGGCGGGCGGGAGTATCATTTCACATCGAGCTTCGGGGTGGCCGAGCGCGAAGCCAACGGTGTCGGCGACCTGGACGCGTTGGTCAAAGCGGCCGACGAAGCCCTCTATACGGCGAAACGGACGGGGCGGAACCGGGTCTGTTTCGCACCGGCCTTAGACGAAGCTTGAGTCGGCGCGCTGGCGCCCCTCGGCGAAGAGGAAATCCTCGAACGCCGACGGGGTTTTCGGTTTCGCGTAATAGAAGCCCTGGATTTCGTCGGCGCCGAGCAGGCGCACCAACTCCCTGACCTCGAAGCTCTCGACGCCCTCGACGGTGACCTCTTTGCCGAGATCACGGGCGATTTCCACCGCGTGCTTCACCAGGATATAGGCGCTTTCGTTGTTCTCGATATTCGCCACGAAGGAACGGTCGAGTTTGACCCGGTCGATGGGAAGGCGGACGAGATTGGCGAGCGACGAGGCGCCGGTTCCGAAATCGTCGAGGGAAATCGACAGGCCATGGTCGCGGAGCCGATTGAGGGCCGCGAGTTGGTTCTCCGCGAAATGGGTCATCGCGGTCTCCGTGATCTCCAACTCGACCTGATTCGCCGCGACCCCGGTCTCGTTCAGGGTGGCGATGATGCGGTCGGCGAAGGCGGGGTCCTGGAGTTCGATCGGCGAGGTGTTCACCGAGAACTTCAGGGCGCCATGATGATCGGACAGGCGCCGGATCTCGCGGCACGCGGTCCGGAAGACATAACTCCCGATGTCGCTGATCAGGCCGGCGATCTCGGCGGCGGGGATGAAGTCGTCGGGCGGGGTCGCGCTGCCGTCCGGATGGATCCACCGGATGAGGCATTCGCCGCCAACACAAAGGCCGTGGCGCAGCGACTGCTTGGGTTGGATGTAGACCTGGAAGTCCTGGTTCTCAAGTGCCTCGGAAATTCGGAACGGAAGGGCCGATTTGACGTGGCTTCGGGAGAGATCTTCGTCCCGGCAGATGGCGAAGCTTCCGGGGCCGCGGGAAACGGCCGTTTCCCGGGCCAGTTCGGCGGCCTTCAGGGCTTGTTCGGTCGAATTGGCCAGGGCCGGCAGTTCGATCGATCCTCCCGAGACGGTCGACAGCAAGTGGCTGTGCGGCAGATCCAGGGTCTTGGCGAAGGCTCTTGAGACATACTCGCTCAACAAGGCCATGTTCGACTGGATCATCTCGTGACTGTCTTCGGTGATGACCACGAAATGGCGCCCCCGAATTCGGCCGGCCATCAGGCAATCCGGGAAGATTTTGCCGATGGCGGCGGCGGCCGTCTTCAACAGGGTATCGCCGCCTTTCAAGCCGAAGGTCGTGTTGATCGCGTGCATCCGGTCGAGGGCGAATACGACCATTCGGACGGCAACGCGATCGCTGTCGTCGAAATAGTTGTCCAGAAAGCGGGCGATGCTGTTGGCGTTCGGCAGCCCGGTCAACGGGTCGTAATACAAGGCCTGATGGAGTTCTTCCTCCTGGCGTTCGATCTCGGTCATGTCGCGCAGGAAGGCGGCGAAGTAGACCTCGCCCCCCATTGTCAGTCGCGAAACGTGGATCTCGATCGTGATGAGAGTTCCGTCCGCCCGTTTCGCCTTGAGCCTTCGCAGGCTCTTGGCGACATAGTCTTTTCCTTCGGCCTGGCTTTGCTCGACGAAGCGGGAATGGAGCCGGGCATGGAATTCTCCCATGAGGATTTCCACCGGTTGCCCGAGCAGTTCCTCCTTGGCGCCATAGCCGAATATCTTGAGGAAGGTGTCGTTTAGAAAGGTGATGCGCGAGGACTTGTCGATACAGACGACGCCGTCATAGGCGTTATCGAGAAAACCGGACTGGGACATTATCGCGGCCTCGACGAAGCTCTCGATCCCGCTGGGTGACCGGAGTTTCATTGCGATTCCCGCCCCGAACCCCACCGATAGTTCCACCCAGAAGCCAGGCCCGCGGCCGCCTCCTGTCCGAGCCGGAACCCGGTGGTGCGGTCCGATGCGCCGTTACGGAGGGGCTGTGCGGCGCCGACCGCACGGAACCCCGTCAGACCCTTGCGCGATGGATTCAAGACCGCTACTCCCTGCTTCGGAGGGCCGGCGCGTTTTTGGGGCGCCTGGATATCATCCTGTAACTACACCAAAAGTATTAGGATTTCGTTAACGAGACGCTGTAAAGCATCCCGCAATACAATCTAAGCGCGTGTTTCGAGCGGTGTGTGGAAGCTTTTCCCGTTGTGCCGCGGCTGCATGGGTTACTTGGCCAGGAGAACCGTGGGCAGGCCGTGCTTTATCAGGCCGTGCTTTATCAGGAACGCGTGGAACGGGTTGAAGGGCGTCGGCCGTTGTCTTCGCCAGGGCGGGCGGGGGCAGGCAGGCCTAAACGACCTTTTTGACTTGCGTGAGGAATCTGTCGACGGCTCCCCGCAATTTCTCCGCCTGGACGGACAATTCGCCCGCCGCGCCGTTGATCTGCGTCGCGGCATGGCCGGTTTCCTCGGCCGACCGCGTCACCTCTGAGATGTTTGTGGTGACCTCGGTGGTCCCCTCCGACGCCTGGACGATGTTCTGGGCGATCTCCCGGGTGGCAGAGCTCTGCTCTTCGACGGCGGCCGATACGGCTGTGTTCGCCTCGTTGATCGTTTTCACCTGGCTTGCGATCCGCTGGATACTGGCGACCGTGTGGCCGGTGGCGTCCTGGATGTTCTTGACGAAGTCGTTGATCCGGCCGGTGGCGTCGCTGGTCTGATTGGCGAGCGCCTTCACCTCGCTGGCCACGACCGCGAAGCCCTTGCCGGCCTCCCCGGCCCGTGCCGCCTCGATGGTGGCGTTGAGGGCCAAGAGGTTGGTCTGTTCGGCGATCTCGGTGATGAAGCCGAGGGCGTTCACGATGTTGGCTGTCGCGCTTTCCAGGGAGGAAATCTCCGATTCGACCTGTTCGGCGATGGAGGCTGCCTCGGTGGTTACAGAGGTCGCGTTGACGACTTGCGCGCTGATCTCGTTGATCGACGCGGACAGCTCTTCCGAGGCCGACGCCACGGTCTGGACGTTGACGGCGGCTTCTTCCGCCGCGGCGGCGACGGAGGTCGCCCGGGCTGTCGTATCCGTTGCGATGCCCTGCATGGCGTCGGATGAGGAACTGAGTTCGGTCGAGGCCGTGGCCACCGTCTCGACAACATTGGCGACCGACGCTTCAAAACTCTCGGTGACCTGCGCGAATCGGTCCACCTTATCTTGCATCGCATTGAGGGCGGCATTGACCGTCCGGCTTGCGGTCAGGAAGTCTCCCTGCATGCTGGTCTCGATGATTGTGCGATAGTAGCGATTGTGGCTGACCGCCTGCATGCAGGCCGCCGACTCGCGGACATAGGCGTCGCAACGGTCGACCAGATCGTTGATCATGTGGAGTAATTCCGCGGTTTCGTCGTCACCGCGGATGTCGGTAAGGCGCTGGTTGAAGTCACCGGCCGCGATTTGCCGGACCACCGGCAGCGCGCGGGCGATGTTCCCGTTTTTCGATCGGAAGAACATGGTCAGGTCCCCAGGGAGAAGATCATTTCGTTGAAGCCCATCCGCTTCTCGTCGAGCAGGCCGGCGACCATCGCCTGGCCGTCCTCCAGCGCCGCCTTTGGGCTGGACGCCCTCGCCTCGACGGCCAGCAGTTCGTCGTAGAGCGGCTGGATATAGGTCTGCACGACCTCCGCATTCGGGGCCCGGCGGTTGCTGTGATAGCCGATGACGGTGCCGTTCGAGTCCCGGCTCGGTGTCACATGGGCGAGCACCCAGTAATGGTCGCCGTTCTTCGAGCGGTTGTTCACATAGGCGAAGATCTCTTGGCCGGCTTGGATGGTATCCCAAAGCAGCTTGAAGACCGTACGGGGCATCTCCGGATGCCGAATAATGTTGTGCTGCTTTCCGATACATTCTTGCGGCGAGTAGTTGGCATATTTGAAGAAGGTTCTGTTGCCGTAACAGATCTTTCCGTCGAGATCGGTCTTGGTGACAATGATCTCCGACGGATCCATTTTCCGTTCGACCCCGGTAAGGGTCAGGGTGCTACTCTTCATTTGCCTTTCCCTTTGGGTGGATGAATTGCCCAAGAGCATGTATGGTTAATTGTTCCTTTCCTTATAACTTTAAGTTGACCGCCTTACTAATCTCTTAAAAAACATCCGTTTTTTAACTTCATTCGAAGATATTGTTTTCTGGTCGAAATCAGGCATTTGACAGGGGCCGCCTGGCTTTTCGTCTTCCGTTTCATGGAATGTGGGTGTCGGGAAATTGCTATGAGGCGAGCGCCTCCGGGCACTTTCCGCCGGAAAGTGCTCTGGGTCCTGACCTTAGGTCTTGAGCCTTTGCAAGGTCTGGGGGCTGAGCCGCAGGGGAGCCTTCTGATGTTTCAGGAAATCGGCTTCCAGGTTGGGGGTTCCGATGGTGGCCTCGGACCCGCCGGCGGGCGTCATGTCGATCACCATGTTGAAGCATCGATGCTGATAGCCGTGCTTGTCGACGATGATGAAGCCGTCGACCGAGTCCCCGATGCCCTCCATTCCGCCGCCGGTCAGATAGCAATGGGCTTCGGCGAGGGAGAAACCTTCGATCTCGCCCCGTCGTTTACGTTCGTAATAGTCGAAGGCGCGCAGGATGAATTCCGGCGCGTCGGTGAACTTCTTGCCGTCCCGGTCGACCGGGCAGGAAAAGTCCGACATCACGATCTGGCCGTCCTGGCAGGCGGATATGAGACGGGCCGCCTCGATGGTCACGTCGCCGACGATGTATTCGAAGCCGGACGGTTTGGTGCCCTCCACCTGGTAATAGGAGTAGTGCGACCCGATCGCGAAAGTTGTCCGCAGCTTCGGCGGTAGCTCGTCCTTGCCCTTGCGTTTCGACTTGTCGTTGTCGATCAGCATCAGCAGCAGGGCGAGGAAGGTCTCGTAGTCGGCGGTGATCCCCTCCCGCCGGTTCCAGATATAGAACCCGTCGCCGACCGTCGAGCGCGCCAGTTCCAGGGTGAAGCCGACATCGCGCAGTTTCTCGTTGGCGTGATTGATCGAGTATTCGAGCAGATTCAGCTTGGCGACCTGGGCGATCGGGTCCTCGCGGGAAAAGCCGACGATATCGAACAGGATCACCGCCCGTTGCTGGGAATAGGTGATGGTGTAGCGCCGCAGGACCCGGTCGATCATCGCCGGCAGAAGCTCGCCCGGGCCGTCGCCGATGTCGAGGTCGAGTTGGATCGAGCGGGGATGGGCCTGATACTCCATCATCACGTCGTCGAACAGGTCGTCGTCGACCCAGCGGGAGCGGGCGAAGGACACGTCCATCTCCGGCCCCATGGAGAAGAGCTGGTGGTTCGGCACGATGCAGAGCCGGATCAGATTGTCCTCATGGGTCCAGCAGACGACGAGGTTTCGTCCCAGCCGCCAGATCGAACTGACCGCGTGGTCGAGCTCCTTGAGAGCCGCCGAAATGCGCGCCCGGTCGGCCGCCGCCTCAGGAGCCATGCTTGAGTTGGAGGGTACCCTCGTCCCTCTCCAGATCGTGCAGCGCCTCGTCGAGATTGGCGCCGTCGAGGGTGGTCTTCCGGGTCAAGGCGTGACGCAGATCGCTGCCCTGGAGATTCGCGTCCGCGAGATCGGCGCCGCGGAGGTCGGCCCGGCGGAGCTGGCAGCCGGTCAGGTTGGTGACGAATTTCCGGCTCGACGAGACCTTGAGCGGTGACAAAAGGGCCTTGCGAAGATCGGCGTTGTTGAGCCGCGCGCCCTTGAGGTTGGCGCCGCGTAGGTCGGCCCGCTTGAGCTTGCAGTTGCGCAGATCCGCGTTCTCCAGCCGGGCGCCGAGAAGATTGGCCCCGACCATGGACAGACCGCAGAGAATGGCGCCATTGAAGGAGATCCCGGCGAGATGATAGCCGTCCAGCTTCGGTGCGTCGCGGAGGTCGAAGCCGTCGAGGATCGCGGGTTTGCCCTCCTTACCGCCGGACGTGACCCAGCTTTCGTGCAAGTCGAGCATCTTTTTGAAGGAAACGTCCAATTCTGCGAGGGACTTCCCGGCCGGAACCTCGTCCAGTGCCCCGTCTTTGTTCGCCCCGGCCCAATTCGCGCCCTCTGTCTTCGCGCCCGACAGGATGGCGAAGCTGAAATCGGCGTCGCGGAGGTCGGCTTTCTCCAGGATCGCGTTCTGCATCACGGCGCTGTTGAGGTTGGCGCCCTTGAGGATAGAGCCCGTGAGATTGCAGTTGGTCAGGTTGGCATCGGAGAAGTCCGTCTGGACGGCCTCCGCCAGGGTCATGTCCGCCCCTTCGAGTTGGGCGGAGGCGAGGGAGGCATGGGACAGGTCCGTCGCGTGCTTTTCCATCCCATCGATACGGGGGTCGCCGGCCGCCCGATCGGTCTTCATCGCGCCATGGCGCAGATCGGCGTTCTTCAGGTTGGCGCCCTCGAGATTGGCCCGGGAGAGCTTGACGCCGCGCATATTGGCCCCCTCCAGGTTGGCGCCCCGCAGGTTCACCTCGGTCAGATTGGCCCCGAAGAACTCGCTGCCCTGGAGATTGCACTCCGAGAGATCGGCGCCGGTGAGGTCCGCGCCGGTGAAGTCGGCCTCGGAGAGATCGGCGCCGGCCAGAAGGATCTGCGAGAGGTCGAAAAAGGAAAGGTCGGCACGAATGCCGCCCGGCATGTCGAGCCGATATTCCCTGTGCTTTTCCACCACGCGCGCCAACTGCGTGTGGGTCAGCCGCTGTACCCCAACCAAGTCCATCGCGGATGATCCTTCTTGCCCCTGCCCAGGATAGCCGTGGCAGTAGAAATGTAAATACCTATTTCTAATTTCAGTAAATTGCAGCGTGATTGGATTGATTTAAAGAAATATCCAATTGCGCTTAAAGTGTATTTTGAGTCTGTTCTGGTTTTTGCTGTACAATTTGGTGAATCCGGGAGGAAGAGAGGCTTGTTTCTGCCGTGTGATCTCCTCAGTTCGGGGAATCGGACACTTTTGACGCATGAGCCTGGGTCCGACAGGGATGGACACTTGCCTCGGTAATAATATTACAAAAACTGACAGCCTCCGCACCGCCTTTTTGCCGCAAAACGGGTGTGGCGGACGGAGACTTGCAAATTTCGCATATCAGCCCGGAAGTTGATGACAGGCGGCGGGTTTGCCCCCTTCATATGCGTCAAAACAACACCGGAAAACGGTGACGGACCTCATTAGCCCAGGGAGGCCGAGCCATGACGACCGACCCCGCCCATACGTCCCCGCTTTCGCTCACCGTGCCGGAGCCGGAGTTCCGGCCGGGCGATAAACCGGATTACTCGACCACGCCGATCCCCCGCGCCGGCACCGTCCGGCGTCCCGAGGTCGACGAGGATCCGGAACAGTTTCGGGAACTGGCCTATACGATCATCCGGGTCCTGAACCGCAAGGGGGAGGCGGTGGGACCCTGGGCCGGTCTGGTCGACGACGAGATGGCGCTGACCGGCCTCAAGGACATGATGAAGGTCCGGGCCTTCGACGCGCGCATGCTGATGGCCCAGCGTCAGGGTAAAACGTCCTTCTACATGCAGTGCCTGGGTGAGGAGGCGATCGCGTGCGCCTTCGAAAAGGCGCTGCGGCCGGGCGACATGAACTTCCCGACCTATCGCCAGCAGGGGCTTCTGATCTCCGGCGGTTATCCGATCGTCGACATGATGAATCAGATCTATTCCAACGAGAGGGACCCGCTGAACGGCCGCCAGTTGCCGATCATGTACTCCTCCAAGGAGCATGGCTTCTTCTCGATCTCCGGAAATCTCGGGACCCAATATCCACAGGCGGTCGGCTGGGCCATGGCGTCCGCGATCAGCGGCGATACCAAGGTGGCCGCGGGTTGGATCGGCGACGGGTCCACGGCGGAGAGCGACTTTCACGCGGCCCTGGTGTTCGCCTCGACCTACAAGGCGCCCGTGGTTCTGAACATCGTCAACAATCAGTGGGCGATTTCCACCTTTCAGGGGATCGCCAAGGGCGGGTCCGGCACCTTCGCGGCCCGGGGTCACGGCTTCGGCATCCCGGCGCTCCGGGTCGACGGCAACGACTATCTGGCGGTCTACGCGGTCGCCAAATGGGCGGTCGAGCGGGCCCGCCGCAATCTCGGCCCGACGGTGGTCGAATATGTCACCTACCGGGTCGGCGGCCATTCAACCTCCGACGACCCGGCCGCCTATCGGCCGAAGGAGGAAAGCGACGTCTGGCCGCTAGGCGATCCGATCGAGCGGCTGAAGAACTATCTGGTCGGCCGCGGCCTGTGGTCCGAAGACCGCCACACCCAATACAAGGCCGAGGTCGAGGCGGAGATCCTCGCCGCCCAGAAGGAGGCGGAGGAGCACGGCACGCTTCATGCCGGCGGCAAGCCCAGCGTCCGCGACATGTTCGAGGGCGTTTATAAGGAGATGCCGCCCCATCTGAGGCGCCAGCGCCAGCGGGCGGGGGTGTGACCATGGCCCGGATGACCATGATCGAGAGCATCCGCAGCGCGATGCATGTGGCGATGGACCGGGACGAGAAGGTCGTCGTCTTCGGTGAGGATGTCGGCTATTTCGGCGGCGTCTTCCGCTGTACCCAGGGCCTTCAGCAGACCTTCGGGAAGAACCGGTGCTTCGACGCGCCGATCAACGAGAGCGGTATCGTCGGTGCGGCCATCGGCATGGCGGCCTATGGCCTGCGCCCCTGTGTCGAAATCCAGTTCGCCGACTATGTCTATCCGGCCTATGACCAGATCGTGTCCGAGGCGGCGAGGCTCCGCTACCGCTCCAACGGCGATTTCACGGCGCCGATCACCATCCGCATGCCGACCGGCGGGGGCATTTTCGGTGGCCAGACCCATAGCCAGAGCCCGGAGGCCCTGTTCACCCATGTGAGCGGCCTCAAGGTGGTCGTCCCGTCCAATCCGCGGGATGCCAAGGGACTTCTGATCGCCGCCATCGAAGACGACGATCCGGTGATCTTCCTGGAGCCGAAACGGCTCTATAACGGTCCCTTCGACGGGCATCACGACAAGCCGGTCACCCCCTGGTCCAAGCATGAACTGGGCGAGGTCGACGAGGGACATTTCACCGTCCCGCTCGGCAAGGCCGTGACCCGGCGGGAAGGCTCGCAGGTGACCATTCTCGCCTACGGCACCATGGTTCATGTGGCGGAGGCGGCGGTCGCCGAGACCGGGATCGATGGCGAGATCGTCGACCTGCGCACCCTGCTGCCCCTCGACCTGGACGCCATCGTCGCGTCGGTGAGGAAGACCGGGCGCTGTGTGGTGGTGCACGAGGCGACCCTGACCTCGGGCTATGGGGCGGAACTGGCCGCCCTCGTCCAGGAGCATTGCTTCTACTCCCTCGAAGCGCCGGTGCAGCGGGTGGCCGGCTGGGACACGCCCTATCCCCATGCCCAGGAATGGGATTATTTCCCCGGCCCGCGGCGGGTCGCCGAGGCGCTGACGACCGTGATGGAGGACGTTTGAGATGGGCACCTATGTCATCAAGCTTCCCGATGTCGGCGAAGGCGTGGCCGAGGCCGAACTGGTCGAGATCAATGTCGCGGTCGGCGACATCGTCCAGGAGGATACGATCCTCGCCTCGGTGATGACCGACAAGGCCACCGTCGAGATCCCCTCGCCGAGGCAGGGCAAGGTCCTGTCCTTCGGCGGCGCCGTCGGCGACGTGCTGGCCGTTGGCTCGGCGCTGGTGAAACTCGAGGTGGAAGGCGAGGGCGGCGAGGACGTTGTTTCCGAGCCTGTTGCTGAACCGGCTCCCGAACCGGCTCCCCAACCGGTGCCTGTCGCCCAGCCGCCTTCGGAAATGGCCGCCTCGGTGGAAGCGCCGCCGCAGCCCATGCCGACGCCGAAACCGGCACCGAAGCCGCGCGCCGTGTCCCTCGCCGGGGCCGGGGCGCCGCGCAAGCCTGGCGAAAGGCCGCTCGCCTCGCCGGCGGTGCGGGGCAGGGCGCGGCAGGCCGGTGTCGATCTGCGTCAGGTACGGGGCTCCGGACCCGCCGGGCGGATCACTCATGACGACCTCACCGCCTTCCTGGACCATGGGGCGGCGCCTGCGGTCGCGGGCGGTCTCGTCGCCGATACCGGCGTCACCGACATCAAGGTGATCGGCCTCCGCCGCCGGATCGCGGAGAAGATGGCCCTATCCAAGAGCCGGATCGCCCACATCACCTATGTGGACGAGATCGAGATGGACACGCTGGAGGACCTGCGTGCCTCGCTCAATCAGGAGCGCACGGAGGGCCAGCCCAAACTGACCTTGTTGCCCTTCCTGATGCGGGCGATGGTCAAGGCGCTGAAAGAGCAGCCCAAGCTCAATGCCCACTACGACGACGAGGGCGGGGTCATTCGCGAATATGGCGGGGTCCATATCGGCATCGCGACCCAGACCGGGAACGGCCTGGTGGTGCCGGTGGTGAAACATGCCGAGGCCCGCGATATCTGGGGCTGTGCCTCGGAACTCGGCCGGTTGGCCGACGCCGCCCGGGACGGCACCGCGTCCCGGGACGAACTGACCGGATCGACCATCACCATCACCTCGCTGGGCGCCATGGGCGGCATCGCGACGACGCCGGTGATCAACCATCCGGAGGTGGCGATCATCGGGGTCAACAAGATGCAGGTCCGGCCGGTCTGGGACGGCACACAGTTTGTGCCGCGAAAGATGATGAACCTGTCCTCCAGCTTCGATCACAGGGTGATCGACGGCTGGGACGCGGCGGTCTTCGTGCAACGCATCAAGGCGCTGCTCGAAGCGCCGGCGAAGATCTTCATGTGAGACGACAAAGGGCCTCCCCCTTAGAAAAGGGTGAGGTTGGAGGGGGTTCTTCGGTTCGGCGTTGATGCGGAACCCCGCCCCCTCGATCCCCTCTTCCAAAGGGGGGCAGGAGGAAGGAAGCCATGAAAGACATTTCTTGCAAAGTGCTGGTCATCGGCGGTGGGCCGGGGGGCTATGTGGCGGCGATCCGGGCCGGACAGCTTGGGCTGGACACGGTGATCGTCGACCCCAAGCCGATGGGCGGCACCTGCCTCAATGTCGGCTGCATCCCCTCCAAGGCGCTGATCCATGCCGCCAACGAATATCGGCATGTGTCGAAGATGGCGCGGGGCGAGCGGACCCCCGGCGTTCGGGTTGAGAATCCCTCCTTCGATCTCGCCGCCGCGGTCGAGTGGAAGGACGGGATCGTCGCGCGGCTCAACGGCGGGGTGGCGGGCCTGTTGAAGAAGGCCAAGGTCAAGACGGTGCGGGGCTGGGCCCGGTTCCGGGACGGGAAGACGGTCAGCGTCGACACGGAGACCGGCACCCAGGTGATCCGGGCCGAGGAGATCGTCATCGCCACCGGCTCGAAGCCGGTCGAGCTACCCTTCCTGAAATTCGGCGAGAAGGTCCTGTCCTCGACCGAGGTCCTGTCCCTCGCCGAGCCGCCCAAACGGCTCGTGGTGGTGGGCGCCGGCTATATCGGCCTCGAACTCGGCACCGCCTATGCCAAGATGGGCAGCCATGTGGAGGTGGTGGAGGCCGAAAACCGTATCCTGCCGCAATATCCCGCCGACCTCACTCGACCGGTGGCGGCCAGGCTGAAGGATTTGGGTGTCGTCCTCCATCTGGGTGCCAAGGCGAAGGGCTTGGTCGGGGAGGACGCGCTGCTGATCGAGACCGCCGGCGGCCGCGACGAGCGGCTGCCCTGCGACAAGGTCTTGGTCACCGTGGGGCGGGCGCCGCTGACCGAGGGCTGGGGGCTCGAGGAACTCGCTCTCGACATGGACGGCAGGTTCATCGCCGTCGACGACCGCTGCCGGACGTCCATGCGCGGTCTCTACGCCATCGGCGACGTCACCGGCGAGCCGATGCTGGCCCACCGGGCCATGGCCCAGGGAGAGATGGTCGCGGAGATCATCGCCGGGCATCGCCGGGCCTGGGACAAGGCCGCGATCCCGGCCGTCTGCTTCACCGATCCGGAGATCGTGACGGTGGGCCTGTCCGAGGCGGAGGCCAAGCACCAGGGGATCGAGGTCAAGACCGGCCAGTTCCCCTTCAAGGCCAATGGCCGGGCCATGACCCTGGAGGACGAGGACGGCTTCGTGCAGGTGGTGGCCCGGGCCGACAATCATCAGGTGCTGGGCATCCAGGCGGTGGGCGGCGGCGTGGCCGAACTCTCCGCGGCGTTTTCGCTGGCCCTCGAAATGGGGGCGGTCCTGGAGGATATCGCGGGCACGATCCATGCCCATCCGACCCAGTCGGAGGGCTTCCAGGAGGCGGCCCTCAAGACCCTGGGCCACGCGCTCCACGTCTGACCTGCTCGCCAGGGCGGTCGATCGGGAACGGCTGTTGTTCCCCAGGACGGCTTTCCTTTCTCGCCGACGGGATTTAGCTCTCTGGCCAAATCAAGACCGCCGAGATCCCGCCCGAGGAGAATTGAACATGAGCGAGCCGAAGACCCTGATGGAAATGGCCGGTGCCGACCGTACCCCCGTCCGCTTTGAAGACGGCGTTCTGGTCCTGATCGACATCCAGAACGAATATCTCGACGGTCCGCTGGCGCTTCCAGGGGCGGCCCCCGCCGTCGAGAAGGCGGCCGAGGTCCTGGCGAAGGCCCGTTCCGCCGGAACGCCGGTCGTCCACATCGCCCACAAGGGCAAGGCCGGCAGCCTTTTCGACCGGGATGCCGCTTGCGGTCAGATCGTCGACGCCTTGGCGCCCCGGGAAGGCGAGCGGGTCATTGAAAAGGGCCTGCCGAACGCGTTTGCCGGGACCGACCTCAAGGACGCGATCGACGCCACCGGCCGAACCGAGGTGATCTTCGCCGGCTTCATGAGCCATATGTGCGTCAGCTCGACCGCCCGCGCGGCCCTCGATCTCGGCTACCGCTCCACCGTCGTCCGCGATGCCTGCGCGACGCGGGATCTGCCGGACGGGGAGGGCGGCAGCGTGCCCGCCGACCAACTCCACAAGGCGGCGATGGTCGCTCTGTCGGACCGGTTCGCGGTCATCGCCCCGGCGGCCGCCTGGGAATAGGGGGGCGGGCTAGCCCGTCCACACATCCTTCCAAACCTTGGTGATCCCGGTCCCGGCGTCTTTGAGGATCGGCTCGAGGAATTTGCCCGCCTCGTCGAAAGCGCCGTCGACCAGCCCGTCGGCGGCCTTGCCGACCGCTTTGCCGGCCAGCGTCTTCAACGCGCTCCGCATCACCGTCTTGAAATTCGTCGGCTCGGGCGCGCCGGCCTTCTCCAATGCCTTTCTGGCATTCTCCTTGGCCGTGTCCGGCAGCAACGCGTCGACCAGATCGGTGACCGCGTCGAGCGACATCCGGGTGAGCGACGTGTTGAAGGACGTGTCGGTCAGATGGTTGAGCTTGCGGACTTTCTCCCTGAGATGGGCGCGGACCAGGGGATTCTCGATCTCCAGGACGAAGTAGTCGCCGTCCTTGGCGAAACGGGCCTTGGCGAGGCGTTCCACGACCATCCCGTCGAGCTGATCCGGCGTGCCGGTCGCCGACCGGATTTCCAGTTCGAACAGCAGGTTGTTGGCCTTGGCCCGGGTGATTCTGAGCGCCGACATCAACTCGTAGAGCGAGGCGTCCGCCTTGATCAGGCCGAGGTTGCGCAAGGTCTCGAAAACCGCGAGATCAACCTCCCGCTTCGGCAGCGCCCCAAAGGCCGGGGCGGTCAGGACGTTCAGCAGGCGGGTCAGTTCCGTCTTCGCCTCGGAGTCTGTGACCGCCGTCATTCCCTTGTCGATATCCAGCGTCATGCCGTCTCTCCCATGGTGACGTTAAGCGGATCATCAACCATAAGTGACAAGACGCCGGCCTGCAAAACGCGGGCGGATTATGGTGTTGTGAAAGCTGAACGCGGGCGTGAGCGTTTCTCTACACCGCGGCCGAGTGGCGGGCTGTGCCGGTCTGGAAATAGGGGTCGAGGAGGGCGCAAATCTGCCGGACATGCAGGCGGCCCCGGTCGCTGAGCCGGTATTCGCCGCCCTCGAGGGCGATCAGGGTCCCGTCGTCCTCGCCCGTGACCCGCTCGATCTCGCGCAACACCCCCTCGGCCCGCTGGCCGAAGCGTCGCCGCATCGCGAGCGGATCGAGTTTAAAGGTGCACATCAGCATCTCGATCGCCGCGCCCCGGACGACATCCTCCTGAGTGCGTTCGAGGCCGCGGGCGGTCGCCAGCCGGCCACTGTGGATCGCGACGGCATAGCGGTTCGACGCCCCGTCGTTCTGGGCGAAGCCTTGCGGGAAATTGCTCACCGCCGAGGCGCCCAGACCGATCAACGCCTCCGCCTCGTCGGTCGTGTAGCCCTGGAAGTTGCGGTGCAGTTTCCCGGTTTCCGCCGCGATCGCCATGCTGTCCTCCGGACGGGCGAAGTGATCGAGGCCGATCCGTTTGTAGCCGGCGGTGATGATATGGGCCGTCGACCGTTCAGCCATGATCTTGCGGGTCGGCGCGTCGGCGAGGGTCGTCTCGTCGATCATCTTCATGTGCTTCTTCATCCAGGGCACATGGGCGTAGCCGAAAAGCGCCATCCGATCCGGTTTCATGGCGAGTGACTGGTCGACCGTCGACATCAGGCGGTCCAGGGTCTGCAGCGGAAGGCCGTAGACCAGATCGAGATTGACCGACCGGATCCCGCGGGCGCGGCATTCCTCGACCGCCCAGCGGGTCAGTTCCTCGCTCTGATACCGGTTGATCGCCTTCTGGACCTCCGGATGGAAATCCTGGATGCCCATGCTGACCCGGGTCACGCCGGCTTTCGCCATCGCGTCGAGCCGATCCTCTTCGAGATCCCGAGGATCCGTCTCCAGGGCGATTTCCGCGTCGGGGGAGACCTCGAAGTGCTTTTTGACCGCGTTTACGAGATGCAGGAAATCCGGACCGGTCAGCATCGTCGGCGACCCGCCGCCGAAATGGATATGGGTCACCCGCACATCCGCCGGGACCAGCTTGGCCACGATGGCGATCTCGGCCTTCAGCGCCTTGAGATAGTGGACCACCGGCTCGTAGCGCCTTGTCGCCTTGGTGTGACAGCCGCAAAACCAGCATAAGGTGTCGCAAAACGGGATGTGGAGATAGAGCGACAGGCTCGATCCCGGACGCAGCGCCCGGATCCACTCTTGCACATGTCTTCCACCCACTTCCTCGCTGAAATGCGGGGATGAGGGATAGCTCGTGTAGCGGGGGGCCGCGGCGGGGAGTCTGTCAATCAAGCTTGTCATAGCTGCTACGCTAGTTTGGCGAGACAACTGAACCTTGATCTTGGTCAAATGCCGTGAGAAAGTTTGCTTAAGAAAAATCGGATTTAAACACAACGTCCTGGCGAAGACATTCTTCTGGGGGCTGAGATGCACGCGACGAGACAAGTGGCCCCTTCCATGGGGGCCTGCCAAACATGCGGCCTCCGTCACCGGGCGGTTTGTGCGGCTTTGAACGACACCGAGCTGGACGACCTTCAGCGGATAAGTCACCGGAAATCCTTCGAGGCGGGTACAACCGTCGCGCTAGAAGGTGAGCCGATGGATTATTTCGCCAACATCCTGAACGGTGTGGTGAAGATGACCAAAACGCTGGCCGACGGGCGCCAGCAGATCGTCGGATTGCTGTTTCCGACCGATTTTCTCGGCCGCGCCTTCGTCACGGAGGCCCCCTATCGGGCCGAGGCGGCGACGGATTTGGAGCTTTGCGCCTTCCCGCATTCGTCCTTCGAGCAGCTTCTGCACAAATATCCCCAGCTCGAACACCGGCTGCTGGAGAGCACCCTGTCGGAACTCGACACGGCGCGGGAGTGGATGTTGCTGCTCGGCCGCAAGACGGCCGAGGAGAAGGTCGCGAGCTTCCTGCACCTGCTGACGAAGCGGGCGGATCTGTCGGCCCCCTGCAACGCCAATCAGGACGGGCCGCTGCGGTTCCCGCTGCCGCTCACCCGGACGGACATGGCCGATTATCTCGGTCTCACCATCGAGACGGTGAGCCGCCAGATTACGCGGCTGAAGAAGCAGGGAGTGATCAGCCTGGTCGACAGCCGGACCATCGAGGTCGCGGCCCTCGAAGATCTCGAAGACATTTCGGGCGGATAAGTCTCTACAGCACCTTCGCGGTCACGACGATCTCGATCAGATCGCCCGGCGCGAGTGCCGCGCCGACACAGGCGCGCTGCGGCCAATTGTCCTCAGGCCCGATCCAGGGGATCCAGACCCCGTCCATCGCCGGCTTGTTCGCGATATCGTCGAGGTAAACCGTCGCCTGCAGCAAGCCGGCCTTGCCGCTACCGGCCTCGGCGAGTGTGGTATCCAACGCGGCCAGGGTGTTGCGGGTTTGCTCGGCGATCCCGTCCGCACGGACCGGATCGGTGGCGACGGCGTAGACCAGCCCGTCGGAGACGACGGCGGTGCACCGCCCTCTGCCCTCAATCGGAAATCGCTTCACGGCACCCACCCCTCGCTTGATCCGCGCGCCTAGTGGGCACTGGCCTGGATGTTGCGGTTTTCCGCCATGATCGCCGCCATGTCATGGCGTTGCGACCGGCTGAGATGGGCGTCGGCCAGGGGTAGCAGCACCGCTTCCTCCCAGGCGATATGGCGTCGGTGGCTCTCGAAATAGCCGCGCAGCATATAGCCGAGCATTTCAGGATTTTCCGGCCAGCCGAGGTCGGCGACATCGGCGAGGGCGGCGGCCAACTCGTCCGCGAAGTCCTCGTCCGTCGTGTGCTCTTCCTCCAGCCGGTCCTGGACGGTTTTCACCGTCTCGGCAATCTGCGGGATTTGGCGCAGAATCGGCAGGAGGGCCCGCTCCTCGTCCTTGTGGTGCAGCTTGAGAGAGACCGGCAACAGGGCCGACAGCCTCTCGCACAGCGTCTTGTCGACATCGTGGGGCAGTGAATCCGCGATCGATTCCAGATCCGCGCAGATCTCGAGCTGACGGATGTGATCCTGGCGGATCAGCGCGATCGGATCGCCCAGAATGGAGACTTTGCGGTCGCCTGTTCCCGGCTGGGCGGCCCGGGAGGCGGGCCTGGTTGCAATCGTCATCCGCACTCTCCTGAACAGAGATTCAAAAGTGTCGCCCATAGGCGTTTCTTGGGTTTCGGTGTGCCACTCCGCCACATCTGCGTCCTTGACTTGGATCAAGGTGCGCCCGGGCCCCGACCGTCATGTTCCAGCCATCATGAGGGACGTGAGCCTCCGTTTGCCTGCGGGGATCACGTCAGTTTAGAGGGGGAAGAAGATGTCTTCTGCATTTGCGGTCGGAGCCTACGGGCTTGTCGCGATATTGGCGCTTCTCTTGGGGGCCAATGCCAAGGACGGCCTGTTCGCCGCCCATGCGTATGTCGCGGCCGTTATCGCCAGCGGGTTCGCCTTGTGGACCCTGAAGCGACTGGATTTTTCATCATCCGCCAAAGCGGTGACGGCTGGGGGACCGTCGACCACCGTTGAGGCAGAAGGGTATATGGACGGGGTGGTGCGCGCCGGCGCGATCGCCACGGTCTTCTGGGGTATCGCCGGGTTCCTGGTGGGTGTCGTGATCGCCGCTCAGCTGGCGTGGCCGGCGCTGAACCTGGAATACTCTTTCACGAATTTCGGCCGTCTGCGGCCGCTGCACACCTCCGCGGTGATCTTCGCCTTCGGCGGCAACGCGCTTTTGTGCACGTCCTTCTACGTCGTCCAGCGCACCTGCCGCGCCCGCCTGGCGTTCGGCAACCTCGCCTGGTTCGTGTTCTGGGGCTATCAGGTCTTCATCGTGCTGGCCGCGACCGGCTATCTGATGGGGGTCACCCAGTCCAAGGAATACGCCGAGCCGGAATGGTATGTGGACCTCTGGCTGACCGTTGTCTGGGTCGCCTATCTGCTGGTCTTCATGGGCACGCTGATCAAGCGTAAAGAGCCGCACATCTATGTGGCCAACTGGTTCTATCTCGCCTTCATCGTCACCGTGGCCATGCTGCATATCGTCAACAATCTGGCGATACCGGTGGATCTGCTCGGCTCCAAGAGCTATCCGATCTTCGCCGGGGTGCAGGACGCCTTGGTCCAGTGGTGGTACGGCCATAACGCGGTGGGCTTCTTCCTGACCGCCGGCTTCCTGGGCATGATGTATTACTTCGTGCCGAAGCAGGCGAACCGGCCGGTCTATTCCTACCGGTTGTCGATCGTCCACTTCTGGGCGCTGATCTTCCTCTACATCTGGGCCGGTCCGCACCACCTGCACTACACCGCGCTGCCGGATTGGGCGCAGACCCTCGGGATGGTCTTCTCGATCATGCTGTGGATGCCGTCCTGGGGCGGAATGATCAACGGCCTGATGACGCTTTCTGGTGCCTGGGACAAGCTTCGGACCGATCCGATCCTGCGGATGATGGTGATGTCGCTGGCCTTCTATGGCATGTCGACCTTCGAAGGCCCGCTGATGTCCATCAAGTCGGTCAACGGCCTGTCCCACTACACCGACTGGACCATCGGCCATGTGCATTCCGGTGCGCTCGGCTGGGTCGGCATGGTGTCCTTCGGCGCCATCTACTATCTGGTGCCGAAGCTTTGGAACCGCGAGCGGCTGTACTCTATCGTCTACGTCAACTGGCACCTGTGGCTGGCGACCCTTGGGATCGTCATCTACGCCGCCGCCATGTGGGTCAGCGGGATCACCCAGGGCCTGATGTGGCGGGAGTATGACGAGCAGGGCTTCCTGGTGAACTCCTTCGCCGAGTCGATCTCCGCCATGTATCCGTTCTACGTCGCTCGGATGTTCGGCGGGTTGCTCTACCTGGCCGGCGGTCTGCTGATGGCCTTCAACATCTACAAGACGATCCGCGGTGATCTTCGGGAAGAACGTGCCATGGGCGCGCCCGTTGCTGCCGCGGCGGCTGAATAACCGGCGGGAGAGGAGTGAAAACAATGGCTAAATTCTCCCACAAGATCATCGAGAAGAACGCGACCTTGATGCTGGTGCTCAGCCTGCTGGTTGTCAGCATCGGCGGCATCGTCGAGATCGCCCCGCTGTTCTATCTGCAGAACACGATCGAGAAGGTGCAGGGCATGCGTCCCTACACCCCGCTCGAGCTCGCGGGGCGGAACATCTACATCCGGGAGGGCTGCTACACCTGCCATTCGCAGATGGTGCGACCCTTCCGCGACGAGGTGGAACGCTACGGGCATTATTCGCTCGCGGCCGAGAGCATGTACGACCACCCCTTCCAGTGGGGCTCCAAGCGGACCGGGCCGGATCTGGCCCGGGTCGGGGGGCGTTATTCCGACGAGTGGCATGTCCAGCACCTGATCAAGCCGCAATCGGTGGTGCCGGAATCGATCATGCCGCCCTACGGCTTCCTGGCGTCGACCGAGCTCGATTACGAGGACATCGCCGCGCACCTCAAGGCCAACGCGGCCATCGGTGTGCCCTATGACGACGGGATGATCGAGAACGCGATCATGGACGTCGAAGCCCAGGTCAATCCCGACCATGAGGGCGTGGAAGGCCTGGAGGCCCGCTACGTCAACATCTCGATCCGCGATTTCGACGGCCAGCCCGACAAGATCACCGAGATGGATGCCCTGGTCGCCTATCTTCAAATGCTCGGCACCCTGGTGGATTTCTCCGCCTACGAGGCCGAGAAGTTCTATCGCTGAGGGAGGGGATTATGGACTTCGATTACCAAACCCTGAGAACCGCCGCCGATAGCTGGGGCCTTCTCTACCTGTTCATCATGTTCATCCTCGCCTGCGCGTTCGCGTTCCGGCCGGGCTCCAAGGCCCGCTACAAGGACGCCGCCCAGATTCCTCTGAAGGAGGACTGATCCATGGCTCAAAGCACCGATAAACACGAAAAGGATATCGACGAGCTGAGCGGCATCGATACCACCGGCCATAGCTGGGACGGTATCAAGGAGCTCAACAATCCGTTGCCGCGCTGGTGGGTGTATTGCTTCTACATCACCATCGTCTGGGCGATCGGCTACTGCATCTTCTATCCGGCCATCCCGCTGATCAACAGCGCGACGCCGGGGGTGCTGGGCTTCTCCACCCGGGCCAATGTCGAGCAGGCGATGGTCGACGCGAAGGCGGAGCAGGCCGGTGTGATCCAGAAGATCGCGGAGAGCGAGCTCACCGCCATCCGGGACGACGAGACGCTGTTCCAGTTCGCCGTCGCCGGCGGCGAATCGGCCTTCAAGGTCCATTGCTCCCAGTGTCACGGGTCCGGGGCCGCTGGCGGGGAGGGATATCCCAACCTGAACGACGACACCTGGATCTGGGGCGGGACCGTCGAGGATATCCATTGGAGCATCGCCAACGGTATCCGCTATGACGGCAACGACGAGACCCGCTGGTCGGAGATGCCGGCCTTCGGTCGCGACGGCCTGCTCGAGAGCGATCAGATCGCCAATGTCACCGACTACATCATGCAGATCTCCGGTCAGGAGTTCGATGCGGCGGGGGCGGCGGCCGGCGAGGAGGTCTATCTCGACAACTGTGCCGCCTGCCATGGCGACGACGGAACGGGCGACATCTACTCCGGCGCGCCAAACCTGGTGGATGCCATCTGGCTCTACGGCGGCAGCCGGGATCTGGTTTACGAGCAGATCGTGAACCCGAAACACGGTGTCATGCCGGCCTGGGGACACCGGCTCGATCCGGTCACGGTCAAGCAGTTGACCATTTACGTCCACGCCCTGGGCGGCGGCGAGTAGCCGCCCACTCCCCACCGTCCCGGCCGCTCACCAGGGCTGCCGGGGCGATGTGGAAACTCCCTTTGACCTTCGGTCTCGGACTTCGGGTCAACCTTGGAGGCGGTCCGGCCAAGCATCGGCCGGGTCCGGATCGCCTCCGTCCTCTTCACCGGAACGAGCCGGTCCGAAGAGCGCCATTCGAAGAAGGGCAGCAGCCATGTCGACGCAGATCGGTCACGATATCGAAGACGCCGATGTCGCCCCGGTGAACAGCAAGGAGCACCGGGAGCTCTACAAGGCCAGGGTCAAGATCTTCCCGAAGAAGGTCTCCGGCACCTTTCGCCGCTTCAAATGGCTGATCATGCTGGTCACCCTCGGGATCTATTACATCACCCCGTGGATCCGCTGGGACCGTGGCCCGTTCGCGCCCGACCAGGCGGTCCTCGTCGACCTCGATCTCCGCCGCTTCTACTTCTTCGGCGTCGAGATCTGGCCGCAGGAATTCTTCTACGTCGGGGGCATGTTGATCATGGCCGGCATCGGTCTGTTCCTGGTGACCTCCGTGGTCGGCCGGGCCTGGTGCGGCTATACCTGCCCGCAGACCGTCTGGGTCGACCTTTTCCTCGCCGTGGAGCGGGTGATCGACGGCGACCGCAATGCCCAGATGAAACTCGACAAGGGCCCCTGGTCCGTCGAGAAGGTCTGGAAGCGCGTCGCCAAACACGGTGTCTGGCTGCTGATCGCGGTCGGGACCGGCGGTGCCTGGGTCTTCTATTTCACGGACGCGCCGACACTGGCCCGGGAACTGGTCAATCTCAGCGCGTCGTCCGTCGCCTATTCGACCATCGCGGTTCTGACCGCCACGACCTATGTGTTCGGCGGTCTGATGCGGGAACAGGTGTGCACCTATATGTGCCCGTGGCCGCGGGTGCAGGCGGCGATGCTCGATGAGGACAGCCTCATCGTCACCTATAACGACTGGCGCGGCGAGCCCCGTGGCAAGCATGCGAAGAAGGCGGCGGCCGACCAGAAGCCCCTGGGCGATTGTGTCGACTGCAACCAGTGCGTCGCCGTTTGTCCCATGGGGATCGACATCCGCGACGGTCAGCAACTGGAGTGCATCACCTGTGCGTTGTGTATCGACGCCTGCGACACGGTGATGGACAAACTCGGCCGGGACCGGGGGCTGATCTCCTACGCGACCTTGCGCGACTACAACACCAACACCATCGACGTTCCGGCCGGGAAGCCGGCGCGGCATACGGATCTGAAGTCGATGATCCGTATCCGGCCGGTCCTCTACTTCCTGGTCTGGAGCGCCATCGGCCTCGGTCTCGTGTTCGCCCTCGCGACCCGCGATCGTCTGGACCTCAACGTCCTGCGAGACCGGAACCCGGTCTATACGGTCCAGTCGGACGGCAGCGTTCGGAACGGGTACACGGTCAAAATCCTGAATATGGAGCAGACACCGCGCAGCTTCTTCCTGACCATCGACGGGTTGGAGGACGTCCATCTGTGGACCGCGCGCGGCCAGCACGAGCCGTTGAAGGCCCTGATCGTCGACGTTCCGGCTGACCGGATGAAGACCATGAAGATCTTCGTCGAGATGGACCCCAAGAACCTGCCGGAGGAGCGGACGGAGTTCCAGTTCCGGACCTTCGACATGTACGGATCCGAGAGCGCCATCACCGATACGATCTTCCAGCGGCCCGAGTGACGGAAACGGCGCGCGACATAACGATAAGTCTTAAGGAGGCATCCCATGGCGGCCAGCCATTCCCACCCCAAGCCCTTCACCGGCAAGCACATGCTGGCCATCATGATCGCCTTCTTCGGCGTGATCATCGCGGTCAACATGACCATGGCCTATCTGGCCAGCTCGAGCTGGACCGGGCTGGTCGTCCAGAACAGCTATGTCGCGAGCCAGGAGTTCAACGGTGAACTCGACAAGGCCCGGGCGCAGTCCAAGCTCGGCTGGTCGACACCGTTGATGCTGTCCACGGAGGAGGCCCTGGTCGAGGCGCGGGACGCCAACGGCAAGCCGATCAAAGGGGCTGAGGTCATCTTGCTGCTGCAACGCTCGATGACCGACCGGGACGATCAGGCCGTCACCCTGACCGAGGTGGCGCCGGGCCTTTATCGGGCGGCTGTCGACCTCGCGCCGGTGCACTGGAAGGCCAGCCTCCGTCTCAAGGCGGCCAACGGCGTGACCTACCGCCAGGACCACCAGATCCTCCTCAAGGCGGGGGAGTGAGGTCATGGGCTGCTGCGATTCCATGGCGCCCGTCTCCGAGGAGGTGGCGCTCGCCTCCGGCCCCGGAGGGCGATTCGACGCCTGGGTCACGGAGCCCAAGGGCGGGATCAGTCATCTCGACCTGATCGTGCCGGAAATCCACTGTGCGGGCTGTATCTCGAAGATCGAGCGGGCGCTCAACGCGGTCCATGGCGTCGAGCACGCCCGGGTGAATTTCTCGACCAAACGCGTTGCGGTCGATTGGAAGACCGGTGAGACCAACGCGGAAACCGTCGCCGCCACCTTGACCGGTCTCGGCTACGAGGTGCGCCCCTTCCGCAGCGACGGTGGGGAGAGCGGGGACCGCGAAGGCAAGCGCCTGCTGACCGCGATGGCCGTCGCCGGGTTCGCGGCGGGCAATGTCATGCTGCTGTCCGTTTCGGTTTGGGCCGGGGCGGAGTTGGCGACGAAGGATCTTTTCCACTGGCTGTCGGCGCTGATCGCCCTGCCGGCGGTGATCTATGCCGGCGGGCCCTTCTATCGCTCGGCCTGGAAGGCGGTGCGCCACGGCCGCATGAACATGGACGTGCCGATCTCCCTGGCGGTGATCCTGGCGGCGGCGATGAGCCTGCACGAAACCATCGTCGGGGGACCGGACGCCTATTTCGATGCGTCGGTGATGCTGCTGTTCTTCCTGTTGGTCGGGCGCTATCTCGACCACATGATGCGCACCCGCGCTCGTCAGGCGGTCAGCCAGCTTGTCTCCCTCGGGTCCAAGGGCGCGATGGTCGAAGGCGCGGACGGAGTCCATTATCTACCCATCGAATCCGTCTCCCGGGGCGACACGGTGCTGGTGGCCGCCGGCGAGACGGTGCCGGTGGACGGCACGGTGTTGTCGGGCGAGACGGCGATCGACATGTCGTTGGTGACCGGCGAAAGCCTGCCGGAGCGGGTCGGTCCCGGCGCTATGGTGCGCGCGGGGACCCTCAATCTCGACGCGCCGTTGCGGGTCGAGGTGACCGCCGCCGGGGAGGATACCTTCCTCGCCGACGTCGTGCGGCTGATGGAATCGGCCGAGCAGCGCAAGGACAAATATGTCCGTCTGGCGGACAAGGCCGCGCGGATCTATGCCCCCGTCGTTCATCTGGTGGCCCTGTTTACCTTCATCGGCTGGATGCTGGCCGGGGCGGGGACCCATTCGGCGGCGATTACGGCCATCGCGGTTCTGATCATCACCTGCCCCTGTGCTCTGGCGCTCGCCGTGCCGGCGGTTCAGGTCGTCGCCGTGGGGGCGCTGTTCCGCGGCGGGGTCATGGTCAAGGACGGCGCGGCGTTGGAGAAGCTCGCGGAGATCGATACGGCGGTTTTCGACAAGACCGGAACGCTCACCCTCGGGCGGCCCGGTTTGGTCGCGGCGGACAGTGTGCCGTCTCAGTTGTTGGCGGAGGCGGCGGGCCTTGCCAAGCATAGCCGGCATCCGCTTTCCCGCGCGGTGGTCGCGGCGGCCAAGGACCGGGGTATCGCACCGGCGCCGATGGAAGAGGTGACCGAGGTCCCCGGCCATGGCGTCCAGGGTCAGCTCGACGGACGGACGGTCCGCATGGGTAGTCTCCGTTGGCTCGGTGTCGACGAAGATAGGGACGACGCGTCCGCGCAATCCTTGAAGCTGGCGGTGACCGCGCCCGACGGATCCCCCGACGGGTTTGGGGAGCCGCTCGTTCTGACGTTTGAGGACGAGATGCGTCCGGACGCAGCCCGGGTGATCGCCGATCTGCAGGCGCGAAAAGTCGAGGTGGTTATCCTCTCCGGCGACCGGGAAGCGGCCGTTGCGCCCCTGGCCCGCGCGCTCGGGGTCGGCCGCTGGCATGCCGGTCTGCTGCCGCAGGATAAGGTCCGGGAGATCGAGGCGTTGTCCGAGGCCGGTCGCAAGGTGCTGGTGGTCGGTGACGGCCTCAATGACGGGCCGGCGTTGGCCGCGGGCTACACCTCCATCGCGCCGTCCTCGGCGAGCGATCTTGGCCGCACGGCGGCGGACTTCGTCTTCTTCGGCGATAGCCTGGCCCCTGTCACTTTCGCCGGTCAGGTGGCGCGTCGGGCCCGGCGGTTGGTATTGCAGAACTTCAACCTCGCGCGGGTCTACAACGTCATCGCGGTGCCGACGGCCATTGCCGGTTTCGCCAGCCCGCTCGTGGCGGCCATCGCCATGTCATCGTCGTCGGTCATTGTGATCGGCAACGCGTTGCGGCTGCGCGCGGCCCGGAAATCCAGCATCGACCGGGCGGTCGGCAAGAACAGGGAGACACATCGATGACCGGTCTTGCTTGGCTCATTCCCTGCGCGCTTTTCCTGGGGTTCCTCGGCCTGCTCGCCTTCTTCTGGTCGCTGCGGTCCGGCCAGTATGACGACCTGGACGGTGCGGCCTTGCGCATCCTCGATGACGACGAACCGCCTTCAAAATCAAACCCCTGAGGCAAAACCGGCGGAAAAGCGGGAAAATCGGTGCGGCATATGAAGATATGCCGGACCTGTGGTCTTGCCTGACGTGAGGCGGGTGGTTAAGGCTTTATTCCCTACCCGTTTCACCGGTGGCCGGCATGAGTGACCCATCCGAAGACCGAATAGGTCTTGCGCATATCCCTGCAACGGAAGCGATCGAGGACGGAAGCTTCTTGAAGGAGTGTGGGGAGGATGTTCGGTCGCTGTTCGAGCTTTGGGACCGGTTGCGGGGGGACCGCTGTTGCCCGGAGCGGTCCGATGTGGACGTGCTGGATCTGAAACCGTGGCTTGGCCGCCTTATTCTCTATGATGTGCGCCATGATCCGCTCGAGATCCGGTACCGGCTGATCGGCAGCGTTATCTGCGACACCTACGGCGCCGATTTCACCGGGGAATCCATCCGGGAGAAAAGCTACTCCAAGAACTTCGATGCGAGTTGGAACAATCTGTCCTCCATCGCCACGAGAAACTGCTTCCGTTATCGCAACGACGCGAACGCCGTCAACGCGACCGGCAAGGATGCCGGCGAACGGCTGTTTCTGCCCTTCTGCCAGGGCGACATGGTGAACATCATCATGGCCTATATCCAACGGCCGGCGGATTATCGTGTGGAACAACGCCGGCGCGGCACTTTCGCGGATCGGTCGGGGAGCCAATGACGATGGAAAGCAAAGGCGTGGGAGCGCAGGGCGGCCCGGAAAACGCGCCGGAAAATGCGCCGGGAGATGCCCGGGGAGACCAGGGCCGGGGAGACGAGGGCCGGGGAGACGAGGGCCGGATCGACTATGCGGTCCACGGCCACGCGGCCTATATCACCATCGCCAACGAAGCCAAGCGCAACGCCATGTCGCTTGCCCTCTGGCGGGGTGTGCGCGACGCGGTGGCGCGGGCCCACGCGGATCCTGACATCCGCGTCATGGTGCTGACGGGGGCGGGCGACAAGGCGTTCGTCTCCGGCGCGGATATCAGCGAGTTCGATAGCACCCGCGATGATCCGGAGGCGATCGCCGCCTATGACCGTGTTGTATACGGCACCTGCGATGCCATTCTCGAAGGGCCGACACCGGCGATCGCGCTGATCCGCGGCTGGTGTGTGGGCGGCGGCATGCAATTGGCGGCGAGCTGCGATATCCGCGTCGCCGACGACGGAGCGCGATTCATCCTGCCGCCGGCGAAGCTCGGGATCGGCTATCCCATCGACGGCCTGGCGCGGTTGGTTTCGCTGATGGGGCCGGCCGTCACGGCGGAGTTGATATTCACCGCGGGGGTGATGAACGCCGAGCGGGCGCTTTGTGAGGGTTTTGTGAACCACGTCGTCCCGATGGACGAGATCGACGGCAAGGTCACGGGCCTTGTCGAGGCGATCTCGGGCACGGCGCCGCTGACCCATGCGGCGGCCAAGGCGGCCCTGCGTGCGCTAACCCTTTCACCTGAGACACGTTCCCATGCCGAGGCCATGGTGCGCCGGTGTTACGACAGCGAAGACTATCGGGAAGGCCGGGCGGCGTTCCTGGAAAAGCGAACGCCGCGGTTTCGGGCCGTATAGGAACGAGCACTATACAAATGCCAAATGGAAAATTGCAGCCTTGGTTGGGTTTCTAAACGAAAGTATGCTACTGCTTTAACCAATCAAAGACGTCCCGTTCATAGGATCGCCATGAAGCTTATTATCGCCGATGACCACTCACTGCTTCGGGACCTTCTCACCACCTTTATCGAGGAAGCCAGTCCGGGCGCTTCGGTATCCACGTGCGGTTCCGTCGACGAGGTCCTTGGCTTTCTCAAGGAAAGCAAAGACTTCGACCTGATCATTCTGGACCTTCGTATGCCGGGCATGAACGGGCTCAACGGCATCGAGGTGGTGAAGGCCGCGTCCGGCGGCATTCCCGTCGCCCTGATGTCCGGCGTCGCCTCGCGGGA
Source organism: Alphaproteobacteria bacterium (assembly GCA_024743275.1). Taxonomy (GTDB): domain Bacteria; phylum Pseudomonadota; class Alphaproteobacteria; order JANSWW01; family JANSWW01; genus JANSWW01. Next base: position 128,244 of record JANSWW010000008.1, read on the forward strand.
CGACATTCAGGAGGCTCTGACCCGGGGGGCCGCGGGCTTTGTCCCGAAGACCCTCAAGGCGCGGGCCCTGACGGCGGCGATCGACCTGATGATCGGCGGCGAGGTATTCCTGCCGGCGACCACCTTCAACGACCACGCGCCGGGCGGTCTCAGCGGGGATCCCGATCTGATCGCCGATTTCTCCAAGCGGGAGAAGGAGGTCCTGAGCCTTCTCTTCAAAGGGCTTTCCAACAAGGAAATGGCCCGCGAGATGGGGCTCCAGGAAGTGACGGTCAAGCTCCATATCCGCAGTCTTTGCAAGAAGCTGGGGGCAAAGAACCGGACCCAGGCGGCGATGATGGCGCTGGAAAGGGGCATCTCGGCCTAGAGCAGATCGCGCGGTTTCTGGATCACTTCATGATCCCGAAACCGCGCGTGAATCTGCTCTACCTTATTGTTTTAGAGGCAAATTCACAGGCGTTATGATATCATGAAGTTATTCAATAACGCCTGATTTGACTCTAGGAGGCATCGCCTCGCATTCTGGCAGATCGGCCACCCGATTCGCGGGGATCCATGCTATGGTTCCGGCGGAGGCTGGAGATGGCGCGTGGCACCCTTTATCTGATTGTCGGGCCGAGTGGCGCCGGTAAGGACACCCTTCTCGACGGGGCCAAGGCGCGCCTGGGAGACGCCGATGATATCGTGTTCGCGAAGCGGGTGATCACCCGTCCCGCCGACGCCGGCGGCGAAGACCACGAAGCAATGAGCGAAGGCGACTTCGACCGGGCGGTCGAGAACGGCGCCTTCCTGCTCCATTGGGCGAGCCACGGTCTTCATTACGGCATCCCCGGCCGCTACGGCAATGATCTGCGGGCCGGGGCGGATGTGGTCGCCAACGTCTCGCGGGCGGTTCTCAACGAGGCGCGGGAACGCTTCCAGCCGGTCCGGATCGTCAATATCACGGCCCCCCGCGCTGTTCTGCGGGAACGGCTCCTGGCCCGCGGGCGCGAGGATGCCGACGCCGTCGAACGGCGACTGGCGCGTGCCGACGCCTACAGGGTGGAAGGGACGGACGTGATCACGATCCAGAACGACAAGCCCCTGGACGAAGGGGTCGGAGCCCTGGTGTCGGTGCTCACCCACCGCCCCGCAGCGTAAAGCGCCGCTTCACCCGAAAGGGCGTCGTCCGGTCGGGCTGGTGGAACAGAACCAACTCTGTGACCGGGACCGGCATCGCCTCCAGACCGGCTGCCAACGGCTCCAGAACGCTCATGGCGAAATCGTGCTCGGCGCTGTCCAACGCACCGGTCAGCGTCATGTGAAAACGGAATTCCTCCATCACATAGGGATAGCCCCAGCGCCGCAGCAGTGCCTCCTGCCGGTCGCTGAGACCCGCGCGGCGGCGCTTTTTCAGTTCTTCCGGCGGTGCCTGCGCCCGGAACGGATCCAGGGCTTCGACGGTCGCGGCCGCCAGCGCCTCCAGCGGCGGGCAAGGGGCTGTCGGGACCAGGGCCAGGAACTTCCCGATCGCCCGCGGTTTCAAGCCGGGAATCTCGAAGACGGACCGGCTGGCGGCGAAGGCCTCGGCGGCGGCACAGAGACCCGCCTCGTCCTTCCCCTCGGCCAAGGCGAAAGGCGGCTTCAGGGTTCCGTGAAAACCATAGAAACGGGGGCTTTCGGTCCAGGCCCGCCAGCGCTCCCGCAGTTGGTCGGGCAGGGTGTCCGGCGCGCCGAGATCGGTACCGGTCTCGGCGTCGCGGCCGAGCCAACGGGCGCCGAAGACGCCGAGCGGGCTGTCCGCGGGGGGCGCGTAGTAGAGGGCGTAGCGGGGGGTGCTTTCCGGGGCGGACATCGCCGGCTCAGATCACCCGTTTGCCTTCGCGCCACACCGCACGGACGATCGGCAGGCCGTCGACCAGCGCCACCTGCACGAGATCGGCGCGTTTGCCTTCCACGATTTCGCCCCGGTCGTGGAGGCCAACCGCCGCCGCCGGGATCGAGGTAACGGTCGCGACCGCCTTCGGCAGATGCCAGCCATGGGTCTTGGAGGTGAGCCGGAAGACGCCCTCCATCAGGCTGACGGGCATATAGTCGGAGGACAGGATGTGCAGCAGGTCCCGGTCGGCGAGATCGCCGGCGGAGACATTGCCGGAATGGGATTTGCCGCGCACCAGATTCGGTCCGCCCATGAGGATCTTCATGCCGTGTTCGGCGGCGCATTCGGCGGCCGGGAGCGTCGTCGGGAACTCCGCGATGGTGATCCCGAAGGCGGCGGATTCCTCCACATGCTCGATGGTCTCGTCATCGTGGCTGGCGATCGCATACCCGCGCTCCTTGGCCAGGGCGACGATCTCGCGGCGATGCGGATCGGCATAGGTCGCCGACCAGTTCTGGTGCATGGCGATATGATCGTCCATCTGCTGGTCGGTGAAGTTGTTCTTCGCCTGATAATACTGCCGGTATTTGGCGATATCGGCGAACTGCCGCTGGCCCGGCGCATGGTCCATCAGCGAGATCATCTTGACCAGCGGGCTTTCGGACAGTTTCTCGAACATCCGGGTGGCGCCGGGATCGCTGACCTCGCAGCGCAGGTGCAGCAGATGGTCGGCGCGCAGCAGCCCCTTTTCGCCGGCCGCTTCCAGCCCCTCGATCATCGGCTTCAACAGGGCCGCCCGGTCTTCCCGGCCGACCGCCTCGCCGACGGTCACCGCGTCGAAGACAGTGGTGATGCCGGCCGCCGCGATCTGGGCATCGTGGCTGCGGGCGGCGCTCACGGGGTTCCACAGGACGCCGGGGCGGGGCGAGACGTGCTTTTCCAGATTGTCGGTATGCAGTTCGACGATGCCGGGGATCAAGTAATCCCCCTCCACGTCCTCGCCGACACTCGACGGGCCTTCGTCGATCGAGCGGATCACACCGTCGGCGAACGTGATCGACCCTTCCACCGTCTCTTCGGGCAGAACGAGGGTGGCGTTCTTGAGGATGGTCTCCATGGGATCAAGCTGCCTCTTTATACTGCGTGACGTCGAAAGTCCGGGTGCCGACCGCGTCGCGAACCTCCTGATCGTGGAAGATCCCGACCAGTGCAGATCCGCGCGCCTTGGCTTCATTGATGAGGGCGATGACCACTTCGCGGTTGGCTTTATCGAGCGATGCCGTCGGTTCGTCCAGGAGTAACACCGGGTAGTGGCGGATGAAACCACGCGCGATGTTGACCCGCTGCTGCTCGCCGCCCGAGAAGGTCGCCGGCGGCAGGCTCCACAGCGCCTCGGGCAGATTGAGCCGGGCCAGCAGGATGCGCGCGCGCTCTCTGGCCTCATCCTCCGGGGTGCCGAGCGCGATTAGCGGCTCGGCCACAATGTCCAGGGTCGTGACACGGGGGATCACGCGCAGGAACTGGCTGACATAGCCGAGCGTGGTGCGCCGAACGTCGAGGATGACATGGGGCTCGGCCCCGACCAGCTCGACGGGGTCCCCTTTGTGATGGATGCGGATCGATCCCTCGGTCGGTTTGTAGTTGCCGTAGATGGCACGCATCAGGGTCGATTTGCCGGAGCCGGATTGGCCGCCGAGGACGACGCACTCGCCCGCGTCCACCGTGAGGTCGAGGTTTTGGAAGACGTCGATCCGCTGGCTGGCCTGAAGATGCAGGACGAACTGCTTGGCAAGCCCTGAAATGGTGAGCATTCGGGTGGTCATGGTCATCCTCAGGTCTGCAGGACGGAAGAGACGAGAAGCTGGGTGTAGGCGTCGTGCGGATCATCGAGGACCTGGTCGGTCAGGCCGTGCTCGACCACCCGGCCGCGCCGCATCACCATCAGCCGGTCCGCCAGCAGCCGGGCGACGGCGAGATCGTGTGTCACCAGGATCGCCGACAGGTTAAGGTCCCGGACGAGGCCACGGACCAGATCCAGAAGCCGGGCCTGGACCGAGACGTCCAGGCCGCCGGTCGGTTCGTCCATGAAGACGAGACGCGGGCCGGTCACCAGATTGCGGGCGATCTGCAGGCGCTGCTGCATACCGCCGGAAAATGTCGTCGGCCGATCGTCGATGCGGTCGGCGTCGATCTCCACCTTGGTGAGCCAGGACGCGGCCTCGTGACGGATGTTCTCGTAATGCCGGTTGCCGACCGCCATCAGCGGCTCGCCGACATTGCCGCCCGCGGTGACCCCCATGCGTAGGCCGTCGCGCGGCGTCTGGTGGACGAACCCCCATTCGGTCCGGGCGAGGAAGCGGCGCTCCGCCTCACCCAGCCTGTAGATGTCGACCGCCTCGCCGTTGGCGCGGGTATAGCGAATGGTGCCGGAATCCGGCTGCAGACGGCCCGCCAGGCAGTTGAGCAGGGTCGTCTTGCCCGACCCGGACTCGCCGACGATGCCGAGCACCTCGCCCGGATGGAGATCGAACCCGATCCGGTCGCAGGCCAGGGTCTTGCCGTAGCGGAAGGTGACCGCGTCGACGGAGAGCAGCGGGGTCATTGGGCGGCCTCCCGGTCTTTGGCCCAGTCTTCGGCCCGGTCTTTATTGGACCCGTCGTCGGTGCCGCCGGTCATCGCGGCGAGGGCCTCGGCCGCGGCCCCCTCCGCACCGCCGCGATGACCGGCGGCCCGGCGGTCGCGGCAATGGTCGGAATCGGAGCACATGAACATCCGCGTGCCCGCATCGTCGACCACCACCTCGTCGAGGAAGCTCTTGTCATCGCCGCACAGGGCGCAGGCGTCGTCCCATTCCTGGACCTCGAAGGGATGGTCCTCGAAGGCGAGGCTCTCGACCCTTGTATAGGGCGGAACGGCGTAGAGCCGCTTTTCCCGCCCGGCGCCGAACAGCTGGATAGCCGGATTCATGTGCATTTTCGGATTGTCGAATTTCGGCGTCGGGGAGGGCGACATCAGATAGCGGTCGGCCACCTTCACCGGATAGTCGTAGGTCGTCGTGATCCGGCCGAAGCGCGCGATGGATTCATAGAGCTGGACATGCATGGCGCCGTATTCCGCATAGGCGTGCATTTTTCGGCTTTCGCTTTCCCGCCGCTCGAGCCAGCGCAGCGGTTCGGGGATCGGCACCTGATAGACCAGGATCTGGCCCTCCCGAAGCGGCGCTTCCGGGATGCGGTGGCGGGTCTGGATCACCGTGGCCTCGGCGGTCTTCTCGGTCGTTTTCACGCCGGTGACCCTGCGGAAGAATTTCCGGATCGACACGGCGTTGGTTGTGTCGTCGGCCCCCTGGTCGATGACTTTGAGCGTATCGTCGGCGCCGATGACGCTGGCCGTCACCTGGATGCCGCCGGTCCCCCAGCCATAGGGCAGGGGCATCTCGCGGCTCCCGAACGGGACCTGATAGCCCGGGATGGCCAGCGCCTTCAAAAGGCCCCGGCGGATCATCCGCTTCGTCTGCTCGTCGAGATAGGCGAAGTTGTAGCCCGGATCGTGGGCCGGATCATTTGTATGATCGGGGGCCGGATTATTTGTATGATCGCGGGCGGAGTTCTGCGTTTCGGCGTTCATTCGGCCGCCTCCTTGACCGCATCGCGGCGCTGTTGCTCGTCCGCCTCCTTGCGAAGACGGCGGATGAGTTCGAGTTCGGATTGGAAGTCGACATAGTGCGGCAGCTTGAGATGCTGCACGAAGCCCGAGGCCTCCACATTGTCGGAGTGCATCAGCACGAATTCCTCGTCCTGGGCCGGCGCGCCCGACTGCTCGTCGAATTCGGCGGCGCGCAGGCTGCGGTCGACCAGGGCCATGGCCATCGCCTTGCGTTCGGTCTTGCCGAAGACGAGGCCGTAGCCCCGGGTGAATTGGGGCGGTTTGGTCTTCGAACCTTGGAACTGGTTGACCATCTCGCATTCGGTGACGGTGATGTCCCCGAGGTCGATCTCGAACCCCAACTCGTCCGGCGTTATCGACACGGTGACCTCGCCCATGCGGATCTCGCCGGCGAAGGGGTGGGTCCGGCCGTATCCGCGCTGGGTCGAGTAGCCGAGGGCGAGCAGGAAGCCCTCGTCCCCGCGGGCGAGGTTCTGCAGCCGGGTCGCCCGGTCGGCCGGGAAGTCGATGGGCTCGCGCGTCAGGTCGGCGGTTTTCGCCGGGTCGTCCTCCTGGGCCGGCGCATCCTCGGTCTCGATCAGGCCTTCCTGGTTGAGGAACTCCGTGACCCGGGGCATGTCCGGGCGCAGCGGCTCGGCCGTTTCGGGAACCGCCTTCACCGGACGGGACGGGTCCGCGGCGAGCGCGAAATCGAGCAGACGGTGGGTGTAATCGAAGGTCGGGCCGAGAACCTGACCGCCGGGGATGTCTTTGAAGGTGGCCGATACCCGGCGGCGGACCGCCATCTCGTTCGTCTTGATCGGCTTGGTATAGCCGAAGCGGGGCAGGGTGGTGCGATAGGCCCGCAGCAGGAAGATCGCCTCGACCAGGTCGCCTTGGGCCTGCTTGATCGCGAGTGCCGCCAGATCGGGATCGTAGAGCGAGCCCTCGGCCATCACCCGGTCGACGGCGTGGCTCATCTGCTCGCGAATCTGCGCGATGGCGAGTTCCGGCACCGATCGGTCGCCCCGCCGGGTCTCGTCGAGATAGGCGTGGGCGTTGTCGATCGCCGCCTCACCGCCTTTCACGGCAACATACATGGCTCAGCCCTCCTGCTCTGCGTGGACCGTGCGGGGCAGGGCCATCAGGCTGTCCCCCGTGGTCAGAATGACGTCGACCCCGCAGGGGAAGAGCATCCGGTTGCGGTCCCACTGCGCCCAGAAGTCGGCCGGCAGGCCTTTTGGCGCCACGGTACGGGTGGTTTCGATGCCGGGGCCGGTCAGGGTGACCGTCTCGCCACCCTCTAAATCCTCGATCTGAAGGATCAGCGTCGCCGACCGGTCGGGATAGGCGGGATCGCCCGGCGCGAACCGGTCCAGCGCCGGCATGGTCCTCGGGGCGGCGATGGCGGCGAAACGGGCCGTCGCGAGGTCGTCGACCACCGGGGCGCCGCTGTGGAAGGCGACATAGGCGCGGACGGCGCCTTGGTCGGCTTGTTCGTCGAGCCAGAGCGGGGTTTCGCCGTCGGTCAGGGTGAGCAGCACCGCCGCCGTCGCCGCGCTCAGAGGGGCCGGATGGCCTTCCGGCAGGTGAACCCGATGAATGCTGCCGGGATAGGACATGGCGGCGAGCAGACCGCGGAACGCGTCCTGGCTGCCGGCGATGGGATCCGCGAACCCGGGCTTCAGATCATTGGGATTGTCGGTCATCAGTCCTCTCCCCGGACCAGCGTGAAGAAATCGACCTTGGTGGCCGCCGCCTTCCGCGCCCGGTCGTCCCGTTTCCCGGCGATCGCCGCCTCCAGGGACGGCAACGCGGCGTTGGCGAGGGCCGCGTTTTCCTGGAACAGCGCGTCGATCAGCGCGATGCGTTCGGCCCGTTCCGGCTTTCGCCCGGCGACATAGCCATGGCCGATGGTGCCGCTGTCGAAGCGAATGGACGCCCGTGTGACCGTCATTTCGCCGAGATTGAAGGCTTCGCCCGTCCCGCCGGTCCGGCCGCGCACCATGGCGAGGCCGATCTCCGGATGGCGGAGCGTCCGGTGGGGCGGCAGGCGTTCCTCAAGCTGGCGCCAAATCGCATCGAAGGCGGCGTCGTCCACTTTGGCAAGCCGGCTGAGCCAGCGCTGCCGGGACTCCTGTTCGGCGGCGGCGGTCGCGGCGCGTTCCAGTGTCATGGTCCGTTCCTTGGGTTTGGGCTTGCGTCTGACAAACTCAACCGTCCAACAAACTCAATATTTGTCTAGACATCTATATTTTTGTAAGCTACACATCCAGGACGACCGGGTAAAGCGCCGGTGTGTGATTTTTTGATGACAGAATGGTGACCGTTAGAACGGAGCGGGTCGCATGCGCTTGAGACGCGAAGCGGGCGTGGCGTTGTGGTTCCAGATCGCGGAACGCCTCCAGGAACAGATTGAAAAGGGCAGGTTGCGCGCCGGGGATCAGCTTCCGACGGAGCATGCGCTCGCCCGCGATTACGAGGTCAATCGCCATACCGCCCGCCGGGCGCTCCAGGCCTTGCAGGAGCGGGGGCTCGTCCGCATCGAGCAGGGCCGCGGCAGCTTCGTCCGCGAGGATAAGATCGACTATGTGATCGGGCCGCGTACCCGGTTCACCGCCAACCTGGCGGCCCAGAACCGAAAGGGCACGACGACCCTTTTGCGCTCCGCCGAGACCCCCGCGACGGCGGACGCGGCGGCAAGGTTGGGACTGAAGACGGGCGCCCCGACGATCATTCTGGAGACGATCAGCCATATGGACGGGGTCGCGCTGACCCTCGGCCATCATGTTTTCCCGAAGGCGCGGTTCCCCAATCTGGTCGATGTCTTCATTGAGACCTACAGCATCACCGAGACCTTCAAGACGCTCGGAATCAGCGACTATTTCCGGGAGAGGACGGAGGTCACGACCCGGCTGCCGGATGCCTATGAGGCGCGCCAGCTCGATTTGCCCAAGGGCAAGCCTGTGCTGATCACCACCTACACCAATGTCGATAAGGCGGGACGGCCGATCCAATACTCCGTGACCCGCTTTCCCAGTGACCGGATCCAGCTTGTCTTCGACAGTTCCAACCAGCCGGTCGGGGACGGCGACTAAACCATTTATCGGTCCTGCCCCTAGGACTTCAGCGCCGCTCGGCGGACCTGGTTCTCCCGGTAGATGATGTAGATCCCACTGGCGACGATCACGCCGCAGCCGATCACGACCGGGAGCCCCGGCAGGTCCCCGAACAGCAGATAGCCCAGGATCGTCGCCCAGATGATCGCCGTGTAGTCGAAGGGGGCGATAACGACCGCGTCGGCGTTCCGGAAGGCGTTGGCCACCAGATATTGACCATATCCGCCGATCAGGCCGACCAGGATGAGCCAGAAGAGATCCTCCCAGGCGGGGGTCACCCAAACGAAGGGCTGGATCGATGCGGTGATCAGCGTGCCGATGACGGTCACCGAGAACAACATCATGGCGTTGGTCTCGGTCCGGGCCATCAGTTTGACGGTGATCAGGGTGCAGGCGAGGAAGAACCCGGCCAGGATCGGCAGCAGGCTCGCCATCTGAAACACGCTGGTGCCCGGCTGGGCGATGACCAGCACGCCGATGAACCCGACGATGACGGCGGCCCAGCGGCGCGGACCGACCTTCTCGCCGAGCACCGGGACGCTCAACGCGGTCAGGAACAGCGGGGTCGTGAACCCGAGCGCGACGGCGTCGGCCAACTCCAATTGCTGCAGGCCGAAGAAGAAGCTGACGAAGGCGGCCATGCCGAATAGGGCCCGCATGAGGTGCAGGACCGGCCGCTTGGTGGTCAGCGCGTTCATCCCGCCGTCGAGACGAATCAGAATCAGCACCGGGATGAAGGCGAAAAAGAACCTGAAAAAGCTTACCATCAGGACCGGATAGTCCTGGGTGAGATACTTCACCAGCGCATCCATGATCGAGTAGTTCAGGATCGCCGCGCACATGAACAGAATGCCCTTGATCTGGCTTGGTTTGTGCGGGTGAAGGGCGTGCGCGGTTCTCATGCCGGGACGCTATCCCAAGCCGGTCCCCGGCGCGCCGAAAATCTCGGCATGGCAGCCCCGAAACGCCCCTCCCTTGAAGAAAAGGGAGGGACGGGTCCGGAGCGAACCTTGGACTAGGTTCAGTAGGTCCGCTCCAGGCCGGTGAACTGGCCTTTGACGAACAGTGTGACGGTGACGTCCTGCTTGTCGCGGTTGCGCCAGAACCAGCCATGACTGCCGGTGAAGGCCGCTTTCAGCGCGCCGTCGTGGCCGGGCACGCCGCGCCCCCGCTCATAGCTGATCTCATTGCCGCCGCCGTCGCCATGAAGGTCGTAGTTCACGACGCCGCCCTCGGTCACCCATTTGAAGTCGGCGATGTCGCCTTCCTTCATGGAGAGCTTCCATTCCGCTCCCTGGCCCGGTGTGAGGACGAAGCTGACCTTTTCCGTCCAACCTTCATCCGCCGACTGTGCCTGGGCGGTACCAATCAAAAAATCGAAGAGGAAGCGGCCGGCGTTCGATTGATCGTCCTTGCCGGTCTGCTGCTTGCGCTGGCGGTCCGCCTCGGCCTCCTCGGCGAGCTGGGTTTTGATCTCGCCCATTTCCGCCAAGCCCAGAACGCGGCCGATCTTGGTCGGGTCGATGCCGTATTCCGCCGGCAGGACGATTGTGACGAGGATGACGATCGCCGAGACGAGGGCGATGATCGTGGAGCGGAGGAGCTGTTTCGAGGACGGCAGCTCGTCCGGGTTCGGTTTGTTGCCATTGTGCATTGGGGTATTCCTTTTCTTGATTTAGGCGGTGAAGAAACCGGTGAGCTGGAAACCGATCAGAACGAAGCCGGCGGTCATCATCACGACATTGGCGGTGTAGGCGTGTTTCCAGAAACTCTCGCGTCGGCGCCAATAACCCATCACGATGAGAATGGCGGCGAGAGCCAGGATCTGGCCGATCTCCACGCCGACATTGAAGGCGAGCAGATTCGGCAAGAGACCGTCTTGCGCGACGTCGTACTCCAATATCTTGGTCGCGAGCCCAAGACCGTGGAAAAGGCCGAAGATGAACGTCGCCGCCTTGGTGTTCGGCTGAAAGCCGAACCAGCGCTGATAGGCGCCGAGATTGTCCAGGGCCTTGTAGACCACGGACAACCCGATGATGGCGTCGATCAGATAGGCGTTGACGTTCCACGTCATGTAGACGCCCAGCAGCATCGTCGTCGAATGCCCGATGGCGAACAGGCTCACATAAAGGGCGACATGCTTCATCCGGTAGAGGAAGAAGACGACCCCGAACAAGAAGAGCAGGTGGTCGTATCCCGTCACCATGTGTTTGGCGCCAAGATAGGTGAACGGGATCAGATGCACCCCGCTGATTTCCAGAATATAGCCCTTGTCGCCTTCCGTGACGGCATGGGCCAGGACCTCCGTCGGCAGGCCGGCGGCGAGAACGCCAAACAGCAACAGGCCGAGAGTGGCCGCACGCATGATCTGCCCACGCAGATGCATGCCGGTCGGTAATGAACGCATTTATATGGTCCTCGAATTTGTCTCGTGCTGGTTAGGGTCAGACAAATCCAAGGAAAATGGGGGGCTTATCCAAATAGTCGGGATATCTGCCCGAAAGATGATCGGGGCCGGTCGGCCGCTGGGGTCCGGTCAGGAGATCGATCAACTCCGTTTGTCCCGGGACGACACCGCCGACATTGTGGTCGTGGTCCAGCGTGTCGTGGAGATGGCCCAGTTTCAGGTGCAGGCGTTCCCATCCCGGCGCGGGAAGGTCATGGCTGTGCCCATGGTTCCGTGCCTGTGACCCCGTGCCGCCGTGTTCCTGCAGGGCCTCGATCATGTCCAGGGGGTTGTGCGCCAATCCTCGGGCGTTCGCCGAAACGACCATCGCCAAAACGGCAAGTGCCGCCACGACGATCCTAATGGATCGCGCCCGGATTTGGGGCGTCGGGGCGAGGCGGAGGGTCATGACGTCGGATGGGTTCCGGCTGTGGCAAACGGTTGGTGGACGGGAAAAGAGGTTATGTGGGTGGGTTTATGTCAATTTGGGGGCGTCCCGCCAAGAGATCTCGACGCGTTGGCTATCCCTTCGCCCGCTGGAGCATGCCGAACAGATCCCTCGGATCGTCGGGATCGGCCAGCATGTCGAGCAGGATGAACTCGTCGCCGTCCTTCAGCTTGTCGCGGACATAGCGCAGGGCGGAGAAGTCCTCGATCGCGAAGCCGACGCTATCGAACAGGGTGATCTGGCCGGCGCTGGTCCGGCCCGGCGCCTCGCCGCTCATCACCCGCCACATCTCCGTCACCGGATGATCCCCCGGCAGTTGCTGAATTTCCCCCTCGACCCGGGTCTGGGGCGGGAATTCCACGAAGATCTCGGAGCGCAGCAGAATGTCCTTGTGCAGTTCGGTCTTGCCCGGACAGTCGCCACCCACCGCGTTGATGTGAACGCCGTTGCCGACCATGTTGTCGGTCAGGATGGTGGCCAACTGCTTGTCGGCGGTGCAGGTGGTGATGATCTCCGCCCCCTCCATGGACTCTTCCGGGGAGCCGCAGGCGACGATGTCGAAGCCGAGGCCGGAGAGGTTGCGGACCACCTTCTCCGTCGCCCTGGGGTCGATGTCGTAGAGCCGCAGCTTGTCGACACCGCAGATCGCCCGGAAGGCGAAGGCCTGGAATTCGGACTGCGCGCCGTTACCGATCATCGCCATGGTCCGGGACCCTTTCGGGGCCAGGTGTTTGGCCACGGTCGCGGAGGTGGCGGCCGTCCTGAGGGCGGTCAGCACGGTCATTTCGGTCAACAACACCGGATAGCCGGTCGCGACATCGGCCAGCAATCCGAAGGCGGTGACGGTCTGCAACCCCTCCTTCGTGTTCTTGGGGTGGCCGTTGACGTATTTGAAGCCGTAGTCCTCCCCGTCGGAGGTCGGCATCAGCTCGATCACGCCCTCCTTGGAGTGGGACGCGATCCGCGGTGTCTTGTCGAACAGCTCCCAGCGCTTGAAATCGCTCTCGATGTATTCGGACAGCTCCAGAAGGAAGCGTTCGATCCCGACCCGGTGCACCAGGCTCATCATGTGATCGACGCTGACGAACGGCACCAGGGCGAGGTCCGACGGCTCGGGGTTGTGGCCCGGTTGGGATGTGTTTTGGGGGGACATGCGGGCTCTCAGCCTTGTGTATGTTGTTGCGTCGGTCGGTCGAAGATCCGCTTGCCCATCAGGGAGGCGGCCAGGTCGACCATCAAGGAGGCGGTCTTGCCGCGTTCGTCCAGGAAGGGGTTCAACTCCACCAGATCGAGCGACGTGGCGAGTCCGGAATCGTGGATCATCTCCATCACCAGATGGGCCTCCCGGAAGGTCGCCCCGCCTGGCACCGTCGTGCCGACGGCCGGCGCGATGTCCGGGTCCAGGAAGTCCACATCGAAGGAGACGTGCAACAGGCCGTCTTCATGGCGGACCTTCTCCAGGAAGTCCCGGAGGGGCGTGGCGATCCCGTGCTCGTCGATGGAGCGCATATCATGCGCATCGATGCCGTTTTCAATCAGGCCCGCATGTTCGCCCGGATCGACGGAGCGGATGCCGAGCATGCAGACATGGCCGCCGGGCACCGGGGCCGTCAGCGGAGGAAAGGCATCGAAGCCCGGCTGGCCGGTGAAATAGGCGACCGGCGTGCCGTGGAGATTGCCGGATTCCGTGGTCTCCGGCGTGTTGAAGTCGCTGTGCGCGTCGAGCCACAGCACGAACAGGGGGCGGCCGATGGCGTGGGCGTAATCGGCCACGCCGGCGACGGTCCCGGCGGATAGGCTGTGGTCGCCGCCCATGAAGACGGGAAAGCCGGTCGGCATCGCCTCCCGCGCCGCGGTGCGCAGCGCGCGGGTCCAGGCGACGGTCTCGCCCAGGGCATGGACCGCCGGATTGGCGCTTGTGACCTTGGCGGCCTCGGCCGGCTTCACATTTCCCAGATCCCGTACCCGGTGGCCGAGCCCGGACAGCGCTCCGGCCAGATCGGCGACCCTCAGCGCGTCGGGACCCATCAGGCAGCCCCGCCGCCGCTTGCCACTGTCCACCGGCGCGCCGATCAGAACGCAGTCCCGCAAAGCCGTTTCCTGCCGCTTTCGTTGTGCCATCGCTGTCTCTCCGGGATGTTGCCGCCGCGCGCCGCGGCCCTGTAAGGACAAGGGTACGTTATGGGTGACGGTTTGCATGGCCAATTGTCCACCCCGGTCTAGTTAAGACTCTCCGGGCGGTATAAGGAAGTCCCGCCGGTTTCTTGTCCGCGCCCGTCCCGGGGTGGATCGTGCCGCCCCTCCCATCCTTTGCGAGACGCTCGCCATGGTTCCTCCCAGACCCGAAGCCAACCCGGACGTCCGTGGCGACTGGCAGACCATCAAGACGCTGGCGCCCTATCTCTGGCCCCGCGATGCCTGGGACATCCGCTGCCGGGTGTTGGTGGCGCTGGTCTGTCTGGTGTTGGCTAAAATCGCCACGGTCTACACGCCGCTGCTCTACAAGGACGCGGTCGACCATCTGTCCCAGGACATCAGCCTTCTGACCGTCCCGGTCTTCCTGGTCATCGGCTACGGCCTGCTGAGGCTGGCCGGGTCCGCCTTCAACGAGATCCGCGATTTCGTTTTCGCGAAAGTGAGCGCCAGGGCCATTCGGTCGGTGGCCCTTAAGGTCTTCCAGCACCTCCACGCCCTGGCCCTCCGCTTCCATCTCGACCGGCAGACCGGCGGGCTGTCCCGGGCGATCGAGCGGGGCACCAAGGGCATCGAGTTTCTGCTGTCCTTCCTGTTGTTCAGCATCGTTCCGACTCTGATCGAGATCCTGCTGGTCGCGGGCATCCTGTGGGGGCTCTACGACTGGCGGTTCGCCGCCGTCACCCTGATCTCGGTCGGCAGCTACATCGTCTTCACCTTCTATGTGACCGAATGGCGGCTGAAGTTCCGCCGTCAGATGAACGACACGGACAGCGAGGCCAACACCAAGGCCATCGACAGCCTGCTCAACTTCGAGACGGTGAAATACTTCGGCAACGAGGCCCATGAGGCCCTGCGTTATGACAGCTCCCTCAAGCGCTACGAGACCGCGATGGTCCGCAGCCGCTCCTCGCTGGCCCTGCTCAATGTCGGGCAGGGGACGATCATCGCGATCGGGCTCGTCCTCGTCATGTTGATGGCCGCGGAGGGCGTGTCGACCGGCGACATGACCGTCGGCGACTTCGTCCTGGTGAACGTCTATATGCTGCAGCTCTATGTCCCGTTGGGTTTTCTCGGCTTCGTCTATCGCGAGATCAAGCAATCGATGACGGACATGGAGACCATGTTCAGGCTGCTGAAGGTCGATCAGGAGATCGCCGACAGGCCTGATGCCCCGGGCCTGGACGTGTCCTCGGCCGAGGTCGAGTTCGATCATGTGGTCTTCGGTTATCGTCCCGAACGGACCATCCTAAAGGACGTCTCTTTCACCGTTCCGGCCGGCAAGACCATCGCCATCGTCGGGCCGAGCGGAGCCGGGAAGTCCACGATCTCACGGCTGCTGTTCCGCTTCTATGATGTGCAGGAAGGGGCCGTGAAGGTCTCCGGCACCGATGTGCGCGGGGTCAGCCAGCACTCCTTGCGCCAGGCGATCGGGATCGTCCCGCAGGATACGGTGCTGTTCAACGACACGATCTTCTACAATATCCAATATGGTCGCCCGGACGCGACCCGCGAGGAGGTCGAGGAGGCGGCGCGGCTCGCCCGCATCCACGATTTCATCCAGGACCTGCCGGAAGGCTACGATACCAAGGTCGGCGAGCGCGGGCTGAAACTCTCCGGCGGGGAGAAGCAACGGGTCGCCATCGCCAGGACGATTCTGAAGAAACCGGCGGTCTATCTCTTCGACGAGGCGACCAGCGCCCTCGATACCGAGACCGAGCGGGAGATCCAGAAAAGCCTCCAGGAGGTCTCCCGCGGCAAGACCACCCTGGTGATCGCCCACCGGCTCTCCACCGTCGTCGACGCCGACGAGATCATCGTGCTGGAGGCGGGCCGGATCGCCGAGCGCGGCGCCCATGCCACGCTCATTGCGCAGAACGGAAAATACGCCGAAATGTGGCAACGCCAGCAGGAAGGCCTCGATCTCGACCGGGGCGCGAAGGCAGGAGAGGAAGAGATCCCGCCGCTCTTGCCCTGACGGATTTCCGTCGCGTCAGATGGAAGCCATTTCCGCCTATCGGAACGGTATCGGTTTCGCGATTGATATCGCCGGGTTTTTCTGGCTTGCGCTTCTAATTTCCCCGTATCATCGTCTTCGTGGTTAAGCCGAAGGTTGCCTTCGGCGGTGAGGAGGGGCGATGACGCTTAAGGGCGTTCTTTCCGGGTATGATCCGGACGGGTTTTTCTGCGAGATTGCCAGTGGAGATGCCGCCCGGCACGCGGCGTTGGCGCCGCTCGTCAAACGGCTCGGCCAGATGAGCTTGCGCACGTTGGAAAAGCGGGCCAAGGCCGTCGAGCAGGAACTCTACAATCTCGGCATCACCTTCACGCTCTATCAGAACGGCAGCTCGATCGACCGTATTCTGCCCTTCGACGTGATCCCCCGGGTGCTGTCCGCCCAGGATTGGGACAAGATCGAACGGGGCTCGATCCAGCGTGTGACGGCGCTTAACGCCTTCCTTCACGACGTCTACAACGATCGCAAGGTGATCAAGGACGGCGTCGTGCCGGCGGACCTCGTCGAGAAGAACGAGAATTACCGCAAACAGATGAAGGGTGTCGAACTGCGGCACCGCAACTATGTCCAGGTGGCGGGCGTCGACGTGGTGCGCGGGGCGGACGGCGAGTTCTATGTGCTGGAGGACAATGCCCGGACCCCGTCGGGGGTTTCCTATGTGGTCGAGAACCGCCAGCTTCTGCGCCGGACCTTCCCGGAGTTCTTCGATGGGATCGATGTCCGCCCGGTGCTCGACTACGGCATCCGCCTGCATGACGCGCTCGTCGAGATCGCGCCCGAATCGGTGATGGACCCGACCGTGGTGCTGCTGTCGCCGGGGGCTTTCAACAGCGCCTATTTCGAGCATGTCTTTCTGGCCCGGGAGATGGGCGTGCCCCTGGTCCAGGGGGAGGATCTTTTCGTCGACGAGGACGACGAGGTCTTCATGAAGACGACCATGGGGCCGAAGCCGGTCCATGCCATCTACCGCCGGATCAACGACGACTTCCTGGACCCGGAGGTGTTCCGCAAGGACAGCATGCTCGGGGTTCCGGGCCTGATGCGGGCCTATCGCAAGGGGACCGTGGCGATCGCCAACGCGGTCGGCACCGGGGTTGCCGACGACAAGGCGATCTACGCCTATATGCCTAGAATCATTAAATATTATCTCGACGAGGATCCGATTCTGCCGAATGTCCAGACCAATCTCTGCCGGGAGAAGGAGGGGCTCAAATACACCCTCGACCATCTCGAGGAATTGGTGGTGAAGCCGGTCGGGGAGGCCGGCGGCTACGGCGTCGTCATCGGGCCGCGGGCCAGCAAGAAGGAACTCGACAAGGTCCGCGCCCAGCTCAAGGAAGACCCGAAGAATTATATCTCCCAGCCGATGATCAGCCTGTCGGTCTGCCCGACCCTGGTCGACGGGGCGATCGATCACCGGCATGTCGACCTTCGCCCCTTCGTGGTCACCGGCCGGAAATCCTGGGTGCTGCCGGGCGGGCTGTCACGGGTCGCGCTCACCAAGGGATCGCTGGTGGTGAATTCCAGCCAGGGCGGCGGCTCCAAGGATACCTGGGTGTTGGGGGGCTGATGCGATGACCATGCTCGCCCGCTTCGCCGACAGTGTCTTCTGGCTCGGCCGCTATGTGGAGCGGGCCGAGAATCTTGCCCGTATCCTCGATGTCCACGGAGCCTTCGTTCGCGATCCGCGCGGCACGTCCGATTGGAGCGTGATTGTCGATCTCAACAGCGATGCGGAGCGGTTCGATAAGGAGTACGACCGGCCCACCGCCTCCAATGTGCTGCAGTTCTATGTCCTGGATGCGGCCAATCCCAACTCGATCGCCGCCTGTATCCGGGGCGCCCGGGAAAACGCCCGCACCCTGCGGCATGTGATCTCGACCGAGATGTGGACCCATCTCAATGTCTTCCATGCGGGCGTCAAAGACTTGAAACGGAAGGACGTCCGCATCGACTCCCTGACCAGGACCTGCAACTTCATCAAGGACGAATGCCAGCGCCAGACCGGGATCTCGCTCGGGACCCTCTACCGGGATGAGGCCTGGCGCTTCTGGCAGATCGGCCGCCACCTGGAACGGGCCGACCAGACCACCAGGCTCCTGGACATGAAATACCGCCAGGTCGCCCTGGTCGAGGAGCAGCCGGGCTCTCCGGTCGACATCAGCCAGTGGAACGTTCTGCTGCGTTCGGCGGCCGGCTATTACGCCTTCCGCCGGACCCGGGCGAGCCGCATGACGCCGTCCGAGACCGCCCGCTTCATGTTGTTGGATCATTCCTTCCCGCGCTCAATCGCCTATTCGGTCGCCAAGGTGGAGCAGGAATTGCGCGATCTTGTCCGGTTCAATGGGCTCGACCTCGGGGAGGAAATCCCGGTGAAACTGGCGGCGGCCAAGGCGACCCTGGAGACCTGCCCAGCCGATCGGGTGGACGCCGACTGGCTGCAGCATTTCGCGGACGACATGCAGATCAAGATCGCCGATCTCGCCCTGGCGATCGGAAAGCGCTTCTTCGGCTACGAAGACTGATGGGCGAGACGGGCACGATGACTCCCCGTCTCCTCGCGTGTCTCCTTTTCCTGATCGGGACGGCGCCGGCCTATGCCGAGGCTCGGAAGGACGGGGCCACGATCTCGGCCACCTTCGAGAACGACATTTTCGGGGGAACCGATCAAAACTACACCAACGGGGTCCGGCTCGATTATGTCTCCGGCAAGAACGACCTGCGGGCGCCGGGACGCTGGCTGCGCGCCCGGGTGACCCCCTTCATCGGCAAGGCGGACTGGTATGGCAGCTTCGCCCTCGGCCAGAACATGTACACACCGTCGGATATCTCGCTGTCCAATCCCCCGGCGGACGACCGGCCCTATGCGGGTTTTCTCTACGCGTCGTTCGGGCTCGCCGCCGACCGTGGATCGGAGCTTGATCTCGTCGCCGTGGATATCGGGGTGGTCGGGGACGCCTCCCTGGCCAAGGAGACCCAGACCCTGGTGCATGAGCTGATCGGAGCGCAGGAACCCAATGGCTGGGACAATCAGATCGGCAACTTCCCGGGATTCCGGATTCTCTATGAGAAGAAATACCGGTTTCAAAGGGTGTTGGGGGATGGCTTTCTCGACCTCGCGGCGGACTTCGCCCCCCATTTCAACGTCGCCCTCGGCAATATCGATACCTCGATCGGGGCCGGGTTCACGATCCGGGTGGGTGGGGATCTCGCGGACGACTACGGTCCGCCCCGGGTCCGTCCGGCGGTCGCCGGCCCCGGTTTTCTAAGCCGCAAATCGGGGTTCGGCTGGGCCGTTTTCGCCGGAGCGGAAGGGCGGGCGGTTGGACGTAACGCGTTCCTGGAGGGCACCCTGTTCCACGGTGGTCCGTCGGTCGAGCCCGAACGTCTGATCGGCGATTTCCAGGCCGGCCTTTCACTACGCTATGATGGTATTGAGCTAACCTACACCCATGTGCTCCGGACCAAGGAATTCCAAGGCCAGGAAGAATTTTCCGTTTTCGGATCGGTCAATCTTCGGACGAAATTCTAGCGTAATCAGGCCTCTGGTCCTGGACCTATCCGATAGTCGATCTAGCTCTACCCGGAATAACCCATTCGCCAAGTGGGGGCTTCGTTAACCTAATGGCAAGGCTTGCGCGGCATTCTGACGGGATGCAGCTTTTTGAGACATAGGCCCTGAATGCAGGTTCTCTCGATCGTTCACCGGACGACCTATCGCTATGCCAAGCCAGTCGGCTTCGGCGAGCACCGGTTGTTGTTCCGGCCGCGGGACAGCCACGACATGCGGCTGGTGTCGAGCCGTCTGAGGATCACGCCGACGGCGCCGGTCCGCTGGATGCACGATGTGTTCGGCAACTCCGTGGCGGTCGCGACCTTCGAGGAACCTTCGGATATCCTCGCCTTCGAGAGCGTCATCGTGGTTGAGCATTATGGCGTCCACGAGCCGGACTTCCCGCTGGAGGATATGGCTCGGGAAATCCCGTTCAGCTACGACCTCGCGGATGTGCAGGATCTCGGGCGGACCATCGCCCGCCACCATGGCGGGGCCCAGGATGTGGTCTCACTTTGGGCGCAGTCCTTCCTCGGTGCCGACGGCAAGGCGCCGACGGCGGAGGTGCTGGAGGCGATGAACGCGGCGATCAAGGCGGAATTCAGCTACTTCCGCCGGGAGGAGGAGGGCATCCAGAGCCCGGCCGACACCCTGCGCCGGCGGCGGGGAACCTGCCGGGATTTCGCGCTCTTGATGATGGAGGCGGCCCGCAGCCTCGGCCTCGCCGCCCGCTTCGTGACCGGCTATGTCTACGATCCAGCCATCGAGATGGGCCTCGACGCCCCGGCCAACGGCATCGTCGGCGGCGGGGCGACCCACGCCTGGTTGCAAATCTATCTGCCCGGGGCCGGATGGGTCGAATACGACCCGACCAACGGCATTGTCGGCGGCCATAACCTGATCCGGGTCGGCGTCGCCCGCGATCCGCGCCAGGCGATTCCGCTCCAGGGCAGTTTCTTCGGCGAGAAGGAAGACTTCGTCGGCATGGCCGTCGATGTCCAGGTCACCGCCGGCAATACTCTTGAACCCGACGGTGGAAAGGCGCAGATCTTCGCGGCGGACTAGGTGTTGAGAGGCTTGCGATGGAAATCCGAAAAGCGGTGGCGTCGGACGGCGCCGGGTTGGCCGACCTCGTTGGTCGGACGGTCATGCATTACTCCAAGAATTCGTCCTATGACGCGGACCATGCCGCCGGCACCGCCGACGCGCTTCTGAACGGTCGGTCCAATTCCCACACGCTTCTGGCACTGATCGACGGCAAACCCGCCGGCTACGCGACTTATGCGGTGATGCATCCGAGCGCCAGTGCGGGAGGAATGATCTATATGAAGGATCTGTTCGTTTCCGCCGAAGCGCGTGGCGAAGGGGTCGGAGAGGCCCTGATGCGCGCCGTCGCGGCCGCCGCCGTCGAAAAGGGCTGCAGCCGCTTCGAATGGACGACGGATCACAGCAACCCCAAGGCCAAGGCGTTTTACGAGCGTTTGGGGGCGTCACGGATCGAGGACAAGGTCTATTACCGGGTCGAGGGCGATGCCCTGGGACGCATGGCCAAAAACCACCATGGCTAGGCTGTTCGCGTGCCCGGGATTCGGAGTATAGAGGCGTCATGCGCACGCTCCTCTCCATCCTCCTGATCTGCTTCGCCCTGACGGGTCCCGCCACCGCCCAGACCCGGGTCGTGCCGGAGAGCCGCGAGGACGTCATGCTGTCCTTCGCGCCGGTGGTCAAGAAGGCCGCGCCGGCGGTGGTCAACATCTACACCAAGACGACGGTCAGCACCCGCCGCTCCCCCTTTGCCGGCGATCCCTTCTTCGAACGGTTCTTCGGCCGGGATTTCGGTTTCGGCGTGCCGCAGCAGCGCCAGGAGCAGTCGTTGGGCTCCGGCGTCATCGTCCGCTCCAACGGTGTGATCGTCACCAACAATCATGTGATCGACGGGGCCGACGAGATTACCGTGATCCTGGCCGACCGGCGCGAGTTTCCGGCCAGGCTCACCTATGCCGACCCGAGGACCGATCTCGCCATTCTGGAGATCGACACGCGCGGCGAGGACCTGCCGACGCTGACGCTCCGGGACAGCGACACGATCGAGGTCGGGGACATCGTGCTGGCCATCGGCAATCCCTTCGGCGTCGGTCAGACCGTGACCAGCGGCATTGTCTCGGCGCTGGCCCGCACCCGTGTCGGCATCACCGATTTCAGCTTCTTCATCCAGACCGACGCGGCGATCAATCCGGGGAACTCCGGCGGTGCCCTGGTGACCCTGGACGGCAAGCTCATCGGCATCAACACGGCGATCTACAGCCGCGACCGCAAGGGCGGGAGCATCGGGATCGGCTTCGCGGTGCCGACCAACATGGTCGATACGGTCATCTCCGCGGCCTTGAGCGGTGAGAGCGCCCGGCCCTGGTTCGGGGCGGCCGGCAAGTCGGTGACGAGCGACATCGCGGATGCCGTCGGCCTGTCGCGGCCCAGCGGCGTGATCATCGAGGATGTCTATGAAAGCTCGCCCGCCCATCGCGCCGGCTTGCGGCCGGGTGACGTGGTGGTCGGGATCGATGGTCGGGAGGTCCCCGACCTCCAGTCGCTGCGCTACCGGCTAGCCACCGGAAAGCCGGGTGATCTGGCCGAATTGGAGGTGATCCGACGTGGCCGCCTGACCCGGTTGGAGCTGCCGCTGGAGATCGCGCCGGAGGTCCCGCCCCGCAACATCACACGGCTGGGCAACATCTCGCCGCTGGCCGGGCTCACGGTCGCCAACATGTCCCCTGCCTTCAACGAGGAGATCGGCATGCCCTCCAACAAGCGGGGGGTCATCGTTCTCGACGTGGACCGGGGCAGTTCTGCGGCCCGGGTCGGGTTCCGGGCGCAGGATATCGTTCTGGAAGTCGCGGGGCGTGAGATCGACAGCGTCGATACGCTGCGTCGGACCATCCAACGGAACCGGAGCGATTGGCCGATTGTCGTCGAACGGAATGGCGAGCGACGCTCCACCGTCGTCTCCCGCTGATCATGTCCCTTTTCGAAGCGAATGCGCCACGCCCCCTGGCGGACCGGCTGCGGCCCAGATCTCTGGGCGAGGTCGTCGGCCAGGCCCATGTGCTGGGGCCGGAGGCGCCCTTGGGCATGATGGTGGCGGCGGGCAAGCTGACCTCGCTCATTCTCTGGGGGCCGCCCGGCTGTGGCAAGACCACCATCGCCCGCCTCCTGGCCGACAAGACCGATCTCGCCTTCGAGGCGCTGTCCGCCGTCTTCTCAGGCGTCGCCGATCTGCGCAAGGCCTTCGAGAGGGCGCGGAGCCGGCGGGAGGCTGGGCAGGGCACGCTGCTGTTCATCGACGAGATCCACCGTTTCAACCGCGCCCAGCAGGACGGCTTCCTGCCCTATGTGGAGGACGGGACCGTTGTGCTCGTCGGGGCGACGACCGAAAACCCATCCTTCGAGCTCAATGCCGCCCTTTTGAGCCGCTGCCGGGTGGTGGTGCTGAACCGGCTCGATGCGGCGGCCCTCGACAGCCTCGTCGTGCGGGCCGAGGCGGAGTTGGGCAAGCCCCTCAATCTAACGCCGGAGGCGCGGGAGAGTCTCGTCGCCATGGCCGATGGGGACGGGCGGTTCCTGCTCAACATGGTCGAGACCATCGCCGATCTGCATCCGGGCGGGGCGCCGCTCGACCTGGCCGCCCTAACTCAGTTGGTCCAGCGCCGCGCGCCGGTCTACGACAAGAACAAGGAGGGGCACTACAACCTGATCAGCGCCCTTCATAAGAGCCTTCGGGGCAGCGATGTGGACGCGGCCCTCTACTGGTTTTGCCGGATGCTCGACGGCGGTGAGGACCCGGCCTATATCGCCCGGCGGCTGCTGCGGTTCGCGGTCGAGGATATCGGGCTGGCCGACCCGAACGCGGTCCACCAGGCCGAGGCCGGCTGGGACGCCTACGACCGCCTCGGCAGTCCGGAGGGCGAATTGGCCCTGGCCCAGGTGGTCCTCTATCTCGCCACCGCGCCCAAGTCGAACGCCGGCTATGCGGCCTACAAGGCCGCCGCCAAGACGGCGAAGCAGACCGGTTCCCTGATGCCGCCCAAACATATCCTGAACGCTCCGACCAAGATGATGAAGGAGCTTGGCTATGGGGCGGGCTATGCCTATGACCATGACGCGGAGGACGGGTTTTCGGGCCAGGACTATTTCCCCGAGGAGATGACGCGCCGGGAATTCTACCAGCCGGTGGAACGGGGCTTCGAACGGGAAATCCGAAAACGCCTCGACTATTGGGCCAAGCTGCGGGCGAAACGGCGGGACGATGCCGGATGAGCCGGTTCGACGCGATCCTCGCCCTCGACTGGAGCGGGGCGAAGGGAAGGTATACGGGGATCGCCATCGCCGAACTGCTGGCCGAAGCCGATTCTCCCAGGCTTGTGCGGCCATCCGGTGCCAGATGGACCCGTGCTGCGGCGGCGGCCTATCTTCTCGACCGCATCGCGGCGGGCGAACGCCTTCTGATCACCATCGACTGTGCCTTCTCGATGCCCTATCTGCCGGACGAGGGCTATCTCCAGGCGCGAACCCCCGGGATCGACCGGGCGCCGGATCTGTGGGCCCTACTCGACGCCGCCGCGCGGGACGCGCCCGACTTCGCCATCGGGCCGATGCTGGACGATCCAAGGATGGCGCCTTCCTATTGGGCGTCGGGCAAGCAGCCGGCGGACTGGAAGGGTGAAAAGAGGCTCACGGAACGGGCTTGCGCCGAGGCCACGGGGACACGGCCGGAGACGGTCTTCAAGCTGGTCGGCGCGAAACAGGTGGGCAAAGCGTCTTTGACAGGGATGCGAACCATCCATCATATGCGAAAGGCCGAACCGGACCGGCTGTCGGTCTGGCCCTTTGAGGAGCGTGAAACGCAAGCGGTGATGGCCGAGATCTATCCCACCCTGTTCCGGCGCCAAGCGGCCGGCACGCTCGCCAAGATCACCGACGCGGCGACCCTGTCCGGCGCTCTGGCCGCGCTCGATTGCGGCCCGGCGCGAGGCGTCGGGGCGACCCTGAGCGACCATGAGGGCGACGCGCTGATCACGGCGGCGGGACTGCGCCGGTTTCTCGCGACCTCCGACACGCCCTTCGCCCTGCCGGTTCGCGACCGGGACCGGGTGTGCCGGGAGGGCTGGATCCTGGGAGTCCCGCCATGTCGATGATCCTGGCGGTGGCCGCCGGTGGGGCGGCGGGCGCTGTGGCACGCTATCTCGTCTCCGGCTGGGCGATGGGGCTTGCCGGCGGCGGATTCCCGGTCGGCACGGTGACGGTCAATGTGCTCGGCTCGGTCGCCATGGGAATTCTCATTGAGTTTCTCGCTCTCAGAGGCCATCTCCCCCTGGAGGTCAGAGGCTTGATCGTTGTCGGCTTCCTCGGCGCCTTCACAACCTTTTCCACCTTCGCCCTGGACGTGGCGGTGCTGCACGAGCGCGGCGCCATGCTGTCGGCGTTCCTCTATATCGTGTTTTCGGTGGTGGGCTCGGTGGGAGGCCTGTTCCTCGCCATGGCCGTTGCCAGAAGGATTTTTTCATGAGCGGTGTCCGCCAGCAGATCGTCGCCCGCGACGAAGCCGATATGCGGGTCGACAAATGGTTCCAGCGGCATTTCCCGGACCTGCCCTTCGGGCGCCTGGCGAAACTTCTGCGCACGGGCCAGGTGCGGGTCGATAGCAAGCGGGTAAAGCCCGGCGACCGGGTTCAGCCCGGCCAGTCCGTCCGTATCCCGCCCCTGGGGGCGCCCGTGACCCGGGAAAAGCCCGCGGTCCAGGGGCCTTCCAAGGCCGATCTGCGGCTCGCCGAGGATCTGAAGCGGCGCATCCTGTTCAAGGACGCTGAAGTACTGGTGATCGACAAACCGGCCGGCCTCGCGGTTCAGGGGGGCAGCAATACGACCCGGCATCTCGACGGGGTCTTGGAACTCTTGAAGCTCGGCGCGGACGAGGCACCGCGCCTGGTCCATCGTTTGGACAAGGACACCTCCGGCGTTCTGGTGCTCGGCCGGACGCGGCAGGCGGCGCAATGGCTGACCCATGCCTTTCGCCGCAAGGAGACGGAGAAGGTGTATTGGGCGCTCACCGTCGGCGTACCGGAAGTCGAGGGCGGCAAGATCGATCTGCCGCTGGGTAAGCAGGGCAGCCAGGGGCAGGAGCGGGTCGGCGTCGACGAGGACGCCGGCAAGCGGGCCGTGACCCACTATCAAGTGCTTGAAACGGCGGGTAAAAAGGCCGCCTTCCTGGCGCTGCGCCCGATAACCGGTCGGACCCACCAGCTCCGCGCCCATATGGCGGCGCTGGGCACCCCGATCCACGGGGATGGGAAATATGGGGGCAGGGCTGCGTTTTTGGATGCTGAAGAATTGCCGAAAAAGATGCATCTCCATGCCCGTCATCTTAGGATCAACCGTCCCGACGGGGGCGTGTTGGAAGCGACCGCGCCGCTGCCGGATCACATGCGGACGGCGTGGGCTCTGTTCGGGTTCGACCCCGACGCCGCGCTACCGGCCCTGTAGGCCGGTCCATTAGAGGAGTTACGACGTTAAAGTGAGCAGTCTTTCCCTCGTCGTGTTCGATTGCGACGGGACATTGGTCGACAGCCAGCATCACATTGTCGACACCATGAAACAGGCCTTCCGCAGCGAAGGCCTTGCCGCGCCGGACGGCGATGCGGTTCGCCATGTCATCGGTCTGCCGTTGTGGGAGGCGATCCACAAGGTCTCCGACCTGGATGAGACGGAGGACGAGGGGCTGCTCGACCGTCTGGATGCCACGTACCGAGAGATTTTCCGCGAAAGACGCACCCTGCCGGACCATGACGAGCCGCTCTTCGACGGCATCCGGGAGGTCGTCGAGGGGCTCAATGGCGCAGGCTATCTGCTTGGAGTAGCGACCGGTAAGGGGCGGCGCGGCCTGGACGCGGTGTTGGATCGCCATGGGCTCGCCCACCATTTCGTCACCTTGAAGACAGCCGACGACGGACCCGGCAAGCCGAACCCGGACATGCTGGAAGCCGCGATGCGGGAGGCCGGGGTCGTCGCCGACCGGACGGTGATGATCGGGGATACCAGCTACGACATCGAGATGGCCTTGAATGCCGGCGTACGCAGCATCGGGGTGTCCTGGGGCTATCACGATCCCGAATATCTCAATCTGACCGGGGCCAATCGGATAGTGCAGGCGGTTTCCGATATACCGGCGAGCGTTCGGGACCTATTATCGGCGCAAGGTTAACGGCGCGGACGCGGCCCATCGCGAGCGCCTGTCGGAAGACGCTCTAGAATCGGAGGTTCGCCATGAAGCTGTTGAAGATCCTCGGCATTTTTGTCGGTGTCATCGTTCTGGCCCTGGGCGGGGTCCTTGCCTATATCGCCACCCTCGATCCGAACGAGTTGGCCCAGGATGCCGCCGTCGAGGTGCGGGAGGCGACGGGACGCGACTTCACCATCAATGGACCCGTGGATCTTGCCGTCTCCCTGCAACCGACCTTGGAGGTCGAGAACGTCGCCTTCGGCAATGCGGCCTGGGGCAGCGAACCGACCATGGCGAGCATCGGTCGCCTCGAGGTCGAAATCGCGCTGTTGCCGCTTCTCTCCGGGCAGGTCGATATTGCCCGACTCGTTCTGGTCGAGCCCAACATTCTCCTGGAGCGTCAGGCGGACGGCACGGCCAATTGGGACATCGCGCCCGGCGGCAAGGCCGACAGTGCCAGCGGCGAGGAACAACATGGCGGCGAGCCCGGCGAGATCCCGGTCATCCGGGCGGTGACCATCGAAAACGCCACCATCCGGATCCGGGACGCGGTCACCCCGATCGAGGAGACCATCACCATCTCCGAACTGAGCCTCGCCCAGGCCGCCGGCCAGAAACTGGACGTCACCCTATTGGCGGCGATCGGCGACGAGGAACTGTCCGTCGAGGGGCAGACCGGCGATCTGGCGGTGCTGGCCCAGCGCTTCCCGTTCCCATTGGACCTGGCGATCGGCTTCGGTCCGGCCACGGCGACGCTGAAAGGCTCGCTCACCCTGACCGAGAAACCGGGGTATGCCGGCTCCCTTTCTCTGAAGACGCCCAGTCTTGCCGCCTTCAATTCGGCGGCGGCCCTGGCCGGTGCGGATGCCTTGCCCGATCTCGGTCCCATCGATGTTCGGGCCGATCTGACGGTCGAAGGCGATGTCGCCAAGGTGACCGCCCTCGACGGCTCGGTGGCGGGTGTGACCATGACCGGAGAGATCACGGCGGACCAAGGCGGGGCTGAGCCGCAGGCGACTCTGGCGCTCACCGTCGCGGCGGAAACCCTGGCCACCCTCGGCGCCTTGGCGGAAACCGCGCTGCCCGAGGTCGGTCCCTTCCAACTGACCGTGAACGGCGAGGCCGCTCCCAGCCAGGTCGATATCCAGAACCTGACCCTGACACTCGGGGAGGATCAATTGTCCGGCCGGGTGACGGCGGCCATGGCCGGCGAGCGCCCCAGCGTCGACGTCGCGCTGACCGGCAACAGCCTGGATCTCGGCCCCTTCCTGGAGGGCGGCGCGGAGAGCGGTGAGGCCCCGGCGGCTACGGCCGGGTCCGGCGACGGGCGGGTGATCCCGGACGATCCGCTGCCGCTCGACGGCCTCAAGGCGGTGGATGCGGTCGTGGCCCTGAAACTGGGCGTGCTCAAGGTCGGTGGACCGGAGGTCAAGAACATCGATCTGGCGCTCGCGCTGAAGAACGGCGATCTGAAGATCACGACATTGAAGGCCAACGGCTATGGCGGTTCGATCGACGCCACGCTGGATCTTATGACCTCCGGTGGGACGCCGAGCCTCAAGACGTCCGGCGGATTCCGGGACATCGATCTCGGCGGCGTGCTGGCCGACGAAGGGATCACCGATCTGCTGGTCGGGACCTTGGACGGGACCTGGACGCTGTCCGGACAGGGCGCGAGCCCGCGAGCGATCGCCGCGTCCCTTGACGGCGAGACCCGTCTCGAGCTGGTCGATGGCTCGGTTCAATCGGGTTTCGTCGATTTCATCGCCGCCGATGTGGTCTCCCAGGCCGGCAAGGTCTTCGCCGGTAAGGAACAAACTCCGCTCAATTGCTTCTACAACCAGTTCAAGATCACGGACGGTGTCGCGAACGCCCATGTTCTGCTGTTCGATACCGAGCGCTCGACCATCGCCGGGGCGGGCGAGATCAATCTCGGCACCGAGGAAATGGGCATGAAGATCTCCCCCCAGCCCAAGGAGGCGTCGCTGGTCAGTCTCGCCCTGCCGGTGCTGGTCGAGGGCACTTTCGCAAGCCCGAATGTCTATCCCGATCCGACGGCGGTCGCGGCCGGTGCGGCCGGGATCGCGGCCGGTGTGGCCACCGGTGGACTCGCCGGGGTTCTGGTACCGTTCCTGTCGAGCGGCGGCGGCGACCAGGGCTGTGCCGAAGCCCTTGCCGTGATGGACGGCAAGCCGCTGCCCAAGCCGGAGAAGAAGAGCGGTGTCGGCGGGCTGCTGGACAGCATCACCGGCGGTGGGGCGAGTGGTGGGAGCGGGGAGGGCGCGACCGCCCCGCAACAGCCGGCCGTTCCCGCCGCCGAGGATGCGGTCAAGGGCCTGACCGACGGCCTCAAGAACCTCTTCGAGTGAGCCGAGAAGCAGGAGATCAGCCTCATCCCTCCGGTCACGGGAGAGGTGAAAAAGGCCCTCTCCCCGGGGAGAGGGTTGGGTGAGGGGGAGTTTCTGACTCGATCGGTCACCCGATTCCTTGAACCCCCCTCGATCCGCCCTTATCAGTGGGGAGTTTCTGTCCGCCACCATGGGAACCCATGAAACGATTCTATAAGACCGCCGCCGTCGAAGCGGCGGACGACGGCCACGCCATCACGCTCGACGGCCGGCCGGTGAAGACCCCGGCCAAGGCGCCGCTGGTTGTCCCGTCGGCACGTTTGGCCGACATCATCGCCGGCGAATGGGATGCCCAGGGCGAGCAGGTCGATCCGACGTCCATGCCGCTGATGCGGCTCGCCGCCACCACCATCGACCGGATCGCGCCCCAGCGGGAGGGCGTCGTGGCGGAAACGGCGAAATACGCCGAGACCGACCTCATCTGTTATGGCGTGGCGGATCCCCAGGGGTTGCGCGAACGTCAGCAGGCCGCCTGGCAGCCCCTGCACGCCTTCGTCCGCCGGCGTTTCGACGTCAATCTGGTGGAGACGACGGGCCTGATGCACACGCCGCAGCCGGACAGCGCGGTCACGACCCTGCGGGCGGCGTTGGACGCGCTGGAGCCGTTCCGGCTGACAGGTGTGGCCGACGCCACCGGGATTTCCGGATCGCTGGTGATCGCCCTGGCCCTGCATGAGGGGGAGATCGACGCCGAGGCGGCCTATACCGCCTCCCTGGTCGACGAGATCTATCAGGCTGAGGAATGGGGCGAGGACGACCTCGCCATCGAGCGGCGCGAAACCATCCGGGCCGATCTGGTCGTCGCCGAGCGCTTTCTAAGAGCATTGGACATTGGTTGATAATTTCCTAATCTGCGGCGGCATTTCGAAACGTCGTTAGCCATTGGCCCGGTCGGGGCCGTTTTCCGGGGGAACATCATGCAAGAGATCATTGAGCGGTTGGAGGCGATGCGGGGCGAAGCGCGGCTGGGCGGTGGCCAGCGGCGGATCGATTCGCAGCATGCCAAGGGCAAGCTGACGGCGCGGGAGCGCATCGAGGTGCTTCTGGATCCGGGCTCCTTCGAGGAGTGGGACATGTTCATGCAGCACCGCTGCAATGATTTCGGTATGGACGAGCAGCGCATCATCGGCGATGGCGTCGTCACCGGCTACGGCACCATCAACGGCCGCCTGGTCTTCGTGTTTTCCCAGGATTTCACGGTGTTCGGCGGTTCCCTCTCCGAGGCGCATGCCGAGAAGATCTGCAAGATCATGGACCAGGCGATGCGGGTCGGCGCGCCGGTGATCGGCCTCAACGATTCCGGTGGGGCCCGAATTCAGGAAGGAGTCGCCAGCCTCGCGGGCTATGCCGAGGTCTTCAAACGCAACGTGCTGGCCTCCGGGGTCGTGCCGCAGATCAGCTGCATCATGGGGCCGTGCGCCGGCGGTGCGGTCTACTCCCCGGCGATGACCGACTTCATCTTCATGGTCAAGGACAGCTCCTACATGTTCGTCACCGGGCCGGACGTGGTGAAGACGGTGACTCATGAGAACGTGACCCAGGAGGAACTGGGCGGTGCCGTGACCCACACCACCAAATCCTCGGTCGCCGACCTCGCCCACGAGGACGACGTTCAGATGCTGCTGGAGACCCGGCGGTTCATGGACTTCCTGCCGTCGAGCAACCGGGAGATGCCGCCCCACCGTCCGACCAGCGATCCGGTCGACAGGTCCGAGCCGTCGCTCGACACCCTGGTTCCGGCCAATCCGAACAAGCCCTACGACATGAAGGAGCTCATCCTCAAGATTGTCGACGAGGGCGACTTCTTCGAACTGCAGCCGAACCATGCGGCCAACATCATCATCGGACTCGCCCGGATGAACGGGAAGACCGTCGGCATCGTCGCCAACCAGCCGATGGTGCTGGCCGGATGCCTGGACATCGACTCGTCGAAGAAGGCGGCCCGCTTCGTCCGTTTCTGCGACTGCTTCAACATCCCGATCGTCACCCTGGTCGACGTCCCCGGCTTCCTGCCCGGCACCTCCCAGGAATACAACGGTATCATCAAGCACGGGGCGAAGCTGCTCTACGCCTTCGCCGAGGCCACCGTGCCGAAGGTCACCCTGATCACCCGCAAGGCCTATGGCGGGGCCTATGTGGTGATGAGCTCGAAGCATATCCGCGGCGATATCAACTTCGCCTGGCCCTCGGCGGAAGTCGCCGTGATGGGGCCGAAAGGGGCCGTGGAGATCATTTTCCGCAGCGACCTGGGCGATGCCGAGAAGATCGAGGCCCGGACCGAGGAGTATCGGGAGAAGTTCGCCAACCCCTTCGTCGCCGGCTCCCGGGGCTTCGTGGACGACGTGATCAAGCCGCGCAACACGCGGCGGCGGATCATCGGCGCGCTGACCATGCTTGAGAACAAGGAGCTCGAGAACCC
This sequence comes from Alphaproteobacteria bacterium, assembly GCA_024743275.1. Taxonomy (GTDB): domain Bacteria; phylum Pseudomonadota; class Alphaproteobacteria; order JANSWW01; family JANSWW01; genus JANSWW01. The sequence goes on from JANSWW010000008.1 coordinate 159,620, forward strand.
CTGGAAAAAGCACGACAACATCCCGCTCTGACCGGTCACTCCGGCGCTATCATTGGGGGAGGGCGCCGCCGGTATCCTCCTGGCGGAGGACGCGTATGATCAGGACGTGATCCTCGGCCACCTTGAAGTAGATCGCGTGACTTTGCATCACGGCCCGGCGGAAGCCCGGGCGGATATGGTCGACGGCCGGAAATCGGTAAGGGTTTTCCGCGATGGCCGCAAATTGCTTCTCCAAACGTTGCCGGTAAGTGTCCGATTGCCTGGCGGCGAAGTTCCGGTCGCCGTATCGCGCGATGTTCTTGAGATCTTGGCGAGCGCGCAGGGCCAGCCGAATGTCACGCTGGCTCATCTTCGTTCATCTCGGCCCTCGCTTCCGCCCAAATGCGCTTGAGATCCGAATCTTCGCTGATTCCGCTTTCCTCGCCTTCGATGAGGGCCTGGCGGATCCGGTCGAGCTTGGCCTCATGCTCTTCCAGAAGACGCAGGCCCGCACGGATCACCTCGCTGGCCGAGGCATAACGGCCCTTCTCCAATTCGCCGGCGATGAAGCGGTCGAAATGGTCGCCGAGGGTGACGGAGGTGTTCTTGGCCATGTTACGCTCTCCCTTCGTTCGGACATCACAATATCATATTTATTGGTACCCCTCATGCCCGCCGCCTATTCCGAGACCCATCCGGAGAATTGGATCGAGATCCGTCCCGAAGGGCTCTATTGCAAGCCCGGAGGCTTCTTCGTCGATCCGGTCCGGCCGGTTGACCGGGCGGTGATCACTCACGGGCACGCGGACCATGCCCGGCCCGGCCACCGTTCCGCCCTGGCGACGCCCGAGACGCTGGGGATCATGGGGGAGCGCTATGGCGACGAGCCGGGACGTCAGGCGGTCGCCTATGGCGAGACGGTGACGGAGAACGGGGTCGAGATCTCTCTCCATCCGGCTGGGCACGTGCTGGGCTCCGCCCAGGTGAAGCTCGCCTATCGCGGGGCCAGTATCGTGATCTCCGGCGACTATAAACGGCGGTTCGATGCCACCTGTGCCCCGTTCGAGCCGGTCGCCTGCGACGTGTTCGTGACCGAGGCGACGTTCGGCCTGCCCGTCTTCCGGCATCCGGACGACCGGGAGGAGATCGCCAAGCTGCTGCATTCCCTGGAAGTGTTCCCCGAGCGGGCGCACCTGGTGGGGGTTTACGCGCTGGGTAAGGCGCAGCGGGTGCTCTCCCTCATTCGCCGGGCCGGCTATCAGCGGCCGATCTATCTTCATGGCACCCTCGAGAAGCTGACCGAGCTTTACCGGGCCCATGGCCAGGATTTCGGCGTGCTGTTGCCGGCGACCGGCAAGGCGAAACCGGAGCTGAAGGGGGAGATCGTCCTGGCGCCGCCCGCCGCCGGCACCGACCGCTGGTCGCGGCGCCTGCCCGACCCGGTCATCGCGGTGGCCAGCGGCTGGATGCGGGTCCGCCAAAGGGCCCGCCAACGGGGCGCGGAACTGCCGCTGATCATCTCGGATCACGCCGATTGGGATGAATTGGTGACGACCCTGGACGAGGTGGACGCCCCCACCGTCTGGGTCACCCACGGGCGGGAGGAGGCCCTGGTCCACCACGCCCGGATGTCGGGCAGGCACGCCAAGGCGCTCGCCCTGATCGGCTATGAGGAGGAGGCGGAGTGAAGGAGTTCGCCAATCTTCTGGATGGACTGGTCTATATGCCGTCCCGCAACGGCAAGATCCGTTTGTTGACCGACTATCTCGCCCGAACGCCCGATCCGGACCGGGGCTGGGCGCTGGCGGCGCTGACCGGCGGGCTCGACCTCAAGACGGCCAAGCCGGCGTTGGTCCGGGGGCTGGTGGTCGAGAAGGTCGACCCGGAGTTGTTCGCGCTCTCTTATGACTATGTCGGCGATCTGGCTGAGACGGTTTCGCTGATCTGGCCGGAGCCCGCCGACAAGGCCGATGGTCCGGGGCCGAGCCTGACCGAGGTGGTCGAGACCCTGCAGCAGGCGGGCCGCAGCCAGGTGCCGGCGCTGATCACCGGCTGGCTCGACCGGCTGGATGCCCCGGGGCGTTATGCTCTCCTCAAGCTGATCACCGGGGGGCTACGGGTCGGCGTGTCGGCCAGACTCGCGAAGACGGCCGCCACCGCGCTCCGGCCGGGGGTGGACATCGCCGAGGTCGAGGAACTCTGGCATGGGCTGAAACCGCCCTATGGCAGTCTGTTCGCCTGGCTCGCGGCGGGCGGGGAGAAGCCGAGCGTCGACGATATCGCCGGCTTCCGTCCCATGATGCTGGCCCATCCCCTGGAAGAGCCGGACATCCGGGCGCTCGATGTCGCGGCCTATCGCGCGGAATGGAAATGGGACGGCATTCGGGTGCAACTGGTGGCCCGGGGCGGCACCGTTCGGCTCTATTCGCGGACCGGGGACGATATCGGCGGCGCGTTTCCCGATGTGATCGACCGGGTCGGGTTCGACGCGGTGCTCGACGGCGAGCTGCTGGTGCTGCGGGAGGGGCGGGTGGCGCCGTTCAACGATCTGCAGCAGCGGCTCAACCGAAAAACGGTGACCGCGAAGCAGCTCCGCGAGCATCCCGCCCATATCCGCGCCTACGACATCCTGTTCGACGGTGCGGAGGACCTGAGACGTCTGCCTTTCGACGTGCGGCGGACCCGGTTGGAGGCGTTCCACGCAAGGGAGGACCCGGCGGGCCTGGATCTTTCGGAACAGCTCTCCTTCGGCGATTGGGACGGCCTTGCCGCCCATCGCGACGGCGCGCGGGACAACGCCATTGAGGGGCTGATGCTGAAGCGGGGCGACAGCGCCTATGTCGCCGGACGGCCCAAGGGTCCGTGGTTCAAGTGGAAGCGCGATCCGCTCCGGGCCGACGCGGTCCTGATGTATGCCCAGCGCGGCCATGGCAAGCGCAGCTCCTTCTATTCCGACTACACCTTCGGGGTCTGGCGGGCCGGTGAACTGGTTCCGGTCGGCAAGGCCTATTTCGGCTTCACCGACGAGGAACTGCGCCTGATCGACAAATGGGTGCGCGACCACACGGTGCGCCGCTACGGTCCGGTGCGCGAGGTGGAGCAGGGGCTGGTTTTCGAGGTCGCCTTCGACAGCATCCATCCCTCGAAACGCCATAAGAGCGGGCTCGCCATGCGTTTCCCCCGTATCCACCGCATCCGCTGGGACAAGCCGGCGGAGGAAGCGGACGTGCTGGAAACCCTGGAGCACATGGTTGTCGCGTGACAGGCGCGGCGATCGATGGTCAGTTTGACGCCATGACGACGGATCTCGCCACCGCCGAAGCGCCCGAGGTCGGCCGCGCCCTGTCCGGCATCGGCCTCAATCTCTTGACCCGCGACGTGGCGGCCGAGGCGGCTTTCCTGGTCGATGTCCTGGGCATGACCCTTCTGCGCGGCAACGCGGACTTCGCGCTGCTGCGCTATGGCGCCCATATTCTCCAACTGCACGCCGATCACACCTATCACAGCAACCCCCTGCCGAGCCTGCTGCCGGAGGCGGGACCGCGGGGCGGTGGCGCGGAGCTTCGGGTCTTCGAGACGGACCCGGACGGGGCCGCCGAACGGGCGGCGGCGGCGGGCTACATGGTCCTGCAGACACCGCAAGCCAAGCCGCATGGGTTGCGGGAGTGCTTCATCCTGAGCCCGGACGGCTATTGCTGGGTGCCGAGCCGCCCGCTCGCGCCGGAGGAGAAGTAAATCCCCACCCCCGTCCTCGGGCGTTCGAGAACTGTGCACCTGCAACATAACTTCTTGGCAAATGCCCCCTCAGACTTCATAAGAACGGCAGGGATGCTGTCATAAATCCTCAATATCCCTATGGTTTGAGATTGTCTTAGGTCGAAATGGGGGGCTCCATGGACCGGTTTTTCAAGCTCACTGAGCACGGCACGTCTGTTCGTCAGGAAGTGATCGCGGGTGTCACGACCTTTCTGACGATGGCCTATATCGTTTTCGTCAATCCGGCGATCCTGTCGGATGCGGGTATGGATTTCGGCGCGGTCTTCGTCGCCACCTGTGTCGCGGCGGCCATCGGCTGTCTGATCATGGGGCTCTACGCGAACTACCCGATCGCGCTGGCGCCCGGCATGGGCCTCAACGCCTATTTCACCTACGCCGTCGTCGGCGGCATGGGCCATACGTGGCAGGTGGCGTTGGGCGCGGTGTTCCTTTCCGGGGTGCTGTTCCTGATCCTCTCTGTCCTGCCGGTCCGCGAATGGGTGATCAACGCGATCCCGCGTTCGCTCAAAATGGCGATTTCGGCCGGGATCGGCCTGTTCCTGGCCCTGATCGCGCTGAAGAACGCCGGCATCGTCGTCGACCATCCGGCGACCCTGGTGAGCCTTGGCGATTTCGGCGATCCCACGGTGCTGCTGGCCGTCCTCGGCTTCGTGGCCATGGTGGCGCTCGATAAGCTGAAGGTGACCGGCGGGATCGTCATCGCCATTCTCGCGGTGACCTTCCTCGGCGTCATCCTCGGCCTGACGGAGTTCAAGGGTGTGGCGGACCTGCCGCCGGATCCGTCGCCGACCTTCCTGCAGCTCGACATTGCGGGCGCCCTGGATATCGGGCTGATCGCGATCGTCTTCGCCTTCTTCTTCGTCGACCTGTTCGACACCGCAGGGACCCTTGTCGGGGTGTCCCACCGGGCCGGGCTGCTGGACGAGCAGGGCCGTCTGCCGCGTCTGCGCCAGGCGCTAATGGCCGACTCGGTCGCGACCACCGCCGGGGCTGCCATGGGCACGTCCACCACCACCTCCTTCATCGAGAGCGCCGCCGGGGTGCGGGCCGGTGGCCGGACCGGTCTCACGGCCGTTGTCGTCGCCGGCCTTTTCCTGCTGGCGCTGTTTTTCGCGCCGCTGGCCGGGACCGTGCCCGCCTATGCGACGGCGCCGGCGCTGCTGTTCGTCGCCTGTATCATGGCGCGCGGTCTGTCGGAGATCGATTGGGACGACGTGACGGAGGCCGCTCCGGCGGTCGTGACGGCCATCGCCATGCCGTTCGCCTTCTCGATCGCCCATGGGATCGCGCTCGGCTTCATAACCTATGCGGCGGTGAAGCTGCTCAGCGGACGTTTCGACGAGCTCAAGCCCGCGGTCGTCGTGCTAGCGGTCCTCTTTGTGGTGAAGTTCGGCATCCTCGGCTGACGCCGGGGATCTGCCGCGCCGGCACCGTTCGGAGCAATAGCGGACGTTCTCCCAGTCGCGGGCCCATTTCTTGCGCCAGGCGAAGGGGCGTCCGCAGACCGGACAGATCTTGGTGGGAAGGTCGGACTTCTTGCGCATGCCGGTGGACCTAGGTCATGCGCAGGATTTCTCCAGAGCGGACGATCAGGGACGTGGGATACAGCCCTGGGCCATCGCGATGGTGCTCGCCGTCTTGGCCAGTTCGTTTAGCCGGGTCGGCTTTTCAAAGACCTCGGTGACATGGGTTTCGATGAAGTCCTGGTCCGCTTCGGTCAGCGGACGGCCGGTCACGACGATGATAGGCAGGTCGGCGCTGATGCTCCGGACCTTGCGGATGATGTCGGTGCCGTCCTCCGGCATCGACAGGTCGGTGATCAGCATATCGACCACGCTGCATTGGAGCACCGACAGGATGTCGTCGGACGTCTCGCAGGTGCTGACGTCGAAACCGCAATGGGTCAAATAGCGGCTCAGAATGTCGCGCATGGTCGGGTCGTCGTCGACGACGACCACGTGCGGACGGTCCGCGGGACGGGTCGCCGTCCCTTTAAACGTATGATCTTCAAGGAGATCGCTCTGGGCCATTTGGGTCGCCTCGATAAATTGATCGACGCGGTGACTATCCCATAGAGAGTTTAAGAGAGGGTTAATTCCCCCAAGAATTCCAACTTTCTAGGGGCTTTTCGGATATAGCTTTCGAACGGTTGTTTAGATTTGTGGTATTTCAATTGGTTACTATGAGCCCGCCGTCGTCGCGGCCTTGAGCGCCCATTGCCCGAAGTCCTCCGCGTTCACGGCGCGGCTGTAAAGAAAGCCCTGGGCATGATCATAGCCCATATCCCTTAGAATGGCCTCCTGCTCCCGCGTTTCCACCCCCTCGGCGATCAGGGTGAGGCCCATCTGTTGGCCCAGCAGGGCGATTGTCCGGGCAATCGTGATGGCGTCTTTTTCGTGCAGGTCGTGCACGAAGGACTGGTCGAGCTTGAGATGGGTGACCGGGATCCGCTTGAGATAGCTCAGCGAGGAATAGCCGGTGCCAAAATCGTCGATCGCGATGGAACATCCGAGGTCCCGAAGCCGGCCCAGGATCGGTAGGACGGCCTCCAATTCGGCCATGGTGGCCGTCTCGGTGATCTCCACTTCGATGTCGGGATAGTCGAGCCCGTGTCGTTCCAGGGCCGCCTTGATGTCCGACAGCACATCTCCCGCGGTGAACTGAAGGGCCGAGAAGTTGATGGCGACTGGAATTCGAAGATCATGCTCCCGCCGCCATTCGGCGATTTGGCGGCAGGCCGTGTCGAGGACCCAGCGGCCGAGTGGGCGGATCAGGCCCGTTTCCTCCGCGATCGGGATGAAACGGCTCGGCGATACACGCGTCGGGTAGCTCTCCGGCCACCGGACGAGGGCTTCGCATCCGATCACCCGGCCGGCCCGCAGGCAAACCTGCGGCTGATAGTGCAGCGTTAGCTCCTGGTTCTCCAGCGCCCGGGAGAGAGAGTGCTCGATGTCGAGCCTTTCCTTGAATTCGCCGTGGATGGCGGCTTCGAAGAAACGGACACCGGGATGTTTCTCCCGCTTGGCCTTATACATCGCCGCCTCCGCGCAGCGGAGCAGGGAGTCCGCCTCGTTGCCGTCGAACGGCATCAACGCCGCGCCAAGGCTGGCCTTGAGATGGATGGGTTGGTGAATGGGCTGGCTGGTGGTCTGAAAGGGGCGGGCGCAGACCATCTCGACGATCGTCGCGGCGTCGATCACGGCAGAGTCGCCTTGATCTCCTTCCACAAGCACGGCGAAGTCGTCGCCGCCGAGCCGGGAAAGGATCGCCGTGTTGGGAAGACTGGCTTGGAGCTGCCTGGCGAACTCGGCGAGGATCGCGTCGCCGTTGGCATGTCCCAGAGTGTCGTTGACGTATTTGAAGTCGTTGAGATCGATGAACAGGACCCCGACCGCGCCCGGCCGGGCGGTCTTGCAACGCTGATCGACGTATTCCTTGAACAGGGTCCGGTTCGGGAGGTCCGTCAGGTCGTCCCGGGTGGAAAGACGCTGCAATTCGCGCTCGGTCCTGACCTGCTCGCTGATGTCGAGAACCAGACTGTTCCAGAGCGTCCCGCCATCGTCGAGCCGTTGCGGTTTGCCGGAACCGTGCAGGTGTTTCCGGGTGCCGGACGTCGTTGTGACGCGGAAGACACAAGACCAGTCGGAAAGTGTTTCAGCCGATCGGACGACCGCCTCCTGCACGCGGGGCAGGTCCTCGGGATCGATCATGTCCCACAGCGGGGCCGGGTCCGACTGTAGGGATTTCGCATCGATCTCCCAGATGGCCTCGCATCCGCCGCTCATGTATTCGATCTCGTGGCGGCCATCCGGGTGCATGACATAGCGGAAAATGGCGCCGGGGATGTTCGCGGCCAGATCCCGGAATCGTCTTTCGGTCTCAAGGAGAGCCAGCCGCATGGAGGTTGCGGTGGTGATGTCCTCCACCCGGATCATGAGCACCGACGGTAAACCGTCTTGCCCGCGGGTGCAGGCATGGGCCGTGAGGCGCACGGTCCGGGCATCGCCGGCCATACGGATAAAGTCGAACTCGGTCGGCTTCGCCAGATTTCCCCGCCGCCAGTCGTCGAGCCACCGCAGGTCGGTTTGTCCGGCAAGCGACAGGAAGTCCTCGGCGGTGCGCAGTTCCGTCGGGTCGGTAAGTCCGAAGAGGTTGGCCCAGCGACCGTTCACCGCCCACCGGTCGACGGAGGGTTCCCACAGGCCTATGGGCTCCTCCAATCCGTCGAGGAAGGCCAGGACGGTCCCGTCGATATGGGCAAGGTCTTCTCTCGTTCGAAACATGGGGCTCCACGGAATTCTCGGTGCCGCGACGCTACCCGGCGGCGGTCAGTGATGTGGTCGGAACCGCTGGAACTGTCCATTACGCCTTTGCGATATTCGCGGCACATAGCCGTTTGAACCGACGCCCTACCGCTACGGTATACGAAAGTTCAAACGCAATGGTTTTGGCTAGACCTCTATCGGCGTGTCCGGCTCGTAAACGACGACCCTGCTGCCATCGTTGGCGGTCCGGATCGGTACCCGGATCAGGTCGCGGAGCCGGTTCTTGACGCTGATCCGGCGGTGGGGTTCGACGAAGAACACCATGAACCCACCCCCGCCGGCGCCGAGCAACTTTCCGCCCCGGGCCCCGGCCTCCCGCGCGGCCTCGTAGATTTCGTCGACCTGGCCGGTGGATACCTGATCGGTCAGTTCCCGCTTCAGCATCCAGCTCTCGTGGAGAAGATCGCCGATCTCGCCGAGCGGCCGCTCCGGATTCTGCAGGATATCCATCGCCTCGTCGACCATGCCGGTCATCCGTTCGAGATGGCCGCGCTTCTTCTCGAGGCTTTGGATCTTCTTCTTGGCCACGGTGCTGGCCGTTCTGGAGAGGCCGGTGAAGACCATCATCAGCGAGTTCTCGAGCTCCTTGCGTCGATGCTCCTGCATCACGATGGGCTGAACGTCGTAGTCCCCCGATTGATAGAACTTGATCCGGTTCATGCCGCCATAGGCCGCCCAGATCTGGTCCTGACTGCCAACCGCCTCGCCGATCACGTCCTGCTCGATACGGATCGCCGCGTCGGCCAGTTGCCGTTTGCTCAGGATCTTGCCGCTCATGGCGTTGAGCGCCGTGAGCAGACCGCAGGTGAAGGAACTCGACGAGCCGAGCCCGGACCGGGCCGGCAGGTCGCCGTCATGGTGCACCTCCAGCCCCTCATAGACGCCCATCTCCTTGAAGCAGGCCTTGACCGAGGGATGCTGGATCTCCGGCAGCTCGGAGACCAGCTCGATTTTCGAATAGACCAGCCGGTGGCGGTAATTGAAGAAGGGCGGCAGCCGGCGCAGCGTGATGTAGCAGTATTTGTTGATCGCCAGACCCAGAACGGCGCCGCCATGTTCCCGGTACCATTTGGGATAATCGGTCCCGCCGCCGAACAGGCTGACGCGGAAGGGGGTGCGGGTGATGATCATGGCGTCTCGTGTCGCTGTTCAGGTCTGTGGGGGCGCTGTCTCGCCGGTGTCTTCAATCCCCATGATTCGGGCGGCCTCCGCATAGCTCTCGGGCGTGCCGATATCCACGAAGGCGGCGTCCACCACATGGGCGGCGATGGTGTTCTGTGGCAGGGCTTCGAGGAAGTCCTGTTCCAGGGACGCGCCGTGCGATTTCTGGATGAGATCGATCGCCCGCGGCGAGAAGACGTTGACGCCGGCGTTGACGACGCCCGGACCGTGGGTGTCCGGGTCCTTCTCGAAAAACCGGCGGACCATCCCGTCCTCGGTCAGGTCGACCCGGCCGTAGCGGGCGGTGTCCTCGACCTTGACGCACAGCATGGTGACGGGTTTCCCGGCCTCTTTGTGGCGGCGCACCAACGCCTTGATGTCCACGTCGACGAAGGTGTCGCCGTTGATCAGGATGATGTCGCCTAGGCGTAGATCGCCGCCGGCATGGCGCAGGGCCCCCAGAGTGCCGAGCGGCTCCGGCTCGATCACCGTTTCAATGATCATATTGGGGCGGGGATGCTCGGCCAGATGGCTCTCCACCTTATCGGCGAGATGGCCGAGAAGCATGATCACATGATGGGCGCCCTGGCTTTCCAAGCGGTCGAGCAGCCATTCGAGAAAGGGGCGCCCGGCGACCGGACCGAGGACCTTCGGAGTATCGCCCAGCACCCCGCTGATGCGGGTCCCCAGTCCTCCAGCCAGAATAGCGACCGTCGCATCCATGGGACGGTTCTCCTTTTCGGGAAGTGTCAGACGTTCCCATACACCCGGTTGGTTATCATGCGATAGCCCTTGATCAGTTCCGTGATCCCGGCGTCGAGGCCGAAGGCGGGGGCGAACCCGGTCCGTTCGATCTTTTCGTTCGAAACGATGTAGTCCCGTTTGTCCGGGTCTTCGCCGATCTGCGCTTCCAGATAGGTGAATTTCGGCAGGTGCTGTTGAATCATGGCGCAGAGTTCGGCCTTCGACAGATTGGCGTCCGAGAGACCGACATTATAGGGCTCGTCCTTCATCGCCTCGAAATTCTCGATGCCGTGCAGGAAGGCGCGGGCCACATCGCGGATATGGATGTAGTTGCGCTTGAAGTGGGCCTCGAACAGCACGACCGCCCGGTCGTTGACGGCGCGATAGACGAAGTCGTTCACCAGAAGGTCGATCCGCATCCGGGGCGCCATGCCGAACACGGTCGCCAGCCGGAAGGAGATCGCGTTGCCCCGGTCGAGGGCGATCTTCTCCGCCTCCACCTTGGTGGTGCCATAGAGGGAAATCGGGTTGAGCGGCGTGTCCTCGGTGCAGAACTTGTCCGCCTGGCCGACGCCATAGCCCGAATTGGTGATCGGCATCAGGATCCGCTGATCCTTGGACGTCGTCTTGGCGATCAGATCGACGGCATCGCGGTTGATCGAGACGGCGCCGAGCTTGTCCTGGTCGCAGAGCGGCGCCCCCACCAGGGCGGCCAGCGGAATAACGATATCCGCCTTGGCGAGCAGCGGCGTCATGGTCTGGCCGTCGCGGCAGTCGCCCCGGACCACGTCGAATTCCGGGTGGGCGCAGCAGGCGGCGAGCGAATTGCCGTCCCACATGAAGTTATCAAGGACGGTCACCCGGTAGCCAGCGTCCAGAAGGGCGGGGGTCAAGACGGAGCCGAGATAGCCGGCCCCGCCGGTGATCAGGATATGGGTCTTTTCGGTCATTGAATTCTCTTTGCTCGGGCTCGTCGGCTCAGTCCACTAGCTTAGGGCCTTGTCCAGGATTCCGTAGGCACGCTCGATCTTGTCGCGGATGTCATAGGGGTGGTTGCCGAGGAAGAAGCCCCGGCTGTGGGCGATATCGGCGTTGGGACAGCCATCGCCGATGGTCTCGTAGTCGTAGTGCTTGATCACGTCGTGGCGCAGGATGTTGCCGCCGGTGATGATCCGATAGCCGATATCGTTTTCCTTGAGCGCCGCGAGCGCCTTGTTCCGGTCGAGGTCGGGCATCGCCGGATTGAGGATCAGGGTCAGATTGAAACTGGAGGAGCGGCCATGCTCCTTCTGGATGATGAACCGTTCGTCCGGGCCGAACAGGGCCTGGAACCGGTGCATGTTCGCCCGCCGGGTCTCCACGAAGCCGTCGAGCTTCTTGAGCTGCTCCAGGCCGACCGCGCCCTGCAGTTCCGTCGGCCGGACATTGTAGCCCGGCAGAATGAAGCGGTAGGCCTCGAAGAAATCGTCCCCGGTCCGCTCGACGATCGGGCTGTCCGCCGGAAGGTCGCGGGTCCAGCCATGGGCCCGCAGCGCCTTCGAGAGATGGCAAAGCTCCGTCGAGTCCATCAGCAGGATGCCGCCTTCCATGGTGGCGATGTGATGGGAGAAGAAGAAGGACTGGGTCCCGATATGGCCGAAGCTGCCGCACATCTTGCCGCCGAGGTCGGCGCCGAGGCTCTCGCAGTTGTCTTCCAGCAGCCATAGATCGTGTCGGTCGCAGAACGCCCGGATCTCGTCCAGCGGGGCCGGATTGCCCAGGATCGAGACCGCGGCGACCATCCGGGTCCGGTCGGTCAGGGCGGCTTCCATCTGGCGCATGTCGACGTTGAGCGTCTCCAGATCGACGTCGACCACCTTGAGTTTGAGGCCGTATTGCTGCAGCGGATGATACATGGTCGCCCAGCTGATCGCCGGGACGATCACCTCGTCGCCGCGCTGGATCGGGCGATCCTTGGCATAGGCCATGGCCGCCGTGGCGATCAAATTGGCCGACGACCCGGAATTGACCATCACCGCATGGGAGACGCCGATATAGTCGGCGAAGGCGGCTTCGAAGGCGGCGACCTCCTTGCCCATGGTGTAGAAACCGGTGTCGATGACCCGTTTGAGGGCGGCAGGTTCTTCCTCGCCCCAGCTGGAGGCGGCCAATTCCCAGTACATGTCGGCGGTTCTTCCCTCTTCCGGCGGCGTTAGAACGGACCCTTGAAGGCGACTTGATAGGCGAGTTTGGCGCGTTCCGGATCCGGCGAGTAGGTCTTGCCCGGACGCAACATCTCGTGGGCGGCCTGGGCGATGGTCGCAGGATTTGGATAAAACAAGGCCTCAAGCGCCGGCGAGGTCGGACAGGTCGTCGGCGCGAAGCCCATCCGCTTCATCTTCGCCCGGGTCCCTCGCTCGGCGAGATCGGCAAGAATTTCCGCGCTGGCACCGCAGCAGGTCCAGCCATTGTCGACGACGATCAGGTTGCCGGTCTTGTCGGTTTCCCGGGCGATTCGGTCATAGTCGAGCGGGATCAGGGATACCGGGTCGAGAACCGTCGCCTCGATCCCTTCTTCCTGCAGCAATTCCGCCGCCCGGAGGCACTCGTTGACCATGTTGGAAACACCGACCAGGGTGACGTCGCCGCCTTCGCGGATCACCCGCGCCTTGCCGAACGGCACCTCGAAGGGGGCTTCCTCGACGAAAGCCTCGGTCGGATAGAGCAGGCGGTGCTCGACGAACATCACCGGATTGTTGTCCCGGACGGCGGCGATCATCAGGCCCTTGGCGTCATGGGCGTTGGACGGCGCGACCACCTTGAGGCCGGGGATGTGCATGAACAGGGCGTGGAGGCCTTGGCTGTGCTGGGCGCCCTGGCCCCAGCTCTTGCCGATCATGGAGCGTACGACCATCGGAACGCTTGCCGCGCCGCCATACATGTAGTGGTACTTCGACGCCATGTTGACGAGCTGGTTCATGCCCAGCATCAGGAAGTCCATCCGAATATGGGTGTGGATCGGCCGCATTCCGGAGACCGCCGCCCCGATGGCGAGTCCCGTCATGGCGTCCTCGCTGAGTGGCGTCGTGAAGACGCGCTCCGCACCGAATTCCTCGACCAGTCCCTTGGTCGAGCCCTGGATCGCCTTATGGTCGTCGACGTCGAGCCCAAACAGGAAGACCCGCTCATCCTCCCGCATCGCCTGCCGCATGCCCTCGTTGAGGGCGTTCACATAGGTCAGCGTTCTGGTGTCTGTCATGGCGTTCACACCCCCCGAACCGGCGTGAAGTCGCGGTCGGCGTAGAGATCGGCGTAAAGCCTGTCCGGCTCCGGCCAGGGACTGTCCTCCGCAAAGGCGAAGGCCTCCGCGATCTCCGTCTCGATCGCCGCGTCGATGGCGTCCCGGTCGGTGTCCGTCAGTCTGCCACCGATCAGCTCGACCTGATCGCGCGCCTGCCATTCCTTATAGGCGCTGTCGTCCCGGTAGCCCTGATCGTAGTCATAGCCGGGGCCGACATGTTCGCGCCAGCGATAGGTGACGCACTCCAGGAAATGGGGACCGCCGCCGTCGCGCATCGCGGCGATTGCCTCGATGGTGGCCGCCCGGATGTCGATCACGTCCGAGGTCGGGAAACGTTGCGCCGGGATGCCATAGGTCTCGACCCGTTCGCATATCCGGTCGGTGGCCCATCGCTTCTCCGTTCCGGTGTGGATGGCGAGACCATTGTTCTCCATGACGAACAGGACCGGCAGCCGATGCAGGGCCGCGAAATTCAAGCTTTCGTAAAACGCGCCCTCTTCGGTCGCGCCGTCACCGAGAAACACGGCCACCACGGCACCGGTCCTAAGTCGCTTCTGGGCGAAGGCCGCGCCGAGGCCGGTCGGGACGGTCGTGCCAACGACCGCGGACGCCCCCATGACATTGACCTCCGGCGCGATCAAATGCATCGAGCCGCCCTTGCCGGCCGCGCAGCCCGTAGCCTTGCCGTAGAGTTCGGCGATCATGGCCGGCACGGATCCGCCCTTTGCGAGATAGGCGGCGTGACCGCGATAGGTCGGCGAGACATAGTCGCGGGTTTCCAAAGGATCGCACACGCCGACCGCGACCGCTTCCTGGCCGATCGACAGGTGGACCGGGCTTTTGATCTTGTCGGTGGGATAGACCCGGGCGACTTCCTCCTCGACGCGCCTGATGAGACGGAGCGACCGGTACAGACGGCGCAGGTCGTCCGCTGTCGGCTGCGTCGGGTCGTTGGGGCGGGGCGCGGACATGTGGCGTCGTTCCTCATTTTGGTTCTTAGCCCAACATCTTGTACCTCAACTGGCGACCACACACCACAATAAGGCACATAATTCGCCGCGGATATCACCCGGATGCTTGCCAATTGGTTAAATTTCTGGGAATTTAGAAACACTAAGGGAATGCAATTCGCGGCCAGCGAGGGGCAAATAAGGGGTAATCCGACAAAAATTGTTTGACACCTACGCGACACTCGGTCATGAACGTAGCACGCCGCTAGTCTTGGCCAGAATAGTGTCAAGTGCGGTGCCATACATCCTTAGAAGGAGGACTAGAAGATGGTTGCTGGCTCTAACAGCATTAATACCAATCCCGGCGCGCTTGTTGCGCTCCAAAACCTCAACAGCATCAACTCGAATCTCGACATCACGCAGAACCGTGTCGCCACTGGTCTGCGGGTCAACAATGCTGTCGAAGATGCCTCGAACTTCGCGATCGCCCAGGGTCTGCGCTCGGACCTGAAGGCTTTCGATGCCGTCTCCCAGGGTATCGCCAACGCGCGGGGCGTGACCAGCGTGGCGCTTTCGGCGACGACCGCGATTTCGGATCTCGCCGGGGATATCCAGGCCAAGATCACCGAAGGATTGAACGCGGGTAACACGTCGGAACAGCAGGCGATCCTCCAGGCCGACTTCGCCAACCTGGTTTCCCAGGTCAACACCTTCATTTCGAACGCCCAGTTCAACGGTCAGAACCTGTTGTCCGCCGCGTCCGTCAACATCGCCTCGATCGCCAACATCGACGGCACGACGATCAACGTCCGGAACGGTTCGACCGTTCAGGCCCAGGCGGTCACGCTCGGGGTTCAGTCGATCAGCTCGACGGTCGCCGCGCTGCAGGCCCTGTCCTTCATCGGCACCTTCCAGCAGTCGGTCAACACCGTCCTCGGGACGCTGGGTGCGGATACCCGGTCGATCAACTTCCAGGACGAGTTCATCGACAGCGTCCGGGATGCGACGGAAGTCGGTCTCGGGTCCATCGTCGACGCCGACCTCGCTCGGGAATCGGCCCGGTTGCAGGCCCTGCAGGTGCAGCAGCAGCTGTCCACCCAGAGCCTCAACATCGCGAACCAGCGGCCGTCGGTTCTGTTGTCGCTGTTCCGGTAAGCCGACGCTTATATTTGGCTTCGAAAGGGCGGTGCTTCGGCGCCGCCCTTTTCTTATGGGCTTTTTTTGTCGCCCGGCTTTGGGTACGGTCGGACCGAGGGCGCGACCCCGCCGGGCGCGCCGAGACGTCTTACTGACAGGGTGCCGATGGCTCTTAAGATAAATGTCCGCCCGGGAGAGAAGCTGGTCATCAACGGCGCCGTGATCACCATGGGCGATCCGGCTTCCTATATCGTGTTGCAGAATCAGGCGACTTTCCTGCGTGAGAAGGACATCATGCAGCCGGAGGAAGCGAACACGCCGGCGCGCAAGATCTATTTCTCCTTGATGCTGATGTACCTCGATCCGGAGGAGGGCAAACAGTACTATGGAGAGTTCATGGAGCGGATGATGGAGTTGATGCAGGCGACGACCCTGCAGGACGTCCGCAACACGCTGATGACCATCTTCAAGCATGTTCAGGATATGGACTATTTCCGGGCGCTGAAGGCCTGTAAGGCGCTTATCAAGTTCGAGGACGCCCTGTTTAGCGAGTTCAGCGCGGCCGAGGAGAAGCGGGCGTCGAAGTAACGGGCGGCCGCCTCGGGGCGGTCGTACGGGCGAAAGGCCAAATGGGCGAAAGGGCTGTCGGGCAGGGAGCCGCCAGGGGACAGCAAAGCAGCATTCAGCGGGCGAAAGAGCGACATTATGCAATCAGGATACGGCGCTTACCAAAAGGCCGCGAAACATACGGAAGCCCCCCGGCAGATCGAATATCGTCTGCTCGGACAGGTTAACGCCGCGCTGCTCGACGGTCAGAAGGCCCAGCCGGATCGCCGCAAGATGGTCGAGGCCTTGCTGTGGAACAAGCAGGTTTGGGATCACTTCATGATGGATCTGTTGGACACGGACAACAATCTGCCGAAGCCGACGCGTGCCTCCCTCACCCAGCTCGGGGTGTGGATGAACAAGGAAGTCACCAAGGAACTTTCCAACACCCATACGGACCCCGCCGCGATCATCGAAATCAATCAGATCATTATGAAGGGGCTTGCCGGACAGGCGGAAAACGCCGGACAGCCCGCAGCGGGCAACATGGGGGCCGGAGGGGCGGAAAATGCCGCCGGCTCCCCCCAACCGGCACCGCAACAGCGCCCGGCCGGACCCTATGGCGCGCAGCCCACCCCCGGACAAAAGCGTTATTCTTCAGATGCTTAGGGTGTAGTTGGTAAAACTGGCACGCCCCTTGCTTTCAGTGACGGCGACGTAGTGTTCACTGGCAGCATAGGGAGTATGAGCCATGGTTGCCGGCGCAAATTCGATTAATACCAACGCCGGAGCGCTGATCGCGCTTCAAAATCTCAACAGCGTTAACGCGTCGCTGGATTCCACACAGGAACGTGTCTCCACGGGCCTCAAGGTGATCGGTGCCGTCGACGACGCCTCCAACTTCGCCATCGCCCAGGGGATCCGTGGGGACCTCAAGTCCTTCGAGGCCGTCTCCCAGGGGATTGCGAACGCCCGAGGGGTCAGCAATGTGGCCTTGGCCGCGACGACCTCGATCTCGGACCTCGCCGGGGACATCCAGGCGAAGATCACCGAGGGCCTGAACGCGGGCAACACGTCGGAACAGCAGGCGATCCTGCAGGCCGACTTCGCCAACCTGGTCGCCCAGGTCAACACGTTCATCGCCAATGCCGAGTTCAACGGGCGGAACGTTCTGTCCGCCGCGTCGACCAACGCGAACGTGATCTCGAACATCGACGGGTCGACCCTGGTGCTGCGCAGCGGCTCCGAACTGCAGACCCAGTCGGTCACGCTCGGGGTCCAGTCGATCAGCTCGACGGTCGCCGCGCTGCAGGCCCTATCCTTCATCAGCACGTTCCAGCAGTCGGTCAACACCGTCCTGGGGACGCTCGGTGCGGATACGCGGGCGATCAACTTCCAGGACGAGTTCCTGGACGAGGTCACCGACGCCACGGAAGTGGGCCTCGGCTCCATCGTGGATGCGGATCTCGCGCGTGAATCGGCGAAGCTGCAGGCCCTCCAGGTTCAGCAGCAGCTCTCGACGCAGTCTCTCGGCATCGCAAATGCGCGGCCCCAGATTCTTCTGGGTCTGTTCCAGTAGGCGATTATCGGGTAGACTCTTCAAATATCGGCCAAAAAAGGCCCGCTTCATGTCTCGCCGACAGGCAAGGTTCGAGGACGGGTCGCCACTCTCCGGGGGATAGACAGCATGACCGACGACGTTCTTCGTCTCGAAATTGAACCGGGAAAAAAGTTCATCATCAACCAAGCCTATGTCACCGTCAGCGAAGACGGGAAGGCCATTGAGGTGGACCGGGATGCCGCCGTCCTGACCGAGGACCACATCCTGACCGAGCAGCAGGCGAGCACGCCGGCCGCACGGATCTACTTCTACCTTCAGATGATGTATCTGGACCCGGACAATGTCGACAAACTTTATGTTCCCTTCATGGATCGGATGATCGATCTTCTCCAGGCCACTACGCTCCAGCCGGTGAAGACGTCGTTGATGCTGGTCTTCCGTTGTGTTCAGGCGCGTGAGTTCTTTGCCGCCATGGATGCGTGCCGCGAGCTTGTAATCTTTGAAAAAGAGCTGATGCGGGAATACGATAAAGCCGAAGAAGCCTGACCCTGCGCCGGGGGGGCTTTTCGAAGCCCCCGCCAGGGAGAGGAATCCTCGATGCGAGGTTACGACGCCTACCAGAAAGCGACACGACAGACCGCGGATCCGCGCAGTCTGGAATATCGGCTTTTGGGAGAGGTGACCGCCGCGCTGATCGCCGCGGATAAGGACCCGGACGATAAGAAACGCAAGGTCGAGGCCTTGTTGTGGAATAAGAAGGTCTGGGACAATTTCATTCTCGAACTCGCCGAAGACGAAAACAAGCTGCCGCGCGATCTGCGCGGCGCGCTGGTTTCCATCGGTCTCTGGGTGACCAAGGAAACCTATCGGGTGATGGACACCCTCGACGATTGCTCGGCGCTCATCGAAATCAACACGACGATCATGCAGGGTCTGAACTAGAGCAGATTCACCGGTCCGTGGGATTATTGAAAATGATTCCATTCAACCCGGATCTGCTCTAAGGCGTGAATCCGCTCTACCTTGTTGTTTTAGAGGCAAATTCACCGACCATTCTGGACCATGAAGTGATTCAGAATGGTCGGAAAGGACCCTAGGATTCGGTCCTCATCGCGCCGGGGGCGTTTACCCTTTCTGCCACCCGCCACGTTCGTGTTTATCTAATCATCTGAAATTGCTGATAAAAATGTTTTGGCACGGCTCTTGCTTACCTTTGGCCAACACCGAATTTCGGCCCGAGGAAAAAGAAGATGCCGGTCAATTCGATCAACACAAACGTATCGGCGCTGATTGCCCTGCAACAGCTCAACCGGACGAATACCGAACTGGACGAGGTCCAGGGCCGGATTTCGACCGGTCTGCGGGTCACCGGTCCGGTGGACGACGCATCGAGCTTCTCCATCGCGCAAGGGATCCGCGCCGACCTCAAGGCCTATGAGGCGATCTCCCAAGGGATTGCGAACGCCAAGGGCGTGACCTCCATCGCGCTGTCGGCGGCGACCTCGATTTCGGACCTGCTCGGCGATATCCGCCGGAAGATCACCGAAGGGATGAACGCGGCGAACACCTCTGGACAGCAGTCGATCCTGCAGGCGGATTTCGAAAACCTGATCGGTCAGGTCAACACCTTCATTTCGAACGCGGAATTCAACGGTCGGAACCTGTTGTCCGCCGCGTCCACCAATGTCGGCGTCATCTCGAACATCGACGGCACGACGCTGACGATCCGCAACCAGTCGGTCATTCAGACCAGTTCGGTCGCGCTCGGGACCCAGTCGATCAGCTCGACGGCCACGGCCACGACGGCGCTCACCTTCATTCAGTTGATGGAGCAGACCGTCGCCGAAGCGCTCGGCCGGCTTGGCGCCGACACCCGCTCGATCAATTTCCAGGACGAGTTCGTTTCCGTCCTCAGCGACGCGACGACCACGGGCCTTGGCACCATCGTCGATGCCGACCTGGCGAAGGAAAGCGCGCGACTGCAGGCCGTGCAGGTCAAGCAGCAGCTCGGCACCCAGACGCTGAACATCGCGAACCAGCGTCCCAATATCCTCCTGCAGTTGTTCCAGTAGGGCGGACGGAGATCTAGATCATGTCGCTTACGCAAGCCCTTCAGAACTCCCTCAGCGGTCTCGCCGCCACCCAAGGCGGGCTGGACGTCGTCTCGCGGAACATCGCCAACGCGAACACCGCCGGATATACGCGCAAGATCGCCGATCCGACGGCTCGGATCCTGGCGGGCGAGGGGGCGGGCGTCACGTTGGGCGTCGAACGCCGTATCGTCGATCAACAGGTTCTGACAGATCTCCGGAGCACCATTTCGGATCGCGAGCGGGACAAGGCGGTCTCCGATCTTCTGGGCGAGTTCGAACAGAGCTTCGGTCAGCCCGGCGACAGCTTCTCCATCTCGCATCGGATCGACGACCTTCGGGTGGCCTTCGAGCGCTTGCACTCGGCACCCGAAAACGTCGTGTTGCAGGCCGCCGTGGTCGAGGCCGCACAGGATCTCACCAACGAATTCAACAGTCTGTCGAGCACCATCCAAACCCTGCGGGAAAAGGCCGACCAGGGGATCAACGACGCGGTCAGCGAGGTTAACGCCGCCTTGCAACGGATCGAAGAGTTGAACGTCGATATCGCCGAGCGGGTCGCCGGCGGGAAATCGACCGCCGACCTCCAGGATCTGCGGGAGGTCCAGCTCGAACTGATCTCCGAAAAGCTCGGCATCAACACCTTCATCCGTAATGACGGGACGGTAAATGTCCTGACCGAGGCGAGTTCGTTCCTGTTGGAGGTCGATGCCAAGACGATCTCCTTCTCGCCGCAAGGCAATATCGGCGTGACGACGGTCCTGGGACAGAACAGCGCGCCGCCGGGTGCCGGCGATCTGTCGGTCGACAACGTCTCGATCACCAACGATATCACCAAGGGCGAGATCGGCGGTCTGCTGCAATTGCGCGACACCCTGCTGGTGCAGGCCCAGTCCCAACTCGACGAATTGGCCGGCGAACTCGCGGAACGCTTCCAGCAAAGCGGCAACCCCGCCGGGACCAACGAAGTCGATCTCTTCTTCGACGGGACCGCGACCTATGCAACCGCCAACGAACAGGGCATCTCGTCCCGGATCGCCGTCAATACCGCGATCGTCAACAATACCTGGCGTCTGCGCGACGGCACCGATGTCGGCGCCGAGAGCGTCAACCGGGGTGATCAAAGCGTCTTGAACACGGTGCTGCAGGTGTTCGAGGACAACACGATCACCTTCAACAACGGCCAGATCAACGGGACCTTCACCCTGCAGAATTTCGCGTCCAGTTGGATCGGCTTCCAGGGGCAGCAGCGCAATAACTTCTTCGTCAGTGAAGGGTTCAACGATCAGCTGGCAACGAGCCTCAGCCAGCGTTTCGTCAACGATTCCGCCGTCAACATCGACGAGGAACTGGCCCAATTGATCCAGTTGCAGACGTCCTATAACGCGTCCGCCCGGGCGATTTCGACCATCAACGAGGCCTTCGACCAGTTGTTGGCGATCAGGATCTAGGTAGGACCGAGGAGACAGTGAGATGAGAGTAGCGACCATTGGGCAGAACGAGTTCGTTGCCTCGCAGATCAACAGCACGAACTTCAAGCTGCGGCAGCTCGAGTTCCAAATCACCTCCGGCCTCAAGAGCCAGAGCTACAGCGGGTTGTCGGCCGATGGCGGGAAGCTTCTCGATTTCGAGAGCTCGACGGCGCGCTATACCTCCTACATCGAATCCATCGATCAGGCGGAGCGGCGGCTGGACGTTTCCCAGAGCGCCATTGCCCAATTGGAGGAATCGGCGATCCGGGCGCGCTCGGAATATTTTGCCGTCCAACCGAATTACGACCTCGATTCAACCGTCCGGTCGACGGCCGGGGTTCAGTTCGAATCGGCGATCGACGAGGTGAGCCGGGTTTTGAACTCCTTCTTCGAGGGCCGGTTCCTGTTCGGGAACGAAACCGCCGACCAGTCGGGACTGAACGGGGGCGATACCCAGCTCATCGATTCTTTCAGCGAAATGATCACAGCCGTCGATGCGAATGTCGGCGCCGGGGCGTATACTTCGGCTGCGCTGCAAAACGCGGTCAACACATACCTTCAGCTCGACAACGCCACGGGGCAGATCAACCAGGTCGCCGGTGTGGATCAACAGGCCGGCTATTATAACGCCCAGACCTACGACCCGAGTTTCCAGACCACGGCCCGGATCGACGAGGGCCGCACGGTCGATTACGGGATCGACGCGAACGAGCTCGGCGTGCGTCGCGTCGTCAAGGGTCTGCTTCTGATGAATTACGCGATGCGGGAATACAACGATCCGACGGGGTTCACCACGACGGCCGAAGCCCGCGATGCCTTCGATCAGGGTTTCCAGGATCTCGAACAGGGCCTTGAGGACATTCGGGTGCTGGTCGGCCAGACCGGTGTGCGGCAGCAAACGCTCAAGCAGGTTCGGGCCGAGCATGAAACGACGCTCGCGCTGCTGGAACAGCAGACCGCCGAGGTCCGCGATGCCGACGCCTTCGAGGCGACGACGGAGTTCCAGCGTCTCCAGATCCAGTTGCAGGCGTCCTACCAGGTCACGGCGTCCTTGCAGCAGTTGACCCTGTCCAACTTCATTTAAGGTTAAGCGACTAAGGATAAGGCGCGCCGATCGCTCCGATCCCCCGGTTGTATATTTGGGGCGGGGGAGGGATCATTCGCGCGTGTTGCGATTCCTTTCCCGAAAGCCTATATTTTGTAAGAGGAGCGTAATGCGTTCGCCCTTTGGGGAAAGGCCGTTCGCAGGACAGACACGCTCGGAGGCGATCTATAGGAGGTTCCCGTGGTTGGAATTGCCAGTGCTCTGGAGCAGAACCAGATCGCGGCGCAGCGACCGGCCTTTGGCCAGGGCGCGAACGCCGCTGAGGAAGCTGCCGCGAACAACGCGCAGGCTCGCGCCGCTCAGCAGACCGAACAGGCGTCCGCCGCCGGCCAGCAGAACGACCCGAACGCGGCCGCGCCGACGCAAGCGGGTGG
The DNA here is from genome assembly GCA_024743275.1 of Alphaproteobacteria bacterium. Classification (GTDB taxonomy): domain Bacteria; phylum Pseudomonadota; class Alphaproteobacteria; order JANSWW01; family JANSWW01; genus JANSWW01. Next base: position 182,121 of record JANSWW010000008.1, read on the forward strand.
CGACCTGACTCTGACATCGGGCTTTCTGAGCCCGCGGATCCAGTTCGATCAGCAGACATCGCAGGTCCTCTTCCAGTTCCGCGATTTCGAGACCGGCGACGTCGTTCGTCAGGTTCCCCCGCAGCAGGTGGCGCAGGCCTTCGTGGCCGCCGGCGCCGAACAGGGCACGCCGCCCGCGCCGAGCGATGAGGAATTGGCGGCCGCCGAGGAAGAAGCGGCCGTGGCCGCGCCGGCACCGGGTGCCGTCGAGGGCGAAGGGGCCGCAACCGAGGGGGCCGAGAACGAGGCTCTGGCACCGCTCGCCGCCGAGGGCGGAGACGACGCCGAGCCCGTGGCCCAGCCCGCGCCGGGTGCGGTGGAATCGCCGGACGAGGCGACATCGGAGGAAGATCCGGCGAATCCGGTGTCGTCGGCCTTCACGGCGGCGTCCGAATCGACGGGCGAGCAGGCGGTGGCGACGGCCGGGGCGGCTGGACCGCAGGCACAGCCTGGTCCGCAGGAGACAACCCCGATCACCGGCGCCCAGTCGACGCCGGACCGGGTGGACACGATCGTCTGACCCTTCAGGACGGCACGCTCCCTTTCGGGGGCGGGAAATACGAACGCCAGCCCTTCATCGGGCTGGCGTTTTTGTTTGGGAAAAGGTGTTTCCGGGGTAACCGGCCGGAGTCCACCGGACAAGTTTCTGCCTGCAAGATCTCGCTGGCTAGACCGCCTTGTTGTAGAGGGCCGGCACCTGCTGAGCCGACGCGGTGCGCGCATGATACTGGCCTTCCGCCGTGTAGCCGCCGTTGTCGCTCCGCTTCGTCTGCACCGCTTCCTTCACATGTTTGATAATGCGTTCGCCGGCGGTCAACGCGATCCGCAGCGCCCGCTCGTTCATCATCAAGACGGACTTCAGCTCCTCGACGACCTTTTGGAACAGCGTTTGTTTTTCGGGATCCGCCTGACGGAAGGAGTCCGGGTTCTCCGTCGCCACCGATTGCAGCTTGGCATAGTCGGCGGTGAGCTGGTTCTTTTCCGGCGTCATAGCCGCGACGGCTTTGAGGTCGTGCTTCGCCAGAAAGTCGTTCTCCCGTTTCAGGAGATCGACGAGACGGGTCGCCGTCGAGATCAGTTTCTCAAGGCTCACCGTCGGGGCGGTTTGCTGTTGGGCGATGGCCATTGCGGCGAAGGCTGCGGTCATTGATCTGCCTCCTGCATTTGGATGAGTTGACGGGCGACCTGATCGGCGATCCCGATGCCGCCGCCGGACGCCATTTCCTTACCGATCTCTTCGATCATCATGGACTGGTACATCTTCTCGGCATGGCCGCCGCCGAAGAAACCCTCGCTGCCATCGGCGCCCTGGAACATCGGCGCCAGCATCTGCGAGATGAAGACGGCTTCGAATTCGGTGGCCTTCTTGCGGATGTCCTCGTGGGTCATGCCCGGGGCGGGTTTGAAGGACCCGGCGCGTTCCAGGGATTTCGCCTGGGCGCTTTGCAGGTCCGCCTGGACGGGGAGGGCGAGGCTCATATCCATCAGATCACCTCGATCTCGGCTTGCAGGGCGCCGGCGGCCTTGATGGTCTGCAGGATGGTGATCATGTCGCGGGGGCCGACGCCAAGGGCGTTCAGCCCGTCGACCAGTTCCTGCAGGCTGACCCCGCTGGGCAGCACGGTGAGGCGGCGGTCGGAGTCGTCATCGATCTCGATGTCGGTGCGCGGCACCACAACGGTCTCGCCGACCTCGGCGAAGGGGTTGGGCTGGCTCACCTGCGGCGTTTCGGTGATGCGGATGGTCAGATTGCCCTGGGCGATCGCGACCGTGTTGATCCGAACATTCTCGCCCATCACGATGACACCGGACTTCTCGTCGATCACGACCTTGGCGACCTGGTCCGGGGACACCCGCAATTGCTCGATGTCGGTGATCAGGGCCACCGCGTCGTTGAGATAGTTGTCCGGTACGGTGAGGCGCACCGTCGCGGAATCGAGCGGTTGGGCGATCGGCTGACCGATGAAGGCATTGACCGCCTGGGAAATCCGGCGCGAGGTGGTGAAGTCCGGATTGCGCAGCGACAGACGGATCGTGTCCATCTGCATCATGTTGAAGTCGATCTCACGTTCGATGATCGCGCCGTTTGAGATCCGGCCGGCGGTGGGAACGCCGCGACTGACGGCCGCACCGTCGCCTTCCGCCTCGAAGCCGGCGACGGCGAGCGGACCCTGGGCCACCGCATAGACCTCGCCGTCGGCACCGAGCAGCGGGGTCACCAGCAGGGTGCCGCCCAAAAGGCTCCCGGAATCGCCGATGGCCGAGATGTTCACATCGATCCGGGTGCCTTGCCGCGAGAAGGGCGGCAGGGTCGCGGTCACCATAACGGCGGCGACATTGGCGGAATCGAGATTGGTGTCCCGGGCATTGACGCCGAGACGTTCAAGCATCCCGACAAGACTTTCCCGGGTGAAGATCGCGCTGTCCAGGCTGTCGCCCGTACCGTTGAGGCCGACCACGAGGCCGTAGCCGATCAGCATGTTTTCCCGCACACCCTCGATTTCGACGATGTCCTTGATCCTGGAATTCGCCAGGGCCTCCGCCGTCGGCATCGCCAGCAGGGCGACGACCGCAAGCGAATGGGTCAGGGTCTTCAGGGCTTTGGTCAGGCCAGAGATCATCATGGGATCCTCAACCGGTTGACTGGTTTCGGCCCATGGCCGGGCCGGTTGACTGTTTCTATGCAAGGGCGATGCCAAAGCACCGTATCGCCGCCGCGCCGCCACCGGCGAACAGTCTATCGGAAATGGCCGTTATTGTGTCGCCCCGCCAATAACCGTATAGTTTCGCGTGACCTTTCGAAAAGGAATCCCCCCAGGGATGAAAGCAGACACGGGATGAAAGTTGATCCCACCCGCGCGGCCAGAACCGACGCTCTGAAAAAGACGGCCAAGTCTCGGACCGACGGTGCGGGGTTCGCCCAGCATCTCGATGCGGAAAGCACGACGACCCAAGGCGCGGCGGGCGTTCGCCCGACCACGGCGATCGATCCGTTTCTGACCTTGGAAACCGCGACGGAGAGCCCGAACCGCCAGGCGAAGCGCATGGGCGAGGAGATGTTGGCCCAGCTCGACGAGTTGCGCCATGGGCTGCTGTTCGGATCCCTCCCCAAATCCCGGCTACAGGCGCTTGCCAAACTTGCGGAAGACGAGCGGAGTCCGGATATCGACCCGGGTCTCGGCGACGTTCTCGACGAGATCGAGCTCCGCGCCCGGATCGAACTCGCTAAGCTTGAGCGGGAAGCTTGAGCGGGAATAGTCTTTCCGATCGGTCCAAATTCCCAACCGGTTTGTTTTTTAGACCAGACGGTGTTTGAAATTGCATCCTATCCTGTTGTGGATAATGGATTATTCGCCGCATCTGCCCCGGTTTGTATCTTGTTCGGCCTGGTAACCATGTGTATGTTGCGCTCGCCTTAACCGGGCCGCAACATTCGGTTGGGAAGGACCCGGGGGGCAGGAAGAAGGGAACGGCTCGAGCCGCTTCCTTTGGTCGTAACTTGGGAGGTCTTTGACAACCATGACCCGTATTTCCGAAGTTACTCTCCCCGACGATTATGTGCCCCATGACGGCGAAGACTTCATGAATCCGCGCCAACGCGCGTGGTTTCGCCGTCGGCTGATCGAGTGGCGGGACGAGATTTTGCGGGACGCCAACATCACGCTGCGCCATCTGACCGAGGGCAATCTGCAGCAGCCCGATATCGCCGACCGCGCCTCGCTGGAGAGCGAGCACGCGTTGGAACTGCGGACCCGGGATCGGGAGCGCAAGCTGCTTTCGAAGATCGAGTCGGCGCTGCGGCGGATCGAGGACGGTACCTACGGATATTGCGAGGAGACCGACGAGCCGATCGGCGTCAAACGCCTCATCGCCCGGCCGATCGCCACCTTAAGTCTGGAAGCCCAGGAACGGCACGAAAAAATGGAGCGGGTTCACCGCGACGACTGATCCCAGGACATGGAAAAGGCCGCCCGGGCAACCAGGCGGCCTTTTTTGATAGGGGCTTGAGCCAGATCGGAAGTCCAGATCAGAAGGGCAGCAGGATATCCAGCACCTGGGTGCCATAGCGCGGCTGCTGCACGTCGGTGATCTGACCCCGTCCGCCATAGCTGATCCGGGCCTCGGCCAGACGGTCGTAGTCGATCGTGTTGGTCGAGCTGATGTCTTCCGGCCGAATGACCCCGGCGACGATCAGTTCCCGGACTTCGAAGTTGATCCGGACCTCCTGGCGGCCGAACAGGACCATGTTTCCGTTCGGCAGCTTCTGGGTGATGATGGCCGCGACGCGGACGTTGATCTCTTCCTCCCGGTCGATGACGCCGGTCCCGACATTCGAGGTCGCACTGTCCGTGTCGACCAGCGAGCCGGGCACCACGGCGTCGGGCAGGACCTGGCCGAACAATCCTTCATACCCGAAGAAGCCGTCGATCCCGAGATCCTCGGAATTGGTCCGCGTCCTCGTGGTCGAATTGCTGAGTTCGGCCTCGTCGTCGATGGCGACGACCACCGTGATCAGGTCACCCACCTCGCTGGCGCGCTGGTCGGCGAAAAACGCCCGGGAGCCCTGGTTCCACAGCGAGTTCGCCTGGCGGACCGTCGGCTTTGGCGCCGGCATCGGCAGGCTGACCGGCGTGTAGGCCGGCTGCTGGACCGGGTTGGTGATCTGAGAGAGTTCCGGGGCCTTGCCGATATCGGCGATCCGGCCGAACGCGTTGCACCCGGCAAGAGTTGCCCCAAGAAGGACGATGGTGGCGACGCGCCGTAGCGGCAGCGACCAGCCGGTGCGGATCTCGTGTCTGTCTTTGGTAGGCATGTTCTGCCTCCTTTCCCCGGAAGAGCGTTCGAGCGTTCTTGCTTGACCTTGTTATTGCGATAACCGTGCCAATTGCGCTCCCACCATGACCTCGACCACGCCGGCGGCGATGACCCGGCCCTCGATGACCCGGTTGCTGACCGTGTTCCGGATCCGGATCACGTCGCCCAGGGCGCCGGGCTCCGTGGCGACGCCCTTGGCGGTCAGCCGCATGACCGGGCTGTTGACGACCAGGGTCACCAGGTCGCGGCGTTCCACGAGCATGTTCGGCTTGATGTCGCTGTGAAGGATCGGCGTTCCCGGTGTGAGGGCCCGCTTGGCCTTCATCCCGACGATGTCGGCCGGATCGCTGACGGCGGTGCGGATAACCTGTTGGGCGCGCTTTTCCATCCAACCGAGATCGCTTGTCTTGATGATGTCGCCGGGCAGGACGGAACGGACCAGGACCGGCATGGTGACCAATGGATGGACACGCCCCATGACCCGGGCGGTGAAGTCCTGGCCGTTCTCGGCCTCGATGCGGACCGTGGCCGCCAGACGGCCGTCGCGGGTCGAATGCTCCATCGCTTCCACGAACAGGCCATAGGCCATGCCGCGGGGCAGGATCGCGTTGACGAAGCGATTGTAGATCTCGACCTCGAACCCGCCGGTGACCCCGGAATCCTGCAGGGCGAGCACCAGTTCGCCGATCACCCTTTCCTTGCTGATCGGCTCGCCGGCCCGTTCGAGCCGGACCTTGGAGCGGGGGTGCCCGGACTCCCAGGCGAGGCCGCTCTCCTTGGCGACTTTGCGGAGCAAGCCCCAGGTGAAGAGCTGCGCGCGGCCCGGTGCCGGGCTGGCGCTGACCACCCGGTCGAGCTCGGCCGGCACCCCGTCGAACAGATCGGAGAGATAGACCTGATCGTGGTTCACCACCACGTTGGAGCGCAGCAGCACCGCCGGTTTGTCCGTGCTTGCGCCGCCGGCGGCCTTGACGGCCGGGACGCCTTGCGTCTGTCCGGCCATGGCCAACCCCATATCGGTGGTTAGGGCGGCGGTGAAGAGCGCGCCGTTGAAAAGAGCGGCGGCGAAGAGGGCGGCGATCGGTTTCATGATCCTGTCTCCGGACTGGTCTGGCGGTTAGCCCCTAGCGAAGATTGGCGGCGACCTGCGACATCTGGTCCGCGGTCTCGATCACTTTGGAATTCATCTCATAGGCCCGCTGGGCGGTGATCAGATGGGTGATCTCCTGCACCGCGTTCACATTGGAGTTTTCCAGGAAACCCTGCAGCAGCGTCGCATAGCCGTTGTCGCCCGGGTTGCCGACGATCGGCGCGCCCGAGGCCGGGGATTCCAGCAGCAGGTTGTTGCCGATGGCGTCCAGGCCGGCCGTGTTCGGGAACACCGCCAGGCTGATCTGGCCGAGATTCTGCGGCTGGACCTGACCGTCCAGGGTCGCCAGGACCTCGCCCGACTGGTTGATGGTCACGGCGATGGTGTTCTGCGGAACGGTGATTCCGGGCTGAACCGTGAAGCCGTCCGCGGTCACCAGGGTGCCGTCGGCGGAAATCTGGAACGACCCGTCCCGGGAATAGGCGGTCTCGCCGTCGGGCAGGGTGATCTGGAAGAAGCCCTCGCCCTGCAACGCCACGTCGAACTGGTTGTCGGTCAGCAGCAGCGGGCCTTGCTCGTTGATCCGGTAGGTGGCGGCGGTGCGCACCCCGAGGCCGAGCTGGATGCCGGTCGGAACGACGGTTCCGGCGTTCGACGAGTTGGTGCCGACCCGGCGCTGGTCCTGATAGAGCAGGTCCTGGAATTCCGGGCGCATTTTCTTGAAGCCGGTCGTGTTGATGTTGGCGATGTTGTTGGAGATCGTGTCCACATTGAACTGCTGGGCGATCATCCCGGTGGTCGCAATATTGAGAGCCCGCATCTTTCCGTTCCTTTTCCTCTAGCCTGTCGGCGTCTCGACCTTCGGTCGTCTTGTCTTCTGGTTCGGGTTTAGGCAGCCGTGTTGCGGCCCAGTTTGTTCACACCGTCGCGCAGACGTTCCTGTTCCTTCTTCACCAGATCGGAGACCCGTGAATAGGTGCGTTGGATATCGATCAGGCTCGTCACCTCGGCGATCCCGGAGACGTTCGAGCCTTCCAGGAAACCCTGGGCGATCTTGGAATCCTCTACCTGGCGGGGGCGGTTGACCGTCGAAAATCCGCTGTCACCGGCCCGTTTGAGGTCTTGCAGATTGTCGAAGGTCACCAGCCGCAGGGTCGCGATGTTCGCGCCGTCCCGCGTGGTGATGGAGCCGTCCTGGTTGATCGAGATCCCGTCTTCCGCCGGTATGTTGATCTCCCCGCCGTTGTCGTTGAGAACCGGATGGCCGTTCTTGTTGACCAGGACCCCGTCGACATTCGGCGCGAAGGCGCCGTCGCGGGTATAGCGCGGCCCCTGGGGGGTGTCGATGACGAAGAAGCCGTCGCCCTCGATCGCCAGGTCGAAGGGATTGCCGGTGAAGTTGATGCCGCCCTGACCGAAGTCGTAGGCCATGCCTTTGTCCTGCACGAAGGAGAGCTTTTCGCCCGGCCGGGTGCGGTCGAGGAATTCGTTGAAGATCAGTTCGCCGCGCTTGAAGCCCGGCGTGTTCAGGTTCGCCATGTTGTTGGCCGTGACGGACAGTTTGCGAAACAGGGCCGTCTGACCTGAAAGACCGATGACAACTGCGTTTTCCATCTCGATACTTCCTTTTGCACTCCAAAGGGCCAAGCGGCCGGAATAGCGTTGCGGAAGGGTGAAGCACGAAGCGTGCCAATCCCGATGGGTAAGGAGGAAAAAACGATGATCGACGCCGACTATGTGAAGACCATGGCCCGCTACAACGCGTGGCAGAACCGCTCCCTCTATCGGGCTGCGGACCGCTTACAGGATGCGGCCCGTCGTCAGGACCGGGGGGCCTTCTTCGGCTCGATCCATGCCACCCTTTGTCATGTGCTCTGGGCGGATCGGATGTGGATGAGCCGGTTCGCGGGATGGGAACGGCCGGAAGGCGGCACCCGCAAGTCGGTGGAATTTGTTCAGGATTGGCAGGCGCTTACCGTGGCGCGGCAGGAGGCGGATGCGGCGTTGCTTGACTGGGCCGTGTCCATGACCGATTCGAGGTTGAGCGGTGACTTGACCTACAGGTCGAGTGCTGCGGGCCGGGAGATCACCAAGCCCCGGGCTCAGCTTGTCGTTCATATGTTCAATCACCAGACCCACCATCGCGGCCAGGTCCATGCCATGCTGACGGCGGCGGGTGCCCGTCCCGACGAGACAGACCTTCCCTTCATGCCTGCGGACTAACGATATGCCGGGCGCGGCCATCTTTTCGCCCCGGTATCGCCGCTTTCAAAAAACGCCCGAATCGCTTATGATTCAGCGGGATAAACACGGACCCTTGGGCTAGAGGATTGAGACGACATGGCTGAGGCCACTGAGGAAGACGTTCCCGAGGGCGCGGAAGGCGAAGGCGAAGAGGGCGGTGGTCAGAAGAAAGGCAAAAAGAAGCTTCTGATCATCATCCTGGCGGTGCTTCTGCTGCTGGGCGCCGGGGCCGGCGTGTTCCTGTCCGGCATTCTCGGCGGCGGCGATCCCCCGCCGGAAGAGGCCGAGGCGGTGCCGGAAGAGGAGGCGCCGCCGCCGGAGCCGGTGCGGACGGTGTTCTTCGATCTGCCGGACATGATCGTCAATCTGAACAGCAGCGCGCGGAAGAGCACCTTCTTGAAGATCTCGGTCAGCCTCGAACTCTCCAACGCGTCCGATATCGAACGGATCGAGGAGGTGATGCCGCGCATCGTCGACCAGTTTCAGGTCTATCTGCGGGAAATGCGGTTGGAGGACTTGAAGGGCAGCGCCGGTCTCTATCGGCTGCGCGAGGAATTGCTGCGCCGGGTGAATTTGGCGGTCCGGCCGGTCCGGGTGCGCGAAGTGCTGTTTAAAGAGATGCTGGTTCAGTAGACTGGACCCGCGAGGGTTGGGGGCTGGAGCCAGTGGCGAGTGTTTGGCCCGATGTTTGCTTGGTAAGGGCAGCCGGGCCGATGCGACCGGATCGATCTTAACGCATGAGGGACAAAATCGATGTCCGATGAAGATCTCGCAGACGAGTGGGGCGCCGCCCTTGAGGACGAAGACGGCGAAGACGGTGCGGCGCGAGTCCTAAACCAGGCCGAAATCGACAGCCTTCTGGGCTTCGACGATGGCGACGACATGGATTCGGACACCTCCGGGATCCATGCCATCGTCAACTCCGCGCTGGTCTCCTATGAACGTCTGCCGATGCTCGAGGTGGTGTTCGACCGCCTTGTCCGGATGATGTCGACCTCGCTGCGGAACTTCACCTCCGACAACGTCGAGGTGTCGCTCGACAATATCAACTCGATCCGTTTCGGCGACTATCTGAACTCGATCCCTCTGCCGGCCATGCTCGCCGTTTTCAAGGCGGAGGAATGGGACAACTACGGCCTGTTGGTGGTCGATTCGGCGCTGATCTACTCGATCGTCGACGTGCTGCTCGGCGGCCGGCGCGGCACGGCGGCGATGCGGATCGAAGGGCGGCCCTATACGACCATCGAACGCAATCTCGTGGAGCGGATGGTCAATGTCGTGCTGAACGACCTGTCCGCTGCCTTCGACCCGCTGAGCCCGGTCACCTTCCGCTTCGAGCGTCTCGAGACCAACCCGCGCTTCGCGACCATCGCCCGGCCGGCCAACGCCGCCATCGTCGCCCGTCTGCGGATCGACATGGAAGACCGCGGCGGCCGTCTCGAACTGCTGTTGCCCTACGCGACCCTGGAACCGGTCCGTGAACTCCTCCTGCAAATGTTCATGGGGGAAAAGTTCGGCCGGGACTCGATTTGGGAAACGCACCTGGCGACCGAGCTTTGGGACACGGATGTGGAATTGGAGGCGGTGCTCGATGAAAAGGTCATCAGCCTTCAGGACATCATCAATCTGAAGGTCGGCAGCCGGATCGTCTTCAACTGCACGCCGCAGTCGACCATCGCGCTTTCGTGCGGCAACATCCGATTGTTCGGGGGCAAGATGGGCCGAAAGGGCTCGTCGATCGCTATCCGGATCAATCAGAGGCACCGCAACATGTCGGCGGGTTAGGCCGAGAGAACATTCGCCGGGAGCCCGGAGAAAAGACTGAGATCATGGTATTTTTGAACGATCCGTCCTTCATTCTGGATGTGCTGGTGGCGATCCTGCTGGCCGCCACGATCGTTTATGCCGCCATTCTAAACCGCAAGCTCTCCAATCTCCGGGGCAATCGGGCCGAGATGGAGCAGGCGATCAACGATCTGACCCAGGCCTCCTTGCGGGCCGATCAAAGCGCCAAGTCCCTCCGGAACGTCGCCAGCGAGGCGGAAACCGATCTGAACTCGGGCCTCGGCAAGGCCCAGAGCCTGCGCGACGAATTGGCCTTCCTGGTGGAGCGGGCCGAAAAGGTCGCCGACCGGGTCACGGAAAAGGCCTCCGCCGCTCCGAAGGCCGCCGGCGTGCCGGCGACCGTCGACCCGGCCCCGCCGCCGCGCCGGCGGACAGCGGGTGACCCCGGCCCGCGCGGCCAGGCGGAACCGATGACCGCGGCCGATCTATTGAATGACGAGGCGGGCCGCGCCCAGAGTGGCCGCAAACGTGCGCCGGAGACCCGATTGGGCGACGGCGGACCGGACGATGACGACCTGGCGTCGGTCGCCTCCAAAGCGGAGCGGGACTTGATGCGGGCGCTCAAGGACCAAAGATAACGGGCTCGGGATCGAGCCCGAATCAGGGATCAGTGAAAGGGTACGGTGATGTTCGGACAGCTTCGACTTCTTCCGGTATTGATGGTTGCCGCCGGCCTGATGCTGACCGTCAAGGTCGGCGGGGTCTACACCACCATCGACGAAGGGCTGCGGGCCGATCTCTCGGTCGGTGTGGCGCAACCGGCCATCGCGGCCGACGATACGCAGGCGGCCACGGAAGGCGGTAATCAGACCGCGGCCGCGCCCACCGATCCGTCGGGGGACCAGCCTCTCGATCCCCTGCTGTTCAGCCGGACCGAGATCGAGATCCTGCAGGATCTTCGGGCCCGCCGGCAGGAACTGGACGAGCGCGAGCAGGCCTTGGACCAGCGCGAGGGCATTCTGCTGGCCGCGGAAAGCCGGTTGGACGAGCGTCTGGTGGAACTGAGATCGGTTCAGAGCGAGATCGAAACCCTGATCTCGACCTATAATCAGCAGCAGGACGAAGAGCTGACGCAGCTCATCACGATTTACGAGAAGATGAAGGCGAAAGAGGCCGCCGCGATCTTCAATCAGCTCGATCTGCCCATCCTGCTCGACGTCATCCAGGGCATGAAGGAAACGAAATCGGCACCGATTCTGGCCAGGATGCAGCCTGCCCGTGCGCGGGAACTGACGATGGAGCTGGCCAAGCGCGAGGAAATGCCCGACCTCGGCCGAACGAACGGCCAATCGCAATAATTTCCATCTTTTGTGTCGTTGTATTTACGGTTAATTAATCATCTCGGGACAAGGTTGCCGTGGCGACAGGGGTCGCCCGCGATTTCATGTGACAGAGGGGTTAAACCATGGCCGTTGACAAGGATATGCCGATTCTGATCGTCGACGATTACAAGACGATGCTGCGCATTATCCGGAACTTGCTCAAGCAGCTTGGCTTCAACAATGTCGACGAAGCATCGGATGGCGAGGCGGCTCTGCGGAAGATCCAAGAGAAGAAGTTCGGTCTCGTGATCTCCGACTGGAACATGGAGCCGATGACCGGTCTTCAGCTATTGAAGAAGGTCCGGTCCGATCCGAAGACCGCCAAGATGCCGTTCATCATGGTGACAGCCGAGAGCAAGACGGAAAACGTCGTCGCGGCCAAGAAGGCCGGCGTCAACAACTACATCGTCAAGCCGTTCAACGCGGCGACCCTTAAGGGCAAGATGACCGCCGTCATCGGCGATTTCTGATCATGGCGGCCGGCGGTGGATCGGAAAACGGCCAAGGTGGCCAATATCAGGACGCCCAAAGTCAGGACGCCCAAAGTCAGGGCGTCCAAAAGGGCGTCACCGGCAAGATCGAAGAGCTGCTGGCCGCCCTCAAGGCCGACGAGGAACAGCGCGCGGTCGTCTCCGGCGAGCTGCAGGAACTCGGCAATCACATCAAACAGATGCGCCACGAGGTCGCGTCCCTGAAGCCCGCGGGGGATGCGGCTCGGAGCCATTTCACGACGGCGAGCGACGAGTTGGACGCCATCGTCGGGGCGACGGAAGAGGCCACCGGCAAGATCCTCGACGCCTGCGATGAAATCCAAAACCTGTCCGATGGTTTGGACGAAACGGCGTCCGGCCCCATTATCGACCAAATTACCTCGATATATGAGGCGTGTAGCTTCCAGGACATTACTGGCCAGCGAATCAGTAAAGTGGTATCTTCGTTAAAGCATATCGAAGAACGAATCGATCGGTTGATGGGGATTGTGGGCGATGGCGAAGGGCTGTCGCCGCCCGATACGGCCGACGCGGATGGAGCGGAGGATGAAGAGGCCGGGCTTCTCAATGGTCCTCAACTCCCGGATGGCGCCAAGACCCAGGATGAGATCGACAAACTCTTCTCGGACTCCGACTGACCGCGCCCTTTCGCGCCGGAGCGGATCATGACGACCCGGCGCAGCATCACCTTCTCCTTTCACGACTCCCGTCCCGAAGCGGCGCCGCCGCCGCGCCGGGGCAGCCGGTTTTCCAGCGCCCAGGCGTTTTTGAGCGTCTATCTGTTGCTGGTCGCCTTCATGATCGTGCTCAACACCTTCTATACCCCGGACGTGAACCGGGTCAGCAAGGTCCTCAACTCCGTCGGGGCCCAGTTCCGCCAGCTCCCCGAGACCGGACGGGATCCGGATACGGGGCTGTCGCCGATGGCCATCGAGGCGGGGCTGCAGCTATCGGACAATCTCGGCCAGATCTTCGAGGCCTATTTCCCGGTCGACGAGGGGCCGGTCCGGCGCGACGCGCTGACCTACTCGGTGGACGTGCCCCTGGACAGCCTGCTGCTGCCCGAGGATCCCGCGCTCGTGCGCCCGGGGAAAGAGGGCTTCGTCCGGCGGATCGCGGACGTTCTCGGCAACGCCCCCGGCAGCCAGCGCTATGAGATGGAGGTGCTGACCGCGCCGACGGCGCCTTTTGCCACCTATGCCGAAAAGGCTCAGCCGGTGGCGATCGGTCTGTCCAGTCTGGCGGAGGCGGTGCATGCGGCGGGCGCGCCCGCCGGCGCGGTGGCGGCCGGGTTCGCGCCGTTGCCCCAGGGTGTCGCCCGCTTCTTCTTCCACATCACGGTGCCGGGGGCCAGATCCCCGCGCTTCGACGGCAGCGAGCTCAAGCCATGAAGATCGCACGCCAATACCACTTCTCCTTCGCAACCAGCCTCGGGGCCTTGCCGCGGCTCAACAAGGCCGACACGTCGCCCGCGTGGATGACGACTTTCCTCGATATTCTGGCGCTGCTGTTGACCTTCTTCGTCATGGTGCTCGCCATGTCGTCGCCCCGGCCCGGCGAGTTCGAGGAGGTCGCCGGCGCGATCGCGTCGGAGTTCCAATCGGAGGAGCGGGGACCGGGTATTTCACTGCCGACCGATCTCTCGGCGCGGCCCGATACGGCGCCTCAGGCCTTGGCGTTGGGCTATGTCAGCCAGTTGCTGCTCAAGACGATGGCGGACGATCCCGTGTTGAAGGGGGGGCGAATCACGGCCCTGTCCGACCGATTGATCGTGTCGCTCCCCTCCGACGGGGTGTTCAAGGTCGGCAGTGCGGAATTGTCGGCCGAGGGCAAAAAGGCCATGGCGGTCCTCGCCGAACGCCTCGCCCTGGTCCGCAACCGGATCAGCCTTGTGGGCCACACCGATCAGGACCGCTACACCGGTGATCGGTACAAATCCAATTGGGGCCTGGGGCTCGCCCGGGCGGCCACCGTCGCGAGCGTCTTTCGCCGCGGCGGCTACGATCAGGAGATCCGAGTCCTGACCCAGGCCGACAGCCGCTTCGCCGATCTTGCGGCCGATTTGGAGCCGCCGGTGAAACGCCGCTTGGCGCGTCGGGTCGATCTGGTCATTCACCCGACCCAAAGCCGCTCCTTCAACGGAGGGGCCGGCTGATGCGACGTGGGATCCTCTCCGCGGCCCTGGCGATGGGCGTGGTCTTTTCCGGACCCGCCGCCGCCGATCCGGTGACTATCCGGGGCTGGGCCTTTCAGGACTTCGGCCGCCTGGTCTTCGATTGGGAGAACGGGGCCAACTATACGCTGTCCAGACAGGGCGATCGGGTGACCTTGCGCTTCGATCGGTTGATCGAAGGAGCACCCGGCCTCGCGGCGGAGAATCTCGTCGGATATCTCTCCGATGTCGCGCTGTCGCCGGACGGGACGGCGATCGCCTTTACGGTCGAACCGGATGCCACCGTCCGCGACTTCGATGTCGGCACGGCGATCGTGATCGACCTGTCCCTCCCCGTCGCTCTTAGGCCGGCACCGCAGCCCGGGGGCGCCACGGCACCAAGGGGGCCGGAGACGGCGCAGACACCGGCCGCGCCGGCGGAGCAGCCAGAGGCCGAGGCATCGGCGGCCGCGCGGATCCCGGTCAGGACCGGCGAGCATCCGACCTATTCCAGGGTCGTTCTGGATTGGCCGGCGCAGGTCGACTATCAGGTCGCTCAGGAAGGCCAGGTCGCCCGCTTTACCTTCCCGGAAGGCTCCGCTCTCGGGCCGCTCGGCCCGGTCGCGGGTCTACGGCGGTTCGAGGGCGCGACGCTCGATGGCTCGACGGTCAGCTTCACCCTGTCCGAGGGGACGGATCTGCGGCAGTTCCGCAATGGGACCAGCGTTGTCGTCGATGCCGTCTCACCGCAGCCGTCCCCCACTCAAACGCCCCCACAACCGGCCGGCCAAACCGCTTCTCAAACGTCCGGCGAACCCGGCGCCCAGGAGGCCGCGACGCCCGAGAGTGACGCGCCGGCACAGGCCGCCGCGCAAGCCGGCGGTGGAGATGCCGGCGGGGGAGATCCTGGCGGGGGAGATATCGTCGGAGAAGAGGAGGCCGGGGACCCGCCGCCGGTGATCGGTTTCCAACCGCTGGATCTGGCGGAAGAGAATGACGAGGCGCTGTTCAACTCGGTCGAGACCCTGATCCGGGCGCCCCAGGATTTCCTGGCCGAGGAGGCGCTGGCGACCGCCGAAGGGGTGCCGCCGCAACGGCTGGCCAGCTTGATCGATGGCGAAGCGGCGCCGATCGAACTCGACCGCAGCATCGCCGGGGTCTCGGTGTCCCGCGATCTCGCGCCGATCGCGCCGGAGGATCTGTCGGGCGCGCCGCTCGCCGTGCAATACGCCAAGGAAGAGGACACGGTGACGATCCGCTTCCCGTGGACCACACCGACCGCCGCCGCCGTCTTCGTCCGGGCGGGATATGTCTGGACCGCCTTCGACGAGCAGCGCCGCATGGACCTGAGCGCGCTCCGGGAGATCACCGATGTGGTCTCGGCCGTCGAACAGGTTCCGAGCCCGGTCGGCAGCGTCATGCGGTTCCGACTGGTCAGCGGCCTGTCGCCCAGGGTCTGGCGGGACGGCCTCAATTGGCTGATCGACCTGAGGGCGCAGGAGATCCGGACCGAGGTGCCGCTCAATCCGGAGGTCCAGCCGATCAGTCCCCAGGGGCCGCGTCTGTTCATCCCGGTGAGCGGGGTCGGGGAGTCGATCCCGGTCGTCGATCCGGAAGTGGGCGATCAGATCTTTGTCATTCCGATCGATCCCCTCGGCCGCGGATCGGCTGTGCAACGGAACTTCGCCGAGTTCAAACTGCTGAAGTCGGTTCAGGGATTGGCCGTGCAGCCGCTGTCCGAGGATGTGACGATCCGGGAACTGCCGGACGGTGTCGCGGTGACCAAGGATGGGGGGCTCTTCCTCACCAAGGACCTGCAGCGCCAGGACACTTTCGGCGAACAGGGCTTCGGTTCCGAACAGGCCTTTGCGCAAGGCCGGCCGTATCCGTTGGAAGAATGGCGGCTGGTCAACGAGGATAGCTTTTACCGCGCCAAACAGGACATCCAGCGCGAGGTGGCGGAGGCCATTAGCATCTCGCGGACGCGGCCGCGGATGAAATTGGCCCGCTTCTTCTTCGCCCATGGCCTGACCGCCGAAACCCTGGGGGTTTTGCGGACCGTGGCGGCCGAGGATCCGGAATTCTCCAACACACCGGAGTTCAAGTCGCTTCGGGGTGGGGCGCTCTACGCCTTCGGGCGGGAGGACGCGGCCCGCGAGGATCTCGCGGACCGGGCGCTGGACGGGAACCGGGAAGTGGAATTGTGGCGGGGCGCCGCCGCCGGGGCCGTGGGCGATTGGGGGCAGGCCGCCGAGCATTTCGCCCGGGCGGGCGAAATCCCCGGTGATTATCCTCGGAACTACACGACCGAGATCGCCCTGATCGCCGCCGAGGCCGCCATCCGGGTGGGCGACAACCGTGGGGCCGGAGTCTTCCTCGACATCGTCGCGGAGGGCTCCCCGAGCAAGGCGGAGGCGGCGCGGATCGATTACCTGAGGGGGCGGGTTCTGTCCGCCGTGGGCGACGTCGAGGGCGCCTATTCCCTCTGGGAGCCGCTGGCCGCCGGCGAGGACCGTTGGTCCCGCGTGCGCGCGGCCCGTGCCCTGGTCGAAGAGGATCTGCGGCAGGGCAAGATCGGCAAGGAGGAGGCGATCCAGAAGCTCGAGGATCTGCGCTTCGCCTGGCGTGGCGACCGGTTGGAATTCGACCTCCTCCGTCGGCTCGGCGGCCTCTATCTGGATGCGGGCGATTTCCGGAGCGGCCTCAACACCTTGAAGGAGGCGACGAGCCTGTTCCCGAGCCAGCCGGAAACCCCCCTGGTGACCGAGCAGATGACCAACGCCTTCGCCCGGCTTTATCTCGATGGCCAGGCGGACCGGTTGTCGCCGCTCACGGCTCTATCGCTGTTCGAGGACTTCCGCGAACTGACACCGGTCGGCACCCTGGGCAACGAGATGATCCGGCGCCTCTCGGACCGACTGGTCTCGGTCGATCTGCTCGACCGGGCGGGATCGCTGCTCGAGCGCCAGATCGAGTTCCGCTTGGAAGGTTTGGACAAGGCCCGGGTCGGGGCGCAGCTCGCCTTGATCCGATTGCTCGACCGGAACGCCTCCGGCGCGGTCGACGCCCTCGACAGTTCCGTCGCTCCCCGCCTTCCGGAACGGCTCGCCTTGGAGCGGCGGCGGTTGCGGGCCCGGGCGCTGGCCGACCAGGATCAACCGGCCGAGGCGCTGGAACTCTTGGAGGGCGACGACAGCCGGGATGCCAATCTGCTCCGCGCCGACATCAATTGGCGGCGTCAGTCGTGGAGTCAGGCGGCCGAGGCCTTCTCCCGTCTGGCGGACGATCTACCGTCCAGCGGTTTGGGCCGGCAGGAGGCCGCTCTGGTCCTGAACTGGGCGGTTGCAGCCTCCCTGTCCGATGATCCGCAAGGGGTTCAGCTCATTCGTCGGCGTTTCGGCAACGCCATGGACCAGACGGCGGCGCGCGAGGCCTTCCGATTGATCACGGCGGGCAGCGGCCAGGATCTTGGCGACTTCACCCAGGTCGCGGACCGCTTCCAGGAAATCCGCCAGTTCCAGGGCTTCCTGAACTCCTATCGCGACCGGCTCTCGGATCGCGGCCTAAGTGCGATCAACTGACCCCGATCAACTCACCCGGTCATCTTGTTGTCAGGGGCCGACCGAGAAGCTGCGGACCAGGGCGCCGGCCAGCTTGTACCAGCCGTCGACCAGCACGAAGAAGATCAGCTTGAACGGCAGGGACAGGATGATCGGCGGAATCATCATCATGCCCATCGACATCAGGATCGAGGCCAGCACCATGTCGATGATGATGAACGGAATGTAGATCAGGAACCCGATCTCGAAGGCCCGGCGCAGTTCCGAGATCATGAAGGCAGGAACCAGCGCGCGCAGCGGGGTCTCGATACCGACCTCGTCCGGACCGGCCTCGGCCATTTCGAGGAACAGGTCGAGATCCTGCTCGCGGACATTGGCGAGCATGAAGACCCGGAAGGGAGCCACCGTGTTCTCGAAGGCGGTCGCCTCGTCGATTTCCTGGTCGATCAGCGGCTGAATGCCGTTCTCATAGGCCTCCGACAGGACCGGGGCCATGATGAAACCGGTGAGAAACAGCGCCAGGCTGACCATGACGATGTTCGGCGGCGACTGCTGGGTCCCGAGCGCTGTCCGGACCAGCGACAGGACGACGATGATCCGCACAAAGGACGTCACCATCACCAGGATGCCCGGCGCCAGGCTGAGCACCGTCAGCAAAGCCACCAACTGGACGATCCGCGCGGTCGAGGCGGCACCCGGGCCATCGCCGAGATCGAGACTCAGGGTCTGGGCCATGGCCGGCTCGATCCAAAAGAGCACGCCGATCCCGATCAGCGGCAGGAGCACGCAGACCAGGGCAAGGACACGGAGAGTGAGGAGCTTTTTGGCGATTTTCGTCAGGCCGGGAAGAGTCATGGACGGTCGTTCGGCTCCGAGCTGGGCGGGGTCGCGGCGGGCTGGTGGATGTCGCGGCCGGCGGTCTTGCGATCCGGTACTCCCGCCTTTCCCGACCGGCCGAACCGGCCCCCCGTCAGTTGCGCCATGGTATCCGCAAAATTCGCTTTTGTCTGGGCCGGCGGTGGCCTGTCAGCCGCATCGATGCCGGTTTCGACCACCCGTTCGCCCTCCATGCCGAGGAGGAGCAGATGCTCGGTATCGTCCCGCCGAACCAAAACCAACCGCCGCCGGGCGTCGATCGGCAGAATCTCGACGACACTGAGCCGGCGCTCACCCGACTGTTGGACCGCTGGACCCGCCAGACCGGTGCGGCGCACCCCATAGGCCATGAGCAGCATCAGCCCGATGACAAAGGCCAGGACCAGCAGCGTGGTGAGGTATTCGAAGGAGAAGAGGCTCACGGCGGGGATCTCATGGTCGGCCGGTCAATAGCGGCCGGTGGTCTTGTAGGCGGAGGCCGCCCGCGCCGCACGGTCGGCGGCCGGGGGCTCGGGCCGGTCCTCGGGCAGGACGATGCCCTTCGCCCGCAGCCCTTCGTGCAACCGGTCGAGCTTGCCGATGACCTGTTCCAGGAGCGGCAGCAGGGTCCGGGCCTCGGCGCCGGGAAGAGCGGTCACGGCCTCGCTCAGGCGGGCGGCTTCGATCTCCAATGGCTTGGCGTTGAACGGGGCTCCGCGCTCCGCCGCCGTCGCCATGCGGTCGATGTCGGCGACCAGTCGTTCCAGGGCGCCGGCCAGAGGACTTGCGGGCCTGCTTTTAGGCGGGTCTTTGGGCGAGCTTTCGGGCGGATTGGCGGTCACTGTTCCTCTCCGCCCACTTTGAGGTTTTCGAGATAGAGATAGGAGAGGATCTCGGCGACCGCGGCGAACGCCTCGATCGGAATATCCTCCCCCAGATCGACGGCCATCAGGACTTCCGCCAGATCGGGGTCCTCCCGTACCTTGACGTCGTTGTCGAAGGCCATGGTCAGAATCGCCTCCGCGATCTTTCCATAGCCCTGGGCGACGATGGTCGGGGTCCGGTCGCTGCCCCGGCGGTGTTCCAGCGCGATCGCCGCCTGCCGACCGGCGCGCCGCTTCGGTGCCGCCGGATCGCCGATTTCCAGATCCGCCGACACCGGCCCCGGCAGCGCCTTCTGACCGGCAGCCCGTGCCGGGGCGGCCTGCTCGGCGGCGGGCGGGTTTTTCGTGGAGGACTTGCTGGAAAAGATCGGCGGCACGGTTGTTGCGACCTCGAAGACCGACGGGGCAGGTCACCGATCATACACGATGACCGCCACCGGACCAGCGTCCGTTGGCACGCCGAGGACCGCTTCGTGAAACTGGCACGCTTTGTGCTTCTCTCCCGGCAGCCAAGGATTTTGAAACAGGTGCTCCGATGGATCTCAGCAATCTCAGCGTTTTCGGCGGAACGATGCGGCAGATGGAATGGCTCGGCCAGCGGCATCGGGTCATCGCCCACAACGTCGCCAACGCGGATACGCCGAATTTCCATGCCCGGGACCTCAAGCCGCTCGATTTCAAGGCCGCGATGTCGCGGGTCGACTCGGTCAAGCTGGCCAGCGCCCAAGGGAACCACCTGACCGGTACCGGGTTCGAACGCAACGCCGCCCGGGAGATGGACACGACGATGCTCTACGAGGTGATGCCGGACGGTAACGGCGTCGATCTGGAACAGCAGATGATCAAGATGCAGCAGACCCGGGCCGACTACAACATGATGGCCAATCTGTATCAGAAGCATCTGGGCATGATGAAAACGGCCATCACTGGCCGCTAACGGATTGATTTAACGCGTAAAGGACAGTCGGGAGAAGGTAGATGGAACTGGTCAACGCCATGGCGGTCTCCGCCTCCGGGATGAAGGCTCAAGGGGCACGGGTCCGGGTCATCGCCGAGAACATCGCCAACGCGAATTCCATCGCGGAGGGACCCGGCCAGGAGCCCTATCGCCGCAAACTGATCACCTTCCGCAACGAACTGGACCGGGCGTCCGGCGTCGACATGGTGAAGGCCAACCGGATCATCCTGGACGAATCGCCCTTCGGTCTGAAGTTCGAGCCCAATCATCCCTATGCCGACGACGACGGCTACATCCGCACCCCGAATGTGAAGACGACCATCGAGATGATGGACATGCGCCAGGCGACGCGGGCCTATGAGGCCAATCTGAACGCGATCGGCGCCGCGCGGTCCATGCTGCAGCGGACGGTCGAACTTTTGCGCAGTTAAGGCTATACTGCGCTTTGTGCATTGTTTCGCCCGACGCCGGCAGCATTTGCCGCGCGCGGCGCAAGAGGAGGACTGAAAGATGGTGGCCAATATCGCGAATGCGATCTCCGCCTACCAGAATGTCCCGCAAGGAGAAGGGCTTAGCGCCCGGGACGCCGGCGGGAAGGACTTCGCGAGCTTCGTGCAGGAGGCGGCAGAATCTGCCCTCGCCACCATGCAGGAAGGCGAGAACATGACGGTCAAGGCGATCCGCGGCGAGGCGGAGCTGACCGATGTGGTCGCCGCCGTGAACAACGCCGAGGTCACGCTGCAGACGGTTGTTAACATCCGCGACCGGATGGTGCAGGCTTACCAGGAAATCCTGCGGATGCCGATCTGATCGCCTTCTCCGGTCTGATGCGGGACCGGTGAGCGAGGCCGCGCCGGGCATGGTGCGGCAAGGGGGACCATGAGCGTTACCGATGCGATCGATGTGGGCCAGGAGGCGATCTATGTCCTCCTGGTGATGAGTGCCCCGGTGATGCTCATTGCGCTTTTCGTCGGCCTCATTATCGCTTTGTTCCAAGCGCTGACCCAGATCCAGGAAATGACGCTGGCCTTCGTGCCCAAGATCATCCTCGTCTTCATCGTGTTGATCGTCCTGACACCCTGGATGTACGGCCAACTCGCCGACTTCCAGGACCAGATCATCGACCGGATCATCGGTCTCGGCCTACCCGCGTGATTCCGTGAATCTCGAAGACTTCCTGATCAGCAATCTGTTCGCCCATTTTCTGGTTTTCGTGCGGGTCGGCGCGGCGGTCTCCTACATGCCCCTGGTCGGGGAGCAGGGTGTTCCGGTCAGGATCCGGCTGGGCTTCGCGATCTTGCTGTCTCTGGTCGCCACCCCTTTGGTGGAGCAATATCTGCCGCCGCAGCCTGCCGCCATCGGCACGGCCGTGCTGCTGATCGCCGGGGAGGCGTTCATCGGCTTCATGTTTGGCCTGGTCGCCCGGGTGATGGTCCTGACCCTCGCCACCGCCGGGCAGATCATCTCCTTCCAGGCGGGCCTCGCGGCCGCCCAGGCGTTCAATCCGTCGCTACAGTCCCAGGGCGCCCTTATCGGGACCTTTCTGACCCTTCTCGGGATCATGGTGATCATCGCCGCCAATCTCCATCATCTCTTCATCATGGCCCTGGTCGACAGCTACACGGTGTTCGTGCCGGGACAGCCCATCCCCTTCGGCGACATCAGCCAGTTCTTCACCCAGGTCGTCGCGAAGAGCTTCCTGATCGCGGTCCAGATGTCCGCACCGCTGCTGGTGATCGGCCTGGTTCTCTATATCGGCGTCGGCCTGCTGGCCCGCCTGATGCCGCAGATTCAGGTGTTCTTCATCATTCTGCCGGTACAAGTGGCCCTGGGGCTCGGTATCCTGCTGCTGACTTTGCCCGCGACGATGATGCTGTTCTTGCGGTACTTTGAGGAAGGCATGGGGCAGTTCCTGGGGCCGTGACCCTGGAACGCCTCCGCGTGGGAACGGATGAACGATGTCTGACGATTCGGAAAAGACAGAGGAACCGACAGACAAGAAACTGTCGGAAGCCAAGGACGAGGGCCAGGTCGCCCGGTCCATGGAGGTCAATCACTGGTTCATCCTGTTGGCGGCCCTGATGTTCATCGGGCTGATGGGCAAGAGTTTCGCGCTCACCGTCTACAATACCTTCGAGAGCTTCATCAGCCGTCCCGACCTGATCCCGACCGGCGTGGGCGGCATCGGTGGCGCGCTGGGGGACAGCGTGATGGCCATTTTCCTGGCGATGCTGCTGCCCTGGCTGCTTTTCGTCGTCGCCGCGATCGCGCCGGGCCTGCTGCAGAACGGGCTGAACTTCTCGCCGAAGGCGATCGCGCCGAAGCTCGACAAGATCAACCCGATCTCGGGCGTGAAACGCATGTTCTCGCTCACCCAGATCATGGAGTTCCTGAAAGGGTTGGTGAAAATCGTCCTGGTCGCCGTGGTCCTGGTGGTGGCGGTCCTGCCGGAACTGGATTCGGTCGAGCTCCTGTTGGAGAAGAGCCCGATCGCGGTGCTCGACGAGGTCTTTTGGCTGACGATCCTGATCGTCGGTCTCACCCTTTTCTTGATGACCATCATCGCGGCCGCCGACTTCGCCTATCAGAAGTGGAACTTTTTGAAGCAGCAGCGGATGTCGAAACAGGAGGTCAAGGACGAGAACCGCCAGGCCGAGGGCGATCCGCTGGTGAAGGGCAGGCTGCGTCAGATCCGCATGGAGCGGTCCCGGCGCCGGATGATGGCGGCGGTCCCCGACGCCACGGTGGTGGTGACGAACCCGACACACTTCTCCGTCGCCCTCAAATACGACCGCCAGTCGATGCCGGCGCCGATGGTGGTCGCGAAGGGCCACGACGACCTGGCGCTCCGAATTCGCGAGATGGCCAAGGAACACGATGTGCCCGTTGTGGAAAACCCGCCGGTCGCCCGGGCGCTCTATGCCTCGGTCGAGGTCGACGAGGAAATCAAGCCGGAGCATTTCCAGGCGGTGGCCGAGATCATTTCCTTTGTGTTCCGGCTCGGCGGCGGTGCCAAGCCGACACGCCATTGACGGTCCCTCACGGGCGATAGCGGGAGAGCGCCATGGTTTTGCAACGTTGGTTCGGCCGTCCGCAGAGGGACGAAGCGCAGCCGCCGGATGCCACACCGCAAACGGAACCGCCTGGGGCAGGCGCATCCGACGGGGCCGGCTCCCATGCGGAGCGGACGGAGCCTGTCGCCGAAGCCGGTCCGCCCGCCGCGGCTGTGGATCCGACGGATCTGCTGTTCGATCGGGCGCCGGTCGGGATCGCCGTGATCGGAGAGGGGCTGAGGGTCGTCCGCCGAAACGCGGCTTTCGAAGCCACCTTCGGGTCCTGCGAGCACCTGATCGAACCGTTGATCGAGGAGGACAGGGAGGCCTTGCGTATCCTGTTCCCGGAAGGAACGGCCGGCCGCCGGGAGGCGGCGGCCCGGGCGGACCCTCCCCCTTTGTCACCTCGGGATCCTGTGGAGGTCCGGCTCGCCGGGGAGCCGGTGCGCGCTGTCGAACTGTTTTTCGGCGAAACGATCGACGTTGCGGCGGACGGACCGGTCCGAACGGTCTACGCCATGGACGCGACGAAACGGATCAATCTCGAGACCCAGATGATCCAGTCGCAAAAGATGCAGGCGGTCGGCCAATTGGCCGGGGGCGTGGCCCATGACTTCAACAACCTGCTGACCGCGATGATCGGCTATTGCGACCTATTGCTGCTGCGCCATCGGCCGGGCGACCAATCCTTCGCCGACATCATGCAGGTGAAGCAGAACGCCAGTCGCGCCGCCAATCTGGTGCGCCAGTTGCTCGCCTTTTCTCGGCAGCAGACCTTGCGCCCCCGTGTCCTCGATATTTCCGAAGTCCTGTCGGAACTCGCCCATCTGCTGCGCCGGGTGATCGGCGAGACCATCGAATTGCGGCTCGACTATGGGCGGGATGTCGGGCTCATCCGGTGCGACCAGGGGCAGCTCGAACAGGTGATCTTGAACCTGGCGGTGAACGCCCGCGACGCCATGCCGCTGGGGGGGCGGGTCGTGATCAGCACCCGCAACTTCGATTTGCCTAAACCCCAGCAGATCCGGGGCAAGGCGATGCCCGCCGGCCGCTATGTCCTGATCGAGGTCGACGACACAGGCACCGGCATTCCGGAGGATATCCGGGAGCGGATCTTCGAACCGTTCTTCACGACCAAGGCGGTCGGCAGCGGAACCGGACTGGGCCTCGCCACGGTCTACGGCATCGTCGAACAGACCGGAGGGTTCCTCGATCTCGACAGCCGGGTCGGCGTCGGGACGACCTTCCGCATCTACCTGCCGGTGCATGAGGCCACGACCGGCGGCGTTCAGAAGTCCGCCCAGAAAGAGCCGGCCGCCCGCGATCTGACCGGTGCGGAGACGATACTCCTGGTTGAGGACGAGGACCCGGTCCGGGTCTTCTCCGCCCGGGCGTTGCGCAACAAGGGCTATGAGGTTATCGAGGCGCGGACCGCCGAAGCGGCCCTGGATATCCTGGAAGACGAGGAGGTTCAGATCGACCTGTTGGTGACCGATGTGGTCATGCCCGGCATGGACGGACCGACCCTGGTGCGGGAAATTCGTCAGCGCCGCGGCGATATCAAGGTGATCTGCATTTCCGGCTATAGCGAGGATACGATCCGGGAACGGATCGAAGCGGACGAGGATCTCGCTTTCCTCTCGAAACCCTTTTCCCTCAAGCAGTTGGCAAGCGCGGTGAAGGACGTTCTCGCCGCCGACTGAGTCGTTTTTGGGGATTCTGGGCCGTTTTCGGCGATATTGAGAACAAAACAAGAAAACTCCTTGAGGTTAGAACAAAACTGGTACAAACTCCCTCCAGCGTTTCAATCGTCCGGCGGTGAAGGCAGCCATTGCCGATCCCAAGCCCGGTGTTGCATAAGGAGGGTGACCGATGTCGGCCAATTCGCAACTTCGCCTCGTTGAAGGATCCGGTATGGATAAGTCCAAGGCGCTCGACGCAGCGCTCTCGCAGATTGAACGTGCCTTTGGGAAAGGCTCGGTGATGAAACTCGGTCAGCGCGACAGCGGCGTTGAGATCGAGGCGGTGTCCACCGGGTCTCTGGGTCTCGATATCGCGCTTGGGATCGGCGGGTTTCCGCGGGGCCGGATCATCGAGATCTACGGTCCGGAAAGCTCCGGTAAGACGACGTTGGCGCTGCATGCGGTGGCCGAGGCCCAGAAGACCGGCGGGACCTGCGCCTTCATCGATGCCGAACACGCGCTGGATCCGGTCTATGCGAAAAAGCTCGGCGTCGATGTGGAGGAATTGCTGATCTCGCAGCCGGATGCCGGGGAACAGGCCCTTGAGATCGCCGATACTCTGGTCCGGTCCGGCGCGATCGACGTGCTGGTGATCGATTCGGTGGCGGCCCTGGTGCCGCGGGCCGAATTGGAGGGCGAGATGGGCGACAGCCATGTCGGTCTTCAAGCCCGTTTGATGAGCCAGGCGCTGCGCAAGCTCACGTCCTCGATCGCCCGCTCCCAATGTCTGGTGGTCTTCATCAACCAGATCCGCCTTAAGATCGGGGTGATGTTCGGCAGCCCGGAAACCACCACGGGCGGCAATGCACTGAAATTCTATTCGTCTGTCCGCCTGGATATCCGCCGGATCGGGGCCATCAAGCAACGCGACGAGGTCGTCGGCAACCAGACCCGGGTCAAGGTGGTGAAGAACAAGCTCGCCCCGCCCTTCCGGGTCGTCGAATTCGACATCATGTATGGCGTGGGCGTGTCCAAGACCGGCGAACTGATCGATCTCGGCGTCAAGGCCAACATCGTCGAGAAATCCGGTTCCTGGTTCTCCTTCAGCGGCCAACGCATCGGCCAGGGGCGGGAGAACGCGAAGCAGTTCCTGAAAGACAATCCGGACATCGCGGCGGAGATCGAAAAGAAGATCCGGGACAACGCCGGCATCGTTTCCGATCACCTGATGGTCGACCCCTCCAGCGACGAGGAAGGGGAGGGCGCCGAAGACGCGTCCTGATGGACTTGCGGTAGAGCCGGTTCACTCCTGGACAAGGCCGGGCGCAGTCCCTAGAAAATCACAGCGTTTTCCAAAATGTGTGGAGACCCTCCCCGGAGCGTTCCGGGGCGGGTTGGCGCACGGTGCAAATGTTGTGATGAAGGCCCCCAGACGATGACCGCCGTTTCAGAGATCCGTTCCACGTTCCTCGACTATTTCGCCAAGCACGACCACGCGATCGTCGAGTCGAGCCCGCTCGTCCCCCGCAACGACCCGACCCTGATGTTCACCAATGCGGGGATGGTTCAGTTCAAGAACGTCTTCACCGGTGCGGAGAAACGGGACTACACGAGGGCGGCGACCACCCAGAAATGCGTGCGGGCCGGGGGTAAGCACAACGATCTCGACAATGTCGGCTATACGGCCCGGCACCACACCTTCTTCGAGATGTTGGGGAACTTCTCCTTCGGGGACTATTTCAAGGACCTCGCGATCGAATTGGCCTGGGGCCTGTCGACCAAGGAGTTCGGCCTGCCGAAGGACCGGCTCTATGTCACCGTCTATCACGACGACGACGAGGCCTTCGATCTGTGGAGGAAAATCGCCGGCCTTCCGGAAAGCCGGATCATCCGCATCGCGACCTCCGACAATTTCTGGATGATGGGCGATACGGGACCCTGCGGCCCGTGTTCCGAGATCTTCTACGACCGGGGGGATCATATCTGGGGCGGCCCTCCGGGCAGTCCGGAGGAGGACGGCGACCGGTTCCTCGAGTTCTGGAACCTGGTCTTCATGCAGTATGAGCAGATGGGTCCGGGTGACCGGGTTTCCCTGCCGCGCCCGTCGATCGATACCGGGATGGGGCTGGAGCGGATCGCGGCCCTTCTGCAGGGCCGGGACAACAATTTCGATATCGACCTGTTCCAGGCGCTGATCATCGCGATCGCGGAGGCGACCCACACCACGCCCAATGGCGAGGGCCAGGTGACCAGCCAGCGGGTCATCGCCGACCATCTGCGTTCGACCGCCTTCCTGATCGCCGACGGCGTGCTGCCGTCCAACGAGGGGCGCGGCTATGTGCTGCGCCGGATCATGCGCCGGGCCATGCGGCACGCCCATATGCTGGGCGCCGAGGAGCCGGTTATGTGGAAGCTGGTACCCGCTTTGATCCGGGAGATGGGCCATGCCTTCCCGGAGCTGGGCCGGGCGCGGTCCCTCATCACCGAAACCCTGAAGCTCGAGGAAACGCGCTTCAAGAAGACCCTGGAACGCGGCCTCAGGCTGTTGGAAGCCGAGACCGAGATGTTGGCCGAAGAGGGCGAACTGTCGGGCGATGTCGCCTTCAAGCTCTACGACACCTATGGATTTCCCAAGGATTTGACCGCCGATATCCTGCGCGGCCAGGGTCGGAGCCTCGACGAGGACGGGTTCGAGGCCGCGATGGAAAAGCAGAAGGCCGCGGCCCGGGCGGCCTGGAGCGGCTCCGGGGAAGCGGCGACCGAGGCGGTGTGGTTCGAACTGCGGGACAAGGTCGGGGCCACCGATTTCCTCGGCTACGACACCGAGGCGGCGGAAGGTCAGATCCTCGCCATCGTCAAGGACGGGGCGCCGGTCGACAGGGCGGCGGCGGGGGACAGCGTCGCGCTGATCCTGAACCAGACGCCGTTCTATGGCGAATCGGGCGGCCAAATGGGCGACGAGGGCATGATCAGGAGCGCCGACGGCGCCGTTGTCAGCGTCACGGACACCCAGAAAAAGCTGGGCGACCTGTTCGTCCACATGGGCACGGTCGCCGAGGGCGAACTCAAGCTGGGCGACGAGGCGGCGCTCACCGTCGATTCAGCCCGGCGCGCCAAGCTCCGGGCCAACCATTCGGCGACCCACCTGCTGCATGAGGCGCTGCGCCGCCATCTCGGCGATCACGTGACACAGAAGGGCTCCCTGGTCGCCCCCGGCAGGCTGCGCTTCGACATCAGCCATCCCCGGCCGGTCGAGACCGACGACATCCGGGTCGTCGAAACCGAGGTCAACGCCCGGGTCCGCCTCAACGCGCCGGTGGAAACCCGGCTGATGACACCGGACGAGGCGGTCGAGGCCGGGGCGCTTGCGCTATTCGGGGAGAAATATGGCGAAGAGGTTCGGGTCGTGTCCATGGGCGGCGACGATCCGGAAAAGGCCGGCTTTGGCCAGTATTCGACCGAACTCTGCGGCGGGACCCATGTCCGCCGCACCGGTGATATCGGATTCTTCAAGATCGTTGGCGAGGGGGCGGTTTCCGCCGGTATTCGCCGGATCGAGGCGGTGACGGGAGAGGGGGCCTATGCCTATGTCGCCGACCGCGACAGCCTTCTGGAACAGGCCGCGGGCGAGCTCAAGACCCGGCCGCAGGATCTTCCCCACCGCCTGGGTCAGCTCTTGGAAGAGCGGAAGAAGCTTGAACGCGAACTCACCGAGATGCGCAAAAAGCTCGCCGCCGGCGGGGGCGGGGGCGCCGGCCCAGAGATCAAGGAGGTCGGCGGCCTGAAAGTCGCCGGTCGCGTGGTGGAGGGCGTGCCGGCCAAGGAACTCAAAGGGCTCGCCGACGGTCTCAAAGGGCAGCTCGGCGGGGACGGCGTCGTCGTCGTGATCGGCAAGGACGAGGGCAAGGCCTCGATCGTCGTCGCCGTGACCGACGGGGCGACGGCCAAGGCCAGCGCCGTGGATCTCGTGCGGGTCGGCTCGGCGGCGCTCGGCGGCAAGGGCGGGGGCGGCCGGCCGGATATGGCCCAGGCCGGCGGCCCGGACCCGGACAAGGCGGCTGACGCGATCGCGGCCATCGAAAGCGAATTGGCGAAACTGGCGGAAGGGGTCGCATGATGAGCGCAGGGGTAAACGGAGGGCGGCGGTTTTCCTCCACCGACAGTTATGTCGCGACCCGCGATCTGGAGGTGGCCGTCAACGCCGCCGTCACCTTGCAGCGGCCGTTGCTCATCAAGGGAGAACCGGGCACCGGCAAGACCGTGCTGGCCCATGAGATCGCCGCGGCGCTCGGCCATCCGCTGATCGAATGGCATGTCAAGTCGACCACCAAGGCGCAGCAGGGCCTCTACGAATACGACGCGGTGAGCCGGCTGCGCGACAGCCAATTGGGCGATTCCCGGGTGGAGGATGTCCGCAACTACATCAAAAAGGGCAAGCTGTGGGAGGCGTTCACCGCCGATGCCGGCTGTGTCCTGCTGATCGACGAGATCGACAAGGCGGACATCGAGTTCCCGAACGACCTGCTGCTCGAACTCGACCGCATGGAGTTCCACGTCTATGAAACCGGCGAGCGGGTGAAGGCGGTCAACCGCCCGGTGGTGGTCATCACCTCCAACAACGAGAAGGAACTGCCGGACGCGTTCCTGCGCCGGTGCTTCTTCCACTACATCAAGTTCCCCGACGCCGAGACCATGGCCGACATCGTCCAGGTCCATTACCCGGACATCAAGAAGCGGCTGTTGAGCGAGGCACTCTCGGTCTTCTTCGAAGTTCGGGAGGCCCAGGGCTTGAAGAAGAAGCCCTCGACCTCGGAGTTGCTGGACTGGTTGAAGCTGCTGGTCGCCGAGGATCTCGACCCGGAGGCGCTGCGATCCAAGGACAGCACCAACGCGGTCCCGCCGCTCTATGGCGCGCTGCTGAAGAACGAGCAGGACGTCCATCTCTTCGAAAGGCTCGCCTTCCTCGCCCGGCGGCAGCGGAACCAGTAGGCGAGCATGTTCACTCCCTTCTTCCTCGATCTAAAGCGCGCGGGAATTCCGGTGTCCCTGCGCGAATATCTCGGGCTTCTGGAGGGGATGCAGGCCGGGGTCGCCGACTATTCGGTCGAGGATTTCTACTATTTCGCCCGCTCGGCCCTGGTGAAGGACGAACGCCATCTCGACCGCTTCGACCGGGTGTTCGCCACTTTTTTCGAGGGGATCGAGCAGATCGACCTGGGGATGGAAGGCGAGATTCCGGAGGAGTGGCTCCGCAAGATGGCCGAACTCCATCTCAGTGAGGAGGAGAAGCGGGAGATCGAGGCGCTGGGCGGCTGGGAAAAGCTGATGGAAACCCTGAAGCAACGCCTCGAGGAGCAGAAGGGCCGGCATCAGGGCGGCAACAAATGGATCGGCACAGCCGGGAAGTCGCCCTATGGCGCCTATGGCTACAATCCGGAAGGCGTGCGGATCGGCCAGGACGGCAACCGCAATTTCCGCGCGGTCAAGGTCTGGGACAAGCGGGAATACCGCAATTTCGACGACACGGTGGAAATCGGGACCCGCAACATCAAGGTGGCCCTGCGCAAGCTTCGCCAGTTCGCCCGCCAGGGGAATCCGGACGAGCTCGACCTGGAAGGCACGATAAGGGGCACGGCGGAGAATGCCGGCTTGCTGGATATCAAGATGCGGCCGGAGCGGCATAACGCCGTCAAGGTCCTCCTTTTGCTCGACGTCGGCGGCTCGATGGACGGACATGTCCGGGCGGTGGAGGAACTGTTCAGCGCGGCGCGGGCGGAGTTCAAACATCTCGACTTCTACTACTTCCACAATTGCCCCTATGAGGGCCTGTGGAAGGACAACCGCCGCCGCCGGGTCGAGCAGATCCCGACCTGGGAAATGATTCATACCTACGGCCCGGACTATAAGCTGATCTTCGTCGGCGACGCCTCCATGAGCCCCTATGAGATCCTCTATCCCGGCGGCAGCGTCGAGCATTGGAACGAGGAGGCGGGATCTGTCTGGATGGAGCGGCTGCTCGGCAAATTCCAAAAGGCGCTCTGGATCAACCCGATCCCGGAACCGCGCTGGGGCTGGTCGGAGTCCATCGACGCGCTGAAGGAGATCATGGACGGGCGCATGGTCCCGCTCACCCTGGAAGGGCTGGAGCGGGGCATCAAGATCCTGCAGCGCGGGCAGGTCTAGGCGATGCGGGCCGTCTCGGTCATTTGCTGGGTCGGCCTGGGGGTGCTGGTGAGCGCCGTTTCCCTCGCCTGGCTGGGGGCGTTTCTCGCCAATCTTCCCTTTCTGACGACCACGGTGGACGGCGTCCAGACGGTGGCGACCTGGCGGGCGGTCGCGGTCAACCTCGGTCTTCTGCTGTTCTTCGGGCTGCAGCATTCCCTGATGCCGAGGCCCTTTCTGAAGAAGCCCCTGGAGGCGGCGATGGGGCCCGCGGCGGCGCGCGGCGTCTACAATGTGGCTTCCGGCCTGGTCTTGATGGTCCTGGTCTATTACTGGCAGCCGATCGAGGGCACCGTCTGGGCCGTCGAAGGGCCGCTCGCCTGGGCTTTTCTGCTGGTTTTCGCGGCGGGGGCGGCGATGGCCGGGGCGGCGGTGCTGGTGATCGGCGGCGGCGAACTGCTCGGCCTGCCCCAGGCGATGGCCGCCTTGAAGGGCGAGGAACCGTTCCGGGACAGTTTCCGTACCCCCTGGCTCTACCGCATCGTGCGCCATCCGATGCAGTTGGGCGTGATCCTGATGCTGTTCGGGTCGCCGCAGATGACCGTGGGGCATCTGCTGTTTTCCGCCGGCATGGCCGTCTATGTCTGGATCGGCGTCACCTTCGAGGAGGAGGGGCTTACCGATGCCTTCGGGGACGCCTATGTCGCCTATAAGAAAGAGGTGCCGAAGCTATTCCCCTGGCCGCGACCTTAAATCCCCCGACTTTAGTTCCCTGGCCCTAATTCTCCCGGTCTTAAGTCGTCAGCAATTTGACGCCCAGCCCGCCGAGGACCGCGCCGGTGATCCGGTCCAGCGTCGCCTTCACCCGATCGTAGCGTTTGCGGACCGGCCCGGAGGCGAAGGCGGCGGCGACAAAACCGTACCAGGCCGTCTCGTTGAAGAACACCAGCCCCAGGACCAAGCCATAATACAGCGGGGACGGGTCGGCCGGCAGGAAGGTGATGAAGATCGAGCCGAAGAAGACCGCGACCTTGGGATTGGCCAACTGGGTCAACACGCCGAGCCGGATCGCCGCCAGAGGCCCCAGATGCCGCCCGCCACGGCTATCGAGCTTCAGGGGTTGTTTGGCGTGCCGGATCAGCATGAAGGCCATGTAGAAGAGGAACAGGGCCCCGGCGACCTTCATGCCGGTGTAGAGCCAAGGGGCTACCGTGAACAGCGCCTTGAGGCCGAACAGAGCCGCCAAGGCCCAGATCAGCGTGCCGATGCCGAGTCCGACGGCGACCAGGAGGCCCGCGCCACGGGAGGATGCCACGGCGGTTCGGGCGACCACGACCAGGCTCGGCCCGGGACTCATGACGGCCAGGATATGGGCGATCCCGATTCCCATCAGAATGGCGACGATGTCCATGATGCTTGATCTCCTCTTTTTCCCGGGAAGCGTCGCAGAGCCCGGCCCTCTTGCCAAGTGGGGGGCTTTGCGGCAGAGGAGAGGGCCGATGCCGAAGGACAGTTCGAAGCCCGTGACCGCCCCAGCCAAACTGATCTCGATCGTTGTGCCCATGCATGACGAAAGCGAGGCGCTCGAGCCGTTCCGGGCGGCCTTCGACCGGCTGGCGTCCTCCCTGCCGGCCTACCGTTTCGAGTTCATCTGTGTCGACGACGGCAGCCGCGACGACACGCTAAATAAGCTGCTTACGATCGCCGAGGCGGATCCGCGCTATCATGTGCTGGAACTGTCCCGGAATTTCGGCAAGGAGGCGGCGCTGACCGCCGGGATCGAAGCTGCGGGCGGCGATGCGGTGATCCCGATCGACGCCGATCTGCAGGATCCGCCGGAACTCATCCCGCTGATGCTGGAGCATTGGGAGAAGGGGGCGGAAGTCGTGCTCGCCCAGCGCAGCGACCGGCAGAACGATGGGCTGATGAAGCGGGCCAGCGCCAACTGGTTCTACGACTTCTACAACAAGCTCGCCCCGACCAAGCTACCGAAGAATGTCGGTGACTTCCGCCTGATGGACCGGGCGGTGGTCGACGCGCTCAACAGCCTGCCGGAACGCCAGCGCTTCATGAAGGGCCTGTTCGCCTGGGTCGGTTTCCGGACGGTGACCATCGACTATGTCCGCCAGCCGCGCACGGCGGGGGCCAGCAAGTTCTCCGGATGGCGGTTGTGGAACTTCGCCCTTGAGGGCATCACCAGCTTTTCCACCGTCCCGCTACGGTTCTGGAGCTATTTCGGGGCGGTGTTGGCCCTGGTCACCCTGGTCTATGCCGGGTTCGTCGTCACCAAGACCCTGATTTTCGGCAGCGAGATTCCGGGCTATGCCTCCCTCATCGTCTTCATCCTGTTCTTCGGCAGCGTCCAACTCATCAGCGTCGGCATTCTCGGCGAGTATATCGGCCGCATCTATATGGAGGTGAAGGGCCGTCCCCTCTATCTCGTCCGTCGCCGACACGGGGAGCGATCCGCCCCTGAAGAGACCGGAGAAAAGACCGGGGAAAAGCGCGATGGAGGCTGAGGCCTATCTGGAGATGGCGCGGATCGAGCGGGACCATTGGTGGTTCGTCGCCCGCCGCGAGATCTTCGCCGATCTGATCGCCCGCCTCGATTTGCCCGCCGACGCGCGTATCCTGGAGGTCGGCAGCGGGACGGGCGGCAATCTCGATCTGCTGCGCCGGTTCGGGACCGTCTCCAGCTTCGAAATGGACGGTACCGCCATCGCCATCGCCCGCGACAAGGTGGGGGGAGCGGTCGACATCCGCCAGGGCACATGCCCGGACGCCGTCCCGTTCAGCGGCGAGCGGTTCGATCTCATCTGCCTGTTCGACGTGCTGGAACATATCGAGGAGGATCGGGAGACCCTGACCGCCTTGAAGGATCTGCTGGCGCCGGGGGGGCGGATCCTGCTCTCCGTACCGGCCAATCCGTGGATGTTCGGGCCCCACGACCGCTTCCTCCACCACAAGCGCCGCTACACGAGGCGGGGGCTCGCCCGCACGATCGACGAGGGCGGGTTGACCCCGGCCTTCCTGACCCACTTCAACACCCTGCTCTTCCCCTTGGCGGCGGCCGCGCGCCTCCTGGACAAGCTGCGCGGGGCGACCGAGTCCATGGGCAGCGCCGTGCCGGGAACTTTGCTCAATGGGCTGTTCCGAGGACTGTTCGCGGCGGAGCGGCATGTGCTCGGCCGGGTGCCGTTGCCGGTCGGGGTGTCTTTGCTTGCGGTGCTGACGTCGAAGGAAAGCGCATGAGCGCCAAGGGTCAAATCGCGCGCTATCTGATTGTGGGCGCCATCGGCTTCACGGTCGACGGGGGCATTCTCTACGCCCTGATGGTCGAGGGATGGAGCCCTTTCTACGCCCGGGGCATCTCCTTCCCGGTCGCGGCCACGGTGACCTATCTGTTGAACCGGGTCTGGACCTTCTCGGTCCAAAAAGAGGTCCCGAAGACCGTCGGCGAATACAGCGCCTATATCGTTATCCAGATCGTCGGAGCGCTGGCGAATTTTCTTGTTTATAGCATTATTCTGCTTTTCATTGCTCGCACAGAGATCAATGCGCTTCTTGCTCTTGCCGTCGGGGCGGTGTTCGGGCTGGTCGTGAATTTCTTCGGGTCGCGTTATCTCTTTACCCGGTCGAAACGGAACTACGCCCGAGCGTCGCAGGAAAACTAGAAACATGACGGTGCAGGATACCGAAGCCTACACGGGTGTGGACAATCTCGAAGTGATGGCGGACGCCGTCAAATATAACAACTTCCTGATCGATTGCGTCGCCAAGCGTACGTCCCCTACCGAGCGGGTCGCGGATTTTGGCGCCGGGGCGGGCACCTTTGCCGAGATGCTGCGGGATCGTGGCTTTTCCGTCCTTTGCATCGAGCCGGACGACCGTCTCGCCGCCATCCTGGACCAGAAGGGTCTGGCTCAGACCCAGGATTCCAAGACCATCCCGGACGATGATTTGGACTGCGTCTATACCTTCAACGTTCTGGAGCATATCGAGGACGACGTCGCGGCCGCCCGAGAGATTCACCGCATTCTGAAGCCCGGCGGCCGGCTAGTCGTTTATGTTCCCGCCTTCCAGATCCTCTTCGGCGAGATGGACCGGAAGGTCCGTCATTTCCGGCGATACACCAAGTCCGGTATGCGGGACGTTCTGGTCCGGGCGGGTTTCCAGATCGACAGTGCCGAATATGTCGATTCGGCGGGGTTCTTCGCGACCCTGCTCTATAACTTGCTCGATATGGGGAAGGGCGACCTCAACCCGGCCGCTGTCCGATTTTACGACCGCTACTTGTTCCCGATCAGCCGGGCGATGGATCTGATACTCTCGCCCTTCTTCGGAAAAAACGTCCTGGTTTACGCCGTTAAGCCCTAATCTCGGCGATTCCAAGCTCGGATCCGGCGATGGACTGGTCACGATTCGCTTCGACCAAACGCATGGAAGCAAGGAATATCCATTTTTTATAAACACGCTTGAGTCGTGCGATTGAACTGTATTGGTCTATAGGCCGAAAAATAAAATTGTTTTTGCGATTTCGGGGTGTAGCCTTTATTGGTTTTCGACGTTGCCATAGCGTCGGTGTCTCATGCGTTGTCGGATCATCGATCGTTTCGTCGACGGTCTCGGCACCGGATCGCGCGTGGCCAACATCGTTCGGAAGCTCCGTTACAAAGGGACAAGTCTGATTTCATGACGGTGATCAGGCCCTCGGACGCAAAGGTCCAATCCATCGACATCGCGGTTCTCGTGCCTTGCTTCAATGAAGAGGTGGCAATCGGGCGGGTGATCGACGACTTCCGGGCGGCTCTGCCGGGGGCCAGAATTTACGTCTACGACAACAACAGCAAGGATCGGACGGCGGAAGTCGCGGTGTCCCATGGTGCCATCGTCCGAAGCGAGACCTATCAGGGCAAGGGCAACGTCATTCGACGGATGTTCGCGGACATCGAGGCCGACGTCTATGTGATGGTCGACGGCGACGCGACCTATGAGGCCGAGGCCGCGCCGAAGATGGTGGAGCATCTGTTGGCTCATCATCTCGACATGGTGAACGGCGCCCGGGTGGCCGACAAGGAAAAGGCCTATCGGCCGGGGCACCGGTTCGGCAATCGGCTGTTCACCACCATCGTCTCGACGATCTTCGGTGACCGGATTCAGGACCTTCTGTCGGGCTATCGCGTTTTGTCCCGTCGCTATGTGAAGTCCTTCCCCGCCCTGTCCCGAGGGTTCGAGATCGAGACCGAACTGACGGTCCATGCGCTGGAATTGCTGTTGCCGATCGCCGAGATTCCGACCCGCTATGTGGACCGGCCGGAAGGCTCCGAGAGCAAGCTTTCGACCTTTCGAGACGGTTGGCGTATCCTGATCACCATTCTGACCCTGCTGAAGGAGGAAAAGCCGTTGCCCTTCTTCGGCGGCATCGCGCTGGTCTGCGCCCTTTTCTCCGTTGCGATCTTCATACCCGTGTTGATCACCTTTCTGGACACGGGGCTTGTCCCCCGTCTTCCGACGGTCGTGTTGTCGACCGGTTTGATGCTGATGGCGGTGGTCAATCTGTTCTCCGGCCTGATCCTTGATTCCGTGGCGCGCGGCCGGCGGGAACTCAAGCGCTTGAGCTATCTGTACCATCCGGCGACGACGCGCCGTTCGTGACGATGCGAACCCTCAGATGGGTGGGACAGGCGCTTTTGGTCATCCTCGGCGGCGCGCTCTCCGTCCATGTCGGGAAAGACGTTAACGGCGACCAACTGGTCCAGCACGCCTATGGTGCGGCCGCCTTCTTGAACGGCACATTGGCGGCGGACTTCGCGGCGGCTGGCATCGCCGGCTTTAACAATCCTCTGCTCTACGTGCCTTGGTTTCTGGGGACACTTCATCTGCCGGACTATGCCGTCGGCTTTCTTATCGGAGCGATCCAGGCCCTGAACGGCGTTCTGGTCTGGCGGATCGCCTTGCTGCTTTTGGACCGGACCAAGGCACCCTATGCCGACCTTTTGGCGGTCTTGGCGGTTGTCCTCACCATGCTGACACCCAACAGTCTGCTGCAGTTCGGGCGGACCTTCGGGGACAACTGGGCATCGGTTTTCTTCCTGGCCGGTGTCTATCTGACCCTCTTGGCGATGGTCCGGGCCGAAGCGGTCGGGGCACGGTCCTTGCCGGGCAGCCGGCTGCTCTTCGCCGGAATGGCGCTGGTCGGGGCGGCCGGGGCGCTCAAATACACCAATCTTCCCTATGCCCTGATGTTCGGCTTGGCGCTGCTCGCGGTCCTCCCTCGGCCCGCCGCCCTTGTCGGTTCCGCCTGTGCGATGATCGGTGGGTTCCTGCTGGTGAACGGCTGGTGGATGGCGGAGCTCTATTCACTCTACGGCAACCCACTTTTTCCCTACCTCAATCGCCTCTTCGAGAGCCCGTTCGCCGTGCCGGAAGGATTCCGGGATACGCGGTGGATGTTCCATGGCTGGCAGGAGATGCTGCGGGCTCCGCTCAGCCTGTTCGATCGGGGAGAGCGGCATATCGAGGGCGGTACCGCGACCATCCTCTGGGTCGTGCTGTTCGCGGTCCTGGCGATCTACGCCATCGTCCGGATGGGGCGGGGAGGAGGCGCCGCCGCGAGGCCGTTGCGCCGGTTCCTCATGGTCTTTGTGGTTTCGGCCTTCGTGCTCTGGGCCTTGATGTTCGCCTATTCCCGCTACCTGATGGTCTTGGAGCCTTTCGCGATCGTCCTGGTGATGACCTTGATGGCCACCCTCATGGGTGATTCGAGACGCCTATTGGCGATGGCGGCGGCGGTCTCGGCCTCGATTTTAGCGACACAGGAAAGCCGTCCCATGGAATGGTCGCGGGTGGCGTGGACCGGCGATTGGCATGTCCAGGGCCGAATCGATCTGCCCGCCGGCAGCGTGCTGCTTTCCGGCGTGGCGGAGGTCGGTTTCATTCGTGGGTATATCCCCGAGACGGTGGTGATGGTCGGTCACGGCAGCAATTTCTTCGGCAGCGGCCTCGCCTCGGACCTGGCCTATGAGGAGGTCCGCAAACGAGTACGAGAGGCGCGTGGACCCGTCTATTCGGTCAGGCTTCCGCCGCTTCCGCCCCCCTCCCATTTGGATGAGACCGAGGCTCGGCTTGGTCTCGAGGTCTCCGAAGAGGGGTGTTTCATGCGCGAGTTGGCCTTCGCGGTGGTTCAGGACGGGATACCGCGCACCGATTCCCAGATCCTGTTCTGCCCGGCCAGCCTCGCGGAATAGGGCGGCGTCGCCACGCCAAGGCACTTCGGTTGTCCCTTGCGACCGAAGGTAACAGGTCTGGCGTCCAGGGTGCGACGTAACAGCATGATACACCGAACGACCGAAGAGGTTCCCATGCTCCGTTCCCTCCTATCCCTATCCGCCGCGGCGGCGTTGTCCGTCGCTTTCGTCTCGGGGGCGCAGGCCCAAATGACCGACGCGGTCAAAGCCGAGTTGGCCGACCGGCTGACCGTGTTCGCGGAAAGAACCGCGGAGAGCCGTGTTTCCTGTGTCGACAGCCTGGAGGGCTGGACCCTGGAGAGCATGCCGCTCGCCTGCTCCGAATATGCCGGCTATGCGAAGCTCTATTTCGCCACGGTGGAGGGCGCGCTCAGCGGTTGGGGCTATCTCGACGACACGGTCGAGACGATGGTGGGCCAGACCGAGGCCGAGCTGACCGCCGCCTATGAGGCCGCCAAGCGCGACTATGACGCCATCGCCTCGGAATACGGAATCTATCGCGGGATCATCGCGTCAGGCCTGCCGCCTTACTCCTAAGCACCAGGGTCTGGCCCCTCGGGACGGCGTATTGTCCGCACAAAAAAGGGGCGATGTCGAAACACCGCCCCCGATCTTGCGAAAAGAGATGCCGCTGATGATGCCGGTCACCGGCGGCGACCTTCCGGAGAGGTCCCGATCGCATTCGGACGGGGTCATCCGAACGGGGTCATCCGAACGGGGGTGACTGCGATCGCGTGACGTCCCGGGTCACGAGGTGTATGCCAAAAGGATGCCGCATATATCCGAATGGTGGGAATCCAAATTTCGGGATACCGCGATCGCAAAAACCGAACGAAGGAGTGCTTAGCCGGGCTAGCCCAGGTCGAGCGTCAGCAATTCGGTCGCGCCCAATAGGGGTACGCCGCCGTCCGGGATGACCAGGTCCGACCCCGGCGAAAGGGGCTCGATGGGCTGGCGCGGACCGACGGGGGCGTCCATCAGAACGGGCAGACCGGTGAGGTCGCCGGGTTCGCGGGACCAGCCCTCGGGGAGGGTCAGGCTGGTCCGTCCGTCGCCCAAGGTATGTGCACCCGGTGTCGGTAACGCGTTGCCGTCGCTGTCCGGTGCGAGCGGACCACCGGGTCCGAGAATGGGCACGAGACTGATCGAATCGTCTTGCGATACGGCCTGCTGCTGAGCCTGTTCGAAGAGGTTCAGGATATCGGGTAGCATGCTGCGGTCCGTCACGGGCTCGATCGGCCGACGTTCGCCGGCCAGGCCGTCCATCAGGACCGGTAGACCGGGCAGGTCCGCGGGGTCGAGAGACGAGTCGTCCGACAGGGCGAGCCTTGTCTGGCCAATGTCAATGTCAAGAATCGGCCAGTTGGGGAATTCGGGCTCCAGCTCTGTGGGGCGGAGTTCGGCGACCAGGCTGATGCTGTGGTCGTCCGGCGCCGCTTGCCGCTGTGCGTCTTCATAGAGCACCAGAATATCCGGCAGCATGCCGCGGTCCGTCACCGGAACAACGGGTTCCAGATCGGGGATTCTCATATCCTGGGCGTCCGCAATCTCGCGTGGAACGGACGGCAACAGAACCGGCGGGGAATCGGGGGTCGGCGGGTCGAAACGGCTGGTGGCGAGCTCGAAGCCGCTCAGATCGATGGGCCGGTCCACCGGGGCGAACCAGTCGGCGAGAAACGCGACATTCATCGACACGGGGGTCGAAACCGGCATCAAAACGGGGGTCGTGTCCGACATGGGGCGGGTCCTTTCTTTCTGATGTCCCTAAGGGGCGGCTCATTCGGAGCCGCGCGCCAAACGGGAAAGCAAGAAAGGGGCCAGAGTCCTAAAACGACTTACCGCACCGGATCCGGGGCCATTTCCAGATGCAGCCCGTCGCCGGTATAGGGATGGGCGCGGGCGACCGCTTCGTTCAGCACCACGCCGAGCCCCGGTTCCGTCGGCGGGGTCACGGCGCCGTCCTCCCAGCCGATCTTGGTTTCCAGAAGATCGGCGTAGAAGCCCCCGAAATCCTGGATCGCCTCCAGGATCAGGAAATTGGGCGAACAGGTCGCGAGCTGGATGTTGGCGGCGGCGACCAGTGGGCCGCAATAGAGATGCGGGGCGATCTGGACATAGTGGGTTTCCGCCATGCCGGCGATCTTCTTGGCCTCCAGCAGGCCGCCGACCCGGCCGAGATTCATCTGCAGGATGGCGGCGGCATCCGCCCGCATCACGGCGGCGAATTCGAACTTGTTGGTCAGCCGCTCTCCGGTGGCGACGGGGATGGAGACCGCCCGGGCGACCTTGGCCATTTCCTCCGGATTGTCCGGCGGCGTCGGCTCCTCGAACCACAGCGGATCATAGGGCGCGATCGCGCGGCCCAGCCGGATGGCGCCCGCCGCCGTGAATTGGCCGTGGGTCCCGAAGAGCAGGTCCGCCTTGTCGCCGACCGCCTCGCGCAGCAGCTTCACGAAGCGGATGGAGCGGGAAATGTCCTCGCGCGAGGGCATGTGGCCATCATAGACCGAATAAGGGCCGGCCGGATCGAACTTCACCGCCGTGAAGCCGCGCGCGACTTCTTCCAGCGCCCGCTCCGCCGCGAGTTCCGGGTCGGCGTAGACATCGGTTCGGTCGCCGGGCCTGGGATAGAGATAGGTGTAGGAGCGCAGCCGCTCATGCACCTTTCCGCCGAGCAGATTGTAGACCGGTTGGCCGACCGCCTTGCCGACGATGTCCCACATCGCCATTTCCAGCGCGCTGGTGACGCCGCCGAGCGAGACGTCTGGGCGCAGGGTATAGCCGCTGCCATAGATGCGGCGGGTCGTTTCCTCGATCCGGAACGGGCTCTGGCCGATCACATGGCGCTCGGCCACGTCCTCGATCATCGCGGCGACCACATGGGGACCAAAGGTCGCCGCATAGGCCTCGCCATAGCCGACGATACCGTTCGAGGTCTCCAGCTTCACGAAGACGAAATAACGCCCGCCGAAGCCCGGCGGCGGGTTGCCGACGACGAAGGTCTCGACCGATTGGATTTTCATGCTGCCCCCCAATAAATCGTGGGGAGCCTAGGCCGTTTTTCTGCCCCTGTCTTCAGGCGTTGTGCGGGGCCGGTATCAATTCGGGAGACAATTCGGGGGCCAATCCGGGGGACGGGGCCGGTGCCGCCGCGAGGTCGGGTCTCGGCGCCTTCAGGCAGCGGTCGGTATCGATGTCCTCCCACTT
This sequence comes from Alphaproteobacteria bacterium, assembly GCA_024743275.1. Lineage (GTDB taxonomy): Bacteria > Pseudomonadota > Alphaproteobacteria > JANSWW01 > JANSWW01 > JANSWW01. The sequence continues at coordinate 223,727 of JANSWW010000008.1, forward strand.
GTCCGGCAGGCCATAGACATCGATCGGCCGGTTGACCCCGCGCAACGTCATCGGACCCAAATGGCACCAGGGTAGGGCGACCTCATGGGCGAATTCCGCGCTGGCCAGGACCGACATGCTCAACTCCTTGGTTAGCCCCTCCAGGCGGGCGACCTCGTTCGCGGTGCGGCCGATGACGGTGAACTGCAGCCGCTGGGCGACGCCGACATTGCCGTAGAGCAGAGAACCGACATGAAAGGCGGTGCCGGAGCGGAGCGGCTCCAGGCCGATGGCCGTGCGGTTCTCGTTCAATTCGGCGAGCCGCTTGTCGGCCTCGACCATGGCCCGGACGGCGGCCTGGCAGGCCTCCCGCTTGGTTCGCCCGATGTCCTGGGTGCAATAGGGGAAGATCCCCATGATCGCATCCCCGATATAGGCCAGGATCTCGCCGCCCTCGTCGAGAATGGGGGCGGCCTTCGCCTCGAAGAAGGCGTGCAGGTTCTGCATGAAGACCTCGGCCGGCAGGCTGTCGGCCATCGCCGTGGAGCCGCGCAGGTCGATATAGACGATCACCGCGTCGATATGTTCGCCGTCGCCCTGGCGGATTGACCCTTCGATCACGCGCTTGCCGGCGGCGTGACCCAGGTAGGTATTGGCGATGTTGACCGCCATCTGTTCCCGCGTGGTGACCTTGATGGCGACCGAGAGCCGCTGATTGACCCGATGAATCTGCGCCAGCGCCTCCTCGGAGAACCCGGCGGGATCCTTGGTGGCGTAGCTGGTCATCATCCCGCCCTGTTCATGCTGGGCGCCCCAGTCCGAGAGGATGCAGTAATAGTCGGTGTAGCCTTCGTCGCGGAGTTCCTTCATCAGCGGGAATTCCTCGATCCCCTCGCCGGCGGCGAGGTCGAGGCGGAAGGTCTCCAGCTTGTTTTGCAGCACGTGGTAGACCGTGCTCTTGAGGAACACTGGATTGTTCTCTGTCGCGTGGCTGTAGCGCGCGATCACCGGACCGGTTTCCAAGGTCCATTCGACCGCCTCGTTCCGGTATTGCGGATGGAGAAGGCGGTGGCTGATATGCCCCCGGTCCACCGGAATGCCGGCCTGGCGCAGGGTGCAGCACATCTCGTGGAACATGGCGGTAACCTCACGGGAGGCCAGCGCATGGTCCATCAGGCGGTCGGTCAGCCTTTGGATCTTGTCGAAATCGATCGTCATTTCGGAACCCTACCATAAACGAAGAGCGGCCCGCCGGTCCCGCGACGCCGCGCGATCCCAACGAGCCGCTCGTTGTTAAATGGTCGGTCGGATGCCCGACGGCCAGCCTGAATCATCAAACCGCCGTGAGGCGTCGATCAGACGCCCATTTTCTTCTGCAGATTCTTATCCAGCGTATCGAGGAACTGGTCGGTGGTCTGCCAGGCCTGTTCCGGGCTGATCAGCAGCGCCAGGTCCTTGGTCATCGCGCCGCTCTCGACGGTCTCGATGCAGACCTCTTCCAGGGCGTTGGCGAAGTCGGAGACGTCCGGCGTGTCGTCGAACTTGCCGCGGAAGGCGAGGCCCCGCGTCCAGGCGAAGATCGAGGCGATCGGGTTGGTCGAGGTCGCCTTGCCCTGCTCGTGCATCCGGTAATGCCGGGTGACCGTGCCGTGGGCGGCCTCGGCCTCGACCACGTCGCCTTCCGGCGTCATCAGGACCGAGGTCATCAGGCCGAGCGAGCCGAAGCCCTGGGCCACCGTGTCGGACTGGACGTCGCCGTCATAGTTCTTACAGGCCCACACGAAACCGCCGGACCATTTCATCGCGGCGGCGACCATGTCGTCGATCAGACGGTGTTCGTAGATGATGCCCTTGGCCGCGAACTTGTCGGCGAACTCGGCGTCGAAGATCTCCTGGAAGATGTCCTTAAACCGGCCGTCATAGGCCTTCATGATCGTGTTCTTGGTCGAGAGATAGACCGGCCAGCCAAGATCGAGGCCGTAATTCATGCAAGCCCGGGCGAAGCCGCGGATGCTCTCGTCCAGGTTATACATGCCCATGGCGACGCCCGAAGCCGGGAAGTCGAAGATCTCGTATTCGGTCGCCTCGCCACCGTCGGCCGGCTGGAAGGTCATGGTCAGCTTGCCCGGTCCCGGCACCTTGAAGTCGGTGGCGCGGTACTGGTCGCCGAAGGCGTGACGGCCGATGACGATGGGCTGGGTCCAGCCCGGCACCAGGCGCGGCACGTTGGAGCAGATGATCGGCTGGCGGAAGACGGTGCCGCCGATGATGTTCCGGATCGTGCCGTTCGGCGAGCGCCACATTTTCTTCAGGCCGAATTCCTCGACCCGGGCCTCGTCCGGCGTGATGGTGGCGCATTTGACGCCGACCCGGTGCTGCTTGATGGCGTTGGCGGCGTCGATGGTGATCTGATCGTCGGTTTCGTCCCGCTTTTGGACCGACAGGTCGTAATAGTGCAGGTCGACATCGAGATAGGGCAGGATCAGCTTCTCCTTGATCTTCGCCCAAATGATGCGGGTCATCTCATCGCCGTCGAGTTCGACGATCGGGTTTTTCACCTGAATTTTCGCCATTTTCGCCCTTCCTTCTCCCCCGATCGGCACACGCCGCGCGGGTCTTTCGAAACTATCGGCGCGGACTATAGGGAAAAGCTGGGCGAGGGCAATGTTGGATCAGAGATTTCTCAATTTGGCCATCAGCGTCGGAACGTCGGGGACCGTTTCGAGAAAGTCGAGAATGCCCGGCTTCGCGAAACCGCTGTCGACCACATGGTTGAGCAGGTCCAGCAGCGGCTTCCAGTAACCGCTCTGTTCCAACAGGAAGATCGGCTTGTGGTGGAAGCCGAGTTGCCGCCAGGTCATGATTTCCAGGGTCTCGTCCAGGGTGCCGATGCCGCCCGGGAGGATCACGAAGGCGTCGGAACGCCGGTACATGAGGTCTTTGCGGGTGTGCATGCTGTCGACGACCACCAGTTCGGTCAGGTCGTGATAGGCGACTTCGCGTTTCTGCAGGTCCTCCGGAATGACCCCGGTCACCGTGCCGCCGCCGTCGAGGCAGGCCTTCGCGATGATCCCCATGATTCCGACCTGACCGCCGCCATAGACCAGTCCCATCTCGGCCTCGGCAAGCGATGTTCCGAGGGCCTGGGCAATCTGGACATGGGACGGGTCTTTGCCGGCGGAAGCGCCGCAAAAGACGCAAACGGTGGGAGTTGATATGGTCATGGCGCTGTTTCGCACTCCGTCCCCCGACCCGTCAACAAATCGTGATGCGGGATGTCCTTTGGTGGATTGCCGGAGGCCGGGATCAGTTTACTTGAGCTTAGGTTCCGTAATTAATTTTCGCCTGGGAGATTAGGATGCGTTCGCTTGTTGCCTCGGCCGTTGTCGCCGCGACTTTGTTTTTGGCCTCCGTTCTTGCCCCCGCTCTCGCTGCCGAACCGAAGGAGACCGTCGATCTCCGAAACGCGGTGATGTGGTCGATCGCCGCCCATCTCAATCAGATCAAGGCGGCGGCGCCGGCCGGTGACGCCAAGACGGTCGCGGCCCATGCCGCCGCTCTCAAAGGGCTCGCCCCGCATATCCCGACCATGTTCCCGGAAGGCACCAGCCTGGAGGTCGTGGAGAACCGCGCCAAGCCCGAGATCTGGGCGGACTGGGACAAATTCGTCGAGGCCGCCGAAGTGATGGAAACCCGCGCCGGGGAGCTGGAGCAGATCGCCAAGGACGGCGCCGAGGCACCGGCCCTGGTCGCCGCCTTCGCCACCCTGGGCAAGGAAGGCTGCGGCGGATGCCATAAGCCCTTCCGGGCACCGAAGGACTGACCACACGGCGCACGCGACTCCTGGGTCGCGGTCTAACGCCCTGTCATTATTTGCTTCACCGCCAAACTCGGCCTATTTTCAGGCTGTAGGTTTTCTCAATGACGTGGGCGGATGAGCGGTATGGATTCTGAAGACGCCGGGGCGGGCGGTGGCGGCCGCAGGGTGCTTTTTATCGGCGGTGCGGGGATCGTCCTCGTTGTCGTCGCCATCGTCCTCGTCTTCACCCTGGAGGACCCGGCGGAGGATCCCGTCGCGACCGCACCGGAGCGGATCGAGGAACCGCAACCGCCGGCCCCCCAAGCCACGGCCCCCCAAGCCACGGCTCCCCAAGCCACGGCCCCCGAAGCCACGGCCCCCCAAGCCGCCGATACCGATGCCACCGATACCGTTGCCGGGCCTAAACCGGCGCAAGCGCCGGCCCCGGAAGAACAGCCTCGACAGGAAGCCGAGGCGCAGCGGACCGAAGCGCCCACCGCGACCGAGCAGACCCGTGCGGAAGAGGCGGTCCAAGAGCCGGAAAGCACTCCCGAAACCGTTGCCGCGGAAGCCCCGGCGGCGGCACCCGCCGAGGTCACGCCGCCGGCCGGCCCTCCTGCGGCCCCTCCGGCCGCCGTGCCGCAGACCCCTAAGAAGCCCGAGTTCGATGTCGTTCGTGTCAGTCCCGAGGGGGATACGGTCATCGCGGGCCGGGCGGAGCCGAATGCGGAGATCGAGCTTAAATCCGGCGACGAGGTGATCGGGACGGCCAAGGCGGATTCGCAAGGCCGCTTCGTCGTGCTGCCCGAGAAAAGGCTCGAGCCGGGCGACCAGAAACTCGGGCTGACGACCAAGGGTGAGGATGGCTCCGTGCAGGCCTCCGAAGAGGAGATCGTCGTCGTCATTCCCCAGGCCAAACGGGACATCGCCGGCACCCAACAGGATGAGACCGGCAAACCATTGGTGATGGCCGTTCCCCGCGAAGGCGACGGCGCGACCAGGGTTATTCAGGCGCCGAGCCCGCCCCAATCGGCAACACCGGATGAACCCGCGGAACCGGCCCCCCAGCCCGCGCCGGACCCGCGCCGGATCGTCGAGGACAAGGCCGCCGAAGAGCGCGAGGTCGTCGCCGTCGCCGAACCGGAGGCGCCGACCGCCGATGACGGGCAAACGACGCTCGACGTGGTGGATTATGGCGCGGAGGGCGGTCTGACACTCTCCGGCAAGGCCGAACCCGACTCCGACGTCCGGGTTTATCTCGATAACCGGTCCGTGGGCGACGCGCGGACCGACTCGGACGGCAACTGGTCGCTGACGCCCGACGGCTCGGTCGCCCCGGGCCGCTATACTTTGCGGGTCGATCGGATCGATCCGGAAGGGGTCGTGCTTGCCCGTCTGGAACTGCCCTTCGAGCGGGCGGAACCCATCCAAACCCTGCCCGAGGGGCGGTTGGTCGTCATCCAACCGGGCAATAATCTCTGGACCATTGCCCGGCGGACCTATGAGTCCGGCATCAAATACACCGTGATCTACGAGGCCAACCGCGATCAGATCCGCGATCCGGACCTAATCTATCCGGGTCAGATCTTCACACTGCCGCAGGTCAACTGACCCGCTATGCCGGGGCGCGCCGCCGGTCGATCCCGGTCAGCAGCAAGCCGACCGCCAGGCCCCAGAACGCCGATCCGATTCCGAGAAAGGCCACACCCGACGCGGTGACGATGAAGGCGGCCGCGGCGGGCAGGGGATCGCCGTCCTTCGGAAAGGCCGCGGCGGCGGCGTTGACGAACGGACCGGTCAGCGCGATGCCGGCGACGATCACGACCAACTCGGCCGGAAAACTCTCGAATAGGGCCACCACCGATGCGCCGCCGATCGCGAGCAGCGCGTAGCCGATCGCGTAGAACGGACCCGCGAGCCAGCGCTTTTCCTTGTCGGGATGGGTGTCCGGGCCGGTGCAGATCGAGGCGGTGATGGCCGCCGCACTGGTGGTGTGGGCCGCCGCCCCGGCGCTCAACAGGGACGCGAGGCCGGTCACCGCCAGGATGGATTGGGTCGGGGGCGCATAGCCCGCCGCCCGAAGGACGGCGAAACCCGGCAGGTTCTGGGACGCCATGGTGACGAGATAGAGCGGCAGGCCGAGCCCGATCAGCGTCGCGAGGTCGAATTCCGGCACGATCCAGACCACGTCGGACAGGGCGAACCCGGCGGCCGGTGTCGTCAGCTCCAGAGTGTAGGACAGGCCGATGCCGAGGCCCAGGACGGCGACCACCGCCCAGGCGGGCGAGGCGAGGCGGATCAGCACGAAGGCGAACACCATGGGAATCCCGAGAAAGGGCAGTTCCGCCACGCCGCCGACCGTCGCCACCACGAAGGGGAAGAGCACGCCGGCCAGGATCGCCGTGGCGATCGGCGTCGGGATCGCCTGAACCAGCCGGCCCAAGGGCCGGATCGCCGCAGTCAATAGGATCAGGATGGCACAGAACAGAAACGCGCCGACGGCCATCGGCAGCGTGATCCCCTCGGTCGTCGCGATCAGGGCCGCTCCGGGCGTCGACCAGGCGGTCACGATCGGCATGCGGTGCCAAAGGCTCAAGACGGCGGAGGTCGCCATCATCGAGACGCAAAGCACCGCGATCCAGGAGGAGGTCTCGGCCCGGCTGGCACCCACCGCCTCGGCGGCCGCCAGCACCACGGCGACGGATCCGCCGAAACCGACCAGCACCGCCACCAGGGCGGAGATCACCACCGAAGACCGCATCCTATTCTCCATATTGAATTCATTTTAGGAAATTGGATACAATATTGACGGTGCTGTCAATGGACGCTTTCCGGTAAGGTTCTCGCATGACGATGCTTGTCGACAAACCGGCCATACGCCGGGGGACCCAGCCCGCCGATATCGCCGCCGTGCTGAGGGCGGAGATCGTCGACGGCACGCTGCCGGGTGGCGCCGCCCTGCGGCAGGAGCGGATCGCCGCAAGATTCGGGGTCAGCCGGATGCCTGTGCGCGACGCTCTGCGGATCCTTGAGGCGGAAGGCTTCGCGGTCTGGCCGCCCAATCGCAGCGCCCGGGTCGCACCGCTGAGCGCCGACGACCTCACCGACCTCTTCGATCTCCGGATCGTGACCGAGGGGTTGGCGCTGCGATGCGCCATTCCGGAACTGACCGACTCCCTGCTCGATGAGGCCGAGGCCCTGCACCGGACCATGCTCACCGCCGATATCGCCGATCTCGGCCGTCTCAACGGCGCCTTTCACCGGCTGCTCTATGCCCCCTGCCGCCGACCGCGGCTGCTCGCCACCATCGAGCAGTTAGGCCTGGCCGCCGACCGCTATCTGCGGGTGACCCTGGCGTCGTTGGACTATTTCGACAAGTCGAACGGGGAACACGCCCAACTCTTGGCGTTCTGTCGCCGACGGGAGGCGGAGGGAGCGGCGGCCTGCCTGGAGGCGCATATCCGGGACGCCAAGGACGCCCTGGCCGACCTGCTGCGCCAGCGGGCCGGGACGCCGGGCGAGGGGGCATGAGGATGACCGATGCTTGATGCCGCCGTCCGCAAGGTCATCGACGGTCCCTTGAACATGGCCGGGCGCGGGCTCGCCCATCTCGGGGTCAGCGCCAACGGCCTTACCGTGACCGGTTTCGTCGCCGGGATGGCGGCGCTGCCCGCGATCGCCCATGAGGCATACTGGATCGCGCTGGTCTGTCTGGTGATCAACCGTCTGATGGACGGGTTGGACGGCGCGGTGGCGCGGGCGACCCGGCCGAGCGACTTTGGCGGCTTTCTCGATATCACCCTCGATTTCATTTTCTATTCCGGTTTCGTCGCGGCCTTCGCCTGGGCCCGGCCCGAATTCGCCTTCCCGGCGGCCCTGCTGGTCTGGAGCTTCATGGGCACCGGCTGCTCCTTCCTCGCCTATGCGATCATCGCCGCCAAGACCGGACAGGAGACCACGAAGCGGGGCCGCAAGAGCTTCTACTATCTGGGCGGGATCATGGAGGGAACGGAAACCGCCTTCTTCCTCGGGCTGATGGTGGTGATCCCGGACCATTTCCCGGTCATCTGCTATGTCTGCGCCGCTCTGTGCTGGATCACCACCGCGACGCGGATCGTCGCCGCCCGGGACGCGTTCACCAGATGAGGCGGCTCATTCCTTCTCCTCCGAGGGTGAGGGGTGGGTGAGGGGTACTCCCTCCACGATCACCCTTACTCCGCCGGAGTCGGGACGGGGCCGCCGCGACCACGCTTGGGACCGCCCGGCTTCACCCGTGCCCACCAGCCGGAGACATTGCCCCGCAGCATCAAAAGGGACGGCGTGACAACCAGGGTCAGCACCGTCGAGAAGGCGAGACCGAAGACGACGGCGGTGGCGAGCTGCACCCACCATTGGGTCGATGGGGCGCCGACCGAGACCTCGCGGGTGATGAAGTCGATATTGACCTGGAGGACCATGGGCATCAGGCCGAGGATGGTCGTCACCGTGGTCAGCAGCACGGGGCGGAGGCGTTGGGCGCCGGTCATCAGCAGGGCACGGCGCAGGTCCGGGACCTTCTTCTTCAGCCCGTCGAAGGTGTCGATCAGGATGATGTTGTTGTTCACCACGATCCCGGCGAGCGCGATGACGCCGACCCCGCTCATGATGATGCCGAAGGGTTTGTCGAGCACCAGCAGGCCGATCATCACCCCGGTGGTCGACATGATGACCGCCGTCAAGATCAGGAAGGCGGAATAGAAGCTGTTGAACTGGGTCACCAGAATGATCGCCATGATGAACAACGCGACCACGAAAGCCTTCATGAGGAACTCCTCGCTCTCGCGCTGATCGGCCTGTTCGCCCTTGAAGGACCAGCTCACACCTTCCGGCAGGTCCGCCTGCGTCGTGAGCCACGCCCTCAGCTCCTTGACCTTGTCGTCGGCCAGAACGCCCGGGGCCACATCGGCCTTCACCGCCATGGTGCGGCGCTGGTCCGTCCGTTTGATGGTGCCGACCTGGGCCACAGGCTCCCGGTCGGTGAAGGTCGAGATCGGAACCTCGCCGGCCGGAGTGGTGATGCGCAGGTGATCGAGCTGTTCCAGGGTGCGGTAGCGGTCGGGGAAGCGCAGAACGATGTCGATCTCGTCGTCGGCGTCGTCGGGCCGGAACTCCGAGACGATCATCCCCTTGGTCACCATCTGCACATAGGAGCCGATGGTGGCGATATCGACGCCGTATTTCGCCGCCTCGGCCCGGTCGACATTGAGCTTCCATTCGATGCCGGGGATCGCGCGGGTATCCTCGATGGTGACGAGACCGGGCGTCTCCTCGAACCGGGCGCGGACGATTCGGACGGCCTCGTCGAGCTTGTCGAGATCCAAGGAGGAGATCTGGATATCGATGGGCTTGCCCTGTTGCGGTCCATGCTCCTGCTCGCGCGGCTCGACGATGATCCCCGCGAGATCCTCGGTCTCTCGCATGATGTCCGCCAGGATCTGTTTGGCTGGCTTGCGGGTCTCCCAGTCGTCGAACTCCATCTGGATGACCGCGATCACATCCTCGGCCCGGTCCTGGCCGCCCTGGCCGAGATCGCCGATCGAGCTGTAGACGGACTTGATGCCGTCCATGGCGAGCACGCGCTCCTCCACCTCGACGGTGAGCCGCCGCTGTTCGTCGACGGAAAGGTTGCCCCTTGCGTGCACGTTGATCAGCGCGATATCGGGCTCGATATCCGGGAAGAACTCGACGCCCCGTCCGTAGGTCGAATAGGCGACCTGGACCCCGATCAGGATCGAGACGGCGAGCATCAGCACCTTCATCGGATGGCCTAGGGCGAGGTTGAGCAAGCGGACATAGGCGCCGGTCAGCCCGGTCGCCGACATCGGATCCGCGTCCTCTGTCTCGCCGGAGATCTTGCGGGCCGCCTCCGCCTCCTCCGGGCTGCCGCGCCGGCCGATCCGGGCGCCGAGCACCGGGACGAAGACGAGCGCCATCAACAGCGATGCCGAGAGGGTCGCGATCAGCGTGATCGGCAGGAAGCGCATGAACTCACCGGCGATCCCGGGCCAGAACAGCAGCGGCATGAAGGCGGCCAGCGTCGTCGCGGTCGAGGCGATGATCGGCCAGGCCATGCGCTTGGCCGATAGGGCGAACGCCTTCTGCCGCGGATGGCCCTCGGCGGTCTTCCGGTCGGCGAACTCGGTCATCACGATGGCCCCGTCGACCAGCATCCCGACCGCGAGGATGAGGGCGAACAGCACCACGATGTTCATGGTCAGGCCCATGGCGTAGAGCACCAGGATGCCAAGCAGGAAGGAGCCCGGAATGGCGACCCCGACCAGCCCGGCGGAGCGCAGGCCGAGGGCGCCCACCACAACGATCATCACCAGAATGACGGCGCTGATCACGTTGTTCTGAAGGTCCGAGAGCATGTTGCGGATGTCGGTGGAGCGATCCTGGCTATAGGTGACCTCGACCGGCAGGTCCCACTGCTTCTGGGCCTCGCCGACGACATATTTCACCGCCTCGATGGTCTGGATGATGTTCTCGCCGGTCCGCTTGGAGACCTCGATCCCGATGGATTGGCGGCCGTCGAGCCGGGCATAGGACGTCCGGTCCTTGAAGGTCCGGCGCACCTCGGCGACGTCCTTGATCGTCACCACCGAATCGCCGTCGGTCTTGAGCGGCTGGTCGAGCAGGTCCCGCGCGGTTTCGAAAAGGCCCGGCACCTTGACCGCGAAACGGCCCTCGCCGGTGTCCAGCGCGCCGGCGGCGACCAGAAGGTTGGAGCGCTGAATGAGGCCCAGCACGTCGTCGGCGCGCAGACCGTAGCTCTCCAGCAGGAGGGGGTTGATGATGATCTCGACAAGCTCTTCCCGCTCGCCGGAGAGCTCCGCGTCGAGCACCGAGGGGATACCCTCGATCTCGTCCCGCAGATTGCGGGCGATCGCGACCAGGCTACGCTCCGGGATCTCGCCGGACAACGTGACCACGATCACCGGAAACAGCGAGAGGTTGACCTCGTTGACGCTGGGCTCCTTGGTCTCCTGCGGCAGTTCGGATTTCGCCCGGTCGACCTTTTCGCGCACATCGGTCAGGGCCGCGTCGGCATCGAAACCGGCGTCGAATTCGAGCACCACATTGGCGCCGCCCTCGAAGGCCGACGAGCGCATCTCCTTGATGCCCTCGATGGAGCGCAATTCCTGCTCCATGGGCCGCAGCAGCAGGCGCTCGCCGTCCTCCGGCGAGATCCCCTCATGGCCCATGCTGACATAGATGATCGGGATGTTGATGTCCGGATCCGCTTCCTTGGGGATCGCGATATAGGCATAGGCCCCGGCGATCAGGATCAGGAACAAGGTCGCGATCGTGGTCCGGGTGCGGTCGATGGCGGCGTCGATGATCGACATGGATCAGCCCGCTCCCGTGCGTCGTCTCCCCCTCACCCCGGCCCTCTCCCCGAGGGGAGAGGGAGGACAGGGAGAATTCTCTTCTCCCCTGGGGGAGAAGGCTAGGATGAGGGGGGCTGGAGACCGAGGGCGACCGGAGAAAGGCGCTGGAGCGCGCCAAGAACCGGGCTTTGTTCCCTCTCCCGACCCAATGGCATAAGGCAGAGAGGGCATATTACCGTGAAGTTCCGTCGCCATTCCTACGACCCCGCGGCGGTGTCGGGAAGCGCTTCGACCGTGTCGCCATGGCTGACGAATTCCTGGCCGACGGTGATCAGATCGACCCGTTCGGGCAGGCCGCTGACCCAGACCTGGCGTTCGTCGCCGTCGATGATGTCGACCGGGTGGAACACGACCTGGCCCGCCGCGTTCACGGTATTCAGGCCCAGGATCCCATCGTCGTTCAGGCTCAAAAGGCCCGGGGCGATCTCATGGGCCAGCTTGGTCTCCAGCGGGAGATTGAGTTCCGCGGTCATCCCCTCGGCGATTCTGTAGTCCGGATTGGGACTTTCCAGTTCGACCAGAAAGGTCCGGGTCGCAGGGTTGGCGGAGGCGGAGATATAGCGCACCACGCCGTCGATCACGGTGCCGCCCACCAGTTCCGCGCTGCCGACCTTGCCGACGGAAATGCTGCCGATCTGGCGTTCGGCCACGTCGACGGCGATCACCACCGGGTCGAGGTCGACCAGCATCGCGACCGCGTCGCCCTCGCGAAGATAGTCGCCGACCTCCGCCGGGCGGTCCTGCAGAACGCCGTCGAAGGGGGCGGTGATAACGGTTTTCGAGATGTCGATCTCGACCCGTTCGACCGCGGCCCGGGCGGCATCCAGGGCGGCGGCGGCCTGCGCGAGAGAGGTTTCGGCCCGGTAGCCCTTCTCGTTGAGTGCCCGGGCGGCCTCGAATTCGATCTCCCGCTGCCGCCGCAGCGCCTTGTATTCGTTGAGGGTCGCCAGCCGATCGTCGAGCCGCAGGGTGACGATCTTATCGCCCGTGACGATCCGGGCGCCCCGCTCGGCATGCACCGCCGTGACCTGCCCCTCGGTTTCCGCCCGGAGTTCGACCGAGCGCGAGGCTTCGGTGCGTCCGGTGACGATCAGGGCGATTTCCCGCGGGGTGGCGATGCTGGTACGCACCCGGACCTTGCTCAATTTGCCCGGCTCGGGCGCCCGCGCGGTTTCCGCCGCCGGCTGGGGCGCGCGGTCGGGCGTATCGTTCGCCTGGCCATACTGGCCGGAAAGGATCCAGGCGGTCGCGGCGATCGCGATCACGGCGGCGACGAGAACGGAGGTCAGCTTACGGCGCATGGACAGGCTTCATTCAAAACGGTCACCCCTCATACGCGTTGCGCCCGACAGGGTGATTTGTGCCATTTCCGCACACCGTCGGACCAGGGGCCGCGGCGCGCGAAATTGCTTAAGATTATCCTAAAATATAGGCCGGTCGGGTGACAGCACAATCTTTGGCTGGGGCTTCGGCTGGGGCTTCGGCTGGGCCTTTGGCTGCACGCCGGTGCGTCAATCGGGCTTGACGCCGGTCGCGTAGCGGGAATGGACCTGCAGCCGGTAGCCGTCCGATTCGCGATGGGGCTGCAGGGAGTCGACCACCAGGGCTTCGATCCGGTCCTTGGTCGCCTGATCGGCGTCGGAGTAGTGAACGCCGAAGGACATGTCGAGCTGGGTCCGGTAGAACGGCTCGTCCAATGGCGCCTTGGGGCGGCCCTCGAAGGGGCGCTCCTCGATCTCGGCGAAGCCGGCCTCGGCGAACAGGCTCTCCAGGCTGCCCGGCGCGCTCATCGAGAAGGGGACGCGCATGAAGGCCATCATCTCCGGGTCGAAGACCGCTTCCGCGACCTGCCGGCTGATCCGGAACAGGGTGTTGTCCTCCAGCGGCCCCCAGACCATGTAGCCGATCCGGCCGCCCGGCTTAAGGACCCTCAGGGCTTCCCGGAGCGCCTTCAACTTGTCCGGCACGAACATGAGGCCGAACCGGCAGGTGACCCGGTCGAAATGGTTGTCCGGGAAGGGCAGGGACTCGGCGTCGGCGACCTGGAAGTCGACATTGGTGAGGCCACGCTGCTCCGCCCGGCGTTTCGCCCCGTCGAGCATGGCCGGGGTGAGGTCGGTCAGCGTGACATGGCCCGCGTCGCCGACCAGACGGGCGGCGGTGAAGCCGGGCTCGCCGATGCCGGAGGCGAGATCGAGGACCCGATGCCCGGTCCCGACCCGGGCGAGCTCGAGCAGCGGCAGGTTCATCTTTTCCGCCATGTCGGCCCGCCGCTCGGCCCATTTCTCCCAGCCGGCGCTGCGTTCGGTCCATAGGGCCTGCTGCTGGGCTTTGTCGATGGTCGTCTCGGTCGGTTCCGGTCCGCTCGACGGCACGGGGGACGGCACGGGGGACGGCGCGGGGGACGGGGTGGTCATGGCGGGGCCTCACATAAAAGGGGTGCCGCAGAAGCTGCGGCACCCAAGGATATATGAGGGGGTAAAGCTAGTCAGAAGAGAATAATCCCTTCTTCCTAAAGATTCGGTGAAGGTCGTAAGGGAGGAACCGTTACGAAGTCGCTCCACCGAAGAGCTGACCAACCGTGAGAGGGGCACGGTTGGCAATGCCGTCGGACTGACCGAAAAGGCCACGGGCGGCATTGTTGGCGAGCGCCAACGGATTGTCCGTCAGGCTCGGATCGAAGAGGTCCCCGAAGATCGACTGGATGGCGTCCTGGAGACGGGAGGTCACATCGCCCTGGGCGGCGCGGAGTTGGGCCTGGATCGCGTCGAACCGTTCGGCGGCGGCGTCCAGGGTGGCTTCCACGTCGGCGAACACCGCCTCGGTGTCGGCATAGTTTGCCGGGTCGGCGGGGTCTGTATTGAACAGAAGCGAGGTCTTCTCCACCACCTGGCGGAAGCCGTTGATCTCGACCGTGCCCTCCGGCGTCTGGATCGTGATGGCGACCTGGGTCTCCTTCACGGTGAAGAGATTGACGCCGTCGAGTTCCGCGTTGCCGAAGGCGCCTTCCAGACGCTGCAGGATCTCCTGCCAGCGGTCGGCCAGGGCCGGCCGCGGTTCGTCCATGGCTCTGGCTTCCTCGGCGATATCCCGGCCTTCGCGGATGCCGATCCGGATGGTCTCGAAGACGCCACGGTTGATGCTCAGGAGGCCTTGTGAGGAGGCGATGGACTGGCTTTCGGCCCGCAGTCCGTCGAGGCCGGCGGGGCGCACCGCCGGCGCGCTGTCGCCGACCTCGCTGAGGCCGCGCATACCGATGCCGCCGAGGCCGCCCTCGCCGCTGGGCTTGTTGGCCGGCGCGATGCCGCCCTGACCGGGGATCTGCAGGCCCGGAATGGCGATGCCGAGATTGTTGAGCGGGTTGATGGCCATGGTTTCCTCCACGGGGTCGAATTGACTTTGCCGGGAGGGAAGCAAAGGGCGTGCCAGACCAATGGGTGGCCAACAAAAAAGGCCGCGGGGGACCGCGGCCTTGGGATGGGATGCCGGAAGGGGGGTGGCCAGAGAGGTTTTAGCCGCCGAGCAGGGTTCCGATGGCCTGCGGGTTGGCGTTGGCGATGGACTGGCCGCCCCCGCCGAGCGAATCGGCGATGTCGTTGGCGAGATTGAGGGCCGTCTGATTGTCGGCCACCGTATCGACCGGGCCGAAACCCTGGGCCTCGGCGGCGTTGATCACGGCGGTCAGGAACGGGTCGGGGTCCTGGCCGGTCTGCGCGACGCTGCCGTCGCCGCCAGAGAGCACCGTGTCGGCAAGGGTCTGCGCCCGGCTTTGACTTTCGGCGCGCGCGGCCCCGAGGGCCGATGCGGTACCGCCGGCCAATTGCAGGGCCTCTTCTCGGTCCGCCGCCTGTCCTGTGGAGGCGTTCTGGTCCGTTGTTTGGCGGCGCTGAGCCGCGTCCTGCCGGTCTAAGGGAGTTTGCGGGCGGATCGCCGGATTGGAGCCGGGCCCGCCAATCGTATTGTCAACCATCTCACTATCCCCGCGCTTCTCGCGTTTCCCGCCGGAACCCCATAACACCTCCGGCAGCCTTCCAGCATGCGTTTCGCACGCCCCTTATCTATACCAAAGCGGAAGACGCAAGGCGAGTCGGATTCTCGCGGTTGGGGGATGCCTCTAGCCGGGTCAATCGCCGGATCAGTCCATGACCCGGTCTTCGCCCTGGCTGTCCTCGATCTTGCCCTTGGACACCGCGAGATTGAGCACGGTGGTGAAGCCGAGCGCCCGCTGCGTCGCGTCGAGCATGATGATGGCCAGTTCGTGATGGGAGAGCGGCGCGGTGGCGACGTCGAAGGTGTGTTCCAGGGCGTCGATCGCCCGGTCCGCAACATCCTCCAGGGGCATGGGCAGGCCGCCCATCGGCGTGCGCGGGTCGAGATAGATCGCGGCCACACAGGTGTAATTGCCGAGCAGCTTGCCACGGACACCGCGGATGTTCACCGACAGCATCTTGGGCAGCGGGACCCAGGCCTGGGTGTGGCGCGACGGGTCCTTGGCCACGACGAGTTCGCGTCCGTCGAAGTTGAGCGTCGGCGAATTGTCGTCGTCGCGAATGAGATCTTGCGTCGAGGTGCGGGAATTCTTGGCCTTTGCCTTGGCCCGTTTGTAGGCGGCGGTCTGCAGGGTCTTCATCTGCGGCTGGGTGACGACATCCGCCGTGTTGACCTGCTTGATCACGCTGGAAATCCGGTCCGTCATTCCCAAGAAGCCGGGCAACACGAAGACCAGCACCACCAAGCCGCTCAGCATCAGGATCGTCCACAGGGCGACCGACCCGATATTGAACTCTTCGGCGAAGACGAAGGCGAGCAGCGGACCGGTGACAAAGGAGACGATGGCCACCATTGTGGCGAGCTTGCCATAGGACTTGGCCTGCTCGTCATCGACCTCCAGAAGGTCCTCGGCCGCACCTCCACCGGCGTCTTCCGCCGATGCCGCGGGCGCTTCCGTTTCCGCCGGTGCTTCCGCCTCCGCGTTTTCAGCCGGCGCCCCTTCGCCCTCTTTTTCCTCGGCCATTCAACCGCCCTTGCTTACCGTTTCCGAACAGAGTCCGACCGAATCATAAATAGCATGGAAATGTTAAAGAACAGATTTAATCGCGGCTGACATTTTTTCTTCACTTTTCGCGGCTTACGGTTCTCCGGTTCCAATCTCCTCCTTGCGTTTGGCGATATAGGCGTCGAGAGCCTCGCGCCGATCCGGCGCCATCGCCGGCTGTTCGTATTCCTGAAGCGCCCTTTGCCACAGCTCCGTCGCCCGGGCCGCCGTGTCCTTTTCGCCGTCCAGCGCCCAGGCCTCGTAGTTCTGCCAGTTGGACAGCATCGGCTGGTAGAACGCGGTCTCGTAGCGTTCCATCGTATGCGCTTCGCCGAAGAAGTGGCCACCGGTCGGCACGCCTTTGATCGCGTCGAAGGCCAGGGTGTCTTCAGTGACCTCGATGGGGTCCAGGAAGGCGATCATGTGCTGAAGCATCTCCACGTCCATGATCAGCTTCTCGAACGAGGCGGTCAGGCCACCCTCGAGCCAGCCCGCGGCGTGATAGGCGAGATTGGCGTGGCCCAGGACACAGGACCAAAGCGCCATCTGGGTTTCGTAGGCGGCCTGTCCGTCGGCCACGTTGGAGGCGTTGGTGGGCGACGCGCGGTAAGGCAGGCCATAGCGCCGGGCGAGCTGGCCGCTGGCGATGTTGGCCTTGGTGTTTTCCGGGGTGCCGAAAGCCGGCGCGCCGGAGCGGAGATCCACATTCGAGGTGTAGGCGCCGTAGAACACCGGCGCGCCGGGCTTCACCAACTGGGTGAGCGTGACGCCGAACAGGGCCTCCGCGTTCTGCTGCGACAGGGCGCCCGCCAGCGTGACCGGGGTCATCGCCCCCATCAGCGTGAACGGCGTGACCGCGATGGCCTGACCGTTGGACGCCATGGCGATCATGCCCTCGGCCATCGCCTCGTCGAAGCGGCGCGGGCTGTTGACCGAGATGATGGTGGTCACCCCCGGCGACTCCGCCATCTCCTCGACCGAGATGCCCCGGCTCAGGGCCATCATGCGGATGCCGTCCAGCGCCCTGCCGGCGCCGATGGCGGTGACGTGAAAGCAGCGGTCCGAAAAGGTGAGGTTGGCGTTGTAGGTGTCGAGATGGCGGTTGTTGGCCGGCAGTTCCATCGGGGCGACCACCTGGTTGCCGAGGATGTGGATCGCGTTGAAGTGGTGGGCCAGGCGAATGAAGTTCTCGTAGTCGGCCAGGTTGCCCTCGCGGCGGCCGTTGATCCGGTCGTGGGTGTTCGGCGGCCCGGCCACCAGGGAAAAGGCGAGTGTGTTGCCGCCGAAGGTCAGCTTTTTCCCGGCGACGCGGGAGGTCAGGGTGAACGCGCTCGGGGCGGTGGCGAGCGCCTTTTCGACGATCTCCCGGTCGACCCGCACGGTGCCGGAGGCGTCGTCGACCTCGGCGCCGGCCGCCTTGAAGAGCGCACGCGCCCGGGGGCTCATCAACTCGATCCCGAGCTCTTCTAGAATGCGCAGGCTGTTCTCGTGGATGGCCTCGACCTGATCGGCGCTGAGGATGGCCATCGGCGGATAGGGATTGCGGACCTGTTTGAAGGGGATTTGGGGAATAAGGTTCTCGGTCGCGGCCCGGTCTCTCGGGGAATGGCCGGCCCTGCGGCGGCGACCTGCTCTGGAAGGCACTTGATACTCTCCTCTAGCTGGGGGGATGGAGTTCGGACAAAAGAACGGAAAACGGCATGCCCGCGCGGTCGAGGCCGAGCACGGCGTCCTCGATACGTCGGGTTCGGGTATCGCCCAGGGCCGGCCGGGCGAACCGGCGGAACTTCTCGACCACCCAGGCGCGGTCCGGCAGGGGCTCCGGACCCCCCGATGCTTCCACGACCCCGCTTTCGAACCGGCTGCCGTCCTTGAGCACGATCGCGACCTCGGCCAGCCGGCGGGCCGGATAGGCGTCCGACAGGGCGTCGCTCTCGGTGACCGAGATCCGCCTTATGAGGGCGGTGAGAACCGGATCGGCGAAACGGACGGGATCGATGGCCGCGACCCCGACCTCGCCCCAGGCGAGCGCCGAGGCGACGGGCCAGGCCAGGGAATACTGGGCCTTGGGAGACGTCTCCGGCACGCCCATGGACATCTCGGTCGCATAGGCGAAGGTCTCGATATGCACCCTCTCGATCTGGTCGACGGTGAGCCCGTGCTCGTGCCGAAGCGCGAGGGCGGCGTCGATCGGGGCATGGGCCCAGCGGCAGACGGGGTAGGGCTTGATATATTGCTGAACGGTGAGCCAATCGCTGCCCAGGTCCGCCCAGGCGAAGGTGGCGTCCTCGAATTCCAGCGTCGCGGCGGGCGCCCCGGTGAACCCGTCCTCGGCCAGTAGGCCCGCCATCAGACCGACCGGCGCGCCCATCCCGGTGCCGTCATGAAGCATGGTGGGATTGGCGATCTCCCGCATCATCTGAGAGCGCGGACCGTGATATTCGGCGATGCCCAGCGCGTGGCGTAGCTGTGTCCGGTCGAGGTCCAGAAGCCGGGCGGCGATGGCCGCACAGCCGAGGGAGTTCCAGGCGCCCGAGGTGTGATAGTCCGGCACCGTGGCATGCAAGGCATGGGCGGCCCGGTACCCGACCTCGTAGCCGATGACCATGGCGGCGATCGCCTCCCGCCCGGTCACGCCACCCTGGCGCTCGGCGAGGGCGTAAAGGGCGGGGAAGAGGGCGGCCCCCGCATGGCCCTTTGATGGCTGCCAGCCGTCATGGGCGTCGAGATTATCGATCTGGGTCGCGGCCGCATAGGCGGTTCCGGGGACGGATGCGGGGCGTCCGTCGAACAGCAGCGGCGCCGGCGTTTCGCCCTCTCCCGCGGCCCAGAAGCGGACCGCATGGTCGCGCGCGATCCGGGACGCGTCGAGATCCCGTGCCCCGGCGGCGACGCCGATCAGATCCAGGATCAGCAGTTTGGCGAAGTCGGTGACCGGTTCGGGCAGGGATTCGTAGCCGGTCCGGAGAATGAAATCGGCGACGGTATTGTAAACCGCCGTCGGCCCGGTGAGGGCCTGGAACGCCGTCATGCCGCGTATCGCTCCCCCCTTGGTCGCGCCTGCGGAGGGCCTTCGGATGGACCCACTCGTATGTCTAGGCTGACCGGATTGTCGCAGCTTCACTTGCGGCCATTAGACCGTTTCTGTCGCGTGAACGCAAAAGTACTCGCGGACGCCGACGGTCAGGGGGTGCGCTTCAGTGCAGGCGGCCGCGGTAGAACGCCCGGAACGCCTCGATGGTCCGGTCGACCCCTTCGTCGTCGATGTCGAGATGGAGCACCATCCGGATCGCGGGCGCCTGCGCGCTCAGAACGATCCCCTGTTCCCGTAAATGGGCGCGCAGCGGCGCGTTGTCCGTTTCATGCGGGGTGATGAAGACCATGTTGGTCTGGTGATCCATCGGGGCGACCTCAAGCCCGTTGAGCTCCCGCAAGGCGTCGGCGAGTCGGCGCGCCCGGGCATGGTCGTCGGCCAGTCGCGCGACATTGTTTTTGAGGGCATAGGTCCCGGTCGCGGCGAACACACCGGCCTGGCGCATGCCGCCGCCGAGCATCTTCCGGGTGCGGCGCGCCGTCTTGATCAGGTCTGCCCGGCCGACCAGGACGCTGCCGACCGGGGCGCCGAGCCCCTTCGAGAGACAGACCGAGATGGTGTCGAAGGGGGCCGCCAGCTCATCCGGCCCGCAGCCCAGGCCGATCACCGCGTTGAAGAAGCGGGCACCGTCCAGATGGGTGTTCAGGCCGTGCCGCCGCGCCACGTCGGTCAGCGCCCGCATGTGATCCAGGGGAATGGCGTTGCCGGAGACCGTGTTCTCCAGACAGAGCAGCTTGCTGATCGCGTGATGGGGGTCGTCGGGCCGGACCGCCGCCTCGACACCCTCCGTCGTGATGGTGCCGATCTCGTTGATCTCGACCGGGTGCGGCGAGACGCTGCCGAGCACCGCGGCGCCCGAGGCTTCCGCCGAAAAAATGTGGGAGTTGCGGGCGCCGATATATTCCTCGCCCCGGCCGCAATGGGACATGACCGCGGCGAGATTGCTCTGGGTGCCGGTGGGAAACAGCACCGCCGCTTCCTTGCCGAGCATCGCCGCGGCGGTCTGCTCAAGCGCGTGGATGCTGGGATCCTCGCCATAGACGTCGTCGCCGACCTCCGCCTCGGCCATCACCCGTCGCATCTCCGGCGTCGGCTTGGTCAGCGTGTCGCTGCGGTAATCGACAACGGGTCCCGTGCCCGTCGCGACGGCGGTGTCCTCGGTGGCGCCGTAATATCCAGTGGCCATGGGTGCGTCCCAGTCTCGTCAAAGTCCGTTCTATGGCGTTAACCTATCGTCAAAAGATAGAGTGTTGAACAGGAGACTGGACCGCCATGCGCATTCTCATCGCGATGATGAAGCACGAGACCAACACCTTCTCACCGGTGGTGACGGATCTCGACCGGTTCATGGCCTGGAGCGGCTATGTGGGGGAGGACGCCTACCGGGCCTATAAGGGCACCGGCATGCCCTTCGGCGCCTATATCGACATGGCCGAGGCGGCGGGCCACGAGGTCGTCACCCCGGTCGCGGCGGAGGCGATGCCCTCCGGCCCGGTCAAGCCGGAGGCCTATGCCTTCCTGACCGACAAGATCCTCGACGCGGTGCGCGCCGGCGTCGATGCCTGTCTGCTCGATCTGCACGGCGCGATGGTGGCGGAGACGACGGACGACGGGGAGGGAACGTTGCTGGAGGAGATCCGCAAGATCGCGCCCGGCATTCCCATCGCCGTGACCTACGATCTACATGCCAATCTGACCGAAAAGATGGTCGAGAATTGCACCTGCCTCATCGGCTACAAGACCTATCCCCATATCGACATGGTGGAGGTCGGGACCCAGATCGGCCGTGTCCTGCTCAATCATTTGGACGGGAAATGCCAGCCGGTCATGGCCTGGGGGAAGCCCCCGGTGCTGGCCCAGACCCTGCGCATGGGCCATGACGACGAGCCGATGAAGTCGCTGATCGCGCTCTGCCGCGAGGCGGAGCAGGACCCCAAGATCCTGGCGGCCACCGTGTTCGGCGGGTTCCCGTTGGCCGACTTCGCGGAGGCCGGGGCCAGCGTCATCGTGGTCGCCGACGGGGACCAGGCGGCCGCCGATCTCTGGCGGAACCGGCTGCGGCAGCTCTTGTGGGAGAAGCGGGAGGATTTCGTCTATCGCCACCGGCCCATCGCCGACGCGTTGAGCGAGGCGCATTCCTTCATCGACGGTCCCAACATCCTGCTCGATCACGCCGACAATGTCGGCTCCGGCGGCACCTCCGACGTGATGACCGTGATCGAAAAGGTCCTCGAAGCTGGACTGGAGGATGTCGCCGTCGCCGCCGTCTACGACCCGGAGGCGGTCAAGACGCTGCAGCATGCGGGCATCGGCGCGGAGGTCACCCTGCATCTCGGCGGCAAGACCGACATGCCGTCCATCGGGCTCAAGGGAGAGCCTCTCGAGGTCACCGGCGTGGTCAAGGTGCTCACCGACGGACGGTTCACGGTCCGGGGGCCGATGTATACCGGCGTCCAGGTCTCGATGGGGCACAGCGCCGTTCTGGAATTACCGGGCAATGTGGAGATCATCATCACCTCCAACCACCACGAGCCCTGGGACGCCGGGGTCTACACCTCGGTCGGAATCCAGCCGGAGCACAAGAAGTTCCTGCTGCTCAAATCCCGGATCCACTACCGGGCCGGGATGGGGCATCTCGCCCGGCACACCCTGACCCTGGACGGCGAGGGGGTCACCACGTCCGACAACTCGATCCTGGATTTCCAGAAGGTGCGCCGGCCGATCTTCCCGCTCGACCGGATCAACGAGGCCTGACGCTGCCGGCGTATGCAGGTCAGCCGTGACCATTTGACGATACCGCCGAAGAGGTGGCCGCGCGATGGTGCCAGTCACTTCTGCCCTGAATTGCCATCGCGATGCCGCTTGCCGCCACCACACCGCCGCGCCTGATCACCCTGATCTGCTTTACGGCGCTTTCGACCCTCAGCTTGAACATGTTCCTGCCGTCCCTTTCGACGATGGCGGATGAGTTCGAGGTCGACTACGGCCTTATGACACTGGCGGTCGCCGGCTATCTCGGGGTGACGGCTGTCCTGATGCTCGTTGTCGGTCCCCTGTCGGACCGGTTCGGCCGCCGCCCGGTGATGCTCTGGGCGCTCGCCGTCTTTACGATCGCCTCCCTGGTCTGTGCCATGACCGAGAGCATCGGTGCTTTTCTCGCCGCCCGGGTCTTCCAGGGGGCGATGATCTCCGGATGGGCGATATCGAGCGCGGTGGTGCGGGACACCACGCCGCCGAAGGAGGCCGCCAGCAAACTGGGCTATATCGCCATGGCGATGGCCGTGGCGCCGATGTTGGGGCCGCTGGCCGGCGGTCTGCTGGACGAACTCTTCGGGTGGCGCGCGACCTTCCTCACGCTGACCGGGCTCGGAGTGTTGTGCTTCGTTCTGGCGTGGATCGATCTGGGCGAGACGAACAACAATCGGTCCGACACGATGGCGGCGCAGATCCGACGTTATCCCGGCTTGTTGCGCGCGCGTGAATTCTGGGGCTACGCGGTCTGCATGGCGTTCTCGGTCGGTGCTTTCTATTCCTTCCTGGCCGGGGCTCCCCTGGTCGCCGTGGGCATGCTCGGGCTGTCGCCCGCGGAACTCGGTTTCTACATGGGCACGGTCACGGCCGGGTTCTCCTTCGGGGCCTTTCTGTCCGGACGCTATGCGGCAAGGTTCCGCCTCACCACCATGATGATCGCGGGGCGGCTCGTCTCTCTGGTTGGGCTGTCCAGCGCCCTTCTGTTGTTCTTGCTCGGCCATGGCGATGTGCTGATCCTGTTCGGCGGAACCCTCTTCGTCGGGATCGGCAACGGCCTCACCCTGCCGTCGAGCAACGCGGGCTCCCTGTCGGTGCGGCCCAAACTGGCGGGCAGCGCCTCGGGCCTGGCCGGGGCCGTTACCCTGGGCATCGGATCCCTTTTGTCGACGCTTTCCGGGACCGCCGTGGCCGGGAGTCCGGATCCCATGGTCTTGCTCTCGATTCTGATCGCTTGCGTGGTGATCGGCCTGCTGGCGGCCTTGGAAGTCCGCAGGTTGGATCGCAGGGCGATGGCGGTGGCGTGAAACCGCCTTGCCGCAAAAGAACTTGTAAAAGGTCAGTATGTATGACCATATCCGGGTCGTGGCGCCGCGCGTAGACGACAGAAACCTGTCTGCGGCCGCCCGAGAGAGAGCCGCTCGCCCCGGAGACAGTCTTCCAAGACGTCCGGGCGCCTTCGTCTTTCTCACCCGAAAGACCGAGCGGCTGCGCTACGCAAGCTTCTCAAAAAGAAAAAGAACGGACCGCATCACCCATTCCGGGGATCGGTCATGAAAGGATTCCTTTGACAAAATTTACCGACCTCGGCCTGTCCGAGGCCATTCTCCGTGCCGTTTCCAAGCAGGGTTACGACACCCCGACCCCGATCCAGGCGAAGGTCATTCCGGCCATGCTCGACGGGCGGGACATTCTCGGCATCGCCCAGACGGGGACCGGCAAGACGGCCTCCTTCGTGCTGCCGATCCTGGAAAAGATCATCGCCGCCAAGAAACAGGCGGTGGGCAAGACCTGCCATGCCCTGATCCTGGCGCCGACCCGTGAGCTGGCCGCCCAGATCGCCGACAGCGTGCGCACCTATGGCGCCTTCGCCAAGATCTCCGTCGCCACCGTGGTCGGCGGCGCCCGGCCCGGACCGCAGGTCATGGCCATGAAGCGGGGCGTCGACGTCCTGGTCGCCACGCCGGGCCGCCTGATCGATCATTGCGACACCGGCGTGATCCGGCTCGACCGGACCCATACGGTCGTTCTCGACGAGGCCGATCAGATGATGGATCTCGGCTTCCTGCCGCCGGTCCGCAAGATCCTCTCCAAGATCCCAGGCGACCGCCAGACCCTGCTGCTGTCGGCGACCATGCCGAAACAGATCAAGGCCCTGGCAAGCGATATTCTGAGTGATCCCGCCGAAATCTCCGTGTCACCGGTGTCCCGCCCGATCGACCAGATCGACCAGCGGCTTCACATGGTCGGCCAGTTGGAGAAGCGGGACATGCTGATCGAGATCCTCGCCGCCGACGACGTCGACCGGGCCATCGTCTTCACCCGCACCAAGCGGGGCGCGGACCGTGTCTGCCAATATCTCGACCGGGCCGGCATCTCGGCCGCGGCGATCCATGGCGATAAGAGCCAGGGGCAGCGGGAACGGGCGCTCGCCGCGTTCAAGAAGAGCCGGGTCAAAGTCCTGGTGGCGACCGATATCGCCGCCCGTGGCATCGACATCGACGATGTCAGCCATGTGGTGAACTACGAACTGCCGAATGTTCCGGAGGCTTATGTCCACCGCATCGGTCGGACCGCGCGGGCGGGCCGCAGCGGGGTGGCCATTTCGCTCTGCGATCAGGGCGAGACGTCCTATGCCCGGGATATCGAAAGATTGACCGGCACCCGGCTGCTGCCGGACGGGGTCAAGATCACCCCGCCGCCGAAGCCGGGCCAGCGGGCCACGCGGGGCAACCAGCCGCAACAGCCGGGCAGCCGGCGCCATCGGGATACGGCCCCCGGGAAACCCGTCCACGGGAAACCTGCCCACGGGAAACCGGCCCGTGATAACCAGGGTGCTGCAAACCAGGGAGCCGGGAAACCTGCCCATGCGAAGCGGGCGGATACCAAGCCGGCCCTTAACGACAATGCCCAGCGCAAGCGCCGGCCCAACCGGAACCGGCGTCCGCAACAGGCGGCGGGCTAACTACTCGGGTGCGGCGGCCGTGAATTTGCCGGTGTAGGGTTTTGGGCGGGGGGCCGCATAGCCTCCCGCCTTTGCCGTTTTATAGCCGGCCCCGACGAGGGCCTCGGCCATCTTCACCGCGGCCACGACCCCATCCAGGACCACGACGCCGGTCTCGTCGCTCACCCGTTTGGCCAGGTCGACCAGCCCGGCGCAGCCGAGCAGCACGCAATCGGCTCCGTCCTCGTCCCGCGCCATCTTGGTCAGGGCGATGACCTTGTCGGCGGCCGCCGAGGTCGGGTCCTCCAATTCGAGGACCGGCACGTTGAGCGGCCGGACCGAGCGCAGATGGCCGCCGAAACCGTATTTGCGGGCCAGCCCCTCCTGCACCGGGACCGAGCGGGGCAGGGTGGTGAGGATGGTGAACCCCCGGCCCAACAGGCTGGCGGCGTGCATGGCCGCCTCGGCGATGCCGAGCACGGGGCCGCGGGAGATTTCCCGGCAGGCTTCGAGGCCCGGGTCGCGGAAACAGGCGACGATATGGGCGTCGGCCCCCGCCGCTTCCTCCCGACGGACCAGGTCCAACAGGCCGGGCACGCACCAGGCGCTGTCATATTGGCTTTCGATCGATACCGGGCCGTCCGCAGGATTGGTGGCGACGATCTCGGTGCTGGGGGCGGCCACAGCCCGTCCGGCGAGGGCGCAGGCCTCGGTCATGGAGGCGGTGGTGTTCGGATTGCAGAGATGGATCTTCACGCGGCGGGCTGCTCTTCCGTCTTCTCGTCCTGGGGGATCCAGGTAACGTCCCAGCCATGATGATGGGTCGCCCCCAGCCGGTCCAGTGTCGCGGTGATCCTTTGGCCCTTTTGGACCGGGACCGGCGGCTGGCACGGTTTGAAGAAATGGAACCAGCTGCAATCCTGGCGGCATTTGTTGTCGACCCAGATGCCGTCGACCAGCTCCGCCTCGAAGAAGCCCCAGAACCCGTCGAGCGCGCCGTCCCGGTCGATCGTGAACTCCGCCGTCCAGCTTTCCGGATGCGGGTCCGGGGTGATCCCGGGTGCCACCTCCTCCAGCAGAACCGGCGGGGCGAGCGGGCGCTGCGGCCGCCGGAGATCGATCGAGGTCGTGAGATTCTCCGTGCTGATCTCCAGGGCCGGGGAGAAGTCGAGACCGTCGATGGTGGTCCGCCACGCGCCGAGGAAGGCGTCGGTCAGCATGAGGGGTTGAAGGTACATCTTCACCCGTTTCGGCAGCACGCGGGGCGTCGCCCCGGATGCGTCATGGGGGTTGTTGGCGAGAAAGCCCGTATAGGCCGGGTGTATGCCCTCGTCGATGCCCATATTGCCGAGGATTTCCGAGATCACGAGATCGACTGGTTCCGGCAGGACCACTTTCTCCGCATGGTCCTCGACCACCTCGATCCGGTCGGCGAAGCCGTTCCGGGCGATGAGATGTTTGGCGAGCGCCTGGGATTCCGGCACCCGTTCGATGGCATAGACCTTTTTGGCGCCCGCCTTGGCCGCCATCATCGCGAGAAGCCCCTGTCCGGTGCCGATATCGGCGACCACCATGCCCGGTTGGACCGCCCGGGCGATGGCGTCGGCATAGGCCTTGTTCCGGGTCTCGTCCTGCAGCATTCGGATATAGTATTGCAGCGCCCGGCTCATGATGCCCCCGTCGGTTGAAGACCCGTCTGTGAGGGGCCTTTATACCTCGGGACGGTGCATTTGGAAGGTCTCGGTCACCACCGCGTAGTCCATATAGCCCAGACGCGCGACCGGCTTCATCCTGGCGGTATCGACGAAACCGTCGGTGATGAACCGGTCGTCGATGTGCACGCCGACCACTTCGCCGATGACCAGCATCTGCCGGTTGTCCGGATCGTTGCAGGGCAGATCGACGATCTTCCACAGCTTACATTCGAGATGGGCGGGCGCGCCCTTGATCCGCTGCGGCTTGACCAGGGTGGAGGGTTCCATTTCCAGGCCGGCGAACGCCACCTCGCTCTGGCCCGGCGGCAGCGCGGCGGAGGTCAGATTCATCGCCTCCCGCTGGTCCCAGGAAACCAGGTTGGCGACGAACTCGCCGGTCTTCTCGACATTGCGGGAGCTGTCCTTCATGCCGCCTTCCGGGCGGGCGGCCGCGGAAAACGCGACACAGACCGGATTGTCGCCGAAGGCGTTATAGTAGCTGTAGGGCGCGATGTTGGTGACGCCGTTTTCGTCCACAGAGGTGATCCAGCCGATCGGCCGCGGGGCGACCAGGGCCTTGAACGGATTGCGCGGCAGGCCGTGATTATTCTTGGCGGGCTCGTAGAACATGCTCGGATTTCCTCCATGCGGTCCGGATTTCGTCGATGTGTTGCCGGAAGTAGAGCTTTTTTAAAAGGTTCAATCGGTTATCAGGTCTGTTTCCGGTCCCGTGAAAGGCGGTGTTGCGGTCCCAGAGCGGCGTCGCTATAACCCGCGCCAGCAAAACCGCCAATCCCATACACTTTGCGACATTAGGAGACCCAAGATGGCCGTCACGCGGACGTTTTCCATCATCAAGCCGGATGCCACCCGCCGGAACCTGACCGGCAAGATCAACGCCATGCTGGAAGATGCCGGTCTCCGGATCGTGGCCCAGAAGCGGATCCACATGACCGCCGACCAGGCCGGCAAATTCTACGAGGTCCACAAGGAGCGGCCGTTCTACCAGGACCTGATCAAGTTCATGACCTCCGGTCCGGTGGTCGTCCAGGTGCTGGAAGGCGAGGACGCGGTGAAGACGAACCGCGACGTGATGGGCGCGACCAACCCGGCCGACGCCGCCGAGGGCACCATCCGCAAGGCGTTCGCCGAGAACATCGAAGCGAACTCCGTCCACGGTTCCGACAGCGATGAGAACGCGGCGATCGAGATCGCCTTCTTCTTCTCCGGCACGGAAATCGTCGGCTAAGCGGTTTTCCCGCTTCGCGCAGGATCAGGGCGCCCGCCGTATGGTGGGCGCCCTTTTTCATAACTGCCTTTCTGACCCACGGCCTTGAACCCGTGGCGATCCGCGGCACATAGTCTCGAAACGCATTTCAATCCAAGCGCAACAGGGATCCCTCCATGCCGATCATCAACCGCATCGCGGATTTCCACGCCGATCTCACCGAATGGCGCCGGGAACTTCACAAGCATCCGGAACTCTCCTTCCAGGAGAACTGGACCAGCGACTTCGTCGCCAAGAAGCTCGAGGAGTTTGGGATCGAGGTTCACCGCGGTCTCGCCAAGACCGGGATCGTCGGCAAGCTGGAAGGCCAGTCCAAGGGCAGCGGCAAGGCCATCGGTCTGCGCGCCGACATGGACGCGCTGCCGATCCTGGAGGCGAACGACTTCGACCATAAGTCCCTGAACGACGGCAAAATGCACGCCTGCGGCCATGACGGTCACACCACCATGCTGCTGGGGGCCGCCCGCTATCTCGCCGAGACGCGGAATTTCGACGGGACGGTCTATTTCATCTTCCAGCCCGCCGAAGAGGGCGGCGGCGGCGGCGACGTCATGGTGAAGGAAGGCCTGTTCGACAAGTTCGACTGCGAGACCGTGTGGGGCATGCATAACTGGCCCGGCATGCCGGTCGGCAGTTTCGCCGTGAAACCCGGCCCGATGATGGCCGGGACCGCGACCTTCGACGCCACCATCCACGGCGTCGGTGGCCATGCGGCCATGCCCTACAACACGGTCGATCCGATCGTCGTCGCCTCCGAGGTGATGGGCGCGCTGCAGACCATCGCCAGCCGGAACGCCCATCCGCTGGAAAGCGTCGTGGTCTCCGTCACCCAGTTCCATGCCGGGGACGCCTATAACGTGATCCCGCCCCACGCGGTCCTGCGCGGCACGGTCCGGACCTACACCACCGAGATGATGGATCTGGCCGAAAACCGGATGAAGCAGATCATCGAGGGCATTCCGGCGGCCCATGGCGGGCGCGGCGAGCTCGATTTCCGACGTGGCTATCCGGCGACGATCAACAGCGAGAAGGAAACCCAGATCGCCGCCCAGGTCGCGGCCGAGCTGGTGGGCGAGACCAATATCGACCACGACCCGACCCCGAGCATGGGCGGCGAGGATTTCTCCTACATGCTGAACCAGCGCCCGGGCAGCTATGTCTGGATCGGCAACGGCGAGGCCAAGCCGGAGGAGATGCTCCACAATCCGAGCTACGACTTCAACGACGAGGTCCTGCCGCTCGGCTCGAGCTATTGGAGCCGTCTGGTCGAAACCCAGCTGCCGCGATAGGGCGGGTCGGCCCGGCAGTTTATCCTGGCATCGCCATCGCCTGGGGCCAGCCTATGGTGGTGGCGTTCGCCCTATACCGTTTCAATGTGTTCCGACGTGCCCCATTGACCGGCAGGGGTTCAACGAAACAGGAAACCGGCTCCTGTTTGTTCATATG
This sequence comes from Alphaproteobacteria bacterium, assembly GCA_024743275.1. Lineage (GTDB taxonomy): Bacteria > Pseudomonadota > Alphaproteobacteria > JANSWW01 > JANSWW01 > JANSWW01. Next base: position 253,184 of record JANSWW010000008.1, read on the forward strand.
CGCCGCCCCTAAAGGTCAGGTTGACCCGGCGTTTCAAAGGTCCCGTCCAAAGGAAATGCGCTTCACCGTCCACCTCGGCCGCCGGTGCGACCAGGTCCAACCCGTCGCCCCGTAGACGGAATTGCGTCGGGTGGTAGCGATCGGGCGCCAGCATGAAATTGATGGCGGTAAGCTGACCGAGCATCATATCGAACTCGTACCCTGTGCGCAGTTCGACCGTATGGTAGCCGTCAAACACACGGGACGGCGAGACAAGCACGAAATAGGGGTCCGGCGTATTGGGGTCGTCCGACATGGGGATCGAGCCTTCCAATTCGACCGCAAATCCGAACTCCTCGGTTTTGATCTCGAACTCGTCGATGTCAATAGACTGGCTCACGACCCGTTCCAGGGCATCGATCATTGTTCGGGTGTCGTTGTCTAGATCGGCCAGCATTTTGAATTGTGCTTCGAAAGGCACCGATTCCGATCCACCGTTCTGGACCGTCCGAATCGCATCGGTCGTTATGGTCACCTCGACCATTTCGGCCTGGCAGCCAGCCAACATCAGAACACTGCCAATGATCACCGCGATCCGCTTCATCGATACCCTCCTTGAACAACGGTGATGCAACCTAAGTTATCCAAATCATTCAATCAATCGTCCATTGATTGTTCGAGGGTTTTTGGGTGCCAGCAGGTTTCGGGACGGTGGGTCGGGATCGGGGCGAGCCAAAGAAAAAGGGCGCTGGCCTCTCGGCCGCGCCCTTTTTGCTATCGGTTGCCGGCGGGACTACAGCAGGAAGACCGCCATCAGGACCAGCAGGAGCACCACGGCGACGGTCGACCATTTGGTCAAGGTTATGAAGCCGTCATAGGTCTTTTGGTGTTCGAGATATTCGTGCTGGTCGCTCATGTCTAACCTCTCCCCGATCCGTTGATTCGGATTGCGCAATTCAGATGACAGCCATGTATCAAATCTTTTTGCCGCATTCCAGCCGGATCGACGCGGTTCACGCCCTGGGACCGATCTCGCCTTAATCCGCAACCTTGCCTATGGTGTTTGAAACGGCGCCACGAAAAGGTGTCGGCGCCAAAAGGGGTGGCCGCCAAAGGGGGGAAGAATGCTTGGGATCCTGAAAGGCATGCGGGTGGTCGAGGGCTCCGCTTTCGTCGCCGCCCCGCTCGCGGGCATGACGTTGGCGCAAATGGGCGCGGACGTCATCCGCTTCGACCGGTTGCAGGGCGGGCTCGACTATCACCGCTGGCCGGTGACCGAGGCCGGCGACAGCCTGTTCTGGGCCGGGCTCAACAAGGGTAAACGATCGATCGCGGTCGACATGCGCACAGCGGAAGGCCAGGAGATCCTGACCCGGTTGATCTGCGCGCCCGGTGACGATGCGGGCATGTTCCTCACCAATCTTCGGGTCCGGGGCTGGATGGCCTATGAGGCGCTGCGCAAGCACCGGGAAGACTTGATCGTGTTCGAGCTACTGGGCGATCGCCGGGGCGGACCGGCGGTCGACTACACGGTCAATCCGGCGGTCGGTTTTCCGAATGCGACCGGGCCCGAGGGGGCTGACGATCCCGTCGCCCATGTGTTGCCCGCATGGGACTGCATCGCCGGTCAGCAGGCGGCCTTGGGCCTGATGGTGGCGGAACGCCATCGACGGCTCACGGGGGAGGGGCAGCATGTCCAGTTGGCGCTGAAGGACGTGGCGGCGGCGATGCTGGGGAATCTGGGAATCATCGGCGAGGTCGCGATCAATGGTGTCGACAGGCCCAAATCCGGCAACGCGCTCTATGGCGCCTATGGTCAGGATTTCGAAACGTCCGACGGGGAAAGGCTCATGGTGGTGGCGCTGACCCAGCGTCAGTGGCGCGGTCTTTTGGAGGCAACGGGGACCGGGTCGCGCATGGCGGCCTTGGCGGACGAGATCGGCCGCGACCTCAATCTGGAAGGGGAACGCTGGACCGCCCGTCATCGCATCACCGAGATCCTCCGGTCCTGGTTCGCCGCTCGGACGATGGAGACCGCCATGGCGGGGCTCGAAGGCCACGGAGTGGTTTGCGGACCGTTTCGCAGTTTCCAGGAAGCCCTTGCCCGCGATCCCGATCTTTCGGCCGACAATCCGATGTTCGAGACGGTCGACCATGCCGGGATCGGCCCTCTGCTGTCGCCCGGATCACCGCTTCAGTTTGGTGCCGCGCCCCGACGGCCGCCGGGTGCCGCCCCGGCGCTGGGTCAGCACACCGATGAAATCCTCGCCGACGTGATCGGCCTGCCGGACCATGAGATCGGCCGTCTTCACGACGCCGGGATCGTCGCCGGGCCGAAGGGGGGCTGAAATCGTGGATGGACTCCTCCGTCAGAGGCCGAAATCCGCCATCGACGGGGTGAAGCTTCCGTAGGTGCCGATCTGGAAATTGCTTTCCGTCACGCCGGTGACGAAGACCGTCACCACCTGGGTGCCGAAGGTGAATTCGGTCGCGTTGGTGAATTGGGTCGAGACGGCGGCCAGGGCTTCCGCCGGGGTCGAGACACCGAGGGACGGGTCGACCACGATGGTCTCGGTCAGATCGAAGTCGTTCAGATTGTGGTCGCCGGTTCCGCTCTGGATATAGAAGAGATCGGTCCCGTCCTGGCCGAAGACACTGTCGCCGCCATCGCCGATCAGGATCGAATCGTTGCCGGCCCCGCCCTGGACCTGATCCGCTCCGGCGCCGCCTGCCAGCGTGTCCGCGCCGTTCTGGCCGAACAGCGTATCGTCGCCCAGACCGCCGATCAGGCTGTCGTTCCCGTCATTGCCCTGGATCTGATCGTTGCCGCCAAGCCCGTCGATGCTATCGGCGACGACCGTCCCGAAGATCGTGACGTCGGCGCCCTCGGTCACGATCGCGGGGGTCGAGCCTTGCGTGGTGAAACCGTCGATCTGGTAGCCGATATCGGCCAGGAGCGCCAAGTCGATCGCCGACGGGGTGCGGATCGCCGGGCCGGAGGCGGTGGTCGGGTCCATCAGCACCGTGTCGTTGAGGAACCCTTCCTGGACGTGGCCGTCGCTGGTCAGCGGCACGGCGGTACCGCTGTTGTTCGCCTTGGTGTTGACCCCGGTGAAGGTCTGGCTGGTGATCTGACTGTCATAGATATCCGCCGTCGAAATCCCGAGCACATGGCCGATCTCGTGCATCATCACCGAGACGAAGTCGAACTTCCCGGCTTCCACCGTGCCGGTCGAGTAGTCCCAGTCGGTGCCGGTATCGACGAGCAGGGAGCCCGCCCACGGTTCGAAATTCGAGGCCGCGGCGACGCGGAAGCTGCCGTCCGTGCGCGCATTGTAGATGTCGCCGTCGACATTGGTCTCCGGTCCAGCCTGCGCCAGGGTACTGCCGGAGATGTCCTTGGCGCCGGCGAAGATCAGAATATCGTCGATGTCGCTTTCCAGGGTCACCGACTGGGTTTGACCCGTTACCGGATCGGCGATGCGCAGGACGGTTCCGGCGGGCACGTCGGTGAAATCGTCCTTGAGATAGGTCGACCAGATCCGGGCCGCCTCGTCGAGCCCGGCGCGAACCTCGGTGGTGAAGAAGCCCGCCGTATCGAAGCGGTAGTCGAAGGTGATGGACAGGCCCGAGCCACTCGGCGTTGTCGCCGTGTCGTCATTGGTAATGGTGCCGGTGGCGGTGGCGGTCGTCGCGCTGTTGGCGAACTGCGCGTTTGTCGGGCTGGAGAGGGTCAACGTGAGGGTCTCGTCGCTTTCGACGGATGTGTCGCCGGTGACCGGCACGGTAACGGTGGCCGTGGTCTGGCCCGCCGCGATCGTCGCGGTGCCGGAGGCGGCGGTATAGTCGGAGCCCGCCACGGCGGTCCCGTCGGCGGTCGCATAGCTGACGGTGACGTCGCTGCTCGCCGCCGCCGACAAGGTCAGCGTGAAGCCGAGGTTGGCGGTGCCGCTGTCGCCCTCGGCGACACTGGCATCGGCGACGGTCAGCGTCGGCGGTGTCGTCGTGGTGCCGCTATCCGTCTTGCTCGTCGGCCGCCCCTCGGCCCGGCCGGCGTCCTGATAGTGGATATAGGCGCTGGCCCCGGCGGTGGCGACATCGGTGTTGGCGGCGAAATACTGCCCCGGATCGAAGACCTTTCGGCCCTCGGTCTGGCCGAAATTCGTCCAATGCTCGATGAACTGCGAGACCGTGAAGCCGGCGGTCACCAG